>CAVXZM010000016.1:0-151015 GCA_963766315.1 uncultured beta proteobacterium
GTTTCTACATGGTCACAGCAGCGGTCCCAGCAGGCGCCAACATCGCCCGGCCGATGACGCGCGAGGAGAAGAAAGTCATCTTCGCCTCGTCGCTCGGCACGGTCTTCGAGTGGTACGACTTCTACCTCTACGGCTCGCTCGCGGCGATCATCGCCAAGCAGTTCTTCTCCGGCGTCGACCCGACCAGCCGGCTTCATCTTCGCGCTGCTGGCCTTCGCCGCCGGCTTCGCGGTGCGGCCGTTCGGCGCGATCGTGTTCGGCCGGCTGGGCGACATGATGGGCCGCAAGAACACCTTCCTGGTCACCATCCTGATCATGGGCCTGTCGACCTTCGTCGTCGGCCTGCTGCCCAGCTACGCGCTCGATCGGCGTCGCCGCGCCGGTGATCCTGATCGCGCCTGCGCCTGATGCAGGGCCTGGCGCTGGGCGGCGAGTACGGCGGCGCGGCGACCTACGTCGCCGAGCACGCGCCGCACGGCAAGCGCGGCGTCTACACCGCTGGATCCAGACCACGGCGACGTTCGGCCTGTTCCTGTCGCTGATGGTGATCATCGGCGTGCCAGCGACGCTCGGCGACGAGCTTCGACGACCTGGGGCTGGCGCATCCCGTTCCTGGTCTCGATCCTGCTGCTGGCCGTCTCGCTGTGGATCCGCCTGCGGCTGGACGAGACGCCGGTGTTCCAGCAGATGAAGGACGAGGGCAAGACCTCGAAGGCGCCGCTGACCGAGTCGTTCGGCGCATGGCGCAACCTGAAGATGGTGCATCCTGGCGCTGGTCGGCCTCACCGCCGGCCAGGCGGTGGTCTGGTACACGGGCCAGTTCTACGCGCTGTTCTTCCTGACGAAGACGCTGAAGGTCGACGCCGACACGGCGCAACTGATGATCGCCGCCGCGCTGCTGATCGGCACGCCGTTCTTCGTGGTGTTCGGCTGGCTGTCGGACAAGATCGGCCGCAAGCCGATCATCCTGGCCGGCTGCCTGCTGGCGGCGCTGACCTACTTCCCGATCTTCAAGGCGCTGACCGAATGCGGCCAATCCCGGCGCTCGCCGCGGCGCAGGCGAGCGAACCGGTCGTCGTGCATCGCCGACCCGGCGAACTGCGCGTTCCAGTTCAACCCGATCGGCGCGAGATCGACTTCACCAGCTCCTGCGACATCGCCAAGCGGTGCCTGGCCAAGCCGGTGAGCTACGACGAACCAGGCGGCGCCGCGCCGGCACGGTGGCGAGCGGTCAAGATCGGCGACAAGACGATCCGCCGCTCAGCGGCGACGCTGGCCAAGCGCGAAGTTCGACGCCGACAGCACGCCAAGGCATCGCGCGCGTTCAAGAAGGCGGTCGGCGACGCGCTGAAGGCCGCCGGCTATCCGGCCAAGGCCGACCCGGCCGAGCATGCGACAAGGTCATGGCTGGTGGTCGCATCCTGTGCCTGCTGGTGCTCTACGTGACCATGGTCTACGGCCCGATCGCGGCGATGCTGGTGGAGATGTTCCCGACCCGGATCCGCTACACCTCGATGAGCCTGCCGTACCACATCGGCAACGGCTGGTTCGGCGGCTTCCTGCCCACCACCGCCTTCGCCATGGTGGCGCCACCGGCAACATCTACTACGGCCTCTGGTATCCGATGGTCGATCGCCGGCGATGACCTTCGTGGTCGGCCGCTGTTCGTGCCGCGAAACCAAGGACGTCGACATCTACGCCCACGATCGCTGAGCGCGGCGAATCGCAACGGGGAGGCCGGCTGCGCAAGCGCCGGCCTTTTTTCGTTTCAGTCGGCGAAGAGCGCGGCGTAGCGGTCGCGCAGCAGGTTCTTCTGCACCTTGCCCATGGTGTTGCGCGGCAGCTCGTCGACGAAGAAGACGCGCTTGGGCACCTTGAAGTTCGCGAGTCTTCGCCTTCAGCGCGCCGATCAGGCCTGCTCGCGTCGAGCGCGGCGCCGTCGCTTGCGCGACGACGACGGCGACGACGGCCTCGCCGAAGTCCGCGATGCGGCACGCCGACCACGGCGCTCTCGGCGACGCCCGGCAGGTCGTTGATGCAGCCCTCGATCTCCGCCGGGTAGACGTTGTAGCCGCCGCTGATGATCAGGTCCTTGCTGCGGCCGACGATGGTGACGTAGCCGTCGTCGTCGAGCTGGCCGACGTCGCCGGTGCGGAACCAGCCGTCGGCGGTGAACTCCTCGCGCGTCTTCTCCGGCATGCGCCAGTAGCCCGCGAACACGTTCGGCCCCGTCACCTCGATGTCGCCGATCTCGCCCGCGGCGCAGGCGCGCGCCGTCGTCGCCGCGCACGCGCAGCTCGCACGCCGGGCAGCGGGAAGCCGACGGTGCCGCCGCGGCGCTCGCCGTCCTCGCGTCGTAGGGGTTGGAGGTCAGCATGCACGGTCTCGCTCATGCCGTAGCGCTCGAGGATGCGGTGGCCGGTGCGCTCGCGTCCAGGCGCTGAAGGTCTCGGCAGCAGCGGCGCCGAGCCGCAGACGAACAGGCGCATGTGGCGCGCACGGCCTCGCGGGTCGAGCGCGCGGCTCGGCGAGCAGGCGCACGTAGAGCGTCGGCACGCCCATGAACACGGTCGCGTCGGGCAAGCGCGCGATCGATCGCGCGTCGGGCATCGAAGCGGGCGAACCAGAGCATCTGCGCTGCCGTCGAGCAGCGCGCCGTGCAGCGCGACGAAGAGGCCGTGCACGTGGAAGATCGGCAGCGCGTGGACCAGCACGTCGCCGCCTCGGCGCGTGCGCCAGCCCCAGGAGCGCTTGCAGCGTCAGCGCGTTGGAGCAGCAGGTTGCCGTGCGTGAGCATGGCGCCCTTGCTGCGCCCGGTGGTGCCGCTGGTGTAGAGGATCGCCGCGAGGTCGTCGCGCGCCGCGCGGCACCGTCTCGAAGCGCGTCGGCGTAGCGGCGCGGCGCGCTCGAGCAGGTGCCGCTGCGGTCGTCGCCGAGCGTGAACACGTGCGCGTGCCGGCGCGAAGGCGAGCTGGCTGACCCAGCCGAAGTCGCGCCGGGCTGCAGACGACCACGCGCCGGCTCGGCGTTGCCGAGGAAGTAGCTCGACCTCCGCCGCTCTGGTAGGCGGTGTTGAGCGGCAGGTAGACGTAGCCGGCGCGCAGCACGGCCAGGTAGAGCAGCAGCGCCTCGACCGACTTCTCGACCTGCACCGCGATGCGGCGCGCCGGCGGCAGCTCGAGCGAGTCGAGCAGGTTGGCGAGCATGCGCCGTCGCCCGCTCGAGGTCGCGCCAGGTGTAGCAAAGGCCCGACTCGACGGTCTCGATGGCGGTCCGGTCGAGGTCGTCGGGGAAGCCGGCGCGCAGGGCGACGAACAGGTTGGAATTGGCGGCGACGGAGGTCATTCGCGGGAGCGCGGAGCAGGACTAAGGCAGACGATTCTTGCTGCGTTGGCCCGGCCGTCAATCCGGCCGATCGCCGAGGCGCCGGCTTCGGCCGGCGGCGCCGGCTTGCGGCGCGAGCGGCGCTCAATTCGGCAGCGGTGCCGTCCCCACCGGCACCGCATGATCGTCGATGACGCCATCGCCCGCCGACGCCATCGCGCCCGAGCGCACGTTTGCTGGGCTCGCCACCCGGTGAGGATCGAAGGCGCGCGCGGGCTCGTCGGCTGCGCCTGCGCCCCGAGTCCTCGGCGCCCGCGCGATCGGGCCGACGCGGTGGCCCCGCGCGGCGCAGAACGCCGAGGCGCCCTCGGTCGCCCCGGCGCCGGCCGGCCGCCAGCGCCGGCGGCAGCGAAAGCCGCCGCCGAAGGGCAGCTGGCGCCGGTGGAGCTCACCGGCAGCCGCCCCGACGACGTCCAGGAGCGGCGCAACTCGAGAGCCGCCAAGATCATCGTCGGCGGCGACGAGATCGACCGCGTTCCCGACTCGACCCCGGGCGACGGGCTGAAGCGCTGGCCCCGGGGTCGCGGTCCAGGGCCGGCAGGCCGCGGCGGCGCGATCCTGCGCGGCCGCGGCCGCGGCAACGGCGACGCCCAGATCCTGCTCGACGCCGAGCGCGTCCCGCCCCGGGCTTGCGATCGATTCGCTGACGCCCGAGCAGATCGGGGCGGTGCGCGAGACATCGCAGACGACGACGTGCAACTTCGACTGGAGTTGACGTAGGAGGCGGGTGGGTTCAAGCGCGCGGCGTTCGCGCCCTCGTTCAGCCCGTCGAACGGCGAACGATCCCCTAAACTTTGCGCCGATCTCGCCCCGCGCGAGCCGTGCGACCTTCGCCCAGGAGCTTTCTCATGTCGTCCCCATTCGCACTTGCTCTTCGCGGCCGTCGCCGCACGATGCTTGCCGCCGTCGCCGCGGCAGCGCTCGCGCTCGCGCCGTCGGCGTTCGCGCAATCGAAGGGCGAGATCCGCATCGCCCACGTCTACAGCAAGACCGGGCCGCTCGAGGCCTACGGCAAGCAGACGCAGACCGGCTTCATGATGGGCCTCGACTACGCCACCGGCGGCACGATGACCGTCGCCGGCAAGAAGATCGTCGTGATCGAGAAGGACGACCAGGGCAAGCCCGACGTCGGCAAGAGCCTGCTCGCGACCGCCTACGGCGACGACAAGGCCGACATCGCCGTCGGCCCGTCGTCGTCGGGCGTCGCGCTGGCGCTGCTGCCGGTGGCCGAGGAGTACAAGAAGATCCTGCTGGTCGAGCCGGCGGTCGCCGACTCGATCACCGGCGACAAGTGGAACAAGTACATCTTCCGCACCGGCCGCAACAGCTCGCAGGACGCGATCTCCAACGCCGTGGCGCTCGACAAGGACGACGTCTCGATCGCCACGCTGGCCCAGGACTACGCGTTCGGCCGCGACGGCGTCAAGGCGTTCAAGGACGCGCTCAAGAAGGCCAAGATCGTCCACGAGGAATACCTGCCGCCGGCGACCACCGACTTCACCGCCGGCGCGCAGCGCCTGATCGACGCGTTGAAGGACAAGCCGGGCCGCAAGATGATCTGGATCATCTGGGCCGGCGCCGGCAACCCGTTCAAGATCGCCGACCTCGACCTGAAGCGCTACAACATCGAGATCGCCGACCGGCGGCAACATCCTGCCGGCGATGGTCGCCTACAAGCAGCTCCCCGGCATGGAAGGCGCGACCTACTACTACTTCGGCATGCCGAAGAATCCGGTCAACGAGTGGCTGGTCGCCAACCACTACAAGCAGTTCAAGACGCCGCCCGATTTCTTCACCGCCGGCGGCATGAGCGCGGCGATCGCGCTGGTCGAGGCGCTGAAGAAGACCGGCGGCGACACCAACACCGAAAAGCTCATCAAGACGATGGAAGGCATGAGCTTCGAGACGCCCAAGGGCAAGATGACCTTCCGCAAGGAAGACCACCAGGCGATGCAGTCGATGTATCACTTCCGGATCAAGGACGACCCGGCGTTCGCCTGGGGCGTTCCGGAGCTGGTGCGCGAGATCAAGCCGGAAGAGATGGACATCCCGATCAAGAACAAGCGCTGAATCGGCGCGAGCGGAGCGCATGGCGCCGTGCTCGAGACCAAAGAGCTCACGATCCGGTTCGGCGGCCACGTCGCCGTCGATCGCGTCTCGTGCAGCTTCGCGCCGGGAACGCTGACCGCGATCGTCGGCCCGAACGGCGCCGGCAAGACGACCTACTTCAACCTGATCTCGGGCCAGCTGCGCGCCAGCGCCGGCTCGGTCTGGCTCGACGGCGCCGAGATCACGCGCGAGACGGTGTCGGCGCGCACCCATCGCGGCCTCGGCCGCGCCTTCCAGCTGACGCAGCTGTTCCCGAACCTGAGCGTGCTCGAGAACGTGCGCCTGGCGGTGCAGTCGAAGCGCAAGGAAGGGCTTGAGCCTGTTCTCGGTCTGGCTCGACAGCCAGGCGACGCTGCGCCGCGCCCGCGCGCTGGTCGAGGCGGTGCGCCTCGGCGACCGCGCCGACGCCGCGGCGAGCAGCCTGCCGCACGGCGACCAGAGGAAGCTCGAGGTGGCGATGCTGATGGCGCTCGAGCCGAGCGTCTACATGTTCGACGAGCCGACCGCCGGCATGAGCGTCGACGACGTGCCGGTGATCCTCGACCTGATCCGGCGCCTGAAGAGCGAGACCGACAAGACGATCCTGCTGGTCGAGCACAAGATGGACGTCGTGCGCGAGCTCGCCGACCGGATCATCGTCCTGCACAACGGCCAGCTCGTCGCCGACGGCGAGCCGGCGGCGGTGATCGCCTCGCCGATCGTGCAACAAGCCTATCTCGGCCTCGCGCCGGAGGCGGAGCCGGCATGAGCGACGCGCTGCTCAGGCTCACCGGCGTGCACACGCACATCGGCGCGTACCACATCCTGCACGGCGTCGACTTCGACGTGCCGGCGGGCGAGGTGACGATGCTGCTCGGTCGCAACGGCGCCGGCAAGACGACGACGCTCCGGACGATCATGGGCCTGTGGGCAGCGTCGCAGGGCTCGGTCGTGTTCGACGGCCAGCAGATCGGCGGCCCGGCGAGCGAAGGCGACCGCGGCGCCGCGGCGAGCCAGCTGCGCACGCCCGAGATCGCGGCGCAGGGCATCGCCTACGTGCCCGAGAACATGGGCATCTTCTCCGACCTGAGCGTGGCCGAGAACATGCTGCTCGCGGCGCGGAAGGCACGCACGCTGGCGCAGCTCGACAGCGCCCGCCTCGAGTGGCTGTTCGGCCTGTTCCCGGCGCTGAAGAAGTTCTGGCTCTATCCGGCGGGCAAGCTCTCGGGCGGGCAGAAGCAGATGCTCGCGATCGCCCGCGCGATCGTCGAGCCGCGCCGGCTGCTCCTGATCGACGAGCCGAGCAAGGGCCTGGCGCCGGCGATCGTGCAGAACCTGATCGCCGCCTTGCGCGAGCTGAAGCGCACGGCGACGACGGTGCTGCTGGTCGAGCAGAACTTCCAGATGGCCAAGGCGCTCGGCGACCGGGTCGCGGTGATGGACGACGGCCGCGTCGTCCACCGCGGCGCGATGGCCGAGCTCGCCGCCGACGAGGCGCTGCAGCACCGCCTGCTCGGGCTGTCGTTGGGGGCGCATCAATGAGCGAGCCGCGATGACGAGCGCCGTCGCTTCGGCCGCGCCGCCGGCCGCGCGAAGCGCTCGCCAGGAGCCGCTTCGATCTGCGCCCGCTCGCCCTGGTGGCGGCGATCGCGCTCGCCGCGTGGCCGGTGATCGGCTCGTCGTCGACCTGGCTCACGCTCACCATCGCCGGCCTGGCGATGGGAATGATCATCTTCATCGCCGCCTCGGGCCTGACGCTCGTGTTCGGCCTGATGGACGTGCTCAACTTCGGCCACAGCCTGTTCATCGCCCTCGGCGCCTACATCGCCACCAGCGTCTTCACGTCGCTCGGCGACTGGGCGACGGCGGCGAGCGTGGCGCAGAACCTGGCGGCGATCGCGGTCGCGATGATCGCGGCGATGCTGCTCGCCGGCGCGATCGGCCTGGTCTTCGAGCGCGTCATCGTCCGCCCGGTCTACGGCCAGCACCTGAAGCAGATCCTGGTGACGATCGGCGGCGCGATCATCGGCGAGGAGCTGATCAAGGTCGTCTGGGGCCCGGCGCAGATTCCGCTGCCGCCGCCGGAGGGCCTGCGCGGCTCGCTCCTGATCGGCGACGCCAGCGTCGAAAAGCTGCGCCTGGTCTCGGTCGTGATCGGCCTGGTCGTCCTGCTCGCGCTGCTCTACACCTTGAACCGGACCAAGATCGGCCTCCTGATCCGCGCCGGCGTGCAGGACCGCGAGATGGTCGAGAGCCTCGGCTACCGCATCAGGCGCCTGTTCGTCGGCGTCTTCGCCGCCGGCTCGGCGCTCGCCGGCCTCGGCGGGTGCCTCTGGGGAATGAACCAGCAGATCGTCGTGCCGCAGATCGGCGGCCAGGTCAACGTGCTGCTCTTCATCGTCATCATCATCGGCGGCCTCGGCTCGACGCTCGGCTGCCTGTTCGGCGCCTTGCTGGTCGGCCTGATGAGCAACTACGTCGGCTTTCTCGCGCCCAAGCTGACGATGTTCTCGAGCATCGGCCTGATGGTCGCGGTGCTGCTCTGGCGGCCGCAAGGGCTCTATCCGGTGACGAACCGCTAGGCCGTCGAAGATGCTGCGCCGACTCCTCTCGCACGACCTGCCGCGCAACCGCTGGCTGGCGCTGGCGCTGATCGCGATCGTCGTCGCGCTCGCCCTGACGCCGTTCATCTTCCCCGGCACCAAGGCGCTCAACGTCGCCGCCAAGGTGATCGTCTTCATCGTCCTCGCGGCGAGCTTCGACCTGCTGCTCGGCTACACCGGCATCGTCAGCTTCGCGCACACGATGTTCTTCGGCATCGGCGCCTACGGCGTCGCGATCGCGGCGACGCGGCTCGGCCCGAGCTGGCCGGCGCTCGCGCTCGGCATCGCCTGCGCGCTCGTCGTCTCGCTGCTGCTCTCGCTCGTCATCGGCCTGTTCAGCCTGCGCGTGCGCGCGATCTTCTTCGCCATGATCACGCTCGCCGTCGCCTCGGCGTTCGCCACGCTCGCCTCGCAGCTCTCCGACATCACCGGCGGCGAGGACGGGCTGACGTTCAAGGTTCCGGAGGCGTTGCAGCCGGGAACGTCGTACGCCGAAGCGCCGTTCCTCGGCGCCTCGATCGACGGGCGGCTGGTCACCTACTACCTGCTCTTCGTCGCCGCGGCGGCGCTGGTGCTGGCGCTGCTCAGGATCGTCAACTCGCCGTTCGGGCGCGTCCTGCAGGCGATCCGCGAGAACGACTTCCGCGCCGAGGCGATCGGCTACCGCACCGTCGTCTACCGCACGATCGCGAGCGTCGTCTCGGCCTTGTTCGCGACGCTCGCCGGCGTCCTGCTCGCGCTCTGGCTGCGCTACAACGGCCCCGACACGACGCTCTCGTTCGAGATCATGCTCGACGTGCTGCTGATCGTCGTCATCGGCGGCATGGGAACGATCTACGGCGCGGTCGTCGCCAGCGTGCTGCTGGTGCTGGCGCAGAACTACCTGCAGGACCTGATGAAGCTCGGTGCCAGCGCGGTCGAGGGCGTGCCGGTGCTGGCGCAGATCGTCTCGCCCGACCGCTGGCTGCTCTGGCTCGGCATCCTGTTCGTGCTCTCGGTCTACTACCTGCCGACGGGCGTGGTCGGTCGGCTGCGCAGCCTCGGTACGCGCGCCAGTCCCGTTCGCAAGCGATAGCGATGCGCTTCATCGCGGCGCTGCGCCGGCGCGAGCGCGCTGCTCGTGGCGGTCGGCAGTGCGCTCGCCGCCGACAACGCCGCGACACCGTGGCCGACCGCAGGCTGGGAGACCGCGACGCCCGAGGCCGAGGGCGTCTCGTCGGCGGCGCTCGCCGACCTGGTCGACTTCGGCGCCGCGAGCGACATGGACAGCCTGCTCGTCATTCGCCACGGCAAGCTCGTCGCCGAGGCGTACTACGCGCCCTTTCGCGCCGGCCAGCCGCACCTGGTCAACTCGGTCACCAAGGCGGTCGTCGCGCACGCTCGTCGGCATCGCCGTCAAGGAGGAGCGGATCGGCCGGCTCGACCAGCCGGTCGTCGACCTGTTCTTCGAGCGCGAGATCGCCCGGCTCGACGCCGCCAAGAAGGCGATCACGATCGAGACGCTGCTCGATTCGACCTCGGGGCTCGACTGGAACGAGCCGCTGACGGACGCGCCGCCCGAGACGATGCTGCAGATGGCGAGGAGCCGCGACTGGGTCGGCTTCGTCCTCGACCGGCCGATGGCGCAGCCGCCCGGACGCGCCTTCAACTACGACAGCGGCACCTGGCACCTGCTCTCGGCGATCCTGACCAAGAAGACCGGCATGGACACGCTCGCCTACGCGCGCCAGGCGCTGTTCGCGCCGCTCGGCATCCGCGAGGGCACCTGGCGCCAGGACCCGCAGGGAATCCGCATCGGCGGCTTCGGCCTGTTCCTCGAGCCGCGCGACATGGCCAAGATCGGCTACCTCTACCTGCACCACGGCCAGTGGGCGGGCGAGCAGCTGCTGCCGCCGGCATGGAGCGAGCATGTCTTTCACGCCTCGGTCGACATGGGCTTCGGTGCCGCGCCGGCGTTTCGCTACGCCAACGGCTGGTGGACGATTCCCGATCGGCACGCCTACATGGCGGTCGGCTTCCTGCGCCAGCTGATCATCGTCCTGCCCGAGGTCGACGTCGTCGCCGTCGTCACCGGCAGGCGCCACTACCCGTTCCTGCCGCTGATCGATCGCATCGTCGCCGCCGTGCGGTCGGCGACGCCGCTGCCCGCCGATGCCGTCGCCACCGCGCGCCTCGCCGAGCGCATGCGCGACGCGGCGGTGGAAAGGGCGACACCGGTGGCAGCGGCGCCGCCGCTTGCCAAGGCGGTATCGGGCCGGCTCTGGCGATTCGAGCCGAACCCGTCCGGTCTGCGATCGCTCAAGCTCGACTTGGCAACGGCCGAGCCGCGCTACGACGCCACGATCGACGGTTTCGCCGGCGGTCCGCCGCGCCGCTTCGCCGGACCGATCGGTCTCGATGGACTGTTCCGCATCCAGGAGGCCGGCGCAGACGTCGTCGCCGCCAAGGGTCGCTGGCTGAGCGAGAGCGAGTTCGAGATCACGTCGCGCCTGGTGACCGAAGGCCTGGTCATGACCTACCGGCTCGCGTTTCGCGGCAACGAGGTCGACGTCTTGTTCACCTCCAACCAGGGCTTCACGGCGCGGATGCACGGCACGGCGAGCGACTGAAATCGCATCCGGGCGCTTGGCCTGACCAGCCCGGAGGGCGTTCGCTGACAGCCGGCGCGCCGCTGCGCCCGGATAATGATCCGCGCTCGCAGCCCCTCCCGCACCATGACCACGAAGAAAGACAACAGTTCGGCGCCGCTCGCCAAGGCGCCGACCGGCATCGAGGGCCTCGACGAGATCACCGGCGGCGGCCTGCCGCGCGGCCGGCCGACGCTGGTCGTCGGCGGCCCGGGCTGCGGCAAGACGATGCTCGCGGCCGAGTTCATCGTCCAGGGCGCCGTCCGCTACGGCGAGCATGGCGTGTTCATGATGTTCGAGGAGAACGCCGAGGAGCTCGCCGCCAACGTCCGCTCGCTCGGCTTCGACCTCGACAAGCTGGCGCGGCAGAAGAAGGTCGCGCTCGACTACGTGCGCATCGAGCGCAGCGAGATCGAGGAGACCGGCGAGTACGACCTCGAGGGCCTGTTCATCCGCCTCGCGCACGCGGTCGAGACCGTCAAGGCGCAACGCGTCGTGCTCGACACGATCGAGGCGCTGTTCTCCGGCCTGTCGGACCACGCCGTCCTGCGCGCCGAGCTGCGCCGCCTGTTTCGCTGGCTGAAGGACCGCGGCCTCACGGCGGTGATCACCGGCGAGCGCGGCGCGTCCTCGCTCACCCGCTACGGCCTCGAGGAATACGTCGCCGACTGCGTGATCATGCTCGACCATCGCGTCACCGAGGAGGTCTCGACCCGGCGCCTGCGCGTCGTCAAGTACCGCGGCTCGGCGCACGGCACCAACGAGTATCCGTTCCTGATCGGCAGCGATGGCCTGTCGGTCCTGCCGATCACGTCGCTGCGCCTCGACCATGCGGCGTCGACCGAACGCGTTCCGACCGGAATCGCCAAGCTCGACGAGATGCTCGGCGGCAAGGGCATCTTCCGCGACAGCAGCATGCTCGTCTCCGGCGCCCCCGGCACCGGCAAGAGCAGCGTCGGCGCGAGCTTCGCCAACGCGGCGTGCGCGCGCGGCGAGCGCGTCATGCTGTTCGCCTACGAGGAGTCGGCGGCGCAGCTGATGCGCAACATGCGCTCGATCGGCATCGACCTCGCGCGCTGGGTGAAGAAGGGTCAGCTCGTCATCCACGCCTCGCGGCCGACGCTGCAGGGCCTCGAGCAGCACCTCGTCTTCATGTACGGCGCGGTGCGCGATTTCCGGCCCAACGTCGTCGTCGTCGATCCGATCAGCAACCTGTCGCTCGACCGCGACGACACCGGCCTGAAGCCGACGCTGATGCGCCTGATCGACTTCCTGAAGCAGAGCCATGTCACCGCCGTCTTCACCAGCCTGGTCGGCGACAGCACCGCCGCGCTCGCCGAAACGCAGGTCGGCGTCTCGTCGCTGATGGACACCTGGCTGCTGCTGTCGAACCTCGAGGCCAACGGCGAGCGCACGCGCGCCCTGCAGGTGATCAAGTCGCGCGGCATGCCGCACTCGAACCAGGTGCGCGAGTTCGTCCTCACCGATCGAGGGCATCGACCTGATCGACGTCTTCGTCGCCGAGGGCAAGGTGCTCACCGGCCGGATGCGGCGGGGCGCGGAGAGCGGGCCTGGCCGCCGGCGCCGTGCCCATCGCCCGGCGCGCGCCGGCGAAGCGAAAGAAGCCATGAAAAGAGCCTGCCGCCGAACCCGGCAAGCCGGTGCGCGCCGCCAAGGCCGAGTGGCAGCTGCGCCTCTACGTCGCCGGCCAGACCGCGAAGTCGGCGGCGGCGCTGAAGAATCTCCAGCAGCTGTGCGAGACGCACCTGGCAGGCCGCTACGAGATCGAGGTGATCGACCTGCTCGTCAATCCGAAGCTCGCCGCCGGCGACCAGATCCTGGCGGTGCCGACGCTGGTGCGCAAGTTCCCCGAGCCGATCAGGAAGATCATCGGCGACCTCTCCAACGAGGAACGCGTCCTGGTCGGCCTCGACGTCAAGCCGGTGCGCTGAGATGACCACGCGAACCAAGCGTCCCGCCGCCGCGGCGAACGAGCCGGAAGCCGGTGCACGCGTCGTCCTGAGCCTCTACATCAGCGGGCCGACGCCGCGCTCGGCGCGGGCGATCGTCAACGTCCGCAAGCTTTGCGAGGCGCATCTGCGCGGTCGCTACGCGCTCGCGGTGGTCGACCTTTCGCAGACGCCGGCGCTCGCCGCGCAGCACCAGATCATCGCCGCGCCGACGCTGGTGCGCGAGCTGCCTTTGCCGGAGCGCCGGTTCATCGGCGACATGTCGAACGCCGAACGCATCCTGGCCGGCCTCGACGTCGTCGCGGCGGCCGGCTGAGGACAGGATGGCCGGGCCGAGCGACCGCGAGCTGCGCGCCGAGATCGAGGCGCTGCGCGTTCGCCTGGCCGAAGCCGAGCAGACCCTCGAGGCGATCCGCACCGGCGAGGTCGATGCGCTGATCGTCGGCGACGACGTCTACACCCTCGACAGCGCCAACGCCGCGTCGAACCGGCTGCGCAGCGACGTGCTAGCGCAGATGAAGGACGCGGTCGTCGCGGTCGACGCCGACGAGCGCGTGATCTATCTCAACGCCGCGGCCGAGTCGCAGTACGGCCAGGGCTCGTCGCAGGTGCTCGGTCATCCGCTCGACCAGCTATTCGCCGTTCGCTGGTACGACGAGGACGGCGAGGCAAAGGCGGCGACGACGCTGCGCGACGTCGGCGCCTGGCGCGGCGAGTGCGTCCACATCCGGCGCGACGGCGCCGAGATCCATGTCGAGTCGACGGTGACCCTGCTGCGCGAAGCGAGCGCGGCGAGCGACGGCCGCCTGCTCGTGAGCCGCGACGTCAGCGAGCGCTACCGCAGCGCGGCGGCGCTGCGCGAGGCGATGGCCGAGCTCGCGCGCCGCCAGCGCGAGTTCGCGGCGCTGGTCGAGAACTCACCCTTCATCTTCACGCGCTTCGACCGCGAGCTGCGCCACGTCTACGTCAGCCCGCGAATCGAGGAACTGACAGGCGTGCCGCCGAGCGCATTCATCGGCAAGACCCACGCGGAGGCCGGCATGCCGGCGGCGCTGGCCGACGAGTGGCGCGAGTCTGATCGCCGCGGTCCATGCAGAGCCGGACGAGCCGGGACGCGCGCTTCTCGTTTCGCACCCCTGGCGGCGAGCTGCGCCACTACGAGGCGCGACTGATCCCCGAGACCTCGGCCGACGGCGACGTCGAGTCGGTGCTGTCGATCGCCAGCGACGTCACCGAGCGCGAGGTCGCCGACCGCGAGCGGCGCGCCGCCGAGGAGTCGCTGCGCGAGGCCGACCGCAGGAAGGACGTCTTCCTGGCGACGCTCGCGCACGAGCTGCGCAACCCGCTGGCGCCGATCGGCAACGCGCTGCAGATCATGCGCTTGTCGGCCGACAGCGCCGTCCACGACAGCGCCCGCAGCATGATCGAGCGCCAGCTGCGCCAGCTCGTCCACCTGGTCGACGACCTGCTCGACGTGAGCCGGATCTCGCAGGGCAAGGTCGAGCTGCGCAAGGAGCGGATCGAGCTCTCGGCGGTGATCGCGAACGCGGTCGAGACCAGCCGGCCGGTGATCGACGCCGCGCGCCACGAGCTGATCGTGGTGCCCGGCGAGCGGGTCGGCGATCGTCGTCGACGGCGACATGACGCGCCTGACCCAGGTCGTCGCCAACCTGCTCAACAACGCCGCCAAGTACACGCCCGCGGGCGGCCGCATCACGCTGACGACGCGGCGCGACGGCGAACAGGCGGTGATCGCGGTCGCCGACACCGGCATCGGCATTCCGGTCGACCGGCTGCCCGACGTGTTCGAGATGTTCGCGCAGGTCGATCGCTCATCGAGCCGATCGCAGGGCGGGCTCGGCATCGGCCTGGCGCTGGTCAAGCGGCTGGTCGAGATGCACGGCGGCACGGTCGGCGTCGCGAGCGAGGGGCCGGGGCGGGGCAGCCGCTTCGAGGTGCGGCTGCCGGCCGAGGTCGAGGCCGCGCCGCCGCGCGCGGACGCCGGCCGCCGGCCCGCGCCGCGCCGCCGCCGGCCACGGCGCGCGCATCCTCGTCGCCGACGACAACCGCGACAGCGCCGACAGCATGGCGGCGATGCTTGCGCCTGATGGGGTTCGAGACCGCGGTCGCCTACGACGGCGAGGAGGCGCTCCGAGTCGCGTCGACGCTGCGGCCGCACGCCGCCATCCTCGACATCGGCATGCCGCGCCTGAGCGGCGACGAGGTGGCGCGGCGCCTGCGCGCGAGCGACGGTTCGCGCGACATGTTCCTGATCGCCCTCTCGGGCTGGGGGCGCGACGACGATCGGCGCCGGACCCGCGCCGCCGGCTTCGACCACCACCTGGTCAAGCCGCTCGACATCGACGCCCTGGTCGAGCTGCTGGCGGCGACCGACCTCGATGCCAGGGCGACGCCGTGAGCGCCGACCTGCGCGACCCCGACACCAGCGTCGTCACCCTCGGCAACGGCGTTCGCGTCGTCGCCATCCGGCTGCCGCATCTGCGCAGCGTCAACGTCAGCGTGTTCGTCCGCACCGGCAGCAGCCACGAGAGCCGGCGCCTCAACGGCATCAGCCACTTCGTCGAGCACATGGCGTTCAAGGGCACGCACGAGCGCACCTGCCAGCAGATCAACCTCGACGCCGAGCGTCTCGGCGCCGACGTCAACGCCCACACCGACAAGGACCACACCGCGTATCACATGCGCGGCCTGGCCGAGGACGCGCCGCGCTTCATCGCGCATGCTCGGCGACATCGTCCTGCAGAGCAGCTTTCCCGAGGCCGAGCTCGAGCGCGAGCGCCAGGTGATCCTGCACGAGCTGGTCGAGGACGAGGAAGACGTTCTCGCCACCGCCGACAAGCTGTTCGACAAGCTCTCGTTCGGCAACCACCCGATCGCCCAGCCGGTGATCGGCAGCCGCCTGACGATCCAGCGCATCAGCCGCGACGAGCTGCTCGGCTACGTCGCCGAGCAATACGCGGGCGAGAACATCGTCGTCGGCGTCGCCGGGCCGATCGACGTCGACGCGATCGTCGCCGCGGCCGACGCGGCGTTCGGCGCGGCGCGCCGCGGCCGCGCCAACGAGGTCGCGCCGCCGGACGTACGTCGGCGGCGTCGGCTCGCGCGTCCAGCCGGGCTACAGCCAGACCCACGTCGTCCTCGGCTATCCGATCGCCTCGCTGCGCGAGGACTACCACGCCGGCGTCGTCGCCGCGGCGCTTTTCGGCGAAGGCATGAGCTCGCCGCTGATGGACGAGATCCGCGAGCGCCGCGGCCTGGTCTACTACGCCTCGTGCTCGGCCGACGTCAGCGAGCTGTGCGGCCAGTTCGTGATCGAGGCCTCGACGTCGCCGGCGCAGCTCGACGAGTTCTTCAGCGAGGTCCGGCGCCTGCTCTCGGCGCAGGCCGAGCGGATCGTGCCGGGCGACCTCGAGCGCGCCAAGAAGCAGATCGCCGTGCGCACGCTGCGCGCCGAGGAGCGGCCGACGCGCCGCCTCGAGGACGCCGCGCTCGACCTGTTCGTCCATGGCCGCGTGCGCTCGCGCGCCGAGCTGCTGGCCCGGGCCGAAGCGGTGCAGGCGGAGGCGGTGCGCGCGGTGTTCGCGCGCATGCTGGCGACGCCGGCCGCAGTCGCGATCGCAGGGCGGGTGAAGAAGGGCGCGAGCGAGCGCGCGCGCGAGCTGTTCGCCGGCTAGCGCACGCGTCCCGTTGTCGCCGCGATCACAGCTCGACGGCCGACGCGAAGCCGCCCCAGAACATGCGCATGCCGTCGAACGGCAGCGTCTTCGGATCCATCATGTCCTTCAGGCGCGGGTCCGCCATCACCTTCTCGTTGATCCGGTCGCGTTCCGCGCGCGAGTCGTAGACGATCCAGGAGAAGACGACGGTCTCGTCGTCCTTCAGCTGCACCGCCTGCGGGAACGACGTCACCTTGCCCGGCTTGACGTCGTCGCCGACGCATTCCCAGTACTGAAGCGCGCCGTGCTCCTTCCAGATCGCGCCGGCGCGTCGCGCCATCGCGACGTAGGCATCGAGGTTGCTGCGCGGGACGGGGACGACGAAGCCATCGACATAGTGACTCATGAGCGCTCCTTGAACGAGAAAAGGAAATGGTAGAACGATGCGATGCCGGCCCCGCCGGCGGGGTCATCGGCCGCAGAAGGCGGTCAGGGCAGCTTCGCTGCCAGCGTGTCGGCGCGGATCGGCAGCTCGAGCGAGCGGTGGTAGATCGCCTCGACCGCCGCCAGCTGCGCTGCGGCGGACGCCTCTGCGTCGCGATAACGATCGGCGAGGCCGCGGAACTCGGCCTCGATCTCGGCCAGCAGCTCCGGTTCGTCGACGCGCGTCAGGCGGCCGCGCTCGACCACGACCACGCCATCGACCATCGAGAAGTCGATCCCGGCGCCGCGCTCGGCGTAAACCAGCTGGCGCAGCGGATCGTTGCGCGGCGTGAAGGTGACATTGTCGAGCCGATAGGCGGTGAGGTCGGCGAGCGCGCCGACGCGGATGCTGCCGAGCGCATCGCCGAAGCCGAGGGCGCGGCCGCCTGCGAGCGTGCCGGCGTGCAGCGCTTCCTTGGCGCTCAGCCAGCGGCCCGGCTCGCTGCCGCGCAGCTTCGAGACCGCGGCGGCGCTGCCGACGACGTTGAGCATGCTCGTCGTCAGCGTCGAGCACGAGCCGTCGGAGCCGAGGCTGACGGCGACGCCGGCGTCGAGCAGCTCGCGCACCGGCGCGACGCCCGAGCCGAGCATCAGGTTGCTCCACGGGTTGTGTTGCACGGTCGCGCCGCTTCGAGCGAGGAGCGCGATCTCGTCCGGGTTCAGCCAGACGGCGTGGATCAGGCTCGTCGCCGGCTTGAGAAAGCCGATGCGCCCGAGGTACTCAACGATCGTCGAGCCGTTGAAGAGCGCGCCGGTGACGAGCTGCAGCCGCGTCTCCTGGACGTGCGAGATCACCGGCAGCGCGAGCTCGTCGGCCAGCGCGCGCATGCGGAGCAGGAAGCTTTCGCTGCAGCGCTGCGGCGCCGACAACGAGACGAGCACGCCGACCCGGCGCGAGCGCGGATGGCGCGTCGCCGCCAGCTCGCGCACCAGCGACTCGAAGTCGTCGCTCGTGGTTCGCGGCGCGCCGCGCAGCTGCGCCGCGAGCTCGGCCGGCACCAGCTCGTCGACGAACGGCAGGCTGTCGATCAGCGGCCGGTCCATCATGCCGAAGCCGACCAGGGCGCGGATGCCCGCGTCCTCGTAAGCCTGCAGCGCCGCGTCGACGGCGGCGCGGTCGATCCCGGCGGCCTGCGGGAAGTCGTCGACCAGGGTCGTGCAGCCGGTGCGCAGCGATTCGATCGCGCCGATCATCGTCCGCAGATAAACCTGGCGCGGCGTCAGCGGCACCGGCACGCGCGGGCGAACCAGCTGCATCCATAACTCGAGCGGCAGGTTTTCGGCGCGGCCGCGCTGGAAGTGCTCGTTCGAGTGCTGGTGGCCGTTGACGAGGCCGGGGACGAGCAGCCGCTCGGTCAGGTCGACGACGGCGTCAACGCTCGTCGTCGCGATCGTCTGCGCCGGCTCGATCGCGGCGATGCGCTCGCCTTCGACGAGAACGTCGAGCGGACGCGGCTCGAACGCGAGCGCGTCGCCGAGCAGGGCGAGGGCGCCGCGAAGCAGGGTGCGGCGAGGGCTCATCTCCGCTCGCGCAATGGCGGCGCGTCGGGCCCGGGCGGCACGCGGCGTGCATGATGTCGGCGCATGAAGACATTTTCGACGCCATCGCGGGTCGGCTCGATGAAGGCGCTGTCGACGCACGGTCGCTTCGCCTATTCGCCGATCGGCGGCCGGCCGCGCTACGCCTGGCCGAACGGTGGCCGGCTCGCCCTCTATATCGGCTTCAACGTCGAGCACTTCGCCTTCGGCGCAGGGCCTGGGCGCCCGGCTCGCGCCGGCGGCGGCCGGCGTCGACGTGCTCAACCATTCGTGGCGCGACTACGGCAATCGCGTCGGCGCCTGGCGCTGCCTCGAGCTGTTCGAGTCGCTCGGCCTGCCGCTCGCGGCGATCGTCAACAGCGCGGTCTGCGATCACGCGCCGGCGCTGATCGACGCCTTCGTCGCGCGCGGCGACGAGATCGTCGGCCACGGCCGCAGCAACGCCGAGGCCCAGGGCGCGATGAGCGAAGACGACGAGCGCGCGCTGCTGCTCGGCTGTCGCGAGCGATTGCGCCTGGCGACCGGCAGCGAGCCCGCAGGCTGGCTCTCGCCCTGGATCTCGGAGAGCGCGGTCACGCCCGATCTGCTCGTCGAGACCGGCTACCGCTACACGCTCAACTGGTGTCACGACGACCAGCCGACTGCAGCTCGCGACGCGCGCCGGCCCGCTCTGGTCGATTCCGTATCCGCAGGAGGTCAACGACATCCCGATGATCGTCGCGCGCGCGATGAGCGGCCGCGACTTCGCCGACCTGATCGTCGATCACTTCGACGAGATGCTCGAGCAGTCCGAGGCCGAGCCGCTGGTCATGGGCGTCGCACTGCATCCGTATCTGGTCGGCCAGCCGCATCGCCTCAGGCCGCTTGCGCCGGGCGCTGCGTCATCTGGCCGCGGCGTCGCCCAAGACCTGGTGGACGACGCCGGGCCGGATCTGCGACGTCGTCGAGCGCATGGCGCGGCCATCAGCCGGAGATGCTGGCGAGCCCTAGCAGCTGCGCCAACTCGGCCGAGACGCCGCGCCAGGCGACGCTGGTCGGTGCGCGCCCGGGCGGCGACGCGACGGCGGCGAGCGCTGCCAGCGCGGCCTCGGCGCCGGCCATGACACTGTCGATCAGCGGCACGGCGAGCGCCGGCGCGATCGTCGCGGCCATGCCGGCGAGCGCCGCGCCGCCGAGGATCACGCAGTCGCGCCCCGCTCGCGGCGCGGACGCAGGCGCCGCGCAGCAGTGCGAGCGCGGCGCCCGAGTCGGCGGCGAGCTGCGCGCCCGTCGGCGCGACGATGTGGATGCCGCTGACGTGCTTGTCGAGCTCGAGCGCGCGCGCCAGCCGCGCGAGCATCGGCTGCCAGGCGGCGCCGCCGGTGACGATCGCGAAGCGGCCGTGACGCGCCGCTGCGCGCATCGCCGCTTCGGCCAGGCCGACGACCGGCAGCGCCGTCGCCTCGCGCAGCGCCTCGACCCCCGGGTCGCCGAAGCAGCCGACCAGGATGGCGTCGGGCGCGCCGTGGACCGCGGCATGCGCGGCATAGGCGTCGAGCGCGGCGTGCGCGGCAACGGCGAAGCTCGTCTCGCTGGCGATGTAGCTGGCGCCGAAGCGCGCGCTCGTCGCCTGGACCTCGACCGGCGTGCCGGCCGCGGCCTGGACGTGGCGGCGCAGGGTCTCGGTGACCGACGCCGTCGTGTTCGGATTGACGACGAGCAGCTTCACGTCGCCGCCACGGCGCGCCGCAGGCTGCGCCCAGCGCGGCTCGCCCGCAGCCAGGCGACGCTGCTCAGGGCGATCGCGATCACCAGCAGCGAGACGCCGGTGGTGATCGTGCCGAGGGCGTAGATGGCCGGATCGGTGACCGTCGTCGTCAGGCCCTGGAGCTCGAGCGGCAGGGTGTTGAGGTCGCCGATCGCCTGCGACGAGCGCGAGATCTCGTCCCAGCTGAGGGTGAAGCCGAACATGCCGATGCCGACCACCGACGGCGCGATCAGCGGCAGCACGACGTGCCAGAAGCCCTGCCACGGCGTCGCGCCCTGGTCGCGCGCGGCTTCCTCGTAGGCCGGATTGAAGCGGTTGAAGACGGCGAACATGATCAGGAGGCCGAACGGCAGCGTCCACGTCAGGTGCGCGCCCAGTCCCGAGGTGAACATGCCGAGCGAGGTCGTGTAGCTCTCGAGCTGGTTGGTCGCGCCGACCGCTTCGAGCAGCCACTTCAGCCCGGCGTCGATCAGCCGGAACTGCAGGCCGATGCCGAGCGAGACGATGATCGACGGCATGATCAGGCTCGCCACCGTGACGTAGAAGAGCGCGTCGGCGCCGACGAACTTCTTGCGGAAGGCGAGCCCGGCGGCAAGCGAGAGCAGCACCGTCAGCACCATCACCGCCGCGCCGAGCGCGAACGAGCGGCGCAGCGCCGCGCCGATGTCGACGACGCCAAGCCCTTGCCAGAGCTTGGCGTACCAGTGCAGCGACAAGCCGTGCATCGGGAAGGTCAGGCCGCCTTCGGGGCCCTGGAAGCTGAGCACGAAGATCGTGATCACCGGGCCGTAGAGGAACAGCACGAACACGCCGAACAGCGTCGCCAGCGGCCAGAAGCCTTTCTTGCGCGGTTCTTTGTGGCGGTGTCTCATGTCATTCTGACCGGCGGGACTTCGTTCGAGCGGCACGCGCCAAGGGCGCCGGGTGGCCGGCTTCGCTCATGTCTCAAGAGCCGCGGCGTTGCCGCAGCTCTTCTCCTAATACTTCGCTGCGCCGGCAACTCAACACCCTTGGCCGACCGAGTTGCGCGTACCACGCGGTCGTCGTGGAGGGGGACGGTGGGGCGTTCTGCGCAGCGAAGTATTGGGAGGAGAAGGCGGCTTTGGCCGCCTTCGGGGGACATGAGCGGAGCAGAGCGCCCAGCCGGCCCGTGCTCGCTCGAGCCGAAACGCACGCCCGTTCATAGCTCGCGCCGCAGGTCGACCAGGCGGTTCAACGCGACGATGATCGACAGCACGACCGCAAGCAGCACGACCGCGTTGGCCGCGGCGAGAGGGAACTGCAGGTACGACGTCTGCACCTGGATGATCTTGCCGACCGAGGCGATCTGCTGGCCGCCCATCACGCCGACGGTGACGAAGTCGCCCATGACGATGGTGATGACGAAGATCGAGCCGATCAGGATGCCGGTGCGCGAGAGCGGGACGATCACGTTCCAGAGCGTCTGCCAGCCGCTCGCGCCGGCGTCCTCGGCGGCTTCGAGGAGCGAGCGGTCGATCCGCATCATCGAATTGAAGATCGGCACCAGCATGAACATCGTGAACAGGTGGACGAAGGTGAGCACGACCGAGAAGTCGGAGAACAGCAGCCACTCGACCGGCTTGTCGACGAGCCCGCTGCCGACGAGCGCCTGGTTGACCAAGCCGTTGCGGCCGAGCAGCGGCAGCCACGAGATCATGCGGATGACGTTCGAGGTCCAGAACGGGATCGTGCAGACGATGAAGAGCAGCGTCTGCGCGCCGGTCGAGCGGATGTGGAAGGCGAGGAAGTAGGCGAGCGAGAAGCCGAGCACCAGTGTCACGGCCCAGGTGAAGAACGAGAAGCGCAGCGTCGACCAGTAGGTCTTCAGCGTCACGCACGGCTCGGCGAAGTTCGTGCAGCCGGCGAAGATCGTCTGGTAGTTGTCGAACGTGAAGCCGGGCTTGAGCTCGTAGTCGCTCGTCGGCCACAGGCTCACCGCGCCGACCAGCAGCAGCGGCGCGACGAAGAAGAAGACGAACACTGCCGCGAACGGCAGTGCCTGCAGCCAGGCCGGCGGGCCGTCGCCGGCTCTACGCATGATCGAAGACGGAAGTCAGGCGGCCACGAACTCGTTCCACTTCTGGACCATGTACGTGTTCTCGTCCATCAGCGCGTTCCAGCAGGCGATGCCGCCCATGCGCTGCTCGTACGAGCCGCCGTCGCGCGTGCTGCCGGCCTTGGCGAGCAGGTCGCCGTTGGGCGACTTGATGTCCTGCGTCGCGGCCTTGCCTTCCATCCAGTAGGCCCATTCGTACGGCTCCATCTTCGCTTTCGCGGTCTCGAGCACGGCCGAGTAGTAGCCTTGACGGTTGAGATAAGCGCCGGCCCAGCCGTCGAGGAACCAGTTGATGAAGACGTAGGCGGCGTCGAGCTTCTTGCCCGAGAGCGTCGACGGCAGGCCGAAGCCGGCGGCCCAGGCGCGATAGCCCTCCTTCAGCGGCTGGAAGGTGCACGGGATGCCCTTGACGCGCACGGCGGTGACGGCAGGCGACCACATCGACTGGATCACGACCTCGCCCGAGGCCATCAGGTTGACGCTCTCGTTGAAGTCCTTCCAGAGCGAGCGGAACTGACCGGCCTTCTTGGCCTCGATCAGCGTCTTGATCGTGAGGTCGATCTCCTTCTTGGTCATGTTGCCCTTGTCGGGGTACTTGTAGAGCCCCTTGGCCTCGACCACCATCGCCGCATCCATGATGCCGATCGACGGGATGTTGAGGATCGCCGCCTTGCCCTTGAACTCCGGGTTGAGCAGCTCGGCCCACGAGTCGATCGGCCGCTTGATCAGGTCGGGCCGGATGCCGAGCGTGTCGGCGTTGTAGACGGTCGGGATCAGGCTCATCCACTGCGTCGGCGCCTTGGCGAAGTTCTTCGACTTCTCGCCTTCGAGGAAGATCACCTTCTTCGGCGCCGTGCCCTGGTCGCCGACCGCCTTGGTGCCGACCATGCCGGTGGTGAAGAGCGTCGTGATCTTGTCGGCGTTCTTGATCTTCTTGGTGTCGATGCCCTTGAGGTTGCCGGTCGGCACGATCTTCTTGAGCGAGAAGTACTCGGTGTCGAGCAGGTCGAAGCTGTTCGGCGAGGTGACCGCGCGCTTGGTCACTTCGTCGGTGTTGACGGCGACGTACTGGATCTCGAGGCCGGTGTCGGCCTTGAACTTGTCGGCGATCGTCTTGTCCTGGTTCACCGCGGTGCCGAGATAGCGCAGGACGACTTTCTCCTGGGCGTGGATCGCCGGGAAGATGCCGGTGGCGAGGATGCCGGCGGTGCCCTTGAGCAGGGTGCGGCGCGTCGTGTCTTGGGTCATGGAGTTCTCCGTGCGCCGGTCAAAACCGGCGAGATGTTGTGAATGAAAGTTTCATACGCTGAAGGTTTAGCCAGCTACGGCGGCCCCGCGTCATGCGTGCACGCTCGTAAGGGCGTGGGCGAAGCGTTGACAGGGGAACGCGCGGGCCGGGTATTGAGCCGCGTAATCCATGCCCCGTGGCGAGAGTCGCGGGCCCTCCGGGGTGCCGAGGTGGTGGAGAAACACCGAAGGCCACACCGTGCCGGCCGCATTGGCGAGGCAGGCATGGACCCCGCGCGGTCACAGGCCCCGTGCACCCCGACAAGACGCGGCTGATCGAGTCCGGGCGCTTCGCCCGGGACAATCGACGCCGCCGGGGACAAGGCAAACCAGACACCTTCGACTTCCTCGGCTTCACGCACTGTTGTGCCAGGGCGAGGAGAGACAGCTTCATGGTGTTGAGACTCACCAGCGCGCAGCGCATGCGCGCCAAGCTGCTGACGGTCAAGACGGAGTTGCGAAGACGCATGCATCGCCCCGGCGCCGAGCAGGGCCAGAACCTGCGCGCGGTGGTGGCCGGTCATGGCCGCTACTTCGCCGTGCCCTGCAACGGGGCGCGCGTGCAGGCCTTCCGCTTCCAGGTGGGTCGGCTGTGGCACCGCACGTTGTGCCGCCGCAGCCAGGCCAAGCACCTGAGCTGGAAGCGCATGCACAAGATCGCCGCTCACTGGTTGCCGTCCCCGCGCATCTGCCATCCTTACCCGAGCCAGCGTCTGATCGTCACTACCCAAGGCAAGAGCCGTGTGCGGTAGCGCTGCATGCACGGATCTGTGGAGGGGGTGCTGGGTGACTGGCATTCCTACTCCGACTCTTCGTGTGTGATCGGATGTCAGGCGGCGAGCGAATGGATGTCGTTGGCGGCCCAGTGCGCCGAGGCGCTGTCGCCGGGTTGCCACGGCGCTGCGGCGAACGCCGCCTCGGTCACCATCACGCTCAGCTCGGCGACCTTCTCGCTTGCCAGCGTGATCAGGACGTGCGTTCCCTGATATTCAACGCCGCGCACGGTCGCGGGCAGCACGTTGGCGGCGGCCGGCAGCAGCGTGCGGCTGAGCTGGGTGCGATCGGTGCGCACCGCGACCAGGCCCCCTGCGGCGCCGGGAATGACGTTGTGGCCGCCGATGAACCGGGCGACGAACTCAGTGCGCGGCGCGTTGAAGACCTCGTGCGGCGTCCCCTGTTGCTCGATCCGCGCCGCGTTCATCACCACCACCAGGTCCGCGAGCGCCATTGCCTCTTCCTGCGAGTGAGTGACGTGGACGAAGGTCATCGACAGTTTGGTCTGCCACTCCTTGAGCTCGGCGCGCATCCGGATGCGCAGGAACGGATCGAGCGCCGAGAGCGGCTCGTCGAGCAGCAGCACCTTCGGCTCGTTGATGAGGGCGCGCGCGAGCGCGACACGCTGCTGCTGGCCGCCCGAGAGCTCGGCCGGCTTCCGCGCCGCGAGCGCGGCGAGCGAGACGCGCTCGAGCAATTCCATCGCGCGCGCCTGGCGCGCCGGCTTGGCGACGCCGCGCATCTTCAGGCTGAAGGCAACGTTGTCGAGGGCGCTCAGGTGCGGGAACAACGCGTAGCTCTGGAACATCATCGCCGTGCCGCGCTCGGCCGCCGGCAGGTCGGTGATGTTGCGCGGGCCGAGCAGGATGTCGCCTTCGCTCACCGCTTCGTGGCCGGCGACCATGCGCAGGGTCGTCGTCTTGCCGCAGCCAGAAGGGCCGAGCAGGCAGCAGTAGGCGCCGCCGTCGATCCTCAGGTCGATGCGGTCGACCGCCGTGGTGGAGCCGTACTGCTTGGCCAGGTGGACGAGTTCGAGGTCGGGGCTGCGCATAAGGGTGCTGAGGGAGCCCGTCTGCAACCGCCATGCCAATCGGCCGCCGCGCGTGGGAGCGGTGCTCGACCTTGGTGGGCGACCGCTGCGGCCGCCCCGTAGCGAGGCGACGAAGCCGCATCACGGTGCCCCGCGCCCAAGCCAGTGCGCGGGCGCGGGTTGGCGTCAGTGATTACCCTTCTCATTGACCTCGGTCAACGGGATCACGCCGCCGCGAACCGGATAGTCGCCTTTGGCCCAAGAGCCGAGCCGTCCGTACCGGACGGACCCTGTCGGATTGAGACATGGAGACAAAGCACATGATTCAGGATTCAGTCGGCATCGCCGCACCGGCCTTCGACGCCGCGGTCGTACGCGAACAGCACCCCTTCTTCCGTTGGGGTCAGCTGATCATGGGCATCGCCTGCATGGCCTTGATCGCCAACCTCCAGTACGGCTGGACCCTGTTCGTCAATCCGATCGAGGCGAAGAACCACTGGGGCCTGTCCGCGATCCAGCTGTCGTTCTCGATCTTTGTCGTCGTCGAGACTTGGCTGGTGCCGATCGAAGGCTGGTTGGTCGACAAGTTCGGGCCGCGCCCAGTGATCGCCGGGGGCGCGATCCTCGGCGCGCTCGGCTGGGTGATCAATTCATACGCGTCGACGCTTCCCGAACTCTACGCCGCGGCGATCGTCTCCGGGGTCGGCGCCGGCTGCGTCTACGGCACCTGCGTCGGCAATGCGCTGAAGTGGTTCCCCGACAAGCGCGGCCTGGCTGCCGGCCTGACGGCGGCGGGCTTCGGCGCGGGCGCCGCGCTGACGGTGATTCCGATCGCCAACATGATCCAGACGTCCGGCTACGAGCAGACGTTCTTCTTCTTCGGCATCGCCCAGGGCGTGATCATCTTCGCGATCGCCATGTTCATGGTGAAGGCGAGGCCGCCGAAGGGCATCGTCGCAGGAACGAGGCTGGTCATGTCGAAGGTCGACTACACCACGCCGCAGATGGTGAAGACGCCGGTGTTCTGGCTGACCTATCTGCTTTTCGTCGCGGTCGCGGCGGGCGGACTGATGGCCACGGCGCAGATCGGACCGATCGCGAAGGACTACGGTCTGACCAAGCTGCCAATGAGCGTCCTGGGCTTCACGTTGCCGCTCCTCACGCTCACCTTGGCCATCGACAATCTCGTCAACGGCTTCACCCGGCCGCTCTGCGGCTTCATCTCCGACCGCATCGGGCGCGAGAACACGATGCTCCTCGTCTTCGTGGGTGAGGGTCTCGCGCTCCTGGGCTTCATGAAGTTCGGGCACAACCCGTATGCCTTCATGACCTTCGCCGCGCTGATCTTCCTCTGCTGGGGCGAGATCTTCTCGATCTTTCCGGCGCTCTGTGCGGACACCTTCGGCGTCAAGAACGCGGCCGCCAACGCCGGCACGCTCTACACGGCCAAGGGCACGGCCTCGCTGCTGGTGCCGCTCACCTCCATGCTATCGGCAGGCGGCAACTGGGACCGCGTCTTCATCTTCGCCGCGACGATCTCGATCATCGCGGGACTGCTGGCCAAGCTCGTGCTCGCGCCGATGCGCAGTCGCACGATTGCCGAAGCGAACGCAAGAGCGGTAGCTGTCACGCCGGCCTGACGCGATGCCGCTGGTGGGCGGAGATCGGCACACACGCGTGTTCACCGCGCGGCTGCCGGTCGGCGTGTCAGGCCGTCCGCGCGGCGGGCAGCGCCGCAGCCCGGCTGGAGTCTGCGAAGGCAGTCGCCAGAGCGCGCGCGAAGATCACGATCGGCATGGCGGCAAGCAGGCTCGCCGGGCGAGCGCCAGGGGCGGGCGGGGAGACAAGAGCGCGGCTCGGGGTGGTCATCTGCATTCCTGAGGATGATGGCAAGACTGCAGGAATTCTAAGGGTTTACCCTAGATTGTGCAAGCCGCCCCGCGCTCAGATCTTGCCGCTCTTCTTTAGCCGGCTCAGGGTCTCGGCGGACAGGTTGAGATAGGTGGCCAGCTCCTTCTGCGGAATCTGCTCCGCCAGTTTCGGGTGCTTGCGCAGGAAGCGGCGCACGCGCCCCGGCGCGTCGAGCAGGTGAAGCGTGATCGTGTGGGCCATGATCTCGCTCATCAGGCGCATTACCTCGTGCTCGAACGTCGCCTTGAACTTCGGGTGCCGGTCCATGAAGGCGACCCAGGTCGGCATCGGCAGCTTCGCGACCCGCGCCTTGGTGAGGCAGACGATGCTGTAGGGCGTCGGCGTGTTGAGGCGCCACGCCGCGTAGCTCGTCTCGATGTCGCGTTCGTCGGCGAAACGAAGAATCATTTCGTGCCCGTCGGCGTTGGTCACGACGCGCTTGAGAATGCCGTCGAGCACGAAGTACTGTTCCATCTCGTGCACGCCCTGATCGAGCAGGGTGTCGCCCTTGCCGCAATCGACGACGAGCAGACGGGCCTCCAGCTCCCGGCGCTCGTGGTCCAGCATTTCCTTGAGAACGATGTTCTGCGCAAGCTGCGCACGGATGACGTTCTGCTCCGGGTGGTTGTCAATCGAGAGCGCAACGATGGTCGATGGCATTGGGAGTGGTAATCGCAGCGCGTGAGCACGCGCTCAAAGCGGAAAAGTTGACCATGGTCAACGCTGCCCGGGAGGGCCGATTCTTATGATAGGTCTGCGCGGCCCAGCCTTGCCAAGCTCGCGCCACGCTTGCCTGGTCGCCGGCGCGTAGACCCAGTCGGTCCGCAACGGCTCACGTTCGATTCCAAGGAGAGACGCATGTCCGCAGTGTTGAAGCAGCAGCCGGGCGCCGCCGCGCCGGACGGCCAGGCCGAACAGACGATCGATGGCTTCCATCTCGTGATCGAGGCTCTCAAGCTGAACGGTATCGACACGGTCTTCGGACTGCCCGGCATTCCGATCACCGATCTGACAAGGAAGATGCAGGCTGAGGGCCTGCGCGTGATCTCGTTTCGCCACGAGCAGCATGCCGGGAACGCCGCGGCGGCGGCCGGGTTTCTCACCGGCACGCCTGGCATTTGCCTGACCGTCTCCGCGCCGGGTTTCTTGAACGGGTTGACGGCGCTCGCCAACGCCACCACCAACTGCTTTCCGATGATCCTGATCAGCGGCTCAAGCGAGCGCGAGATCGTCGACCTGCAGCAGGGCGATTACGAAGAGATGGATCAGCTCGCGGTCGCCAAGCCCTTGTGCAAGGCGGCCTATCGCGTGCTGCACGCCGAGGACATCGGCATCGGCATCGCCCGCGCGATCCGCTCGGCCGTCTCGGGCCGTCCCGGCGGCGTGTACCTCGATTTCCCCGCCAAGCTGTTCGCGCAGGCGATCGATGCGGCGGCCGGCAGGCGTTCGCTGGTAAAGGTCGTCGACCCGGCGCCGCGCCAGCTGCCGGCGCCGGATGCGGTGGAGCGCGCACTTGATCTGCTGAAGAGCGCCAAGCGCCCGCTCATCATCCTCGGCAAGGGTGCCGCGTACGCGCGCGCCGACCGCGAGATCCGCGCCCTGATCGAGAAGACCGGCATCCCGTACCTGCCGATGTCGATGGCCAAGGGCCTCTTGCCGGACACGCACTCGCAATCGGCGGCGGCGACGCGGTCCTACGTACTCGCCGAGGCCGACGTGGTCGTGCTGATCGGCGCGCGCCTGAACTGGCTGCTTTCGCACGGCAAGGGCAAGACCTGGGGCGGAGCGAACGCGGACGACCGCAAGTTCGTGCAGATCGACATCTCGCCGACCGAGATGGACAGCAACGTGCCGATCGCGGCGCCGCTCGTCGGCGACATCGGCTCGTGCGTCGATGCGCTCGTGAGCGGCCTCGGTGCGAACTGGGCCAAGGCGCCGGCCGAGTGGACGAGCGCGATCGGCGAGCGCAAGGAGAAGAACCTCGCCAAGATGGCCGAGACGCTGGCCAAGAACCCATCGCCGATGAGCTTCCAGAGCGCGCTCAACGTGATCCGCGACGTCGTCAAGGCGAACCCGGAGGCGATCGTCGTCAACGAGGGTGCCAACACGCTCGACTTCGCGCGCTCGATCGTCGACATGTACGAGCCGCGGAAGCGCCTCGACGTCGGCACGTGGGGAATCATGGGCATCGGCATGGGCTTCGCCGTCGCCGCTGCGGTGACGACCGGGAAGCCCGTGATCGCGATCGAGGGCGACAGCGCCTTCGGCTTTTCCGGCATGGAGGTCGAGACGATCTGCCGCTACGACCTGCCGGTGTGCGTGATCGTCTTCAACAACAACGGCGTCTACAAGGGCACCGACACCAACCCGCGCGGCGGCGATGTCGCGCCGACCGTGTTCGTGAAGGACGCGCGCTACGAGAAGATGATCGAGGCGTTCGGTGGCGTCGGCGTCCACGCGACGACGCCCGACCAGCTGAGGAAGGGCCTGACCGAGGCCGTCGCCTCGGGCAAGCCGACCCTCATCAACGCTGTGATCGACGAGACCGCCGGCACCGAGAGCGGTCGCATCACGAGCCTCAATCCGACGGTCGCGAAGAAGAAGTGACCCTAGACCTTTCGCCCCGATCCCTCAGGAACAGACGATGACCAAAGCACTCGACGGGGTTCGCATCCTCGATTTCACCCACGTCCAGTCGGGGCCGACCTGCACCCAGTTGCTGGCCTGGTTCGGCGCCGACGTGATCAAGGTGGAAAAGGCCGGCGAAGGCGACGCCACGCGCGGCCAACTGCGCGACATCCCAGATGTCGACAGCCTCTACTTCACGATGCTCAACCACAACAAGCGCTCGATCACGGTCAACACCAAGGACCCAAAGGGCAAGGAAGTGGTCGACCGGCTGATCAAGTCGTGCGACGTTCTGGTCGAGAACTTCGCGCCCGGCGCACTCGACCGCATGGGCTTCACGTGGGAGCACATCCATTCGCTCAACCCGCGCATGATCGTCGCCTCTGTGAAGGGCTTCGGCCCCGGTCCGTACGAGGACTGCAAGGTCTACGAGAACGTCGCCCAGTGCGCAGGCGGCGCGGCATCGACCACCGGCTTCGACGATGGCCCGCCGCTCGTCACCGGTGCGCAGATCGGCGATTCCGGCACCGGCCTGCACCTCGCGCTCGGCATCGTCGCCGCGCTCTATCAGCGCAACACGACGGGCAAGGGCCAGAAGGTCCTCGCCGCCATGCAGGACGGTGTGCTCAACCTGTGCCGAGTCAAGCTGCGCGACCAGCAGCGGCTCGCTCGCACCGGCGTGATGACGGAATACCCGCAATTTCCCGACGTCGGCTTCGGCGACGCGGTGCCGCGCGCCGGCAACGCCTCGGGCGGCGGCCAACCGGGCTGGATCCTGAAGTGCAAGGGCTGGCAGACCGACCCCAATGCGTACATCTACTTCATCACCCAGGCGCCGGTGTGGAGCGCGATCTGCAAGGTGATCGGCGAAGAAGGCTGGATCACCGATCCAAACTACGCGACACCGAAAGCGCGCCTGCCGCACCTGAAGTCGATCTTCGCGCGGATTGAGGAATGGACGATGACCAAGACCAAGTTCGAGGCGATGGACATCCTCAACAAGTTTGACATCCCGTGCGGTCCGATCCTGTCGATGAAGGAGATCGCGGAAGAGCCGTCACTGCGCGCGACCGGCACGGTGGTCGAGGTCGATCATCCGACGCGCGGCAAGTACCTGACCGTGGGCAACCCGATCAAGCTTTCGGACAGCATCACCGAGGTAAAGCGCTCGCCGTTGCTCGGCGAGCACACCGAGGAGGTCCTGGTCGAGCTCGGCTACTCGGCCGGCGAGATGGCAACGCTGCGCGAGGCGAAGGTCATCTGACGCGTCGTCGCCATCCTTTCACGTCCCGCCCCAAGCAAGAGACCACCATGAGCAAAGACAAGACCAAGGTTCGCCAGCTCCTCGACGCCGTGAAGGCGTCGGGCCGCACCTCGCTTACCGCGCCCGAGGGCAAGCAGGTCTGCGACGCCTACGGCATCGCGGTACCGGGCGAGGGCGTCGCCAGGAGCGCCGCCGAATCGGTAAAGCTCGCGTCGGGCATGGGTTACCCGGTGGTGATGAAGATCGTCTCGCCCGACATCCTGCACAAGACTGAGGCCGGCGGCGTCATCGTCGGGGTGATGAGCGCCGAGGAGGCGACCAAGGCTTACGACACGATCCTCGCCAACGCGAAGAAGTACAAGGCCGACGCGAAGATCGACGGCATCCAGGTCCAGCAGATGCTGAAGGGCGGCCAGGAGGTGATCGTCGGTGCGGTGACCGACGACAGCTTCGGCAAGCTGGTCGCGTTCGGCCTCGGCGGCGTCCTGGTCGAGGTGCTGAAGGACATCACCTTCCGCCTCGCGCCCGCGACGAAGGCCGACGCGCTCTCGATGCTCGACGGCATCCAGGCGGCCGAGATGCTGAAGGGCGTTCGCGGTGGCGACGCCGTCAATCGCGACGCGCTCGCGAGCCTGATCGTCGGCGTCAGCGAGCTGGTCAGCGACTTCCCGGAGATCTCCGAGATGGACCTGAACCCGGTCTTCGCGACCAAGGAAGGCGCGATCGCCGCCGACGTCCGGATCGTCGTCGACTTCGCGCAGAAGCCGGCGCGCTATCGCCCGCCCGAGGCCGACGTCGTCACGTCGATGAAGCGGATCATGCAGCCGAAGTCGGTGGCGGTGATCGGCGCGTCGGACGAGACCGGCAAGATCGGCAACTCGGTGATGAAGAACCTCATCAACGGGGGCTACAAGGGCCAGATCTATCCGATCCACCCGAAGGCGGCCGAGATCATGGGCCACAAGGCCTACAAGAGCGTGAAAGACGTTCCCGGCGAGATCGACACGGCGGTGTTCGCGATCCCCGCCAAGCTCGTCGCCGGCGCGCTCGCCGAGTGTGGCGAGAAGAAGATCGCCGGCGCGGTGCTCATTCCGTCGGGATTTGCCGAGACCGGCAACCACGAGGGCCAGGCCGAACTCGTCGAGATCGGCCGCAAGTACAACATTCGCCTGATGGGGCCAAACATCTACGGCTTCTATTACACGCCGGCCAATTTGTGCGCGACGTTCTGCACCGCGTACGACGTCAAGGGCTCGACGGCGCTGTCGTCGCAGTCGGGCGGCATCGGCATGGCGATCATCGGCTTCTCGCGCTCGGCCAAGATGGGCGTTTCGGCGATCGTCGGCCTGGGCAACAAGTCCGACATCGACGAGGACGACCTGCTGCTCTTCTTCGAGCAGGACGACAACACCAAGGTGATCGCCCAGCATTGCGAGGACCTGAAGGACGGCCGCGCCTTCGCCGAGGTGGCCAAGCGCGTATCGAAGAAGAAGCCGGTGATCATGCTCAAGGCCGGGCGCACGTCGGCAGGCGCCGCAGCGGCGAGCTCGCACACCGGTGCGCTCGCCGGGAACGACAAGATCTACGACGACGTGCTGCGCCAGTCGGGCGTGATCCGCGCCAAGAGCCTGCGCGACCTGCTCGACTTCGCCCGCGGCGTGCCGATATTGCCCACGCCCAAGGGCGAGAACATCGTCATCATCACCGGCGCTGGCGGCTCGGGCGTGCTGCTGTCGGACGCGTGCGTCGACAACGGGCTGAAGCTGCTCAAGCCCATGCCCGCGGACCTGGATGCCGCGTTTCGCAAGTTCATCCCGCCCTTCGGCGCGGCGGGCAATCCGGTCGACATCACCGGTGGCGAGCCGCCCATCACCTACATGAACACGGTGCGCCTGGGCCTGGAAGACGACCGCATCCATGCGCTCATCCTCGGCTATTGGCACACCATCGTGACGCCGCCGATGGTGTTCGCGAGGAACATGGTGCAGGTGGTCGAGGAGATGCGCGCCAAGGGCATCGTCAAGCCGATCGTGGCGTCGCTGGCCGGTGACGTGGAGGTCGAGGAAGCCGCGCAGTACCTTTACGAGCACGGCATTCCGGCCTACGCCTACTCGACCGAGATCCCGGTCGCGGTGCTCGGCGCCAAGTACCAGTGGGCGCGAGGTGCGGGCCTGCTGTAACGCGTGAACCGTCCCGTCATCGCGATCGTCGCCGAGGGCTCATCGCGCCAGAGGAAGCGCGAAGCGCCGCGGGGGAGGCGCGTCCAGCCGGAAGCGCGCGCAGCAGTGCGCGAACTGCTGGGTGACGCGCCGCGCCGCAGCGACCTCCTGATCGAGCACCTCCACAAGCTGCAGGATCGCTTCGGCCACCTGAGCTCGGCGCACCTCGCGGCGCTCGCCGACGAGATGAAGCTCGCGCAGGCCGAAGTGTTCGAGGTCGCGACCTTCTATCACCACTTCGACGTCGTCAAGGAAGGCGACGCCGTGCCGCCGGCGCTCACCGTGCGCGTCTGCGACGGCCTGTCGTGCGAGATGGCAGGCGCGCAGGATCTCCTGGCGCGGCTGCCCGCCCTGCTCGGCGATGACGTCCGCGTCATCGCCGCGCCGTGCATCGGCCGTTGCGAGCAGGCGCCGGCGGCGGTCGTCGGCCAGCACCCGGTGCCGCGCGCAACCGCCGCCGACGTGCAGTCGGCGGTCGTGGCGAAGCAGACGCGTCACGAGCCGGAGGCCTTCATCGACCTCGCCGCGCTACCAGGCCGACGGCGGCTACACGGTGCTGCGTCAGTGCATCGGCGGCGAGCTCGACGTCGACGACGTGATCCAGACCCTCGAAACACTCGGGCCTGCGCGGCCTCGGCGGCGCCGGGTTTCCCAGCCGGTCGCAAGTGGCGCATCGTCCGCGGCGAGCCGGCGCCGCGCCTGATGGCCGTCAACATCGACGAAGGCGAGCCGGGAACGTTCAAGGATCGCGTCCTGCTCGAGCGCGATCCGCATCGCTTCATCGAGGGCATGCTGATCGCCGCCTGGGCGGTCGGCATCTCGAAGATCTACGTCTACCTGCGCGACGAGTACCACGGCTGCCGCGCGCTGCTCGAGGCCGAGCTCGCCAAGCTGCGCGCCGCGCCGCCGTATCCCGGCATGCCCGAGATCGTCCTGCGTCGCGGCGCCGGCGCGTACATCTGCGGCGAAGAGTCGGCGATGATCGAATCGATCGAAGGCAAGCGCGGCATGCCGCGCCTCAGGCCGCCATACGTCGCCCAGGTCGGCCTGTTCGGCCGGCCGACGCTCGAGCACAACTTCGAGACGCTGTACTGGGTTCGCGAGCTGCTCGAAAAAGGCGGCGAGTGGTTCGCTTCGCACGGCCGCCACGGCAGGAAGGGCCTGCGCTCGTTCTCGGTCTCGGGCCGGGTGCGCGAACCGGGCGTCAAGCTGGCGCCGGCGGGAATCACGCTGCAGGAGCTGATCGACGAGTACTGCGGCGGCATGCTGGCCGGGCACGCGCTCTACGGCTACCTGCCCGGCGGCGCCTCGGGCGGCATCCTGCCGGCGTCGCTCGCCAACCTCCCGCTCGACTTCGACACCCTGCAGCCTTACGGCTGCTTCATCGGCTCGGCCGCGGTCGTGGTCTTGTCGGACCACGACAGCGCCGTCGCCGCGGCGCGCAATACGATGCGCTTCTTCGAGCACGAGTCGTGCGGCCAATGCACGCCGTGCCGCAACGGCACTGCCAAGGCGTCGGTCCTGATGGCGAGCGAGCGCTGGGACCTGCCGCTCCTCGCCGACCTGTCGCTGGTGATGCGCGACGCGTCGATCTGCGGCCTCGGCCAGGCGGCGCCGAACCCGATCGACTGCGTCGATCAAGTATTTCCCTCACGAGCTCACGCCATGAACGCCCTCACGCGCAACGAGATCGCCTCGCTCGATGCATCGATCGTTCGCTTCGAGCTGAACGGGCGCGAGATCGAGGCGCGCGCCGACCGACACGCTGATCGAGATCGCCGACGCCGAAGGCATCGCGATCCCGCGCCTTTGCTACAAGGCCGGCCTCGACAAGGTCGGCAACTGCCGCTCGTGCATGGTCGAGATCGCCGGCGAGCGCGTGCTGGCGCCATCGTGCTGCCGCACGCCGACCGCGGGAATGAAGGTCACGACCGACAGCGAGCGGGCGCTCAAGTCGCAGCAGCTCGTCCTCGAGCTGCTGCTGTCGGACATGCCGGAGGCCGAGTACACGCGCCACAACGAGGTCGACGAGTGGGCGGCGCGGCTCGGCGTCGGCAAGCCGCGCTTCGCGCCGCGCCCAGCGGTCGCTGCCGATCTCTCGCACCCGGCGATGGCGGTCAACCTGTCGGCGTGCATCCAGTGCACGCGCTGCGTGCGCGCCTGCCGCGACGAGCAGGTCAACGACGTGATCGGCCTGGCCTTCCGCGGCAACGAGGCCAAGATCGTCTTCGACATGGACGACCCGATGGGCGCGTCGACCTGCGTCGCCTGCGGCGAGTGCGTGCAGGCCTGCCCGACCGGCGCGCTGATGCCGGCGCGCGAAGTCGCGCTCGCGGTTCCCGACAAGCAGGTGAAGTCGCTCTGCCCGTATTGCGGCGTCGGCTGCCAGCTGACCTACAACGTCAAGGACAACAAGATCCTCTTCGTCAACGGTCGCGACGGCCCGGCCAACCACGAGCGGCTGTGCGTCAAGGGCCGCTACGGCTTCGACTACGCGCATCACCCGCAGCGCCTGCGCGTGCCGCTGATCCGCCGCGCCGACGCGCCCAAGCGCGCCGACGCGACGATGGACCCGGACCGCGTCCTCGACGTCTTCCGCGAGGCGACGCTGGGAAGAAGCGCTCGAGTTCGCCGGCGGCCGCCTGGCCGAGCTGCGCGACACGCACGGCCCGAAGGCGCTCGCCGGCTTCGGCTCGGCCAAGGGCAGCAACGAAGAGGCCTACCTGTTCCAGAAGCTGGTGCGAACGGGATTTCGCAGCAACAACGTCGATCACTGCACGCGCCTGTGCCACGCGTCGAGCGTCGTCGCGCTGCTCGAGGGCATCGGCTCGGGCGCCGTCTCGAACCCGGTGATGGACGTCGCCAAGGCCGAGGTCGTCATCATCATCGGCGCCAACCCGAGCGTGAACCACCCGGTTGCGTCGAGCTGGATCAAGAACGCCGCGCACAACGGCACCAAGCTGATCCTGTGCGACCCGCGCCGCTCGGAGCTGACGCGCCACGCGCACCGCTACCTGCAGTTCAAGCCCGACACCGACGTCGCCCTGCTCAACGCGATGATGCACGTCATCGTCGCCGAGGACCTCGTCGACGCGGCGTTCATCGCCAGCCGCACGATCGGCTACGAGGCGCTGCGCGCCAACGTCGCCGGCTACAGCCCGGAGGCGATGGCGCCGATCTGCGGCATCGACGCCGAGACGATCCGCTACGTCGCGCGCCTGTACGCGACCTCGCGCGCGTCGATGATCCTCTGGGGCATGGGCATCTCGCAGCACGTCCACGGCACCGACAACGCGCGTTGCCTGATCGCGCTCTCGCTGATGACCGGCCAGATCGGGCGGCCGGGCACCGGCCTGCATCCGCTGCGCGGACAAAACAACGTGCAGGGTGCGTCCGACGCCGGCCTCATCCCGATGATGTTCCCCGACTACCAGCACGTCTCGAGCGCCGCGGTGCGCTCGCGCTTCGAGAGCGCCTGGGGCCTGGCCGCGGGCTCGCTCGACGAGCGCCCGGGCCTGACCGTGGTCGAAGTGATGAACGCCATCAAGGCGGGCACGGTGCGCGGCATGTACATCATGGGCGAGAACCCGGCGATGTCGGACCCCGACGCGAACCACGCGCGCGAGTCGCTGGCCGCGCTCGAGCACCTCGTCGTCCAGGACATCTTCTTCACCGAGACGGCGTACCTGGCCGACGTGATCCTGCCGGCGAGCGCCTTCCCCGAGAAGACCGGCACCTTCACCAACACCGACCGGCTCGTGCAGATGGGCCGCCAGGCGATCGACCCGCCCGGCGACGCGCGCCAGGACCTCTGGATCATCCAGCAGATCGCGCAAGCGAATGGGCCTGCCGTGGCGCGACGACCCGGTCTCGAAGGTCTTCGACGAGATGCGCCACACCATGCCGAGCATCGCCGGCATCACCTGGGAACGGCTCGAGCGCGAGCACGCGGTGACCTACCCGTGCACGAAGGAGGGCGATCCGGGCCAGTCGGTCGTCTTCGTCGACACCTTCCCGCGCGAAGGGGGCAAGGCGAAGTTCGTTCCCGCCGACATCATCCCTGCCGACGAGCGGCCCGACGCCGAATACCCGATGGTGCTCATCACCGGCCGCCAGCTCGAGCACTGGCATACCGGCAGCATGACCCGGCGCGCGACGGCGCTCGACGCGCTCGAGCCCGATCCGGTCGCGCTCGTCCATCCGCTCGACCTTGCGGCGCTGGGCGGCCGGCCGGGCGACGTGGTGACGATCGAGTCGCGGCGCGGCGAGGTAGTGCTGTATGCGCGCGCCGACGAGAGCTCGCCGCGCGGTGCCGTGTTCGTGCCGTTTTGCTACTACGAGGCGGCGATCAACCGCCTGACCAACGCGGCGCTCGATCCGTTCGCCAAGATCCCGGAGTTCAAGTACTGCGCGGTGCGCCTCACGCGAGGCGGCACGCTCGCGGCGCAGACCAGCTTCGGCGGCGGCCAGGTCCTGGCGAAGAAGGAGGCGGAGGGCGCATCATCCATAAGCGATCGCTGATGTCGAGCCAAGAAAATTCTGACTTTCATTGATGATGCAAGCGCTCAAGAATCGCCCTGTCGACACCCGATATGCCAGGAGCGCTTCATGCAGCACAGCACCGATTCGCGCGGCCACGACAACGCCTCCGAGCTCGAGCGTGGCGCCTACAACCAGGCCTTCAGCGAGCTCGGCCTCGAGTGGTACTGGGACGAGCGCACGTATGACAGCCTCAAGTCCTGCGCCGGCGGCAAGGACTGCGTCCAGGCATACATCGAGAGGCATCACCCGCATCTGCTCCAGGCCTACGACAGCGGCTTTCTCGCCGCCGCCGTCGACAGCGTGCGCAGCCGCCTGAGCGGAGCGATGCCGCACTGAGCATCGGGTGAAGCACGCGACGCTGCGCCAGCTCAAGGTGTTTGCGTCGGTCGCCCGGCACCTGAGCTTCGCGCGCGCCGCCGAAGAGCTGCACCTGACGCAGCCGGCCGTCTCCGGCCAGATCAGGAAGCTCGAGGAGCACGCCGGCGTCGCGCTCTTCGAGCAGCTCGGCAAGAAGACCCATCTCACCGCTGCGGGCGCCGACCTGCTCGGCATCGTGCGCTCGATCATCGAGCAATTCGAGGTCGCCGAGCACGCGATGACCCAGCACAAGGGCGTCTCCGGCGGCAGGCTCAACGTCGCGGCGATCAGCGCGGGCGACTATTTCCTGCCGCGCCTGCTGGTCGAGTTCATCGGCCGCCACCAGGGCGTGACGCTCAACTTCACGGTCCACAACCGCGAGGGACTGCTCGCCCATCTCGCCGCCAACCTCACCGATCTCGCGATCATGGCGCGGCCGCCCGACGACGCCGATCTGGTCAGCGAGCCGTTCGCGCCGCACCCCTACGTCATCGTCGCGGCGCCGTCGCACGCGCTGGCCGGCAAGGCGCGGATCGACATGAGACGCATCGTCAGCGAGCCCTTCGTCGTTCGCGAGAGAGGGCTCGGACACCTGGCAAAGCATGCGCGAGGCGTTCGGCCCGCGCCTCGAGCAAGTGCAGGTAGCGCTCGAGATCGCCAGCACCGAGACGCTCAAGCAGGCGGTGATGGCCGGGCTCGGGATCGGCTTTCTCTCGGCGCACACGATCGCCCAGGAGCTGCGTACGCGGAGCCTCGTCGTCCTCGACGTGCGCGGCTTTCCGCGGATGCAGAGCTGGTACGTCGTGCACCGCCGCCACAAGCGCCTGCCGCCGGTGGCGCAGGCGTTCAAGGAGTTCCTGCGCGACGAAGGCGCGGGCTTGCTCGCGCTGATGATGTCGGCGTGAGCGGCCGCGGCCGTGGAGGCGGCGTCAGGACCGTGGCGTGCCGGGCGGCGGCGCGGCGGGGCGCAGCAGGAGGCCGCTGGTCGAGACCATGAGGTCGAGCTCGGCCGGCCCGGCCACCGGTACGTAAGTCGCCGAGCCGTACTCGGCGTCGAACAAATTGGCCAGCGGCAGGCGCTTGCCGAGCGCGACCAGATCGATCAGCACCGGCGTGCCGATCGCGTAGATGGTTCGCCGCGCCATGCTTTCCTGCTCGATCGTGCGATAGCGGCCCGAGATGCGGTCGAGCCGGTACGAGGTCTGCAGGCCGAGCATGTTGGCGAGCGGCGTCCACTTGACGACGTGGGCGTCGATGTAGATGTCGTCGCCCGCCAGATCGTAGGTCTCGACCCGGCCGTCGGCAAAGGTCACGGTGGCGTCGTAGCGCTGCACGCCGGTCGGAACGACCTGGATCCGCGCCGCGCTCTGCTCCTGTGTGAGTGCCTGCATGCCCTGGGTGCCGAGGGCGATGACGGCGAGTCCGGCGCCGCCGAGGATCAGCAGCACGGAAAGAATCGCCTGCACCGCGAAGCCGAACACGCGCGCGCCGGCGAGGGCGCGGAAGGCCGAGAAGGCGAGGGCGATGCCGATCACCGCGGCGAGGGCGGCCGACGCGATCAGCATGGGACGGGGCGAGAGGTCATGGGCAGCCGCCGGCTCGGCGCCGGCAGCGCACTCTAGCGCGGATGCGACGCGCTGCTGGTTGGCAATTGTTTCGCCGCCGGGCGGTGCCGTCGCCCGCCCTCAGGCGCCGGCGGCGATCTGCGCCAGCGCGCGCTCGAACACCTCCGGCGGCTGGCCGCCCGAGATGAGATGGCGATCGTCGATGATCACCGCCGGCACCGAATGGATGCCGAGCTGCTGCCAGTGGCGCTCGCGCTCGCGCACCTCGGCGGCGAACTCGTCGGAGTCGAGAATCGTGCGCGCACGGTCGACGTCGAGGCCGACCTCGCCGGCCAGGCGCAGCAGCACGTCGCGCGCACCCGGGTTCTCGGCGTTGGTGTGATACGCCGTGAGCAGCGCGCGCTTGAGCTCGCGCTGCCGGCCCTCGAGGCCGGCCCAATGGAGCAGCCGATGCGCGTCGAACGTGTTCCAGATGCGTGTCCGGTCGCCGAACGTGAAGCCGAGCGCGGCACCACGCTCGTTCAGCACCGCGCGCGTTTGCGCGAGGCGCTCCGGCGGCGCGCCGTACTTGCGCGAGATGTACTCGGCCGCGTCCTCGCCTTCGGGCGGCATCTGCGGATTGAGCTCGAACGGCTCGAAGTGCAGCTCGACCGGGATCTTGCCATCGAGCCGCTTCAGCGCCTCTTCCAGCGACCACAGGCCGACCGCACACCACGGGCAGGCGACATCGGAGACGAAATCGATCTTCATGGGGCGTAGATGGTGACCGAGTCTAGCCATGCAAGGGCCGACGCGAGCCAGTTCTCGGCGCATCCCAAGGTCTTTCGGCGGCTGCCTCGGCCGCGCAACGTCGCCTCCCTAGAATGTTCGGCTCGCTCGCCAAAGGACCCTCCCGATGAGCTCCGGCGTCATCCGCATTCGCGGCGCCCGACAGCACAACCTGAAGAACCTCGACCTCGACATCCGCACCGGCGAGATGACGGTCGTGACCGGGCCGAGCGGATCGGGCAAGTCGAGCCTCGTCTTCGACACGCTCTACGCCGAAGGGCAGCGGCGCTACGTCGAGACCTTCAGCGCCTACGCGCGCCAGTTCCTCGAGCGCATGGACCGGCCCGCGGTCGACAAGGTCGAGGGCGTGCCGCCGGCGATCGCGATCGACCAGACCAACCCGGTGCGCAGCTCGCGCTCGACGGTCGGGACGATGACCGAGCTCAACGACCACCTGAAGCTGCTGTTCGCGCGCGCCGCCGAGCTGTTCGACAAGGAAACGGCGCAGCGCGTGCGCCACGATTCGCCCGAGACGATCTACGCCGACCTGATGCAGCGCACGGCGCGCGAAGGCGGCGGGCGACGAGCCGCGCCTGATCGTCACCTTCCCGGTCGAGCTGCCGGCCGCCACCAGCGCCGAGGAGATCGAGCAGTGGCTCGCCGCGAGCGGCTTCACGCGCGTCCACGCCGAGCGCGAGGTCGCGTCGCCGACCGGGCCGAGGAAGGTGCTCGACGTCGTCGCCGACCGCTTCCGCATCCAGGCGACCGAGAAGGTGCGCGCGGTCGAGGCGATCGAGACGGCGCTCAAGCGCGGCGGCGGCCGGGTCAACGTCTACGTCGTCGCCGCCGATACGCGCGGGCGAGGCGGTCGCGCCGCGGCGTCCGACCTCTGGCGCTATTCGACCGGCCTGCACTGTCCCGAGAGCGATTGCCGCTATGCCGATCCGCAGCCGGCGCTGTTCTCGTTCAACTCCGCCTACGGCGCGTGCGAGACCTGCCGCGGCTTCGGCCGCGTCATCGGCGTCGACCTCGGCCTGGTCATCCCCGACCACCGCAAGACGCTGCGCTCGGGCGCGATCAAGACGATCCAGACGCCGGCCTGGAAGGAGTGCCAGGACGACCTGATGAAGTACGCCGGCGAGGCCGGCATCCCGCGCGACACCGCCTGGTCGCAGCTCACCGAGGCGCAGCAGCGCTGGGTGATCGAGGGCTCGCCGAGCTGGAACGGCAAGTGGAACCAGCAGTGGTACGGCGTCAAGCGCTTCTTCGGCTACCTCGAGTCGAAGGCCTACAAGATGCACATCCGCGTGCTGCTGTCGAAGTACCGCAGCTACACGCCGTGCCCGGCGTGCGGCGGCGCGCGCCTGAAGCTCGAGGCGCTGCTCTGGCGCCTCGGCACGAAGGACGACGCCGACGCGGTGATGGCGCCGGCGAAGCGCTTCCTGCCGCTCGGCGCCGGCTGGTCGCGGGCGCAGCTCGAGGCGATGCCCGGCCTCACCGTGCACGACCTGATGATGCTGCCGATCGACCGCATCCGCGGCTTCTTCGATCGCCTGTCGCTGCCGTCGGGCCTGCTCGACGAGGCGCTCAAGCTCCTGCTCGACGAAGTGCGGACGCGCCTGCGCTATCTCTGCGACGTCGGCATCGGCTACCTCACGCTCGACCGCCAGAGCCGCACGCTCTCGGGCGGCGAGGTGCAGCGCATCAACCTCACGACGGCGCTCGGCACCTCGCTCGTCAACACCCTGTTCGTCCTCGACGAGCCGTCGATCGGCCTGCATCCGCGCGACATGAACCGGATCGTCGAGGCGATGCAGCGCCTGCGCGACGCCGGCAACACGCTGGTCGTCGTCGAGCACGACCCGGCGGTGATGCTCGCCGCCGATCGCCTGATCGACATGGGCCCGGGGCCGGGCGAGCGCGGCGGCCGGATCGTCTTCGACGGCACGCCCGATGCGATCAAGAGCGCCGACACGCTCACCGGCGCCTACCTCGGCGCGAGGAAGCACGTCGGCATGGGGCTGAAGCGGCTGGTCGGCGAAGCGACGCCGAAGCTGATCGTCGAAGGCGCGCGCGACCACAACCTGAAGAACGTCACGGTCGAGTTCCCGCTCCATCACCTCGTCTGCGTCACCGGCGTCTCGGGCTCGGGCAAGAGCACGCTGATGCAGGACGTGCTCTTCCCGGCGCTGCAGCGCCACTTCGGCAAGGCGACCGAGACGCCCGGCGCGCACGACGCGCTGCACGGCGCCGATCGCCTCGCCGAAGCGGTGTTCGTCGACCAGAGCCCGATCGGCAAGACGGCGCGCTCGAACCCGGCGAGCTACGTCGGCGCGTTCGACGAGATTCGCAAGCTCTTCGCGGTCGAGCCGATGGCGGTGCAGCGCGGCTACGGCGCCGGCATGTTCAGCTTCAACGCCGGCAACGGCCGCTGCCCGACCTGCGGCGGCTCGGGCTTCGAGCACGTCGAGATGCAGTTCCTCTCCGACGTCTATCTGCGCTGCCCCGACTGCGACGGCCGGCGCTTTCGCGCCGAGATCCTCGACGTGAAGATCGACCGGCGCATGCCCGGCGATCTCGTCCGAGAGCTCTCGGTCGCCGACGTCCTCGACCTCACCGTCGCCGAGGCGGTGCAGCTGTTCCGCGACGACCGCGAGGTGGTGCGACTGCTGCAGCCGATCGTCGACGTCGGCCTCGAGTACGTCAAGCTCGGCCAGCCGGTGCCGACGCTCTCCGGCGGCGAGGCGCAGCGCCTGAAGCTCGCCGGCTTCCTCGCCGAATCGGCGCAGAGCCGCTCGGCGTCGCGCCAGGGGCTGGCGCGCAAGGGCACGCTCTTCATGTTCGACGAGCCGACGACCGGCCTGCACTTCGACGACATCGCCAAGCTGATGCGCTCGTTCCGGCGCCTGCTCGAAGCCGGCCACTCGATCATCGTCATCGAGCACAACCTCGACGTCATCCGCGCCTCCGATTGGCTGATCGACCTCGGCCCGGAAGGCGGCGACGCCGGCGGCGAGGTGGTCGCGACCGGAACGCCGGAAGACGTCAAGCGCCATGCGCACTCGCACACCGCCAAGGCGCTGCGCGACTACGACGTCGCGCTCGGCTTCGGCGGCCTCGCGGTCGAGGAGGGCGCGCCGCTGCAGTACCTGCTCAAGCCGGTGCGGGCGCGCCTCGCCGTCGACGAGAACATCCGCATCGTCAACGCGCGCGAGCACAACCTGAAGTCGCTCGACGTCTCGATCCCGCGCGGCAAGTTCAGCGTCATCACCGGCGTCTCGGGCTCGGGCAAGTCGACGCTCGCGTTCGACATCCTGTTCAACGAAGGGCAGCGGCGCTACCTCGAATCGCTCAACGCCTACGCGCGCTCGATCGTCCAGCCGGCGGGCCGGCCCGAGGTCGACGCGGTCTACGGCATCCCGCCGACGGTGGCGATCGAGCAGCGCCTGTCGCGCGGCGGGCGCAAGAGCACGGTGGCGACGACGACCGAGGTCTGGCACTTCCTGCGCCTGCTCTACGTCAAGCTCGGCCTGCAGCACTGCATCAACGACGGCTCGCCGGTCGCGCCGCAGAGCGCCGAGAGCATCGCCGCGCAGCTGCTGCGCGACCACGCCGGCGAGCACATCGGCCTGCTCGCGCCGCTGGTCGTGGCGCGCAAGGGCGTCTACACCGATCTCGCCAAGTGGGCCAAGGCGCGCGGCCACACGCACCTGCGCGTCGACGGCGAGTTCATGAAGGTCGACCCGTGGCCGCGCCTCGACCGCTTCAAGGAACACACGCTCGAGCTGCCGGTCGGCGACCTGGTCGTCAGCGCCGCCCACGAAGGCGAGCTGCGCGACCTGCTCGCCAAGGCGCTCGACCTCGGCAAGGGCGTGATGCACCTGCTGACACCGCTCGACCGGCCTGCGCGCGTCGATGCTCGCCGGAACGCCGACGAGGAAGGTCGGCTCGGTCAAGGTGTTCTCGACCAAGCGCGCCTGCCCGACCTGCGGCACGAGCTACCCCGAGCTCGACCCGCGCATGTTCAGCTACAACAGCAAGCACGGCTGGTGCACGATGTGCGTCGGCACCGGCCTGAAGCTGACGCGCGACCAGCGCAAGGCGTACGACGACTCGATCCGCGACGACGACGATCGCGGCCGCGAGCAGAGCTTCCCGGCCGAGGAGGCCGAGGTCGAGGGCGTCGTCGACGAGCCGTGTCCCGAATGCGCGCGGCACGCGCCTCAATCCGGTCTCGCGCAAGGTGACGTTCGAAGGCGAGTCGATCGCCTGGATCGCGCAGTGGTCGGTGACCGATGCGAGGAAGTGGGTTGAGGCGCTGACGCTCGCCGGCCGCGACGCCGAGATCGCGCGCGACGTCGTCAGCGAGATCCGGAGCCGGCTCGAGTTCCTCGAGGAAGTCGGCCTCGGCTACCTGACGCTCGACCGCGCCGCGCCGACGCTGTCCGGCGGCGAGGCGCAGCGCATCCGCCTCGCGGCGCAGCTCGGCTCGAACCTGCAGGGCGTCTGCTACGTCCTCGACGAGCCGACGATCGGCCTGCACTCGCGCGACAACGCGATCCTGCTCAACGCGCTGCAGAACCTCGGCCGACAAGGGCAACACGCTGGTCGTCGTCGAGCACGACGAGGAGACGATCCGGCGCGCCGACCACATCATCGACATCGGCCCGGGCGCGGGCAAGCGCGGCGGCCGGCTGGTGGCCGAAGGCAGCGCGAGCGAGCTCTCGTCGCATGCCGATTCGGTCACCGGCCGCTTCCTCGCCCATCCGCTCGTGCACCCGCTGCAGCCGCGGCGCCCGGTCGCGACGGTGACGGCGGCGACCGAGCGCAAGGAGAGCGCGAGCAATTCGCTGCTGACGATCCGCGGCGCGACGCTGCACAACCTGCAGGACGTGACCGTCGACCTGCCGCTGCAAGCGCCTGGTCGCGATCACCGGCGTCAGCGGCTCGGGCAAGTCGACGCTCGCGCGCGACGTGCTGCTCGCCAACCTGCAGTTCATCAACACGCGCGGCGCGCGGCCGAGCTGGCAGGGCTGCGAGAAGATCGACGGCTGGGGCTACATCGACCGCGTTCTCGAGGTCGACCAGACGCCGATCGGCAAGACGCCGCGCTCGTGCCCGGCGACCTACATCGGCTTCTGGGACACGATCCGCAAGCTGTTCGCCGAGACGCTCGAGTCGAAGGCGCGCGGCTACGCGCCGGCGCGCTTCAGCTTCAACACCGGCGAGGGCCGCTGCCCGGGCTGCGAAGGGCAGGGCGTGAAGACGATCGAGATGAGCTTTCTGCCCGACGTGAAGCTGCCGTGCGACGTCTGCCACGGCGAGCGCTTCAACGCCGAGACGCTGGCGGTGAGCTGGCGCGGCAAGAGCATCGGCGACGTGCTGAAGATGGAGGTCGACGAGGCGGTCGACTTCTTCGCGAGCATGCCCAACATCGCCCATCCGCTGCAGCTGCTTGAAGGACGTCGGCCTCGGCTACCTCACGCTCGGCCAGCCGTCACCGACGCTCTCCGGCGGCGAGGCGCAGCGCATCAAGCTCGTCACCGAGCTGAGCAAGGTGCGCGACGACGTCGGCAAGCGCGGCAACAAGGCGCCGCACACGCTCTACGTCCTCGACGAGCCGACGGTGGGGCTGCACATGGCCGACGTCGAGCGGCTGATCCGCGTGCTGCATCGGCTGGTCGACGGCGGGCACAGCGTGGTCGTCATCGAGCACGACCTGGATGTGATCGCGGAGGCGGATTGGGTGATCGATCTGGGGCCGGAGGGAGGCGTGAACGGCGGGCGGGTCGTTGCCGAAGCAGTGCCCGAACGCTCGATCGCACTGACCGAGAGTCACACCGGCGCGGCCCTCAGGCCGGTCCTGTCGCGTATCGTGCCGACAGAGGCGCTGGCCGCCGCCTGACGAGAGACCGCTTCCGCCAGGAGCGGTCCCTTGCGACAGCTTTGCGCTACTCCAAGGCGAGCTTATGAGAAAGACGGCCAGGCTCGTTGAGCTCATCACTGGATGAGCGTGTCTGCGCGAAGGCGGATGGAATCAGGAATCTGGATGCCGATTGCTCGCGCGGCCTTCATGTTGACCACCATGCGAAGCAATTCGCTCTGCTCGACAGGCAAATCTGCGGGCTTCGCGCCTTGAAAGATCCGGTGCACCACGTCGGCCGCACGGCTGGCGGCGGCGGCGCTGTCGATACCGAAGGCCAGCAAGCCGTTAGGCGCGTAGTCCAGCCGTCCATAGACTGCCGGAAGCCTCTGTCGTTCCGCGAATTGCACAATCTCGTCGCGCAACTCGACCACTGTGCTGGACGAGCCGACGAGAAGAGCCTGCGACTGCTCGCGGCGGATCGTCTCGAAGGCAGCGCCCAGCGCCTCGCGTGTCGACGCATCCAGCAACTGGATCGAGCGCTGCACTTTGCGCGCTTGCTCCTCGACGCGGAAATAGATGGCTGCGGAAAGCTGGTTCCCAGGGTCCGCGAGATAGACGATACGCTGCACGCGCGGCGCCATTTCAAGAAGGATTTCGAGTGTCTTCTGGCCGGTCTCGGTGGTCAGACTCGAGACCCCTGTGACATTGCGGCCCGGGTGCGAAAGGGACGCAACGAGGCCCGCGGCGACCGGATCGCCGGCGGAGAGGAAGACGATGGGAATGACGTTGACGCGCGAACCGCAGCTCGCGTCGCGGGCGTGCCCACGCATGCGATCGCATCCGGCTTAAGGGCAGTCAACTCGGCTGCAAGGGCCGGCAGACGTTCGACCGAGCCCTCCGCATGGCGCGCCTCGAAGAACAAGTTTCTTCCCTCGACGTATCCGAGTTCCCGCAAGTGGTCGCGGAACGCTGCCCACGTTTCCTTGAATCCGGCGGCGCTGACTTCGTCCAGCAACGCAATGCGGTAAACGCGAGTTGCCGACTGCGCGGCGGAGGTGCTCGGAGCGGCGAGGACCATCAGGGTAACGGCCAACGCACTGCGTCGCTCCATAGTCGAGGCACTCCGCCGAACCCCACCCGGGTATTGGGGCACCGGATCACATATAGGGCCGAAGACCTGTCTGGAGTCATTGCGACCGCCACCGGCCCTGCTGCATCACATCGCGGATAAAGCGGTCACGCAGCGAAGCAGCAATCTATGGCCCGAACACGGCCGCAAGAATAGGTTCGCGAAGGCTCACGCAGGCTCGACGATCGCCGCATTCACCATCGTCCTCAGCTCCCTCCTCACCGGATACGTGCTCGACGGCATCAGTTGCGTCATGAAGACGACGCACACGTCCTCGACCGGGTCGACCCAGAACGCGGTCGACGCCATGCCGCCCCACGAGAACTCACCCGGCGACGCGGCGACACCGTAGCGGGCCGGGTCGGTCACCATCGCGAAGCCGAGGCCGAAGCCCAGCCCCTGGTACGCAGCCTCCGAGAACATGCCGGGCGGGGCGAGGTCGGCGAGATCCTTGCCGCCGGGCAGGTGGTTCATTCGCATGAGGGCGAGCGTCTTGGGGCCGACGAGCCGGACGCCGTCGAGCTCGCCGCCGCGGCGCAGCATCTCGCAGAAGCGCAAGTAGTCGACCGCGGTGCCAACCAGGCCGCCACCGCCCGACGGCGCGCGCGGCGGTTCGAGGAAGCTGCCGAGCTGCGCGCGGCGCCAGCGTGCCCGCGGCCGATCGCACGTAGCAGTCGGCGAAGCGCGCGACCTTCGCCTCGGGCACGTGGAAGTCGGTGTCGTGCATGCCGAGCGGCCCGAGGATGCGGGTGCGCACGAACTCGTCGAACGGCAGCCCCGAGGCGAGGCTCACGAGGTGGCCGACGACATCGGTCGAGACGCCGTAGTTCCACGAACTGCCCGGCGAGAACTCGAGCGGCACGCGCGCCAGCCCCTCGACCAGCGCCGCGAGGCTCTCCGCCTCGAAGGCATCGAGGCGCAGGCTGCGGTACGCGGCGTCGACGTTGGTGCGGTTCTGGAAGCCGTAGGTCAGCCCCGAGGTGTGGCGCATCAGGTCGATCACGCGCATCGGCGCGTCGACCGGCTGTGTCGCGTAGGTCCCCGGCTGCCCGGCGCGGAATACCGTCAGGTCGCGCCACGACGGGATCCATTGGGCGACCGGGTCGTCGAGCGAGATCCGTCCTGCCTCGACGAGCATCATCAGCGCGATGCTCGTGATCGGCTTGGTCATCGAGTAGATGCGAAAGATCGTGTCTTCCTCGAGCCGCTTGTTCTTGGCGAGCGAGGCGTGGCCGAGGACGCACTGGTGGACCAGCTCGCCCTTCCGCGCCACCAGCAGCAGCGCGCACGGCAGCAGGCCCGGGCTCGATGTAGCGCTCGGCGAGGAAGCGGTCGATGCGGGCCAGGCGATCGGCGTCGAAGCCGAGCGCGGCGGGGCGGGCGAGGGGGATCGTCGTGGTCATGAGGGCGTCAGCTCGGGCAGGGTGGCAGGGACGAGCGTGCAAGTGTGAGCGAACCGTCGCGACGCTGATCGCCGTCGCGACCTCAGCCCAGTCGTCGGCTCGCCGAGAGCCGATATTCGACGCGTCGCAACAGCCAAGCGGTCGAGCCGGTGAGGACCAGATATACCGCGGCGACGGCGAGGTAGACCTCGAGCGAGCGGTAGGAAACGGCGATGATCTTCTGCCCCTCGTGCATCAGGTCGGGGATCGTCAGCAGCGAGACCAGGGCCGAGTTCTTGATCAGGGCGATGAACTCGTTGCCGAGCGGCGGGATCATGCGCAGCAGCGCTTGCGGCAGCACCACGTGGCGCATCACCTGGCGCGGCGTCATGCCGAGCGACTGGGCGGCGAGCGTCTGGTCGCGATCGATCGACTGGATCGCGCCGCGCACGATCTCGGCGACATAGGCGCCGGAGTAGAGGCCGAGCCCGAGCACGGCACAGACGAACGCCGGCAGCAGGATGCCGAATTGCGGCAGGCCGAAGAAAAGCAGGAAGAGCTGCACCAGCAACGGCGTGCCGCGGATCAGCAGCACGTAGCCGCTGCAGATCGCGTAGAGCGGCTGGCGCCGCGGGTCGAGCCGGCCCAGGCCCGCCGCCAGACCGAGGACGCAGCCGAGCGCGAGCGAGGCGGAAGTGACTTCGATCGTCGCGAGCGCGCCGCGCAGCAGGTCGGGCCAGCCGGCGCCGACGGGCGAGAAGTCGAGCTCCATCAGCGTCGGCGCGGATCGCCCTCGTCCGCGCCGCGGACGCGTCAGCGTCCCGCTTCGAACCACTTCTGGACGAGCTTGTCGTAGGTGCCGTCGGCCTTGATCTTCTTCAGCGCGGCGTTGACGGCGGCGCGCAGCTCCGGCGCGTCCTTGCGGACGGCGATGCCGTAGTCCTCGGTCGTCAGCTGCTCGTCGAGCACGACCAGGGCCGGCTTGGCCTGCGCGAACACCTTCGCCGCCGGCTTGCCGGTCACCGCCGCATCGGCCCGGCCGATCTCGACGAGGTTGAACATCTCCTGGTTCTTCTCGACCTCGACGCGCTCGACCTTGGGGTAGTTGTCCTTCAGCCAGCCGACCGACTTGGTGCCAACCTGCACCGTTACCTTCTTGCCGTCGAGATCCTTGAGCGACTTGATCGGGCCGGCCCGGGTAGTCAGCACGACGAGGCCGCCAGCGAAGTAGGGGTCGCTGAAGTCGACCACCTTGCGACGCTCGTCGGTGATGTAGATCGCCGACATGGCGAGATCGGCGCGCTTGGAGACCAGCGCCGGGATCAGGCCCTTGAAGTCGATGTCGATCCACTCGATCTTCTTGCCCATCGCCGCGCCCAGCGCTTCGGTCAGCTCGATGTCGAAACCGGTGCGCTTGCCGTCCTTGCTGAATTCCATCGGCGGGAAGGTGGCGTCGGTGACGACACGCAAGGCGTCCTGGGCGAAGGCGGCCGGTGGCACGAAAAGGGCCACGGCGGCGAGGAGAAGCAGTCGGCGCAGGTTCATTCGAGGGTCTCTCGGCAGTGCATGAAGCTGCGGATTCTGCGCGACGCCGCGCGACCGGCGGCCGTGCCGTGAAATCCCGATGGCGCGCTCGTCGGCCGCCTCCTAAGCTGCGCCGCGTGATGCCGCCGCCGCGTGGCCACGAACCGAGCGAAGGAAATACCGTGATCCGACTTGCGCGCCGCGTGGCGCTGGCTCTTGTCTGCATCGTCGCCGGCAGCGTCCCGGCGCACGCCGCCGACTATCCGACCAAGCCGGTGCGATGGGTCGTCCCCTATACGCCGGCTGGAACGACCGACGTGCTGGCGCGCATCGTCGCCCAGTGGCTGAGCGAGAAGACCGGGCAGTCGTTCTTCGTCGAGAACAAGCCCGGCGCCGGCAACAACATGGGCACCGAGCTGGTCGTCAACGCGCCGCCCGACGGCTACACGATGCTGCTCGTCAACCCGGCCAACGGCATCAACGCGTCGCTGTACAAGGGCCTCGGCTTCAACTTCATCCGCGACATCACGCCGGTCGCCGGCCTGGTGCGGACGCCCAACGTGATGGAGGTGACCAACTCGCTGCCAGTGAAGACGGTGGCCGAGTTCATCGCCTACTGCAAGGCCAACCCGGGCAAGCTCAACATGGCGTCGTCGGGCAGCGGCACGTCGGTGCACCTGTCGGGCGAGCTGTTCAAGTCGATGACCGGCTGCGACATGGTCCACGTGCCGTACAAAGGCGCGGGTCCGGCGCTGGTCGACCTGATCGGCGGCCAGGTCGACGTCCTGTTCGACAACTTGCCGTCGTCGGTCGTCCACATCAAGGCCGGCAAGGTGCGTGCGCTGGCGGTCACTTCGCAGGAGCGCGAGCCGTCGATGCCGGAGCTGCCGACGGTCGGCGAGACGGTGCCCGGCTACGAGGCGACGGCCTGGTTCGGCATCGGCATGCCGAAGGGAACGCCGCGCGAGATCGTCGACAAGGTCAACGCCGAGGTCAACCGCGCCCTCGCCGATCCGAAGATGCGCGTGCGCCTGGCCGAGCTCGGCGGCAAGGCGATCGCCGGGACGCCGGAAGACTTCGGCAAGATCATCGCCGCCGAGACTGCCAAGTGGGAGAAGGTGGTCACCTCGTCGGGCGCGAAAGTCGAATGATCGCGCGCTGAAATCGCTTCCGCGGCGGTCGGCCGGGAGGTGGCCGCGCGCGTTGAGGACAAGGCCCGCCGCAAGCGGAGCGCCACCCTTTCCTCGACCATGCTTTTGCGAAGAAACGTAGTCTTTCGTAAAGCGCGTTCGTTCGCGACGGCGGGGCAGTCATGTCGGGCTAGCCTTGGTGCCATGCGAGGAGAAGTCGTGGCCTTCCTTCGTCTGCTTTCGTTCTTGGCGTCGCTGGTCTGCGGCGCCGGCATCGCGGCCGCTGCATCGGCCGCACCGCCGGCGGCGATCCCGCGCGGCGCCGTCGCCTGCGGCAGCGCTCGTCGATGGCTTCGATCTCGAGCAGGTCGACGCGCTCGCGCCCGGCGTGCCGCTCAATTTCAGCGTCTACGGCAGCCCGCGCGCAGCGGTCACGCTCTACATCGAGGGCGTCGATCATCTGGTCGATCTCGACGAGACGCAGCCCGGCATCTACGAGGGGAGCTACGTGATCGGCGCGCGCGACCGGATCCGGCCCGACAGCCACGTCATCGCGACCCTGCAGCGCGACGGCCAGGTCGCGCGCTCGACCCTCGCCGAGCCCTTGCTGCTCGAGCGCGGCGCCGTGCCCTGGGCCGATGACGCGACGCGGCCGACGGCCGCGCCGCCGGCGCCGGCGATCGCCGTGGTGCCACGCGCCGAGGCGCCGGCACGCGCTCCCGCGGCACGCTCCGGCGTGCCGGTGCGCCGCGTCGGCCGCGCCTGCGAGCCGGCGCCGACCCGGGCCGCGTGCGGCGATTGCGCGGTGGTCGAATCGATCCGGGCCGAGGCGCTCCCCGAGAGGCGCGGCATCATCGGCGCGATCGCGGGCGGGATCGCCGGCGCGGTTCTCGGCGAACAGCTCGCCGAGGCGCACCGGCGTCATGTCATGCAGGTGCTCGGCGCCGTCACCGGCGCTCTGCTCGGCCGCGAGATCGAGTTGCGCCAGGCACCTGCCCCGGCCTACTCCGTGGTCCTGCGCCTTCCCGACGGCACGTGCGCTCGAGCGGCGCTACGAGCAGCCGCCGCCGTTCAAGGTCGGCGACAGCGTGAGCCTGTCCGGCAGCGGCACGCGCGCCACGCGAACCGCGATCTTCTGACCGGACTGCCCGGGCCGCGCTGCCTCGCCCGATGTCATTCGCCGCCTCGCTCGCGAACGCCACCACGGCCACGGCGTCTCGTGCGCGCCCGGCCGCGCCGCCGGCTCGCCGCGGCCGTGCCGCGGCTGCTCGAGCTGGCCTGCGTCGTCGCGGCGATCGTCGTTCTCCTGCCCCAGTTCGATCGCGTTGCCGCCCTCGGCAGCGGCCGCGACCAGCGCTTCGCCGACAGCGGCCTGGTCGTCGCCGGCCTGCCCGATCCTGCGTTGCCCGAGCTCTGCGCGCCTACGGCGATCGCGCCGAGGCGCCCCTGCGCGAGGCCCTGTGCGGGTCGCGCGCGCGGCCGTCTTCGGCGCGCCTGGCGAATCTGCTGCCGCCGGCCGCTGGCGGCGAAGATCGAGCGCGCGCGCCGCGCCTTCGTGCTGCCGCTGCACGACGCCGAGAGCCGCATCGCGACGCTCGCGCCGGCAGGCGCAGGACGGCGCCGGCGAGCTGCGCGACGACGCCGACCGGATCGGCGCGATCGAGGCGGAGATCGCCCCGTATGTCGAGCGCTTCCGGATCGCCGCCGGCGACGCCGGCGGCCCGGTGCCGCTGCGCTGCGCGACCGAATGGGCCGGCGCGGCGCTGGCCGCTGCGCCCGGCCGCTGCCGGGCTCGCCGCCGAAGGTGACCGCTGCCGGCGCCACCGTCCGCGCGAACGCGCTCCTGCTCCTCGGCGCGGCGCTCGACGGCCGGGCGGCCACCGGCGCGCTCGCCGCCGAGGCCCGCCTGCCCGTCACGCCGGCCAACGCCGGCTGTCCGCGGGCGATCGAAGCGCTCGCCGGCAGCGCCGCCGTGATGGCCGACGCGCGCCAGGTGCAGGTCAACGAGCGCAAGAACGATGCGATGCGTTCGCTGCTGCGCAGTGCCGGATTGCAGTGGGCCGCGGCGATGGCGATCGGCTTCGTGTTCCTGCTCTGGAGCCGGAACGCACGCCGGCCGGCGCTTCGGTGCCGCCGTGGCGCTCGTCGTCTGGGCCTGCGCCGGCTGGGCGGCGCGGGTGCCGTGGCCATTCGCCGGCGCGCACGGCTTCGCGCCGGCGCGCGCCGATCTCGACTGGGCCAGCGCGCCGGCGCCTTCGGTCGTCTTTCTCGCCGGCGTCGGCGTCGTCCTCGCCGTCGTCGCCGGGTGCGCGCAACGCCTGGCACGTGCCACCGGCGCCGCAGTCGATGAGCTCGCGCGTCGGCTACGCCGGGCTCGTGCTCGCGACCGGCCTCGGCTTTCTGGTGCTGCTCGACCTGTCGCTCGCCGGCCATGCCGGCAACCGCTATCTCGCGCTCTACCACCAGGGCCATCTCTGGCTGGCGATGCTGACGTTGTCGGTCATGCTGTTCGCGCGGCGGACGATCTCGCGCGCCTTCGCCTGGACGCTCTCGGTCGTCGGCGAAGCGGCGCGGCGCGCGGCGCGCCGCTTCGGGCGCATCACGATCGGCCTCGCTCTTGTCGTAGCGACGGCCATCGCCGTGCTCGCTTTCGGCCTCGCCCTTGCCAACATGCGCCAGCTCACGTCCGAGCTCGGCCGGGTCTGGCTGATCCTGGGCGCCGCCTGGTTCTTCTTCCTGCGCGCCGGGCCGATGACCGAGCGACTGGCGCGCGCGGGCCCGGCCGGCATCTCGCTCGTGCGCTACGCCTGGCCGATCGCATTCGTCGCCGGCGTCCTGGTCGCGGCCATGTTCGTCACGAGCGACATGGGGCCGCTGCTCATCTCGGGCTACGCGCGCCGGCGCGTTCGTCGCCGCGGCGGTGGCGATGTGGTGGCATCACCGCAGCGGCCAGGTCGTCGTCTCGTTCGCGCTCGCCGTGCGTCCTGTTCGCGCTCTGGATCGCTGCCGTCACGGCGGCGCTGTTCCAGGTCGGCTCGTACGACGCGGTCGCGGCGAGCCGGCTCGAGAGCGTCGCCGCGCCATTCGCGTCGATCAACGACCAGCTCGCCCTGGTCTCTTGGTTCCAGCGCGCCGCGCCGGCCGATGGCTTCGGCCTCGGCGCGGCGCCCTGGTGCGGCTTCGCTCCGGCCCATGGGTGCAGCGGCGTGCCGGCGCAGATCCACAGCGACTACACCTTCACCGCGCTGGTGGGCGTGTTCGGGCCGCTGCTGTCGTGGGCGATCGCGATCGGCGCGGCGCTCTGGCTGCATCGCCTGATCCGCCACCACGGCCGCGTCACGCGCGGCGAGCCGCGCCTGCTCGGCGGCGCCGGACGCTTCGCCAACGACGGCCAGGCGCTGCTCAGCTGGATCGCGGTCGCCTGGGTCGTCCTGACCTCGTGCCAGCTCGTGGTCACGGTCGCCGGCAACCTCGCGGTGCTGCCGCTCACGGGCGTGACCTTTCCGTTCGTCAGCTTCGGCATGACGTCGCTGCTCGTCAACATGACGTTCCTCGCGCTCTGCCTGAACGTCGACCTGCCGCCGCAGGTGCGCCATGGCTGAGCGGCGCAAGGTGTCGCTGCTCGACTGCGCGATCGTCGCCAGCGGCGCGGTCGTGCCGGTGCTGATCGGCGTCGTCGCGCTGGTCGCGGTCGTGCGTCCCGCCGATCCCGACGCCACCTGGCGCCAGGGCCGCAACGACCGCTACGTCAGCGTCCGCCACGTCGCCGCGCTGAAGACGTTCGAGCGCGCGATCGTGCGCCGCGCAGGGATCGGCGCCGGCGACGATCGACGGGGCGCAGGTGCTCGACGGCGTCGCCGCGTGCCGGCGCGAATGGGGCGTGCGCACCGGCGGGCTGCCGTGGCTGCGTCGCGCCGTCCTCGGCGGCGCCGCCGAAGCCGCGCCGGCGGAGGAGATCGCGGCGCACCTGAACGAGCTCGACGCGGCGCTGCTGCGCTTCAGCACGCGCGCCAATCCGCGCGTCGAGCACCGCGTCGGCATCGATGCCGCGCGCTGGTTCGGCGCCGCGGGCGAGACGCTGGCGACGCCGATCGAGACCGCCGACGCGCCCGGGCGGCAGTTCCGCGTGCGCTGCGCCGACCTGAGCGCCGCCCTCGCGACCTTGCGCCGCGCCGATGCGGCGATGCTCGAGAGCCTGGCCTGGCGCGGCACCGAAGGCAGCGCGACGCTGGCGCGCTGGCGCCCCGACCAGGAGATGCAAGTCACCGCGCGCGACCTCACCCGCCGCAACCCTTGGGGCGGCGCCGCCGGCTGCATCTATCTCGGCCATGGCGATGGCGACGGCGACGAGGCGACCGCGGCGCCGCGCTATTTCCTCGCCGGCGCGCGCAGCCTGCAGCAGCGCCTCTGCGCGACGACCGCGCTGAGCGGCGTGGCGCCGTCGGCCAGCGGCGCCGCCGGCGCGCCGCCGCTGCTGCCGCTCGCCGGCGAGCCCGGCCGCGACGACCCGGTCGACGATCCGCGCTGGATGGTGCCGCCGTCGCTCTTGACGCTGCTGCAGCCGCTCGAGCCGCTGCGCCAGCCGACCGGCGCGCTCTACCGCGTCTACACCGAAGGCGACGGCGCGCTCGACGCGCTCGGCCGCCGTCTCGACGGCGGCGCGACGCGCCAACCGCGCCGCGATCGAGGGCGCCACGCTCGACGTCGGCTACTCGATCGACCTGACGATCGACCCGGCGCTGCAGGCGCTGGCGCAGAAAACCGCGGCCTGCTACACCGGCCGCCACGACATCTGCAGCGCACTCGGGCTGCGCCGCAAGGAAGACGGCGACCATCCGCTCGGCGCGCAATTGCTCGAAGGCGCGATGGTGCGCATGGCCGCGGTCGCGGTGATCGACGTCGCGACCGGCCGCATCGAGGCGCTCGCCGGCGCGCTCTCGCCGTGCGCGCGCCAGGAGGTCGACGGCCCGGGCCACGACAGCCGCTGCGACGCGCGCCTGCCGTATCCGTCGCACTACCGCGCCGACGCGCTGCTCAATCCGGCCGTCTACCACGACGCCATGCCGGCATCGACGATCAAGCCGATCATGGCGACGGCATTCCTCGCCGACCCGCGCAGCGGCGCGCGTCTGCTCGCCAGCCGAGCGGGCGCAGATGCAGAAGGACGGCGTGCCGGCGCGCGACAGCCTGCGCGGCCAGCTGATGCGCTCCGACTCCGCGCGCTTCCTCGACCGCATGTTCTGCAGCGACGCCGGCTTCGCCGCCTGCCGTCGGCCGTGGGAGGTCCAGGCGGCGGCGCTCGCCTACGGCTGGAACGCCGGCTGCGCCGAGGGCCGCGAAGCGCTGCGGCAAGGCCGACCTGCTGTTCGGCCGGCCGCTCGATGCGAGCGGCGGCGACGCGCTCGCGCCGGCGCACGACCGCGGTCGCCTACGGCCGCCTGCTGAGCGAGCCGGCCGGCAACCGTCTCGGCGCGCCGATGCATCTCATGCCGCCGACGACGCTCGATGCCGAGATCCTGCGCCGCTGCTCGCTCGGCCCCGACGGCCGGCGCCTGAGCGACGACGACTGGGAGCGCTGCCGCGGTGGCGCGGTCGTCGACGTCGTCGCCGAGGGCTGGGGCCAGGGCCATGCCCGCGCGAGCGCGCTCGGCGTCGCCGGCATGATGGCCACGCTCGCCGCCGCCGCCAACGGCGCGACGCGCGTGCCGCACCCGCACCTGATCGAGTCGGTGCACGGCGTCGTCGCTCGCGCCGACCGATCGCGTCCGCGACGATTCGCTGCGCTGGACCGCGGCGCCGATGGCGGCGCCGCTCGCGCCATGACGCCGCCGAGGTCATCCTGAGCGGCCTCTCGTACAGCCACCGCGCCGGCACGGCGCGAACGGCGTGCGAGCAGGTGTTCGACGCGCGCCGCTGTCGCGCCATCGACTGGCTCGCCGGCAAGACCGGCACGCCGAGCTTTCCGAGCGACGGCCTGTCGCTCGACGCGATCGCCGCAGCTGTGCGGCGACGGCCGGGCGTCGCCGGCCGACATCAAGCGCGGCGTCTGCGGCTCGCTCCGGCCGTACAAGTGGTACGTCGCCGCCTGGCGCGGCGACCGCTCGGCGCACGGGCCGTGGACCAAGGCGATCGCCGTTCTCACCGAGCGCAACTGGCTGCGCGCCAGCGGCCGGGTCCACGGCGCCGGCGACACCGGGCCGAACCCGTCGGCCGAGATCGCGATGCAGATCGTCGGCCGCACGACCGGCTTCGTCGAAGGGCAGCGCGCCATGAGTGCCGTGTCCCGATGGGCGCGAAGCACGAGCGCCGAGACGCTTCCGGCACCGCTGGTCTGGACCTTCGACGGCCCGTTCGAGCGCTGCCTCGCCGACATCGAGGACACGCTCAGGCGCGCCATCGTCCTGGTCGGCGACGTCTCGCGCATCGCCTTGCTGATCGATCTCTCGCTGCCGGCGCTGCAGCATCGCATCGCCGCCGGCGACCGGATCCAGCCCGCCTGGGGCCGCTTCGTCGAACGCATCGGCGCGGCCTACGGCTTGCCGGCATTTCCGCGCGTGCGCCATCTGCGTGCGCCCGGCCCGCTCGCCACGCTGGTCGTGGCCTACCGCAGTTGAACGCCACCCTCACAGGAAGCCTGTCATGTCCATGAAATCGTGGGTCCTTCATCGCGTCCAGGGCATCGGCGCTGCCGCCGGCCGCGCCGACCTGCCGGCGCGCTCGACCGGCCGCGGTCACGAGCCGGCACTCGACCCGGATGCCGGCAGGCACAGCGAGCCGAGCGGCTTCGCCGAGCCGTCGCTCGCCGACGTCGCCGACCTCGGCGTCTACGCGCCGCTGATCCGCGCCGTGCGCGACGAGCTCGAGCACTTCGTCGCCAGCCAGGTGCGGCTGCACGTCACCATCGCCGATCGCGACTGGTTCACGCTCACCGCGATCGGCGTTCGCTCGCCCGGCGGCGCGGCGTCGCGCGAGCTGCTGCAGCGCTTCATGCAGGAGTTCCGGCCCGAGCAGGTCAAGCGCTACCTGGCGCGCGAGGTGATCGGCCGGCTGCCGAACGCGGCCGTGATCGACCTGTCGCAGTTCGCCGGGCTGTGCGACCTCGAGGCGCGCGAGCGCCGATGACGAAGGCGAGTACCGCGAGCTGCTGGCTGCGCTGCGGACCGCGCCCGATCCGGTCGTCGCGCGGCCGTACGAGGTCAGCGTGCATGGGACGCTGGAGCGAGAACGACGCCGCCAGCGCCGCGCCGCGCCGCCGCGCGCCAGGCCGCAGTGCCGGCGACGCCGCTCGCCGGCCGGCGCTGCGAATTCGAGATCGACGACGGTGCCGGCCCGCGCTGTGGCGGTGCTGAACGCGGTCGTCCCGGGCCGGCGCTACGTCGTCGGCAAGGGCGCCGACTGCGACCTGCGCATCGACGGCACCTACACCAGCCGGCGCCACGCCGAGCTCTGGCTGGAGCGCGGCACCTGGTACGTCGCCGATGCCGGCTCGACCAACGGCCTGCGCGTCGAGAGCGCGCAGGGCGATGCCAAACAGCCGACGCGAGCGCTGCCCGCGGCCGCCGGCGGGCGCGCACGGCGATCGCGCTCGAACCCGGGATGCGCGTCGTGCTGTCGGCGCGCGCCGATGGTCCGCCGGCCGACTACCCGTGGCTGGCGCTGCGCGCCGCGTCTGCAACGGCGAGCGCCGCGACGGCACGCGACGGCGACGCGACGACGCCAGTCGTCGTCGTGCCGCTCGCCGCCGCGCGCGCCGCGCCGACGACGCCGCGCACGGCCGTGCTCACGGCGCGGGCGGTCGAGCCGTTGTTCGAGATCACGCAAGCGACCGCGGCCGGAACGCGCGTGCGCGACGATCCGGCGCAGCGAGCTGCCGATCACCATCGGCCGCTCGCGCGGCCAGACGATCGTCGATCGACTGGAGCCACGAAGGCGTGTCCGGGCCATCACGTCGTCATCGACGGCCTCGACGAGCACGCGGCGCATGGCGTGGTCGAGGGCGACAACGGCATCGAGATCGACGGCGTCGCGCCACGACGCCGGCGCGCGCTTCCGCTGGCAGCCCGGCCAGACGATGGTGCTCGGCGGCGCCCTGCCGGGCGAGCCGCGCTGCGCCCTCGACGCTCGCGCGCCGCGCCGACGACTGAGCCGAAGGCGAGCCGCCATGCACAGCCTCATCACGCCCCTCGAGCCCGACCGCGCGGCGCAGCGCGCGCGACGCGCCGCGCAGCGCCGGCGCGAACGCAGGCGGTCTACGCCGACCCGGCGCGCCGGCTCGCCGTCGCCGTCGCGACGTCGTGCGGCAGCTACCACCGCACGCAACGAAGACGCGCACAGCCCGCTCGCCGGCAGCGGCGCGGCTGTTCGTCGTCGCCGACGGCGTCGGCGGCGGCGCGATGGCGCAGCTGGCGAGCCGCCTGCTGGTCGCTCATCTGCACGAGAGCCTTCGCGGCGAGCACGCCCGACGCGCACAGCATCAGCGCCGCGGTGCTCGGCCGCCGACCGTGTCGATCGCCGACGCCATCGCCCGCGTCACCGATCGCCCGGCGCGGCGACGGTGGTCGCTCGTGCGCGCCGCTCGACGCGCTGGCCGCGACGCTGGCTCGTCGCCTGGGTCGGCGACTGCCGCGCCTATCGCTGGTCGCCGCGCGCGCCGGCGTTGCTCGCGCTGCTGACCCGCGACGACACCTTCGCCATCTCGGCGAGGCGCCGCCCGCCGGCGGCTCGGCCGACGACCCGGCGCGGATGGTCGGCAACGGCGCGACCCTCGGCGCCAACGCCGCGATCGCACGCGCTGGCGTGCGGCGAGCTGCTCGCGCTGTGCAGCGACGGCGTCCACAAGCACCTCGACGACCGTCGACTGGTGCCGTCTGCTGGCCGCAGCCGGTGCCGCTCGCGGTCGAGGCCGAGCGCGCTGGTCGCGCTGGCGCGCGCGCAACGGCAGCGCCGACGACGCCACCGTGCTGCTGATCGAACGCGCCGAGCCGGCTGCCGCGCGGCGCGCGCCGCGAGCTCGCCGCGACTGTCCCGGGCCGGAGCCGGAGCGAGCCATGACGCCGGCCGACATCGATCGCGTCTTCGGTCGCGGGCGGCTCCGGATGGTGACCGGCGACCACGTCGAGGTCTTCCGCGAGGCGTCGCTGCCGGGCGAGCGGCGCCGCTACACCAAGCGCTTCCTGGCGACGCCCGAAGGCGACTTCCGCGAGTGGACCGAGCGCGAGTGGCGCATCCTCGCGCGCCTCGTCGGCCACGGCATCAAGCCGGTGCCCGACGTGGTCCAGTTCGACCGCGGCGCCGCCGAGCGGCCGGCGCTGGTGCAGACCTACGACGCCGGCGTCACCGTCGACCACTGGGCGACGCTGCTGCCGCTCGAGCGCGACGGCGTGCTGCTGCGCAACGTGTTCGAGGAGTGCGCCCACTGGTGGGCGCTGGCGCGGTCACAGCCTGATCGCGCTCGACGCGATCCACGAGCTGCGCCTGGTCCACCTCGATCTCAAGGCCGACAACATCTGCATCCCGGTCGGGCCGGTCGACTTCGATCCGCTCGGCCGGCGCGCGCGCGCTGCATCCGCGCTTCGACGACATCACGCTGATCGACTTCGCGTTCTCGCTGGTCTCGGGCGAGCGCCTCGCAGAGCGCGTTGCCGATCGCGGCGCAGCCCGACTACGACTACCAGTCGCCGCGGCTGCTGCACGCGCTCGAGGCCGGCCGCGACGGCGATCTCGCGCCGACGCGCCAGCTCGACTGGCGCTGCGACCTGTTCAGCCTCGCGGCGATGCTGTGGCGCTACCTGCCCGATCTCGAGCGGCGCCGCCGACCGCGCCTGGACCGCGGCCGCGCCACGCCAGCGCACGCGCGTTCGTGCGCCGCCTGATCGAGGTCCACGACGGCGCAGCTGCCGCCGACGCGGCCGCACGCCGAGCTGATCGCGCATCGCGGCCGAGCCGCTCGCCCAGCCCGACCTGCGCCGATTCGCTGCAGCGCGGCTGGACCCTCGGCGATCGACGCCAACGCCGCGGCGCGCGCGGCGCCGACGCCGGTGACGCGGATCGCGCTGCCGCTGGTCGCGCCGGCGGGCCGTCGCGACGCCGTTGGCGCCGCCCGCCAGCGGCGCGCTGCCGGCGTTCGAGCACGCGGCGATGCATGTCGAGAAGAGCGACGTCGACCGCATGACGCTGGCGCGCCAGGAACGCGGGCGCCGGCACGCGCGCAGGACTCTGGTGGGCCGCCGGCCTCGCGACGACGGCGCTCGCGGGCGCGGCCGTGCTCGGGCCGGCGTGGCTCGCCCGGCGCGACGAGCCGGCCACTGCTCGCGACCCATCGCCCGGGTCGAGGCTCCGACCGCGCGCACGGTGAGCTGCCGGAAGCGCTTGAGCCAGCGCTTCCGGCGCCGGCGGCGACGGCATTTCCGGGAGCCGCGCCTTCGCCTGCGACCGCGCCGGTGATCGCCGCGTCGTCGGCAGCGCCGCGCACGGTCGCCGCGGCGGCCGCGCCGCCGCAGTCGTCGGCGTCCGGGCCCGAGAAGGCGCCGTCCGCAACGCCATCGACAGCACCGCCGCTGGCCGCGTCACGCCTTGCGGCGGCGCGTGCCAGGCCGCCCTCGCCAGCGCTCCGGATCGCGCACCACCGTCGCTGCCGCACGACCGGCTCCGGCGCGCGGTGCCGCCGCGCCGCGCGACTCGGGCGCGGCGACGGTGGCGCGGCCTGTGCCGCGCGCTCTCGCCGTCGCGCCCATCCTGCCGCCTGCGCGCGCGATGGCGTTCCCGTCGCGCGAGACGAACCTGGCGCTGGCGCGCGCTCGCGCCGCGCGGGCGCAACTGCAGGCGCAGACGCAACCCCTGACCGCGCGATCCCCGACCCCGGCTCTCGCCGTCGCGCCGACGCCGGCGCGCACGCCGTCGCCGGTGACGCCCGCCGGCGACAACGCCTATCCTTGGGCAGTGGCCGGCAAGGCGCCGGCGAACGGCACCGCGGTGCCGGTTCGCGTCACAGCGAGCGGCGGCGGGCCGGTACCGCCGGCCCTTGCACCGCCGAACGTTGTCCCGATGTCGGGCGGCAAGGGCGCCGATCCCGGCACGACGCCAATCGTCGCCGCGGCCGCGACCGGAAGTGCATCGTCCGACATGCGCTCGGTCGACGGGGTCGAGGTGATGCCCGACTTCAGCGCCCGCGCCAGCGACTTGATGGCCAACCACGTGCCGCGCCTGGCCCAGCGCGCCGAACGCCTGGTCGCGCGCGTCCTGTTCGTCGCCAGCCGCTCCGACGACGTCATCGGCGACGGCGCGATCCTCGACTCGGCGGCCGCCCTCGCCAGCCCGGCGGTCGATCCGGTGTGGGGCATGGCGCTCTCGCCGCGCGAAGCGCGCCAGCTCAACGACGCGGCGCGCGAGCGAATACGCGCGCCGCGGCGCGACCGCGCAGGCGCTGGCGCTGCAGGTGCGCGCCTTCGGCGCCGATCCGCTCGATCCCCGAGATCGCCGGCGACCTCGCCTTCCTGCTCTTGCGCCAGCGGCCGTCGCAGCCGAGGCGGCGCGTCGCCTGGCGCTGCATGCGCTGACGCTGCACGGCACGGGGTACCCGCAGGGCCGGATCGAGGACTGGGCGACGCTGGCGATCGCGAGTGCCCTTGTCGGGCGCGAGCGCGACGCGAGCAACGCGTTCCTGGTCAGCCTCGCGCTGGCGTCCGAACCTCGATCGCCATTGCCAGGCGGCGCTCGACGCCTACGCGATCTACGGCGAGCGGCTGCGCACGCCGGTCGAGACGATGCTCGCCAGCATCAGCACATCACGGCGCGCGCCGCAGGCGCCGTCGTGCCAATCGGCGTCGCACTGAGCTCGGCGCGCGCGCGACGAGCGAGTCGATCCGGCCAGAGGCTCAGGCCTTCAGCAGGTCGTTCTGCTCTTCAGCGACCAGGCGCTCGAGAATTCGCCGCGCTTCGAAGCCGCCCATGTCGATGTTGAGACGCATCAGGTGCCGGCTCGGCTGCTCGGCGAGGTTTCGCTGCTGCGCCTCGAGGATGCCGACGTCCTCGCCGAAGATCTCGGCCTGACCGGCGCGGATCGTCTCGGTGAGCTCCTTGTCGTCGACGTTGAAGTTGCGCGCCATGCCCCAGAAGTACCAGATCGAGCCGTCGTTCTCGGGCGTGATGAAGTCGACCACGACGCTCGACACCTTGCGCTCCGGCGGCGCGTCGTAGCCGCCGTGGCCGGCGTGGGCGACGCCGACCTCGATCATCACGTGGCTCGGCGGCGTGAAACGGCAGATCTGCCAGCGGTCGACCGGCACGTCGTCGGCGAGGTGGTTGCCGCGCAGCGCGGCGCGCCAGAACGGCGGCGCGCCGATGTTCGTCATGAAGCGGCTGGTGATCGACGAGTCGCCCTCGACCCGGGTCACCGGCGCCGCTTCCTCGATCTCGGGCTGGCCGATGCTGGTCGAGTGGACGTAGGTCTCGTGCGTCAGGTCCATCAGGTTGTCGATCATCAGCCGGTAGTCGCACTTGACGTGGAACAGGCCGCCGGCGTAGGCCCACTCGGGGCTTTCGGCCCACGCCAGGTGATGCAGCCGCGCCGGGTCGGCGGCGCTCTTTTCGCCCGGCCAGACCCAGACGAAGCCGTAGCGCTCGACGATCGGGAACGACTTGATCGTCGAGCCGCACGCGCTGCCCGGGCATCGAGACGCAGCGGCCGTCGCCGCCCATCACCAGGCCGTGGTAGCCGCAGACGATGCGGCCGTCCTCGCGCACGCTGCCGAGCGAGAGCGGCGCGCCGCGGTGCGGGCAGAAGTCCTCGAGCGCCGAGACCGCGCCGCCTTCGCCGCGAAAGAAGACCATGCGCTGGGCGCAGATCGTCCGGCCGAGCGGCGCGTTGTTGAGCTCGTCGCTGGTGCAGGCGACGTACCAGGCGTTGCGGACGTACATGCGGGTCTCCTGTCGTGACCGTCGCAACCATGGTAGCGAGCCTCGCTCGAGCCCGGTGCGGTCGCCTTGCCCATGCGCGTACGATCCGCCGACTTCCCGGCGTCGATGAGGAGATTCGGTGGCAGACCGGCGCGAATTTATCGGCAGCGTCGCCGGATGCGTCTTGGCCGCGCCCTTTGCCGCCATCGCGCAACCGTCTGCCCGGCCGCCGCGGATCGGCATCCTCGCCAACTACGAGGGCCCGCCGTGGGATGGTTTTCGTCGCGGCCTGCGCGAGCTCGGCTATGTCGAAGGGCGCACGCTCCTGACCGAGTGGCGCTGGGCGGAGGGACGGGCCGACCGCTATCCCGCCCTGGCGAGCGAGCTCGTCCAGGCGAAGGTCGACCTGATCGTTACCTCGGGCACTCCCGCGGCCCTGGCCGCCAAGCAGGCGACCGCCTCGGTCCCGATCGTGATGACGATCTCGGCCTTTCCGGAGAAGGTGGGCCTGGTGGAGAGCCTGGCGCATCCCGGCGGCAACATCACCGGCCTCAGCCATGCCTCGCCCGAGGTGAGCGGCAAGCGCCTGCAACTGCTGAAGCAGCTCGCGCCGAAGACCGTGCGCATCGCCGTGCTCGGCAACGCGGCGAGCACGATCGATGTCCTCGCCTTTCGCGAGACTCAGGCGGCCGCGGCCGCGCTCGGCCTCGAGCTGCAGAAAGTCGATGCCCGGACGCCCGACGACCATGCCGCCGCCTTCGCGACTGTGACGGCAAGCCGTGTCGATGCGATGCACGTCGTCGGCAACCCGGCGAACTTCAAGAATAGGCAGGCGATCGCCGACTTCGCCCTGCGCAGCCGCTTGCCGAGCTGCTACGAGGAGCGCGATTTCGCACTCGTCGGTGGCCTGATTTCTTACGCTGCCAGCTACCCGGATCTCTACTTCCGAGCCGCCACCTACGTCGACAAGATCCTCAAGGGCGCCAAGCCCGGCGAGCTGCCGATCCAGCATCCGACGAAGTTCGAGCTGGTGATCAACCTGAAGACGGCGACGGCGCTCGGCCTGACGATCCCGCCGCCATTGCTGCTGCAAGCGGACGAAGTCATTCGATGACCCGCTGGCCGGCGCCGAAGGCCCGGGCCCCGCTGCCCGCAGGCGGCGACGAGCGACTCAATCGCTCTCGGAGCGGCGGACGAGCGCGAGCAAGCCGGCGACGACCGCGCCCGCGACGGCGAGGCCGAGCGCGGCACGGGTCGGATCGTCCTTGACGTACTGCGTCGCCGCGTCGATCTGCGGCTTGACCCGCTCGACCACGGGCGCGGCCTGGTCGCGGACGCGCTGCCAGGCGTCGGCGGCCGCATCGGCGACGCTGTCGGCCGCGGCCGAGACGCCGTCGGCCGCGGCGGCGGCCCGCTTGGACACGCTGTCCGCGGCGTTGGACGCCCGCCTTGAGACATTGTCGGCGGCGGCAGTCGCGCGCTTGGCGATGTTGTCGGCAGCGGCCGCGGCGCGTTGCTGCGTCGCTTCGAGCGCGTCGTTGGCCATGCTCTGCGCGCTGTCGGCAAGGTCGAGCGCGGCGTCGCGGATCGCCGCCATCGCCGAAGCCCCCGCGGCGAGCGCCGAGGCGCCGGCGGACATGGGCGAGCGGCCGCTCGAGCGGACCAGCAGCGCGAACAGGCCCATCAGCGCCGCGCCGGCAGCGGCCGACATGAGCAAGGCCTTGGTCGGCTCGTTGCGGGCGTAGGCCGAGACCGCGGCGATCTGCGGCTGGATGCGCGAGACCGCGGCGTCGGCCTGCTCGCGCAGCTTCTGCATCGCCGTCATCGAGTCGTCAGCGCCGGCGGGGTCGCTCGTCATGGTGGGAGAAGTCGTGGTGGCCATGGTTGTTCTCTCTGCTGGGTGAACCGCACGTCGGGTCGGACTCCGACCTTATTTCAGGACGAACGTGCAGTGTGTGGGACAAGCCGGCTCGCGCCGGTAAGACATCGCCGACGAGAGCCATCTGACTCTGAATATCATCGTCGTTTTGCCGCAACCGGGCGCGCGATTTTCGATGTCGATGGTTCAGCTGGCGCTCAGGCGCCCTTACACGTTCATCGTGATGGCGATGCTGATCGTCCTGGCGACGCCGTTCGCGCTGCTCAACATGGCGACCGACATCTTCCCCGAGATCAACATCCCGGTGATCTCGATCATCTGGAACTACAACGGCCTGCCGGCGCAGGAGATGGGCCAGCGCATCTCGGCGCAGAACGAGCGCAGCCTGACGACGACGGTGAGCGACATCGAGCACATCGAGTCGACCTCGCTCGCCGGCATCAGCGATCATCAAGGTCTTCTTCCAGCCGACCGCCAACATCCAGACCGCGATCGCGCAGGTGGTGGCGATCGAGCAGACGCAGCTGCGCCAGCTGCCGCCCGGGATCACGCCGCCGCTGGTCATCAAGTACTCGGCGTCGAGCATTCCGGTGGTCCAGCTCGGCCTGTCGAGCCCGACGCTGCCCGAGCAGACCGTGTTCGACGCCGCGATCAACATCGCTGCGGCCGCAGCTGATCACGATTCCCGGGCGTCGCCGATGCCGTTTCCGTACGGCGGCAAGAACCGGCTGATCTCGGTCGACCTCGACATGCAGGCGCTGCAGGCGCGCGGCCTGTCGCCGGCCGACGTGGTCAACGCGGTCAACCTGCAGAACCTGATCCTGCCGTCGGGCACGGCCAAGTTCGGCGACACCGAATACACGGTGCGCATGAACGGCTCGCCCGACGCGATCGCCGGCCTCAACGACCTGCCGGTGCGAAGACCAGCGGCGGCACGACGACCTACCTGAAGGACGTCGCCTACGTGCGCGACGGCTTCTCGCCGCAGACCAACATCGTGCGCAAGGACGGCGCGCGCGGCGTGCTGCTCTCGGTGCTGAAGAACGGCGGCGCCTCGACGCTCGACATCGTCGCCAACCTGAGCGCGCTGCTGCCGCGGGTGGCAGGCGATCCTGCCCGGCCGACATCAAGGTGACGCCGCTGTTCGACCAGTCGGTGTTCGTCAAGGCGGCGGTGCAGGGCGTCGTCGTCGAGGCGCTGATCGCCGCCGGCCTGACCGCGGCGATGGTGCTGCTCTTTCTCGGCAACTGGCGCACGACGCTGATCATCGCGCTGACGATCCCGCTCTCGATCCTGGCCTCGATCCTGGTGCTGCAGGTGCTCGGCGAGACGCTCAACCTGATGACGCTCGGCGGCCTGGCGCTCTCGGTCGGCATCCTGGTCGACCAGGCGATCGTCACGATCGAGAACATCGAGCGCCACCTGCACCTCGGCAAGCCGCTCGACGACGCGATCATCGACGGCGCGGGCGAGATCGGCGTGCCGGCGTTCGTCTCGACGCTGTGCATCTGCATCGTCTTCGTGCCGATGTTCTTCCTCTCGGGCGTCGCGCGCTTCCTGTTCGTTCCGCTCGCCGAGGCGGTGGTGTTCGCGATGGTCGCGTCGTACATCCTGTCGCGAACGCTGGTGCCGACGCTGGTGATGCTGCTGATGCGCGGCACGCACGGCGACGGCCGCCCGAGGACGCGGCGCGGCCGAGTCCGCTGCAGCGCGTCTACCGCGCCTTCGACCGCCAGTTCGAGCGCGTGCGCGGCGCCTACACGATCCTGCTCGGCGGGCTGCTCGCGAAGCGCGCCGTGTTCGGGGTTGCGTTCCTCGCCTTTTGCGTGCTCTCGTGCGGCCTCTATCCGTTCCTCGGCCGCGACTTCTTCCCGAGCGTCGACGCCGGCCAGATCCGCCTGCACATGCGCGCGCCGACCGGCACGCGGATCGAGGAGACGGCGCGCCTGGCCGACGATGTCGAGACCGCGATCCGCCAGCTCGTGCCGAAGGAACAGCTCGAGACCATCCTCGACAACCTCGGCGTGCCGAACAGCGGCATCAACCTGTCGTACAGCAACGCCGGGACGATCGGCACGCTCGACGGCGAGATCCTGCTGTCGCTGAAGGAAGGGCACCGGCCGACCGCGGAGTTCGTCACGCTGCTGCGCGCCGAGCTGCCGAAGCGCTTCCCGGGGGTCGAGTTCTTCTTCCAGCCGGCCGACATCGTCACCCAGATCCTCAACTTCGGCCTGCCCGCGGCGATCGACGTGCAGTTCACCGGCAACGACCTCTACGGCAACGCCGCGCTCGCCGCCGATCTGGTCAAGCGCATCAAGCAGATCCCGGGCGCGGTCGACGCGCATGTGCACCAGCGGCTCGACGCGCCCGCGCTGAACCTGGACATGGACCGCACGCGCCTGCAGCAGATGGGCCTGTCGGCGCAGAACGTCGGCCAGAACGTGCTGGTCTCGCTCTCGGGCAGCTCGCAGACCGCGCCCGCGTTCTGGCTCAACCCGGCCAACGGCATCGTCTACACGATCGCCGTGCAGACGCCGCAGTACCGCGTCGATTCGCTCGACGCGCTGCTCAACGTGCCGGTCGCCGGCAACCCGGTAGCGCCACCGGCGGCGCGCCGAGCAACGCGACGGCGGCATCGACGCAGCTGCTCGGCAACCTGGTCGAGGCCAGCTCGGCGCGCCAGCCGGCGGTCGTCTCGCGCTACAACATCCTGCCGGCGATCGACGTCTACGTCAGCGTGCAGGGCACCGACCTGGCGAGCGTCGCGGCGCAGGTGGCAAGGCTCGTCGACGAGGTGCGGCCGAAGCTCGGCGCGGCAGCGAGATCGTCATGCGCGGCCAGGTGCAGACGATGCAGGCGTCGTTCATCGGCCTGGGCGTCGGCCTGGCGATGGCGATCGTCCTCGTCTACCTGCTGATCGTCGTCAACTTCCAGTCGTGGATCGACGCCGTCATCATCGTCGCCGCGCTGCCGGCGGCGCTCGCCGGCATCGCCTGGATGCTCTTCATCACCGGCACGACGCTGTCGGTGCCGGCGCTGACGGGCGCGATCATGACCATGGGCGTCGCCACCGCGAACAGCATCCTGCTGGTCTCGTTCGCGCGCCAGCGCCAGCAGGAGGGCGCCGCGCCGGCGCTCGCCGCGCTCGATGCCGGCGCCACGCGCATCCGGCCGGTGCTGATGACGGCGCTGGCGATGATCATCGGCATGATCCCGATGGCGCTCGGCCTCGGCGAAGGCGCCGAGCAGAATGCGCCGCTCGGCCGCGCCGTCATCGGCGGCCTGCTGTTCGCGACCGTGTCGACGCTGCTGTTCGTTCCGGTCGTGTTCGCCGGCGTCCACGACCGGCTGGCGCGCCGGCGCGCGGCGCACGCCGTGGCGCATGGTGACGCCCCGGCACCGATCCTGCAGGAAGGCTGACGTGTCCGACGAACCCGTTTCTCCCCATTCGTCCCATCCCGACGCGGCGCACGCCGGCGCCGATCCGGCGAACGCGCGCGCGGGTCGCCCGCGGCACGCGCATCGTGCTCGTCGTCGTCGCCGTCCTGCTCGTGGTCGGCGCCGGCCGGACGATCGTCGGCCGCATGGCCAACGCCAAGGTCCTCGACGCCAACGTCGCCGAGGCCGCGGCGCAGTACGTCAAGACGACGATCGCCAAGACCAGCGACACCGGCCAGACGCTGGCGCTGCCGGGCTCGCTGCAGGGCTTCCAGCAGGCGCCGCTCGCGGCGCGCTCGGCCGGCTACGTCAAGCGCTGGACCAAGGACATCGGCAGCCACGTCGAGAAGGGCGAGCTGCTGGTCGAGATCGAGTCGCCCGAGGTCGACCAGCAGCTGTCGCAGGCCGAGGCGGCGCGCCAGCAGGCGGCGGCGAGCCTGGCGCTGGCCAGGAGCACGGTCGAGCGCTGGGAGGCGCTGCGCAAGAAAGACGTCGTCTCGCAGCAGGAGCTCGACGAGCGGCGCAGCGGCGCGAGCCAGGCCGCCGCCAACCTCGCCGCCGCCGACGCCAACGTCCAGCGGCTGCGCCAGCTGCAGGGCTTCACGCGCGTGACGGCGCCTTTTGCCGGCGTCATCACGCGGCGCAACGTCGACGTCGGCGACCTGATCGATTCGGGCGGCAAGACGCTGTTCGTGCTGACCCAGATGGACCCGCTGCGCGTCTACGTCAACGTGCCGCAGTCGTACGCGCAGCTGGTCAAGCCGGGGCAGAAGGTCGTCGTCACGCAGGCCGAGCTGCGCGGCCAGTCGTTCCCGGGATCGGTCGCGCGCACCGCGGCGTCGATCGATGCGGCGACGCGGACGATGCAGGTCGAGATCGCCTTGCCGAACCGCGACGGCACGCTGCTGCCCGGCGCCTACGTCCAGGTCGAGCTGCCGCTCGCGAGCGCGAAGACGCTGGTCGTTCCCACCAACGTGCTGCTCTTTCGCGGCGAAGGCACGCGCGTGGCCGCGGTCGACGACGCCCGCCGGGTCCACCTCAAGTCGGTGACGCTCGGGCGCAATCTCGGCGAGTCGATCGAGGTGCTCGACGGCATCGGCGCGGGCGAGCGTCTGGTCGTCAATCCCTCCGACGCGCTCGCCGAAGGCGACACCGTCGCGCTCGCCGACGACGCCGCCGCGGCGAGCTCGGCGCGCGCCGGCCGCGCGCCCGCCAGCGCCAGGGCGCTGCCGTGATGCCGATGCGAGCGCGCGGCGTCACGGCCGCGCTGCTGCTCGGCGCTGGTCTCGCCGGCTGCGTCGTCGGCCCGGACTACGTTCGCCCGGCGGTCGAGACGCCGCCGGCGTGGCAGGTCGAGGCGCCGTGGCGCGAAGGCACGCCCGACGACACCGCGCCGAAAGGCGCGTGGTGGCAGCGCTTCGGCGACGCGCGCCTCGACGCGCTGCAGGAGCAGGCGCTCGAGCGCAGCCCGACGCTGGCGCTCGCGAGCGCGCGCCTCGAGCAGGCGCGCGCGGTCGTCGCCGCGACCTCGTCGAGCCAGCTGCCGAGCGTCAGCCTCGGCGCGCGCGCGGCGCGCCAGGACACGTCGGCCAACCGGCCGCTGAGCAGCTACATCTCGCCCAACTTCTCGACGGTGCAGAACGACCTCACGCTGCTGCTGTCGGTGAGCTACGAGGTCGACCTCGCGGGCCGGGTGCGGCGAACGATCGAGGGTGCGCGCGCCAGCGCCGAGCAGGCCGCGGCCGACTTCGAGAACACGCGGCTCCTCCTCGGCACGGACCTCGCCACCGCCTACTTCAACCTGCGTGCGACCGACATCGAGATCGACGTCCTGGTGCGCTCGATCGCGCTGCAGCAGCGCTCGCTCGACTTCGTCAAGACGCGTCACGACCTCGGCGTCGCCTCGGGGCTCGACGTCGCGCAGCAGCAGGCGCTGCTCGACGCCACCGTCACCCAGCTCGAGCTGCTGCGGCGCCAGCGCGGCCCGTTCGAGCACGCGGTGGCGACGCTGGCCGGAACGCCGGCGCCGTCGTTCGCGCTCGCGCCCGACATCCGCGAGCTCGCGCCGCCGCTCGTTCCGCTCGGCGTTCCTTCCGACGTGCTCGAGCGTCGTCCCGACGTCGCCTCGGCCGAGCGCGCGATGGCCGCCGCCAATGCGCAGATCGGCATCGCCCGCGCCGCGTACTACCCGAGCATCACGCTCGCGCCCACCGGTGGCTTCGAGAGCAACTCGCTCGCCAGCCTGTTCAACGCGCCGAGCCTGTTCTGGTCGTTCGGCGCCTCGCTCGCGCAGCCGATCTTCAGCGCCGGCCGCCTCGACGCCAACGTCGACTTCGCCCGCGCCGGCTACGACGCCACCGTGGCGAGCTACCGGCGCACCGTGCTGACGGCGATGCAGGAGGTCGAGGACGGCATCACCGGCCTGGCGGCGCTCGAGCGCGCCGACGCGCAGGCGCGCAACGCGGTCGCGACGACGCGCCTCGTCCTCGAGCTCGCGACCGCGCGCTACGAGGGCGGCGCGACGACGTATCTCGACGTGATCATCGCGCAGCAGGCGCTGCTCAACGCCGAGCGGCTGGCCGCGCAGCTCTCGGGCCAGCGCCTGCTGACCTCGGTGTTCCTGATCAAGGCTCTCGGCGGCGACTGGCAGCTACAGGCGCGCGCGACCGGCGGCTGACGCGTGCCGCTTCAGGCCGGCAGGCCGCCGGCCTTGTCGGCGCGCGGGCCGCCGCAGCGGCCGCCGAAACGATGGCCGAAGCGGCGCGCTCGTCGTCGCTCATGGCTTCCCATCGCTCGCTCATGCGCCGGCGCCAGTTGCCGCGCCCGTGGCCGCCGCGGCGCAGGCCGCCGACCAGGATCCGCGCCAGCACGAACAGTCCGAGTGCCTGCCAGAAGCCGATGACGTGACCGCCGAACGCCGCTGGCGCGAGCCAGTTCCACAGGCTCATCACGACCCAGCCGACGACGCCGAGGGCGATCGTGGCGAGGGCGGCGACCTTGACGAATCTACAGAGGTGGCGACGGTTCATGAGGTTCTCCGTGTTGATGAGGCGTAGTGGTGGTGCTGCAGCCGCTGACGCAGATGGAGCACGGCATAGCGCTCGCGCGCGAGCAAGGTGTTGACGGCGACGCCGCTTTCGGCGGCGAGGCTCTTGAAGCTCCGGCCCTCGAGCTCGTGGGCGATGAAGACCTCGCGCTGTGCCTCGGGCAACTCGGCGAGCGCCGCCTCGATCGTCGCGCCGGAGTCGGTTCGCGTAGCGCGCCTCCGGGCCGTGCTGCTCCGGTTGCGCCTTGCGCCGCAAGCGCGTCGTCGTCACCTTCCGGGTTCGCGCCCGAGGGCAGCGTCTTCTGCGGAAGCGATCGGTGATCCGGTTCTTGGCCACACGAAACAGGCAGGCGCCGACGTGCTCGATCGGCGTCGCGACACGGGTGCCCTCGATCAGCTCGGAGAACAAATCCTGGAGGATGTCGTCGGCGTCGGCGATGTCGGCGACGCGGCGGCGAATGAAGTGGCGCAAGCGCCGCGCCTCGTGGTCGAACGTGCCGGCGAGGGCGCGGTTCTGATCGGCGAAGCAGGAAACGGCGTAGGCGGGGGAGCCACGCAAGCGTAGACGGACGGCCGGGCGAAATATTGTTTGGCGCGGTCGAAAAGCCCGCGCCGCCCGGCCGGCCGGCTTGAACTGGCGCCTCTCGGCCTCAGTTTCGATCCGTCCCCGCTCGATCGGGACCGAAGGACCCGCGATGAATGCCCCCCAGACCGAATCCCTGCGCAGCCGCCTCGAGACGCTGATCGCGCTCGCCCGCCTGCTCGAACGCGTCGAAGCCAGTCCGCGGGCGATCGGCGCGGATCAATACCGGGCCCTCGTCGGCCAGATCAAGGCGGCGCTCGATCCGGCCCTGCCGGAACAGGCGCTCGAGGCGATCCTGGCCGCGCATCCGGCCACGGCCGAGATCTACGAAAACCTGCACTACGGGATCTCGGGCCTGTCGCGCTCGCCGCTCGACCGCTCGGTGGCGACCGAGATGCTCGCCAGCCAGCTGATTCACAAGATTGCCGGCATGGCGCACTGAGGCGCCGCGACCAGGCGCGCAGCTACGCCGCCGCGTCACAGCTTCGGGATGCGCAGGGTCTTGCTGACCATGAGCGTTCCGGAGAGCGCGAACAGCAGCACCAGCGGGTGCAGCTCGAAGCCGAGCAGGCGCCACGACCCGCCCCAGACCTGCGCGCCGATCCGGCCCTGCCAGATCGCCACGCCGAGGATCGCGGTCAGCAGCACGCTGGTCGGGATCGGCGTTCCCTCGAAGTAGGCGACCTTGTCGCTGCCCGCGGACAGCGATTCGGCGGTGACGTTGTAGCGCGCCAGGCGCGAGACGCCGCAGCAGACGAAGTAGATCAGCACGACCGCGTCCCAGCCGCCGGCGAGGCCGCACGCGAACGCGAGCGCGGCCGGCGCGACGCCGAACGAGATCACGTCGGCGAGCGAGTCGAGCTCGCGGCCGAGCGGCGACGCGGTCTGGCGCCAGCGGGCGACCCGGCCATCGACGACGTCGAACAGCAGCGCCGCTGGCGCGAACGCGGTGGCGAGGAGCAGATCGGCGCCGTTCGCCGCCGGCGAGAAAGCGCATCGCCATCAGCACACCGGCGACGCCGCACGCCGCGTTGCCGAGGGTGAAGACATCGGCCAGGTGAAAGCCGCGGATCATCGAGAAATGCGACTGCGGCTGCGACAGGCGACGTGACGTCATGCGGGGCTCCCGGTCAGGCGCGTTCGCGCCAGCGTGTGCGCTGGAGTGTCGAGGATGAGCGCGGCCGCGTCTGCCAGCCATTTCCCACAGCGACATGGGCGGTTGCCGGCTCGCCAGCGTCGCGGTGTTGACCTCTACTCGTGCTTCGGCTGCGCTCATTCGCGGCACGGGAGACAAGCCTCATGGAGACACGCAAGACGCAACCCTCGACCGGCAACCAGCGCGAGGCGCTGAAGGAATCGGAGAAGAAGGCCAACGAGAAGCAGCCCGGTAGCTTCAAGGACAAGGAGACCGCCGAGAAGAGTGGTCGAGATCCCGCCGAGCGGTCCGGGCAAGAAGCCGATCCGCGGGCTCGATTCGTAGCCGCCCGCCGACCCGGCAGCGGGCAAGCGGTTTGCTAAAGATGCGTCCTCCTCCAGGGGACGCGTCATCACTTACCTGCGAAGCCTGCTCGGCCTCGTCGTGGCATGTGTCGTGGCCCGGCCCGCGTGCGCGGGGCCGACGCTCGACGAGGCGCTGGCGCGCCACCGGGCGCTCTCGGTTCCTGACGGCGTGAGCGCTCCCGCAGCTGACGCCGATCTCGCTTTCGGTCGACGCCGGCGACAGCGTCACGGCGGCTCTCGGCGGCCCGGGCGGGGACGTCCCGCCGTTCGTCCTGCCGCCGCTGCGCGGCGACGGCGGCATCCAGTTGCGCACCGGCAACACGCTCGCCGACGGCCGGGTCGAGGCGCGGCTCGGCGTCGCCTGGTGGGCGGGCGACCGCAATCCGCTGTCGCTCGACGAGAGCGCGATCAGGGTCCGGCTCGGCGCCGGTCGCCTCTACGCCTCGGTCGAGCGACGCCACTGGGGACCGTCGTGGGTCGGCAGCCTGATCCTCGACGGCGGCGCCCGGCCGGTGCCGGCCATCGGCTGGCGCAAGGAGGACGAGAGCGCGTTCCGCTCGCCGCTGCTGTCGTGGCTCGGCCCATGGCAGCTCGATGCCTTTGCCGGCCAGCTGGCACAGCGCAGCGGGCCGAGCCATCCGCATCTGCTCGGTGCGCGGCTCCAGGCGATGCCGCTCTCCGGACTCGAGCTGGGCGTGTCCGGGACCTTGCAGTGGGGCGGCAGCGGTCGTCCCGAATCCTTGAGCTCGCTGTTGCGGGCGATTGGCGGCCAGAGCAACGTCGATCCTTCGCATCCCTCGGGTGAAGATCCCGGCAACGGCCTGGCCGGATTCGATGCCCGCTACACCCGCGCCTTCGGCGCGACGCGCACGGCGTCGATCTATGGTCAGGCGATCGGCGAGGACGAAGCCGGCAACCTGCCGAGCCACTATCTGGTGATGTTCGGCATCGACACCGCGTTTGCGCTTGATATCGCGACCGTGCGGCTTTTCGTCGAGCGCGCCAACACGACCATGTCGGGCGCGTTCGGCATGCCGCTGCTGGGCGGCGCCTACCGTCATCACGTCTACACCGACGGCTACACGCAACAGGCCGAGCCGCTCGGTCAGCCGGCGGGCGGCGACGTCCGGCTGAACTCGACCGGCGTCCTGGTCGACGCCGGTGCCTGGACCGGAACGCTGATGCTGCATCACGGCGATGCCTACCCAACCGCGCAGCTCTATCCGGGCGGCGGCCGGCTCGACGGCGTCAACGGCGAGGTCACGTGGCAGGTCGACCAGGGTTCGCGCGTCGGCCTGGTGCTGGCGCACTGGCGCGGGCCGTCGGGGTTCGGCGATCGCACGCGCGCCCAGCTCTGGTGGCAGGGCGCCTTTCGCTAGCGGCTATTCCTCTTCGGACCAAGCGAAGCCGTCGCGCGCCACCAGCGCGCTCGCCGCCGCCGGCCCCCAGGTACCCGCCCCGTAAGAGCGCGGCGGGGTGTCGTCCTTGCGCCAGGCGTCGAGCACCGGCTCGACCCAGCGCCACGCCTCTTCCTGTTCGTCGCTGCGCACGAACAGGTTGAGCCGGCCGGCGATCACGTCGAGCAGCAGCCGCTCGTAGGCGCCGACGCGGTTCTCGGCGAACGCCTTGTCGAAATCGAGGTCGAGCGACACCGGCGCCAGCGCCTCCGACTGGCCAGCGCCCTTGGCGGCGAGCAGGTGCAGCTCGAGGCCGTCTTCGGGCTGCAGCTTGATGACCAGCTTGTTCGGCCGGTTGACGCCGGGAAAGATGTTGTGCGGCGTGGCGCGGAAGTTGACGACGATCTGCGCGTCGCGATCGGCCAGGCGCTTGCCCGTGCGCAAGTAGAACGGCACGCCGGCCCAGCGCCAGTTCTGGACCTCGGTGCGCAGGGCGACGAAGGTCTCGGTGGCGCTGCCGGGCGGCACCTTGTCTTCCTCGAGAAAGCCGATCGCCGCCTTGCCTTCGGCATTGCCGGCGCGGTACTGGCCGCGAACGACTTCCTTGGCGACGCTCTCGGGCGAGAAGGGCTTGAGCGAGCGCAGCACCTTCAGCTTCTCGTCGCGGATCGCGTCGGCGACATTGCGCGACGGCGGCTCCATCGCCACCATCGTCAGCAGCTGCAGCGCATGGTTCTGGATCATGTCGCGCAGCGCGCCGGTGCGGCTATAGAAATCGCCGCGCGTGCCGACGCCGATCGACTCGGCGATCGTGATCTGCACGTTGGCGATGCACTCGCGCCGCCAGAGCGGCTCGAACAGGACGTTGCCGAAGCGCAGCGCGGTCAGGTTCTGCACCGCGGGCTTGCCGAGATAGTGGTCGATCCGGAACGCCTGCTCCTCGCTGAAGACGGAACGGACGACGCGGTTGATCTCCTGGGCGCTGGCCAGGTCGTGGCCGAGCGGCTTCTCGAGAACGACGCGAACATTCGGCCCGTTGAGACCGGCGACGCCGAGCTGCGCGCAGACGACCGGGAACAGGTCCGGGCTGGTCGCGAGGAACATGATGGCGACATCGGCGGGGCTCGGCCGGCCGACCGGCGAGGCGAGCCAGTCCTTCAGCCGCACGTAGTCGGCCGGCTGCGAGAGGTCGAGACGCAGGTAGTGCAGGAGCGCGGCGAAGCGATCGAACTCCTCGTCGCTCGGCCGCTTGGCATCCTCGACCTCGGCGAAGCGCGCCTTGAGCCAAGCGCGGTAGCTGTCGTCGCTCAGCGCCTGGCGCGCCACGGCGACGATCCGCCCGCCCTCGGGCAGCTTGCCGTGACGCCAGGCCTGGAACAGCGCCGGCATCAGCTTGCGCCAGGTCAGGTCGCCGGTGCCGCCGAAGAGAACAAGGTCGAAGGCCATGACGCTGAGGATACGATGCCGCGCCGGCGCGCCGGGTCGGACAACGGCGCATCGACAGCCGCAGCGGAGACGACGAGATGACGAAGACAACGATCGCGCGGGCGCTCTGCGTCGTGGGCCTGGCACTCGCAGGCGCGGCGGTCGCGCAACCGCAGCCGGGTCAGGTGAATGTGATCTGCTCGGTGCAGGCGGACTGGTGCAACATGATCCAGACCGTGTTCACCAAGAGCACCGGATCAAGGTCAACATGTCGCTCAAGGGCTCGGGCGAGGCGCTCGCCCAGCTGATCGCCGAGAAGGCCAACCCGAAGACCGACGTCTGGTTCGGCGGCACCGGCGATCCGCATCTGCAGGCGGCCGAGAGCGACCTGACGGTCGAGTACAAGTCGCCGGCGCTGGCCCAGCTGCAGCCGTGGGCGCAGCAGCAGGCCAAGCAATCGGGCTACAAGACCGTCGGCATCTATTCGGGGCCGCTCGGCTTTGGCTACAACACCGAGCTCATCGCCAAGAAGAAGCTCGCCGTGCCGCGCAGTTGGGCAGATCTGCTCAAGCCCGAATACAAGGGCGAGATCCAGGTCGCCAACCCGGCCTCGAGCGGTACTGCGTACACGATGGTCGCGACGCTGGTGCAGCTGATGGGCGAGGACAAGGCGTTCGACTACATGAAGGGCCTGCACAAGAACATCGGCCAGTACACGCGTTCAGGCACCGGGCCGATCAAGGCGGTGGCGCGCGGCGAGACCGCGGTCTCGATCAGCTTCGTCCACGACGGCCCGGGCGAGAGGCTCCAGGGCTTTCCGGTCGAGACCGTGACCCCGTCCGAAGGCACCGGTGCCGAGATCGGCTCGATGAGCATCGTCAAGGGCGCGCGCAATCTCGAGCAGGCGAAGAAGTTCTACGAATGGGCGTTGACGCCGCAAGCACAGCAGTTCGGCGCCGCGACCCGGCAGTACCAGCTGCCGTCGAACAAGGCGACGCCGGTCGATCCGAACGTTCCCGACTTCAAGAAGATCAAGCTGATCGATTACGACTACGCGAAGTACGGCGCCAGTGCCGAGCGGCGCAGGCTGATCGCGAAGTGGGAGAAGGAAGTCAACTCGCTGCCGCGGTGAGCGGCGCGGCGCGCCGCGCCACCAACCATCGGAGATCGCCGTGAAGAACATCTCGATCCTGCTCGCGCTCGTCTCGCGCGTTCGCCTGTCCGCTGGCCGCCGCGCAGGTCGCGGTCGAGGCCAATCCGAACCAGGAACAGATGCTCGCCAGCGGCGACGCTCGCCTGGCCGCCAACAAGCGGCTGGTCTACGACTTCTGGCGCGAGGTATTCGAGGGCGCGCACATGGAGTTCGCCGACAAGTACATGGCCGAGTCGTACATCCAGCACAACCCGAACGTGCCGACCGGCCGCGCCGCATTCGTCGAGTTCTTCAACAGGGTCAGGAAGCCCGCGCCGATCGAGGCGCGAATCAAGGCGCCGCTCGTGGCGATCGTCGCCGAGGGCGACTACGTCGTGTTGAGCTTCGCGCGCGAAGGCACCGATCCCGAAGGACGCGAGCCGGAAGTTCAGCACGACCTGGTTCGACATGTTCCGGATCGAGAACGGCAAGATCGCCGAGCACTGGGACCCGGCGCAGAAGCAGTAGCCGCCGCCGAACGCCGCGAATGAACGATGCGATGGCGCGTGACGGCCGGGCGGTCGCCGCGGCGCTTGCGCTCGGCGCGGTCTCGTTCGCGCTCCTGCCTTGGTACTTTCTCGCCGACAAGAGCGTGCTCGAGGCGCTGCCTGCGGTCTGGGGCGGCGCCCGAGAGCGCCAGCGGCGCGCTGCAGGCGGTGGCCTACGGGCGAGCATGGCTCTGGGCGGCACCGCTCGGCCTGGCGATCGCGTTCCTCGGCTGGCGTGCGACGACGCGGCGACGACAGGGCGCGCTGCTCAGCGCCGGCGCGCTCGTCGTCCTGGGCGGCGTTCTCGGCGGCGGCTTCGCTATCGCCGGCCAGCCCGGCATCGGTCTCGGCGGCGCGCTGACGCTGCTCGCGTCGCTGCTTCTTCTCGGCGCCGGCACGGCCAGGCTCGGCTGGGTCCGCGGCGACGCCTTCACCGCCAGCGCGATCGTCTGCTGCGTCGCGCTGCTGCTGCTCTTCGTCGCCTTTCCGGTGGCGCGCGCCCTGGCCGGCGCGTTCGTCGACGACACCGGCCGGTTCTCGCTCGTCGCGCTGGCGGGCCGGATCGCCACCGAGCCGGTCTGGGGCCTCGGCTGCCTGGCCGGCGGGCTACGCTGCGGCGTCGCCTGGAACACGCTCTTTCTCGCCCTGTTGACCGCGACCGGTACGACGCTCCTCGGCACCATGATCGCGCTCGTCGCCGAGCGCGGCGCGACGCGCCTGAAGCGCCCGCTCAACGCCCTGGCGCTCTTGCCGATCATCACGCCGCCGTTCGTCGTCGGCCTCGGCCTGATCCTGCTCTTCGGCCGCGCCGGCATCGTCAACCAGGGGCTGGAGGCGGCGTTCGGCATCACGCCGTCGCGCTGGTTCTACGGCCTGCTTCGGCATCTGGCTGGCGCAGCTGTTCGCGTTCACGCCGATCGCTTTCATGATCGTTCGGGGCGTCGTCGCCGCGATCGGTCCCTCGCTCGAGGAAGCGGCGCAGACGCTGCGCGCCGACCGGCGCACGACGTTCCTGACCGTCACCCTGCCGCTGCTCAAGCCCGGCCTCGCGAACGCGTTCCTGGTCGGCTTCATCGAGAGCATCGCCGACTTCGGCAACCCGATCGTCGTCGGCGGCCAGTTCTGCGGTGCTTTCGACCGACGTCTTCTTCGCCATCGTCGGCGCGCAGTTCGACCAGGGACGGGCGGCGTCGCTGGCGCTGATCCTGAGCGCCTTCGCGCTGATCGTCTTCTGGGCCCAGCAGCGCCTGCTCGGCCGCACCGGTTTCACCACCGTCACGGGCAAGGGCGACAGCGGCCTGGCGATGCCGCTGCCGACGGGCTTGCGCCGGCTGATGCTCGGCATCGTCCTGCCGTGGCTGGCGTTCACGCTCGTCGTCTACCTGTTCGCCTTCACCGGCGGGTTCGTCGCGACCTGGGGCCGCGACTACACGCCGACGCTGCGCCACTTCGTCACCGCCTTCGACATCCAGCGCGGCAACGCCGACGTCGGCGCCGGCCTGGTGTTCGCGGGGACGGCCTGGAACTCGCTCTTCACGACGCTTGAAGCTGTCGGCGCTCGCGGCGCCGCTCTGCGCCGCGCTCGGCCTCGTGATCGCCTGGCTGCTGGCGCGAACGACCTTTCGCGGCCGCAGCCTGTTCGAGTTCGCGCGCCTTGCTGGCGTTCGCGATTCCCGGCACCGTGCTCGGCGTGAGCTACATCCTCGCCTTCAACGTGCCGCCGTTCGAGCTCACCGGCACCGGCCTCATCATCGTGCTGTGCTTCGTGTTTCGAAACCTGCCGGTCGGCGTTCGCGCCGGCAGCGCCGCCTTGCGCCAGATCGACCCGTCGCTCGACGAGGCATCGACGATGCTGCGCGCCGGCACCGCGACGACGCTGCGCCGGGTCGTCCTACCTCTGCTCAGGCCGGCGCTGGTGGCCGCGCTCGTCTACAGCTTCGTGCGCTCGATGACCACGGTCTCGGCGGTGGTCTTCCTGGTCACGGCCGAGAACGAGCTGGCGACGACCTACATCATCGGCCGCGTCGGCAACGGTGACTACGGCGTCGCGCTGGCCTACTGCACGGTGCTGATCGCACTGATGTCGCTCGCGGTCGCGCTGATCCGCTGGCTGGTCGGCGAACGCACCCTCGGCCGGCGCGCCTTCGTGCCGCAACCGGCGTGACGACGCGACGCGAAGCGATGGCACGCGAATCAAGGCGACGCGGCGGACGGGATCGAGTTTCGCGCCGTCTCGAAGCGCTACGGCAGCGACGCGCGCGCGGCACGCGCCGTCGACGAGGTCAGCTTCCAGGTGCCGCGCGGGACGCTGACGACGTTGCTCGGCCCGAGCGGCTGCGGCAAGACGACGACGCTGCGAATGATCGCCGGGCTCGAGGCGCCGACGAGCGGCCGGATCCTCATCGCCGGCCGCGACGTCACCGACCTGCCCGCGTCCGAGCGCGACGTCAGCATGGTGTTCCAGAGCTATGCGCTCTTTCCGCACATGAACGTGCTCGCCAACGTCTCGTATGGCCTGAGCGTCGCCGGCGTCGCCCGCCCGTTGGCGCGCGAGCGAGCGCGTGCGGCGATGGCCACGGTCGGCCTGAGTCGACCTCGACCAGCGGCTGCCGAGCGAGCTTTCCGGGGGCCAGCAGCAGCGCGTCGCCCTCGCGCGCGCGCTCGTGCTCGAGCCAGCGGTGCTGCTGTTCGACGAGCCGCTCTCAAACCTCGATGCGCGACTGCGCCGCTCGATGCGCGAAGAGATTCGCGGCCTGCAGCAGCGCCTCGGCCTGACCGTGGCCTATGTGACGCACGACCAGCAGGAGGCGATGGCGGTGAGCGACCGGATCATCGTCATGGAGCGCGGCAAGGTGGCCCAGATCGGCACGCCGCGCGAGCTCTATGAGCGCCCGCGCACCGCCTTTGTCGCCGGCTTCATGGGCGAGGCAGTGCTGTTCGACGCCGTGGCGCTGGCCGACGGCACGGTGCGTCTTGGCCCGCTGACGATCCGGCCGGCCAGGCCGAGCGTGCCGGGCAAGATCCGGCTGGCGATCCGCCCCGAGGCCTGGCAGGTGCTCGCACCCGGCGTCGGCGCGCTCGCGGCCACCGTCGCCAAGACCGCCTACCTCGGCAGCGCCCGCGAGACGACGTTCGACACCGAGCTCGGCCCGGTCTTCGTCGCCTCGGCCGACCGCGGCAGCGCGCTGAAGGCGGGTGACTGCGCCAGCCTCGAGCTCGGGCCGCACGGCCATTCCGTTCTCGCCGACTGAGTCACTTCGACGACGAAGCGGCTACGATCCTTCGTCATGAGCACACCGCAAACCGACAAGGCCGTGCGCCTGCGCGAGCTGCACGCCGGGCCGGGCGCCTTCGTCATCGCCAACGCGTTCGACGCCGGCTCGGCGCGTTTGCTCGCCCGGCTCGGCTTCGCCGCGCTGGCCACGTCGAGCGGCGCCGCCGCCGGCGTCCTCGGCAGGAAGGACGGCGAGCTTTCGCGCGACGAGGCGCTCGCCCATGCGCGCGCGATCGCCGCGGCGACCGATCTGCCGGTCTCGGCCGACCTCGAGAACGGCTTCGGCCACGCGCCCGAGGAGGTCGCCGAGACGATCCGCCTGCGCCGGCGCGACCGGCATCGTCGGCGCGTCGATCGAGGACTACAGCGGCGACAAGACGACGCCGCTCTATCCGATCGAGCTCGCCAAGGCGCGCATCGTCGCCGCGGTTCGCGCCGCGCGCGAGTTGCCGTTCGCCGGCTTCTCGATCACCGCGCGGGCCGAGAACTTCTTCCGCGGCCCGCCCGACCTCGCCGACACGATCGCTCGCCTGCGCGCCTACGAAGCGGCCGGCGCCGACGTCCTGTTCGCGCCGGCGCTGCCCGACCTCGATGCGGTGCGTGCGGTCTGCGCCGCGGTCACCAAGCCGGTCAACTTCATGGTCGGCATGAAGGGCAAGTCGTGGGACGTGGCGACGCTCGAGGCCGCCGGCGTGCGCCGCATCAGCCTCGCGACCTCGCTCTGGCGCGCCGCGATGGCCGGCGTCCGCGCCGCCGCCGAAGAGGTGCGCACGAGCGGCACTTTCGGCTATGTCGATCGGCTCTAGGTCGAGCCGCATGCAGCGTCGCGCCCGCCCACGCGATGAGCGCATGACGACGACCCGCCTCACCCGCCGCGCCGCCGCCGTCGACGCGCTGCGACCGCACCGCCTGCCTGGGCGGCGCTCGGCGGCCACTACGAAGCGCACGGCCGCGCCTTCGACCTGCGCGAGGCGTTCGCGCGCGACCCGCAGCGCGTCGCCGCGCTGTCGTTCGAGGCGCCCGAGGTGTTCGCCGACCTGTCGAAGAACCTGGTCGACATCGCGACGGTGCACTTCCTCGCCGAACTGGCGCGCGAATGCGGCGTCGAGGCGCTGCGCGACGCGATGTTCGCCGGCACCGCGATCAACACCACCGAGGGCCGCGCGGTGCTGCACACCGCCTTGCGCGCGCCGCCGGGGCAGGCACCATTCTCGGCGCAGGTCCACGCGGTGCTCGACGCGATGCTCGAGTTCGCCGAAGCGGTGCGGGCGCGCGCCGACGCCGCGCCGCCGGCGCGACTGCGCCACGTCGTCAACATCGGCATCGGCGGCAGCGACCTCGGGCCGCAGATGGCGGTGCGCGCGCTCGCCGCCTTCGCCCATCCCGGCCTGACGTTTCACTTCGTCGCCAACGTCGACGGCGACGACATCGCCTCGGTGCTGACGCGGGTCAAGCCCGACGAGACGCTGTTCCTGATCGCCAGCAAGACCTTCACGACCCAGGAGACGCTCGCCAACGCCGCGACCGCGAAGGCCTGGTTCCTGGCCAACGGCGGCACGCGCATCGACGAGCACTTCGCCGCCGCGACCAGCAACGTCGAGGCGGCGGCGCGCTTCGGCATCACGCGCACCTTCGGCTTCTGGGACTGGGTCGGCGGCCGCTACTCGCTCTGGTCGGCGATCGGCCTGCCGATCGCGATCGCCATCGGCGCCGAACGCTTTCGCGAGCTGCTCGCCGGCGCGCACGCGATGGACCGCCATTTCGCGCAGGCGCCGATCGAGAAGAACCTGCCGCTGCTGCTCGGCCTGGTCGACGTCTGGTACCGCAACTTCCACCGCTTCACGAGCCGCTGCATCGCACCCTATGCGCAGGCGCTGCAGCGCCTGCCGGCCTATCTGCAGCAGCTCGAGATGGAGAGCAACGGCAAGCGCGTCGACCGGACCGGCGCGCCGCTGCACGTACGCGACCAGCCCGGTCGTCTGGGGCGAGCCGGGAACCAACGCCCAGCACGCCTATTTCCAGATGCTGCATCAGGGCAGCGACGTGGTCCCGGTCGAGTTCATCCTGGTTCGCGAAGCGAGCGCGGACGCGGGCGCCGACGAGGCCGTCGTCGACGCGCTCGCGCGCCAGCACCGGATGCTTCTCGCCAACGGCCTGGCGCAGGCGCAGGCGCTGATGGCCGGTCGGGTCGCGGCCGAGCCGCACCGCGGCTTTCCCGGCAACCGGCCGAGCACGACGCTCCTGCTCGAGCGGCTCGAGCCGCGCTCGCTCGGCGCGCTGATCGCGCTCTACGAGCACCGCGTCTTCACGTCGGGCGCGATCTGGGGCATCGACAGCTTCGACCAGTGGGGCGTCGAGCTCGGCAAGGGCCTCGGCAACGCCCTCCTGGCCCGGCTCGAGGCGGCGAGCGAGACGCCGACGCCGGCGACGGTCGATCCGTCGACGGCGGCGCTCCTGGCGCGAATTCGCGGCGACCAGCGCGTCCCCGAATGACCCGCCGCTGGCGCCTCTTTCCCAAGTACGCGCTGCTGATCATCACGCTGGTCGGCGGCATGCTGGTCGTGAGCGGCGCCATCGGCATCTACTTCTCGTGGCGCGAGACCGAGGCGCACCTGGTCGCGCTGCAGGTCGAGAAGGCCGAGAGCGCGGCCAACCGGATCGAGCAGTACGTGCTCGACATCGAGCACCAGATGAGCTGGACCGCGTTGCCGCGCACCGAAGGCGACAACGCGCTCGAGCAGCGTCGCTTCGAGTACCTGAAGCTGCTGCGCCAGGCGCCGGCGATCACCGAGGTGGTGTGGATCGACGCCGCCGGCCGCGAGCAGCTGCGCATCTCGCGCCTGGCGATGGATGCGGTGGGCAGCGGCATCGACCTCTCGTCGGAGCCCAAGTTCAAGGAGGCGCTCGCCGGCCACGTCTACTACGGCCCGGTCTATTTCAGGAAGGGCACCGAGCCCTACATGACGATCGCCCGGCCAGCCGGCAGCGGCGGCGGCGTGACGGCGGCCGAGGTCAACCTCAAGTTCGTCTGGGACGTCGTCTCGCGGATCAAGATCGGCGAGGCCGGACTCGCCTACGTGATCGACGCGACCGGCACGCTGATCGCGCACCCCGACATCAGCCTGGTGCTGAAGAAGTCGGACCTGAGCGCGCTGCCGCAGGTCGCGGCGCTCGCCCGGGCCGACGGCGTGAGCCCGCCGCTGGGCCGCGACCTCAAGGGCGACGAAGTCTTTGCCGCGCACGCCCCGATCCCGACCTTGCGCTGGACCGTCTTCGTCGAGTCGCCGCGCGCCGAGGCGTTCGCGCCGCTCTACGCGACCCTGAAGCGGACCGCGCTGGTGCTGGTCGCTGCGCTCCTGATGTCGATCGCGGCGAGCTTCTTCCTGGCGCGCGCGCTGGTTCGGCCGCTGCGCGCGCTGCAGGAAGGCGCGGCGCAGATCGGCGCCGGCGACCTCGATCGTCACATCGAGGTGCGCACCGGCGACGAGCTCGAAGGCCTGGCCGAGCAGTTCAACCACATGAGCGCGCAGCTGCGCGAGTCGTACAGCGGCCTGGAACGAAAGGTCGAGCAGCGCACCGCCGAGCTGAGCGAGGCGCTCGATTACCAGACCGCGATCAGCGACGTGCTGCGCGTCATCAGCCAGTCGCCGAGCGATGTCGCTCCGGTGTTCCAGGCGATCCTCGAGAGCGCGTCGCGCCTGTTCGGCAATCCGATCGCCGCCGTCTTTCGCTATGACGGGCACGTCATCGACATCGCGGCGACGCGCAACTGGCCGGCCGACGCGATCGAGGACGCGCGCCGCCTCTATCCGGGGCCGCCGCGTCCCGAGATGATGAGCGGCCGCGTCGTCATGTCGGGCCAGGTGCAAATCCAGGAGGACGCGCTCAGCGATCCGACGTACGACCAACGCACCGCGGCGGCCGGACACTGGCGGCGCATGATCGGCGCGCCGCTGCTGAAGGACGGCCTGTCGATCGGCGTCATCGTCGTCGCCTGGCCCGAGCCGGGCAAGACGCCGCAACGGCAGGCCGACCTGCTCAAGACCTTCGCCGACCAGGCGGTGATCGCGATCGAGAACGTCCGCCTGTTCAACGAGACGCGCGAAGCGCTCGAGCAGCAGACCGCGACCGCCGAAGTGCTCGGCGTGATCAGCGGCTCGGTCGCCGACAGCAAGCCGGTGTTCGAGAAGATCCTCGAAAGCTGCCAGCGCCTGTTCGCGAGCAGCGAGCAGGGCGTGCTCCTGTCGGCGATGACGGCCGGATGCACCTCGGCGCGCATCACGGCAACGCGCGCGAGCATCTCGAGAAGCTGTTCCCGGTCAGCTGCGACGTCGGCGGCGACGCGCCGAGCGACGAGCGCCGCGTCATCCACATCAGGGACGTCCTCGGCGACGCCGACGTTCCGCCCAGCCTGCGCGCGGTCGCCGAGCGGATCGGCGTCGGCACTTATTCGCAGGTGATCGCGCCGATGATGTGGGAAGGGCGAGTCGATCGGCAGCCTGTACGTGATCCGCCAGCCAGCCATCGGCTTCAGCGACAAGGAGATCGGCCTGCTGCGTACCTTCGCCGACCAGGCCGTGATCGCGATCCAGAACGCGCGCCTGTTCAACGAGACCAAGGAGGCGCTCGAGCAGCAGACCGCGACCGCCGAGGTGCTGCAGGTGATCAGCAGCTCGGTCGCCGACACCCAGCCGGTGTTCGACAAGATCCTCGACAGCTGCGAGCGGCTGTTCGCTGCGACCGGGCTGGGCATCTACCTCGTCGACGACGCCGGCATGCTGCAACGCGGGCGCCTTTCGGCGCAAAGGCGCAGGCGCGCCGGTCCCGGTTTCGGCGGGCATTTCCGCGTCCGCTCGAAGGCACCGCGACGCGCGCTCGCGATCCGCAGAGTCGCCGCGTCATCCACTATCCCGACGTGCTCGGCCGCCGTCGACGCGCCGTCGAGCTTGCGCCGGATGGCGGCCGCGGCCGGCAACTATCTCGATCGCGCTCGCGCCGATGCTCTGGGAAGACCGCGGCGTCGGCACGATTCAGGTGACGCGCGACCCGCCGCAGCCGTTCAGCGACAAGGAGCTGACGCTGCTCAAGACCTTCGCCGACCAGGCCGTGATCGCGATCCAGAACGCGCGCCTGTTCAAGGAGATCCAGGCCAAGAGCCGCGAGCTCGAGCTGGCCAACAAGCACAAGTCGGAGTTCCTCGCCAACATGTCGCACGAGCTGCGCACGCCGCTCAACGCGATCATCGGCTTCTCCGAGGTGCTCTCGGAGAAGATGTTCGGCGAGGTCAACGAGAAGCAGCTCGAGTACCTGCTCGACATCCACTCCTCGGGCCACCACCTGCTCTCGCTGATCAACGACATCCTCGACCTGTCGAAGATCGAGGCCGGCCGGATGGAGCTCGACCTGGCGACGACCAACCTGCCGATGCTGCTCGACAACTGCACGACGCTGGTCCGCGAGCGCGCCAGCCGGCAGGGCCTGACGCTCGCGCTCGAGGTCGAGGACGGCCTCGGCGACTGGGTCGCCGACATGCGCAAGCTCAAGCAGGTCGTGATCAACCTGCTTTCGAACGCGGTCAAGTTCACGCCGGCCGGGGGCAAGGTGACGCTGCGCGCGCGCCGGCTCGAGAACGCGGTCGAGATCGCCGTCGTCGACACCGGCGTCGGCATCGCCGCCGATCAGCAGGCGCTCGTGTTCGAGGAATTCCGCCAGGCCGGCGGCGACTACCTGAGAAAGTCCGAAGGCACCGGCCTCGGCCTGTCGCTCGCCAAGCGCTTCGTCGAGCTGCACGGCGGAACGATGCGGGTCGAGAGCGCGCCCGGGCGCGGCTCGACCTTCGCCTTTATTCTTCCCGAGCGGGTGCTGGAAGCGGTGTAGGGCGGGCTCACCATCAACGCGAAGGACGGCCGATGAAAACGATCCTGATCGTCGAGGACAACGAGAAGAACATGAAGCTCGTCCGCGACATCCTGCGCCACAACGGCCACGCGACGATCGAGGCGGTCACGGGCGAGGCCGGCGTCGCGCTGGCGCTGAGCGAGCGGCCCGACCTGATCCTGATGGACATCCAGCTGCCCGACATCGACGGCATCGAGGCGCTGCGCCGGATCCGCGCCGAGCGCGCGATCGACGCGATCCCGGTGATCGCCGTCTCGGCTTCGGTGATGCCCGACGACCAGCAGAAGATCATCACCTCGGGGTTCGACGCCTTCGTCACCAAGCCGATCAACCTGAAGCAGTTCATCGAGACCGTGAAGCGCTTTCTCGACCAGGGGCGTGCTCGCGCGATGAAGCCGTGGCGGCCTCGGCGCGTTCGCGCTGGCTCTCGTCGTGGGCTGCTCGCGCTGGCCTCGGCGACGGCCTCAGGCCGCGGCCGGCGTCGCGCGGGTCGGCTTGCTTTCGTTCTTCGGCGCGCCGACGCCGGGCAGCGTCCGACCCACCGAGGCCGGCTTTCGCCAGGGCTTGCGCGACGCCGGCTACGTCGAAGGCGAGAACATCGTCATCGAGCGCCGCTACGCCGACGGCCGGCCCGACCGGCTCGCGGCGATGGCCGACGAGCTGGTGCGGCTGAAGGTCGACGTGATCCTCGCCGGCGGCCAGCCGCCGCGCGAAGCGGCGCGCAAGGCGACGGCGACGATCCCGATCGTCACGCTCTCCGGCAGCGACCCGGTGCGCGAGGGCTGGGCCGAAGAGCCTGGCGCGGCCGGGCGGCAACGTCACCGGCATCACGTTCACCTTCCCCGAGCTCGGCCCGAAGCGGCTCGAGCTGCTGAAGGAGGCGATGCCCGGCAGCTGAACCGGGTCGCGCGTGATGATCGATCCGATCGACGTCGTCGACGCCAACGAAGTGCTGCGCGAAACCGAGGCGCGGCGCGCGGCGCCTCGGCGTCGCAGCTGCAGGTGCTCGAGGTGCACGGCGCCGGAGGACTTCGCCGGCGGCGTTCGAGCGCGCGCGGCGCGGTCGGGCGCAGGCGATGATCACCGATCGCGATGTGGCGCGCATCGCGACCGCCTCGCCGGCGCTCGCGGCGCAGCGAGCGGCTGCCACCGGCGGCGAGACGTCGCAGGAGGTGCAGGCCGGATTTCTGTTCGCCTACGGCGCCGACCTCGACGACCTGGTGCGCCGCCCGGTGCTGCAGATGGCGAAGATCCTGAAGGGCGCGCGGGCCGGCGAGGTGCCGATCGAGCGGCCGACCAAGTTTCGCCTGAGCGTCAACCTGAAGACCGCGAAGACGCTCGGTATCGCGATCCCCGATGCGTTCCTGCAGCGCGCCGACGAGGTGATCCAGTGAGCGACGCGGCGCGCGCCAAGATCCTCGTCGTCGACGACGTCGCGATGAACGTCAAGCTGCTCGCCGACCTGCTCGGCGCCAAGGGCTACCGCACCTGCACCGCCGCGTCGGGCCCGGAGGCGCTCGCCGTGCTCGCCGCCGAGCGCCCCGATCTGGTCCTGCTCGACGTGATGATGCCCGGCATGAGCGGCTACGAGGTCTGCCAGGCGATCCGCGCCGACCCGGCGCAGGCGATGCTGCCGGTCGTGCTCGTCACGGCGCTCGATCCGGCCGAGGAGCGCGCCAAGGGCCTCGACGCCGGCGCCGACGACTTCCTGAGCAAGCCGGTGAGCCAGGCCGAGCTGCTGGCGCGGGTGCGCTCGCTCCTGCGCATCAAGTCGCTCTACGACGAGCTGCTGCAGCAAAAGGGCGCGCTGGCCGAGCTCAACCGCACGCTCGCCCAGCGCGTCGACGACGGCGTGCGCCAGCTCGAGAAGGTCGGCCGCCTGAAGCGCTTCTTCTCGCCCCAGCTCGCCGAGCTGATCGTCGCCGGCGGCGCCGACGATCCGCTGAAGAGCCATCGGCGCGAGATCACCGTCGTCTTCCTCGACCTGCGCGGCTTCACCGCGTTCACCGAGACCGCCGATCCCGAAGAGGTGATGGCGGTGCTGGGCGAATACCACGCCGCCGTGGGCCGCCTGGTGCTCGAGCACGAAGGCACGCTCGAGCGCTTCACCGGCGACGGCATCATGGTCTTCTTCAACGACCCGGTGCCGGTCGCCGACCCGGCGCCGCGCGCGGCGCGGATGGCGCTGGCGATGCAGGGCGCGGTCCACGAGCTGGCGCGCGGCTGGACCAGGCGCGGCTACGACCTGCTGATGGGCATCGGCATCGCCCAGGGCTTCGCGACCATCGGCGGCATCGGCTTTCCCGGCCGGATCGACTACGGCGCGATCGGCACCGTCACCAACCTCGCGGCGCGCCTTTGCGGCGAAGCGCGCGGCGGCGAGATCCTGGTTGCGCAGCGCGTTCAGGCGCTGCTCGAGGGCCAGGTCGCGACCGAGCCGGCGGGCGAGCTCGTCCTGAAGGGCTTCCATCGCCCGGTGCCGGCGTTTCGCGTCGTGCCGTGAATCCGCCATCGATCCAGAGTGCAGGATTGCATCGTGCGCCGCTCGCGCCGGCACCATGCTCTGCGGATCGAGGAGACGAGATGAGAAGACGCAGACTTCTGCTCGCCGGCGCTGCGCTGGCGTCGCTGCCGTGGTCTGCCACGGCGCAGCCGGGCGCGAAGAGCGCCCGCATCGGCTGGCTCACGGCGCAGCGGCCGCCGAGCCTGGTGCCGTACGTGCAGGCATTTCGCAGCGCGCTCGCCGAGCTCGGCTTCGCCGAAGGCAAGAACCTGACATCGAGTTCCGCTACGGCGACGACGACCTGAGCAAGGTGCGCGGCCTGGCCGAGGAACTGGCGCGCCTGCCGGTCGACCTGATCGTCGTCCAGGGCGAGGCGGTGCTCGAGATCAAGAACGCGAAGCTGCCGGTGCCGGTGGTCTACGCCTACAGCGGCGACCCGGTCGCGGCCGGGCTGGCCGAGAGCCTGGCGCGGCCGAACGCGAGCATGACCGGCCTGACCTACCTCGGCCTCGAGCTGAACGGCAAGCGACTCGAGCTGCTGCGCGAGATCGTGCCGAGCGTGCGCCGCGTCGCCCTGCTCGCCAATCCGGCCTACCCCGGCGAAGCGGGCGAGCGCGCCAATTCCGAGGCGACCGCGGGCCGGATCGGCCTCGACGTGCGCTATGTCGCGGCGCGAACCAGCGACGAGCTGGAAGCCGCGTTCACCCGGATGGCGAACGACAAAGTGCAGGCGATCTCGCTCTTCGCCGACAGCTTCGCGGTGCAGAACCGCGGCCGCATCGTCGCCTTCGCGATGAGCCAGCGCATTCCGATGGTGTCGAGCTGGCCGGTGTTCGCCGAGAGCGGCGCGCTCTGTACCTACGGCCCGCGCCTGGCCGACTCGTACCGGCGCCTGGCGTACTACGCCGACCGCGTCCTGCGCGGCACCAAGCCGGCCGAGCTGCCGATCGAGCAGCCGACGACGATCGAGACGATCGTCAACCTCAAGACCGCGGACGCGCTCGGCATCAAGGTGCCGGACGCGGTGCTGGTGCGCGCCGATCGCGTGATCAGCTGACGCGCCGCTGCGCCGCGCTCGCGCCGCGGACCAGCGCGAACCCGACGATGCCGGCGGCGAGTGCGAGCACCGCGCCACAGGTCGCGGCGCCATGGAAGCGGGCGATGAACGCCGGGCCCGACGCATCGCCGGCGAGGACGAAGCCGAGCAGCGCGGTCGCGAGCAGGCCGCCGATGCGCGCGATCGCGTTGTTGACGCCCGAGGCCGAGCCGACATGGGCCGCATCGACGGCGCCTATCACCGCGGCGGTGAGCGGCGCGACGCTCAGCGTCAGGCCGCAGGCGATCACCGCGAGCGCCGGCAGCAGCACGGTGGCGTAGCCGAACGCGCCGGTGCCGACGCGCAGGAAGAGCAGGAAGCCGAGCGCGACGATGATCGGCCCGACCGTGAGGAGGATGCGCGCGCCGATCCGTTCGGCGAGCCGGCCCGCGGCACGCGAGCCGAGGCCCATCGCGATCGACAGCGGCAGCAGCGCCGCGCCGGCGGCCGCGGCCGAATAGCCGCCGCTGCGGATCAGCAGGTACGGCAGCAGCACGATCATGCCGCCGAGCGCGGCGTAGAGGCAAAGCGTGAGGATGCTGACGCCGACGAAGGTCCGGGTGCCGAAGAGAGCGAGCGGCATCATCGCGCGCCGGCCGAGGCGCGCCTCGAGCACGACGAAGGCGACCAACGCCAGCACGCCCGCGCCGATGGCGAAGAGTCCGACCGTCGCACCGGCAGCGACGCTCGCGCCTGCCCCTGCCGATCCTTTTGCGGCGACAACGGTGAGCCCGTACGTGAGCAGGCCGAGCCCGACGGTGGCGAGGAAGGCGCCGCCGACGTCGAGCGGCGCCGCGTCGTCGCTGCGGCTCTCGTCGATGTAGCGCCAGGCGAGCCACGCAGCGACCGTCGCGATCGGCAGGTTGACGAGGAAGATCGAGCGCCAGCCGACGACGTCGATCAGCCAGCCGCCGGCGAGCGGCCCGATCGCGCCGCACACGGCGCCGGCCGCGGCCCAGGTGCCGACGGCGCGACCGCGCGCTTCGCCGCTGAACGCGGCGCCAAGAATCGCCAGGCTCGCCGGCATGAGCAACGCCGCGCCGATGCCTTGCGCCGCACGCATGGCGAGCAGCCAGGCGAATCCGGGCGCAAGCGCGCAGGCGAGCGAGGCGGCGCTGAAGAGCGCCATGCCGGCGAGGAACATCTTCTTTCGGCCATAGCGGTCGCCGGCGACGCCGCCGAGCAGAAGCAGCGCGCCGAGCGGCAGCAGGTAGGCATTGATGAGCCAGCCGATCGATGCTCCGGAGGCGCCCGACGACGCCAGGTCGCGCTCGATCGCCGACAGGCCGACGTTGACGACCGAGCCGTCGATGAAGGCCAAGCTCGAGCCGAGGATGGTCGCCGCGAGCGTTCCGGTCGGATGCTTCGCCGGCGCCGCTGTCGCCGGCTGCGGCCGAAGCGACGCCGTGGTCGCAGGGCCCGACCGCGGCGATCGCCATGGCGACCGACTAGCTTGCCGCGCTCAGGCCGCGCACCGCGCCGTACGCGGCGTCGACGCCCTGGGCGACGATCTTGATCCTTCCACTCGTCGGTGTCGGTGTAGAAGGCGTCGCGCACTTGCTGCTTGATGGCGCGCCGGGTCGCCTCGTCGGCGTCAGGATGGTTCTCGAGCCACTGGTCGGCGCGCAGCGCCGTTTGCACCTCGGGCTGCGGCAGCGTGCCGTACTCGACCGCGATGCCGGTGTACTCGGCCTGGGCGCATTCCTCGTAGGCGGCGTTGAACATCAGGCCGGTCAGGACGGCCGAGCTCGACGAGCCGTCGTAGATCGACGTGACATCGCCCCACCACGCCTTCGCTCGCGCAAGGCCGCGGCGTCGTCGCGGCAGGCGAAGATGCGCTCGCCGTGGCCGTTCGGGCCGAGGCCGGTGTGCAGGTCGATCCAGGCGAGCCGCTGGCAGCGCGTGGCGTGCTGGCGCAGCACCTGGCGCAGCGTCTTGTGGCTCCAGGTCGGCTCTGTGCCGCCGAAGAAGAGGCCGTCGGGATGCTGGTACTGCCCACCCGAGACCGCCTGCTGCAGCGCGCGCTCGCCGTGGCTGGCGACGAATCGGCCGATCGCCGCGACGTTGGCCGCGTCGGCGGGCCAGGTCTCGGGGACGACCAGCTCGGCGAGCGAGTCGTAGCCGGCATTGACCGGCGCTGCGAGGTCGAAGTCGCGGAAGTTGCGGTTCAGGTCGACGTTCTCGTGCGTCGTTCGCCGCCACCACGAGAAGCCGTACGGATTGAGGGCGTGGACATAGAGCACGGCGACGCCGGCCGCTTGCGCGACCGCCTGCCAGGCGGAATCGGCGAGCAGAGCGCCCTGAACGCCCGAGCCGCAGAAGCCCTCGACGCCGTGGCAGGCGCTGCTGACGACGAGCACCGCCTTGGCATCGGCCGGGCCGTCGCGGGCGACGTCCATCGCCAGCATCTCGCCGTCGCGGCCGGGGAGCGGATGGACGTGGGTCTCGACGCCGAGGCCGCGCGAGCGCGCCGCTGCGAAGAACTTGTCGCGCGCTTCGGCGTAGCTCTGCGCGAAGAACCGTGGCACGCCGGACGCGGTGCTCACCTCGGCGCCAGCCAGGCCTCGGCCAGGCGCACCCAGAGCGAGCCGCCGAGCGGGATCAGCTCGTCGTTGAAGTCGTAGCTCGGGTTGTGCAGCATGCACGGGCCCATGCCGTGGCCGCTCTCGCGGTGCGTGCCGTCGCCGTTGCCGATCAGGAAGTAGCAGCCGGGCTTTTCGAGCAGGAAATAGCTGAAGTCCTCGGCGCCCATCGTCGGCTCGAACTCCATGACGTTGTCGGCGCCGACCATCTCGGTCATGACGCGGCGCGCGAACTCGGTCTCGTCGGGGTGGTTGATCGTCGGCGGGTAGTTGCGCTTGAACTCGAACTCGCAGCTGGCGCCGAACGCGGCGCAGGTGTGCTCGCTGATCTCCCGCATGCGCTTCTCGATCAGGTCGAGCACCTCGAGCGTGAAGGTACGCACCGTGCCGCGCATCTCGCAGCTGTCGGGGACGACGTTGGTCGCCTCGCCGGTGTGGATCATCGTCACCGAGATCACGCCGGCGTCGATCGGCCGCTTGTTGCGGCTGATGATGGTCTGGAACGCATTGACGATCTGGCACGCGACCGGCACCGGGTCGATGCCGTTGTGCGGCATCGCCGCATGCGAGCCCTTGCCGCGGATCGTGATCGTGAACTCGTTGCTCGATGCGAACGCCGGGCCGCTCTTGAGCGCGAACTGGCCCGCCTTCAGGCCCGGCCAGTTGTGGGCGCCGAAAACGGCCTCCATCGGAAACTTCTCGAACAGGCCGTCCTTGATCATCTCGCGCGCGCCGCCGCCGCCTTCTTCGGCCGGCTGGAAGATGAGGTAGACGGTGCCGTCGTAGTTGCGGTGCTTCGAGAGGTGCTTGGCGGCGGCGAGCAGCATCGCCGTGTGGCCGTCGTGGCCGCAGGCGTGCATCTTTCCGGCGTGCGTGCTGCGGTGGGCGAAGGTGTTGTGCTCGGTCATCGGCAGCGCGTCGATGTCGGCGCGCAGGCCGACGGCGCGATCGCTGGTGCCGTTCTTCAGGATCGCGACGATGCCGGTCGTGCCCATGCCGCGATGGATCGGGATGCCCCATGCGGTGAGCTGCGCGGCGATCACGTCGGCGGTGCGCTCCTCCTGAAGCAGAGCTCGGGGTGGGCGTGGATGTCGCGCCGGATCGCGGCGATCTGCGCCGCGTCGGCGAGGATGGATTCGATGACTTGCATGGCTGGCTCCGCTGCCAAGGCAGTTTACCCGCCGCCCCTTATCCGCCGGGAGCGCTGTGCCATAGTTTGGCGATGTCCAGAGCCTTGTCCGCGCCGCCTGTCCGCACGACTGTCCGGACACCTGCGCCATCGTCGTCACGGTCGAGAACGGCCGGGCGGTGAAGGTGCACGGCAATCCGCTCCATCCGCCGACGCACGGCGCGCTGTGCGCCAAGGTCTCGCGCTATCCCGAGCGCACCTATCACCCCGAGCGCGTGCTGCGGCCGCTGAAGCGCGTCGGCGCCAAGGGCAGCGGCCGGTTCGAGCCGGTGAGCTGGGACGAGGCGCTCGACGACATCGCCGCGCGCCTCAAGGCGATCGCCGGCGCCGACCTCGCCAACGCCGAGGCGATCGTCCCCTACAGCTACGCCGGGACGATGGGGCTGGTGCAGGGCGAGGGCATGGCCGGGCGCTTCTTCCACGAGCTCGGCGCGTCGCTGCTCGACCGCACGATCTGCTCCTCGGCCGGCGGCGAGGCGCTCGCTGCGACCTACGGCGCCAAGGTCGGCATGCACGTCGAGCACTACGCCGAGAGCAAGCTGATCGTCATCTGGGGCAGCAACTCGATCACCTCGAACCTGCATTTCTGGACCTACGCGCAGCAGGCCAAGCGCGCCGGCGCGAAGCTGGTCTGCATCGACCCGCGCCGCACCGACACGGCCGAGAAATGCCACGAGCACATCGCGCTCCTGCCGGGCAGCGACGGCGCGCTCGCGCTCGCGCGTGATGCACGAGCTGGTCGTCAACGACTGGCTCGACCACGACTACATCGAGCGCCACGTCGACGGCTGGCCGAAGCTGCGCGAGCGCGCGCTGCGGTGGCCGCCCGAGCGCGCCGCCGCGGTCTGCGGCATCGACGCTGAACAGATCCGATCGCTGGCGCGCGACTACGGCACGATCCGGCCGGCGGCGATCCGCCTCAACTACGGCATGCAGCGCGTGCGCGGCGGCGGCAACGCGACCCGGCTGATCGCGATCCTGCCCTGCCTCGTCGGCGCCTGGCGCCACCGCGCCGGCGGCCTGCTGCTGTCGGCGTCGGGATGGTTCCGGCACGTGCGCAACGACGCCGCGCTGCAGCGCCCCGATCTGCTCGGCGCGCGCCGACCGCGAACGATCAACATGAGCACGATCGGCGACGACCTGCTGCGCGCGAGCGGCGAAGCGCTCGCCGACGGCCGCCGCTTCGGGCCGAAGATCGAGGCGCTCGTCGTCTACAACAGCAACCCGGTCGCGGTCGCTCCCGATTCGACGAAGGTGGCGCGCGGCTTCGCGCGCGACGACCTGTTCACGGTCGTGCTCGAGCACTTCATGACCGACACCGCCGACCTCGCCGACTACGTCCTGCCGGCGACGACCCAGCTCGAGCACCTCGACGTGCACACCGCTACGGCCACACCTACGCGATGATCAACGAGCCGGCGGTCGCGCCGCTCGGCGAGGCGCGGTCGAACACCGCGATCTTTCGTGCGCTCGCCGCGCGCATGGGATTCACCGAGCCCTGCTTTCGCGACGACGACGAGGCGCTGGCGCGGATCGCCCTTCGCCCCGCGACCGAAGGCGGCGTCGACTTCGACGCCTTGCGCGCTGACGGCTGGGTCAAGCTCGCCATCGCCGAGGCGCCGTTCGCCGACGGCGGCTTTCCGACGCCGAACGGCAAGTGCCGGATCGACGCGCCGGGCATCGGCGTGCCCGACTACGTCGCCAACTACGAGTCGCGGGCGAGCACGCCCGAGCTCGCGCGCCGCTATCCGCTGGCGATGATCTCGCCGCCGGCGCGCAACTTCCTCAACTCGAGCTTCGTCAACGTCGCCAGCCTGCGCGCGATCGAGGGCGAGCCGGTGCTCGAGATCTCGGCCGGCGACGCCGCCGCGCGCGGCATCGTCTCGGGCCAGCGCGTGCGCATCTTCAACGACCGCGGCAGCATCGTCTGCAAGGCGGTCGTCGGCGCGCGCGCGCGGCCGGGCGTCGTCAACGGCCTCGGCGTCTGGTGGAGGAAGCTCGCCGCCGACGGCACGAACGGCAACGAGCTGACGCACCAGCGGCTGACCGACATCGGCCGCGCGCCGAGCTTCTACGACTGCCTGGTCGAGGTCGCGCCCGACGCCACGCCGGCCACGGCGTGAGACGCGGCGCGCGGATGGCGGCCTGGAGCCTCGGCGCGGTCGGCGCCGCGGCACTGCTCGCGAGCGCCACCATCTGCCTAACGTCGGGCTGCGCGCACGATCGGCTACTACGCCCAGGCGGCGACCGGCCATCTCGCGCTGCTCGAGGCGGCGCGACCGGTGCCCGAGCTGCTCGCCGATCCGGACACCGACAGCGCGCTGAAGGCGCGCCTCGCGCTCGCGCAGCGGATCCGCGACTTCGCCGTCAGCGAGCTGGGCGAGCCCGACAACGCCAGCTACCGCCGCTATGCCGACCTGCATCGCGACGCCGCAGTCTGGAACGTGGTCGCCGCGCCCGAGCTGTCGCTGGTGCCGAAGACCTGGTGCTTCCCGATCGTCGGCTGCGTCGGCTACCGCGGCTACTACGAGCGGGCCAAGGCCGACGCGCTCGCCGCAGAGCTGCGCGACGAAGGCCTGGACGTCGCCGTCTACGGCGTGCCGGCGTACTCGACGCTCGGGCGACTGCCGACCGGCGGCTGGCTCGCCGATCCGCTGCTCAACACCTTCATCGGCTACCCCGAGGGCGAGCTCGCGCGCCTGGTCTTCCACGAGCTCGCGCACCAGGTCGCGTTCGCGCCCGGCGATACGCTCTTCAACGAGTCGTTCGCGAGCACGGTCGAGAAAATCGGCGCGGAGCGCTGGCTGCGGAGCACGCCGGCGCCGCGGCGCGCGCCGAGTACGACCGCGCGGAAAGCCGGCGCGCCGACTTCGCCGCGCTCACCGGCCGCTATCGCGACGAGCTGGCGCGTCTCTACGCCAGCAGCGCCAGCGATGCCGAGAAGCGCGCCGCCAAGGCCGCGTTGCTGGCGCGCCTGCGCGCCGACTACGCCGAGATGAAGGCGTCGCGCTGGGCCGGCTATTCCGGCTACGACGGCTGGTTCGCGCGCGCCAACAACGCCGCGCTCGGCGTGCTCGTCAGCTACACCGGACTGGTGCCGGCGTTCGAGCGCATGTTCGAGCGCGAGGGCCACGACTTTGCGCGCTTCTACGACGAGGTCCGGCGCCTCGCCGCGCTGGCGCCGGCCGAGCGCCGCGCCGCGCTCGAGCGCTAAGCTCTCGCGTTACGACGATCACGAAACTGGGAGCCGTCTCCATGGCCGACATCCACATCCATCGCGCGCACCGCCTCGGCCTGGCCAAGGCGAGCAAGACGGCGTGGCAGTGGGCCGAGGCGGCGGAAGAGAAGTTCGGGATGCAATGCACCGTCATCGAGGGCAAGGGCAGCGACGTCGTCGAGTTCAAGCGTTCCGGTGTCGAAGGCCGGCTGGTCGTCGCTGCCGACTCGTTCGATCTCAGCGCCCAGCTCGGCCTCTTGCTCGGCGCCTTCCGCGGCCGGATCGAAGCCGGGATCGAGGAAAACCTCGACGCCATCCTCGAGGCTGCGGCCGCCGCGCCGGCCGCGAAGAAGAGGGCGCCGGAGACACGCGCGGCGAAGAGCGTCGCCAAGCGCGGTGTGAAGAAAAAGTAGCGCCCTATTTCAGCGACTCGACGAGATCGATGTACTCCTGCTTCGCCTCGTCGCTCGACTTTCCCGCCAGGCCGTTCCACGCGTCCCACTTGGCGCGCCCGACCATGTCGCCGAAGCCCGGCCGCTTGCCTTCGGCATCGCCTGCCGAGGCCTGCTTGTAGAGCGCGTACAGCTTCAGCAAGGTCATGTTGTCGGGCTTGTCGGGCAAGCTCTTCGAATCGGCGACGGCTTGCTCGAACTGGGCGGTGAGGTCGGCCATGGAGGTCTCCTGCAAGGTCGGGTCATGGTGAAAGTCGCGATTGACCGGGCGCATGTTAGCCACCATCTTGGCGACCCTTGCGACGGCTTCGACACTCGACCTCATGACGACGTCTCCTCACCGCCGCGAACGCATGTCGCGCGTCGATACCGCGTGGCTGCGCATGGACAACGACGTCAACCTGATGATGATCGTCGGCGTCTGGCTGCTGCGCCCGGCGATCTCGTACGACGCCCTGTGCCGCCGCGTCGCGGAGAAGTTGTTGCGTTACCCGCGCTTTCGCCAGCGCGTCGTCCGCGACGGCGCCGGCGCGCACTGGTGCGAAGGCGACGACTTCGACATTCGCCACCACGTCGTGCGCGAAAAGCTGGCGCGAAGGCGCGGCCAGAGCGAGCGCGCGGCGCTGCAGGAGCGCACCGGCGCGCTGGCGAGCGAGCCGTTCGACCCGGCGCGGCCGCTCTGGCAATTCCATCTGATCGAGGGCTACGAAGGCGGCAGCGCGCTGGTCGCGCGCGTGCACCACTGCATCGGCGACGGCATCGCCTTGATCTCGGTGATGATGACGATCACCGACGGCGGCAGCGATCCGCCGCCGCGCGCCGCCAAGGCCGCGGCGGACGACGATGGCGACTGGCTCGCCGATGTCGTCCTCAAGCCGCTCGGCGGCCTCTCGGCCAAGGCGGCGGGCTTGCGTCGAAGCGTCGATCGAACGCTCGCTCCAGCTGCTCGCCGATCCGCGAGCACGGCATCGCCGGCGTGCTGGCGGGTGCTCGTCTCGGTGCGAAGGTGATGGGCGACGTCGCCGCGATGGCGCTGATGGCCGACGACTCGCCGACGCTGCTCAAGGGCAAGCCCGGCGGCGCCAAGCGCGTCGCCTGGGGCGAGCCGATCGCGCTGGCCGACGTCAAGGCGATCGGCCACGCGCTCGGCGCCTCGATCAACGACGTGCTGCTCGCCTGCGTCGCCGGCGCCATCGGTGCCTGGCTGCGCGGCGCCGGCGACGATCCGGCAGGCAAGGAGATCCGTGCCATGGTGCCGGTCAACCTGCGCCCGCTCGACCAGGCGTGGCAGCTCGGCAACCGCTTCGGCCTGGCGCCGCTGGTGCTGCCGATCGGCATCGACAACCCGATCGCGCGCGTCCGCGCGGTGCGCGCGCGCATGAACGAGCTGAAGGCGAGCTACCAGCCGCTGCTCGCCTTCGCGGTCCTCGCGGTCGCGGGCCAGATGGCCCAGCCGGTGCAGGACGCGCTCCTCGGCCTGTTCGCGAAAAAGGCGACGGCGGTGATGACCAACGTGCCGGGTCCGGCGGTGCCGCTCACGTTCTGCGGCGCGACGCTGCGCCAGACGATGTTCTGGGTGCCGGCCTCCGGCGACATCGGCGTCGGCGTGAGCATCCTGTCGTACGGCGGCGGGGTGCAGTTCGGCCTGATCACGGACGCGGCGCTCTGTGCCGAGCCGCAGGCGATCATCGACCGCTTCGAGCCGGAATTCGAGAAGCTGCTGCTGCTGGCCTTGATGCTGCCGTGGGGCGGCGGCCTGAACGGCGGTCCGGTAGCGGCAAGAAGTTCCGCTCGCCCGACTACGAGACCGTCGACAAGTTCATCCCGCCGACCGGCACGCTGACCGGCGCGCCGCAACCGCAGGGAGCGAACGACCTGATCGTCCAGGTGTTCCTGCCCGCGGTTCAGAAGCCGGCGCGCGGCTGGCCGGTGGCGATCTTCGGCCACGGCTTTGGCGACTCGATGTATGGCGCGCCGTGGACCGTGGCGGCGACGCTCGCATCGCAGGGCATTGCCACGGTGTCGATCAACGTCGTCGGCCATGGCGGCGGCGCGCTCGGCACGCTCGCGGTGGTTCGGACGGGATTGGCGTCAGTCGTCGTTCCGGCGGGCGGCCGCGGCATCGACCAGGACGGCAACGGCACGATCGACTCGACCGAAGGCAGCAGCGCGGTGGGGTCGAAAAACATCATCAGCAGCCGCGACGGGCTGCGCCAGACGGTCGTCGACCTGATGCAGCTCGTGCGCCAGATCGAGGCCGGGGTCGACGTCGACGGCGACGGCAGCGTCGACCTCGATGCGCAGCGCATCTACTACGCCGGCCAGTCGTTCGGCGGCATCTACGGCACGATCTTCCTCGGCGTCGAGCCATCGCTCAAGGCCGGCGTTCCCAACGTAGCGGGCGGCGCGATCATCGAGATCGTCCGCCTGAGCCCAGTGTTCCGCGGCCTCGGAACGGCGGCGCTGGCGGCGCGGCAACCGCCGCTTCTCAATCTGCCGGGCTTCGCGTTCAACGAGAACATCCCGCTGCGCGACCAGCCGCCGGTGATCAACAACGTTCCCGGGGCGCTGGCGATCGCCGAGGTCTTCGATCGCACGGAATGGGTCTCGCAATCGGGCAATCCGGTGTCGTATGCGTCGTTCATCCGGCAGCAGCCGCTGCAGGGCAACGGCGCCAAGCCGGTGATCTTCCAGTTCGCCAAGGGCGACATGACGGTGCCCAATCCGACCGCGAGCGCCATCCTGCGCGCCGGCAGCCTGGCCGATCGCGCCACCTACTTCCGCAACGATCTCGCCTATGCACACGATGTCGGCGTCGGCAAGAATCCGCATACCTTCCTGACCAACATCGGCAGTCTTGCGGGAGCACCGTACGCGATCGCCGCGCAACGGCAGATCGCGATCTTCTTCGCCAGTCAAGGCGCGACGACGATCGATCCCGACGGCGCCGGGCCGTTCTTCGAAACGCCGATCGCAGGACCGCTGCCCGAGACGCTCAACTTCATCCCGTAGCCGCGTTCGGCGCCGGCGGCTGTGCCGGCGCAAACCGGCCATGCGGAAGGCGCCGACCGTGCGAGTTGCGAGGATTCGCACGCTTTGCCCGGCAAATGTGGCTCTCGCAACGGTGCACCGGCTCAAGAACGCCGGCGGGCCGCCGAAACGACGTGTGTCGAAACTCGATCACGAGCCGGGGCCAACCGCATGTCCGCCAAACCGCCGTCACGCCAGGCGCCGCTGCCGGGTTTCGATCGCGGCGCAGCCGCGTCTGCGCCGGCCAAGCGCGGATCGCTGCGCTGGGTGCGCGATGTCCTGAGCCGTTCGCTGCGCTTGCAGCAAGGCCGCAATTCGCCCGCCGCGGCGTCGGCCGACGGTGGAGACGATGGCGGCGATCCGGCGCTGTCACTCCTGATGCGCCAGCGCGCCGAGCTCGGCGCGCGCCTGCTCGTCCACGACCCCGCGACCCAGGTCGTGCGTCATCTCTTCATCGTCCACGACGAGCTGCAGGCGCACGGCTGGACGGGTGTCGAGGCGTTGCCGGCCAAGGTGGTCGAGCGCGCGCTGGTCGAGGCCGAGATCCTGCACAGCGACGAGCCGTCGTCGCTGCTGGCGACGATCATCGACAAGTTGCGCGAGCTCAAGGCCGCGGGTACGGCGCGCGCGCTGGAGGAAGCGCTCGAGCGCGAGTACGAGACGCTCAAGGTGCCGGAAGTCTCGGACACCAACTTCGACGAGTACGAGCTGATGGAGCGCAGCTGGGCCGGCACCGTGCCGAACGGCCTCGAGCTGCCGTCGCGAACCCGCTGACCGGCGCGCTGCTCAGCGGCCGCGGAACCAGACCCCCGAGGCGATCGCCGTCACCAGCGTCACGCCGTAGACCACGAGCGCGAGCGCGAGCGCCGCAAAGGCCCAGACGAGCGAGCCGGTGAGCGTCAGCACGAGCCAGCCGCCGCCGACAGCGATGATCATCCGGATCAGTCCGCCGAGGAGCGGCCAGCGCGAGCCGGCCCGCGCCCTGCGAGGCGAAGTAGAGCGAGAGGCCGAGGCCGAAGAAGCCGTAGGTCGGGCCGACGACGCGCAGGTAGTCGATGCCGGCGGCGAGCATCGCCGGCTCGTGGCCGAACAGGCCGAGCCACGCCGCCGGCCAGATCGCCGCGGCGATGCCGACCGTCTCGCTGATCGCGAACGCGAGCGCGCCGCCGGTGAGGGCGATGCGCAGCGCGCGCTCGCGCTGGCCGGCGCCGATGTTGGTGCCGACGAGCGCGACCATCGGCGCGCCGAGGCCGAAGACGAGCGGGATCAGCAGGTACTCGAGGCGCGCGCCGGTGCCGTAGCCGGCGACCGCGCCGGCCCGCCGTGGGCGCCGACGATGGCGGTCGTGAGCGCGACCGTCAGCGTCGTCTGCAGCGTGCTGATCGCGCCGACGCCGCCGACGCGCAGGATGTCGACGAAGAACGGCGCCCGCAGCCGCGCCCGCCGCAGCTTGACGACCGATCGGCCGGAGAGGATGTACCAGGCGAGCACGGCCGCCGTCAGCGCCGTCGTCACGACGACGGCGATGCCGCCGCCGGCGATGCCGAGCGCCGGGCACCGGCCCCCAGCCGAAGATGAAGAGCGGCGAGAGCGGCACCAGCAGGACGATGCCGAGGCAGACCGCGAGCGACGGCACGAGCATGTTGCCGGTGCCGCGGATCACGCTCGCCAGCGCGTTCAGGAGCCAGACCAGGATGTTGCCGGCGAAGACGACGTTCGAGTACGCGAGCGCGGCCTCGAGCGATCCGCCCTGGCCGCCCATCGCGGCGTAGATCTGCCGGCCGAAGGCGAGAAACAGGAGCGAGGTGACGAGGCCGAGGCCGAGGTTGATCAGAAGCGCGTGCAGCACCAGAGCGTCGGCGTCGGCGCGGCGGTTGGCGCCGAGCGCGCGCGCCACCGCCGACGAGATGCCGCCGCCAATTGCGCCGGCCGAGAGCATCTGCATCATCATGAAGCCGGGGAAGACGAGCGCCATCCCGGCGAGCGCGTCGGTGCCGAGGCGCGAGACCCACCAGGTCTCGATCAGGCCGGTCGACGCCTGCGCCGTCATCACCAGGATGTTTGGCCACGCCATCGCGAGCAGCGTCGGCACGATCGCGCCGTGCAGCAGGCGGCGCGTGCGCGCGCTCATCGCCTCGGGCGCCGCGGTGGCGGGTAGCGTGCCGGCGACGGCGTGCGGCCGCGTCGGCAGCTCGGCGGCGAGCGTGCTCATGCGCGAGTCCTCTTCGCGGCGCGGCGTGCCGGCGCTACCGTGCGCGAGCAGGCCGGCGCTGGCGATGGGTCGCTCGGTCGTCGTCTCGGTCCGATTGGGACGCACGATCTTGTAGTCGGGGCCGTTCAGCGGCTTGCCGGTGCGACGGTCGACCAGGATCGGCTCGGCGGTCGCGCCGGTCGCGGCGTCGACGATGCGCACGCCGCCGCCGGCGACCGCGAAGTGGCGGTGGCCGAAGTCGAGCAGCGCCAGCAGCACGGTGCGAAAGTCGCGGCCGCGCTCGGTCAGGACGTATTCATGGCGCGGCGGCCGCTCGCTGTAGAGCCGGCGCTCGAGCATTCCCGCCGCGACCAGCGCGGCCAGTCGGCGAGCGAGCATGTTCGGGGCGATGCCGAGGCTCAGCTGGAATTCGTCGAAGCGTGTCTTGCCGGCGAAGGCATCGCGCAGGATCAGGATGCTCCACCACTCGCCGACCTGCTCGAGGCTGCGGGCAATGGGGCAGGGCATGTCGGCGAAGCTTTTGCGTTGCACCGCGCGATCATAGCCCAGTTACTTGCATGATGATAGTTACTTGACGCGGCGCGAGCGCAATGCCGCCCATGGCGGCTACCAGGTGGTGATCGGCAGCGTCATCTGCTCGGCACCGGCGGCAACGACGCGGTCGCGCCCCAGTGCCTTGGCCGCGTACAGCGCCGAATCGGCACGGCCGACCAGGTGCGATGCATCTTCGTCGGGCGCATTCCATTGCGCCATGCCGATGCTCGCCGACAGCACTACCCGAATCGAATCCACCATCATCGGGCCGGCGGCGAGCCGCTCGCGGATGCGCTCGGCCACCGGCCCGGCAGCGTCGAGCCCGGCCCCGGGCATGATGGCGAGAAACTCTTCGCCGCCGATGCGTCCCAGGCGGTCGATCTCGCGCAAGGCCTCGCGCAACAGTGCGGCGACATGCTTCAGGGCACGATCGCCGGCGGCGTGACCGAAGCGATCGTTGATCGCCTTGAAGTAGTCGAGGTCGAGCATCAGCACGGAAAACGTCTCGCCGGTGCGCCGGCTGCGCTGGATCTGCGCCCGCAGGACTTCGTCGATGGCACGCCGGTCGAGCAGGCCGGTCAGGCCGTCGTGGCGCGAGCGATGCCTGAGCTGTGAAGTGAACCGGGCCGCAACCAGCGCCATCAGGGTCGCGTGGAAGGCCAGCGTGAGGACCACGAAGGCGAACGCCGAGCCGACGTTGAGAGCGCTGTTCCGGATCATTTCCAAGGCGACGCTGCGTGGATCCAGCGTCGCGCGAACGGCGCGATACGCAAACCCGACTGCCGCGAAAATCATCGGCAGGCCCAAACCCATTGGCCAGCGCAGGTGAAGATCGTCGCGGGCGTGAACGGTCAGGTCTCGGCACATGCTGAGCGCGAGCAGTGTCAGTACGCTCGACGTGACGACGACGCGAACGCTTCCGCCGCCGGGCGAGATGCCGATGCCTGCGGCCAGCAGCACGACCGCGAGCGCGAAGACGTACATCCAAAGGCCGGCCGGACGGCCGACGAAGAGACGGATGCCGCGATGCAGCGTGATGAGCGAGACCACGCCGGCGAGATTTCCGGCGGCGCGAAAGATCTCCGCCGACAGCCGGCTCGGCATGTGCAGCGCGGTCGTGAGCAGGGCGAAGCTGAGCGCGCTGAGCGCCGCGTAGCCGGCCCAATGGACGGCCGCGCGGCGGGTATCGCCGATGAGCCAGGAACCGAGCAGCCATACCAGGGCGAACACCGCCTGCATCAGGCCGGCCATCGTGAACGCGACGTCGGTGGGGGACATCGCCGAGAGCATCATCGCCGCACTCTACCGCGTGATGCTTGGGCGAATATGGCCGCCGCGCCCCCAAAAGGGACGATCGCCATGGTTGAGAATCCTCGTCGTGCCGCAACGAAGTCCACACCTTCTCGCCACGGGATATGAACTCCGCGTCGCTAAGGCGACTCAGTCGTGCCGCTTGCGGTAGCGCGACCCACGGAAGACAACCTTGCCAGCCTGGCTCAAATTCCCGCCTCCTGTGGCAGCGCCACCCGCCGGGGTAACGCCGCCACCGGCAACGACGACCGCCCGCATCGGCCTCGTCGCCGTCGCCCTCCTCGTCGCCGCTCTCTGGTTCCTGACGCTCGATGCGCGCCACCTCCTTCCCAGCGACGAGGGCCGCTATGCCGAGATCGCGCGCGAAATGCTGGCGAGCGGCGACTGGGTGACGATCCGCTACAACGGCGTGAAGTACTTCGAGAAGCCGCCGTTCCAGATGTGGATGACGGCGCTGGCGTTCCAGGCGTTCGGCATCGGCGAGTGGCAGGCGCGGCTTTGGGTCGCGCTTTCCGGTGCGCTCGGCGTCGTCATGACCGCCCTTGCGGCGCGACGCTGGTTCGGGCCGCGCGTGGCGCTGCTGTCGGCCCTTGTTCTCGTGGCCGCACCGGCATGGAATCTGGCCAGCCATTTCAACTCGCTCGACATGGGACTGTCGGGCGCGCTGACGTGCGTTCTCGCCGCGGTCCTGATCGCTCAGCATCCGGCGACGTCGTCGGACGAGCGCCGGCGCTGGATGTGGCTGGCATGGGCGGCGATGGCGGTCGCGGTATTGACCAAGGGTCTCATCGGCGTCGTCCTCCCGGGAATGGTGCTCATCGTCTATTCCGCGGTCGCGCGCGACTTCGCCGTCTGGCGCCGGATCCACATCGTCAGCGGCGCGCTGATCATGTTCGCGCTCGCCACGCCCTGGTTCGTTCTCATCTCGCTGCGCAACCCCGAGTTCGCGCGCTTCTTCTTCATCCACGAGCACTTCCAGCGCTACCTCACGACGGTGCACCATCGCGACGCGCCGTGGTGGTACTTCCTGCCGCAGCTGCTGGTCGGCTTCCTGCCTTGGATCGGGCTCTCGCGCGGCATGGTCGCGGCGGTTCGCGACGACACGCGCGGCGGGGGATTTCGGCCGATGATCCTGCTGGCCGCCTGGGCGCTGACAATCTTCCTCTTCTTCAGCTTTTCGAGTTCCAAGCTCCCCGGCTACATCGTGCCGATCTACCCCGCGCTCGCCGTCCTCGGCGCCGTCGCTCTCGACCGGTTCACGCCCCGGCGCTGGAACCTACAGGTCGTCCTGGCGCTCGTCTTCGTCTCCTGCGGTCTGGCGGCGACGCCGTACGTCGCCCGCCTCGGCACCGAGTCGACGCCGAACGAGATCTACCGCGCGTTCGCGCCTTGGCTCGGCGCCGCGTGCGCGCTTGCCATGGTCGGGCTGGCATGGTCGTGGTTCGTCAACCGCCGCGACCTCGGGCGCAGCATCGTCATCTACGCGCTCACGGTCTTTGCTGCGTCGACGCTGCTGATGCGCGGCCACGAGGCGTTCGGTCGCAAGAGTTCGGGGGTCGACCTCGCGGCCTCGGTAAAGGGTATCGTGGGCACGAGCCCGATCTACTCGGTGCTGATGCTCGACCACACGCTGCCCTTCTACTTGCGCCGAACGACCATCATGGTGGAGGGCGCCGACGAGCTCACGTTCGGCGTCGCGCAGGAGCCGCAGAAGTGGCTGCCGACGCTCGCCGATTTCGTCCGCGTATGGGCATCGGGGCCACGCGCCTTCGCGCTCATGGCGCCGACGACATATGCACTCCTGGTGTCCCAGGGCGTGCCGATGACGGTGGTCGCACGCGACACCCGGCGCGTCATCGTCGCCAACGGTACGGGGCCCGCGCCATGACGCTGTCGACGCTGCTCTTCCTGCTCGCCGGCGTTTTTCTCAACGCCGGCGCGCAGCTCCTGCTCAAGGCGGGCGTGAACGCGGTCGGGCCGATCCACTTCGGCGCCTCTGCGCTCTGGCCGACGGTCGGCCGCGTCCTCGTGCAGTGGCCGGTGCTCGCCGGGCTGACCTGCTACGTCGTCAGCGTCGGCCTCTGGCTCGTCGCCTTGTCGCGGGTCGAGGTCTCGGTCGCGTACCCGATGCTGTCGCTCGGCTACGTCGTCAACGCGCTGGCAGCATGGTGGCTCTTCGGCGAAGCGCTCGGGCCGGCGCGCTTCGGCGGCATCGCCCTGATCCTGCTCGGCGTCTTTCTGATCGCACGCACATGAGAACCGCCGCCGAGCATCGCGAGCGAGACGGCGTTCCTGCCGTTCACGCGCCCGGCGATCGACGCCGCCACGATCGCGGCGGTCGGCGAGGTCCTCGCGTCGGGATGGATCACGTCGGGGCCGCAGGTCCAGGCATTCGAGGCCGCCCTCGCCGGAGCTGTTCGACGGCCGCCCGGTGCGCTCCTTCGCCAACGGCACGGCGACCATGGAAGTGGCGCTGCGCGTCGCCGGCATCGGCCCGGGCGACGAGGTCATCACGACGCCGATCTCGTGGGTCGCGACGGCCAATGTCGTCGTCGCCGTCGGCGCGCGGCCGGTGTTCGTCGACATCGACCCGAAGACCCGCAACATCGATCTCGCCGCGCTCGAAGCGGCGATCACGCCGCGCACGCGTGCCGTCATGCCGGTCTATCTGGCGGGGTTGCCGGTCGACATGGATCGGCTCTACGCCATCGCCGCGCGCCACGGCCTGCGCGTCATCGAGGACGCGGCGCAGGCGATCGATTCGCGCTGGCGCGGCCGCCGCATCGGCGCCTTCGGCGACCTGGTGAGCTTCAGCTTCCAGGCCAACAAGAACATCACCTGCGCCGAGGGCGGCTGCCTGGTGCTCGCCGACGACGCCGAGGCGCAGGTCGCCGAGCGCTTGCGCCTGCAGGGCGTCGTGCGCTCGGGCGCCGACGGCATGGACGTCGTCACGCCGGGCGGCAAGTTCAACCTGAGCGACATCCACGCGACCATCGGCCTGCACCAGCTGCCTGCGCTCGACGGCATCACTAAGCGCCGCGCGGCGCTGGCCGATGCGTATTTCGCGGCCGCGCGCGCCGCCGGACTGGAGGCGCTCGGCATCGAGCTGCCGCCAGCGACCGATGCGAGCGCGGCGACGACGAACTGGCACATGTTCCAGGTCGTGCTCCCGGCCGATCGCCTCAAAGGCGGCCGGGCCGCGGTGATGGAGGCGATGCGCGCCGCAGGCATCGGCACCGGCGTTCACTATCCGGCGATGCATCTGTTCAGCTATTACCGCTCGCTCGGCTGGCGCGAGGGCATGCTGCCGGTGGCCGAGCGGATCGGCCGCGGCATCCTGACGCTGCCGCTCTTTCCGGCGATGCACATCGGCCGACGTCGAACGCGTCTGCCAGCGCCTCGCCACCGTCTGCCGGGAGCTCGCATCGTGAAAGCGCCGATGATTTCGATCGTCATCCCCGTCTACAACGAGGAGGCGGTGCTGCCGGCGCTGATCGGCCGGCTCTACCCGGTGCTCGACGGGATGGACGAGCCCTACGAGATCATCTTCGTCAACGACGGCAGCGTCGATCGCTCGGCGGCACTTCTCGCCGAGCAGTTCGGCGAGCGGCCCGACGTGACGCGGGTGGTCCTGTTCAACGGCAACTTCGGCCAGCACATGGCGATCATGGCCGGCTTCGAGCACGTCCGCGGCGAGATCGCGGTGACGCTCGACGCCGATCTGCAGAATCCGCCGGAGGAGATTCCGAAGCTGGTCGCGGCGATCCGCGCCGGCCACGACTACGTCGGCAGCTACCGCCGGGCGCGCCAGGACACGTTCTTTCGCCGTCATGCTTCGCGCCTGGTCAACCGGCTGCGCGAGCGCACGACGCACATCCACATGACCGACCAGGGGTGCATGCTGCGCGCCTACGACCGGGGCCTGGTCGAGACGCTGAACTCAGTGCCGCGAGGTCAACACCTTCATTCCCGGCGCTGGCCTACACCTTCGCCGCCAACCCGACCGAAGTCGAGGTCGCGCACGAGGCGCGGGCGGCGGGCGAGTCGAAGTACTCGCTCTACAGCCTGCTGCGCCTCAACTTCGACCTCGTCACCGGCTTTTCGATCGTTCCGCTGCAGTGGTTCTCGCTCATCGGCATCGTCCTGTCGCTGCTCGCGGGCGCGCTGTTCGTCATCCTGCTGGTGCGGCGCTTCCTGCTCGGCGCCGAGGTCGAGGGCGTGTTCACGCTGTTCGCGCTGCAGTTCTTCCTGACCGGCATCCTGCTGCTCGGCCTCGGCCTGATGGGCGAATACGTCGGCCGGATCCAGCAGGAGGTCAGGCGCCGGCCGCGCTACCGCATCAGCGCCGTGCTCGAGCAGCGCGAGCACGCCCCGCTGGCGCCGGTGAAGGTTGCCAGGTGAGGGCGGTCGTCTTCGCGCTACTCGAACGTCGGCGATCGCTGCCTGCGCGTGCTGCGCGCACGCGGCGTCGACGTGCCCCTGGTCGTCACGCACCGCGACCATCCCGGCGAGACGGTCTGGTTCGAGCGCGTCGCCGACACCGCGAGCGACCTCGGCCTGCCGTTCGTCTACGGCGACGATCCGCTCGATCCGACGCTGCGCCAGCGCGGTGGCGGCGGCGCGGCCCGACTTCATCTTCTCGTTCTACTACCGCTCGATGCTGCCGGCGGCGATCCTCGACCTCGCGCCGCGCGGCGCCTTCAACATGCATGGCTCGCTCCTGCCGCACTACCGCGGCCGGGCGCCGACCAACTGGGCGGTCGCTGCGCGGCGAGCGCGAGACCGGCGCGACGCTGCACGAGATGGTCGCCAAGGCCGACGCCGGCCGGATCGTCGACCAGCAGGCCGTGCCCATCCTTCCCGACGACACCGGCCGGCAGGTGTTCGACAAGGTCACCGTCGCCGCCGAGCAGGTGCTGTGGCGAAGCGCTGCCGGCGATCGTCGCCGGCGACGTTCGCTTTCGTGCCCAACGACGTCGCCGCGGGCAGCTACTTCGGCCGGCGCACGCCCGAAGACGGCCGGATCGACTGGTCCCGCAGCCGCGGCGCGCATCTATGACCTGATCCGCGCCGTCGCGCCGCCGTATCCCGGGCGCCTTCACCGAGCTCGGCGGGCGTCGCCGCTCGTGATCGCCGCGGCGCGGCTCGGCTGCCGACGCGCCGGCGGCGCTGGCCGGGCGCCGCGGGCTGCAGGTCGCCGGACGGCCGGATCGTCGCCGTCTGCGGCGACGGCGAGGATGATCGAGGTCAGAGAGCTTCGCGCTGGCGGCGAACCGGTCGACGCCGGACGCGATTGACGGCCCTTCTCTCGGCCCGACGGACCGATACGGAAAGATCATGAAAAAAGTCCTCATCCTCGGCGTCAACGGCTTCATCGGCCACCACCTGACGCAGCGCATCCTCGAGACCACCGACTGGGAGGTCTACGGCATGGACATGGCGTCGGACCGCCTCGGCGCCGCGATCGCGCATCCGCGCATGCACTTCTTCGAGGGCGACATCACGATCAACAAGGAATGGATCGAATACAACGTCCGCAAGTGCGACGTGATCCTGCCGCTGGTGGCGATCGCCACGCCCGCGACCTACGTGCGCGAGCCGCTGCGCGTGTTCGAGCTCGACTTCGAGGCCAACCTGCCGATCGTCCGCGCCGCGGTCAAGTACAAGAAGCACCTGGTCTTCCCGTCGACCTCGGAGGTCTACGGCATGTGCCCCGACAGCGAGTTCGACCCCGAGACCTCGAACCTGGTCTACGGCCCGATCAACAAGCCGCGCTGGATCTACGCCTGCTCGAAGCAGCTGCTCGATCGCGTCATCGCCGGCTACGGCATGGAGCAGGGGCTGAACTACACGCTCTTTCGTCCCTTCAACTGGATCGGCCCGGGGCTCGACTCGATCTTCACGACCAAGGAAGGATCGTCGCGCGTGGTCACCCAGTTTCTCGGCCAGATCGTTCGCGGCGAGCCGATCCAGCTGGTCGACGGCGGGCGCCAGAAGCGCGCCTTCGCCGACATCTCCGACGGCATCGCCGCGCTGATGACCATCCTCAAGAACCCGGGTGGCATCGCCTCGGGCAAGATCTACAACATCGGCAATCCGGCCAACCACTGGTCGGTGCGCCAGCTCGCCGAGACGATGCTGGCGATGGCCGCCGACTACCCGGAATACGCCGGCGCCGCGGCCGACTGCAAGATCGTCGAGACCTCGGCCGAAGACTTCTACGGCACCGGCTACCAGGACGTGCAGGACCGCCTGCCGAAGATCACGCGCGACGATCGAGCGATCTCGGCTGGAAGCCGAACGTCGACATGCAGGCGTCGCTGCGCGCCATCTTCGAGTCGTACCGCGAGCAAGGTCGCCGAGGCCAGGTCGCTGACCACCGAAGCGAGCTGAGCCGGCGCGGTGGCGCGCATCGCCCTCAAGGTCGACGTCGACACCCTGCGCGGCACGCGCGAAGGCGTGCCGCGGCTGCTCGACGCGCTCGCGAACGCGCCGGCGCGCGCGCGACCTTCCTCTGGAGCCTCGGCCCCGACCACACCGGCTGGGCGCTGCGCGCGGATCTTCCGGCCCGGGTTTTTCGCCAAGGTCTCGCGCACCTCGGTGCTCGAGCACTACGGCCTGAAGACGCTGCTCTACGGCGTCCTGCTGCCGGCCCCCGACATCGGCCGCGAAGCCGCGGCGGTGATGCGCTCGGTGCGCGATGCCGGCCACGAGTGCGGCATCCACACCTGGGACCACGTGCTCTGGCAGGACAACGTGCGCCAGCGCGACCGGGCCTGGACGGAGAGGCAGATGGGCCTCGCCTTCGAGCGCTTCAGCGCGATCTTCGGCGCGCCGCCGAGCACCCACGGCGCGGCCGGCTGGCAGATGAACCCCGACGCGTTTCGCCAGCTCGACACGCTGGGGCCTCGCCTACGCATCCGACGGCCGCGGCACCGCGCCGTACGTGCCGCGGGTCGACGGCCGGACGCTCTCGCACGTGCAACTGCCGACGACCCTGCCGACCTTCGACGAGCTGCTCGGCATCGACGGTCGCGACGAGGGCGCGGTCGTCGCCGAGATCCTGCGCCTGAGCGCCGGCGACCAGCGACCACGTCTTCACGCTGCACGCCGAGCTCGAAGGCGGCCGCTTGGCCCCGGCGTTCGCCGCGCTGCTCGACGGCTGGCAGTCCCAGGGGCACCGGCTGGTGACGCTCGGCGAGCTGTACGCCGACCTCGACCGCCAGGCACTGCCGATCCGCAGCCCTGAGTGGGGAACGGTGCCGGGCCGGAGCGGCGAGCTGGTGGTCTGAGGTGCGGCCTCAGTCCTCGAGCTCGGCCTTCGCCATCTCGACGTCGAGCCGCTCAGTCGCATCAAGTGGCTCGCACGCGGCGGCGGCTTCGTAGAGCTGGGTCGCCTCTTTCATGCGCTTGTCGCCCTCGAGCATCACCAGGCCGTTGGCGTACTCGACCATCGCAATCGCCGAGGTCGGGTTCAGCTTCAGCGCCGCCTTGTAGCTCGCCAAGCCGGCGTCCTTGCTCGCGCCCTTGTGTCCGGCCGAGGAGCGAGCCGACCTTGTCGATCACCTCGGCATGGAAGGCGCCGAGCGCGATGTGCGCGTCGGCGTGCTTCGGCGAGAGCCGGATCGTCGTCTCGAGCGCGTTCTTGACCTTCGTGCCGAGTCCCTGCGCGAGCGCCTTGGCGATGCTGATTCCCTGGCTGTAGCGGCCGAGCGCGTAGGCCATGGCAGTACCAGGCATTGGCTTCCTTGGGGTCCTCCCGCATGCGCGCCTCGGCGCGCTCGGCGACTTCGTAGAGCAAGGCGAGCTTGGTCTTCTCGTTGCCTTCGAGGTAGGTCGCATAGATCGCCTGCGCCTTGTTGGCGACGGTCATCGCGCCGCTCGCGCCGGCGGCATGCGCCTTCAGCCCGGCCTCGGTCGCCTTCTGGAACGCGCCGGCGTGGAAGTGGATCCAGGCGGTCGAGCACCTTGTCGTCCTTCGGCAAGGGCTCGGCGTCGCCGGCATGCAGGCGCGCCCATTTCTTCTTCAGCGTCGCGGCGTCGAAGGTGTAGGCGTCGGCGTCGTGCGGAAAGGCAGTCCATTTGGCCACGGTCAGTCTCCTCGCGGACGTCGTCGTCGTGTACTGCGGCGGCAAGCGAATGCAGATGGTCGCGCTGGCTCCGGTCGAGATAGGGCAGCAGCAGGCTGAGCACATGGAACGCTCCGCGCAGCAGCGCCGCGCCGGCGCTTTCGGGCTCGAGCGCGCGGCGCGGGTCGCGGACGAACTCGAAGCTCAGCCAGTAGGTGAGGACGACGACCATCGCCGTCGCCACCGGCTCGGCGTCGCGCGCGTCGATCGCGAGATCGCTGCCGGCGGCGATGCCGTCGAGCACCGCCTGCACGGCCTTCTGCTTTCGCTGCAGCACGAACTTGAAATGGGTCTCGAGCTTGCGGCTGTTGGAGAGCAGGTCGTTCAGGTCGCGGTAGAGGAAGCGGTAGCTCCAGATCAGCTCGAACAGGGTGTGGAAGAAGAACCAGGCGTCCTCGACGTCGGCGACGTCGTCGGCGGCGCGCAGCAGCTCGGTGAGCGCGTCGTCGTAGCGGTCGAAGAGCTTGGTGATCAGCTCTTCCTTGGCCGGGTAGTGGTAGTAGAGGTTGCCCGGGCTGATGCCGAGCTCGGCCGAGATCAGCGTGGTCGAGACGTTCGGCTCGCCGAAGCGGTTGAAGAGCTCGAGCGTGGTGTCGAGGATTCGCTCGGCGGTTCGCCGCGGCTTCTTCGTGGGCATCGGCTGTTGCACTGGCTGCGCTTCAATCTAGCACCGCGCCCGGGCGTGTCCATCGGTTGCCTCCCTACAATCGCGGCCTCCATGCCGGCCATTTCCTTCGCCAACGTCGCCAAGACGTATGCCTCGGCGCGCGGCGCGGTGCGGGCGCTCGACGACGTCAGCTTCGACATCGAGCAGGGCGAGTTCTTCGGCCTGCTCGGCCCGAACGGCGCCGGCAAGACGACGCTGATCAGCATCCTCGCCGGCCTGGCCCGGGCGAGCGCCGGCCGAGTCGCCGTCCTCGGCCACGACGTCTACAGCGACTACGCGGCGGCGCGGCGGAAGATCGGCGTCGTGCCGCAGGAGCTGGTGTTCGATCCGTTCTTCACCGTGCGCGAGGCGCTGCGCATCCAGAGCGGCTATTTCGGCGTCCACGACAACGATGCCTGGATCGACGAGCTGCTCGCCAACCTCGGCCTGGCCGACAAGGCCGACGCCAACATGCGCCAGCTCTCGGGCGGGATGAAGCGGCGCGTGCTGGTGGCGCAGGCGCTGGTGCATCGGCCGCCGGTGATCGTCCTCGACGAGCCGACCGCCGGCGTCGACGTCGAGCTGCGCCAGACGCTCTGGCAATTCGTCGCCCGGCTCAACAAGGAGGGCCATACGGTGCTCCTGACGACGCACTACCTCGAGGAGGCCGAGGCGCTCTGCGGCCGGATCGCGATGCTGAAGCAAGGCCGCATCGTCGCCCTCGACCGCACCTCGGCGCTGCTCGCTGGGACCGCGAGCACGATGCTGCGCTTCAAGCTCGACAAGCCGCTGCCGCCGGCGCTGCTCGCCAACGCGCGCGTCACCGGCCGGATCGTCCAGATCACGGCGCACGACGCGCGCGAAGTCGAGTCGATCCTGGCGGTGCTGCATGCCGCCGGCGCCGAGCCCGAAGACCTCGAGATCGGCCGCGCCGACCTCGAGGACGTGTTCATCGAGATCATGCGCGGCGAGTCGCCGCCGCGGGTGGCGGCATGAGCGTTCCCGCGGTCGTGGCGGTGCCGCCTGCCAAGGTCGAGACCGGCGTCTTGGCCGGAACGCGAACGCTGCTCTACAAGGAAGTGCTGCGCTTCTGGAAGGTGAGCTTCCAGACCGTCGCCGCGCCGGTGCTGACGGCGGTGCTCTATCTGCTCATCTTCGGCCACGTCCTCGAAGGCCGGATCACGGTCTTCGGCTCGGTCGGCTACACCAGCTTTCTCATCCCCGGCCTGGTAATGATGAGCGTGCTGCAGAACGCTTTCGCCAACTCGAGCTCGTCGCTGATCCAGAGCAAGATCACGGGCAACCTGGTCTTCCTGCTGGTCTCGCCGCTCTCGCACTGGGCCTGGTTCCTCGCCTATGTCGGCGCCTCGATCGTGCGCGGCGTCGCGGTCGGCCTCGGCGTGCTGGTGGTGACGATCTGGTTCGCGCCGCTGCACGTCGCCAACCCGCTCTGGATCGTCTTCTTCACCGTCGCCGGCGCGGCGATGATGGGCGCGCTCGGTCTGATCGCCGGCCTGTGGGCAGAGAAGTTCGACCAGATCGCCGCGTTCCAGAACTTCATCATCATGCCGATGACGTTCCTCTCGGGCGTCTTCTATTCGGTGCAGTCGCTGCCGCCGGTGTGGCGCGGGGTCAGCCATCTCAATCCGTTCTTCTACATGATTGACGGCTTTCGCCATGGCTTCTTCGGCACCAGCGACGTCTCGCCGTGGATCAGCCTCGCGGTCGTCGCCGCCAGCCTGGCGGTGGTATGCGCGATCTGCCTGCACCTGCTGAGGATCGGCTACAAGATCCGGCACTGACATGAGCGCGCCCAAAGGAATGAAGCGAGGCCTGACGTCGTACGGCGACGCCGACTTCTCGCTCTTCCTGAGGAAGGCCTTCGTCAAGTCGATGGGCTATTCCGACGACGCGCTGACGCGGCCGATCGTCGGCATCGCCAATACCTTCAGCGACTACAACGCCTGCCACGGCAACGTGCCGCAGCTGATCGACGCGATCAAGCGCGGCGTGATGCTCGCCGGCGGGTCTGCCGATGGAGTTCCCGACGATCACCCTGCACGAATCGTTCGCCTATCCGACGAGCATGTTCCTGAGGAACCTGATGGCGATGGACACCGAGGAGATGCTGCGCGCGCAGCCGATGGACGCGGTGGTCCTGATCGGCGGCTGCGACAAGACGATCCCGGCGCAGATGATGGCCGCGGCGTCGGCCGACGTTCCGGCGATCTTCGTTCCGGTCGGGCCGATGCTCGTCGGCCATCACCAGGGCGAAGAGCTCGGCGCCTGCACCGACTGCCGGCGCCTCTGGGGCGACTTCCGCGCCGGCCGCATCGATGCCGCCGAGATCGAGGCGATCAACGCCCGGCTCGCGCCGACGCCCGGCACCTGCATGGTGATGGGAACCGCGAGCACGATGGCGTGCGTCGTCGAAACGATGGGCCTCGCGCTGCCGCTGGCGGCGACGATTCCGGCGACGCACGCCGACCGACTGCGCTCGGCCGAAGCGAGCGGCAAGCAGGCGGTCGCGCTCGCCGAACAGGGTGGCCCGACGCCGCGCGCCCTGATGACCAAGGCCGCGTTTCGCAACGCCCTGGTCGTGCTGCAAGCGATCGGCGGCTCGACCAACGGCCTGATCCACCTGACGGCTGCGGCAGGCCGCTGCGGCATCGCCATCGACCTCGACGAGCTCGACCGCATCGGCCACGAAGTGCCGGTGCTGATCGACCTCAAGCCCTCGGGCAAGCACTACATGGAGCACTTCCACTGGGCCGGCGGCGTGCCGCGCCTCCTCGCCGAGCTCGGCGACCGGCTCGACCTCGAGGCACCGACCGTGACCGGCGCGCCGCTGCGCGCCCATGCCGAAGGCGCCGAGCGCGTGCAGGGGCAGGACGTGATCCGCGCCGCCAGCGACCCGATCTATCCGAGCGGCAGCATCGCCGTGCTGCGCGGCAACCTCGCGCCCCGCGGCGCGATCATCAAGCAGTCGGCGGCGAGCGCGAGCTTGATGGCGCATACCGGCCGCGCCGTCGTCTTCGACTCGGTCGAGGACATGACGTTGCGGATCGATTCGCCCGACCTCGACGTCGCTGCCGACGACGTGCTCGTGCTGCGCAACGCCGGCCCGCTCGGCGCGCCCGGAATGCCCGAGGCCGGCTACCTGCCGATCCCGAAGAAGCTCGCCGTCCAGGGCGTCAAGGACATGGTCCGCATTTCTGACGCGCGCATGAGCGGCACGGCATTCGGGACGATCGCGCTCCACCTCGTTCCGGAAGCGGCCGCCGGCGGCCCGCTGGCGCTGGTGCGAAACGGCGACAGGATCTCTCTCGACGTCGCCGCGCGCCGGCTCGACCTGCTGGTCGACGACGCCGAGCTCGAGCGCCGGCGCCAGGCGTTGGCAGGCACCGCTTCACCTGGCGCAGCCGCGGCGCCGGAGCGCGGCTACGCGGCGCTCTTTCACCGCACGGTGTTGCAGGCCGACGAAGGCTGCGACTTCGACTTCCTCGTTCCCGGCCGCGGCCGGCGCGACGCTTGAGCGCCGCCCGGCCCCGCGGCGTCATCGCCGCGGCCGCGACACCGGTCGATGCCGCGGGCGTCCCCGATCACGCGCGTCTCGTCGCCCACTGCAAGGCCCTGCTCGACAGCGGCTGCGACGCGATCAACCTGCTCGGCACCACCGGCGAGGCGACCGCCTTCGGCGTCGAACAGCGCCTCGCCGTGATGCGCGCGGTCGCCGATGCAGGCCTGCCGCTCGACCGCTTCCTGGTCGGCACCGGCGTTCCAGCGCTGGCCGAGACGGTGCGGATGACGCGTGCGGCATGCGAGCTTGGCTTCGCCGGCGCGCTCGTGCTGCCGCCGTTCTTCTATCCGGATGTGCCGGATGACGGCCTGCTCGCGTACGTCGACGCGCTGATCGCCGCCGCGGCGCATCCGCGCTTGGCCGTCTACCTGTATCACATCCCGCAGAACACCAAGGTACCGTGGCCGGTCACGGTCGTGGCACGGCTGCGCGAACGCCACGGCGAGCGGCTCGCCGGTCTGAAGGACAGCGCCGGCGACCTCGCCTATGCGCGCGCCGTGGTCACCGCAGTCCCCGGTCTCGACGTCTTCCCGAGCTCCGAGGCCGCGCTCGGAGCGGCCAATGCCGACGGCTTCGCCGGCTGCATCTCGGCGACCGTCAATCTCACCGCCGCCGAGGCCCAGGCCGCCTGGTCGGGCCAGGGCACCGCCGCCGGCGCGGCGGCGGCGAAGAAGGCCGCGGACCTGCGCGCGATCGTCGCCCGCCATCCGCTCGTCGCAGCCGTCAAGGCGGGCCTCGCCGCTGGCTACCGGGACCCGGCCTGGGCCCGCGTCTGCCTGCCGCTCACGGCCTTGCCGGCCGAACGCGCGGCACGGCTCGACGAGGAGCTTCGGCTGCGCGCCGCACAGCCCTAGCCGTGTCCGCTGCCAGGGGTCGCGATAACATCGGTCGATGGCCGAGCCCACGCCCGACGACATCCGCCGCTTCATTGCCGACAATCTCGCCTGCGAGTTGGTCGAAGTGGAGGGCGACGGTCGCCATTTCTTCGCCACCATCGTCTCGACCGAATTCGAGGGAACGAACCGGATCGCGCGACACCAGCGCGTCTACCGCGCCCTCGGCGACCGCATGCGCGAGCAGATCCACGCGTTGTCGATGAAGACGCTCACTCCCGCCGAGCACTCAGGTCAACAGGCCCTGAACCACCCGGCCTGACGCGACCTCGCGTCGCGCCCTCACCGCAAGCACATGGACCAACTCCGCATTCGCGGCGGCCGCCGCCTCCAGGGCGAGATCGCCATCTCCGGGGCCAAGAACGCCGCCCTGCCCGAGCTCTGCGCGGCGCTGCTCACGGCCGAGCGCGTCCAGCTCGCAAACGTGCCGCGCCTGAACGACGTGACGACGATGCTGGGGCTCCTGCGTACCCTCGGCGTGGCCGCCGAGCAGGCCGAGAACGGCAGCCAGACGGTGACGCTGGTCGCGAACGACCTGAGCTCGCACGAAGCGCCGTATGAGTTGGTGAAGACGATGCGTGCCGCGATCCTCGTCCTTGGCCCGCTTGTCGCCCGCTTCGGCGAGGCGCGCGTCTCGCTGCCCGGCGGCTGCGCCATCGGCACGCGGCCGGTCGACCAGCACATCAAGGGCCTGCAGGCAATGGGCGCCGAGATCGTCGTCGAGCACGGCTACATCGTCGCCCGCGCCGGGCGGCTGCGCGGCGCGCGCATCACGACCGACATGGTCACTGTCACCGGTACCGAGAACCTGCTCATGGCGGCGACCCTTGCCGAGGGCGAGACCGTGCTCGAGAACGCGGCGCAGGAGCCCGAGGTGACCGACCTCGCCGAGATGCTGATCGCGATGGGGGCGCGCATCGAAGGGCCACGGCACGAGCCGGATCCGGATCGTCGGCGTCGAACGGCTGCACGGCGTCTCGCATCGCATCGTCGCCGATCGGATCGAAGCCGGCACGTTCCTGTGCGCCGTCGCTGCCGCCGGCGGCGACGTGGTGCTGCGCCACGCCCGCGGCGACCACCTCGAGGCGGTGATCGAAAAGCTGCGCGAGGCCGGGGCGACCGTCGACAGCGGCGACGGCTGGATCCGGGCGCGCGCCGACGCGCGGCCGCGAGCGGTCAGCGTCCGCACCAGCGAATATCCGGCGTTTCCGACCGACATGCAGGCGCAGCTGATGGCGCTCGACTGCATCGCCGACGGCGCGGCGACGATCACCGAGACGATCTTCGAGAACCGCTTCATGCACGTCAACGAGCTGCTTCGTCTCGGCGCGAGGATCGAGGTCGACGGCCGCGTCGCCGTCGTCCAGGGCAGCGCGAAGCTGTCGGGCGCGACGGTGATGGCGACCGATTTGCGCGCTTCGGCCGGGCTTGTCATCGCCGCGCTCGTCGCCGAAGGCGAGACCGTGATCGACCGCATCTACCACCTCGATCGCGGCTACGACCGCATGGAGGCCAAGCTGCGAACGCTCGGCGCCGACATCGAGCGCGTGCCGGCGTGATCACCCTCGAGTCGTCGGACGCGCGCTCGTGATCACGCTCGCGTTGTCCAAAGGCCGGATCCTCGACGAGACGCTGCCGCTGCTCGCGGCGGTCGGGATCGAGCTCGCCGAAAGCCCCGAGACGAGCCGGCGCCTGATCATCGCCACCTCGCGCGCCGACCTGCGCATCGTCCTGGTCCGCGCCAGCGACGTGCCGACCTACGTCCAGCACGGCGGCGCCGATCTCGGCGTCGTCGGCCTCGACACCTTGATCGAGCACGGCGGCGAGGGCTTGTACCGACCGCTCGACCTGGGCGTCGCCCGCTGCCGGATGAGCGTCGCCGCGCCGCTCGGGTTCGACTACGCGAAGGCGGCGCGCCAGGGCTCGCGCATCCGCGTCGCGACCAAGTTCACGCGCATCGCCCGCGACCACTTCGCCGACAAAGGCGTCCACGTCGACCTGATCAAGCTCTACGGCTCGATGGAGCTGGCGCCGCTCACCGGCCTCGCCGACGCGATCGTCGACCTCGTCGCTTCGGGCAATACGCTGAAGGCGAACGCGCTGACCGAGGTCGAGGAAATCATGCCGATCTCGGCGCGCCTGGTCGTCAACAAGGCGGCGCTGAAGCTCGACCGCGAGCGCGATCCGCGCCATCGTCGATGCCCTGGCTGCGGTGGTGAAGGCGAGGCCGCAATGAGCATCGCCATTCGGCGCCTCGCGACCCGCGATGCCGGCTTCGACGCCGCACTCTCGTCGCTGCTTGCGTATTCGGCGGAGACCGATGGCGCGATCGAGGCGAGCGTCGAAGCGATACTTGCCGACGTTCGCGCCCGCGGCGACGCCGCGGTGCTCGACTGCACGCGACGCTTCGACGGCATCGAAGCGGCCGCGCTGTCCTCGCTCGAGGTAAGCGCGGCCGAGCGGCAGGCCGCGCTCGCCGGGTTGCCCTCGACGCAGCGGCGCGCGCTCGAAAGCGCCGCCGACCGCGTACGCGACTTCCACGAGCGCCAGCTCGCTGCGGTCGGAAGCTCGTGGACCTATCGCGACGCGCGATGGCACGCTGCTCGGCCAGAAGATGACGCCGCTCGAGCGCGTCGGCATCTACGTTCCGGGCGGCCTCGCGGCGTATCCGTCGAGCGTGCTGATGAACGCCGTTCCGGCCAAGGTCGCGGGCGTCGGCGAGATCGTCATGTGCGCGCCAATGCCGGGCGGAAAGCGCAATCCGCTCGTTCTCGCCGCGGCCGCGATCTCGGGTGTTGACCGCCTGTTCACGATCGGCGGCGCGCAGGCGATCGGCGCGCTCGCCTACGGCACGGCGACGATTCCGGCGGTGCACAAGATCACCGGCCCGGGCAACGCCTACGTCGCCAGCGCTAAGCGACGCGTCTTCGGCACGGTCGGCATCGACATGATCGCCGGGCCGAGCGAGATCCTGGTGCTTGCCGACGGCACGACGCCCGGCCGACTGGGTGGCGATGGATCTCTTCAGCCAGGCCGAGCACGATCCGCTCGCGCAAAGCATCCTGCTCTGTCCCGACCCGGACTACATCGCCAGCGTCGCGGCGGCGATCGAGCGACTGCTGCCGGCGATGCCGCGCATGGACGTCATCCGTGCTTCGCTCGAAGGTCGGGGCGCGCTGGTCCTGACGCGCTCGATGGAAGAGGCGTGCGCGATCAGCAACCGGATCGCCCCCGAGCATCTCGAGGTCAGCGCGCGCGAGCCCGGGCGCTGGGAGCCGCTGCTCCAGCACGCCGGCGCGATCTTCCTCGGCGCGTTCACGAGCGAAAGCCTGGGCGATTACTGCGCCGGGCCGAACCACGTCTTGCCGACCGCGGGAACGGCGCGCTTCTCGTCGCCGCTCGGCGTCTATGACTTCCAGAAGCGGAGCAGCCTGATCGAGGTGAGCGAGCGCGGCGCCGCGGCGCTCGGCCCGATCGCCGCAGCGCTGGCGCGCGGCGAAGGCCTCGAGGCGCACGCGCGCGCGGCCGAGATGCGGCTCGGAGCGGAGCGGTCATGAAGGATGAGAGCAGTGCGCGCCGCGCGGGCGTCTTTCGCCAGGACGTGCGCTCGATGCACGCCTACGCGATCCAGCCGAGCTGTCGGCCTGGTCAAGCTCGACGCGATGGAAAATCCGTTCCGCCTGCCCGAGGCGCTGCAGCAGGAGCTCGGCCAGCGCCTCGGCGGGGTCGCGATCAACCGCTATCCGACGACGTGCGTCGGCGATGTCATCGCCGCGCTCTCAACATACGTCGCGCTGCCCGCCGGTTGCAAGCTGATGCTCGGCAACGGCTCGGACGAGCTGATCTCGCTGCTCGCCATGGCCTGCGACCTCCCCGGCGCCGCGATCCTCGCGCCGGTTCCCGGCTTCGTCATGTACGAGATGTCGGCGCGGCTGCAGGGCCTGAAGTTCGTCGGCGTTCCGCTGACGGCGAGCTTCGAGCTCGACGAGGCGGCGATGCTGGCAGCGATCGAGATGCATCGTCCGGCGCTCACCTACATCGCCTATCCGAACAACCCGACCGCCAACCTGTTCGACGAGGGCATCGTCGAGCGCATCGTCGCCGCGGTCGGTGGGCAGGACGGGCTGGTCGTCTTCGACGAGGCCTACCAGCCGTTCTCGTCGCGCACGTGGATGGGCAAGGTCGGCACGCTGCCGCACGTGCTGGTGCTGCGCACGCTCAGCAAGTTCGGCCTCGCCGGGGTTCGTCTCGGCTATCTCGCCGGGCCGGCGGCGCTGATCGACGAGGTCGACAAGGTCCGCCCGCCGTACAACATCGGCGCGCTCAACGCCGAGGCGACACTGTTCGCGCTCGCGCACGCCGACGAGTTCGCGCGCCAGGCGGCGCTGCTGCGCGACGAGCGCGCGCGCCTGCAGAGGGAGCTCGCGGCGACGCCCGGCGTGACGGCGTTTCCGAGCGACGCCAACATGATCCTCGCCCGCGTCGCCAACGCGCCGGCCGTGTTCCAGGGAATGAAGGAGCGCGGCGTCCTGGTCAAGAACGTCGAGGCGATGCATCCGCTGCTCGCCGGCTGCCTGCGCCTGACGGTCGGCACGGCGGAGGAAAATACCCTGATGATGTCTGCCTTGCGCGCCAGCCTGCGATGACCGCGATCCTGCCCATTCCTCCCGCCACGACCGTGCCGTCGGCGCCGCGTCGCGCCAGCATCCGGCGTGACACCAAGGAAACGAAGATCGGCGTCAGCGTCGACCTCGACGGCAAGGGAGCGGCGACGGATCGCGACCGGCATCGGCTTCTTCGACCACATGCTCGACCAGATCGCCCGCCACGGCACGATCGATCTCGAGATCGACGCCCAGGGCGACCTGCACATCGATGGTCACCACACGGTCGAGGACGTCGGCATCGCCCTCGGCATGGCGGTCGCCGAGGCGGTCGGCGACAAGCGCGGCCTGACGCGTTACGGCCACGCCTACGTGCCGCTCGACGAGGCGCTGTCGCGCGTCGTCATCGATTTCTCGGGCCGGCCGAGCCTGACCATGAACGTGGCTTTCAAGTCCGGGATGATCGGCGGCTTCGACGCCCAGCTGGCGCACGAGTTCTTCCAGGGCTTCGCCAACCACGCGCTCGTCACGCTGCACATCGACAACCTGCGCGGCGAGAACGCGCACCACCAGTGCGAGACGGTGTTCAAGGCGTTCGCGCGTGCCCTGCGCATGGCCGTCGCGGTCGATCCGCGCCTTGGTGGCATCGTGCCGTCGACGAAAGGGTCGCTCTAGCGAGCCGAGGCAGCGTCCCGATGAGCAAGCGAACCGTCGCCGTCGTCGACTACGGCATGGGCAATCTGCGCTCGGTCGCGCAGGCGGTTGCGCACGTCGCCCGCGAGGTGTCGAAATCGGGCGACGGCTTCGAGGTCGTCGTCACCGGCGATCCGGAGGTCGTCGCCGGCGCCGAGCGGGTCGTCCTGCCCGGGCCAGGGCGCCATGCCCGACTGCATGCGCGAGCTGCGCGACTCCGGCCTGCAGGCGGCGGTGCTCGATGCGGCCGCGACCAAGCCGCTGCTCGGCGTCTGTATCGGAATGCAAATGCTGCTCGAACGCAGCGAGGAGGGCGCTGACCCGGTGGGGACGCCGGGGCTGGGCCTGATCGGCGGCGAGGTCGTCCGGTTTCGGCTCGAAGGCCGCCTCCAGCCCGACGGCAGCCGCTTCAAGGTGCCGCAAATGGGCTGGAACCAGGTGTTCCAGGCCCGGCCCCATGCGCTCTGGCAAGGCATTCCCGAGGCCAGCTATTTCTATTTCGTGCACAGCTTTTTCGCGCGGCCGTCTGATGAGCGCCACAGCAGCGGCGAAACCGACTACGGTGGCCGCTTTACCTCGGCGCTCGCGCGAGATAACATTTTCGCGACGCAGTTCCACCCCGAAAAGAGCGCCGCACACGGCTTGGCGCTGTACCGCAACTTCCTCCACTGGACTCCCTGACGCTCCACGCGGGCGCCGCGAAAGGCGCGGGCCCGTTCGTCTTCCGTCTCGTTGACCCCTGCCTGCATCGGCCATGCTGCTGATCCCTGCGATCGACCTGAAAGACGGTCATTGCGTTCGTCTCAGGCAGGGCGACATGAACGACTCGACGATCTTCAGCGACAACCCCGCGGCCATGGCGCGGCGCTGGGTCGACGCCGGTGCGCGCCGCCTGCATCTGGTCGATCTCAACGGCGCGTTCGCCGGCAAGCCGGTCAACGAGGCGGCCGTGAAAGCGATCCTGGCCGAGGTCGGCGACGAGATCCCGGTCCAGCTCGGCGGCGGCATCCGCGACCTCGACACGATCGAGCGCTATCTCGACGATGGTCTCAGCTTCATCATCATCGGCACCGCCGCGGTCAAGAACCCCGGCTTCCTGCGCGACGCCTGCAGCGCCTTCGGCGGCCACATCATCGTCGGCCTCGACGCCAGGGACGGCAAGGTCGCGACCGACGGCTGGAGCAAGCTCACCGGCCACGAGGTCGCCGACCTGGCGAAGAAGTTCGAGGACTACGGCGTCGACGGCCTGATCTATACCGACATCGGCCGCGACGGCATGCTGAACGGCGTCAACATCGACGCGACCGTGAAACTGGCGCAGGTGCTGACGATTCCGGTGATCGCCTCGGGCGGCCTCTCGTCGCTCGGCGACATCGAGAAGCTCTGCGCGGTCGAGGAGGTCGGGATCGAGGGCGTGATCTGCGGCCGCGCCATCTACAGCGGCGAGCTCGACTTCGCCACCGCGCAAGCGCGCGCCGACGAGCTCGCCAACGCCTGATATCTGCTGCCTCGTCGTCGCGAGCGCGGCGAGGGACGACACCACGATGCTCGCCAAGCGAATCATTCCCTGCCTCGACGTCACCGCCGGGCGCGTCGTCAAGGGCGTCAACTTCGTCGAGTTGCGCGACGCCGGCGACCCGGTCGAGATCGCCGCGCGCTACAACGAGCAGGGCGCCGACGAGCTCACCTTCCTCGACATCACCGCGACCAGCGACGAGCGCGACGTGATCCTGCACATCATCGAGGCGGTCGCATCGCAGGTCTTCATCCCGCTCACCGTCGGCGGAGGCGTTCGCACCGTTGCCGACGTGCGCCGGCTCCTCAACGCCGGCGCCGACAAGGTGAGCTTCAATTCGGCCGCGGTGGCGCGACCCGAGGTCATCGCCGAGGCGTCGGCGAAGTACGGCGCGCAGTGCATCGTCGTCGCGATCGACGCCAAGCAGCGTGCCGCGGGCGCGCCGGGCTGGGACGTCTACACGCATGGCGGCCGCAAGAGCACCGGCCTCGACGCGGTCGAGTGGGCGAAGCGGATGGCCGCACTCGGCGCCGGCGAGATCCTGCTCACCAGCATGGACCGCGACGGCACCAAATCCGGATTCGACCTGGCGCTGACGCGCGCCGTCGCCGATGCCGTCCCGGTGCCGGTGATCGCCTCGGGCGGCGTCGGCGCGCTCGAGCATCTGTCGGAGGGAATCCGCATCGGCGGCGCCGACGCCGTGCTCGCGGCGAGCATCTTCCACTACGGCGAGTTCTCGGTCCGCGAGGCCAAGGCATTGCTCGCGCGCGACGGCATCGCGGTGCGGCCGTGAAGGCGCGCCAAGCCGCGCCTTCGCAGCGTCCAGCGCGCCGCGTCGCGCGCGAGCTGCCGCGCGAAGTGCGCGTGATCGGCGGCAGCTGGAAGCGGAGCAAGCTGCCGGTTGCCGATCGCCCCGGCCTCAGGCCGACGCCCGACCGGGTCCGCGAGACGCTCTTCAACTGGCTCGGCCAGACGCTCGCCGGCTGGCGCTGCGTCGATGCCTTCGCTGGCTCGGGGGCGCTCGGCTTCGAAGCCGCGTCGCGCGGCGCCGCCGAGGTCGTGCTGCTCGAGCGCGATCCTGTTCTCGTGGCGAGCCTGGTCGCGACCAAGGGGCGGCTGCAGGCCGACGGCGATCCGGGTCGAGCGCGCCGACGCGCTGCAATGGCTGGACCGGGCGCCGGCCGGCGCGTTCGACCTGGTGTTCCTCGACCCGCCGTTCGATTCGGCTTTGCTCGCGCCAGCGCTTGTCGCCGCCGAGCGCGTCGTCGCAGCCGGCGGCCTCGTCTACCTCGAGGGACCGGCGCCGGTCGACCCGGCGGCGACCGGAGGGTCGCTGCTCGAGCCCTGGCGCGCCGGTCGCGCCGGGGCGGTCCACTTCCAGCTGCTGCGCAAGCCGGCGCTCGGGCTGACGCGCGGCTACACTGCGCCGCATCGATGGCTCGGCAGGGCCGCGGCCGATGGCCGCGAGCTCGCCGCGGGAGAGTGCCGTGACGTCCGTGACCCGCCTGACCGCCGTGTATCCCGGCACCTTCGATCCGATGACGCTCGGGCATGAAGATCTCATGCGCCGCGCCAGCCGGCTGTTCGAGCGGCTGCTCGTCGCGGTCGCGGCGGGGCATCACAAGCGGACCATGTTCTCGATCGCCGAGCGGCTCGAGATCGCCAAGGAGCTCGTCGGCCAAGTACCCGAACGTCGAGGTGATGGCGTTTCGCGGCCTGCTGCGCGACTTCGTCGTCGAGCAGGGCGGCAAGGTCGTCGTCCGCGGCCTGCGCGCGGTGAGCGACTTCGAGTACGAGTTCCAGATGGCCGGGATGAACCGCCAGCTCATGCCCGACGTCGAGACCGTGTTCCTGACGCCGAGCGACCAGTACCAGTTCGTCTCGGGCACCTTCGTGCGCGAGATTGCCAATCTCGCCGGTGATGTTTCCAAGTTCGTGTCACCCTTGGTGCTCGAACGACTCCAGCAACGGGTCAAGCGGGCAGAAGCGCCTAGAAAATCGTGGCGCTGATCATCACCGACGAATGCATCAACTGCGACGTCTGCGAGCCCGAGTGCCCGAACGCGGCGATCTCGATGGGCGAGACGATCTACGTCATCGACCCGCGCAAGTGCACCGAGTGCGTCGGCCATTTCGACGCGCCGCAGTGCGTGCAGGTGTGTCCGGTCGCGTGCATTCCGGTCGATGCCGCGAACGTCGAGTCGAACGAGACCCTCTGGGCGAAGTACCGGCGCCTGCAGGCCGAGGCCGCGCGTTCGCGCCTGAGCGCGACTAGCGCGGCGACGCGGCCGCGCGCGCTCAGCCGCCCGCCTTGCTTCGTCTTCGGAACCGCGGCGATGAAGTCATGCTCGTCGTCGGGCGCGGCGACTTTCGGATGCCGCTTGACGTGCTTGGCCTTCGCTTTCGGCGCCGCTGGCGCGACGGGCGGATGCGCCGGGCCGAGCGAACTCGCGAGCGCCGGCTGCAAGGCCGCTTCGCGCTCGCGCCGATCGTGCGTCATTTCGGCGGCGAGCCGCTTTTCGCCCAACACCACCTGAGCCGCTTCGGCGCGCTGCTGCGCGCTCGGCGCCGTTGCCGACGGCGAGCGCCGCCGCGTGCGGGCAGGCGACGTCGGTGTATTCGTGGCCGCAGCGGTAGATCGTTTCGGCCTCGGCCCAGGGACTCGCTAGCGCGAGCGCAGCGGCGACGACGGGCCAGCAGCGGCGGCTCATGGCGTGTCGACCTTGGTCGCGTCGGCCGGCTGGTCGGCGCCATCGGCGGCGGCTCTTCGGGCTTCTCGGCGTCTTGGGCTTCTCTGGCTTGGGCCGCGGCGGCCGCGCGTTGATCTTCATCGTCGCCCGCTCCATGTCGCCGTCGAGCAGCAGGTCGAGGCCGGAGAGCGACTGCTCGATCGCCTTCTCGATCTCGACCCGGTGCTCGGGCGAGGGCTTCTTCAGCACGTAGTCGATGACCTGCGCCTTGACGCCCGGATGGCCGATGCCGATGCGCAGGCGCCAGTAGTCGCCGCTGCCGAGCTGGGCGTGGATGTCCTTCAGGCCGTTGTGGCCGGCATGCGAGCCGCCGAGCTTGAGCTTGACCTGGCCCGGCATCAGGTCGAGCTCGTCGTGGGCGACGAGGATCTCCTGCGGCTCGATCTTGAAGAAGCGCGCCAGCGCCGCGACCGACTTGCCCGAGAGGTTCATGAACGTCGTCGGCTCGAGCAGCCAGACCGGCCGGCCGGCGACATTCACGCGCGCCGCCTTGCCGAAGTAGCTGCGCTCGGGAGCGAGCGAAGCCTTCAGGCGATCGGCGACCTCGTCGACGAACCAGAAGCCGGCGTTGTGGCGCGTTGCCGCGTATTCGGGGCCGGGGTTGCCGAGGCCTGCGATGAGTCGAATCATGGCGTCATTATCGAAGCGCCGGCGCAGAAAAAAGCCCCGCGCAGGCGGGGCTTGAGGGTCCCCTCGCCGAGGGGCATTACTTCTTGTTCTGCTTTTCGGTCTTCTTCGCCTTGGTCGGTGCCGGAGCCGCGGCTGCCACGACCGGCGCCGGGGCGACTTCCTCCACCTCGGCGGCCTGGACGTTGGCCGAGACGATCACCGGATTCGGCTTGCCGTGGGTGACGATCTTGACGCCCGCGGGCAGCTGCGATGTCGCTCACGTGCAGCGACTGGCCCTTGGTCAGGTTGGCGAGGTCGACGGTGATGAACTCGGGCAGCTGCGACGCCAGGCACTGGATGCTGAGCTCGTTGACGACGTGGTTGACGACGCACGCATCGGTCTTCACCGCCGGCGAGCTCTCCTCGTTGACGTAGTGCAGCGGCACCTTCTTCGTGACCTTCGTGGTGGCATCGACGCGCTGGAAGTCGATGTGCATCACGATCGGCCGGAACGGATGCATCTGGTAGTCGCGCAGCAGGACCTGCTCGGTCTTGCCGGCGAGCTCCATCTCGAGCAGCGACGAGTGGAAGGCCTCTTTCTTGAGCGCGAAGAAGAGGGCGTTGTGATCGAGCTCGATCATGGCCGGCGTGCCGGCGCCGTAGACGATGCCGGGAACCTTTTGCGCGTTGCGCAGGCGGCGGCTCGCTCCGGTCCCCTGCACAGTGCGCTCGTAAGCGGTGAATTTCATGAACACTCCAAAAGATGAAGGCCCGCGACCAGGCGCTTCGTTAAAACGGGGCGAAGCCCCGCATCCGATAAGGGCGCTGCGACGCAGCGAACCCGCTGTCCTTCTAAAAATTACTGTTCTGTTCGGCGAAGAGCGACGTGACCGACTCGCCGTCGGAAATGCGCCGGATCGTCTCGGCGAACAGGAACGCCACCGAGAGCTGGCGCACCTTGCTGCAGACCTTGCCGTCGGCGCTGAGCGGAATCGTGTCGGTGATCACCACCTCGTCGAGCTTCGACGATGCGATCCGCTCGATCGCCGGCCCCGAGAAGACGGCGTGCGTGCAATACGCGAACACCTTCTTCGCGCCGCGCTCCTTCAGCACGTCGGCCGCCTTCACGAGCGTGCCGGCGGTGTCGATCATGTCGTCCATGATCACGCAGTTGCGGCCATCGATCTCGCCGATGACGTGCATCACTTCCGAGACGTTGGCCTTGGGCCGCCGCTTGTCGATGATCGCCAGGTCGCAGCCGGCCTGCTTGGCGAGCGCGCGCGCGCGGACGACGCCGCCGACGTCGGGCGAGACGACGACCAGGTCGTCGTAGCGCTTGCTCTGGAGGTCCGAGAGCAGCACCGGCGAGGCGTAGATGTTGTCGACCGGGATGTTGAAGAAGCCCTGGATCTGGTCGGCGTGCAGGTCCATCGTCAGGAGGCGCTCGACGCCGACCGCCTCGAGCATGTTGGCGACGACCTTGGCGCTGATCGGCACGCGCGTCGAGCGCGGCCGGCGGTCCTGGCGGGCGTAGCCGAAATACGGGATCACGGCGGTCACCCTGCGCGCCGACGCGCGCTTGAGCGCGTCGACCATGATGCAAAGCTCCATCAGGTTCTCGTTCGTCGGCGAGCACGTCGGCTGGACGACGAAGATGTCGCGCGCGCGCACGTTCTGCTCGATCTCGACATCGACCTCGCCGTCGGAGAAGCGGCCGACCTTGGCCTTGCCGAGTCCGATCGACAGGTGCGTCGCGATGTCCAGCGCCAGCGCCGGATTCGCATTGCCTGTGAAGAGAACGGTATTGAAGAGCACGACAACTCCGAAGGGCGGCGATTCAGCGAATTTGGCAGGGGAGGAAGGATTCGAACCTTCGCATGTCGGAATCAAAATCCGATGCCTTAACCAGCTTGGCGACTCCCCTACACCGGAGCGCGGCTCGCGCCGCGCACCTGAAAACATTCACGGCTTGCGCCTCGATTCCTCGCCCTCGCGGCGGGCCCAGGCGGCGAGCGGGTGGCGCCGCAACGAGCGGCACATCCGGCCCGACCAGCCCTCGGGCCAATCGCTCGGCATCGCTGCCGCGGGCGCCGAGCCGTGGCCCGCCCAGGCGAAGACCGCGCTTCCCGAGCCAGTCATCCGGCTGTTGCCGAATGATCGGTGCAGGGCGGCCGACGCGCGTTCGACCTCGGGACAAAGACTTTCGGCGGCTGCCTGCAGGTCGTTGCGTCCGAAGCCCGGGGCGAGTTCCGGCTCGGTTTTCCGAATCCCGCCCGGCTCGCCGTGCGAGCCCGAAAAGGCTTCGGAAAAGCCCGCGATTCTAGCAGCGGCGACGAGTTCGGCGACCTCGGCGCTGGCGAAGACGGCGCGGGTGGCCAGCGCCGCAGCCGGCTTGACGACGGCAAACCAGGTCGGCGGGAAGTCGATCGGTGCCAGGACTTCGCCGACGCCGCCGGCGTGGGCGTTGCCGCCGGCGAGGAAAAACGGCACGTCGGCGCCGAGCGCCAGGCCGATCGGCAGCAGCCGCTCGAGCGGCCAGTCGAGCTGCCAGAGGCGGTTCAGCGCCAGCAGCGTCGAGGCGGCGTCGGAGCTGCCGCCGCCGAGGCCGGCGCCCCACGGAACGCGCTTCTCGATCGTGATGTCGGCGCCTTGGGCGGTGCCCGCCGCCGCCTGGAGCGCTCGCGCCGCGCGCAGGCACAGGTCGTCTTCGGGCAGCGCCGCGAGCGAGTCGCGGCGGGCGAGGACGCCGTCGTCTCGGCGCTCGAAGTGCAGCGTGTCGCTCCAGTCGAGCAGCACCATCAGCGATTCGAGCAGGTGCATGCCGTCGGCGCGCTTGCCGACGACGTGCAAGAACAGGTTCAGCTTGGCCGGCGCCGGAACGTCGTAGATCGTGGCGACGCTCATGGCGCGGCTGGATCGAGATGGATGCGGGCACTAACTGTCGGCGCCGGCTCGCTGCGCGTTGCGATCACGTTGCCTTCATGGAAGTGCGAAAGGTCGACGCTCCAGCCGAGCTGGGAAAAGCCCTCCGGCCCGGTCGATGTCCGCGTACCCGCGGTGGGCGCGCTGGCCGTGCTCGGCGCTCCCGGCCAGGGTCGGCCGCGAAGCCAGTCGAACCAGGCCTCGATCGGGACGCTCTGCGCCCACCGCTTCGCGCGTCAGCTCGGCGAGGCTGGCGAACGCGCGCTCGCCTTGCGGCGTCGTCAGCACGACCTCGTTCGGCGACCAGCGCGCTAGCGCCAGCATCGTGCCGAGGGGCGTCGACAGGCCGAACGTTCCGGCGCGCGCGTCGCCGCGCAGCTCGAACGCCGCCGACAAGGTCCGCGGCGGCTGCATGCCGAAGTCCTCGACGCGCAGCGTCAGCCGCCCGGAGAGGCTGTCGCCGCTCGGCGCATGGGCGGGAACCGTGGCGCAACCGGCCGCGAGCAGGAGCGTTGCCGCAACCGTGCCGGCGCGGCGCCACAAGGAAAGGTCGCGCGGCGTCGTCGCGCCGCGGGTCACAGGTCGACGCGCAGGCGCGCCAGCGTTTCGCGCAGCACGTCGTTCTGGGCGTCGCGCAAGCGCGCTTCGCGGAAGATCCGGCGTGCTTCGTCGGGGCGGCCGGCACTCCAGAGCACTTCGCCGAGGTGCGCCGCGATCTCGGGATCGGGCCGCGACTGGTAGGCGTTGCTGTAGCAGACGGATCGCCTCGTCCTTGTTGCCGAGGCGGTACTCGACCCAGCCCATGCTGTCGGTGATCGACGGTTCGCCCGGGCTCAGTTCGAGCGCCTTCTGGATCAGCTCGCGCGCCTCGGGCAGCCGCACCTTGCGATCGGCGAACGAGTAGCCGAGCGCGTTGTAGGCGTGCTGGTGGTCGGGCTTGAGTTCGATCACGCGCCGCAGCAGCTGTTCCATCTGGTCGACGCGGTCGAGCTTCTCGTCGAGCATCGCCTGTTCGTAGAGCAGGTCGGTGTCGTCGGGGAAGGCCTTGTTGGCCTGCGCCATCACCTGCTCGGCCTCGACGAACATCTTGCGGTCGCGCAGCAGCTCGGTCTCGGCGAGCAGCTTGGCGCGCGCGTCGCTGGGCGACTGCTCGGGGACGCGTCGGATCAGCTCGCGCGCTTCCTTCATCTTGCCCTGGCGCGCGAGCAGCGAGGCGCGCCGCGCCTGCACCTCGAGCGCGCGTTGCGGGTTGTCGATCTTCGCCAGCCAGCGCTCGGCGCCGGCGAAGTCCTGCGACTGCTCGGCGGCCTGCGCCAGCAGCAGGTACGCCTGCGTCAGCGCGGTGCTCGCATTCGACGGCGTGTCGTCCTCGTCGTCACCGGCGGCGCCGACCGGCTGCGCCGCGGCACCGAAGGTCACCGCCGCGCCACCTTCGACCAGCCGGACGTAATTGCGCAGGGCCTCGCTCGCTTCCTTCGGACGCTTCATCTCGAGCTCGAGCGCGCCGAGCGTGAGCCAGGGCGGGGCGAGGTCGGGCTGGCTCTGGGTCAGGACCGCGATCTCGGTCGCCGCCTCGCCGAGGCGCTGCGACGTCGCGAGCGTGCGCACGTAGAGCAGCCGCACCGTCGGATTGCCTGGCTGCGCCGCGAGCTGGCGCTTGACGATCGCCTCGGCCTCGGGCGTCGCCGGAAGCATGTCGAGGGCCAGGAACGCGGCGCCTTCCGAGGCCGGATCAGCGTCGCTGGCACGCTGGGCGAAGGCGAGCGCCTTGACTGAATCGTTGGCCGCGAGCCAGGTGCGGCCGATGGCGACGAACGCCGCCGCCTTGGTATCGGCGGCTTCGGTGAAAGGCAGCAGCGTGCGCTCGACGAGCACCGCGGTCGCGGCGCGGTCGGTCGCGCGGGCGAGGAAGCGCGGCACCGCTTCGATCGTCGCCGGCAGCGCGGGCTCGAGCCGTCTGGCGCAGCAGTCGCGTGAGCGGTTCTTCGACGTCGGCGATGCGGTTGAGCGCGACCAGCAGTTGGATCTGATAGCGCAGCGCGTCCTGCGAATCCGGCAGCGTCTGGCGCCAGGCGAGCACGGCGGCGAGGGCCTGGTCGCCGGCGCGCGCCTGCAGCGCGATCTCGGTGGCGCGCCGGAACAGTTGTTCGTCCTTGGTTCGCCGCGCGGCATCGAGCATCAGCTGGTACGCGGTGCCGGCCTGGCCCTCGCGCAGCTCGATCTCGCCGAGCAGCAGCTGGTAGAACAGCGGTGCATCGAGGGCCGAGTTCTCGATCCGGGGACCGGTGGCCTCGGCGGCCGAAACGACAACCGGCGCGGCGCATCCGGCCAGCAGCGCGAGCGCAGCGGCGAAGGCCCGGCTCGGGGCTGAAGCAACGCGAAACGCCGGCATCGACGGACTCCTCAGGGAGAAAAACGATTCTAGTGTGACGACCTTTCGACGTCGCAGGGCGGGAGGCTCTGCGAAGACCGTGCCAGCCCATGCGATCGCTGCCGATCGTGATAATTCCCCGCGCCGCGTGCAAAGCATCCGAAAAGGACCGGCGCGCCTCTTCATCCGCCACGCATGCCCGAGCTTCCCGAGGTCGAAGTCACGCGGCTCGGCTTCGCCGAGCGCATCCGCGGTGCCCGCGTCACCGCCGTTCGCGTCGGCAAGCCCTTGCGCTGGCCGCTCGGCCAGGCGCCCGACAAGATCGTCGGCCAAACGGTCGGCGCTGTCATTCGGCGCGGCAAGTACCTCTGGCTCGCGCTCGAGCATGGCGGCCTGCTGATGCACCTCGGCATGTCGGGATCGCTGTCGTTCGCGAAGGGCGCGGCCGAGCCCGGCAGGCACGATCACTTCGATCTCGTCACCACGCGCGGCACCTTGCGCCTCACCGATCCGCGCCGCTTCGGCGCGGTCGTCTGGTCGGCAGGCGACCGATGCCGATCCGGCCGCGAAATTGCTCGCCGGGCTCGGCCTCGAGCCGTTCGACGCGAGCTTCGACGGCGCCTATCTGCACGCCGCGCTGCGCGCGCCGCCGCGTCGCCGTCAAGCAGGCGCTGCTCGGCGGCGCAATCGTCGTCGGCGCCGGCAACATCTACGCCTGCGAGGCGTTGTGGGAAGCGCAGATCGATCCACGCATGCGCAGCGATCGCATCAGCCGGCCGCGCGCCGCTCGTCCTCGCCGAAGCGATCCGTGCGACGCTGGCGCGCGCGGTCGAGCTCGGCGGCTCGACCTTGCGCAACTACCGCAGTGTCGAGGGCGTCGAGGGCGCGTTCCAGCTCAAGGCCAAGGTCTACGGTCGTGCCGGCAAGCCCTGCTTTCGCTGCGGCACGACGGTGCGCCGCATCGTCCAGGGAGCGCGCGCGACGTTCTTTTGCCCCGGTTGCCAACGGCGTTGAGCAGCAACGCACACCGCCGCGTGTGCGAAACGTCCGCCACGGGGTGTGAGGAAGTGTTTCGTCACGTCTCGATACGGGGGTCCTGAGCTACGATGATCCGAACCCTTTTCAGCTCGATGACGCCCTCTTTCGCCACCAGTCTCGACGCCCTCGGCGGCTGGCGCGCCGCTCTCGGCGAGCGCGTCGAAGCGTTGGCTCGTTTCCTCGGCGAGCAGGAGCTCGCGCATGGCGACGCGGCCGAGCAGATCTCCGCCTTGCGCGAGCGACTCGGTAACGAAAAGCTCGTCGTCGCGTTCGTCGCCGAGTTCTCGCGCGGCAAGTCCGAGCTGATCAACGCGATCTTCTTCGCCGACACCGGCCGGCGCATCCTGCCGGCGACGCCGGGCCGCACGACGATGTGCCCGGTCGAGCTCGGCTGGCGCGGCGACGAGCCGGCATCGCTGCTGCTGCTGCCGATCGAGACCCGGCTCGAGGGCCTGTCGCTCGCCGAGATGCGCGCCCAGCCGCGCGCCTGGCGCCGGCTCGCGCTGGACATCCGCGACGCCGATCAGCTGGCGCAGTCGCTGCTCGAGGTCACGCGCACCGAATGGGTCACCGAGGAACAGGCGCGCGCGCTCGGCTTCTGGGACGACTCGACACCCGACGACAACCCGCCGCGCGACGACAGCGGCAAGGTCGAGGTGCCGGCCTGGCGCCACGCCCTCATCAACTATCCGCATCCGCTCCTTAAGCAGGGCCTGGTCGTCCTCGACACGCCGGGCCTGAATGCGATCGGCGCCGAGCCCGAGCTGACGCTGAGCCTGCTGCCGAGCGCGCACGCGACGGTCTTCATCCTCGGCGCCGACACCGGCGTCACCAAGTCCGACCTGGCGATCTGGCGCGATCACCTCGGTGCACACGCGCCGACGCGCTTCGTCGTCCTCAACAAGATCGACGCGCTCGAGGACCCGCTGGCAACGCTCGAGCAAGTCGAGGCGCAGATCTCGCAGCAGCAGCGCGAGACCGCGCGCACCCTCGGCATTCCGATCCAGCGCGTGTTCCCGCTCTCGGCGCGTCAGGCGCTGGCGGCGCGTGTCGGCGGCGACGAGATGGGGCTGAACGAGAGCCGCCTGCCGCTGCTCGAGGCGGCGCTCGGCGCGCAACTGCTGCCGCAGCGGCGCCAGGTGCTCGAGCAGGTCGTCCAGGAAGCGGCACAGCGGATCGAGGGCTATGTCGGCCGCCACATCGGCGACGCGCGCCGTCAGCTCGCCGAGCAGACGCTCGAGCTGCGCGGCCTGCGCGGCAAGAACGGCTCCAAGGTCAAGCTGATGCTCAAGCGCGTCGAGGCCGAGACGGCGGAGTTCGAGCAGTGCACGACGCTGCTCCAGGCGATGCGCTCGGTGCACGCGCGCATGCTCAAAGACATGCTGGTCGACCTGTCGTCCGACCGCCTGCGCGACGAGGTCGCCGAGATGCAGGCGTCGATGGGATCGGCCTTCCTCAACCTCGGCGCGAGAAAGGCATTCATCGCCCTGTGCGCGCGGCTGCGCGCGCTGCTCACCCACGGCCAGCAGCGCAACAACGAGATCCGCGAGATGCTGACCGCGTCGTTCGCGCGCCTCAACGCCGAGTTCGGCTTCAGCCTGGCGATCGGCAAGCCGCTCGAATTCGATCGCTTCGCCAACGAGCTGCAGCTGATCGAGAGCAACTACGTCCAGTACCTCGGCCTGACGCTTGGCGCTGCGCCTGGCGCAGCCGAAGTTCATGGAGCAGTTCCGGCGCATGCTGGTCTCCAAGCTGCGCGTCGTGTTCGAGAACGCGAGCAGCGAGCTCGAGCTCTGGAACAAGGCGGTCTCGGCGCAGGTCGACGCCCAGCTGCGCGAGCGCCGCAAAGGCTTCAAGCGGCGCCGCGAGACGCTCGAGAAGGTGCAGACAGCGGCCGGCGAGCTCGAGACGCGCATCAGCGAGATCGAGACCCAGGACCAGCGCCTGCAGCAGTATCAGCTGCGCACCGTCGAGCTTGCCGAAGCGCTGCGCGAGCACGCCTTCGCGGCGCCGCTGGCGACCGACGCCGCGCTGGTCAAGCTCGACCTGCCGCTGTTCGACGACGCAGTCCCGGTCGAGGAGATGGAGCAGCGCCAGGCTTGATTCGCGGCCGCGGTAGGCTCGCCCGATGAGCGAACCGCGCGCGACCTTCCCGAGCCCCAGCTTCCCGGGCACTTCGCCGAGCGCCTCGTCGCCTGGCAGAGGGAGCACGGCCGCCACGCCTTGCCGTGGCAGAGGACGCGCGATCCGTACCGCGTCTGGCTCTCCGAGATCATGCTGCAGCAGACGCAGGTCGCGACCGTGCGTGCCTATTACGAGCGCTTCGTCGCGCGCTTCGCCGACGTGCGGGCGCTGGCCGCGGCGGATCCGGGCGAGGTGCTCGCGGCATGGAGCGGCCTCGGCTACTACGGCCGCGCGCGCAATCTCCATCGCTGCGCCCAGGTCGTCGTCGCCGAGCACGGCGGCGAGTTTCCGCGCACGCAGCGCCGCGCTCGCCGAGCTTCCCGGCATCGGCCGCTCGACCGCGGCGGCGATCGCCGCGTTCTGCTTCGGCGAGCGCGTCGCGATCCTCGACGGCAACGTCAAGCGCGTGCTCGCGCGCGTGCGCGCATTCGCCGGCGATCTCGCCGAGGCGCGTGCCGAGCGCGAGCTCTGGGGGCTGGCCACCGAGCTCCTGCCGGCCCGCGACATCGAGGCCTACACGCAGGGCCTGATGGATCTCGGCGCGACGATCTGCCTCGCGCGCGCGCCGCTCTGCCTGCTCTGCCCGGTCCGCGACGAATGCGCCGCGGCGCGCGCCGGCACGCAGGACCGCTATCCGGTCAAGTCGCGCCGACAGGTGCGCGGCCGGCGCGACCACGTCTGGCTCGAGCTGCGTCGCGGCGGCGCGGTCTGGCTGGTCGAGCGCGAGGCGAGCGGCGTCTGGGCCGGCCTCTGGAGCCTGCCCGAGCTCGACTCGATCGCTGCCTTCGAAGCCGTCACCGCCGGCTGGCCGGGCAGCGGCACGACGCTGGCGCCGTTCGTCCACGTGCTCACCCACTTCGACTGGCACCTGCAGCCGGTGCGCTGGACCTTTCCGGCGCGCACTTCGGCGCGAACGCTGGCGCCGCTGCTGGCGCGCTGGCCGCGCGGGCGCTGGTTCGCGCTCGACGAGGCGCTCGCGCTCGGCCTGCCGGCGCCGCTCAGGAAGCGTCTGCTCGCCGAGGCCGACGCCGTGCTCAGTGCGTCTCGTCCCTGACGCGCAGCAGCGAGTCGACGACGTCGAGCCGGGCGAGCGGATCCTCGAGCGCCATCAGCCGCTGCTTGGCCTCGAGCGGAAACGGCAGGATCTCGCACCACCGGTTCGCGACCCAGCCGGCGTCGTCGAGCCGATGCGGCTCGAGGAAGGGCCGCGTGTCCTGCGCCGCCAGCGTCGCGATCGCCTCGGCCAGGCCCTTGACGATCTCGGCGTGGCTCGACGCCGGAGCGACGACCGGATCGTCGGCGATCGGCGTCGTCGTTTCGGCGCACCAGAGGCCGTCTTTTTCCTGATGGGTCGCGCCGACCGCGAAGCGCGCGCCGCCGCGGCAGCGCACCTGCAGGATCCCGACCTGGGTGCTGTCGACGTCGATCAGCTCGGCGATCGTGCCGACGTCGTGCAGCTCGACGCGCTCGTTCGGGCGGCGCGCCTCGTGGCCGCTCTTCAGGGCGACGACGCCGAACGGCTCGTGCTCGCGCAGGCAGCGCGAGATCAGGTCGAGGTAGCGCGTCTCGAAGATCTTGAGCTCGAGCAGGCCGCCCGGGAAGAGCACCGTGCGCAAGGGAAAGAGCGGCAGGTCTGCCACGGCCATCTCACGGCGCCAGGTCGAGCTCGCGGTGCCGGACCAGCGTCGCGGCGCGCGCGCCGAACGCCTCGGCCAGCCGCTCGGCGAACCAGACCGAGCGATGCTGGCCGCCGGTGCAGCCGATCGCCACCGTCAGGTAGCTGCGCTGGTCGGCCTCGAACGCGGGCAGCCAGCGGCGCAGGAACGCCTCGATCTGCGCCAGCATCTCGCCGACCTCGGGCTGCGCCGCGAGGTACGCGCCGACCGCGGCGTCGCGGCCGGTCAGCGGACGGAGCTCGCGCACGTAGTGCGGGTTCGGCAGCATGCGGATGTCGAACACGTAGTCGGCGTCGAGCGGGATGCCGTACTTGTAGGCGAAGCTCTCGAACACCAGCGCGAGGCGGCTGTCGGCGGCGCCGCACCAGCTCGCGCATCCAGGCGCGCAGCTGGGTCGGCCTGAGCTGGCTGGTGTCGATCACGGTCGAGATTTCGCGCAGGTCGGCGAGCAGCTGGCGCTCGAGCTCGATCGCCTCGACCAGGGCGCCGCGATCGGCGAGCGGATGGGCACGCCGCGTCTCGGAAAAGCGCCGCACCAGCGCGCCGGTGGTGGCGTCGAGGAAGACCGTCTGCACGCCGACGCCTTCGCCGCGCAGCTGCGCGAGCAACGGCAGCAGATGCGGCAACGAGCCGGCGCTGCGCACGTCGACGGCGATCGCGATGCGGCGATCGGTGCGCTCGCTCTCGAGGCGCAGGAATTCGCGCAGCAACTCGGGCGGCAGGTTGTCGACGCAGAAGAAGCCGGCGTCTTCCAGCGCATGGAGGGCGACCGACTTTCCGGAGCCTGAGATCCCGGTGACCATCACGACGCGCGGTGCAGCGACGCCGGCTGCGCCGCTGGCTGCGCCATCCGCTTCGCTGGACCGGGCTGCTTCCTCTGCAACCCCTCCCTCCGAGAGCGACGGGCCGACCCCGTCGGGGTCGCTGCTCATCGCGCCGCCTTCTTGGACGCGCGCGGGGCGGCGCTCGAGGCGAGCATTTCCTGGGCGTGGGCGAGGCTCGTGGACGAGAGCTTTTCGCCGCCGAGCATGCGCGCGATTTCGGCGACGCGGGCTTCGCCCGTGACCGGCGCGACGGCGCTGGTCGTGGTGCCGTTGCGCGAGGTGGTCTTGCTGACGACGAAGTGATGGTCGGCGCACGACGCGACCTGCGGCAGGTGCGTGACGGCGAGAACCTGACGCTCGCGGCCGATCTGCTTCATGAGGCGGCCGACGGTCTCGGCGACCGCGCCGCCGATGCCGGCGTCGACCTCGTCGAAGATCAGCGTTCCGGGCGCCTCGGCACCGCGCTGCAGCTCGCTGGTGACGACCGCGACCGCGAGCGCGATGCGCGAGAGCTCGCCGCCAGAGGCGACCTTGGCGAGCGGCCGCGGCGTCGTTCCGGCGTGGCCGGCGACGAGAAACTCGGCCGCCTCGAGGCCGAACGACTGCGGCGCCTCGGTCGCTTCGAGGGCGACCTCGAAGCGGCCGCCGGCCATGCCGAGCTGCTGCATCGCTCGCGTCACCGCCGCCGCGAACTTGGGCGCCGCGGTGCGGCGCGCGGCCGAGATGCGGCGCGCCTCGTGGTCGTACGCGGCGCGCGCGGCTTCGCTTGCGCGCTCGAGCGCGTCGAGGTCGGCGGCGGCGTCGAGCGCCGCCAGCTCGCCCTGCCACCCGGCCAGCAGCGCCGGCAGCTCGGCCGGCGGCCGGCGATGGCGACGCGCCAGGCCGACCCACGCCGACATGCGCTCGTCGAGCTGGCGCAGCCGCTCGGGGTCGAGCTCGCTGCGATCGAGATAGCCGGCGAGCGTGTGCGCCGCGTCCTGAAGCTGCGCCTGGGCGCCGGCGAGCGCCTCGATCGGCGCCTCGAGGCGCGCGTCGAACCCGGCGACGCCCTGCAGCGCTGCGAGCGCGCGGCCGGCGAGCGCGTCGGCGTTGACCTCGGCTTCGGCGATCGCGTCGAGCGCCAGGCGCGCGGCGTCGATCAGCGACTGGCCGTGCGCCAAGCGCGTGTGCTCGGCGTCGAGCTCGCTCCATTCGTCGGCGCCGGGCGCGAGCTTGACGACCTCGCCGATCTGCCACGCGAGCCGCTCGCGCTCGCGCTCGAGGTCGCCCTGCTTGTCGCGTGCGCCGGCGAGCGCCTGCGCGGCGGCGCGCCACTCGCTCCAGCGCGCAGCGAGCGGCGCGGCGTCGAGCTGGGCGTAGCCGTCGAGCAGGGCGCGCACCGAGGGCGCGCGCGTCAGCCCTTGCCAAGCGTGCTGGCCGTGGATGTCGACCAGCAGGTCGGCGGCCTCGCGCAGCTGCGCGATCGTCGCGCCGCCGCCGTTGATCCACGCCCGGCTCTTGCCTTGGCGCATCGATCGTCCGACGCAGCAGCAGCCGGCCGGCGTCGCCGGTGTCGGCGGCGAAGCCGGCGTCGGCGAGCCACGGCGCGAGCGCTGCGCGGAGCGTCGAACTCGGCGCTGACCTCGGCGCGCGCCGCGCCTTCGCGCACGACGCCGGCATCGCCGCGGCTGCCGAGCGCGAGCTGGAGCGCATCGACCAGGATCGACTTGCCGGCGCCGGTCTCGCCGCTGAGCACGCTCAGGCCCGACGCGAACTCGATCTCGAGCGCGTCGACGATGACGAAGTCGCGGATGGCAAGGCGGTGCAGCATGGCTTCGGACCTCGACCTAGACCTCGGACGTTCCCGAGGCCCAGTGCAGCTTGCCGCGCAAGGTCGCGTAGTAGCTCCAGCCGCGCGGATGGAGGAAGCGGACGCGATGCGCCGAGCGGCGCACGCGGATCCGGTCGCCGTGGGCAAGGCTGGTCAGCGACTGCATGTCGAAGTTCACGCTTGCGTCGCGGCCGGCGACGATCTCGATCGCGATCTCGCCGCTGTCGGGAACGACGATCGGCCGGTTCGAGAGATCGTGCGGCGCGATCGGCACCAGCGCCCAGCCGGCGATTCCCGGATGCATGATCGGCCCGCCGGCCGAGAGCGCATACGCGGTCGAGCCGGTCGGCGAGCCGACGATCAGGCCGTCGGCGCGCAGCTGGGCGACGAACTCGCCGTCGATCTCGATCCTGAGCTCGACCATGCCGGCGCTCGCGCCGCGGCTGACGATCACGTCGTTCAGCGCCAGGCCGTCGAAGATCGTCTTGCCGTCGCGCTCGACGCCGCCTTCGAGCATCGTCCGCTTCTCTTCGTCGTAGGCGCCGGCCAGGATCGAGGCGAGCGCGCCTTCGAAGTCGCCCAGGGCGACGTCGGTGATGAAGCCGAGCCGGCCCTGGTTGATGCCGACCAGCGGCGTGTCGTGGCGCGCGAGCTGGCGGGCGATGCCGAGCATCGTGCCGTCGCCGCCGACGACGACGGCGAGGTCGCACGCGGCGCCGAGCGCGCTCGCGTCGAGGCGCGGATAGCCGGTGATTCCGGTGTTGGCGGCGGTCTCTTCCTCGAGCGTCACCGCCAGGCCGTGCCGGGTGAGGAACCTGGCCACCGTTTCGAGCTCCTCGCGAATGCCGTCGGCGTTGAATTTGCCGACGAGCGCAGCGTGCCGGAAGGGGTTCGCCATTCGCGGGATTACACCACGGCGACCCTTGCCGACGCAGGCAGAATCGGCCCGTGAACCGCGACTCGACCGATGCTTGACGAGCGTGCCAAGACCCTGCTGAAAGCGCTCGTCGAGCGCTACATCGCCGATGGCCAGCCGGTCGGCTCGCGCACGCTTTCGCGCGCCAGCGGGCTCGAGCTCTCGCCGGCGACGATCCGAAACGTGATGGCCGATCTCGAGGAGCTCGGCCTGATCGCGAGCCCGCACACCAGCGCCGGCCGGGTGCCGACGGCGCGCGGCTACCGCCTGTTCGTCGACACCATGCTGACGGCGCAGACGCAGCGCCTGCCCGCGTCGGCGTCGGCCGAGCCGCCGATCGAGGCGCAGCTGCACGCCGACCAGCCGCAGCGCGTGATCGCCAACGCGGCGCAGCTGCTGTCGAGCCTGTCGAGCTTCGTCGGCGTGATCACCGCGCCGAAGAAGCCGAGCGTCTTTCACCACATCGAGTTCATGCGCCTGTCGGAGCGGCGCGTCCTCGTGATCCTGGTCGCGCCCGACGGCGACGTCCAGAACCGGGTCATCTTCACCGCCCAGGACTACACCGCCTCGCAACTGCTCGAGGCGAGCAACTTCCTGACCGCGCACTACGCCGGCCTCACGCTCGAAGAGGTGCGCGAGCGGCTGAAGAGCGAGGTCGACAGCCTGCGCGGCGAGATCTCGGCGCTGATGCAGGCGGCCGTGCAGGCCGGCAGCGACGCGATCGCCGAGAGCCACGAGCAGGTCGTCATCGCCGGCGAGCGCAACCTGCTCGCGATCCAGGATTTCTCGAGCGACATGGGCAGCCTCAGAAAGCTGTTCGACCTGTTCGAGCAGAAGACGCAGCTGATGCGCCTGCTCGAGGTCTCGAGCCGCGCCGAGGGCGTTCGCATCTACATCGGCGGCGAGAGCCTGGTCGTTCCCTACGAGGAGCTCTCGGTCGTCTCGGCGCCGTACGAGGTCGACGGCCGGGTCGTCGGCACGCTCGGCGTCATCGGCCCGACGCGGATGGCCTACAACCGCATGATCCAGATCGTCGACATCACGTCGCGGCTGGTGAGCAACGCGCTCAGCACCAAGTAGGCGAGGCAGCGCCAGATGGCGTTCGATGACAACTACGACAACCGCGACGGCTTCAACGTCGCGTTCCTGCGCCCGGGCAAGCTCGACGGCCGCGTCTTCCTGCCGATCCTCGGCGACAAGCTCGCTGGCGCAGGCCGCGCCGGTGGCCGGCAAGAAGCCCGGCATCGTCCTCGACTATCACCACTACAGCGTGGTCATGCACAAGGCGCGGCGTTTCGCGATCTACAGCGCGGCAAGCATCGACTTCAGCGGGCGCTTCGTCATTCCCCGGGGGAAAGACGTCTGGCGCGTCGACCCGCGCATCGGCCCCGAGCTTCAGGTGACGGGGGCCTGCTACGAGAACAACCAGTTCGACCGCGGCCACCTGACGCGTCGCGAAGACCTCGAGTACGGCGCCAACGAGGCGAGCGCTGTCGCTGCAGCCAACGACACCTGCCACTGGACCAACTGCACGCCGCAGGCCGCCAAGTTCAACGAGGGCAAGCAACTGTGGGCCGGGCTCGAGCTGCACATCCTCGAGCAGGCCGTCGAGAAGGATCGGTTCAGGGCGCAGGTCATCACCGGGCCGGTCTTCGGCCCGCACGATCCGGTCATTCCGGGGTTTCCCGGATACCCACTATCCGTTGCGCTACTGGAAGGTCGTCGCGGCGATCAATGCCTCCGACAAGCTCTTCGCCACCGCTTACGTGCTCGACCAACGGGCCGAGATCGCGCCGGCGACGCGCGGCGCACCCGAGATTCCTTTCACGCCGTACAAGACCTTCCAGACGACGATCGCCAACATCGAGACCCTGGCGGGCCTGACGTTCACTTGCAGCCAGGGCGCCAAAGCGCGTCGCGTTGAAGCTGTTCGATCCTCTCGCCAAGACGAGGGCCATCGGCGGCTATCTGCCGATCACGACGCTCGATGACGTCGTGGTTCGCGCCTAGTCCGCGCGTGCGAAGATTCCGGCGCGGGCCGTTAGCTCAGTTGGTTAGAGCAGAGGACTCATAATCCTTTGGTCGTTGGTTCGATCCCAACACGGCCTACCACCGTTCTCGCATTTGATGGGCAGAAAGTTCCGGTCCTCTCGGCCCGCGAATCACGCCGGTCATCTCTGAAACTGCACGCTCTTGCACTGTGCCTTCGAGGCAAGCAGGGCGCTGCGTGCAACCAAAAGGCGCACTACTCGTCGTAACTCTGAATCGACGTGCCTTTGTAAAGGATCCTTGCGTTTCGATCTGCAATTGCCTGGTGAACGGCGATGAGTTCGGGATCGAGATCCTGCTTCGGTCGGGGTTCGTGTTCGAACGTCTTGTAGCGATCAACACCTCTGACGAGCGTGGCGCTGTCGTCTCCTTCGACTTGCCTGACGCTGGTCGGGATATATCGGATCGCAAATCCGATGCGGCGCTCGGCAGAGGTGTTCGGTCCCGAGCCGTGAATGATTCGCACGTTGTGAAGTGACATCTCGCCGGGATTCAACTCGACGGTTTGCGCCTTCGTCGCATCGACCTCCACGGCAACTTCTTGTCCGCGCGTCAAGAGGTTGTTGGGAGAAAACGTGTCGCGATGGGGGATCTGATCGCAGAGATGGGTGCCGGGCATCACCTGCATGGCTCCGTTCGAGGCTTTGCTGGGCGTGAGAGCGACCCAGGCGGTAACGACGTCGGGCCGGGACAGGCCCCAATAGGTCGAGTCCTGATGCCAGGACACGAACGCCGGGTCGTTGGCTTCCTTGATGAAGAAGTTGGTGGTCCAACAGAGGAGATCCGCTCCGTAGAGATCCTCGACGGCGTCGAGGATGCGTTCTTGACGCACCAAGTCATTCAACCAGGGGAAAAGCAAGTGCGACTTGCGGCGCAGCGCGCCTTTCAGCGGCCCCCCCTGACTACGCTCGAAGGCCTCGAGCCGCTCACGTATCCCGGTGGCCTGGGCGGCCGTCATCACACGGATGGGTGTGACATATCCGTGCTCCAGATAGTGGTCTTTCTGCGCGTCAGTGAGCAGTTTCATCTTGTCGTCCAATTCAACGGCGGCTCGCAGCCACCCGGGGCAGCGGTTCAGTTGAGCTCGATCTTCGCGTCTGCAATTACCTTGCGCCACTTCTCTACTTCCGCGGCGGTGAACTCCGCGAAGGCCGCGGGCGAGTACTGCGCGTCGGGCAACAGGCGAATACCGCGGTCGCTCATCGCCTTGCGCCATTGCGGATCGGCCATTGCCTTGACATACGCCTCATAGAGCGCCTGCCGTGCCACCTTGGGCGTGCCTTTCGGCGCATACAAGCCGTACCAGGTCGCGGCGTCGAAGCCAGGAAATCCCTGTTCGGACAGCGGCTTCGCGTCAGGATATTGCGGCATGGGAGCCGTCGCGGTGATTGCGATGGCCTTGAGTCGGTCGCCCGCGACGTTGCCGAGCGCGGTGTTGGTCTGATCGAATACGGCGTCGACGTTGCCGCCCATCAGATCGATGACAGCGGGCGGGATGCCCTTGTAGGCCACCGCCGTGAACTTGACGCCGGCACGGCTTGCAAAGAGCGCTTCGATGAGATGCGACGTCGAGCCCACGCCCGCATTGGCGAAGTTGATGGCGCCCGGATGCGCCCGGGCGGCAGAGACCAAGTCGCCGACCGTCTGATACGGCGATGATCTGTTGACCAGCAGCACCATCGGCGTGTCGGGGAACCGGAACACGGCGTCGAAGTCCTTGACCGGGTCGTAGCCAAGCTGCCGGTACAACGACGGAGCTGCCGCCATGTAGCCGAGGTGCCCGACGAGAAACGTGTAGCCGTCGGAAGAGGCCTTGGCCGCCTTGGTCGCGCCGATCGTGCCGCCCGCGCCACCGATGTTCTCGATGATGATCTGCTGGCCGAGCTGGCGCGAGACCTTGTCGGCAATGTCCCGCGCCATCACGTCCGTGGCGCCGCCCGCCGAGAAGGGAACGATCCACGTCAACGGGCGGGTCGGCCAGCGGGGTTCGTCGGCACGGGCCGAGGCCGACAAGAGCAGAAGAATGGCGCAAGAAATGATTCGGCGAATGGTCATGCTCGTCGACTCCTGCTTCCAATGTGATGGCCGTGGCGCGGATTCTGTTCGATATGTCCGTACATATACCAGTCTATTATGTCCGGACAAAAGGACGTTCGGGAGTTACCCTGAGAAGGGTCTGACGAGAGCTCGAAGGCGGCGGAGGTCAAGTGAGCAGGGTTCGATACGGAGAAATCGCAAGCGAGCTGATGCAAAGGATCAGCGGCGGCCACCATCCGGTCGGATCCTTGCTGCCGACCGAGCTCGAGCTGTGCGCCCGCTACGGAACGAGCCGGCATACCGTTCGCGCTGCCTTGGCCGAATTGCAGGAAGCCGGCCTGGTGTCGAGGCGGCGCAACGTGGGCACGCGTGTCGAGGCGACCACGGCGTCGCCCGCCTTTCGCCAGTCGTTGCGGTCCGTCGACGACCTGATCCAGTTCGGCGCGACCCACGTGCGTTCCGTGAAAACCATCAGGGACGTCGTCGCCGGCCGGGCGCTGGCGAAGACGTTGCGCTGTGCCGTCGGCTCGGCATGGCTGCACATCGGCATCGTGCGCATGGTCGAAGACGGGAGCTCCGTTCCCTTGAGCTGGACCGACGTCTATGTCGAGGCAATCTATTCGGAGATCCGCGAGCTTGTCCTCGGCCAACCTCAGGAGCTCACCAGTACCTTGATCGAACGGCAATACGGCCGCCGCATCGCCCAGGTCGAACAGGAGGTGCAAGCGGTGGCCCTGCCCGCCCGGCTGGCCGGCGTGCTCAGTGCCGATCCCGGAGCGCCGGCACTGCGCATCGTTCGTCGCTATCTCGACTCGGCGGCCGAGGCGTTCGAGATCTCGGTAACGATCCACCCCGGCGATCGGTACACGCTGTTGACGCAACTCCAACGATGGGCCTGATGGGAGCACCATGAAGTTCCGAGCTGCCGTGCTGACCGCGGTCGACACTCCGCTCCAGGTCGAACGCGTGACCCTCGCACCGCTGCGCGCCGGTGACGTGTTGATCCGCAATCGCGCCAGCGGTCTGTGTCACACCGACCTCGAGGTGATCCAGGGAGGGCTGGTCTACCCTCTGCCGATCGTGCTCGGGCACGAGGGAGCGGGCGTCGTCGAGGCAGTCGGCTCGGCGGTCACGCAGGTCGAGCCGGGCGACCATGTCGTCGCCTCCTGGAACCCGCACTGCGGCCATTGCTTCTATTGCGAGCGCGACCAGCCCATCCTCTGCGAACCTTTCAAGCGAGAGCAGCCGCTCGGCAATCTGCTCGATGGCGAATCGCGCTTGTCCTGGGACGGCCAGCGTCTCAATCACTTCTCGGTCGTGTCCTCCCACGCCGAATACTCGGTGGTGCCGGAAGCAGGCGCGATCCGGGTGCCGCGCGACATTCCGTTCGATCGGGCCTGCCTGATTGGCTGCGGCGTCATGACAGGGGTCGGCGCGGTAAGCCGCCTCGCCCGAGTCGAGGCAGGGGCGAGCGTTGCGGTCGTCGGCTGCGGCGCGGTCGGGCTCAACGTCATCCAGGCGGCGGTGCTCGAGCAGGCGGCACGGGTCGTCGCCATCGATCGCGACCCGGCCAAGCTCGATCTGGCGACCCGTTTCGGCGCCACCCACACCCTTGCGGCTGGTGAAACGACGCTCGAGTCGCTCGAGTCGCTGACTCAGGGCCGCGGCGCCGACTATGTCTTCGAGGCAGCGGGCGCCGAGGCGTCGCTGCAGCTGGCCCTGGACCTCACTCGCCCGGGCGGACAGCTCGTCATCCTGGGGAAGACCGCCGTCAGCCAGAAGGTGAGCCTTCGTTTCGGCTCGCTGATGGGCGAGAAGCGAATCATTCGTTCGAGCTACGGCGGCGCACGACCGCGACGAGATTTTCCCTGGCTGGCGCAGCTCTACCTCGATGGCAAGCTCGAGCTCGACGCGCTGATCTCGAAGCGATTGCCGCTCGAGCGGATCAACGACGGCTTCGCGGCGATGCGGCGAGGCGAGGGGATTCGCCAAGTCGTCGTCTTCGACTGAGCTGCGTCTGCCGGGCAAGGACGGTTCGCATGTTTCGACACCCGCCGCTTGCCGCCGATTGGATCGACGCCGAGCATCGTCGCTTCGAGATCGGTTCGCTGACACTGGAATCGGGCCAACGGATCGCAGAGGCCTTCGTTTCCTACGTGGTTCACGGCGATGCCGAACGCCTGCGCGACGACGCCATCCTCGTGCTCACGGCGATCGGCAGCACGCATCACCGGCTCGATTTCCTGATCGGGCCCGGCAGAGCGCTCGACACCACGCGGCACGGCGTCGTCGTGATTGACGCGCTCGGCAACGGCCTGTCGAGCTCGCCGTCGAACAGCGTCTCTCAGCCGGGCGCCAGCTTTCCCAGGTTCACGATTCGAGACATGGTCGAATCGCAGCGCCGGCTTCTGGATCACTTGGGGGTGAAGCGGCTCAGGGCCGTCGTCGGCGCGTCGATGGGCGGCATGCAGGCGCTGCAGTGGGCGGTGAGCCACCCTTTGCGGATGCGGCGGGTCGTCGCGATGACGCCGATGGCACGTGCCACGCGATGGTCGCAGCTGGTCAACGAGATGGGGCGCCGAACCTTGTTCGCCGATGCCGCCTGCACGATCCCTCGGCCGCGCGACGAAGCGATGCGCCTCTGGACGCCGCTGACGCAACTCGTGATGCCACGCACGCCGGCAGCGCTGGAGGAGTTTGCTACCCAAGACGCACTGGTTCATTGGCTCAAGATGCGTTCGGAGGAGCTTTTCGAACACGGGCCCGACGCCTTCGACTGGTGCCATCAGTCATGGGCCTACGACGCGCACGACGTGGGAGGGACGGAAGGCTTCGGCGGCGATACCCAACGCGCGTTGAAATCGGTCCGTGCCGATGTTCTGGTCGTTGCTCCTGCACAGGATCTGTACAACCCGGAGTTCGCGGCGCGCGAAGCGAGCTCCTGGATTCCCGGTGCGCGTTTCGTCGAGCTGCCTGGCGACGAGGGGCATCGCTGCACGAGCGGTGCACCATCGGCCGCGACGACGGCCCTGCGTGGCATCGTCGATTCATTCGTCA
>CAVXZM010000017.1:0-954981 GCA_963766315.1 uncultured beta proteobacterium
GAGCGTCGCCGCCATCGTGTTCAGCGTCTTGGCACCTTCGACGCCATAGACGGCGCGGATCTGCAGGTGATCCTGGAGGTTCTCGCCGACACCGGGTAACGCCGCGCGCGTCGCGACGCCATGGCTCGCGAGCCCGCCGGGTCGCCGATCCCCGAGAGCTGCAGGATCTGCGGGCTGCCGATCGATCCCGCCGCAAGCACGACCTCGCCGCCCGACGCAAGCCGCGCCATGACCGGACCGGCGCCGCCGAGCGGGGCGACCTCGACGCCGGTGGCGCGAACGCCGTCGAAGAGAACGCGGTTGATGTGGGCGCCGGTCCAGACCTGAAGGTTGGGGCGCGAGAAGGCCGGCCGGAGAAACGCCTTGGTCGCGTTCCAGCGGATTCCGGCGCGCTGGTTGACGTCGAAGTAGCCGACGCCTTCGTTGTCGCCGCGGTTGAAATCGTCGCAGCGCGGCAGACCGGCTTCGACCGCGGCTCGACGAACGCGTCGAGGATCGGCCAATGCAGCCGCTGCTTCTCGACTCGCCACTCGCCGCCCGCGCGGCGGCCGGTCGGATCGAACCCGGGCGCGGCATGGAAGGCGTCGGCGCCCTTGTAGAAATCCTCGTGCTTGAGGAAGTAGGGCAGGCATTCGGCCCAGCTCCAGCCGGGGTTCACGCCGTGGCCGTCGCCTCGGCCCCAGCCGTCGTAGTCGCGCGCCTGGCCGCGCATGTAGATCATGCCGTTGATGCTGCTCGAGCCGCCGAGCACCTTGCCGCGCGGATAGCGCAGGCTCCGGCCGTTGAGCCCGGCAGCCGGCTCGGTCGAATAGAGCCAGTCGGTGCGCGGATTGCCGATGCAGTACAGATAGCCGACCGGGATGTGGACCCAGAGGTAGTTGTCCTGGCCTCCCGCCTCGATCAGGAGGACGTGCTTCGTCGGGTCGGCGCTCAGGCGGTTGGCGAGCAGGCAGCCGGCGGTGCCGGCGCCGCAAACGATGTAGTCGTAACGGACGCTTGCTTCGGCGTTCATCGCGCGGCGGTCGCGAGCACCGGGAACAGCTTCACCAATCCGTCCGACATCACCTCGACCGCAAGCGCAGCCAGGAGCAGGCCCATCAGGCGCGTCATCACGTTGATGCCGGTCTTGCCGATCAACCGGGCGATCCGGCCCGACAGGCTGAACGCGACCCAGATCGCGAGCGCGATGACGACGCCGTAGCCGACCAGCACGGCGACCTGCCACCAGTGGCGCGCCTTCTCGGCGTAGATCACCATGGTCGAGATCGTCGCCGGCCCGGTGAGCAGGGGGATCGTCAACGGCACGATCGCAATAGAGTCGCCGGCGTCGACCTTGTCGCTGCCTTCGGTCAGATCACTGGTCCGGCTTTCGGCAGGTTGGGCGTTGAGCATCTGCAGCGACGAGAGCAGGAGCAGCATGCCGCCGCCGACCTGGAACGATGCGAGGGAGATGCCGAAGAACTCGATGATCCGCAGCCCCGCAACGGCGCTAACGGCGATGACGGCGAAGGCGCTGATCGCGGCAACGCGGATCGTGCGCAGCCGCTGCTCGCGACTGAATCCGGCAGTGAAATGAATGAAGAACGGCAGCACGCCGATCGGATTGACGATCGCAAGCAAGGCGATGAGTGGTTTCAGGAAGTCCATCGGGGGGATCGGGCCGGCGCGAGCCGCGCTTCAGGTCACGGCGGCGCGCCATTGTCGTCGGCCAGCGCGCGCAGATAGCGCAGGCCACGGACGGCGCGTGCGCCGTACCAGCTGAGCAGTTCGCCATCGACGCGCCGCACCCGCGCCGCAGGGCAGAGTGCCTGCGCCGCCGCGATGTGCCCGGCCTGGAATGCGAACGGCTCCGAGCTGAGCAGGACGCGCTGGACCGCACCGAGCCACGGCTCGGTGCCGCTCAGCGCCGGGTAGCGCGCCGCGCCGGCGCTGCCGCCGAGGGTGTCGGGCAGCGTCTCCCAGGCGATGCGGGCGAGCATGCGCGAGAGATAGGTGTCGCGCGCGACGGTCATCCACGGGTCATGCCAGATCAGGTAGAGGACACGGCAGGGCCGCCGACCGTTGGCTCCGGTGCGGGCGAGCTCGGCAGCCAGCTCGGCGCGCAGCCCGGCGGCGCGCTCGGCCAGTCCCGGCGCGCCGGCGAAGGTGCTCGCCAGCTGGTCGATCAGGACCAGGTTGTCATCGGGATCGATCGGATGGGTGACGACGACCTCGGGCGCGTCGGCGCCCCAGGCGCGCATCGCGGCAACGGTCTCGCGCCGGTTTTCGTCGACATTGACGAGCACGTGGGTCGGGCGCAGCCGGCGCAGCTTGGCGAGGTTCACGTCCTTGGTGCCGCCCACCTTGGCGACCGCGCCGACGCCTTCGGCGGGATGGATGCAAAAGCCGGTGCGCGCGACCAACGACGCCCCGAGACCGAGCGCGAAAACCAGCTCGGTCAGGCTCGGCACGAGGCTGGCGATGCGGAGCTCGACCGCGTCTTGCGCTTTCATCGCTCAGCGCGCCGGACAGCCGCAAAACAACAAATACGGGCGCTCCGGATCAAATTTTTTCCCCAATTCACTTATATTCGCCAGTCTGTGTCTGGCAGCAGAGCCTTCTTGAAATAGTTCACGACGGGTAGAAGCTCCACATCTCGGTAAAGAACAGGAAGGCCACTTTTCCATGGGCAACAAACTCTACGTCGGCAATCTCTCGTACAACGTGCGCGACGACGATCTGCAACAAGCGTTCGCGCAGTACGGCACCGTGTCGTCGGCGAAGGTCATGATGGACCGTGATACGGGCCGCTCGAAGGGCTTCGGCTTCGTCGAGATGGGCTCCGATCCGGAGGCGCAGGCCGCCATCAACGGCATGAACGGCCAGGCTCTCGACGGCAGGGCGATCGTCGTCAACGAGGCCCGTCCGCGCGAAGAGCGCCCGGGTGGCTTCGGCGGCGGTGGCAGCCGTGGCGGCTTCGGCGGCGGCGGTGGGTCGGGCGGCTTCGGCGGTGGCGGCGGTGGCCGCTCCGGCGGTGGCGGCGGCTACGGCGGTGGTGGTGGCGGCTACGGCGGCGGTGGTGGCGGTCGCTCCGGCGGCGGCGGCTACGGCGGCGGCGGCGGTGGTCGTTCCGGTGGCGGTGGCGGCGGCAGCCGCGGCGGTTACTGATCCCCTCTCTTCGGCACCGCGAGATGGTGCCGGCCGAATCGGGCGGTGTAGCGAAAGCGCACCGCCTTTTTCGTGGGCGCCCTATTGCGACTGGCGCCGCTTGCGCGGCCGACCGGAGAGCAGGCGGTCATAGAGCCAGTTCGGCAGGATCCTCAGGAGCCGCGCGACCCAGCCCATCTGCCACGGAATGAAGCGGAAGCTGCGCCCGACCTCGATCGCCTTGAATGCGCGCTCGGCGAAATCGGCGGCACTCATCAGGAACGGCATCGCATAGCGGTTGCCGCGCGTCAGGGGCGTGTCGACGTAGCCGGGCGCGATCGTCACGACCTTGACGCCGAATGGTCGCATCTCGCCGCGCAGGCTTTCGCAGTAGACGATCGCCGCGGCCTTGCTCGACGAATACGCGCCGTGTCCGGGAAGACCGCGCGTGCCGGCGACGCTGGCGATGCCGACGAGGGTTCCGGAGCCGCGCGCGCACATCGGCCGCACGAAGGGCTGGAATGTCGCCGCCATGCCGAGGTTGTTGGTCTCGTAGGTCGCGCGGATCACTTCGAGATCGGCGGCATCGCCGGTATCGACGCCGACGCTGATGCCGGCATTGGCGATGACGACGTCGGGCAAGGCCATGTTGGGCGATGCACTCGCGCCCGACCGCGGTGATGGCGGCGACGTCGCGCACGTCGGCGGCGTAGATCGCGCAGCGCGCCGGCGCGATGCCTTGCGCCGCGGCCCACTGCGCGACCGCGTCGGCGCGTCGCGCCACCAGGGCGAGGCGAAAGCCCGCAGCGTGGTAGCGCGCCGCGAGTGCCTGGCCGATCCCGCTCGAAGCGCCGGTGATGAAGACCAGCGGATCGCTCATCGCGACGGCGTCCGCTTCGGCGCCGCGAAGGTCGCGCTGTTGCGGCCCTTGAGATCGACGACGCGCGCCAGGTTGTCGTATTCCATCCCTTGGGCGTGGATCACGCTTTGACCCTGGGTCACGACCACCGGCAGATGCGAGCGGACACGCTCGGTGTTTCGAAACGCGTGCAGGAACTCGCCCTGGAACTCGATGGTGTCCTGCGGATCGACGCCGGGGCGGGTGACATGCGCGTTGCCGAGCAGCTGCACCTCGCTCCCGTCGCCGTTGGCGAGCGCCTTGGTCGCCGCCGCGAGCGTCACCGTTCCGTCGCTGGCGATCGCACGAATCCTCGCGTGATCGATCTCGAGCGTGTCGTCGTCGGGGAAGTGGCGCAACCGGTCGCCTTCGATCTGCGTCCGCAGGGCGCCGTCGCTGCCGAAGCGCTGGACGACGAAGCGCGTCATGACGTAGTCGGCCTCGTGGCGCGGCGCGACGGCCGCGCGCGGTTCGTCGACCGACGGCGCATTGCGCAGCAGCCACCAGGTGCCCAGGGCGAGCCCGGCCATCATCAGCAACGGCAGGTACGCCGACACCAGGTCGAGCAGGCGCATCGGCCACGGTGCCGCGGCGACCGGCTCGGGACCGGCGAAGCTGAGATCGACCTCGTCGTCCTCGAACCCGTCGCTAGCGGGCTCGGAAGCGACCTCATCGCGGGCCATCGAGAGCGACGAGCGGGCCGTCGAGAAGCTCGGCGTAGCGGCCACAGGCGATCAGCAGAAGGTCGCAGAGCTCGCGCGCCGCGCCGAAGCCCGCCGCCGCCTGGGTGACGTGATGGACCACCGCGCGGACTTCGACGTGCGCCTGCGGCGGCGCACACGCGAACGCGGCGCGGCGCAGGATCGGCAGGTCGGGCCAATCGTCGCCCATCGCGGCGACGCGTTCCCAACCGAGGTCGAGCGTGGCGAGCAAGGCAGTCGCCGCGGCCAGCTTGTCGTCGGCGCCGTAAGCCGCATGGCCGATGCCGAGGTCGGCCATGCGCCGCCGCACCGCCGGCGAGTCGCGGCCGGTGACGACGATCGGCACGATGCCGCCCGCCGAGAGCAGCTTCAGCCCTTGGCCGTCGAGCGTCGCGAACGCCTTGACGGTTTCGCCATCGGCGCCGATGTAGACCCGGCCGTCGGTGAGGACGCCGTCGACGTCGAAGATCGCCGCGCCGATGCCCGCCTCGTCCCGCCCGCGCGCGGCGAGCAGCAGCTTGGGCTCGAACGTGAGCGCGGGCGCGCGGCGCGCGCCATCAGATGACCTTGGCGCGCATGAGATCGTTGGAATTGATCGCTCCGACCAGGCGCTGCTCGATGTCGACGACGAGCAGGCCGGTGACACGGTGCTGCTCCATCAGATCGGCGGCCTCGACGGCGAGCGCGTCGGCCCGGATCGTCTTCGGCGCCTCGCTCATCACCTCCCCGGCGCGCAGCGCGCGCAGGTCGGCGCCGGTCTCGATCAGGCGGCGCAGATCGCCGTCGGTGAAGATGCCGGCGACGATGCCGTCGTTCGCCGTGACGGCGGTGAAGCCGAAGCCTTTCTTCGTCATCTCGCGCAGCATCTCGGCCATCACCGTCTCGGCGCCGACGCGCGGCACGGCGTCACCGGTGCGCATCAGGTCGGCGACGTGCATCAGGAGCTTGCGCCCGAGGCTGCCGCCCGGATGCGAGCGGGCGAAATCTTCGGCACGAAAACCGCGCGCGTCGAGCAAGGCGACGGCGAGGGCGTCACCGAGCGCCATCTGCGCCGTCGTGCTCGCGGTCGGCGCGAGGTTGAGCGGGCACGCCTCCTGGTCGACGGCACTCGAGATGACGATGTCGGCATGACGGCCGAGGCTGCTGTCGACACGCCCGGTCATGGCAATGAAGGTGACGCCGAGGCGCTTGATCGCCGGCACGATCGCGCCGAGCTCGTCGCTCTCGCCCGAGTTCGAGATCGCGAGGACGACGTCTCCCGGCGTCACCATGCCGAGATCGCCGTGGCTGGCCTCGCCGGGATGAACGAAAAAGGCCGGCGTTCCGGTCGAGGCCAGCGTCGCCGCGACCTTGCGACCGACGTGGCCGCTCTTGCCCATGCCCATGACGATGACCCGGCCGCGGCACGCGAGCATGGCGCGAAGCGCGGCCAGGAAGCCGTCGCCCTGGCGCTCCTTCAGTGCATCGAGCGCCCGCGCTTCGATGTCGAGCGTCGCGCGCGCGAGCTCGAGCGCGCGGCCGGCGTCGAAGGCGGATGAGGCGGGCACTGTGTTGGCAAATGCGTCCAGTAGGATCGGCCGATTCTAGGGTTCGCCCTCGCGCACCCACGCCGACCCTTCGATCGATGGTCTCACCGCTCGAGCTGACCTTGCTCTATCTGCTGGCCGCCGTGGCCGGTGTCGTCCTCTGCCGGCTGGCGCGGCTGCCGCCGATGCTCGGCTATCTCGCCGTCGGCGTCGTCGTCGGGCCGAACGTGCTGGCGATCGGTGGCGGCGAATCGACGGGCGTCAGCTACCTGGCCGAGTTCGGCATCGTCTTCCTGATGTTCGTGATCGGCCTCGAATTCAACCTGCCGAAGCTGCAGAGCATGCGCCGGTTGGTGTTCGGCCTCGGCCTGAGCCAAGTCGTGCTGACGATGTTCGCGGCGGTCGCCGGCAACGCGGCCCTGATCTCGGTCGCGACCGCGAGTGGCCGCGCGTGGGGTCTCGGCTGGCAGGGCGCGCTTGCGCTCGGCGCGGCACTGGCGATGAGCTCGACGGCGATCGTCGTCAAGATGATGGCCGATCGCCTCGAGCTCGAGAGCGAGCATGGCCGGCGCGTGATGGCGGTGCTGCTGTTCCAGGATCTCGCCGTCGTGCCGCTCCTGGTCATCATCCCGGCGCTCGGTTCGACCCCGGAAGCGCTGCTTCGCGAGCTCGCGATCGCCGCCGTCAAGGCAACCGCGCTGCTTCGGCTGCTGCTTGTCGGCGGGCGCGCGGTGATGCGCTGGTGGCTGACATTGGTCGTGCGCCGAAAGAGCGAGGAGCTGTTCATCCTCAACCTGCTCCTGGTCACGCTCGGCCTGGCGTGGCTGACCCAGCTCGCCGGGCTGTCGCTTGCCCTCGGCGCGTTCCTCGCTGGCATGCTGATCGCCGAGACCGAGTTCAAGCACCAGGTCGAGACCGACATCCGGCCGTTCCACGACGTCCTACTCGGCCTGTTCTTCATCGCCGTCGGCATGCGACTCGACCCGCTGCTGGTGATCGCGCTCTGGCCGCTGGTCCTGGCGCTGACGATTGCCCCGGTGCTGTTCAAGTTCTTGCTCGTCACCTTGCTGGCACGACTCTTCGGCGCGGCGCCCGGGGCGGCCCTGCGCACTGGCCTCTACCTGGCGCAGGCGGGCGAGTTCGGCTTCGTGTTGTTGTCGCTCGCCAACGAGCAGCACCTGTTCCCCGACTCGCTGCGCGGCCCGGTGCTCGCGAGCATGGTGCTGTCGATGCTGGCGACGCCGTTACTCATCCTGTACAGCGACCGCATCGTCATGCGCCTGTCGGCCAACGACTGGCTGCTGCAGTCGGTGGCGATGACGAGCATCGCCAAGCGCACGATCAACAGCGAGGCGCACGTCATCATCTGCGGCTTCGGCCGCAGCGGCCAGAACTTGGCGCGCCTGCTCGAGGGCGAGAAGATCGCCTACATCGCCCTCGACCTCGATCCCGATCGCGTCCGGCAGGCCGCGAGCGCCGGCCAGAGCGTCGTCTTCGGCGACGCGGCGCGCTTGCAAAGCCTGATGGCCGCCGGGCTGGCGCGCGCCAGCGCCGTCGTCGTCAGCTACCACGACACACCTTCAGCGCTGAAGATCCTGCACCTCGTGAACTCGCACGCACCGAAGGTGCCCGTCATCGTTCGCACGATCGACGATGTCGACTTCGAGCGCCTGCGCGCGGCGGGCGCGACCGAGGTCGTTCCGGAGGCGATCGAGGGCTCGCTGATGCTGGCGAGCCATGCGCTGGCGCTGGTCGGCGTGCCGATGCGGCGCGTCCTGCGCGTCGTCCAGCAGCAGCGCGACGCGCGCTACGGCCTCCTGCGCGGCTACTTCCACGGCGCCGACGACGATACCGTCGAAGAGCTCGAACACGCCCGGCTGCTGAGCGTCACCCTGCCGGCGACCAGCGGCAGCATCGATCGCATGCTCGGCGAACAGGCGCTGCCGGGGCGCGGCGTCACCGTCGTGTCGCTGCGCCGCGCTTCGGGTGCGGTCCTGCAACCCGACGATTCGATGGCGCTGCAGGCCGGCGATACGCTCGTGCTTTCGGGGAGGCCGGAGCGGCTCGCGCTGGTCGAAGCGGCGCTGCTGAAGCCGAGCTGACGCGCTCCGGCAGCGGGTCGGCTCAGGTGATCGGGGCCTGCTTCGAGAGGGTTGCCCGCATCCGCGTCGCCATCACGGCGCCGGCGGCGCGCAGCAGCTCGAGCGCGAGCGCCGGCGAGCGCTGCGCCAGCTCTTCCATGCGCGGGCCGCGCAGTGCCCAGACGACGCACGGCGTCATCGCCTCGACGTTGGCCATCCGGGGCGTGTCGCCGAATAGCCCCGGCTCGCCGACCACCGCGCCGGCGCGCAGGATCGCGACCTTGCTGCTGCCGGGCGGGCCGCCGGTCATGAAGATCTGCATGCTGCCCTGCGCCAGGAAATACATCGAGCGGTCGGCGTCGCCCTGCTTGATGAGCAGGTCGCCGGCGCGGATTTCGTAGCGCGCGAGATAGGGCGCGATCGTGCGCCAGTTGTCGATCGACAGGCGGGCGCGAAACGCGTCGTCCGCGTTCAATGTCTGCACCGCCTTGACCAGCTCGTCGATTTCCATGTGCCCGCTCCGCGTGGCTGCCTCCGTTCCGATGCGGCGGGGCAGCTCGAGTCCGGGGATTATCTGACGCGTTGCGCCTTGGGGTCTTGCCGCCGGGCGCGTGAGACGGCCATTTGTCGCGCGCTGCCCTCCGCTCGTCGCTTCGGCCGAGGCACGCGCTGTTACTTGCCGATGCAAAAGCGGCCGAAGATGACGCCGAGCAGATCGTCGGCAGCGACGGCGCCGGTGATCTCGCCGAGCGCGTCGTGGCCAAGGCGCAGCTCCTCGGCGAACAGCTCCAGGGCGGCGTTCCCTTGCTCGGCGTGCGCCGCCGCCTGGTCGAGATAGGCGCGCGTCCGCTGCAGCGCATGGACGTGGCGCGCGCGGGCGATGAATAGCCCTTCGGGCGCCGCCTGCCAGCCGGCGAGTTCGAGCAGGCGCCGACGCAGCAGGTCGAGCCCGCGGCCGGTGGCAGCGGAGAGGACCAGGCCGTCGTCGACCGATGCCTCGGGGCGCACGTCGACCTTGTTGAAGACGTCGAGAACCCGTCCATCGCCCACGAGTCGCGCCGGCAGACGTGCCGCGATCGCGGTCTCGCGCTCGTCGTAGCCGGCGTCGCCGAGGCGCGTCAGGTCGTGCAAGAAAATGATCGCGTCGGCGCGCTCGATCTCGGCCCAGCTGCGCGCGACGCCGATCGTCTCGACCTCATCAGCGGCGTCGCGCAAGCCGGCGGTATCGATGACGTAGACCGGAACGCCGTCGATCTGGATCGTCTGGCCGACCTTGTCGCGGGTCGTTCCTGGCGTCGCGGTGACGATCGCGAGCTCGGCGCCGGCGAGCGCGTTGAGGAGCGAGCTCTTGCCGACGTTTGGCTGGCCGGCCAGGACGACCCGGATGCCGTCGCGCAGGAGCGCGCCCTGGCGCGCCCGCGCCAGCACGGCGTCGACCGCGCCGGTCGCGCGCGCCAGCCGGCCGCGGGCATCGGCGGCCGTGAGGAAGTCGATCTCCTCGTCGGGGAAGTCGAGCGTCGCCTCGACCAGGGCGCGCAGCTCGATCAGCGCTTCGGCCAGCGCCTCGATCTCTTTCGAAAATGCGCCGTCGAGCGAGCGCGCCGCCGAGCGCGCGGCCGCCTCGGTGCTGGCGTCGATCAGGTCGGCGACAGCCTCTGCCTGCGCCAGGTCGAGCTTGTCGTTGAGAAACGCGCGCTCGGTGAACTCGCCCGGCCGGGCGATGCGCAGGGCGGCCAGGACAGGGCGCTCGGTCGCGGGGTCGATCGTCGCCGCGGCTTCGAGACAGCGCGCGAGCAACAGCTGCAGCACGACCGGACCGCCGTGCGCCTGCAGCTCGAGGACATCCTCTCCGGTGTACGAATGCGGCGCCGGAAAGAAGATCGCCAGGCCGTGGTCGATCGGCGCTCCGGCAGCGTCGCGAAACGGTAGGTAGGTCGCTTGGCGCGGCGGCGTGACGTGGCCGCAGAGCGCGACCACGAGCGGCGCGAGCGCTTGCCCGGAGACGCGAACTATGCCCACCGCGCCGCGGCCGGCGGCGGTCGCGATCGCGACGATCGGGTCGGCGGAGTGCAGCTGCGCCATCGCCGGATTGTCCGGTAGCGCTCGCCGCGCGAGGGCTACTTGCCGAGCACGCCGAGCCGCTTGTTGATCAGGTACTGCTGCGCGATCGACAGGATGTTGTTGGTCAGCCAGTAGAGCACCAGCCCGGCCGGGAAGAAGAAGAACATCACCGAGAAGACGAGCGGCATGATCCACATCATCCGCGCCTGAACCGGGTCGGGCGGCGTCGGGTTGAGCCAGGTCTGGAGCAGGCTCGTGCCTGTCATCAGCAGCGGCAGGATGAAGTACGGGTCCTTCGCCGAGAGGTCGGTGATCCAGCCGATCCAGGGCGCGTTCCTCATTTCGACCGTCGACAGCAACACCCAGTAAAGGGCGATGAAGAACGGCATCTGGATGAAGATCGGCAGGCAGCCGCCGAGCGGGTTGACCTTCTCTTCGCGATAGATGCGCATCATCTCCTGCTGCATCTGCTGCGGCTTGTCCTTCAGGCGCTCCCGCATCTCCATGATGCGCGGGTTGATCGCCTTCATCTTCGCCATCGAGCCGTAGGCCTTGGCGTTGAGCCAGAAGAAGGCGATCTTGAGCAACACCACCAGACCGACGATCGACCAGCCCCAATTGCCAAGGAACTTATGCAGCTGCGTCAGCAGCCAGAACAAGGGCTCGGCGATGATCTTGAACATGCCGTAGTCCTTGACCAGCTCGAGGCCGGGCGCGAGCGCCGCCAGCTTGTCTTCTTCCTGCGGGCCGGCGAACAGCTTGGCATCGAGCGTGCGGGTGGTGCCCGCAGCGATCTGGCCGACCGGCACGAGCATGCCGACCGAATAGGTGTTGGCGTCGACCTTGCCGGTGAAGAACTCCCACGGCGACGCCGGCGCGGCCGACTTGTCGAGCAGCCACGCCGACATGAAGTAGTGCTGGACCATCGCGACCCAGCCGCTCGGCGCTGGCTCGCGCAGGATCTTGTTGGCGTCCTCGCGCTTGTCGATCGCCTTGAAGTCGATCTTGTCGTAGTGCTTGGTTTCGGTGTAGATCGCCGGCCCGGTGAAGGTCGAGTAGAAGCCCGAGCCGCCGGGCGGGGAATAGCCGCCGCGCAGGAATTGCAGGTAGAGGTAGGGGCTGATCGGCGCACCCGAGGCGTTGACGATCTCATGGCGGACGTCAACCGCAAAGCTGCCGCGGTGGAAGGTGTAAGTCTTGATGAGCTTGACGCCGGCCTGCTCAGGCGATTCGAAGCGCAGCGCGAGTTCGTTGGCGCCTTCTTTGAGTGCGCGCTCGCGTGCTGACAAGCTTCATCACGGTGTGATGCTCGGGCAGCGCCCCAGGGCCGCTCGCGGCGGGCCAGAGGCCCGTCTGGGCGACGTAGAAATGGTCGGGCGAAGGATCGAAGAGCGTGACGTTGTGGGTCTCAGGCGCCGGGCCAGCCACGCCGAACAGGCTCAGGAACGACGCGTACCACGGCGCCTCGGCGTGCTCTTGCTGATTGAGCAGCACGAGGCCGACGACGTCGGCGCCCTCGGTGTCGAAGGTCGCACGAACGAGGTCGGTCGTGACGGTGACGCGCTCGCCTACAGCGGCCGGCGTCGCAGCGACGGCGATGGCCGGCGTACTCGGCACGGCCGGCGTGGTCGAGGCGGCGCTGCCCGGCAGCGCGTTGGGCGGCGCTGACGCCGGTGGTCGCCGGTGCGGTGGCGACGCGCGGCGGCGGCCCAAACAGCGATGGCTGGCCGTTGTGACGGCTCCACGATTCCCAGAGGAAGAACAGCGAGGCAATGAAGATGCCCCAGAGCAGGGTTCGGCGGATGTCGGTCATGACGGGATTCGGGAGGCCGCCCGGTCGCGCGCGGCGCGGCCGAGAAGAGAAGTGAAAAGGCGCGGCGGTGCGACCGGGACTGGGTCGAATCCGCCCTCGCACCAGGGGTGGCAGCGGCCGATCCGGCCGAGCGTAAGCGCCAAGCCTGCGGCAGCGCCGTGCGCCTCGAGCGCGCCCAGCGCGTAGGCCGAGCACGTCGGCTCGAACCGGCACGCGCTACCGAGCCAAGGGCTGAGCGCGAAGCGATAAAAACGGACCAGCGCCATCAGCGCCCGTCGCGGCCAGGATCTCATCGCGGCAACGCCGCGGCGGCGGCGGCCTCGAGCAACGACTCGAGCTCGGCCCGCGCGTCCTCGCGCAGCGCACGCGACGTGGCGCTGACGAAACGCGTCCGATCGAAGGGTGAGCGCAGGCGAACGATCCACAGGCCCGGGCGGAGCCGATCGCGATGCCGTTCGGCCGCGGCGTAGATCTGACGCTTCAACAGCGATCGCGTCACTGCCCTGCGTGCATGCCGCTTGGGAACGACCGCGCCGACCCATAGCGCCGCTGCAGATGGCTCGCCGGCAGGCGAGTCATCCACAGGTATCGCACCGGCTTCGACAGCGATTGTGGATAACTCGCTCGGAGGCGGCCCGGCGCCGACTCCCTTGGAAGGCGTCGGTACTGCCGCCAGATGAGTGCACAGCAAAGTGAGTGGTTGCGGCGCGGCGCCGCGCGCCCAAGACTCGCTCGAAATCGGCCGCCTTGACGAGCCGTGCCAGCGGGCCGGCCGCTCGCGGCCGCCGGGGCATGTCAGCGCCTCGGCCTGAGGGCGTCAGACCGCGAGGCGCTTGCGCCCCTTGGCACGACGGGCGTTGATCACGGCTCGACCGCCGCGTGACTTCATCCGGACGAGGAAGCCGTGCGTGCGTGCGCGTCGGACTTTAGAGGCTTGGTAGGTGCGTTTCATGGTGGCTTCCTGGGACCCGGGCCGAGCAAGGCGAAAAGCCCACTGGCGGATCAAGGCCCGTCTAGGGCAACCTGCAATTACAGCAAGAACTGGCCGGTGCCGTCAACCACAGGGCCTTTGGCTGCCACGTCTTGGGTCCGGTCTGACCACCAGCGTTTTCCCTGTGGATAAGTGCCTGCCGAAGGCCTCAATTGGCATACACTTGAGGGTTTCCGCGGTCACTTCTCCACACATGCAAGCCGACCTCTGGCAACGCGGTTGCGAACGCTTGGCGTCCGAGCTGCCCGACCAGCAATTCAATACCTGGATCCGGCCCCTGCCTGACGCCGATGTCGCCGACAACGGTGAAGGGGCGGTGGTGACGGTGCGGGTGCCGAACCGCTTCAAGCTCGACTGGATCCGCAACCAATACGCGGGCCGGATCGAGACCGTGTTGAGCGAGATCGCCGGCAAGCCGGTGCGCCTTGACGTCACGCTGGCGCAGCGCGACGGCATGCGGCCGGCGGAAGGGCTCGTGGCAGGCGCGAACGGTCTCGTCGCGGGCGCACGCGGCGGCGACGCGGCGCAGCGCCGAGCCCGCGCCGCACGCGCCCGGTCAACGGCGCGGCCGGCAGCGGCGCGACGCAAGGCCTGGCCGCGCTTGCACCCTTGCCGTCGCGCAGCCGGCTTAACCCGGCGCTGACGTTCGACACCTTGGTGCCCGGACGCGCCAACCAGATGGCGCGAACCGCCGCGCTCCACGTCGCCGGCTCGCCCGGGCTCATGTACAACCCCCTGTTCGTCTACGGCGGCGTCGGCCTGGGCAAGACGCACCTCGTCCACGCCGTCGGCAATGCCCTGCTGGCCGACCGGCCCGATGCGCGCATCCTCTATCTGCACGCCGAGCAGTTCATCACCGACGTGGTGAAGAACTACCAGCGAAAGACCTTCGACGAGCTGAAGGCGAAGTACCACTCGCTCGACCTGCTTCTGATCGACGACGTCCAGTTCTTCGCCGGCAAGGAGCGCACCCAGGAGGAGTTCTTCAACGCCTTCGAGGCACTGCTCGCCAAGCGCGCGCACATCATCATGACCAGCGACACCTATCCGAAAGGGCTGGTCGACATCGACGAGCGCCTGACGTCGCGCTTCGACGCCGGGCCTCACGGTCGCGATCGAGCCGCCCGGAGCTCGAGATGCGGGTCGCGATCCTGATGAAGAAGGCCGACCAGGAAGCGACGCCGATGCCGGAAGACGTCGCTTTCTTCGTCGCCAAGAACGTTCGCGCCAACGTGCGCGAGCTGGAAGGGGCGCTGCGCAAGATCCTCGCCTACTCGCGCTTCTGCCACAAGGAAATCAACATCGGCCTGGCACGCGAGGCGCTGAAGGACCTGCTCTCGATCCAGAACCGTCAGGTCGGGGTCGAGAACATCCAGAAGACGGTCGCCGACTTCTACAAGATCAAGGTCGCCGACATGTACTCGAAGAAGCGCCCGGCATCGATCGCCCGGCCGCGCCAGATCGCGATGTACATCGCCAAGGAAATGACGCAGAAGAGCCTGCCCGAGATCGGCGAGCTGTTCGGCGGCCGAGACCACACGACGGTGCTGCATGCGGTGAGAAAGATCGCCGCCGAGCGCCAGAAGAACACCGACCTCAACCATCAGCTGCACGTGCTCGAGCAGACGCTCAAGGGCTAGCCGATGCGAGGCCGCAATTTCGCAATCTGTCAAGGCACAACGCTGGGGACAACGACGCTGGTAACTCGAAGCTGTCCACAGGCAAGGGCAAAACGGCCGAGTTGTTCGCTTTCACGTCGGCCGGGACAAGGCCTCGGTCGACAGGCTTTGGCGGCGTCTAAGTGGCTGTCCGAAGGAAGGAAAATAGCCTTGTCCACAGATGGCACTCGCGCTTACTACTACGACCAGTTCAAGAGGTTGACATGATTGTCTTGAAAGCCGCACAAGAAAAATTTCTGAGCGCGTTGCAAGCCGTCTCCGGAATTGTCGAGCGGCGCCATACGCTGCCGATTCTCGCCAACGTGCTGATTCGAAAGACTGGGTCGACGATCGAATTCACGACCAGCGACCTCGAGATTCAGGTCCGAACCAGCGCCGATCTTGGCGGCGACGCGAGCAGCTTCGCGACCACGGTCGGCGCGCGCAAGGTGATCGACATCCTGCGCTCGCTGCCGGCCGATCAGACCGTGACGCTCTCGGCAACGCAGTCGAAGCTGACGCTGGTCGGCGGCAAAAGCCGCTTCACGCTGCAAACGATGCCGGCCGATGACTTCCCGCTGGTCCAGGAATCGGCCGACTTCGGGCCGATGTTCAGCGTGCCGCAGAAGACCTTGCGCAACCTGATCTCGCAGGTGCACTTTGCGATGGCAGTGCACGACATCCGCTACTACCTGAACGGAATCCTTTTCGTCGCCGAGGGCAAGAGCCTGACGCTGGTAGCAACCGACGGTCACCGGCTTGCGCTGGCTCAGGCGACGCTCGAGAGCGACATCCCGAAGCAGGAGGTGATCCTGCCGAGAAAGACCGTGCTCGAGCTGCAGCGTCTGCTGAAGGACGACGAGACGACGATCGAGCTTCGCTTCGCACCGAACCAGGCCAAGTTCTCGTTCGCCGGGATGGAGTTCGTCTCCAAGCTGGTCGAGGGCAAGTTTCCCGACTACAACCGCGTCATCCCGAAGAACCACAAGAACAAGGTCACGCTCGGCCGTTCGCCCTTGCTGCAGAGCCTGCAGCGCGCCGCGATCCTGACCAGCGACAAGTTCAAGGGCGTGCGAGTCAACATCGAGCCGGGAACGCTGCGCATCGCCTCGTCGAATGCCGAGCAGGAAGAGGCGATGGAAGAGCTCGAGATCGACTACGGCGGCGATGCGATCGAGATCGGCTTCAACGTCACCTACCTGATCGACGCGCTCACCAACATGGGCCAGGAGATGGTCACGGTCGAGCTGCAGGACACCAACTCGAGCGCGCTCATCACGGTGCCGGACCAGGCCGGCTTCAAGTACGTCGTTATGCCGATGCGGATCTGATGCGAACCAACGAAGTGACCCCAGCCTTGACGAATCCCCCGCAAGACGAGAACGACAAGAAGCCAGAGATCGCCGGCACCCATGGCGACATGGCGAGCAAGGCGTCGAACAGCCCGTTGACGCTGAACGGCTCGGAGCTGCGCGACGGCATTCCCTCCGACGCCAGCGACACTTATGGCGAGGGCTCGATCCAGATCCTCGAGGGCCTGGAAGCGGTACGGAAGCGCCCCGGCATGTACATCGGCGACACCTCCGACGGCACCGGGCTGCATCACCTCGTGTTCGAGGTCGTCGACAACTCGATCGACGAAGCGCTGGCGGGCTTTTGCGACGACATCGTCGTCACGATCCACACCGACAACTCGATCTCGGTCACCGACAACGGTCGCGGCATCCCGACCGGCGTCAAGATGGACGACAAGCACGAGCCAAAGCGCTCGGCGGCCGAGATCGCCCTCACCGAGCTGCACGCCGGCGGCAAGTTCAACCAGAACAGCTACAAGGTCTCGGGCGGGTCTGCACGGTGTCGGCGTCAGTTGCGTCAACGGCCTGTCGAAATGGCTGCGCCTGACGGTGCGGCGCGAGGGCGTGGCGCACTACATGGAGTTTCGCCAGGGAATTCCGCAGGAACGCGAGATCGTCGAGAAGAACGGCGTCGAGATCTCGCCGATGAAGGTGATCGGCGAGACCGAAAAGCGCGGCACCGAGGTCCATTTCCTGCCCGACCTCGAGATCTTCTCGAACATCGACTTCCACTACGACATCCTGTCGAAGCGCCTGCGCGAGCTGAGCTTCCTCAACAACGGCGTCCGCATCCGCCTGGTCGACGAGCGCAACAACAAGTCCGACGACTTCGCCTATGCCGGCGGCGTCAAGGGCTTCGTCGAGTTCATCAACACCGGCAAGAAGGTGCTGCACCCGAACGTCTTCTACGCCACCGGCAAGAAGGACAGCGACCAGCACTCGACGATCACGAGCGAAGTGGCGATGCAGTGGAACGACGGCTACAGCGAGAACGTCCTCTGCTTCACCAACAACATCCCGCAACGCGACGGCGGCACCCACCTGACCGGCCTGCGTGCGGCGATGACGCGGGTCATCAACAAGTACATCGAGGACAACGAGCTGGCCAAGAAGGCCAAGGTCGAGGTCACCGGCGACGACATGCGCGAGGGCCTGACCTGCGTCCTCTCGGTCAAGGTGCCCGAGCCGAAGTTCTCGAGCCAGACCAAGGACAAGCTGGTCTCGAGCGAGGTGCGCGGTCCGGTCGAAGACGTCGTCAGCAAGGCGCTCAACGACTACCTGCTCGAGAACCCGACCGACGCCAAGATCATCTGCGGCAAGATCGTCGATGCTGCGCGCGCGCGCGAAGCGGCGCGCAAGGCGCGCGAGATGACGCGCAGGAAGGGCGTGCTCGACGGCATGGGCCTGCCGGGTAAGCTCGCCGACTGCCAGGAGAAAGACCCGGCGCTGTGCGAGATCTACATCGTCGAGGGCGACTCGGCCGGCGGCTCGGCCAAGCAGGGCCGCGACCGCAAGTTCCAGGCGATCCTGCCCTTGCGCGGCAAGATCCTCAACGTCGAGAAGGCGCGCTACGAGAAGCTGATCACGAGCAACGAGATCCTGACGCTGATCACCGCGCTCGGCACCGGCATCGGCAAGGGCGCTGGCGGCGGCGACGACTTCGACGTCGCCAAGCTGCGCTACCACCGCATCATCATCATGACCGACGCCGACGTCGACGGCGCGCACATCCGCACGTTGCTGCTGACGTTCCTGTTCCGGCAGATGCCCGAGCTGGTCGAGCGCGGCCACATCTACATCGCCCAGCCGCCGCTCTACAGGGTCAAGTTCGGCAAGGACGAGCAGTACCTGAAGGACGGCCACGAGCTCGACGCCTACCTGATGAAGGTCGCACTGAAAGACGCACGCCTCGAGACTGGTCGGCAGGCCGAAGGCGGCCAGACGGCCGCCCTGCTGCAGGGCGAGACGCTCGAAGCGCTGGCGCAGAAGTACGTGATCGCCAAGAACGTCGTCGAGCGGCTCTCCAACTGGATGGACATCGATGCCCTGCGCGCCCTGGCCAACGGCCTCGAGCTCGGTCTCGACACGCTCGAGGCGGCCGAAGCGTCGGCGCGGGCGCTGCAGGCGGCGCTCAACGACGCCGAGGTCGCGGCCGAGTTCGACGCCCGCACCGACAAGCACCTGCTGCGCATCAGCCGCCTGCACCACGGCAACGTCAAGTCGAGCGTGATCACGGCCGACTTCGTCCACGGTGCCGACTACGAAGCGCTCAGCACGGCAGGCCGCACTTTCCGCGGCCTGGTCGGTGAGGATGCCGTCGTCAAGCGCGGCGAAGGCGAGCGCCAGAAGGAAGCGCGCGTCGGCGACTTCCGCGAGGCGATGGCCTGGCTGCTGCAGCAGGCCGAGGCGGCAGTCGCGCGCCAGCGCTACAAGGGCCTGGGCGAGATGAATCCGGCGCAGCTCTGGGAGACGACGATGGACCCGACCGTGCGCCGCCTGCTCCGGGTTCAGCTCGACGACGCGATCGAGGCCGACCGCGTCTTCACCATGCTGATGGGCGACGAGGTCGAGCCGCGCCGCAACTTCATCGAGAGCAATGCCCTGCGCGTCGCCAACATCGACGTCTGATGATGATGATGACGACGACGCGGCCGGCGTAGGGCGCCAAGCGCGGTAGTCATGAGCGTCGCGTGCTGAACTGCGGTGGCGCTACGCTGCCCTAAAATTGAAAGTCCACCTCGGCCACCCTCACCTGTTCCTCAACATTCGAATTCTGATGACGACGATTTCCAACCACTTCGCTGCTCTTCTCGACCCTGTCGGCATCCTCGGTGCCTGCGCCCAATCCGGCGCGCTCGATGCCCTGCCCGTCAGCGCCAAGCGCAGCGCGGATCGCATGAGTCCCAACGTTGACGGTGAGCTCGCCGAGCACGACGCGGCAGTCGACGAGCTCTACCAGCAACTGATCGCAAAGGCCTCCAAGACGTCGCCCGCGAAGTCGAAGGCGATAGTGCGTAACCAAGAGGCCTGAGAGCCGGCGTGCCGCCGCCGACCCGTTGCTGACACACGCCCAGCAAAGTCAGCCGCCCCAAACCTGAAATTCGAAACGTCGACAAGGGGACTTCACCTTTCGACGCAGAACGCATGGATGGGCTCGACTCGTCCGCGCAGCGCCAGCGCGCCAAGGTCGTGGGTACGGATTTCGGGCGTCGGACCCAGGGAGGCGAGCGCCTCCGCCGATGCGATGAAGAAGCATCCCACTTCGCGGGTCGCCTGCTCGAGGCGCCCGGTCGTGTTCATGACGTCGCCATGGAAGACGATCGCACGGCGCACCTGGCCGACCTCGCCGGCGATGACCTCGCCCAGATGCAGGGCCGCACGTAGCGCCGGTTGCACGCCAAACCTTTGAACAAACCGGGTCGCGTCCGCGGCGAGCGCCGCGCGCATCGCGAAGAAGCAGCGCAACGCCCGCGCATCGGCAACACCGTCGGCCTCGACCCAGGTGATGACGATCTCGTCACCGACGTATTGATAGATTTCGCCGCGGCACAGCTCGATCGGTTCGGCGACTGCCGAAAACACCGCGGCGAGGAAGCGATGTGCCTCCAGCGCCCCAAGCCGCTCGGCGATCGCGGTCGAGCCCACCACGTCGACGAAGAGGAAGAAGCGTCGCTCGGCGTAGGGCCGGCGATACTTTCCTAGCAGCAGAGCCCTGAACGTGCGGTAGCCGACGAGGCCCGCGGCCTGAAACATCATCACCATGACGGCAACGAGCACGAGGGCGAGGCAAACCGCAATCAGCCCGGTGCGCGCGTTATAGACGTTGACGACGCCCAACAAGCGCTCTCCCGGCTGGCCGGCGAGCACCGCCCCTGCGATCGCGCCGTAGACAAGCGTCTTCAGGATGAACACCGCGGCGAACGGCAGCGCGTCGAGCCATCGCATCGAAGCGCGAGGCAGCAGCAAGATCTCGATGCCGGCGATCCATGAGGCCATGAGCAGGGCGTCGATGACGCCGATCGGTATGGAGATCAGCAGGGAAACGAGCAGCGCGCGGGCGCCCGGTCTGGCGATCGCGCCGCCGTAGAGTGCACCGACGCCGGCACCGATGACCGCGGCCATGCGGGTGATGCGCATGAAGCGCCGCAGTCGTTCGCGCGTGACGGCGGAAAGTGTGGCGATCATCTGTCCTCGACTCTAAGGGCGCAACGGCGGTCGTCCGCGTTGAGCCGCGCAGGCTCGATCGAGCGAGCGTGTTACTCCGAGTGGGTTGGGCCGCGGCGATCGCAACACGTCGGCCCGACGCGGCGACACTACTCGATATGACGGCAGCGCAAGTCCCGGAACTGCAGGCACCCGAGATCGGCCGCTGGCGCGAGGGCGGCACGGGCGTCGACTGGGTGCATGTTTTCGATTCACGCCGGCCCGGCCCGAGGGTGATGGTGCAGGCGCTCACGCATGGCAACGAGATCTGCGGCGCGATCGCGCTCGACTGGCTGCTGGAGCAGCGCTTTCGCCCGCGGCGCGGCAGCCTGACGCTGGCCTTTGCCAACATCGCCGCCTTCGCCCGCTTCGACCCGGCCGACCCGTTCTCAGCGCGTCTGGTCGACGAGGACTACAACCGCGTCTGGTCCGATGCAGCGCTCTTCGGCCCGGGCGATACGGTCGAATTGCGTCGCGCGCGCCAATTGCTGCCCTATGTCGACGCGGCCGAACGCGTGCTCGACATCCACAGCATGAGCGAGCCGTGCCGGCCGCTCATGGTCTGCGGCACGGTCGAGAAAAACGTCGCCTTCGCCCGCGAGCTGGGCGTTCCCGGCGACCTGCTGATCGACACCGGCCACCCGGCCGGCACGCGCATGGTCGACCGCGGCGGCTTCGGCGATCCGCAGAGCCCGAAGCTCGCGTTGCTCATCGAGTGCGGCCAGCACTGGGAGCAACTCGCCGCCAGCGTCGCGATCGATACCCTGGTCCGCTTTCTCGGCCTCACCGGGCTGGCCGGCCCGGCCTGGGTGCAGGCGAACGTTCGCCTGCCGCTGCCGCCGCTGCAGCGCCTGGTGCGAGTGACCGAGCCGGTGGTCGCGCGCAGCGCCGACTTCCGCTTTCTCGTTCCCGTCGTCGGACTCGGCGTGATACCGACCGCCGGCACACCGATCGCCCAGGACGGCGACCATATCTGGGTCACGCCCTACGACGACGCGGTGCTGGTGATGCCGGGGACGCGCAACCTCAAGCCCGGCGGCACCGCGGTCAGGATTGGTCGCTTTGAGAGCTGACGCGCTCGGAATTGCACAAGCGCGGGCAACGGCTATCGGGCCGCTCGGCCCCATCGCTTGGTCGTGAGCGTGGCATGGACGATCGAGCAGTTCGTTCCCTTCGCCTGGTCGTGAAAGACGCCCATGTCGAATTCGTGGATCGACTTCGACTTGCCCGCCGGGAACGGCCCGTAGATCGTGGCGGAGTTGCTGTCGATTTTTGTCCCGCCGCTTGACGCGTGATCGCACACGACCTTGATGTCTTTGACATCGCGCCTTCCGTTGTTCTGGACCGTCGCGTTGAGCATCATGATGTTGTTGAGCCCGCCCTTGTGCCAGTCGATCTCGGTAATCTGCAAGGCAGCGACTGCGGTGGCTTGCTTGTCGACCAGTTCACTCTTAGGCGCGTTGGGCGCCGAGGTCGACCCGGAACTCGGGGTGGAATGGGCCATCCCGGCCGCGGTGATGCCGACGAGCAGCACGAGCCAGGCGAGCGGCCTCATGCCGAGTTCCGAGCCACATGCCCTGCATTCGACCAGCGTCATATCGTCCCTTGGTTTGTCGTCCGAAGGGCCGACTTATGGGCCGAATTGTCCCCAGCGAGCTGTTGCGTCGACCTGACATGAGTGTGATAGCCGACGAGCCACGTCTGTGGCACGTCGTCGCTAGGACGACTCACCCCGCGGGCCGCGAGCCGGATCGTTGCGCGGCAAGACGTCGGCAAACTCGTCGAAGCGCTTCCACTTCGGTATCGGCGGGGTGTAGTCGGCGCGGGGAACGTAGGGCGAGGTCTCGGCCATCGTCATGCGATGGATGTAGCGCGGGCAGTTGGGAAAAATGCGCGCCGCGCGAACGCGCACGACGAACTGCGCGCCGGGAAAGCCCGCAAGCAGCGGATCGTCGTCGACCACGCGGGCAAAGCCGTTGACGCGCAGGCGGTTGGGGCGCTCGAAGTCGATGAACAGCAACGCCACCGCCGGGTTGATGAGGACGTTTCCGAGGCTGCGAAACATGCCGTTGCCGTCGTAGCTCGGGAACGCCAGCTCCTCGGCGCCCGTCACCCGGACGAAGCCGGGCGCGCCGCCCTTGTAGGAACAATCCGGTCGTCCGGAGGCATCGGCGCTCGCGAGAAAGAAAAGCGGGCGGCTTTCGATGAAAGCCCGATCTTCGGCGGTGAAGGCGGTGCGCGCGAGCTTTTCGTCGAGCCGGTCAGCGAGCTGGCGAGTGTCGCAGCGGTCCTGCAGTTGTCTCATGCCTGAGTGGTAGGCAGGATCCAAGGCGCCTGGGTTCGATGTGTCCATGCTGGCCTTCAATTGCTCGATGTCGGCGACGCCGGCACACCGGCAGATCGGAGGACCCGACTGTCTTCAGCCGTGGTGGCCCGTAGCCGCTCAGGTCTTCTCCCCGGCAAGGATCCATTTCTCGCCTGCGGCCCGGCCGTCGCGAATCATCGTCATCGTGCCGTCGAGACGCCGACCGCGCACGACACCTTTCCAGAGCAATTTGCCGTACTTCGCGCTCTCGGTTTCGGCTTCGAACGAGACCGTCTCCCCGGAGCGCGTCGCCGTGTAGGCGCCATCGCCGTAACCGTATTGGTCGCATGCGGTGGAACGAAAGCGCCCCTCCTTGAAGATCAGCGTGTCGGCATCACCCGAGGTCTTGCCGCATTCGAGGACGATGCCGTCGAAGTTTCTGCCGTCGAGCGCGGCGCGCGACGCCAGCGCCGGCTCGGCCGTGACGGCCCTGCAGACGGGGGAAACGAACAGCGGACGAATACCTGCAAGGATCGACATGACGGACTCCTGGCCTGGCGATGGATCGATCTTCCTGCCGCGCCGTCGGCTGCGCGACCGAATCACCATCCTAGTGCTGAATGCCGTCGGTCCATCCACAAAATTGCGTACGCCACGATCTTGCGCCGCGCGATCGAGGCTCCTACGATGCGCGGCGTCATTTCCCGGGGCTTGAACTCTTCTCTCGGAGGATCGCATGACCGACCAAGCCGTCGCCACATTTCAGCAGACCCTCCGCGGCCGGCTCGTCCGCCCGACCGACGCGGACTACGACGCCGTCGCGCGCTCTACAACGGCATGATCGACAAGCGGCCGCGCCTGATCGCGCGCGCTGTCGACGCGGCGGACGTCATCGCCGCCGTGAACTTCGCCCGCGAGCAGGGGCTGCTGCTCGCGATCCGCGGCGGCGGCCACAACGGCCCCGGACTCGGCAGCTGCGACGACGGTCTCGTCATCGACCTGTCGATGATGAAGGGCGTGCGCGTCGACCCCACTGGCAAGACCGTGCGGGTGGAGCCGGGTTGCACTCCGCGGACGTCGACCACGCGACGCATGGTTTCGGCCTGGCGGTGCCGTTCGGGATCGTCGGCAGCACGGGCGTGGCCGGGCTGACGCTCGGTGGCGGCACCGGGTACCTGACGCGCAAGTACGGGCTCACTGTCGACAATCTCCTGGAGGCCGACGTCGTCCTCGCCGATGGCCGGTTCGTCACCACGAGCGAGAAGGAGCATCCGGATCTCTTCTGGGCGCTTCGCGGCGGCGGCGGCAACTTCGGCGTCGTCACGAGTTTTCTCTTCCAGGCGCATCCGGTGAGCATGGTGTTCGCCGGCCCGATCTTCTGGGACGCGCGAAGGACGGGAGAGCGGTCATGCGGGCGTTCCGCGATTTCCTGCCGAGCGCACCCGAGGAGCTGGGCGGCTGTTCGTCGGCCTCAAGACGGTGCCTCCGGCGGATCCGTTCCCGAAGGAGCATTGGAACAAGCGCGCGTGCGCCGTGATCTCGTGCTTCAACGGCTCGGAAGCGGAGGGCCGCAAGGCGATGGCGCCGCTCCTCAAAGACCTGCCAGCGCCGCTCTTCGACTGGACGGGCATGATGCCGATGCCCGCGATCAATGGCCTGTTCGATCCGTTCTTCCCGAAGGGCCTGCAGTGGTACTGGAAGGGCGACTTCGTGAAAACGCTGACCGATCAAGCGATCGACGTCCACATCGCCCAGGCCGCGGCGGCGCCGAGCCCGTTCTGCCTCATGCACCTCTACCCGATCGACGGCGCCGTGCGGCGGGTCGCGAAGAACGCGACCGCGTGGCCGATGCGCGACGCGACGTAGTCGATGGTGATCGCCGGCATCGATCCCGATCCGAACCACGCGGACGCCCTGAAGACGTGGGGGCGCGCCTACTGGAAGGCCGTCCACCCGTTCAACCTGGGGGCGGGTACGTGAACTTCATGATGGACGACGAGGCCGAGGGGCGGGTGCAGGCGAGCTACGGCGAAAACTACGCGCGGCTGGCGTCGATCAAGGCGAAGTACGACCCGAAGAATCTGTTCCGGGTGAACCAGAACATCAAGCCGGCCTGATCGGGCGGGGGCGCCCCTTCAGCGACAGAGCAGGCAATCTGTCGCCCCACAGCCGGCTCAAGCGCCCCGCCGCGGGCGCGCCATTGCCGCCGGCCAAGAACGCTCTGGCAACGTCGTTGCACTTTGGTAACCCCTGAGGCGGAGTTGATTCGGGATCATCGGGAGGCCTTTGGCCTCCTGAGACACCGCAATGATCCCGTTACACCGTCTTGCCTTCGTCGCGGCCGTCGCTTTGTGCGGATGTGGCGGGGCCAAGGATCCGACCGTTACCGCCGCGCCGTTGAGCGCAGCGTCGGCTCCCGCCTCGGGCGCCGCGCCGGCGCCGGTGGTCGTCGCACCTCCCGCCACTCCGGTGACGGCCCCGGTCAAGGTGGCGGCGCTTTCCCTGCCCGCGCTGACCCCGACTGCGATCGGCGCCCTGACCCCGATGACCGCGCGAGCGAGCGACAGCTCGGGAGCGACCGTCACCGGCGCCGCCCTGGCCTGGAGCAGCGCCGACCCCACCATCGCGACCGTCGACGCGGCCGGCTTCGTGACGCCGATCCGCGCCGGCTTCACGACCATCACGGTCAGCGCCGACGGCGTCACCGCATCCGGGACGCTCTCGGTGCGCGGCACGACCCGGATTCCGGCGCGATCGCAATACGTCGGCATCAACCTCTCGGGAATTGCCTACTACTCGTCTGAGTTCCCGTTTGCCGATCTGATGAAGAGCGGCATGGGCTGGGTCTCGCGCGACGACAACGGCGTCTGGGGCGCGGCGTTCCCTTCGCTCACCGCCGACGGCTATCCCGCCGCGCTTGCCGCCGGGCCAGCACGCGCTCAGCGCCGTCGCCTGGGCCGGCAGCCATTTCGCGCCGGGCCGCTACGTCGTGCTCTGGGATGGCGACGGCTCGATCAGCTTTCCGCTCAGCAGCGTCACGGTCGCCGAGTCGGCGCCGAACCGGATCGCGATCGACATCGTCGACACGACCGGCAACCTCTGGGTCGCGATCGACCGCACGAGCGCGACCAATCCGGTGCGCAACCTTCGCTTCCTCTGGCCCGGCACCGAGGCGACGTACGCCAACCAGCCGTTCAGCCCGCGTGTTCCTCGAAAAGATCGCGCCGTTCTCGCTGCTTCGCTTCATGGACTGGGGCGCGACCAACGGCTCGCCGGTCGTCGAGTGGGCCGACCGCGCGCATGTCGCCGACGTGACCTATGCAACGCGCGGCCGGCGTGCCGATCGAAGCGATGATCGAGCTCGCCAACACGCTGCACGTCGATCCCTGGTTCTGCATCCCGCATCAGGCGAGCGACGACTACGTGCGCCAGTTCGCAACCTTGTTGCGCAGCCCGTCTGGATCCTGCGCTGCACGCCCACATCGAGTATTCGAACGAGGTCTGGAACACGGCATTCGCCCAGACCACCTGGGCCAATGCGCGCTCGCAGGCGCTCGGTCTGCAGAGCCCGTTCGGCCAGCCGGCGATCTTCTACGCGACGCGCGCGGTGCAGATCTTCAAGATCATCCAGGGCGTGTTGGGCCCGGCCGAGAGCGGCCGCATCGTGCGCGTCCTCGCCGGCCAGGCGGTGTGGGACAACTTCCTCAGCCACATGCTGGCCTACCAGGACACCGCCGCCAACGCCGACGTGATGGCGGTCGCGCCGTACTTCAACGCGGTGGCCGCCGGCGATCCGGCGAACGTGGCGACGACTCTCACGCTCAGCAGCGACCAGATCGTCGACCAGATGCTCGCCAACATCCGCGGCGATATCAAGTCGTGCGATGACGAACAATGCCGCGCTCGCCGCGAAGTACAAGCTCAAGCTCAAGGCCTACGAGAGCGGGCCCGGCGACAGCAGCTCGTACTTCCCGGCCGACAAGCAGGACGCGATGACCGCGCTCTTCACCTCGGCGCACAACAACCCGCGCATGCGCGATGTCTACCCGAGTACTACACGCCAGTGGGTCGCTGCCGGCGGCGACACGATGAACCAGTACAGCGACATCGGCAACTGGTCGAAGTGGGGGCTCTGGGGCTCGCTGCAGTACGTGACGCAGGACCCGGCGACTTCGCCGAAGTATCAGGGCTGCTCGGACTTCATCGTCGCGCATCCGCCCGGGCACTGAGGGCGGCGTCGGCGCGATGCGCCTCGCGCCGGGCATGTGGAATGCTGCTCTCGTTCATTCGTGACGAGGTGGCCAGATGCTCGAAAAGCTTCCCGATGCGCTAGGTCATGCGTTGCGCGGTCAGCGCGCCGGGCTCGACAAGATCGCCTTTCAGGCCGTCGACCTGCGTGCCGGGATGGCCTCGATCACCGTGACGAGCCTCGCCTTCGTCGACCACGGGCCGATGCCGGCGCGCTACACCGCCGATGGCGCCGGCGTGTCGCCGCCGCTGCAATGGCGGGGCGCGCCGAGCAACGCCGGCTCGCTGGCGCTTCTCGTCGAGGACGCCGATGCGCCGACGCCGCAACCGCTAGTGCACGCGATCGTCGTCGATCTTGCCGTCGGCGACGGCAGCGGCGCCCTCGCCGAAGATGCGCTGTCGGGCAAGGACGATGATACCGCGCAACTTCACCTCGGCCGCAATTCGTACCTGCAGGCCGGCTGGCTGCCGCCCGACCCGCCGCCCGGCCACGGCGTGCACCGCTACGCGTTCCAGGTGTTCGCGCTCGCGCCCGGCGCCGCGTTCGACGGCGCGCCGGGTCGCGACGCCTTGCTCGAGGCGATCCGCGAGCGCGGCCTGGCGAGCGGCTGCCTGATCGGGCGCTACGAGCGGCCCGACACGTCGATCAAGACGCCGGCCGACGCCGAGACGGCGCCGATCGCGACCGCGCGCCTGGCGACCTGAGTGCGCACGTTGACGACGCCGGCTAGCCGCGCGGCTCGGCGGCCAGCGTCGAAGGCGCGTCGAACAGGTCCGGCGGCCCGTCGACGCGCGCGTCTTCGATCGCGAGCAGGCGACGCTTCACCGCGACGCCCCCGGGCGCGGAGAAGCCGCCCAAGGCCCCCGCAGCAGCGACGACGCGATGACACGGGACGACGACCGGAAACGGATTGGCGCCGAGGGCCTGGCCGACCGCGCGCGCCGTGGCGTCGCTGCCGACCCGGTGCGCGACCTCGCCGTAGCTGAGGACGCGCCCGGGAGCGATCGTCCGCGCAACGGCATAGACGCGCCGGCGGAAGGCGTCGATCGCGGTGAGGTCGAGCGTCACGTCGCCGAGATCGACGCGCGCGCCACGCAGCAGACGAATGATGGCGTCGATGGCGGCGGCGATGGCGACCGGCGGTTGCGCCGTGCGGGCGCCAGCGAATCGACGCGCGAGCTTGCGCCGCAGGTCACCGGGCCGCTCCTCGGGCAGCCAGACGCCGGTCAGCCCGGCGTCGCTCCAGGCAAGCGCGCACTCGCCGACTGCGGTCGCGAACAAGGCGTAGCCGATCGTGGCGGACATGCGCTCGATGCTACGGCGAAGCAACAGCCGTCACGCGGCGCGGCGGCGTCGAGGAGTTGGCAACTGGCCCGGATCGCCGCGCGTCGCGATTGTCCACCGCGTTCGCTGCGGCGCGACAATTGGCGATGCTCGAGACCCTGACGTCACGCCAGCGCCGCCTCAGCTGCGGCATCGTGGTGCTGACCGAGACGCACGAGCTGCTGCTCTGCCACGTCACCGGGCAACGCCACTGGGATCTGCCCAAGGGCGGCATCCACACGGTGAGACCCGCGTGAGGCGGCGCTGCGCGAAACCTGGAGGAGACCGGCCTGCGCCTCGCCGCCGAGACGTTGTTCGACCTCGGCCGGCACGTCTACACGGCGAAGAAGGACCTGCACCTCTTCGCCTGTCTCTCGGACCGACTCGACACGCGCGCGCTGCATTGCGAGAGCTGCTTCGTCGAGCGCGGCTCGGGACGGGCGCGGCCCGAGATGGACGGCTTCGGCTGGTTCGGCTTCAACCGCATCGCCGCCATGTGCACGCCCAAGCTTGCCGCTCTGCTGGCGAAAACGCTCGACCTCGACGCGGTGACTGCTTCGATTGCTGCGGCACGACGCGAGCCGCTCGCCGCCTGAGCGAACCGTCGCGGGCTAGCGCGAAAGCGCCAGCTTCAATCCGAAGCCGATCATGAAGACGCCAGCGGCGCGACCGAGCAGCCGGCCGATGCGCGGACTGGCGCGCATGCGCTCGGCGAGCCGGTGCGTGAGCAGCGTGACGACGACGCCATAGGCGAACGTCAGGACCGCGATCGTTGCCGCCATGACCGCGAACGTCGTGATGCCGGCCGGCCGCGCCGGGTCGACGAAGAGCGGAAAGAACGCCATGTAGAAGACGATCGCCTTGGGGTTGAGCAAGGTGATCGCGAGCGTCTGGCGGAAATACTGGCCGGCGCGGATCGTCAGCACCGGCGCGTCGCCGGGCTTGGCGAGAAGCATGCGCAGGCCGAGCCAGGCGAGGTAGCCGGCGCCGAGCCACTGCACGCCGTGAAAGGCTGGCGGATACGCCGCCAGCAGCGCCGCGACGCCGGCGACGGCGAGCCACATCAGGACCTGGTCGCCGGCGATCACGCCGAGGGTCGCGGCGAGGCCGCCGTGCACGCCGCCCTTGCCCGTCGAGCTGATCAGCGCCAGGTTGCCCGGCCCCGGGATCATCAGGAAGACGATGACGGCGATGACGAACGACGCGTAGTCGGCGATTCCGAACATGACGAGCGTGAGCGAGTCGGAGGGTGGGCGATTGTCGCCGGCGTCCGCTGATCAACCTGCGCGGGTCGACAATCGCGAGGACCCTTCCTCGCCTGCAATGAACGCACCCGTCGCCGCATCGCCGCCATCCGCCACCCTGACCGGCGAGGCGACGCGCGCGGCCTTTCTGGCTGCGGTCGGCGCCGCGTTCGACGCCGGCGCATTCGAATCGCTGGTCCTGTCGAAGATCCGCCATGCCGACGACGACCTGCGCGCCGTGCGCGCGCGGCGGATCGGCCTGCGCGGCGCGCCCGCGCTCTCGCTCGTCTACTCGCACGCGACCCGCGACGTAACCCGAAACCTCGCCCGCGACGAGGCGCTGGCAGCGATCGCGACGCTGCTCGACCCGTTGGCGACGCCCTCGTTCGCGCACGCCACGCTCAACGCCGCCGCGGCCGAGACGCAGCTGCTCGTCAGCAAGAAAGGTCGCGCAGACCTTGCGTCGCTCGCCCCGCCGTTCAACCGCTGCGAGCGTCGACGCTGGATTGCCGGCGCACGACCGCCGGCGCGAGCGCCGATTGCCGCTCGATCTGCCGTTCCTGCACGCGCTCGGCATCACCGACGAAGCGGACGCGTCGTTCCGGCGCAGGCGAAGAAGTGGCGCCAGATCGACAAGTTCCTCGAGGTCCTCGACCATGCGCTCGCCGACCTGCCCGTGGCCACATTGGAAGCGTGGCAGGCGACGACCGCGATCCGGGTCGTCGACTTCGGCTGCGGCAAGGGCTCTCTCACGTTCGCCGTGCACGAGCATCTGCGGCGCCGCTTCGGCGTTGCACCGGTCGTCACCGGCGTCGAGCTGCGTCCGGAGCTGGTCGCCTTCTGCAACGACGTCGCCGAGCGGTGCGGCTGCACCGGTCTCTCGTTCGTTGCCGGCGACCTGCGCACGTTCACGCCGGCCGCGGTCGACATCATGATCGCTCTGCACGCCTGCGACACCGCGACCGACCACGCGATCGACCTCGGCGTTCGCGCCGGCGCCGCGGTGCTCGTCTGCTCGCCGTGCTGCCACAAGGAGCTGCGGCCGCAGATGACGCGGCCGCGGCTGCTCTCGGGGCTGCTGCGCCACGGGATCCACCTCGGCCAGGAGGCCGAGATGGTGACCGACAGCCTGCGTGCGCTGCTGCTCGAAACCTGCGGCTACGAGGCGCAGGTGTTCGAGTTCGTCGCGCTCGAGCACACAAGCAAGAACAAGATGATCCTGGCCAAGCGCAAGGCCGGCGGCGAGGCGCAGGCGGCGCGGGCGCGCGCCGAGGTCGCCGACCTCAAGTCGTTCTACGGCATTCGCGAGCAGTGCCTCGAGACCTTGCTGCACCAGCGCGCGGCCGTGGCGCTCTCACCTCAGGCCTGCCAGACGCCGTAGCCCGCTTCGCGCAGGCCGATCGCGAGCTCGACCTCCATGTCGCGCGCGCCGTCGTAGGGCATCGGGTTGTAGACCGCGTAGAGCTCGGGCAGAAGGCGCAGTCCATACTCGAAGACATAGCGGTTGGCCTGGATGCCGGCCTTGTGGCGATCGAAGCGCAGGTCGGGGTCGAGGCCGGTCATGCCGACGTAGACGAACGGCTTGCCGAGCTGGTAGTCGGGGTTGGCGCGACGAAAGGCGGCGACGTTCCAGACCGGATCGGCGAGCTCGACGACGTAGACGCTGTAGCGATGCGAGCGCGGTCGGCGCGCCGCGCCTTTGCCGGCGACGACGCGTCGAGGCACGCTAGCCGCAGGGAACGATCTTGAACTCGACCCGCCGATCGAGCACGTCGAAGCTGTTGTCGGTGCCGCTGCCGACGATGTTCTGGCGAAAGCCCATGCCCTCGGCGCGCGTCCGTCCGGCGAGCTCGGGCGCTTCCGCCGCGAGCTTCTGGCGCACGTAGGCCGCGCGCTTGAGCGAGAGCGCGTCATTGACCGGCCCCGGGCCGCTCTTGCTGGTGTGGCCGACGATCGTGATGCAGCTCTTGGCATTGATCGCCTCATGCGCGATCTGGCGCAGCCACATGCCGTAGGCGCCGCTGATCTTGGGATCGGACCAGAATTCGACGCTGCCCGGATTGAAGAGAAACTTCACCCCGAGCTCGTTGTAGGCGATGCCGAGCGCGACGATACGGCCGAACGCCTGCTCGGCCTCGGCGACGCGGCCGAGCTTCATGTTCGTCAGGTAGATGCCACTTTGCACCCGCATCTGCTCGCCCTGCGGTGTCGACAACGCGGTCCGGTATTGGCCGAGCGCGTCCTGGTATTTCTCGGCGTTGTAGAGCGTCGTCGCCTCGCTGATCACGCTCGCCGCGCCGATCCGCTCCATGTAGTACGGGTCGGCGCGCTGGCCGACCGTCGTCGTCGTCGTCTTGGCGTAGCCCTCGACCACCTTGTCCTTGATAAGGACTGGGCTGTCGCGGTAGTAGCGCGACGGCGTTGTGTCGAGGTTCTCGTCGCGCGCCAGCGCCGACGCCTGGGCGACGACCAGGTTGGTGCGCATGTCGACCAGGGCCAAGCTCAGGCGGACCGTGGTCTTGTCGGGCGCGGTCGGCATGCGCGAGATCGTCCCGGTCATCAGGTATTGGGCGTGGGTCAGGTTCGAGCTCTGGAACGGCAGGAATTCGAACTGCGGGTAGAGGTTGCCGATCCGCTGCGTCACGCGGCGCTCGAACAGCATCGTCGTCTCGGTCTGCTGGCCGGTGATCGTGTCGAGCATCGGGTCGAGCAGGATGGTTCGCTTGGGCAGCTTCGGATCGGGCTTGACCAGGCTCGACTCGATCCGGGCTAGGAACGCCGGCAGCTTGCCGGTCTGGGCGATCAGGTTGTCGGTCGCCTCGGCGGCCGCCTTTTCGAACGCCTGTGGTCCCGACGGCGAGCACGCCGCCAGCGGCAGCGCGGCGCCGAGGGCGAGCAGCGCGGCGCCGAGCGGGCCTCGCCAGGAGCGGGCGGCGAACCCGCTCATTTGCATTCCTTCTTGAAGAACTCGGTCTCGGCCGCCGTGATCTTCTCGAGCGAGGCCTTCTGCAGGATCCCGATGCAGCGCCCCTGGCGTTCGTCCGGCACCGTCGCTGGCGCGACGGTCGCGATCGGCGCCGGCGCCGCCGTCGCTATGGTCGCTGCCGGCGCCGGTGCTTGTGCCGAAGCCACCTTGATCGGCGCGCGCGCAGTCGCCGCGGCGCTCGTCGGGGCGGGTGTGGCCGTCGCCGTGACCGCGACCGGAACGGAAGCAGGAACCGCCGTGGCGGCGCGCGGGGTGGGCGGCGGCGCCACGGCGCGCGTGATTGCGCCGGGCGCTGGCGTCGACGCGGCCGTCGCGAGCGGCATGCGCGGCGCTGGCCGGGTCGCGAACTGCAGCACCAGCGCGGCAACGCCGATGAGCACGCAGGTTCCGGCGACGACGCCATAGAGCGCGCGCTTGCCGAACGAGCGCATGCCGCCGCTCTTCATCCACGACGGCAGGGCGCGCTCGACGTCGTGCGGTGCCGGCTTGACGGCCGGCGCGCTCGCCGCGACCGGTGCCTTCGCCTCGCTCGGCGCGTGGTCGTGGTCGCCGCCGGAGGCTCGGTATGCTCGGCGTCGGCGGTTGGGTCCGGGACGGTGATCTCGCGATCGGTCGTCGGCTGGCCGACGAAAGGCTCCTGCATCAGGTCGCGGCGCGGCGCCAGGGACACCGCTCCGGGCGCCTCGATGTCGCCCATCAGGGCCCGGAACTCGCCGTGGTCGGCCGGCCGTTGCTTCGGCTGGACCGCCATCGCTGCGTCGATCGCGGCAAGGAAGCCGGCGCTGTACAGGCCAGCTGCGACCAGGGTCAGCGGGCGCAGACGGTCGCGGGCGAGACGGTCGGCGGCGGCGACCGGCGCGGCGCCGGTGATCGCCGCATAGACGACCGCGGCGAGGGCATACAGATCGGTCCATGGGCCGCGCGTCGAGCCGGCTGCCGACCGTATTGCTCGATCGCGGCGAAGCCCGGCTTGAGCGCGACCGCGGGGGTATGGTGGATCGCCTCGATCGCGTGCGCCGCCGAGGCGAAGCCGAGCAGGACCGGGCCGACCGGCGTCAGCAGGATCTCGTCGGGGCCGACGTTCAGGTGCCACGTGCCGCCCTCGTGAAGGACGGTGACGGCGTTGAGGATCGGCTTCAGCCACGCCCGCAGCTCTTCTTCGCTCGGCACATGGCCGAGCTCGGCGAGCGCGGTCTTGAGGGTCGGTCCTTCGTAGAGCGGCATCACCATGTAGGCGGTGCCGTTCTCCTCCCAGAAGCGATAGACCTTGGCCAGCGAGGGATGGTCGAAGCGGGCGAGCAGGCGCGCTTCGTCGACGAAGCCAGCCAGGCCGGCGCGGAAGGTATCGACGTGGCGCTCTGGCGAGACGATGGTTGGCGCGCCGGTGACGCGCGCGGCGATCGCCGCCGGCATGTATTCCTTGACCGCGACCTTGCGCTGCAGCGAATGGTCCCAGCCGAGATAGACGATGCTGCACGTGCCTTCGCCGGCCAGGCCGGTGATCTCGTAGTCGCGCAAGCGGGTGCCCAGCGGCAGCGTGTGGCTCGGTAACGCCCGCGCCGCACTGCGTGCGTCCTCGAGTTCGGGGACCGGGGTCATCGTGATCAACGTGCTCCTGTCGAAGCGCTGGCGGGTGTGCGCTCGTGCGGCCGGACGGCAGCACGAGCGAAGGGCGCATGACGGTGCCGACATTGTCGCCCGTGCAACCGTCGCCGAGGGCGTTGCCGGGCGTCGCTCGGCCCAACAATGTCACGCCCCCATGCGCCGCAAGCGGCTAAGACGTCGCCACGCTCCGGCGCCTGAACATGCCGACGCCTTCCATCGAGAGCACGGCATCGTCGTTCTGGTTGAGCACGGTCGTGCGCGACCGGACCAGGCCGACCGACGGACGGCTCGTCATCGCCCGGGCCTCGAGCACTTCGATGCGCAAGTGCAGCACGTCGCCCGGATAGACCGGCTTGAGCCAGTTCAGCTTCTCAATGCCGGGCGAGCCAAGGCTGGCCGATTCGAGCAGATAGCCATCGCACATCATGCGCATCGCCATCGCGCAGGTGTGCCAGCCGCTCGCCGAGAGGCGGCCGAAGAGCGACGCCTCGGCGGCGGCGTCGTCGAGATGAAACGGTTGCGGATCGAATTGGCGAGCAAACGCGAGCACGGCTTCGCGGCTGACTTCGTAATGGCCGAACTCGCGCACCTGGCCGACGGGAAAGTCTTCCCAGAACAGACGTGGGGGCCGGGACGCGCCGGGCAGGCCGGTGGCAGGGGTCATGGCGGGCCGCGGTCGATGGCGCAGCCCTCAGGATAGCGAGGCCTGCGACGAAACGTCGCGGTGCCGCGAGGGAGACAAAGTGGGTCAGCGACCGAAGAAGTGGCGGAACACGTCGGGCTCGTTGACCTCGCGGATCGCGACGCCCTTCAACTCGCGAAACGGCGGCGACACCGGGGTCGCTTCGAGCTCGGCGGGACGGGTCGCGTCCCAGGGCGCGCTGGCGGGCCCAGCCGGCGTCTGGCGCACCCGCTGGGCGAGGGAAGGCAACTCCTCCCATTCGATCGCCCCGGGAGGCGGCGGCGAGCGGAAAGCGTGCGAGAGGTGGAGCGTGGCGGGAGCGTGGCGCATAGCGGTCACCCAAGGATGAATGCCGAAACGATAGCCGTCGCGTGCGCCAGCGATGCGCCGAACAACGCCTCGCTCGTCGCCCAGATCGGCCGCGCCGGGCGCCACGGCGTGATCGAATGCCGCGCGCTAGCGCATGCGCACTTCGCCGAGGGCCGACCGGGGCTGTAGGACGGCTTCGCCGTCGCGAAAGCGGGACCAGCTCGCTCGGCTTCCGTCCAGGGCGCAATGTCTTTACGGCCGAGGCTTCGACTCGGCCGCGCCGAATTCCTCCGCTGCGTGGCGCAGGTCTTCGACCCAGGCGGCATACGCGGCCGCCTTGTCGGCCGGATCCGCGCGCAGCAGCGCCGACGGATGGAGTGCGATCAGCACCCGGCGGCCGTCGCGCCGGCGCAGCCACTGCCCGCGCTCGCGCATCACCGACACCGGCGAGCCGATCAGCTGGCGCGCCGCGGTCGCGCCGAGCGCAACCAGCGCCATCGGGTCGACCAGCTCGATCTCGCGTTCGAGCCAGTGCAGACAGGCGGCGGCCTCCTGTTGCGCCGGCGTCTTGTGGATCCGGCGCTTGCCGCGCAACTCGAACTTGAAGTGCTTGACGGCGTTGGTGATGTAGACCTTGTCGCGTGGCACGACGAGCTCGGTCAGCGCGCGCGTCAGCAGCTGGCCCGCCGGGCCGACGAACGGCCGACCTTGCAGATCCTCTTGGTCGCCGGGCTGCTCGCCGACAAACATCAGGCGCGCGTGCTTCAGCCCCTCGCCGGGCACCGCCTGCGTCGCGTGCTCGCCGATCGGGCACTCGCGACAACGCTCGAGCGCTTCGCGCAAAGCGGGCAGGCTGCGCGGCGAATCGCCGCTGGGCTGTTTCTTCATGACCCGGCGTCGGCTGTGGCTCGGCCACGGGCCGGTGCTTCGGATCGGTCGGTCCTTTGGCGATCATGGTGTGCTCCGTTCTTCGGCCGCCAGCGGATCGATGAGCGCCCCTTCCGGCAGGTCGGCATCGGCCGGCGGCGCCTGCTCGCGCCGCGCGCCCGGTCCGAGGACGAGCTGCGCGCCGTCCCAGCGGACGCTGCGCTCGGGAGTCAGGATCGCCCAGCGCATGGCGGTGAAGCGGCGCGCAAAGAACGGCGCCGTCGCCTCGACGATGTGGTGCTCGGGCTCGAACCAGGCGAGATGCAGGGGCGCGCCGCCGCCGTCGTCGGCAATGGTCCGGAAGCGCACGAAGGACTTCATCCTGTGCATGTCGCGGCGCACTGCCTGCGCCATCTCGTCGGCGCGCAGCCAGTCTGGGTCGAGCGGATCGGCGCGCAACCCGGGCTCGACCTGGAATCGCCAGAGCAGCCGATAGAGCAGGCCGAAGCGATCAGGGTCACGGTGCAGGACGACGCTCTCGCTCAGCGGCAGGAACACCGCCGGCGCGTTCACCGGTGGCACGACGACGTCGCGGCAACGCCAAGCGCGCCGTTCGGCGGATCGGCCTGGAAGAGATCACCTTCCGCAGTCGTCGGCGCAGTACCAGCTGACGCGCTTCGGCGCCACCTGCTCGGCCCACAGCCGGCGGCAGGCGCGTCGAAAGCCGGCAAAGTCGACTCGCGCTGGCGAGCGTGACGGTGCGCAAGGCGGAAGACGTCGAGCCCGCCGTCGCCGCCGACATCGAGAAAGCGCTGCCGTCCGCCGCCATGGCGGTGAGCTTAGCGCGCCGATCGGCGAAAACCTTCAGGCCGGCACGTTGAAGACCTGGCGCAGGTAGGCGAGGAAGGTCTCGTCGTCGCAGAGCAGCTTGCCCGGGCTGTCGGAGAGCTTGGCGACCGGCTGGTGGTTGGCGTGGGTCAGCTTCATGACGATGTGCAGCGTCTTGAGGCCCATGTCGTTGGTCAGGTTGGTGCCGATGCCGAAGCCGCATGGTGCGCGGTCGGCGAAGTGGCGATAGAGCGCGAACGACCGCTCGAAGTCGAGGCCGTCGGAGAAGACCAGACGCTTGGTGCGCGAGTCGATGCGCAGCTTCTCGTAGTGGGCGAGCGCCTTCTCGCCCCAGACGAACGGGTCGCCGGAGTCGTGGCGCAGGCCGTCAAACAGCTTGGCGAAATAGAGGTCGAAGTCGGCCAGGAAGGCATCCATGCCGACGACGTCGGTGAGCGCCGTGCCGAGGTCGCCGCGGTACTCCTGGACCCAGGCCTCGAGCGCGGCGCGCTGGAAGTCGCGAAGGCGAACGCCGAGCGTCTGGAACGTCTGCAGGTACTCGTGCGCCATCGTGCCGATCGGCACCAGGCCGAGGTCGCGCGCGAAGAGCACGTCAGAGGCGCCCTTGAAGAACTGCGGCACCTCGCGCTTGAGCGTGACCAGCACCTCGCGATGCCATTCGCCCGAGAAGCGCCGGCGCACGCCGAAGTCGAAGAACTCGAACGGCGTCGCCCGCTTCGGCTCCTTCTCGAACTCGCGCAGCCGCTCGATCTTGGCCGCCAGGCGGCGCCGTCCCTCGGCCAGCGCCGCGGGCGCGTCGAAGCGGCGGAAGTAGAGCTCGTTGACGATCGCCAGAACGAAGATCTCGAACGCCATCACGTGCACCTGCGGCCCGTTGGCGACGATCTCGAGGCCGCGCCCGTCGGCGGCGGCGCTGGCGACGATGAAGTCGCGCTGGAAGCGGAAGATGCGCAGGAAGTCGACGAAGTCGGAGCGGATGAAGCGCAGCGACTTGAGGTAGGCGAGCTCGTCGGCGCGAAAGCTCAGCGCGCAAAGCGAATCGAGCTCGCGATTCAGCTCGGGCAGCAGCTCGGCCAGCGGATAGGCCGGGTCGTTGCGACATACGAACGTGTACTCGGCGTGCGTCTCCGGGTGGCGATGCAGCATCGCCTGCCACATCGTGAACTTGTAGAGATCCGTGTCGAGCAGGCTGGTGATGACGGGTCGCATCGGCGCTTTCGTCGGCGGGGGCCCGACGATAACAACAACGTCGCCGGCTCGTGCTCGGCGCTTGCCCTCAGGGCAGCGCGCCAGGCTCAGTCGAGGCCGAGCTCGACCTGGTCGCCGGTGAGCCGCGCCGGGTAGGTCAGCAGCGCCGTGTCGGCGGGCGGGCCGGTCGCCGCGCCGGTGCGAACGTCGAACCGGCCTTGGTGCAGCGGGCACTCGATCTCGTGGCCTTCGAGAAAGCCGTCGCACAGCGTCGCGTCGCCGTGGGTGCAGCGGGCGGCGGTGGCGAAGACCTCGCCGGCGACGAGAAAGATCGCGATCCGCCGCGCGCCGGCGGCGACCTCGATCGCGTCACTGGCGGCGAAGTCGTCGAGCCAGGCGACGCGGGTCCAGGTGCTCATGGCTTCTTGTTCTTCAGATCGGATAGATGATCGAATTCGGGATCATCTCGCTGTCGTAGACGACGACGCGGCTCCGGAACTTCAGTCCCGCCGGCGTGGCGACGATCACGTCGAGATAGCGGCCGACGTTGAAGACCGTGCTCAGCTCGTTGAGCTTGGTGCGAAAGACGGCGTAGTTGGCCTCGCTCTCGATCCGCTCGGCCGAACTGCGCGTGCACTAGCGGCGCGCCGACGACGTGGCGCTGGTAGTACGGGTCGTGGAACAGGGTCTCGCGGATGCCGTAGACCCGGTCCTTCAGCATTCCCTTGCTCTCGAACGCGAGCGTTGCCAGTGGCAGACCGCGCTCGTGGTTCTCGCGCGGCACCAGGCGATAGACGCAGTCGTCGACGAAGAACTCGGGCCAGAGGTCCCAGTTGCCGGAGTCGACCGCATGCGCGTAGTCGGCGTAGAGCTGCACTAGCGCTTGATAGCCGGCGAAGTCGATCGCGCCGATCACGCTTCCATTACCTCGCGCCAGTAGCGGTACATGCCGCGGATCAAGGTCTCGGTCACCATGTGGTCGGCATCGGCGACGTCGGTGCCGCCGAGCTCGGCCAGGGTGCGATGGAAGGGCTTCTGCTCGAAGCCCCGCTGCGACAGCTCGATCACCTCGCCGTCGTCGGCCGAGACGAACCCGGCCGGCCCGAACAGGTTGGCCTGGCGCAGCCGCCGCTCGGTCATCGCGGGCGTGTCGTCGGCGAAGCCGAAGTGGGTCCAGACGAAGTCGAACGCGCCGTGGCCGTCGGGCTGGATGTGGCGCGTCGAGACCGAATTGACCTGCTGCTGGAAGATCACGCTCGGGAAAGATCGTCGTCATCACCGCCGTCGGCCCGCCCCACCACGCCTCCGGGACGATGTCGAGGAAGCGCGGGTCCTCGAGCTTCATGTCGGCCCTGAAGCTCGACACCTGCGTCACCTGCGCCGAGGCGCCCATCTGGCCGCGGGTCGAGATCATCGCCGCGTGGCGGTGGCGCGCGTCCATCAGCAGCTGCGACTTGTTGTCGGCGCGCCAGAGGCCGAAGGTGACGAACCAGGTGTGGAGCAGGCCCGGGTGGTACGGGTCCTTGATGTTCTCTTGCATCAGCTTCCAGTTGCCCGGGATGCGCTGGCGGTTGTAGCCGAGCAGGCGAAGTTCGCGGCCATCGAAGGTGCGGTCGAAGTAGCGCAGGATGGTCGGGCCGAGGAACTCCTCGAGCGGCTCGACGTCGTGGTCGAACGAGGCGAAGACGACGCCGCCCCGCGCTGCGACCTTGAGCTTGGTGAGGCCATTGTCGGCCGGCTTGAAGTCGGCCGGCATGCCGCCCTGGACGACGCCGTCCTGCTTGACGCCGCGCCTGAAAGGCACGCCCTGCAGGTCACCCTTGAGCGAATAGTTCCACTGGTGATACGGGCAGGTGAAGTCCTTCTTGTTGCCGTGACGCTCGCGGCAAAAGCTCATGCCGCGATGGGCGCAGACGTTCTCAACGACATTGATTGCGCCGTCCTGGTCGCGTACCAGGATCACCGAGCGCTCGCCGACGGCGGTGCGCTTGAAGTCGCCCGGGTTCGGGATCTCGGCCTCAAGGCCGACGTAGCACCAGTGGTTCTTGTAGAAGAAGCGCTCGAGCTCGACCCGGTGCAGCTCGTCGCTGGTGTAGCTCGCGAACGGGATGCGGCTCGTGCCGGCGCTTTCCCAGAAGATGTCGCGGGCAAGGGCGGCGGGCGGGGCGACGGCGCGGTCCATGGCGTCCTCTTTTCCGAGTCAGGCAGAGCTGAAGGCGAACGGCCCATCATAGGCATCGACGTGGACCAGGTGGCTGGCGATTCCGCCATCGGCCGACCAGGCGTGCACGAGAAAGCCGGGAGGCTCGAGCGTGAACGCCAGCGGCGCATCGGCGCCGAGATCGAAGGCGAGCGCGTGCGCCGTCGACGGCGAGGTCATCACCGTCTTCCCGGCGAAGCGCGCGACGATGCTGCGGTGCAGGTGGCCGCAGACGATGCGGTCGACCTGCGGGTGGCGCAGCAGCACGTCAGCCAGGCCGGGGCCGCCGCGCCTGAGGCCGTAGTCGTCCATGCGCTCGATGAAGGTGCGAAACGGCGGATGGTGCATGGCGACGAGCGTCGGCTGCTCGGGTCGCGCGGCGAGGGTGGCGTCGAGCTCGGCGATCTGTGCGGCGTCGATCTCGCCGTGGGTCGCGCCCGCGACCGAGGTGTCAAGAACGACCAGGCGCAGTCCGCCGAGATCGACGGCGTAGTGCAGGTAGGCGTGGCGCGCCTCGCGCAGATAGGCGTGGTCCGGGAGCGCGGCGCGCAAGGCGTTGCGGTCGTCGTGGTTACCGGGCAGCAGATACACCGGACACGCGAGCGGCGCGAGCAGCGCGCGCAGGTGCTCGTACTGCGCCGGCTTGCCCGAATCGACCAGGTCGCCGGTCACCACCACCGCGTCGGCGCGCTGCGGCAGTGCGTTCACGGCGGCGACCGCGCGTGCCAGGGCGCCGGCGGTGTCGACCCGCCCCTCGGCCAGCTCCCCGGGCCGGCGAATGTGGGTGTCGCTCAGCTGGACGACGAGGCGCGTCACGATCCGGGCCGCGCGCGGCGCGCAAGCGTTCATCGCCCGATTTTCGCCGCGTGGCGCGCCCGCGCGGACGGCTCAGCGCATGCTCGGGTCGGGCTTCAGGATCGCGATCGACGCGCCCAGCGGGTCGTTGTAGAGCGCCAGCCGGCCGACGCCAGGGATGTCCATCGGTGCCAGCAGGAGGGTCGCGCCGAGGCTCTGCGCGCGCGCGCTGGTCGCGTCGGCGTCGGCGATGCAGACGTACGGCGTCCACAGCGTCGGCATCTTCGCGTCCTTGGCCTTGTAGACGCCGGCGCGGCCCTTGGCGCCCTGCTTCAGGATGTAGTAGCTGCCATCGGGCGTCGACATCGCGTCGTGGCTGAAGCCGAAGGCCTTCTCGTAGAACGCGAGCGCGGTCTTCTCGTCCTTGGTCGCGAGTTCGTTCCAGATCCAGCCGCCGGGCGGTGTCGTCTCGCTCTCAGCCGGATCGCCCTCGGCGCCGCGCCAGAGCGAAAAGACGCCGCCGGTCGGGTCGGCGATCGTCGCCGCGCGGCCGGCCGAGCCGTAGTCCATCGGCGCCATCAGGCTCTTCGCGCCGGCGGCAAGCGCTGCCTTGTATGCGCTGTCGACATCGCTCACCGATAGGTACGACAGCCAGCGCGTCGGTGTTCCGGCAGGCGCCTGGGCGTAGCCGCCGATGCCGTTGTCGCCGTTGTGGATCACCGGGTAGGGATCCGAGCCGGGGATGGCCATCATCTCGGTGTTCCAGTCGAACAGCTTCTCGTAGAAGGCGCGGGCCTTCGGGATGTCGTTGGACCTGTGCTCGAACCAGACGAATCTTCCGGGGGTATAGGACATGGAACGCTCCTGCGCAAAAGGGGATCTCTGGAAGGGGGTGGGCAACGGCGAGCGGTGAAGGCTCGAAGCCGGCCCGACATTCGGCGAGCGCACCGGTGAAAAGTCAAGGCGGGTGACGCAAAGGCCATGGCGCCAGCACGTTTGCCCGTCTTGCCGCTCGGCTCGGCGCACGGAAAATGCGCGTCGCTCCATTCGTCCGGGATCACGATATGAAACGTCGCGCAGCGGTCATCGCCGTTCTTTCAGCCGGCATCGTCGCGTGCAGCGCTACGCCGCTAGGCGTGGCCGATCGGCGCGCCATCGACGCGATCGACACCGTGGTCGTGATCTACGCCGAGAACCGCGCCTTCGACAATCTCTTCGGCCTGTTTCCGGGCGCCAACGGCATACCTGGCGCGAACCCGAGCGCGGTCGGTGGGCTGATTCCCCAGGTCGACCGCGATGGTTCGCCACTCGCGACCTTGCCACCGACGTGGGGCGGACTGACCGCGCCGAAGCAAGCGCTGACGGTGACCGAGGCCGAGACGGTGGGCATGCCGAACCGGCCGTTTCGACTCGACGGCGCGAACGCGATCGCCGGCCGCGGCGTCGTCGTTCCGCTCGACGTCGCCACGCGCGATCTCGTCCACCGCTACTACAACAACATCATGCAGATCAACGGCGGTCGCAACGACCGCTTCGCCGCATGGTCGAATGCCGGCGGCCTGACGATGGGCTACTACGATGGCAGCAGCCTGGCGATGTGGCAGGTGGCGCGCCGCTACACCCTGGCTGACAACTTTTTCATGGGTGCCTTTGGCGGCTCGTTCCTGAATCACCAGTATCTCGTCTGCGCCTGCATTCCCGAATATCCGAACGCCGATGCGCCGGGCTCACCGGCAAAGGCGCTGATCACCGACATCGAGAGCGACGCGCAAGGACGCTTCGTTCGCTTGAGGCCGACCGACAACGCCGCCAGCAGCGCGCTCGTCGGTCCGCCGCGCTACCGCGTCGACGGCACGCTCACGCCGAAGGATGCAAGCGGCATGTTCTACGCCGTCAATACGATGCAGCCGCCGTATCAGCCGAGCAGCGCCGAGCCCGTCGCCGGTGATTCGCGCTACGCCGACCCGGCGGCGGCGACGACGCTGCCGCCGCAGAAGCAGGCGACGATCGCAGACCGGCTCGATGCCAAGGGCGTGCCTTGGGCATGGTACGGCGGCGCTTGGAAGGCGGCGAGCGCCGGCACGCGCGAGGCGCGGGGCATCATCTACAACGGCGTGGTCCAGTTTCAGCCGCATCACCAGCCTTTCAACTACTACGCGTCATTCGATCCGGCGAGCCGGGCCGCCTATCGCGCCGCCCATTTGAAGGACTTCGACAGCGAGTTCCTCGCCGATGCCGCCGCCGGCCGCCTGCCCGCGGTCACGTTCTACAAGCCGCAGGGAAACCTCAATCAGCACCCGGGCTACGCCAACGTCAGCGACGGCGACGCGCACATCGCCGGCGTCGTCGCCGCGCTCGAGAAGAGCCCGCAGTGGCCGCACATGCTCGTCGTCGTCACCTACGATGAGAACGGCGGCTTCTGGGATCACGCGTCGGTGCCGACGGGCGATCGCTGGGGTCCGGCGACGCGGGTGCCGACGATCATTGTCTCGCCGTTTGCGAAGCGCGGCTTCGTCGATAAGACGCCATACGACACGGCGTCGATCCTGCGTTTCGTAACGCGGCGCTGGAACCTCGCGCCGCTGCCCGGCGTCGAGCTGCGTGACCGCTCGCTGGTCGCCCACGGCCAGCCGCCGATGGGCGACCTGAGCGCGGCGCTCGAGGCGCCGCGATGAGCGGGTCGCCACCGCTTGCGCCGCGCCAGCCGCGCGACGTCAGCGTCCACGGCGACCCGCGCAGCGACGACTATTTCTGGCTGCGCGAGCGCGACGACCCGCGCACGCTGCAATACCTGAAGGCCGAGAACGCCTACGCCGACGCCTGGTTCGAGCCGCACGCGGCACTCAAGGAAACGCTCTACCAGGAGATGCTCTCGCGCATCAAGCAGGACGACGACTCGGTGCCGATGCGAAAGGGCGACTGGTGGTATTCGAGCCAGACGCGCACCGGCGAACAGTACCCGCGCCTGCTGCGCCGGCGCGCCACCGGCGCCGAGCGGCGCTACGACCCGAACGGCGTCGACGAAGTCCTGCTCGATCTCAACCAGATGGCGCTCGGCAAGCCGTTCCTGCGCCTCGGCCTCTCGGCCCTGAGCCGCGATGCGAGCCGGCTCGCCTACAGCATCGACCACACCGGCGGACGCGACTTCACGCTCCACGTCAAGGACCTCGCCAGCGGCGCGACCGATCCTTGGTCGGTCGAGCAGGTCTCGTCCGCGGTCTGGGCCAACGACAGCCGCACGCTTTACTACGTGACGATGGACGAGACCAAGCGTGCCAACCGGCTCTGGCGCCATGTTGTCGGCAACGCAGGAGCCGACGAGCTGCTCTTCGACGAGGGCGACGAGCTGTTCGACATCGGCGTCGCCCGGACCCTCGACGAGCGCTTCGTGCTCGTCGGCAGCGAGAGCAAGGACGCGTCGGAGTGGCGCGTCGCCGATGCCGACGCGAGCACCGAGGCGCCCATCGCCATGCGGATGGTGTTCGCCCGCCGTGCCGACATCGAATACGACCTCGAACACCGCTCCGGCCGCTTCTACGTGCGCATCAACGATACCGGCCGCAACTTCCGCCTCGTCAGCGTCGATGCCGCCGCGCCCGACCTGGCGAACGCCGACGAGCTGATCGCGGCACGCGCCGACATCATGCTCGACGACGTCGATGTCTTCGCCGGCCATCTCGCCGTCACCGAGCGGGTCGCCGGCAGCCTGCAGCTGCGCATCGTCGACTTGGTTGGTGGCAGCGAGCACACCATCGCTTTCGACGAGCCGGCGCACAGCGTCCACACCAGCGGCAACGCCGAGTTCGACACCGCGAGCCTGCGTTTCGTCTATACCTCGCTGACGACGCCGGCGTCGACCTACGACTACGATCTGGCGACGCGCGAGCGCGTGCTGAGGAAGCGCCAGCCGGTGCCCGGCTACGACCCATCGCTTTACGCGAGCGAGCGGATCGCGGCGCGCGCAAGGGACGGCACCGCAATCCCGATCTCGCTCGTCTACCGGCGTGACCAAAAGCGCGACCGGCCGCAGCCGCTGCTCCTGTACGGCTACGGCAGCTACGGCATTCCGATCGATGCGACGTTCTCGCAGACGCGCGTCTCGCTGCTCGACCGCGGCGTCGTCTTCGCGATCGCCCACATCCGCGGCGGCGGCGACCTGGGCCGCAGCTGGTACGAAGCCGGCAAGATGGCGAACAAGCAGACCACGTTCGACGACTTCATCGCCTGCGCCGAGGCGCTGATCGCGGCGCGGCGGACGACGCCGCAAGGGCTCGCGATCGAAGGCGGAAGTGCCGGTGGCCTCTTGATGGGCGCGGTCGTCAACCAGCGGCCCGAGCTGTTCCGCGCCGTCGTCGCCGCGGTGCCGTTCATGGACGTCGTCACGACCATGCTAGACGAGACCATGCCGCTCACCGTCGGCGAGTTCATCGAGTGGGGCAACCCGAAGATCGCCGCCGAGTACGCGTGGCTGCGCGCCTACAGTCCGTACGACAACCTCAAGGGCGGCGCTTACCCGGCGATGCTCGTTCGCACCGGCCTCAACGACACCCAGGTCGCCTACTGGGAGCCGGCCAAGTACGTCGCCAGGTTGCGCACGTTGAAGACCGACGACCGGACGCTGCTCTTGAAGATCAACCTCGAGGTCGGCCACGGCGGCGCCTCGGGCCGATTCGACTCGCTGCGCGAGATCGCCGAGGACGACGCCTTTTTGCTGGTCGAGCTCGGCCTGACGGCGTGATTGCGACCGCGCAGCGCACCTTGCGCTGTTGCGCGATTCCGGCGCTGACCGGGCCGGCGCGCGACTAGGCGGGCAGCGGCACGGGCGCCAGGCCGAGCAGGCGCCGCGCCTCGGCTGCGGTCGCGGGCTTGCTGCCGTATTCGTCGCACAGGCGCGCGACCTGCGCGACCAGCGCCGCATTCGACGGCGCGAGCGTTTCCTTGTCGAGGCGGACGTTGTCTTCGAGGCCGGTGCGGCAATGGCCGCCGAGCTCGAGCGACCAGCGAGCGAGCGTCGCCTGGTCGCGGCCGATGCCGGCGCCGGTCCAGGTCGCGCCCGGCGAGAGACGCGCGAGCGTCTTGACGTAGAACTCGAGCACCTCGCGGTCGACCGGCATCGCGTTCTTCACGCCCATCACGAACTGGACGTGCAGCGGGCCGTCGATCTTGCCGCTCTTCTCCATCGCCGCCGCCTGGAAGATCATCGACAGGTCGAAGGCCTCGACCTCGGGCTTGACGCCGTAGGCCTTCATCTCGCTCGCGAGCCAGTCGACCAGGTCGGGCGCGTTGTCGTAGACCCGGGTCGGGAAATTGACCGAGCCGGTGGCGAGCGAGGCCATGTCGGGGCGCAGCGAGAGCATGCCGCCGCGCTCGCGCCCGGCGCCCGAGCGGCCGCCGGTCGAGACCTGCGTGATCATTCCCGGCGCGTGCTTGCGGATGCCGTCGAGGACGGCGGCGAAGCGCTCGGGCGCCGAGCTCGGCGTGCCGTCGTCGTTGCGAACGTGCAGGTGAACCAGCGTCGCGCCGGCCTCGAACGCCGCTTGGGTCGACTCGACTTGCTCGGCGACGCTGATCGGCACGGCCGGGTTGTCGGCCTTCTTCGGCAGCGAGCCGGTGATCGCGACCGAAATGATGCAAGGGTTGACCGTCATAGAGGGGCTCCTGGGTTCAGCTGCGCTCCGTCGCCTGTTCTTGCGCCGCCATGCGCGCCGGGGCATTGAGCGCGCCGTACGCGTCGTAGCCCGAGCGTTGCACGATCTCGAAGAAGAAGCGATCGGCGAAGCTCTCGCTGTAGATGTGGAAATATTCGCCGGCGCTGTCGCGGTCGTAGAGGATGCCGAGCCGGCGCATGCGCTCGACTTGCCAGCTCGAGGGCAAAGCGCGCGAGCAGGTCGTCGTAATAGTTGCCCGAGATCGCGACGAACGCGGCGCCGCGCGCGCGCAATGCCTCGACCGTCGCGAAGATGTCGCTGCAGGCGAAGGCGATGTGGTGGACCGCGGGCTTGCCGCCGAGCGCCGCGACCGTGCGCGCGGTGCGCGTGCGCTGGCTGCGCGAGACATTGAGGACGATGCGCAGGCGCCGGTCGGCCGTGGCGACGCTGCACGTCCGCACCAGGCCGAACGGATCGGCGAGCTCGAGGCTGTCGCCGACCTCGAGCGCGAGGACGCTGCGGCTGAACAGGATCCAGGTGTCGAGCTGGTCGGGGGCCAGGCCCATGGCGATGTGGTCGATGCAGCCGAGGCCGGCGTCGGCTGCTGCGGGCCCGGGTGGTCGAGCACGAAATCCGCGGCCGCGAGCCCCGAGACGCCGAGCGCGATCGGAACGAAATGAACCAACATGCCGCCGGGGGAACGCAACGCCGGCAGGCGCAGCTCGCCGGCGCCGAGCGGGCTGTCGAAGCGCGCCGAGAGTAGGGCGGTCGCGCGCGAGACCGCGCGTGGCGCGTCGTCCGAGAACACGCCGACGGCGCTGACGCACGCGCCCTGCTCGACGAAGCGCTCGCGCGCGTCGGAGCCGGGCTCGGCATTGACGATCAGCAGGATCTCGCCCTGGCGAAAGAGCGTCACCTGCTTGGAGCGATGACGGCCGACGCGAGTGAAGCCGAGCTGCGCGAGCAGGGCCGCCAGCGTCACCGCGCCGGCCTCGTCGACGCCGAACTCGATGAAGGCGAAGCCGGCGAGCGTCGTCGGCGCGGGCGGGTCGGCGAGCTCGACGCTGCCCATGACGCGCCGCGCCGCTGCATCGCCATGCTCGAGCCGGCGGCGGGCTTCGCTTTCGAGCCAGAGCAGCGAGCGCATCGCGTCGACGGCGGTGCGTCGGTTCGGCGTCTCGCGGAAGACGTCGTTGAAGATTTCGAGCGAGAGTGTTCCGGCATAGCCCGAACGCAGCACCTGCTCGAAGAAGCCGACGACGTCGAATTGGCCCTGGCCGGGGAAGTTGCGGAAGTGGCGCGCCCACTGCAGCACGTCCATCGCCAGGATCGGCGCGTCGGCCATCTGGACGAAGAAGATCCGCTCGCCCGGGATCGACGCGATCGCCGCCGGATCGTCGTCGAGCGAGAGGGTGTGGAAGCTGTCCAGGATCAGGCCGAGGTGCGGATGGTCGGCACGCTCGACGATCCGCCATGCCTGGAGGTAGCGATTGACGTGGCGACCCCAGGCGAGCGCTTCGAAGCCGATGCGCAGGTTCCGTTTCGCGGCGCGCTCGGCGAGCGCGTGCAGCTGCGCCGCCGCGCGCTCGGCCTCGGCGAGCGATTGCGGCGACGTGTTCGAGCAGACCAGCATCAGCGGCGCGCCGAGCGATTGCATCAGATCGAACTTGCGCTCGGCGCGATCGAGGTTCTTCGCGAACAGGGCGTCGGGCATGCCTTCAAAGTCACGGAACGGCTGGTAGAGATCGATCGCCAGGCCGAGGTCGTTGCACATCGCCGCCAGCTCGCGCGCCGGTGCCGCCGAATGGATGAAGTCGTTCTCGAACAGCTCGATCGCGTCGAAGCGCGCCGCAGCGATGGCCTCGAGCTTGGCGCGCAGCGTGCCGCTGAGCGAAACGGTGGCGACGGCGCGGCGCATCTCTGGCGGCTCGCTCAGCAGCGGATTCGGGCGGCGCCGATCACGGCGTCGCCCGATCGACGAACTCGAGCTCGGCGCGGCGCGGCACCTCGCCGAGCGCAGGCGCGGGCGAGAGGTGCATCACCGTCGGTGCGCCGTCGTCGAAGGTCGGCCATGCCGGCAGGCCATCGGCCTCGGGGCGACCGGTCTTGGCGAAAGCGAGCCAGGTGGCCTGCATCAACTTGGTCATGCGCTGGTCGGCTTCTCCCCAAGCGCGCGTCAATACGTCGGTGGTGCCGAAGACGTATGGATATTCGGAGCTGTGAAAGACGCCGAGACCGGCGGCCGGCGCAGCCTCGCGATAGCGCTGCTCGGCGGCGAAGGGTTGGGCGTGCGCGAAGTGATAAAGCCAGGTCGGCGCGATCCGCGAATGCTCGCTCGCGGCGCGCCAGGCGCCCCACGCGAAGAGCTCGTCGCCGAAGAGGTCGAGGCTTGCCTGCCGCGCGCCGGCATCGCTCGCCGCCGGATAGAACGCCTCCGCGGCATGGGCGTGCGGACCGAAGCGCTTCGCGAGGCGGGACCGCAGTTCGGCCGCGTCGGCGGCCGCCGGGAAGGTCGAGCCTTCGTCACGGTTCCAGCCGATCAGAAGCGGCACGCGCTGTTCGCGCTGGGTCGCGAACGTTTCGATCACCGGCCGCTCGATCAGGGCGCCATCGACGATCGGCATCCAGCGGCTGCCGCGATCGAGATAGCGTGCGAGCAGCGTTTCGGCCGGCACGGCGCGCAGCGCATCGGCGTCGGCGGCGCCGATGTGCTCGGCGAAGTTGCGGCCCGACTCTTCGGCGGCGGCGAGGGTCGCCATCGGCGTGACGCCGAAGCTTTGCGCGATCGCCCGCGCGAACAGGCCGCGCGTGCGTGGTGTCGTCATCAGGTCGATGACCCCCGCCGCGCCCGCGGACTGGCCGAACAGCGTCACTTGCGCCGGGTCGCCGCCGAAGCCGGCAATGTGACGCTGCACCCATTCGAGCGCGGCGGCCATGTCGAGCAGGCCGTAGTTGCCCGAGGCGCCCTCGGCCGATTCGGCGCTGAGGTCCGGATGCGCCATGAAGCCGAACGGGCCGAGGCGATAGTTGAAGGTCACGAGAACGACGCCCTGCCTGGCGAGGTCGCCGCGGACGAACACCGGGTTGCTGCCCGCGCCCTGCTGGAACGCGCCACCATGGATCCAGACCATCACCGCCCAGCGCGCGCCCGGCGGCGCCGCGCTCCAGACGTTGAGATAGAGACAGTCCTCGCTCATCGGCTGGCGGCCGGTGTATTCGGCGTAGACCGAATCGGCTGGGCGCTCGGCCTGCAGGCATTGCGGCGCCAGCGCCTGCGTCGGCCGGACGCCGCGCCAGGGCGGCACCGGGGCTGGCGCACGCCAGCGCAGCGCGCCGACCGGCGGCGCGGCGTAGGGCACGCCGAGCCAGGCCCGCACGCCGCCGGCCTCGCGCTTGCCGGCGATCTGGCCACCGCCGACCGATACCACCAGCGCGTCGGTACCGCGCTCCGCGCTTTGCAGGGGAGAGGTCATGCGCTCGTTCATGCGTAGCTCAGCTTGCCGAGCCGGTTCATCGGCACGTTGTAGGTCTCGCGCGCGGTCAGCACCGAGATCGCGGCGACGAGGCAGGCGCCGGTGACGAGCGTGGCCACCGGCATCCAACCGTCGGGACCCGGCCCGAGGATCGCAGCGCTGATGGTGGGCGCGAAGCCGCCGAGGGCAAAGCCGATCTGGGTGCCGATCGCCATGCCCGACAGACGCACCCGGGTGTTGAACATCTCCCCGTAGAGCGACGGCCAGATGCCGTTGGCGGCGCTGTAGATCACGCCCGACAGGAGCAGGCCGCAAACGAAGATCAGCGTCACGTCGGCGCGCGAGATCGCCCACAGCGTCGGCCAGATCATGATCGCCGAGCCGATCGCGCCGATCAGGAACACGGGCCGTCGACCGATGCGATCGGAGAGGATTGCCCAGAGCGGGATCGCGGCCAGCGCGATGACATTGGTGCTCACCAGGAGGAGCAACATCTGGGTCCGCGGGATGTGCATCGTGTTGACCGCGTACGAGAGCACGAACACGCCGAAGATCGTGCTCACCACCGACACCAGCGCGGCGAAGACGACCCGCAGCACGTCGGGCGTGTGGTACTTGAACAGCTCGGCCATCGGCAGCTTGGGCGTCTCGTGCGCCGCCGCCTCCTCGGCGAACGCCGGCGTTTCGGGCAGCGTGCGGCGGACCCAGACGCCGACTGCGACGACGACCGCGCTTAGGAAGAAGGGGACGCGCCAGCCCCACGAGAGCAAGTCCTGTTCGCTCAGTGCCGAGATCGGCAGGAACACCAGCGTCGCGAGGATGAAGCCCATCTGCGTTCCCGAGAGCGTGAAGCTGGTGAAGAAGGCGCGCCGGTGGTCCGGCGCGTGCTCGAGCGTCATCGAGTTAGCGCCCGCCTGCTCGCCGGCTGCCGAAAGGCCCTGCAGCAAACGCAGCACGACGAGCAGGATCGGTGCGGCGATGCCGACCTGGCTGTAGGTCGGCAGCAGGCCGATGGCGAAGGTCGACGCGCCCATCAGCAGCAGCGTCATCGTCAGCACGCGCTTGCGGCCGAATTTGTCGCCGATGTGGCCCATGAAGAAGGCGCCGATCGGGCGCGTGATGTAGCCGACGCCGAAGGTCGCGAACGCGGCGACGGTGGCGAGCTTGGGATCGATCGACGGGAAGAAGATCTTGCCGAAGACGAGCGCGGCGGCGGTCCCGTAGATGAAGAAATCGTAGTACTCGACGGCACTGCCGATCCAGCTGGCGAAGGCGGCCTTCTTCGGCGTCCGCACGGCGGCGGCGCTGGAGGGGTGGGTCATGCGTGTCTCCGGACGGCTCTCGAAACGGAGCCGAGTGCTCGCAATGTACTAACCAGTTCAATCCTGCGATTCGGGGTTTACCCTTATCTCCGCTAGTAACTAAGGTTCCCGAACGTGTTACTCTGCCTCAAATGAACGAACTAGTACTTTCTGCGCGCACCAAGGGCGCGGGCGCCGATCGTCGCGAAACGCGCCCGTACGACGCCGAGCGCTCGCTGGCCGACATCCTCGAGGTCGCCACCGCCGAGTTCGCCGACAAAGGTCTGGCGGGCGCGCGCATCGACGAGATCGCCGCCGCGACGCGCACCAGCAAGCGGATGATCTACTACCACTTCCAGAGCAAGGAGGCGCTCTACCTCGCCGTGCTCGAAGCGGCGTACCGGCGCATCCGCGCGATCGAGACCGGCTTGCATCTCGATGATCTCGAGCCCGAGGACGCGCTGCGAAAGCTGGTCGCCTTCACCTTCGACTACCAGCACGACAACGAGCCGTTCATTCGCTTGGTGATGAACGAGAACATGCAGCGCGGCGAGTACCTCGCCAGGAGCGCGACGATCCAGGAGCTCAACGTGCCGGCGATCGACGCCGTGCGGCGCGTCTACGACCGCGGCGTGCGCGCGAAGGTGTTCCGGCGCGGCATCGACCCGGTCGATCTGCACATGTCGATCTCGGCGCTGTCGTTCTTCAACGTCGCCAACCGCTACACGTTCGCCCTGATATTCAAGCGCGACCTGACCTCGCCGGCGGCGCTGCGCCAGCGTCGCGACAGCGTCATCGAGATGATCGTACGCTTCGTCCGGCGCTGAGCCGGGCGCCGCCTCAGACGTCGAAGAACACGGTCTCGTTCTCGCCCTGGAGGCGGATGTCGAAGCGATAGACGGCGGCGCCGCTATCGAGCTTGCGGTCGAGCCGCTCGGCGACGAGCGTCTTCCGGCGCTGCTCCCACTCGATCAGATTGAGCACCGCGTCCTTGGTGTTGGCCTCGGCCTCGTCGCTGAAGTAGATGCGCGTGTTTAGGCCGATGTTGATGCCGCGGGCGACGATCCAGGCGTTGATGTGCGGCGCCATGACGCGGCCGTTGCGGCCCTCGACCGGCCCCGGCTTGATGGTGTCGAAGCTGAACACGCCGGTCTCGAAGTCGGTGCAGCTGCGGCCCCAGCCGCGAAAGCTCGGATCGACTGCCTTGCCCGGCTGGCGATCGGCCGGGTGGGCGTACTTGCCCTCCGCGTTGGCCTGCCAGATCTCGATCAGCACGTCCTTCAACACCGTGCCGATGCCGTCGAAGACGCGGCCTTCGATGCGAATCCGCTCACCCTTGGTCTTGGCGCCGGCCAGGACACTGCCGAAGTTGTTCGCGAAGATGTCGAAGCCAGCGGCCTCGGGCGCCAGGCCGATGTGGACATAGGGGCCGGCGGTCTGCGACGCGGTCTCACGCCGGATGACGAGCTCGCGCCCGCTCATTGCAGCGCTCCTGCGGGCGTCCTCTGAACGGAGTTCTCGAACAGCGTCGCGCGCTGGCCGCGCAGGACGATGTCGAAGCGGTAGGCGCGGCTGTCGAGCTGGACGAAGGCACCGATGTCCTGCAGCGCGATCAGGCCGCGGATCTGCTCTTCGCTCGGCGCCACACCCAGGATCGGGCAGCTTCGGATGAGCGGGTCGCCCTCGAAGTACATCTGGGTGATGAGCCGCTGGACCCAGCCGTCGCCCGAGATGGCGTAGTGGATGTGCGCCGGGCGCCAGTCGTTGACGCGGTTGCGCCACGGGTAGGGGCCGGGCTTGATGGTGCGAAAAGCGTAATAGCCGTTGGCGTCGGTGAGCATGCGACCGCAGCCGCCGAAGTTGGGGTCGAGCGCGCCGATGTACTGGTCCTTCTTGTGGCGGTAGCGGCCGCTGGCGTTGCATTGCCAGACTTCGACCAAGGCGTTCTTGATGGGCCTGCCGAGCTGGTCCTGGACGTAGCCGTGGACGACGATGCGCTCGCCGATCGGCAGGCCACCCTTGGCGTAGTTGAGGATCAGGTCGTTGTCCTGCGGTCCGAGCTCGTCGGCCCGAAAGACCGGCGCAGTCACCTCGGAAAGCGACTGCTGCAGCGAGATCAGCGCCAGCTTCGGGCTCCTCAGCACGCTTGTCTTGTAGGCCGGCGTGTACGACGGCGGGTGCGACGTCGTGTCGCGCATCAGGAACTCGGCGTCGGGTTGGGGGGCTAGCATCGTCGCTCCAGAGGCTGGTCTGCGCTCGATTTTGCGCTCGTCGCGGCGCTCAGTGGTGGTCGGCAGGTCCCGGCAAGGCGCCGCTCGGCGTCGCCGTCGTGTGCCGGTGCCGGTGCCGGTGCAAGTGAGAGAACGCCTGCTTCAGCTTCTGCACCGTGTCGTCGACGAAGGTGAAGACGACCGGGATCACAAGCAGGCTGAGGAACGTCGAGGTGATCAGGCCGCCGATGACGACAATCGCCATCGGCGCGCGAAAGCTCGGGCCGGTGCCGATGCCGAGCGCGATCGGCATCATGCCGGCGCCCATCGCGATCGTCGTCATGACGATCGGTCGCGCCCGCTTGTGGCACGCATCGAGCAGCGCCTCCATGCGCGACATGCCCCAGTCGCGCCGCGCCATGATCGCGTACTCGACCAGCAGGATCGAGTTCTTGGTCGCGATCCCCATCAGCATGATCAGGCCGATCATTGACGGCATCGATAGCGCCGTGCGGGTGATGAAGAGGGCGAGGAACGCGCCCGGGATCGAGAACACGAGCGCGACCAGGATCGTCACCGGCTGGACGAAGTCCTTGAACAGCAGCACGAGGACGACGTAGATGCAGGCGACGCCGGTGAGCATCGCCAGGCCGAAGCTGTCGAATAGCTCGGTCATCGCCTCAGCGTCGCCGACGGTCGTCTGGGTTACGCCTGCGGCAGGTTCCTGACGCTCGGCAGCGCCAGCGCCGCCGCCTGTACCGCGCCGAGCGGCTGCTGGTTCAGTTCGATGTCGAAGTTGATGTTGCGCAACCGGTCGTAGCGGTCGATCTTGGCCGGGCCGCTGTCGATCGCCAGCGTTGCGACGTTGCCGAGCATGACCGGCCAGCGCGCGCCGGGCACGGCCAGACGCGAGAGCAGGGCGAGGTCGGTTCGCGCCTCGGGCGGCAGCTTGACGACGATCGGCACCTGGCGTTGCGCCAGGTTGAGCTTGGCCAGGCTCTGGTCGTAGTCGCCCGCGGTGGCGACACGCAACGTCTCGCCGATCGCCGTCGCCGTGACGCCGAGATCGGCGGCACGCGCCGAGTCGGGGCGGACGATCAGCTCTGGCCGGACCAGGCTCGACGTCGAGGTGACGTTGCCGATGCCGGGCAGCGTGCGCAGCTCCTGCTCGACCTGGCGCGCGGCGTCGCCGAGCAAGGCACCGTCTTCGCCGGCGAGAACGAGGGTGTACTTCTCGTTCGAGCCGCCGAAGCCGACGTTGATGCGCGCGCCGGGAACGGCGACGAGGGCGTCGCGCAGTTTGCTGCTCGACCGTTTGCTTGCGAACACCGCCGCGTTCCGCGCGCGGCGTCAGGTTCAAGGTCAGCGTCGCCTTGCGAACTTCCGGGCTGCCGCTGCCCATGAACGGATCGGCGCCGGTCGCGCCGCCACCGACGGTCGTGTAGATCAGCTTGACGTACGGGTTCTTGGCGACGATCTGGCGCGCCGCGTCGGCCGTGGCGTCGGTCTGCTCGAAGGTCGCGCCCGGCGGAAGGGCGATCTGCACCTGCGTCTGCGACAGGTCGTCGGGCGGGATGAAGCCGGTCGGCAGCAGCGGCACGAGTGCGAGCGAGCCGAAGAAGAAGATCAGCGCGCCGACGGTCGTGACGAGCCGGTGGCGCAAGCACCAGCGCATCCAGCCGAGGTAGATCGCGATCCAGCGCCCTTCGACGTGCGTCTTCTTGGGCGGCTTGAGGATGTATGCCGACATCATCGGCGTCAGCATGCGAGCGACGACGAGCGAGAAGAAGACGGCGATCGCCGAGGTCCAGCCGAACTGGACGAAGAACTTGCCCGGCACGCCGCTCATGAACGCCGTCGGCAGGAAAACCGCGATCAAGGTGAAGGTGGTCGCGATCACCGCCAGGCCGATCTCGTCGGCTGCTTCCATCGCCGCCTGGTAGGGCGACTTGCCCATCCCGAGGTGACGCATGATGTTCTCGATCTCGACGATCGCATCGTCGACCAGGATGCCGACGACGAGCGAGAGCGCAAGCAGCGTCACGCCGTTGAGCGTGAAGCCGAGCAGCGACATCGCCCAGAACGCCGGGATGATCGAGAGCGGCAGCGCGGTCGAGGCGACCAGCGTCGCGCGCCAGTCGCGCAGGAACAGGAACACGACTAGCACCGCCAGCGCGGCGCCTTCGAAGAGCAGCGCCATCGAGCCCTGGTAGTTCTGCTCGACCGGATCGACGAAGTTGAAGGCCTCGGTGATGGCGATGCCGGGATGGGCCTGCTTAAGGTTCTCGAGCGCGGCGCGAACGCCGCTCTGGACTTCGACCTCGCCGGCGCCGCGCGTGCGCACGATCTCGAAGCCGACGACCGGCTTGCCGTTCAGGTACGCGGCCGAGCGCCGTTCGGCGACGGTGTCGCTGACGTGCGCGACCTGGTCGAGTCGGATGCGCCGGCCGTCCGAGAGCGAGATCTCCATCTGCGCCAGCTCGGCCGCCGACTGCACGGTCGCGATTGTCCGCACCGACTGCTCGCTGCCGCCGACGTCGGTGCGGCCGCCCGACGATTCGCGCTGCGTCTGGCGGAGCGTCCGCGAGATGTCGGCGGCGGTGGCGTTGAGCGCGAGCAGGCGCGCCGGGTCGAGCTCGACCCGGACCTGGCGCGTCGCGCCGCCGACCCTTGTTACCGCGCCGACGCCGCGCACCGCGAGCAGCGCGCGCGTCACCGTGTCGTCGACGAACCAGGAAAGCGCCTCGTCGTCCATGCGCTCGGCCGCGACCGTGTAGGTGAGGATCGGCGAGCCGGCGAGGTCGAACTTGGCGATGATCGGATCGCGTAGCTCGGCGGGAAGATCGGAGCGGACCCGCGAGACCGCGTCGCGGACGTCGTCGACCGCCTCCTGGGTCGGCTTCTCGAGCCGGAACTCGACCGTCGTCGTCGCGACGCCGTCCTGCACCGAGGTGTAGATGTGTTTGACGCCTTGCAGCGTCGCGATCTGGTTCTCGATCTTGCGCGCGACGTCGGTCTCGAGCTGCGACGGTGACGCACCCGGCAGTGACGACGTGACGGTGACCGTCGGCAGGTCGATGTCCGGGAAGTTCTGGATCTTCATCGCCCGAAAGCTCATCGCGCCGACGGCGGTGAGCATGATGAAGAGCAGCACCCCGGGGATGGGGTTCTTGATCGACCATGACGAGACGTTGATCATGGCTTGGGCGGCGTCGCGCGAGGCGCTGTCGCCGTGCCTGCGCTCATCGCCGCGGGCGTCTCGACGATCCGCACCGTGTCGCCTTCGGCGAGGAAGGGGCCGCCGGTGGCGACGACGGGCGCGTCGGCCGCGATCCCGCCGAGGACCTCGATCTGGTCGCCGACGCGCCGGCCGACGTCGATCTTGGCCTGCGTCACCTTGCCGCCCGGGCCGACCTTGAAGACGTAGCTGAAGCCCTCGCGCTGCTGCACGGCGCTTTGCGGCAGGGTCAGCGCCGACGAGCTGCCGAGCGCGAACTCGCCGCGCGCGAACATGCCGGCGCGCGCGCTGCCGGGCGCCGGTAGGTCGACGTAGACGATACCGTTGCGGGTCTGCGGATCGACCGTCGGCGCGACCATGCGAACGGCGCCGCCGATCGGCTCGCCGCCGGCCGGCGTGACCGTCACGCGCGCGCCCGGCTTGATCAGGCCCATGTCCGACGACGCCACCTCGGCGCGCCATTCGAGCCGGCCCTGGCGAATCATCCGAAACAGCTCCTGGCCGGCCGGCAGCACAGCGCCGACGGTCGCGCTGCGGGACGAGATGACGCCGTCGTCGGGGGCGAGCACGGCGGTCTGCGAGACCTTGAGCTTGCGCGCCTGCATGCCGGCGCGTTGTGCATCGAGGCGTGCCCGGGCCGTGCGCTCGGCGGTGAGTGGTTGATCGTCGCCTCGCTGAGCGCCCCGGTGGCTTCGAGGCTCTTCGCGCGCTGCGCATTGGCGCTGGCGTCGGCGAGCGTCGCTTCGGCCTCGGCGACGGCCGCACGCATCTGCAGCAGGTCGACCTGCATCGTGTCGGAGGAGAAGGTCGCGAGCGTCTGCCCGCGATTGACGACGTCGCCGACGTTGACCCTGACTTCGGCCAGGCGCAGGCCGTTCGCCTCGGTGCCGATGCTCGCTTCCTGCCAGGCGGCGATGTTGCCGTTGGCGCGCGTCGCCAGCGGCAGCGTCGCCCGCTGCGGCTGGACGACGACGACGCTCAGCGCCGGCTTGGCCGGTGCCGCGGCCTTCTTTTAATCGGCGGCGCGGGAGTGCAGGGCGAGCAGCGTCATGCTGGTCGCGACGACGAGGGCGGTACCAGCGAGCAGCGAGCGAGGGAACGAAACATTCATGGCGTGGCGCCGCTGCCTTGCAAAGTCGATGCCGTGTGTGGGTCGTCGGGCCGGGTCCAGCCGCCGCCGAGCGCGCGGTAGAGCGCGATCCAGGCGGCGACACGCTCGCGCCGCAGGTCGATCAGAGTGATCTGCGCCACCAGGGCGCTGCGCCGCGCGTCCTCGAGCTCGAACAAGGTGCCGAAGCCGCTCTTGTAGCGAGCCTCTGCGGCACGAAAGGAAATCTCGAAGTTGTCGGCGGCAACCCGGGCGTCTGCGCTTCGGTCGGCCGTGCCTTGCAGGGTGACGAGCGCGTCCTCGACGTCGCGAATCGCGCCACGCAGCGTCGCCGCGTAGCCGCTGGTCGCTTCGTCGTAGCGGGCATGCGCAGCGACGACATCGGCGCGGCGCGCGCCGGCGTCGAACAGCGGCAGGCTGACCGCGACCGGGCCGATGCTCCAGCTCGTGCCGCTGAGCGAGCCGCCGCCGGCGTCGAAACGCGCTGCTCCGATGCTGCCGGCGATCGTGATCTGCGGCCATTGCGCGGCCCGTGCCTGGTCGATGTCGGCGCTGGCGGCGACCACCGCGCGAGCGCGCGCGAAGACGTCGGGCCGTTGCGCCAGCGCCGCCGCCGGCACGCTCGGCACGGTGAGCGCGGCCGGCTCGGGCAGACGTGCCCCGGCCGCGGCGAGCGACGCGCGCAGCTCGGGCTCGGCGATGCCCGTCAGCGCCACCAGCCCCTTCACGGCCAGATCGCATTGTTCGGCCTGCTGCTTGACGAGAAAGAGCCCCTGCGCCGCGCTCGCGCGCGTCAGCGCGGCGCTGGCGCGCGACTCGAAGCCGCTCTCCATGCTGAGGCCGGTGAGGCGCGCTGTCTCGGCGCGCGAGCTGGCGTCGAGGCGCGTCTCCGCCAGCCGTGCCTCGCACGCGCGCAGGCTGATGTACTGGTTGGCGGTCTCGGCGGCGACGGTCACGCGTGCGTCGTGCCACGTCGCCTCGGCGCCGCCGAGTCGCGCCTCGGCGGCGTCGCGCGCGGCGCGATTGCCGCCGAAGACATCGAGCTCCCAGCTCGCCTGCAAGCCGGCGTTGCTCGTCGTCGCCAGGGGCAGGACCAGGTCCTGGCGTCCGCGGCTGGCGCTGGCGGTGGCGTCGAGTCGCGGCAGCAGCGCTGCATCTGCGCCGGTGCGGGTCGCGCGCGCTTCGGCGATGCGCGCGCCGGCGCTGGCGATCGAGGGGCTGACAGCCTCGGCGGCGACCACCAGGTGGGCCAGCAACGGGTCGTCGAACTGCGACCACCACTGATCGAGCTCGGCCAGGCGGCCGCTATGCGGCAAGGGTGCTTGCCACGCCGGCGCCACCAAGGCGGTGCTCTCGGGAGCCGCCGGCGCGCTGGCGCAAGCCGTCAGCGCTGCGGCCACGGTCGTGGTCAGGAAAGCATCTCGAATCATGGGGGGGCGAAGTCTACGGCGTCGCCCGATCCTGTCGGGCGCCGAAGCACGATGCTCTGCCGAGGGACGTCGTCGCTCTTCGGCGAGGGTCAGTGCGTCCGATTGAGGCCCGCGTGCTCGTTGAAGAAGCGGATCATCTCGCGCGACGCGTCGGGACCGTTCGGATCGGTGAAGGAACCAGCCGCGGCGCCGCCGGACCAGGCATGCGGCGAACCATGCACGATCCATTGCTCGGCCGCGCTCGGCGCGTCTGGCGCCGCGTCTGCGCGGCGCCAGACGATGCGCTCGAAGCCACGTCGGCCGTTCTTCACTGCGGTCGACTCGGCCTCGACGACGGTAGGCTCGGCACCGATCACCGAAGCAACCAGGGCTTCACCGTTGGCGGGCGCGACCGTCGCGTCGGCGTCGCCGTGAAAGACGATCACCGGGGCGCCCGCCGGCACCGGCGCGACGCGGAGGCGCGACTTGCGAACCGAGCCCGGCCCGGACTGCATCACCGCGAATGCCGAGGCGACGTCGTGGGCGGCGCCGGGGGGAACGCCGGAATGCACGCCCGCGGCGGCGAACAGGTCGGGGTACTCCCGGGCCAGGATCGCCGCCATTGCGCCGCCCGCGGACAGACCGGCGACGAACACGCGTCGACCGTCGACGGCGAGGGCATCGATCACGTGGCGCGTCATTCCAGCGAGAAGCGAGGGCTCGCCTTTGCCGCGTTGCTGGTCGGCCGGAGTGAACCAGTTCCAGCACTTGTGCGCGTTCGAGCGTGGGGCCTGCGCCGGGTAGAGGACGAAGAAGCCATGCTCCTGGGCCAGCTCGTTCATCCGCGTGCCGCGGGCAAAGTCGTCCGGATCCTGGGTGCAGCCGTGCAGCATGACGACCAGCGGCAGCGGAGTCGTGCCGAAGCCCACTGGCTCGAACAGCTTGAATGCCCGCGTTCCCGCCGCGCCGGTGAAGCTGCTCTCGGCAAAGCGCGGCAGCTCCGGCCGGACGACGACTGGTGCTTCGGCGAAGCCGGCCAAGGCGCTGTCGTTGGCGGCGCGCAGGTTCGACTTGACGTCGCGGACAAAGCTATCGAGGACACCTGCCAGATCCCGCGGTGGCTCGCTTTCAGGCGCTGCGGCGCCCGCCGTGGCTCGGCGTGCCGGTTGCGCCACGGCAGAGAGGGCGCGCTGGATCGCAGTCGTCGCCTCCGTCAGCTTGCCGCTTCGGGTCAGGCCTCCGGCGCCAAGGAGCTTTCGAAGCAATGGATTCTTCACGGGCGAGGTCTCAGACGCACTTTTGCTGCAGTGCAACAATAAGAGATTACCTGCTTCGCCGGCTGCACGCGCGGCGTAGGCTATTTCGGACGCGGGGACGGCAACTTCGCGAATGAATGTCCCAGTGCGCCCCGACGCAGCGCTGCGGTCACGCGTGCGACGGCACGGGCGACGATGCGCGTCTCTTCCTGGACCGCCTCGTCCTTGTCGAGCGCGTCGTGGCTAGTAGCGTAGGGCTCGTAGTAGCCGATGAAACGATTGAGTCGGGCCTGGTCGCCGGCATCGATCAATCCCATCCAATCGAGCCAGTCGGAAAGCGCTCGGCGCGTCCCTTCGATGCCGGCCACGTCGCCATGGACGACCAGACCGTAGGTGCGCTGCTCGAGATGCTTCGGATAGCTCCAGCCGGCGAGCTCGATCGCCTTTGCCTCGCCGGGCTTCTTGCCGTGCGTCGAGCTCGGATCCGGATTGCCCCCGTCGGCGCAGACCAGCCGGTCGATCATCAGCTTCAACGCGCTCGACGTGCTGTACCAGTGCGTCGGCGTGACGATGACGATCGCGTGCGCCGCCACCCATCGCTCGTAAATCTCGTTCATCCAGTCGTGCGTCTGGCCGAGCGAATGGTTCGGATAGCAGCTGCACGGCCAGTGGCAGAGGGGCATCGCGGTCGAGACGCAGCCTTTGCAGGGATGGATCTTGCGGCCGTATTCGGAGGTGACGAGGCTCAGGTCGAGGAAGTCGACCTCGACCTGAGCCTGCGTAAGCTCGTCGCAGACCAGGCCCGCGAGGCGAAATGTCTTCGAGATTTCGCCCGGGCAGGTGCCGTCGTTGCGCGGCGAGCCGCAGATGACGAGCGCGCGCGTCTTCGTCTTCGGGTTGGCCCAGACCTGCTGCGCGCGCTCGAGGCGTTCCTTGGTCTCGATCCATTCGATCGACAGGTCGTAGTCGGGATCGGCATAGCCGGGACCGGCCTTCCTCGTGATCGGCGCCTTGCGCTCATCCTGGTAAGCGTCCCAGGCGATCGCCTCGAGCCGGTCGATCGCCGTGTCTTCGGCGCGAAACGCCGGATCGACGAACGAGTGGCGGAAGCGCACGCCGAATTCGGCGCGCTCGAGCATGGCCGGCGCCTGGCCTTTGCGGATCTTGGGGGTCATGGGGCCTTTCGTGCTCGCCTAGCATTCCGGCCTTCTTGGCAAGGGACGTGCGACATGAAAGCCACCTGGAACGGCGCGACGATCGCCGAAAGCGACGACACCGTCGTCGTCGAAGGTAACCACTACTTTCCCGAAGCGAGCCTGAAGCGCGACTACGTGACCTTCAGCAACCACCGCTCGATGTGCCCGTGGAAGGGCCAGGCGCATTACTACAGCCTGATGGTCGACGGCGCGATGAACGAGAACGCCGTCTGGTATTACCCGGAGCCGAGCGAGGCCGCCAAGGAGATCAAGGGCCGGGTCGCGTTCTGGAAGGGCGTCAAGGTTTCCTGACGCCCGCGCTGAGGCGCCGATCAGCGTCCCGCCTTGAAGTTGGTGAACACGCGCGTCTGCACGCGCCTGATCGCCTGCGGCACGGCGTCGGGCGGTGTCATCCGCGCCTGGTCGGCGGCGGGCAGGAAGATGGTCTTGTTCTCGGCCACGTCCTTCTTCACGAACTTGAGCGAGGCCGCGTTCGGGTTGGCGTAGAACACCTTGTTGGTCAGCGACGCGGCGACCTCGGGGCGCAGGATGTAGTTGATGAAGAGATGCGCATTGGCGACGTTCTTCGCATCCTTCGGGATCGCCATCGAGTCGAAGAACAGCGTCGCGCCGCCCTTGGGCACCAGCGCCTCGATCGCCGCCGGCTGCTTGGGATTGGCTTCGAGCGCGCGCGCCCGGGCGATGTTGATGTCGCCGGAATAGCCCATCACCGCGCACAGGGACCCGCTGGCCAGGTCGTTGATGTAGCCCGACGACGAAAAGCGCGTCACGAACGGCCGGACCGACTGCAGCATCTTGGCGGCGACGTCGTAGTCGGCGGCATTCGTGCTGTACGGCGGCTTGCCAACATAGAGCAGCGCGACCGGCAGCACCTCGGAGGCCGAGTCGAGAAAGTTGACGCCGCAGCCCTTCAGCTTGCTCGCGTACCTGGGATCGAAGATCAGGCTCCAGGCGTTGTCGGGCATCGGCAGGTCGCCGAGCGCGGCCTTGACCTTGGGCACGTTGATGCCGACGGTGACGTAGCCCCACAGCCAGTCGACCAGGTATTGGTTGCCGGGATCAACGGCGGCGAGCTGCTTCAGCAGCGTCGGATCGAGATTGCCCCAGTTGGTGAGCTTGGAGCGATCCAGCTTTTGCAGCAGGCCGCCTTCGATCTGCGTCTTTGCGAAATGCGCGCCCGGAACGACGATGTCGTAGCCGGTGTTGCCGGCGATCAGCTTGGCGAGCAGCACCTCGTTGCTGTCGTAGTTGTCGTAGTTGACCTTGATCCCGGTCTCTTTCTCGAAGTTCTTGATCGTGTCGTCGGCGATGTAGTCGGACCAGTTGTAGACGTTGAGCACCTTCGGGTCGGCGGCCTGCGCCGGCGCCGTCGCGACGAGCGCCACGAGAGCGAGCGTGACCATGCGAACAAGGCTGAACCAGCCGGCGACGGCGGGATGGCGGTGCGACATCGGAGCGGTTCCTCTGCGGGTCGGGGTGGGCGTGGCGATGGGCGCGAATCGTAACCGCGGCAAGCGCCGCCGCCACGAATCGCGGTATGGTTCAACGCTCGATTCCGGTGCTCGCCGCGGCTTCGTTCATGCTCGACGCTTCCAACGCTTTTCCCTCGGCGAGCGCCGACAACGCTCGCGTCGGTCTCGGGGTCGTTCACCGGCGCCGCCTGCGCGAGGTCTATCGCTCGGCCGGCTGGCCGTGCCAGGACGGGATCGAGGTCGAGTTGCTCGCCGCGGGCCTGTTGCAACGCGAGCGCGGCCCGCTCGGCCATGAGACCTTGCGCCTCACCGACGCCGGCATCGCCGTCCTGGCCGAGACGCTGGCGAAGAACCGCGCCCGCCGCGATGCCCACGAGCTGCTGGTCGAGCGCGTCGCGCGCGAGATGACGCGCGCCGGCCGGCTCGCCTGGCGCGGCCTGGCGATCCGCGCCAAGGTCGACGCCGGCTGGGTCATGGCGATGCCCGACGTCTTCTCGATCCGCCACACCACCGTCGAGGCGTACGCCGCGCCGATCGTCCACGAGATCAAGGTGCAGCGCGCCGACCTCCTCGCCGACCTACGCCGGGCGAGCAAGCGCCAGGCGTATCTCGAGCTCGGCGGCGAATGCTGGTACGTGATCAAGGAAGGCATCGCCGAGGCCGACGAGATCCCGGCCGAATGCGGCGTCCTGGTCGCCGCCGCCGGCGCGCTGGTGGTCGCACGACCCGCGCCGAAGCGGCCGACGCGGATCGGCTTTTCGCTCTGGATGGCGCTCGCGCGGGCGACGCCGGTCGAGGGCTGGCGCCTCGACGATGCGCAGGCGGCGCTCGGCGCGAGCGAGCTCGATCCGCCGCCCGCGGACGGCGATGCGCCGCGGCCAGACACCGCGCGCTGATCGGCCCACCTCGGCGTCGCGCGACCCGGTGCGGCGAGGCGCCGGCGCCGGTCGACTGATTGCGCCATGATGCCGAACTGATCTGGAGTCGCCATGAATCTCGTTCCCGCGGCCGCGCTACATCGATCCCGGGCCCGCACGGCCTTTCAAGTCACGGCCATCGCGCTCGCGACGCTCCTTCTCGCCGCTTGCGGCAAGGCGCCCGAGACCCCGGCCACACCTGCTGCGAAGGTCGAAGCGACCTCCGCGCAGACCACGGCCGCGACGGCGCACGAAGCGACCGAGAACGGCATCGCCTGGAAAGAGGCCGCGAGCGATAGCGAGATTGACGCCGCCTTCGCCGCCGCGAAGAGCGCGAACAAGCCGGTCTTCGTCTACTGGGGCGCGAAGTGGTGCCCGCCGTGCAACCAGGTCAAAGCGACCCTCTTCAACCGTCAGGACTTCATCGAGCGCTCGCGCAGCTTCGTGCCGGTCTACGTTGACGGTGACAGCCCGGGGGCACAGAAGATCGGCGCCCGCTTTCACGTCAGCGGCTATCCGACGATGGTGCTCTTCAATCCGCAGGGCAAGGAGGTGACGCGCCTGCCCGGCGAGGTCGACGCGGTTCGCTACAGCGAGGTGCTGACGCTCGGCATGAACGCGGCGCGGCCGGTGAGCGCGGTGCTCGCCGATGCGCTCGCGACGCCGGCCGTGCTCGGCGTCAACGACTGGCGACTGCTCGCCTTCTATTCCTGGGACACCGACCATCAGCAGGTGATCGCCAAGGAACGTCTGCCTGCGACCTTGCTGGCGCTCGCCGATGCCTGCCCCGCTGCCGCGGCCGAGAGCGCGGTGCGATTGCGTCTGAAGGCGCTCGCCGCCGCCGACGCGAAGGTGCCGGCCAAGGTCGACCCGGCGTCGCGCCAGGCCGTGCTCGCGCTCCTCGCCGACCCGGTGCGTGCGCGCGAGCAGACCGACATGCTCACCGGTTACTCGGCCGAGATCGTGCGCGCCCTGAGCGCGAAGGGATCGGCCGACCGGGCGGAGCTCCTGGCCGCGTTCGACGTCGCGCTGAAGCGGCTCGAGGCGGACGCGACGCTGTCGCGCGCCGATCGCATGCAGGCGCTGATCGCGCAGGTCGATCTCGCGAAGATCGACGTTGCCGACGAGAGCGGCGCCGCCCAGGCGAAAGCGCCGCCGCGCGTCAAGCTGCCCGATGCGCTCGTCGCCGACATCCGCGAGCAGGTCGCGCGAGCCGACCGCGAGATCCACGACGGCTACGAGCGCCAGGCGGTCATCACCGCCGCCGCCTATCTGCTCGCGCACGCCGGCCTCGATGGCGAGTCCGACACCTTGCTCAAGGCCAATCTCGCCAAGAGCCACTCGCCGTACTACCTGATGTCGGAGCTCGCGAGCAACGCCAGGAAGCGGGGCGACAAGGCCGAGGCGCTGCGCTGGTACCGCGAGGCGTTCGAGAAGAGCGAGGGCCCGGCGACGCGGCTGCAGTGGGGCGCGAGTTATGTCAGCGCGCTGGTCGCGCTCGCGCCCGGCGACGAGGCCACGATCGAGCAGACGACGGCCCAGCTCTGGCACGAGGCGGCGAGCCAGCCTGACGCGTTCTACGAGCGCAGTGCGCGCGCGCTGAAGAAGGTCGGCAACGAGCTGCAGGCATGGAACAAGAGCGGCAAGCATGGCGCGGCGATGGGCCGACTGCAGGCCCAGCTCGACGCCCTCTGCGCCGCGCCGACGCACAGCGCTGACGAGCGCGCGACCTGCCGCTCGCTGCTCGCGGCGGCGCCGGCCAAGCCCAGCGCCTGAGCGCCGGCTTGACGCCGCCGCTGCTGTCGATCGAGCACCTGACGGTGCGCTTCGGCGCAGGCGCGGTCGTCGACGACGTCTCGTTCACGATCGCCGCCGGCGAGAAATTCGCGCTCGTCGGCGAGTCGGGCTCGGGCAAGTCGATCACCGCGCTGTCGGTGCTCGGCCTGGTCGACGGCGCGACCACGACCGGGCGGATCGTCTTCGAAGGCAAGGACCTGCGCGTCCAGAGCGAGCCGCAGATGCGCGCCATCCGCGGCGGCGAGATCGCGATGATCTTCCAGGAGCCGATGACTGCGCTGAATCCTCTGCACACGATCGGCGCGCAAATCGGCGAGGTGCTCGCGCTGCACGAACGGCTCGGCCGGCGCGAGGGGCGCGAGCGCGCGGTGCAGCTGCTCGCGCGGACCGGCATCCCCGAGCCCGGGCGGCGCGTCGACGCCTATCCGCACCAGCTCTCCGGCGGCCAGCGCCAGCGGGCGATGATCGCGATGGCGCTCGCCGGGCGGCCCAGGCTGCTGATCGCCGACGAGCCGACGACCGCCCTCGACGTCACCATTCAAGCGCAGATCCTGGCCCTGCTCGACGCGCTCCAGGCCGAGATGGGAATGGCGCTCCTCTTCATCACCCATGACCTCAACCTGGTGCGGCGCTTCACCCACCGCGTCGGCGTGATGGAGCGCGGCTGGCTGGTCGAATCCGGGCCGACCGCGGCCATCTTCGCCGCGCCGCAGCACCCCTACACCCAAGCGCTGCTCGCCAGCCGGCCGGTGCGCGAGCTCGAGCCGGTCGCCGCCGACGCGCCGGTGCTGGTCGAGGCGCACGACGTGCGCGTCAGCTTCGCCGTCGGCCGCGGCTGGCGCAGCCGTTCGTTCGACGCCGTCCGGCGCGCGACGCTGAGCCTACATCGCGGCGAGACGCTCGGCATCGTCGGCGAATCGGGCTCGGGCAAGACGACCCTCGGCATGGCGCTGCTCGCGCTGCAGCCGCTCGCCGCCGGCTCCGTGTCGGTCGCCGGCCAGCGCGTCGACGACGCCGACCGCGCCACGCTGCGCGCGATGCGGCGCAGGATGCAGGTCGTGTTCCAGGATCCGTTCGGCTCGCTCAGCCCGCGCATGACGATCGGCTGGATCGTCGGCGAGGGCTTGGCGCTGCATCGCCCCGAGCTCGACCGCGCCGCGCGCGACGAGCTGGTCGTGGCGATGCTCGACGAGGTCGGCCTCGGCGCGGCGGCCGGCCTGGGCGACGTGCGATCGCGCTATCCGCACGAGTTCTCGGGCGGCCAGCGGCAGCGGATCGCGATCGCGCGAGCCGTCGTGCTGCGCCCCGAAGTGCTGGTGCTCGACGAGCCGACCTCGGCCCTCGACGTCTCGGTGCAGCGCCAGGTGCTCGCGCTGCTCGGCACGCTGCAGCGGCGCTACGCGATGAGCTATGTCTTCATCAGCCACGACCTCGCCGTCGTCCGGGCGATGGCCCACCGCGTCCTGGTCATGAAGGACGGCGAGATCGTCGAGGAAGGGCCCGCCGAGGAGCTCTTTGCCGCGCCGCGCGAACCCTACACGCAGGAGCTGCTCGCCGCCGCTCACCTCGCCTAAGAGGCGCCCCGGCTAGCGCTTGGCGGCCGCCCGGCGCGCGCCGAGGCGAACCTCGTAGCGCACGTTCTTGGCTGCGTCGTTGAAGCGCAGCGTATCGCCGGCCCACTGGTAGGCGGCGCTGAACTCGTCGATTTCCATCCGGCCCTGGCTCGTCGCGACGTCGAGCTCGCCATTGCGCAGTGCAAGCCGATAGACGATATCTGCGACTCGGACGCTCAGGCGATGGCCGGCGACCTCGACCTCGGCCGCGCCGCAGGTCGGCGCCTCGTCGGCACGGGTCGCGACACAGAGCTGCGCATCGTAGCGGCCGCCTTGCGCCGGCTGCGCCGCGGTCGCCGTCGTCCAGGCGACCGCCGCCACGGCGGCGGCGACGACGAGGCGGCCGCCCATCGCGACTACTTGAGCAGCCCTTCCGCCTTCATCGCCTCCTGCACGCTCGGCCGCGCCGCCATGCGCGCCATGAACGCGGCGACGTTCTTGAATGCGGCGAGGTCGAGGCCGACGTGCCTGGCCCAGTTGGTGACCGTAAACAGATAGGCGTCGGCGACGCTGAAGTCGCTCCCCGTCAAGTAGCTCTTCCCCTCGAGCTGGGCGTCGACGTAGCGATAGCGGTCCTGCATCTTGGCGCGGACCACGTTCTTGAACTCCTCGGGCGTCGCCGGGTTGAACAGCACGCCGTAGCTCTTGTGGATCTCGCTGGTCGTGAAGTTGAGCCACTCCTGCAGCCGGGCACGGCCAACGTTCCGCAGGGCGGAGCGAGCTTCTTCGCCGGCACCTGATCGGCGATGTACTGGACGATCGCCGGGCCTTCGCTCAGGCGCTCGCCGCTGTCGAGCTCGAGCAGCGGCACGTAACCTTTCGGATTGATCGTGTAGTAGTCGGTGCCGTCCTGCAGCTTGTGCGTCTTGGTGCTGGCGAGGACGAGCTCGAAGGCGAGCCCGGCTTCTTGCAGGACGATGTGCGGCGAGAGCGAACAGGCACCGGGGCTGTAATAGAGCTTCATGGCGGTCGGTCGAAGGGGAAGGGACCGTATTACACCGCGACTGCGCCGGCGCCGCCGGCCGCCGTTGAATGCCGTTGAACGCAGCATTGCATGGCGGCGTGCTTGCCGAATCCCGCGCCATCGCTACATTGAGCGAATGAACACTTCCGCCACCTCCTTTCGCTCCCGAGCCGTCGAGCGCGTCGTTCGCGGCCAGGCCACTTCCGACGGCGACGGCGTCAAGCTGACGCGCGTCCTGACGCAGCCGCTGCAGCAGCGGCTTGACCCCTTCCTGATGCTCGACGCCTTCGGCAGCGACGCGGCGAGCGACTACGTCGGCGGCTTTCCCGACCACCCGCATCGCGGCTTCGAGACCGTGACGATCATGCTCGAGGGCCGGATGCGGCATCGCGACAGCGTCGGCAACGTCGGCCTGCTCGAGCCCGGCAGCGTGCAGTGGATGACCGCCGGGCGCGGCATCATCCATTCGGAGATGCCGGAGCAGGAAAAGGGCCGCATGGCGGGCTTCCAGCTCTGGGTCAACCTCGCCGCGGCCGACAAGATGACCGCCCCCGAGTATCGCGACATCGCCCCGGCGGCGGTGCCCGCGTACACGACCGAGGCGGGGGTGCAGGTGCGGGTCATCGCCGGCGCCAGCCACGGTACCGTGGGTGCGGTGACGCGGCCGAGGACCGAGCCGATCGTGCTCGACCTGACGTTGCCGCCGGGCGTGGTGTTCGACGCCGAGCTGCCGGCCGGCCACAACGCGTTCGCCTATGTCTTTGGCACGCAGCCGGTCGAGATCGGCGCCGCGGCCACCACGCGCGTCGAGCCTGAGCGGATGGCGATCCTCGGCAACGCGGCCGGCAGCGAAGGGGTTCGCTTCGCGGCGGCGCGCCGATGCATCCGCGCCGGCCCGCGTCCTGCTCGTCGCCGGCCGGCCGCTCAGCGAGCCGATCGCCCAGTACGGGCCGTTCGTGATGAACACGACCGCCGAGCTGCAGCGCGCGGTGCAGGACTTCCAGAGCGGCGTCCTCGCCAGCTGAGCCCTCGGGAGTACCGTTCGCCGGCGGCGATACGCCGGCAGGACGGGTGGTATGGTGCGCGCTCGTCGATTTCGCCTCCGCCGCCATGCCCCGCACCACGCTCGAGGAAGCTCGCCTCCATCCGGCGATCCGCGCGACCGTCGCCAACCTCAACGCCGACATCGTCCACAACGTCCAGGCGGCAGCGACGTCGAACGCGGTGCTGGTCGTCGGCATGGCCGGCAACCCACACGTGCGTCGCGCGAGGAAGCTCCTCAACGATGCAGGAATCGCCCACCATTACCTCGAGTTCGGCAGCTACTTCGGCGGCTGGCGCCGGCGCACCGCGCTCAAGATGTGGAGCGGCTGGCCGACCTTCCCGATGGTCTTCGTCAAGGGCACGCTGATCGGCGGCGCTGACCAGCTCGACAAGCTGGTGAGCGGCGGTGAGCTGAAGCGCACGCTCGGCGAATGACGCTGCTCGAGGGCGTCGCCGTCGTCGCTTATTGGTCCGGGCGCCGGCGGCGTCGGCTTGCGCTGGCGTTGCTGCTGGCGCCGATCGCTGCCATCGCCGCGCCTGACGCGACCGCCAACGCTGCGGCTGCCGCCGCCGACAGGCCGCTCGCCGACTGCCACGTCACCGGCATCCGCAACGGCGTTCTCTGCGGCTCCGTCCGGGTGCCGCTCGATCCGGCGCATCCCGACGGGAACGCCGATCGCGGTGCGCTATGTCGTCGTTCCGGCGATGGCGCGGCGCAAGTTTCCCGACCCGGTGTTCCTGCTCGCCGGCGGGCCGGGGCAAAGCGCGATCTCGGTCGCGGCGATGACGATGCCGCTGTTCACGCGCCTCAACAACCGGCGCGACATCGTCTTCGTCGACCAGCGCGGCACCGGCGGCTCGGCGCCACTGACGTGCCAGGACCCGGAGCACGAGACGCTCGCCGAGCAGGCGGATCCCGAGCGTCAGTTCAAGCTCGCAATGGCGTGCAAGGCGGCGCTGCTGAAGCTGCCCTACCTGCGCAGCGAGGCCGACCTCGGCCTGTTCACGACCTGGATCGCGGTCCAGGATCTCGACGCCGTACGCCGCGCCCTCGGCGCGGAGCGGATCGACCTCGTCGGCGCGTCGTATGGCACGCGGGTGGCGCTCGAATACCAGCGACAGTTTCCGCGCGCGGTACGGCGCAGCGTGCTCGACGGCGTCGCTCCGCCCGACATGGCGCTTCCGGCGAGCTATTCGCTCGACAACCAGGCCGCGCTCGACAGCCTGGTGGCCGCCTGCATGACCGAGCCGGCATGCGCCCGCGACCACGCCGGCCTGCAAGCGAAATTCAGGAAGCTGCTGCAGTCGTTGCCACGAACGGTGAAGGTCGCACAGCCGCTGAGCGGCCGGGTCGAGGAGTTCGTCCTCAACCGCGACATGCTGCTCGCTGCGGTGCGCAGCGCGCTCTATTCGCCGGCGCTCGCCGCCGCCTTGCCCGAGGCGATCGACGCCGCCGCACGCGACGATTTCGCGCCGCTGATCGGCCTGCACGCGACTTTCGTCTCGCGCAAGGCAACCCAGCTGGCGATGGGAATGCACCTCTCGGTCGTCTGCGCCGAGGATGTGCCGCGTCTGGCGAGTAGCAGCGATCCGCCCGGGGCCGACTTCGGCAACGAATTCGCTCGCTTCTATCAGCGCCTCTGCTCGGGCTGGCCGCGCGGCGCCGTGCCGGCGGCGTTCTACAGCGTCGGCGTCAGCGCGACGCCGGTGCTGGTGCTGAGCGGCGGCATCGATCCGGCGACGCCGCCGCGCCACGGCGAGCGCGTCGCGCGCGCGCTCGGGCCGATGGCGCGCCATGTCGTCGTCGCCAATGCCGGCCATGGCGTGCTCGGCATCGGCTGCATGCGCGACGTCGTCTTTCGCTTCATCGACGCGGTCGACGATCGCGATGCGCTGACCGTCGATGCCGGCTGCGCCGCCGGCGTGCCTCGGCCGCCGGCGTTCCGTTCGATCGTGTCGGACGCGGCGATGGCAGCAGCCTCGGGGCCGACGCGATGATCGAAGTGCGTTCCGTCGCCAAGTCGTTCGCCGCGCCCGCACCGCCGCGACGCGGCTGGGCGCGGCTCGGCGTGCTCGGCCGCGCGGTCCGCGAGCACAGTGCCGGCGCCGGCCAGCGCGTGCATGCGGTGCGCGACGTCAGCTTCGTCGCCCACGGCGGCCAGATCACGGGCCTGCTCGGTCCCAACGGCGCCGGCAAGACGACGACGCTGCGCATGCTGGCCGCGCTGATCACGCCCGATGCCGGGACATTGAGCGTCGACGGCATCGACGTCGCGACGCGGCCGCGCGAGGTGCTGGCGAAGATGGGCGTGCTCTCCGATGCGCGCGGCCTCTATCCGCGCCTGACAGCGCGCGAGAACATCGTCTACTACGGGGCGCTTCAGGGCATGGAGCGCGACGCGGCCGATGCGCGCGCCCAGGACCTGGCGCGCATGTTCGACATGACGTCGTTGCTCGACCGGAGGAGCGCCGGCTTCAGCCAGGGCGAGCGGATGAAGACCGCGCTGGTTCGCGCGCTCGTCCACGATCCGGCCAACATCGTCCTCGACGAGCCGACCAACGGCCTCGACGTGCTCGCCACGCGCGCCCTGCGCGAGAGTCTGCGCTGGCTGCGCACGCCGGCCGGCGGCTCGAAGTGCATCGTCTTTTCGACCCACATCATGCAGGAGGTCGAGCGGCTCTGCGACAACGTCGTCGTCGTCGCCCACGGCCGCACCGTCGCCAGCGGCAGCGTCGCCGAGCTGCTGGAGAAAGCAGGCGAGAGCGACTTCGAGGAGGCCTTCGTCAAGCTGGCGTTCGTCCCCGAACGCGAAGGCGTCGGGAGCGCGGCATGAGGCGCGGCCCGCTGCCCTTTCTCGTCGTCCTGAAGAAGGAGCTGATCGACGCCTTGCGCGACCGGCGCACGCTCGCCACGGTGCTGGTGTCGTCGGTCCTGATGGGGCCGCTGGTGCTGCTCGCGATCTCGGGCCTCGTGGCCTCGCTCGAATCGCGCGCCGAGCAGCGCGAGGTTTATGTCTCGGGCCTGGCCAATGCGCCGACCCTGCGCAACTACCTCGAGCGCCAGACCTACACCGTCAAGGAGGCGCCGGCCGATTTCGAGGCGCGCCTGCGCCGCTCGAAGTTCACCGATCCGGTGGTCGTCGTTCCCGCCGACTTCGAGGCGGCGCTCGTGCGTGGCGACGTGCCGGTGGTCGAGATCGTTTCCGACAGCGCCAACCAGCGCTCGGAGGCGGGCACCGGCCGGATCGCGCGGCTGCTCGGCGGTTTCAGCCGCGAGCGAGCGGTGCTGAGCCTGGCGCTGCGCGGCGTCTCGCTGCAGTTGCTCGAGCCGATGCAGATCGAAGACCGCGACCTTGCGAGCACGCAGACGCGGGCGACCCGCATCACTGGCATGCTGCCATTCTTCGTCATGATGGCCGTGCTGTACGGCGCGCTGAATGCGGCGCTCGACACCACGGCAGGCGAGCGCGAGCGGGGCTCGCTCGAGCCATTGCTCATGAACCCGGCCGAGCGCTGGGCGCTGGTCGCGGGCAAGTGGGGCGCGGTCGCGTGCATCAGCATGCTCATCGCCGTCCTCAGCTGCTTCAGCTTTCTTCCCGGGCAGTGGGTCCTGCGCAGCGACACGCTGGCGGCGATGTTCCAGTACGGGCCGCGTGAGGCGCTGCTGTTCCTGGCCGTGCTGTTGCCGCTCGCGTTCGCGCTTGCGGCCGTCCTGATGGCGGTGGCGATTCGCTCGCGCACGTTCAAGGAAGCGCAGGCGAGCGCCACGATCGTCGTGCTCGCGGTGTCGCTGTTGCCGCTCGTCAACCTGTTCGAGCTCGACGGCGAGGCGCCGTGGCATCTTTGGGCGCCCGCGCTGGCCCAGAACACGTTGATGACGAGAGTACTGAAGGGCGAGGACCTCGGCTGGGTCCAGATCCTGATACCGCTTTCGGTCTGCCTGGTGCTGACGGCGGTCGGCGTCTGGTACGTTGCCCGCCATTTGCGACAGGCGGCCGTCAAGTGAGCGCGGCGGTGTCGTCGGCGCCGGACACGGGGGCGGTGGCCTGGCCGGACCTGGTCTGGCGCTGCCGCCGCTTCGACGCCCTCGATGTGCGCGAGTTGCAGTACATCTACATGGCGCGCCAGAAAGTGTTCGCGATCGAGCAGCAGTGCGCCTATCTCGATGCCGACGGCTTCGACGAGCACGCGTTTCATCTCGCAGCCTGGTCGTCGATACAGCTCGAGCCGCTCGCCTATGCGCGCCTGCTCGACCCGGGATCGAAGTACGCCGCCGACGCGTCGATCGGGCGCGTGATCACGACGCAGCTTGCGCGCGGGTCGGGCCTGGGGCGCGAACTGGTGCGCCGCGCGATCGAGCACGCAGGGCTGGCCTGGCCGAGCGCCGCGATTCGCATTTCGGCGCAAACCCGGCTCGAGGGGTTCTACGCCGGCTTCGGCTTCGTCGTGGTTGGCGCGCCGTACGTCGAAGACGGCATCGACCATACCGAGATGCTCAGGCCAGCCGCGCTCGGCGACGCCTAGGCTCGATCCGGCCCAAAGGGCCGCGCACCCGGACGCGCAGCGTCCTCGCCCCAAAAAAATACAATCGGGATTGCGGCGCTGGAACCCTCATGGACTTTTCTCGACATTTCGACGTCATCGTCATCGGCGGAGGTCATGCGGGCACCGAAGCCGCACTGGCCGCCGCTCGCATGGGCGCGTCGACGCTGTTGTTGACGCATTCGATCGAGACGCTCGGCCAGATGAGCTGCAACCCGTCGATCGGCGGCATCGGCAAGGGGCACCTGGTCAAGGAAATCGACGCGCTCGGTGGCGCCATGGCCGCTGCGGCGGATGAATCCGGCATTCACTTCCGGATCCTGAACGGCTCCAAGGGACCTGCGGTCCGTGCGACGCGTGTCCAGGCGGATCGCCTGCTCTACAAGGCCGCCATTCGACGCCGCCTGGAGAACCAGCCGAACCTATCGTTGTTTCAGGGAGCTTGCGACGATTTGGTGATCGAAGGTGACCGCATTGCAGGGGTTGTGACGCAAGTGGGCATTCGCTTCTCGGCCCAATGCGTGGTCTTGACGGCGGGGACGTTTCTTGACGGGCGGATCCATGTCGGGCTCGACAGTCATGCCGGCGGCCGCGCCGGCGAGGCGCCCGCGCAGACGCTGTCGGCCCGCCTCAAGGAGCTGAAGCTGCCCCAGGGCCGTCTCAAGACCGGGACACCGCCGCGACTCGACGGTCGCACCATCGACTTCAGCAAGCTCGAGGAGCAGCCGGGTGACGGCGCCGGCGCGGACGATAGCAATCACCGGTGTGCCGGTGTTCAGCTTCCTCGGCGACCCGGCAAGCCATCCGCGTCAGATCTCGTGCTGGATCACCCAGACCAACGCCCGAACGCACGAGATCATCCGTTCCGCCTTCGGCGAAAGTCCGATGTTCACTGGCCGCATCGACGGCGTCGGTCCGCGCTATTGCCCGAGCATCGAGGACAAGGTCAATCGATTCGCCGGCAAGGAATCGCATCAGGTCTTCCTCGAGCCGGAAGGACTGACGACGCACGAGGTCTATCCGAACGGCATCTCGACCTCGCTGCCGTACGCAGTCCAGGTCGAGGCGGTTCATTCGATCGCCGGCCTCGAGAACGCAGACATCGTCCGGCCAGGCTACGCCATCGAATACGACTACTTCGATCCGCGTGCCTTGCGGCCGAGCTTCGAGACACGGGCCATCGGCGGGCTGTTCTTTGCCGGTCAGATCAACGGAACGACCGGCTATGAAGAGGCGGCCGCGCAAGGTCTCCATGCCGGGCTTGAACGCAGCGCTGCAGGCGCGAGGCGACGCGCCTTGGGTTCCGGCGCGCGACCAAGCCTATCTCGGCGTCCTGATCGACGACTTGGTGTCCAAGGGCGTGACCGAGCCGTACCGGATGTTCACGAGCCGCGCCGAATATCGGCTGCAACTGCGCGAAGACAACGCCGATCTGCGTCTTACCGAAGTCGGCCGTCGACTCGGATTGGTCGACGACATTCGCTGGGCAATGTTTTCGCGCAAATGCGAGCTTGTTTCACGTGAAACAACACGCCTGGCAACGACCCGCATTTCGCTCCCGTCTGGCTCGGGCGATAACGGCAAGTCGCCGCGTGATCACAGCCTGCTCGAGTTGCTGCGACGACCCGGCTTCAGTTTCGACCGAGCCGTCGCCTTGGGGGACGCGGCCGCGTGATGTCGCGGATACCTCCGCGCCGAAGCCGGCCGCGGCCTCGCCGATCAGGTAATCGAGCAGATCGAGACGGCGACGCGCTACGCCGGCTACATCGACAAGCAGCGCGAAGACATCGAGCGAGCGGCCCGTGCCGGTTCGGTGTCGATTCCCGAAAGACTTCGACTATGCGGCGGTGCGCGCCCTGTCGTTCGAAGCACGCCAGGTGCTGGCGGTGCATCGGCCGGCGAATGTGGCGGCCGCCGCGCGCTTGCCGGGTGTCACGCCCGCTGCCGTGTCGCTCTTGCTGGTCCACGTCAAGAAGCATCGGCGCGGCGAGACGGTCGACGACGCAGATCTGCACCAGGGCGCAGACGTTTGACCCCCCGGTGCCCGTCGCCGCCGTAGCTGACACCGAGCTGGCGGCGTTGATCGCCGGTGCGGCGCCCGGACTCGAAATATCGCTCACGTCGGTGCAGGTCGATCTCTTGGTCGCCTACGTCCGGCTGATTGGGCGGTGGAATGCCGCATACAACCTGACCGCGGTGCGCGAGCCTCGCGCCATGGTCGTGCAGCACATCCTCGACTGTCTTGCCGTCATCGCGCCGCTTCGGCGCCGCCTGGCCGCCATCGCCGGTTGCCGCCTGCTCGACGTCGGCAGCGGCGCCGGCCTCCCAGGTCTCGTCATCGCCGCGGTCGAGCCGGAACTGGAGGTGATCTGCGTCGACAGCGTCGGCAAGAAGGCCGCTTTCATTACCCATGCGGCGAGCGCCTTGGGATTGAAGAATCTCACTGCCCTGCACTGTCGGGTGGAGGACATGCCAGACGAACGATTCGAGGTGATCGCTAGCCGTGCCTTCGCGTCGCTTGGCGACTTTTTCGGCTCGACGCGTCGATTGCTCGCCGAGCGAGGAAGCTGGATGGCCATGAAAGGCAAAGTGCCGAGCGCCGAAATCGCCGCTTTGCCGGACCTCACGTTTCACGTGGAACCGCTCGTCGTCCCCGGACTTGACGCTGCGCGTTGCCTTGTTTGGGCCATGACAAAAGTAAGCGCAAGCTTTCAATGAAGACGACCATAGGCAAGGGATGAAAGTATTCTGCATCGCCAATCAGAAGGGCGGCGTTGGCAAAACGACGACCACCGTGAACCTCGCCGCCGGACTGGCCGAGCTGGGCCGGCGCGTTCTCGTGGTGGACCTCGATCCGCAAGGCAATGCGACGATGGGCTCGGGAATCGACAAGCGCGCCCTCGACCTCAGCGTCTACGACGTTCTGCTCGAGAACGCGACGGTTGCCGAGACCCGGCAAGCGAGCCCCAAGGGCGGCTTCGACGTCGTCGGCGCCAACCGCGAGCTCGCGGGTGCCGAAATCGAGCTGGTCGGCCTCGACCGGCGCGACAAGCGCCTCCGCGCCGCGCTCGGTGCCGCGGCCGGCGACTACGACTTCGCTCTCGTCGATTGCCCGCCCAGCCTCAGCCTGCTGACGCTCAACGGCCTGGCCAGCGCCCACGGCGTCATCGTGCCGATGCAATGCGAATACTTCGCCCTCGAGGGGCTGTCGGACCTGGTCAACACGATCAAGCAGGTGCACGCCAATCTCAACCCCGGGCTCGAGGTCATCGGCATCCTGCGCGTGATGTTCGACGCGCGCATCACGCTGCAGGCGCAGGTGAGCGCGCAGCTAAAGACGCATTTCGGCGACAAGGTGTTCGACACCGTCGTGCCGCGCAACGTCCGCCTCGCCGAAGCTCCGAGCTACGGCATGCCCGGCCTCGTCTTCGATCCCTCGTCCAAAGGCGCGGTCGCCTTTCTCGACTTTGCGCGCGAGATGGTGGCGCGGGCAGACGTCTGGCACGCCACGCCCCTGCAATGAACACGCGCGCTGCGAACCCGGTCGCGATCGACGACGCGCTTCTGGCGCGGATCGAGGATGCCGGCATCAATGCGAGCGCGCCGCGCGAGCAGCGTTGGGTCGACGGTTGGCTGGTGCGCCTCTCGCCCGGCAAGGCCAAGCGGGCGCGCTGCATCCAGGCGGTCGCGCCGGGACGGCTCGGGATTGACGAGAAGCTGGCGCTGTGCCTGCCGCTCTTCGCCGCTGCTGGACTGCCCGCGTTCGTGCGCGTCACGCCCTTTTCCGAGCCGGCCGGTCTCGATGCCCACCTGGCGGCATGCGGCATGGAGCGCGTCGACGACACCCGGGTGATGGTCGTCGCGTCGCTCGACGCATTTCTCGCCGCTGGCGCCGACACCGTCGTCCAGGGCAACGATCGAGAGCGCCGACGCCGCCACGTTCGCGGAATGGATCGGCCTGGCGCGCGGCTCGTCGCCGACCGAACGACACGCGCACGCCGACCGGATCGCCGGCGCGCCGGTGCCGCGCCACAACGTGTTCGCGCGCGACGGCGACGGTGAGGTCGTCGCCTGCGCCCAGGTCGTGATCGAAGGCGACATCGCCGGCCTCTACGACGTCTTCACCGCCGAATCGGCGCGCGGCCGCGGCCATGCCGAGCATTTGTGCCGGCATCTTCTCGGCTATGCCGCGAAGGCCGGCGCGCGTGTCGGCTACCTGCAGGTCGATGCCGCCAACGACAATGCGCGCCGCATCTACCGCCGCCTCGGATTCGTCGACGGCTACGCCTACCACTATCGGACGCCGCAGACCGGCTCGTCCTGAGCGCGGGTCAGCCTACAGGCCGGTGCCTTCGTCGAGGCCGAGGTGCACGTTCATCGATTGCACCGCGGCGCCGCTCGCGCCTTTGCCGAGGTTGTCGAGCCGGCACATCAGCAGCGCCTGCGTCTCGCTCGCGAACACGAACAGCTCGACGTTGTTGGTGTCGTTGCACGCCTGCACGTCGAAGTAGCCGTCGGCCGGCGCCGACGCGGCGCCAAGCGGCATGACGCGAACGAAGCGCTCGCCGGCATAGCGCTCCGAAAGCGCGCCGTGCAGTTGCTCGGCCGTGGTGCCGCGCTTGAGCGTCGACAGGTGCAGCGGCACGGCGACCGACAAACCCTTCAGGAAGTTGCCGACGATCGGCATGAAGACCGGCGCCGTCTCGAGCCGGCTGTGCATGGTCATCTCCGGCAGGTGCTTGTGATTGAGCTTGAGCCCGTAGGGACGCGGCGCGGCCAGGCGCGGATCGCCGCCGGCTTCGTACTGCTCGATCATCTTCTTGCCGCCGCCGGAGTAGCCGGTGATCGAGTTCGCGCTGAGCAACGACGCCGACGACACCAAGCCGGCGTCGACCAGCGGCCGCACCAACAGGATGAATCCGGTCGAGTGGCAGCCCGGATTGGAGATCCGCTTCGAGGCACGGATCCGGGCACGCTGGTCGGCGGCGAGCTCGGGCAGACCGAAGACCCAATCGCTCGCGGTGCGGTGCGCCGTGCTCGCGTCGATCAGGCAGGTCTTCGGATTGGTGACGAGCGCGACTGCCTCACGCGCGGCCGCATCGGGAAGGCACAGGAACGCGACGTCGGCCGCGTTCAACAACCGCGCGCGCTCGCCGGCATCTTTGCGCAGCTCGGGCGTCGCGCGCAGGATCTCGACGTCGCTGCGGCGAGCGAGGTACTCATGGATGCGAAGGCCGGTGGTGCCTTCCTGGCCATCGACAAAGACGCGGGTTGCCATGCTGGTTTTTCGGGCGGAACCGACAGCATACGGCAACGCCCGGCTGTCTGCGCGGCGCGCGACTGGCCGACAATCGAGCTTCATGGCGACGAAGAAACCGAAGGGTCTCGGCTTGGGGCTGGAAGCGCTCCTCGGTCCCCGCGTCGTCGACGTCGCCGCGCCCGTCGAAGCCGACGGCGAGCCGCACTCCCTGGCACTCGATCGCCTGCAGCCCGGCCGCTACCAGCCGCGCACCCGCGTCGACGAGGGCGCGCTCTACGAGCTCGCCGAGAGCATCAAGGCGCAGGGCGTGATGCAGCCCGTGCTGGTGCGGCCGTTGCGCCAGGCGAGCAGCGACGGTGCGAAGCGCTACGAGATCATCGCCGGCGAACGTCGCTTTCGCGCTGCCCGCCTCGCCGGCCTCGACGCCGTGCCGGTGCTGGTGCGCGACGTCTCCGACGAAGCCGCGGCGGCGATGGCGCTGATCGAGAACATCCAGCGCGAGGACCTGAACCCGCTCGAGGAGGCGCGTGGCCTGTTCCGCCTGACCGACGAGTTCGGCATGACCCACGAGGAGGCGGCCCGCGCCGTCGGCCGCTCGCGCAGCACCGCGACCAACCTGCTGCGCCTGCTCAATCTGAGCGAGCCGGTGCAGCAGATGCTGCTGGTCGGCGATCTCGAGATGGGGCACGCGCGCGCCCTGCTTGCGCTCGACGGCGCGCGCCAGATCATCGAGGCCAACGAGATCGTCGCCCGCCGTCTCAGCGTTCGCGACGCCGAGCGGCGGGTCGCGCGCCAGGCGGCCGCCAAGCCGCGGCGTGCGCCGGCGCCGGGCAGCGCGAATGGTCAGAAAGGGCGCGATATCGCTCGCCTCGAACAACAACTGTCAGACGCACTCGCAGCGACCGTCGAGGTGCGCGTGAAGAAGCGCGCGGGCACCGGCCAGGCCGGCGAAGTCGCGATCGCGTTCGCCTCGCTCGACGAGCTCGACGGGCTGCTGGCGCGGCTCGGCCACTCAGTGAACTGATGCGTCGCCCGCATCGCTCATGTGCTACTTTCGCACGCGTCGTTGTGGTCTTTGGACCGCTTCGTCAACGAACATCGATTTCGGCACGTTGCTTGCTAACCTACGGCCTCATCTGTTGCGAGCAAAGTGCCGAAGAACCCCTCATCTCGAGGCTTTGCTCACCGCACGATTGAAGGAAGCTTGACCGACAGACGCTGATGCCACGGAAAGCTCTGATGGCGCCCCGCCGGGCTCCATCAGAACTTCCCCGGACGTACGAAGGCCCCAAGCCTTCGGCGCCTCCTCGCCGCACAGGAGATCAGCATGGATGTCATCAGCAACTTTGCCGCGCGCTTCGAGCGCAGTCGCGAAGAAGAGCTGTCGATCGAAGACTACCTCGCGGAGTGCAAGCGCAATCCGCTGGCCTACGCCACCGCCGCCGAGCGCATGCTGAAGGCGATCGGCGAGCCGCTGATGGTCGACACGCGCAACGACACCCGGATGTCGCGCCTGTTCGCCAACAAGGTGATCAAGATCTATCCCGCCTTCGCCGAGTTCTACGGCATGGAAGACGCGATCGAGCAGGTCGTGAGCTACTTCCGCCACGCCGCCCAGGGCCTGGAGGAGAAGAAGCAGATCCTCTATCTGCTCGGCCCGGTCGGCGGCGGCAAGAGCTCGATCGCCGAGCGCCTGAAGCAGCTGATGGAGCATGTGCCGTTCTACGCGATCAAGGGATCGCCGGTGAACGAGTCGCCGCTCGGCCTGTTCGACCCGATCGAGGACGGCCCGTTGCTCGAGAACGAGTACGGCATCCCGGCGCGCTACCTGAACCGGATCCTGAGCCCGTGGGCGGTCAAGCGCCTCGACGAGTACGGCGGCGACATCAGGAAGTTCAAGATCGTCAAGCGCCACCCGAGCGTGCTGAAGCAGGTCGGCGTCTCCAAGACCGAGCCGGGCGACGAGAACAACCAGGACATCTCGGCGCTGGTCGGCAAGGTCGACATCCGAAAGCTCGAGACCTTCGCCCAGGACGATCCCGACGCATACAGCTTCTCGGGCGGCCTGTGCCTGGCCAACCAGGGCCTGCTCGAGTTCGTCGAGATGTTCAAGGCGCCGATCAAGGTGCTGCATCCGCTGCTCACGGCGACCCAGGAAGGCAACTTCAAGGGCACCGAAGGCTTCGGCGCGATTCCGTTCGACGGCATCGTCCTCGCGCACAGCAACGAGAGCGAGTGGAAGACCTTCCGCAACAACAAGAACAACGAGGCCTTCCTCGACCGGATCTACATCGTCAAGGTGCCGTACTGCCTGCGCGTCTCCGAAGAGATCAAGATCTACGAGAAGCTGCTGCGCAACTCGTCGCTCGCCGAGGCCGCCTGCGCGCCCGGCACGCTCAAGATGATGGCCAGTTCGCGATGCTGACGCGGCTGAAGGAGCCCGAGAACTCGTCGCTCTACTCGAAGATGCTGATCTACGACGGCGAGAACCTGAAGGACACCGACCCGCGCGCCAAGAGCTACCAGGAGTACCGCGACTACGCCGGCGTCGACGAGGGCATGAGCGGCATCTCGACCCGCTTCGCGTTCAAGATCCTGTCGAAGGTCTTCAACTTCGACCCGGCCGAGGTCGCCGCCAATCCGGTGCACCTGATGTACGTGCTCGAGCAGCAGATCGAGCGCGAGCAGTTCCCGGCCGAGACCGAGCAGAAGTACCTCGGCTTCATCAAGGAGCACCTCTCGGCGCGCTACGCCGAGTTCATCGGCAAGGAGATCCAGACCGCGTACCTCGAGAGCTACAGCGAGTACGGCCAGAACATCTTCGACCGCTACGTCACCTACGCCGACTACTGGATCCAGGACCAGGAGTACCGCGACACCGACACCGGCGAGGTATTCGACCGCGCCCAGCTGAACTCCGAGCTCGAGAAGATCGAGAAGCCCGCCGGCATCTCGAACCCGAAGGACTTCCGCAACGAGATCGTCAACTTCGTCCTGCGCGCGCGCGCCAACAACGCCGGCAAGAACCCGGCGTGGACGAGCTACGAGAAGCTGCGCACGGTGATCGAGAAGAAGATGTTCTCGAACACCGAAGAGCTGCTGCCGGTGATCAGCTTCAACGCCAAGGCGAGCGCCGACGAGGCCAAGAAGCACGAGAACTTCGTCAACCGCATGGTGCAGAAGGGCTACACGCCCAAGCAGGTGCGGCTGCTCTGCGAGTGGTACCTGCGGGTGCGCAAGAGCAGCTGACCACAGGACTTCCGGAACACGCATGCTGCAGCAGATCATCGATCGCCGGCTCGCCGGCAAGAACAAGTCGATCGGCAACCGCGAGCGATTCCTGCGCCGCTACCAGGGGCAGATGCGCGATGCGGTCAGGAAGGCGGTCGACAAGCGCGGCATCCGCGACATCGAGCAGGGCGAGGACATCCACCTGCCCAAGCGCGACATCAGCGAGCCGTCGTTCGGCCACGGCCCGGGCGGCGCGCGCGAGATCGTCCACCCCGGCAACCAGGAGTACGTTCGCGGCGACCAGATCGAGCGGCCGCAGGGCGGCTCGGGGCGCGGCAGCGGCCAAGGGCAGGCGGGCGATTCCGGCGAGGGCGAGGACGACTTCGTCTTCCACCTCACCAAGGAAGAGTTCATGCAGATCTTCTTCGACGACCTGGCGTTGCCGCGCATGCAGCGCACGCAGCTCGCCGAAGCGCCGGAGATGAAGAGCCACCGCGCCGGCTACTCGAACGCCGGCACGCCGAGCAACCTCTCGGTGATCCGCTCGATGCGCGGCGCGATCAGCCGGCGCGTCGCGATCGGCGCGGCGTCGCGCGCCGAGCTGATCGCGCTCGAGGCGCGCCTGGCCGAGCTGCCCGCGGTCCTCGACGCCGCCCAGGAGCTCGCGAAGAAGGAGCTCGAGCTGCAGATCGCCGCCCTGCGCGCGCGCCTCGACCGCATTCCCTACCTCGACCCGATCGACCTGCGCTTTCGCAACCGCGTGCGCCTGCCGATGCCGACCGCCAAGGCGGTGATGTTCTGCCTGATGGACGTCTCCGGCTCGATGGACGAAGCGCGGAAGGACCTGTCCAAGCGCTTCTTCATCCTGCTCTATCTGTTCCTGACGCGGCACTACGAGAAGATCGACATCGTCTTCATCCGCCACCACACGCAGGCGCAGGAAGTCGACGAGGAGAACTTCTTCCGCGCCCGCGAGACCGGCGGCACGGTCGTCTCGAGCGCGCTCGTGCTGATGGACGAGATCATCACCGCGCGCTATTCGCCGAGCGACTGGAACATCTACGCGCGCGCAGGCGAGCGACGGCGACAACTGGCACCACGACTCGGGTCGGTGCCGCGAGCTGCTGACCGAAAGCCTGCTGCCGAAGTGCCGCTACTTCGCCTACGTCCAGGTCGCCGACGAAGAGCAGAACCTGTGGGAGGAATACGCGCGCCTGCAGGAGCAGCAGAAGCACTTCGCGATGAGGAAGGTGACGCAGGCCTCGCAGATCTATCCGGTGTTTCGCGACCTGTTCAAGGCAGAAGGAGCCACGGCATGAGCAAGCACGCGGCTCCGGCGATCGATCCGCGCAGCGCGCCGGCGCGCCGGAAACTCCGCCCCGAGCGTTCGCTGCCGCTGGCGCCGCTGCCGGCCGGGCCGCGCGCCGAAAAGCCGCTGCCCGACCCGAGCGACTGGACCTTCGAGCTGATCGAGAGCTACCACGACAAGATCCGCGCCGCCGCGCAGCGCTTCGCGCTCGACACCTATCCGAACCAGCTCGAGGTGATCACCGCCGAGCAGATGATGGACGCCTACGCCTCGGTCGGCATGCCGGTGAACTACCGCCACTGGAGCTACGGCAAGGAGTTCATCGCCAACGAGCGCAGCTACCGGCGCGGCCAGATGGGCCTGGCCTACGAGATCGTCATCAACTCCGATCCCTGCATCAGCTACCTGATGGAGGAGAACACGACGGCGATGCAGGCGCTGGTCATCGCCCACGCGGCCTACGGCCACAACAGCTTCTTCAAGGGCAACTACCTGTTCCGCCTGTGGACCGATGCGTCGTCGATCATCGACTACCTGGTCTACGCCCGGAACTACATCGCCGAGTGCGAGGAGAAGCACGGCATGCAGGCGGTCGAGGACATGCTCGACAGCTGCCATGCGCTGCAGAACTACGGCGTCGACCGCTATCACCGGCCGAGCAAGATCTCGCTCGCCGAGGAGCTGGCGCGCCGCACCGAGCGCCAGGCGTACGCGCAGACGCAGATCAACGACATCTGGCGCACGCTGCCCAAGCGCGCCGAGCGCCCCGGCGAGGCCGACGAGGCCAAGCGCTTCCCGAGCGAGCCGCAGGAGAACATCCTCTACTTCATCGAGAAGAACGCGCCGCTGCTCGAGCCCTGGCAGCGCGAGGTGGTGCGCATCGTCCGCAAGGTGGCGCAGTACTTCTATCCGCAGCGCCAGACGCAGGTGATGAACGAGGGCTGGGCGACGTTCTGGCACCACCAGCTGCTCAACACGCTGTACGACGAAGGCCACCTCACCGACGGCGTGATGATCGAGTGGCTGAAGTCGCACACCAACGTCATCTACCAGCCGCCGGTCGGCCACCGCGCCTACAGCGGCATCAATCCGTATGCGCTCGGCTTCGCGATGTACACCGACATCAAGCGCATCTGCGAGAACCCGACCGACGAAGACCGCGACTGGTTCCCGAACCTCGCCGGGAACGCCGTGGCTGCCGGCGCTGCACCACGCGATGCGGAACTTCAAGGACGAGAGCTTCATCGGCCAGTACCTCTCGCCCAAGGTGATCCGCGACCTGCGCCTGTTCGCGATCCTCGACGACGAGCACCAGGAGCACCTGCGCGTCTCGGCGATCCACGACACCCAGGGCTACCGCGAGGTGCGCGAGGCGCTCTCGCGGCAGTACGACCTGGCCTCGCGCGAGCCCGACATCCAGGTCTGGAGCGTCAACCTGCGCGGCGACCGCTCGCTCACCCTGCGCCACACCAAGAACAACAACCGGCCGCTGCACGACGGCGCCCAGGAAGTGCTCAAGCACGTCGCCCGGCTGTGGGGCTTCGGCGTCAACCTCGAGAGCGTCGACCAATGGGGCGACGTCAGCTCGCACTGGTCGGCGTCGGCGCCGGAGACGGCGCAGACTTGACCAGTCGCCGCGCTGTAGCCACTGACAGGATTGCTCCCACCCCAACCCCGCCCTCCGAGAGGGCGGGGCCGGCGCCTTCAGGGCCGCGCGCTTCGCGCTAGAGCGCGAAGATCTTGCCTGGATTCAGGATGTTCTTCGGGTCGAGCGCGCGCTTCAGCGGTGCGCATCATCTCGATCGCGCCGGCGCCGGCTTCGCTCTTCAGGAACTCCATCTTGTGCAGGCCGATGCCGTGCTCGCCGCTGCAGGTGCCGTCCATCGCCAGCGCGCGCATGACGACGCCTTCGTTGAGGCGCTCGGCGGACTCGCGTTCCTCCGGCTTGGTCGGGTCGACGAGGTAGGCGATGTGGAAGTTGCCGTCGCCGACGTGGCCGACGATGTAGTGCTGCATGCCCGCGGCGATCGCTTCCTCGGAGGCCTGGGTGACCGCCTCGGCCAGGCGCGAGATCGGCACGCAGGTGTCGGTCGTGACGGTGCGGCAGCCGGGCTTCATCTGCAGGCCGGCGAAGTAGGCGCGGTGGCGCGCGGCCCAGAGCTTCTTGCGCTCCTCGGGCGTCGTCGCCCACTGGAAGCCTTCGCCGCCGAACTCGCTCGCGATCTCCTGCACCGTCGTCGACTGCTCGGCGACGCCGGCCTCGCTGCCGTGGAACTCCATCAGCAGCATCGGCGCTTCGGTGAGCGCAAGCTTGTCGTGCCGGTTCACCGCCTGCACGGCGAAACGGTCGAGCAGCTCGCAGCGGGCGATCGGGATGCCCATCTGGATGATCTGGATCGTCGTTCGCACCGCCGCGTCGATCGACGGGAAGGTGCAGGTCGCGGCCGACATCGCCTCGGGCAGCGGATAGACGCGCAGCGTGATCTCGGTCATCACGCCGAGCGTGCCTTCGCTGCCGACCATGAGCCGCGTCAGGTCGTAGCCGGCCGACGACTTCCTCGCCCGCGTGCCGGTGTGGATCACCTCGCCGTTGGCGGTGACGACCGTCAGGCCGAGGACGTTCTCGCGCATCGTGCCGTAGCGGACGGCGTTGGTGCCGCTGGCGCGGGTCGCGCACATGCCGCCGATCGAGGCGTCGGCGCCGGGATCGATCGGGAAGAAGAGGCCGGTGTGGCGGATCTCGTCGTTGACCTGGGTCCGCGTCACGCCGGCCTCGACGGTGACGGTGAGGTCCTCGGCATTGACGGCGAGCACCCGGTTCATCCGCGACAGGTCGATGCTGACGCCGCCCTGGACGGCGAGCAGATGGCCTTCGAGCGACGAGCCGACGCCGAACGGAATGACCGGCACGGCGTACTGGTCGGCGAGCTTGACCACCGCGGCGACGTCGTCGGTGCTCTCGCAGAACACGACCGCGGCCGGCGGCGGCGCGTCGATCGGCGATTCGTCGCGGCCGTGCTGCTCGCGCACCGCGAGCGCGGTCGAGCAGCGCTCGCCGAACCGCGCCTTCAGCGCCTCGATCATCGCCGGCGGCGTCGGCCGAGGCGCGAGGCGCGGCAGCAGGTGGGCGGGGAGCGGTGCGTTCATGACGGTTCTCCGCGGCCGGTGCGGGCCGAACGGACATTGTAGGAATGCACGCGGGCGCCGCGTCGAGCGGCCGTCGGCCGCTGCTAGGATCGCCCGACCATGGCCAATCGCCTCTCCCAGATCGCCACCCGCACCGGCGACGACGGCACCACCGGCCTCGGCGATGGCAAGCGCGTCGCCAAGAGCCATCTGCGGATCGCCGCGCTCGGCGATGTCGACGAGCTGAACTCGAACCTCGGCGTCCTGCTCGCCGAGCCGCTTCCCGACGATGTCCGCGAGCTGCTGATCGTCATCCAGCACGAGCTCTTCAACCTCGGCGGCGAGCTGTCGATCCCCGGCTACGCGCTGCTCAAGGCCGAGGCGGTCGCGCGCCTCGACGAGGCGCTCGCCCACTACAACGCGGCGCTGCCGCGGCTCAAGGAATTCATCCTGCCGGCCGGAACGCGCAGCGCCGCGCTGGCCCACGTCGGCCGCACCGTCGCGCGCCGCGCCGAGCGCTCGGTCGTCGCGCTGGCGGCGAGCGACGGCGTGCGCAACGAAGCGCGCCAGTACCTCAACCGCCTGAGCGACCTGCTGTTCGTCCTCGCCCGCGTGCTCAATCGCGCCAACCTTGACGGCCTCGGCGGCGACGACGTCTACTGGCAGAGCGAGCGCCTCGCCCGCGATGCGGGCGGCGCCGACGACGCCGACTGAGCTAGGCGCTCGCCCGCAGGTGGCGCTCGACGAGCGCCGTGCCCCGCCAGGGTCAAATCCGCGCCGATGCCGATGCCGATGCCGACGCCGCGCCGTGGTTCACGCGCCGCGCCGCGACGCGCGCGCTGAGCGTCGCCAGCGTTCGCACCGAATCGTCCCAGCCGATGCACGCGTCGGTGATGCTCTGGCCATAGACCAGCTGCGCCGGGTCGTCCTTGCCGGCGGCGAACTTCTGCGCCCCTTCCTGCAGGTGGCTCTCGACCATGACGCCGAAGATGCAACGACTGCCGGCTTCGATCTGCGCCGCGACGTCGGCCGCGACCGCGACCTGGCGCGAATGGAGCTTGCCGCTGTTGGCGTGGCTGCAGTCGATCATCAGCGTGCACGGCAGCTTCGCCGCCTCGATTTCCCGGCACGCCGCGGCGATCGACGCGGCGTCGTAGTTCGGCGCCTTGCCGCCGCGCAGGATCACGTGGCAATCGACGTTGCCGCGCGTCTCGACGATCGCCACCTGGCCGTTCTTGTGCACCGACAGGAAGTGGTGCGGCCGCGCCGCCGCCTGGATCGCGTCGATCGCGATCCGGATGTTGCCGTCGGTGCCGTTCTTGAAGCCGATCGGCGCCGACAAACCCGAAGCGAGCTCGCGGTGCACCTGGCTCTCGGTCGTGCGCGCGCCGATCGCGCCCCACGCGATCAGGTCGCCGAGGTACTGCGGCGAGATCACGTCGAGGAACTCGCTGCCGGCCGGCACGCCGAGCTTGTTGATCTCGAGCAGCAGCTGGCGGCCGATGCGCAGGCCTTCGTCGATGCGATAGCTCTCGTCGAGGTACGGGTCGTTGATCAGGCCCTTCCAGCCGACGGTCGTTCGCGGCTTCTCGAAATAGACGCGCATGACGATCTCGAGCGTGCCGGCGAAGCGCTCGCGCTCGGCCTTGAGCCTCTTCGCGTACTCGACCGCGGCCAGGGGATCGTGGATCGAGCACGGGCCCATGATGACGAGCAGGCGATCGTCGTCGCGCCGCATGATGCGGCGAACCCGCTCGCGCGTCGCGGCGATGAGCGACTCGACCGGCGTTCCGGCGATCGGGAAGAAGCGGATCAGGTGCTCGGGCGGCGGCAGCGGCGTGACGTTCTCGATCCGCAGGTCGTCGGTGCGGCTGGTGCGCTCGCCGTTGCCGGTGGCCGCGTCGGCGCTCGAGCGGCTGGGTGTTCTTCGCCATGGCGTGATGCTCCTTCGGGATCGTCGCTGCATAAAAAAACCGCCGGGGATCGCCCGGCGGTTTTGGATTCGGTCTGCGCTGGATCTGCCTATGCGCCTGCCTCTCCATCCGCCGAGCGGTGCGAGAACGCAAAATAGGCAAAAAACCAGGCGCGCAAAAGCATGGCGCCAATGTAGCACGCCCTCTCGCGGGCGCCGTCAACGAATCGAAGGAGAGAGAGGCCATGGACCGTCGAAAAGTGTTGTCAACCGGCAGCGCCGCTGCCGTCGCCGCGCTCGCGGGTTGTGCCACGGGCGGCACGGCGCTTCGCCGGCAGCGGGCTCGCGCACCGTCTTCAGCGTCGCCCAGCCGATGCTGCCGATCGTCGGCACGAGCGAGATGTTCCCGGTGCGTCGCATCTACTGCATCGGCCGCAACTACGCGGCGCACGCGCGCGAGATGGGGTCCGATCCCAACCGCGAGCCGCCGTTCTTCTTTCAAAAGCCGAGCGACGCGATCCAGTTCGTCGCCGTCGGCACGACCGCCGACCATCCCTATCCGCCGCTGACCAAGAACTACCACTACGAGATCGAGCTCGTCGCCGCGCTCGGCAAGGGCGGCAAGAACGTTCCGGTCGAGCAGGCGCTTTCGCTCGTCTACGGCTACACGATCGGCCTCGACATGACGCGGCGCGACCTGCAGCGGGCCATGGGCGACGAGAAAAAGCCCTGGGAGATCGGCAAGAGCTTCGACCGCTCGGCGCCGATGGGGCCGCTGCACCGCGTCGCCGACGTCGGCCACTTCACCAAAGGTGCGATCACGCTCAAGGTCAACGGCGTCGTCAAGCAGAGCGCCGACCTCGACATGATGACCTGGAGCGTCGCCGAGCAGATCTCGAAGCTGTCGCAGGCGTTCGAGCTGATGCCGGGCGACCTGATCTACAGCGGCACGCCGGAAAACGTCGGCCCGGTGGTCGCGGGCGACGTGATGCAGGGCTCGATCGCGGGCCTGCCGACGCTCGACGTGAAGGTGGTCTGAGCTCAGGCCGTTCCGCCCACCGTCAGCCGGTCGATGCGCAGCGTCGGCTGGCCGACGCCGACCGGCACGCTCTGCCCTTCCTTGCCGCAGACGCCGACGCCGGTGTCGAGCTTCATGTCGTTGCCGATGGCGCTGACGCGGGTGAGCGCGTCCGGCCCGTTGCCGATCAGCGTCGCGCCCTTCACCGGGTACTGGATCTTGCCGTTCTCGACCCAGAACGCCTCGCTCGCCGAGAACACGAACTTGCCGCTGGTGATGTCGACCTGGCCGCCGCCGAAGTTGGTGGCGTAGAGGCCGCGCTTCAGGCCGGCGACGATCTCGTCCTTGGTCTTGTCGCCGCCGAGCATGTAGGTGTTGGTCATGCGCGGCATCGGCACCGCGGCGTAGCTCTCGCGCCGGCCGTTGCCGGTCGGTGCGACCTTCATCAGGCGCGCGTTGAGCGAGTCCTGGATGTAGCCCTTCAGGATGCCGTCTTCGATCAGCACGTTGCGCTGCGTCGCGTTGCCTTCGTCGTCGACGTTGAGCGAGCCGCGCCGGTCCGGGATCGTGCCGTCGTCGAGCACGGTCACGCCCTTGGCGGCGACGCGCTGGCCGATGCGGCCGGTGAAGGCGCTCGCGCCCTTGCGGTTGAAGTCGCCCTCGAGGCCGTGGCCGATCGCCTCGTGCAGCAGCACGCCGGGCCAGCCCGGGCCGAGGACGACGCTCATCATCCCGGCCTTGGCCGGCCGCGACTCGAGGTTGGTGAGCGCGGCGTTGACCGCCGAGCTCGACGTACTCCTCGATCACGTCGTCCTGGAAGTAGCCGAGGCCGAAGCGGCCGCCGCCGCCGCCGCTGCCGGTCTCGCGCCGCACCACGCCGTCTTTCGTCTGCTCGGCGATCACGGTCAGCGACAGGCGCACCAGCGGCCGCACGTCGGCGGCGATCGTGCCGTCGGCGCGGGCGACGAGGACGACGTCGTACTCGCTCGCCAGGCCGGCCATCACCTGGACGATGCGCGGGTCCTTCTTGCGCGCGCGCTGCTCGACCTTCTCGAGCAAGGCGACCTTCTGCGTGCTGTCGAGCGTCGCGATCGGATCCATCGGCGCATAGAGCACGCGACTTCCCGCCAGCGACGAGCGCGTGCCCACCTTGACGCGCCGGCTCTGGCCCGACGCGGCGATGGTTCGCACGGTGCGCGCGGCATCGAGCAGCGCCGCTTCGGAGATGTCGTCGGAGTAGGCGAAGGCGGTCTTCTCGCCGGCGACCGCGCGAACGCCGACGCCCTGATCGATGCCGAAGCTGCCGCTCTTGACGATCCCTTCCTCGAGGCTCCAGCCCTCGCTGCGCGTGTACTGGAAGTAGAGGTCGGCGTCGTCGATGCGATGCGTCGCGATCGTCGCCAGCGCGCGCGCGAGCTTGGCCTCGTCGAGACCGAAGGGCTCGAGCAGCAGCGCGCGGGCGATGGCGAGGCGCTCGATCGTGGGTTCGCGGGAAATCATGAAGGCGTCCTCGAAGCGTGGGCGATGGCAGGACCGCAGTCTTTCACAGATCTTTACGGCCGGGGCGTCGGCGGGCCTTTCGACGTGCCGTTGTAGACGGGCGGGACTCGCAACCCAGTGTTCGATTCAACGACAACTCACCAAGGGACCTCACCATGAACAAGTTCACGATCCTCGCCGGCGGCATCGCCCTGGCCATTGCTTCGATCGGCGCCTTCGCAGAGGGAACGGCGACGCCGCGCGTCGACCAGCGCGAGGCCAACCAGCAGGCGCGCATCGACGCCGGCGTCGCCTCCGGGCAGCTGACCGCGCACGAGACCAACCGGCTCGACAAGCAGCAGGCGCGCGTCGCCAGCGTCGAGGCGAAGGACAAGGCCGACGGCACCGTCACCGCCAAGGAGCGGCAGCAGCTGCATCGCATGCAGAACCACGCCAGCAAGGACATCTACGTGCAGAAGCACGACGCGCAGGTCGCGGCGAAGCCGTAATCGCTCAGGGCGGCTCGTCGTCCGGCGAGCCGCGTCCTTTGATCGCCAGCGCGCGCGCGTAGAGCGCGTTGCGCGGCGCGCCGGCGATCTCGCCGGCGAGCGCCACGGCCTGCTTCAAGGGCAGCTCGCGCAGCAATGGACGCGAGCAGCGCGTCGTGGTCGCTGCCGTCGCCGATCGGCTCGATGGCGGCGAGCGCATGCAGCACGAGGACGAATTCGCCGCGGGCGCGATTCGTGTCGGCCGCGAGCCACGCCGGCAACTCGCCGCGCCGGCATCGTCGCGATGCTCTCGAACTGCTTGGTGAGCTCGCGGCACAGCGTCGTTCGTCGCTCCGGGCAGGCGGCCGGCGAGCTCGCCGGCGAGAGTCTCGATCCGATGCGGCGCCTCGAACACGATCTGCGTCGCCGCGGCGCGCGCGACCTCGGCGATCGTGCGCGCGCGCTCGCTGCCGCGCGCGGCGGGAAAGCCGACGAAGACGAAGCCGGTCGACGCCACATCGCCTGCGGCCGCCAGCGCCGCCAGCGCGCTGCTCGCTCCCGGGATCGGCACGATGCGGTAGCCGGCGTCGCGCGCCGCGGCGACGAGCTCGGCACCCGGATCGCTCAGCGCCGGCGTGCCGGCATCGCTGACATAGGCGACGCGCTCGCCGCGCGCCAGCCGCTCGATGACGGCGCTCGCCGCGACGCGCTCGTTGTGCTCGTGCACGGCGACCAGCGGCTTGGCGAGCGCGAAGTGGCGCAGCAGCGCGGCGCTGTGGCGCGTGTCCTCGCAGGCGATCGCGTCGCACAGGGCGAGCACGTGGAGCGCGCGCAGCGTCAGGTCGGCGAGGTTGCCGATCGGCGTGGCGACGACGTAGAGGGCGGGCGCGGGATACTGCTGGCCGCCGGCGGCCGCGGCCGCGGCCTCGACGAGCTTCGATCCATCCAGCAACTGCTTCGACCTCCGGCGCCGGTGACGACCCAGCCCACGACCACGAAAGCGCTCGGCGAGGCCGCCGAAGCGCGGGCGCTCGCCCATCTCGGCGCGGCAGGGACTGGTGCTGGTGCGGCGCAATTATCGGGTCGCGCGCGGGCCGCGGGCGCGCGGCGGCGAGGTCGACCTGGTGATGCGCGACCGCGACGGCACGCTCGTCTTCGTCGAGGTGCGCGTTCGTCGCGACGGCCGCTTCGGCGGCGCCGCGGCCAGCATCGGCGCGGCCAAGCGGCTCAGCCTGGTGTTCGCGGCGAGCCACTTCCTGCGCCGGCTCGGCCAGCCTGCCGCCGTGCCGCTTCGATGTCGTCGCGGTCGACGGCGAGCGCATCGAGTGGCTGCGCGCCGCCTTCGACGCGGGCTAGCGCAGAGCGGCTGAACCGAGCCTCGAAATCGCGTGTCATATCATCGGTGACCATGCTCGAACAACGCATTCAGCAGCAGTTTTTCGACAGCGCCGACCTCAAGTACGCCGCCGCCGAAGTTCTCTCCAAGCCGATCGCCGACGCGGTCAGCGCCCTCGTCGGCTGCATCACCGGCGGCGGCAAGGTGCTCGCCTGCGGCAACGGCGGCTCGGCCGCCGACGCGCAGCACTTCGCGGCCGAGTTCGTCGGCCGCTTCGAGCGCGAGCGGCCCGGCCTGGCGGCGATCGCGCTCACCGTCGACACCTCGATCCTGACCGCGGTCGGCAACGACTATGGCTACGAGGTGATCTTCGCCAAGCAGGTCGAAGCGCTCGGCGCGCCGGGCGACATCCTGCTGGCGATGTCGACCAGCGGCAATTCGGCCAACGTGCTCGCCGCGGTCGCGGCCGCGCACGCCAAGGAAATGACCGTCATCGCCCTGACCGGCAACACCGGCGGCAAGATGCGCGACAAGCTGACCGAGACCGACGTCCACATCTGCGTACCGCACGAGCGCACCGCGCGCATCCAGGAAGTGCACCTGCTGGTGCTGCACTGCCTGTGCGACGCGGTCGACCTGCAACTGCTCGGCGAACAGGAAAACACATGACCCGTCGCTTTTCCGTGCTCACGCCGCTGGCGTGGGCTCGCCGTCGCCGCGCTGGCGACGCTGACCCTTCTCGCCGGCTGCGCGCCGGTCGTCATCGGCGCCGCCGTCGTCGGCGGCGCGATGGTCGCGACCGACCGCCGCACCTCCGGCTCGCAGGTCGACGACGAAGTGATCGAGCTCAAGGCCAAGAACCGCATGGGCGAAGCCTTCCCCGATGGCCGCGCCTTCATCCAGACCACCAGCTACAACCGCATGGTGCTGCTCGTCGGCGAGGTGCCGAACGAGGCCGACAAGACGACCGCCGAGCAGGTCGTCGCCCGCATCGACAACGTCGTCTCGGTCGTCAACGAGGTGCGCGTCGGCCAGCCCAGCACCTTCAACGAGACGAGCAACGACGTGCTCATCACCACCAAGGTCAAGGCCAGCCTGGTCGATGCGAAGGACCTGCTCGCCAATTCGATCAAGGTCGTGACGCACCGCAACGTCGTCTACCTGATGGGCCGCGTCACCGAGCGCGAGGCGACGCGCGCGGCCGAGATCGCCCGTGGCGTGAGCGGCGTCGCCAAGGTGGTCAGGGTGTTCGAGATCCTGACCGAGGCCGAGCTCGCGAACAGCATCGCGAAGAGCCCGGCGAAGCCGGCAAGCGCGGCAAGCGCGCCCTGAGTAGCCGCGCGGGAAGCGGCCGCGGCTAACGCAGCCGCTTGATCAGGCTCGAGGTGTCGTCGCGTTGCCCGCCCGCGGCCTGCAGGTCGGCGTAGAACTGGTCGACCAGCGCGGTCACCGGCAGCCGGGCGCCGTTGCGACGCGCTTCCTCGAGGGCGATGCCGAGGTCCTTGCGCATCCAGTCGACGGCGAAGCCGAAGTCGAACTTGCCCTGGATCATGGTCGGGCCGCGGTTGTCCATCTGCCAGCTCTGCGCCGCGCCCTTGCCGATCACCTCGAGCACCGCCTTCATGTCGAGGCCCGAGCGCTCGCCGAAGGCGATCGCCTCCGAGAGGCCCTGCACCAGCCCGGCGATCGCGATCTGGTTGACCATCTTGGCAAGCTGGCCCGAGCCGCTCGGCCCGAGCAGGGTCATCGCCTTGGCGAAGGCCATCGCCACCGGCCGCGCTTCGGCGAACGCCGCGGCGTCGCCGCCGCACATCACCGTGAGCGCGCCGTTGATGGCGCCGAGATTGCCGCCCGAGACCGGCGCGTCGATGAAGCGCAGCGACTTCGCCTGCCGCCGCGTCGGCGAGCTCGCGCGCGACCGCCGCCGAGGCGGTGGTGTGGTCGACGAAGATCGCGCCGGCGCGCATGCCGGCGAAGGCGCCGCTCGTCACCGAGCGTGACCGAGCGCAGGTCGTCGTCGTTGCCGACGCAGGCGAAGACGAAGTCGGCGCCCTGCGCGGCCGCCGCCGGCGTCGGCGCGCTCTTGCCGCCGTGCTTCGCGGCCCACTCGGCGGCCTTGGCCGCGGTGCGGTTGTAGACCGTGACGCGATGGCCGGCGGCGGCGAGGTGGCCGGCCATCGGCTCGCCCATCACGCCGAGGCCGAGGAAGGCGACGTCGCGCGCCGGGATCGATTCGTAGGTACGTGTGGTCATAAAAGAAACGGCCTCGAAGAGGCCGTTTATATCTCAGCGAAGCCGTCTATTTCACGATCGCCATGTGCTCGGTGCCGGCGTTGAGGTCGCTCGAGCGCGAGCGCTGGCTGTGCAGCTTGATCTGCAGGCGCAGGTCGTTGACCGAGTCGGCGTTGCGCAGGGCATCCTCGAAGGTCACCGTTTGGCTCTCGTAGAGATCGAACAGGCTCTGGTCGAAGGTCTGCATGCCGAGCTCGCGCGAGCGCTTCATGATCTCCTTGATCTCGGCGACCTCGCCCTTGAAGATCAGGTCGGAGATGAGCGGCGTGTTGAGCATGATCTCGACCGCCGCGACCCGGCCCTTGCCTTCCTGGCGCGGCAGCAGGCGCTGCGAGACCAGCGCGCGCAGGTTGAGCGAGAGGTCCATCAGCAGCTGGTCGCGCCGCTCTTCCGGGAAGAAGTTGATGATCCGGTCGAGCGCCTGGTTGGCGCTGTTGGCGTGCAGCGTCGCCAGGCAGAGGTGGCCGGTCTCGGCGAAGGCGACGGCGTGCTCCATCGTCTCGCGGTCGCGGATCTCGCCCATCAGGATCACGTCGGGCGCCTGGCGCAGCGTGTTCTTCAGGGCGATGCCCCAGCCGTCGGTGTCGATGCCGACCTCGCGCTGGGTGACGATGCAGTTCTTGTGCGGGTGGACGAACTCGACCGGGTCCTCGATCGTGATGATGTGGCCGTAGGTGTTCTCGTTGCGGTGGTCGACCATCGCCGCGAGCGACGTGCTCTTGCCCGAGCCGGTCGCGCCGACGAAGATCACCAGGCCGCGCTTGGCGACCGCGACGTCCTTCAGGATGTGCGGCAGGTTCATGCTGTCGATCGTCGGCAGCGTCTGCGGGATCGTCCGCATCACCAGGCCGACGTGGCCCTGCTGCACGAAGGCGTTGACGCGAAAGCGGCCGATGCCCTGCGGCGCGACCGCGAAGTTGCACTCCTTGGTGCGCTCGAACTCGGCCGCCTGCTTGTCGTTCATGATCGAACGCGTCAGCGCCAGCGTGTGCTGGCCGGTGAGCGGCTGCGGCGAGACCTTGGTGACCTTGCCGTCGACCTTGATCGCGGGCGGGAAGTCGGCGGTGAGGAACAGGTCGGAGCCGTTGCGCGACACCATCAGGCGCAGCAGGTCGTTGACGAATTTCGATGCCTGGTCGCGTTCCATGTCGGGCTCTTCCTTGCTGGGCGATCAGCCCGGGAAATTCTCGGGGAATTTCGCCTTGCCGCGGGCTTCCGCCGGCGACACGATGTTACGGCGCACCAGGTCGGCCAGGTTCTGGTCGAGCGTCTGCATGCCGAGGTTGTTGCCGGTCTGGATCGACGAGTACATCTGCGCGACCTTGTTCTCGCGGATCAGGTTTCGGATCGCCGCCGTGCCGAGCATGATCTCGTGCGCGGCGACGCGGCCGGCGCCGTCCTTGGTCTTGCAAAGCGTCTGCGAGATTACGCCGATCAGCGACTCCGACAGCATCGAGCGGACCATTTCCTTTTCTGCTGCGGGGAAAACGTCGACGATCCGGTCGACCGTCTTGGCGGCGCTCGACGTGTGCAGCGTGCCGAACACGAGGTGGCCGGTTTCGGCGGCGGTCAGCGCCAGGCGGATCGTCTCCAGGTCGCGCATTTCGCCGACCAGGATGCAGTCCGGGTCTTCGCGCAGCGCCGAGCGCAGCGCGTTGGCGAACGAGAGCGTGTGCGGGCCGACCTCGCGCTGGTTGATCAGGCACTTCTTCGACTCGTGCACGAACTCGATCGGGTCCTCGACCGTCAGGACGTGGCCGAACTCGTTCTCGTTCAGGTGGTTGACCATCGCCGCGAGCGTCGTCGACTTGCCCGAGCCGGTCGGGCCGGTGCACAGCACCATGCCGCGCGGCTTGAGCGAGAGCTCGGCGAAGATCGGCGGGCAGTTGAGCTGCTCGAGCGTCAGGATCTTCGACGGAATGGTCCGGAACACGGCGCCGGCGCCGCGGTTCTGGTTGAAGGCGTTGACGCGAAAGCGCGCCAGGCCCTGGATCTCGAACGAGAAGTCGCATTCGAGCGACTCCTCGTAGTTCTTGCGCTGGGTGTCGTTCATGATGTCGTACACCATGTCGTGCACTTGCTTGTGCTCGAGCGGGTCGACATTGATGCGGCGCACGTCGCCGTGAACGCGGATCATCGGCGGCAGGCCGGCCGAAAGATGCAGGTCCGAGGCCTTGTTCTTGACCGAGAACGCCAGCAGTTGGGTGATGTCCATGGCTCTTCAGGAAGTGGGTGCCGAAGCGCGCCGGCACGACGCGGGGCCGACGCACGAACGAGGCGCCAAGACGCAATGATCGCAGACAAGCTCGCCCAAGTGAACGCGCGCATTGCAAGCGCTTGTGCGGCCGCCGGACGGCCCGTGCAAAGCGTCACGTTGCTCGCCGTGAGCAAGACCTTCGGCATCGCCGCGATCGAGGCGGCGTATGCCGCCGGCCAGCGGCGCTTCGGCGAGAACTACGTGCAGGAAGCGCTCGAGAAGATCGCCGCGCTGGCCGGCCTCGCGCCGCGCCCCGAGTGGCACCTGATCGGGCCGCTACAGAGCAACAAGACGCGCGTCGTCGCCGAGAGCTTCGACTGGGTCCATTCGCTCGATCGGCTGAAGATCGCCGAGCGGCTCAGCGCGCAGCGGCCGGCGCGCCTGGCGCCGCTCTCGGTCTGCCTGCAGGTCAACGTCAGCGGCGAGGCGAGCGAAGAGCGGCCTCGCCCCGGCCGAGGTCGCCGGCGTCGCCCACGCCGTCGCCGCACTGCCGCGCCTCAGGCTGCGCGGCCTGATGGCGATCCCCGAGGTCGCCGACAGAAGGCGATCTCGAAGCGCAGCGCCGGCCGCATCGCGCGCTGCGCGCCTTGTTCGACTCGCTGCGCCGCGACGGCCTCGCGCTCGACACGCTCTCGGCCGGGATGAGCGGCGACCTGGAGGCGGCGATTCTCGAGGGCGCGACGCTTGGTCCGCGTCGGCAGCGCGATCTTCGGCGGTCGCATCGCCGCACCTTGACGCCGCGGACTCGGCGCGCCCGAGGCGTTCCCGTGCTCAGGGGCTCCAGAGACGATGGCGCTTGTGCCAGTCCTCGAGCGACTCGTCGGGCCACTCGCGATAGGGGACGTGCCCCTTGCCGCGCGGCACGTCGACCCAGGGCGCGGCGTACGCAAGCGCCGCCTCGACGACCTCGGCCGGCTTCGGCAACGGCGTGTCGATCGCCGAAGCGTGCGGATGGATCAGGTCGGGCCAGGTCGGATCCCAGAGCCAGAGCGCGCTGCCGCATTCCTTGCAGAAGCGCCGCTCGGCCTTGGAGCGGCGCGCGCGCTTGCCGGGCTCGCGGATCAGCGCGTGATAGCAGCCGAGGTGCGCCTCGCCACGCACCTTCATCGTCGCGGCGCGCGCGCCGAGGTTGATCGCGTAGCCGCCGCTGCCGGCGGTCTTGCGGCAGATCGAGCAGTGGCAGTGCAGGAACGGCACCGGGCTGGGCGCCTCGACCGTGAACGAGACGGCGCCGCAGTGGCAGGAACCTTGAAGACGCATGTGACGAAGCGAAACAGGCGGGGATTCATTCTGCCCCGAGCCTGCGTACACTGGCTGCCAATGCGAAACATCGTCTTCATCGGCGGCGGCAACATGGCGCAGGCGATCATCGGCGGCCTGGTCAAGGCCGGCCGTCCCGGTGCCTCGCTCGTCGTCGTCGAGCCGAGCGAGGGCGCGCGCCGGCGCCTCGTCGGCCGCTTCGGCGTCAAGGCGCAGTCGGCGGCCGGGCCGGCGCTGCGCACGGCCGACATCGTCGTCTGGGCGGTCAAGCCGCAGGCCTTCGAGGCCGCCGCCGCGCCGTGCCTCGGCAGTGTCGATTCGGCGCTGCAGCTGAGCGTGATGGCGGGGATCCGCAGCGCTCAGATCGTCGCCGCGACCGGCAGCGAGCGCGTCGTTCGCGCCATGCCGAACACGCCGGCGCTGATCGGCCAGGGGATCGCCGGCGTGTTCGCCCGTCCTGCCGTGACCGACGAGGACCGGATCGACGCCGAAGGCTTGCTCGCGGCAACCGGCGAGCTGATCTGGGTCGGCGAGGAGGCCGCCCTCGACGCCGTCACGGCGCTCTCGGGCTCCGGCCCGGCGTACGTCTTCATGCTGCTCGAGGCATTGCAGGAAGCGGGTCGCCAGATGGGATTGCCGACTTACGCGGCGCGCCGGCTCGCCGAGCAGACGGTCGCCGGCTCGGCGGCGCTCGCCGCCGCCTCGGCCGAGTCGCCGGCGGAGCTGCGTCGCAACGTCACCTCGCCGGGCGGCACGACCGAGGCCGCGGTGGCGATTCTCGAGTCCAGCGGCGTGCGCGCGAGCTTCGTCGCTGCCGTGCTGGCGGCGCGGGCCAAGGCCGAAGCGCTCGGCAAGCCGGTGCTCGCGCCGCGGTCGACGATCTTCCCGCACTCGTGACGCGCACGGCTGGGCGCGTCGCGCGGCGCCGGCGATCTCACCCGCAGGGTTCGCCGCGGACCGTTTCGCGGCCGGCCGCAGCGCAGTCCGGACGGGTCGCTCGATGCGCCTACAGTCCGCCTTGCACCCGTCACGCGCCGGTGCCGCGACCCCACCACGACGAACAAGAGACGTCCCATGAGCTACCTCTCCTACCTCACGCCCACCGCCACCAGCCCGTGGCATACCTACCTCGCGCAGGTCGACCGGGTCCTGCCGTACCTCGGGCCGCTGGCGCGCTGGTCGGAAACGCTCAAGCGCCCGAAGCGCGCCCTGATCGTCGACGTGCCGATCGAAATGGACAACGGCAGCGTCGCCCACTTCGAGGGCTTTCGCGTCCAGCACAACCTCTCGCGCGGCCCGGGCAAGGGAGGCGTCCGCTACCACCCCGACGTGACGCTCGAGGAGGTGATGGCGCTCTCCGCCTGGATGACGGTCAAGTGCGCGGCGGTGAACCTGCCGTACGGCGGCGCCAAGGGCGGCATCCGCTGCGATCCGAAGCAGCTTTCGATGAAGGAGCTCGAGCGCATGACGCGCCGCTATACGAGCGAGATCGGCATCATCATCGGCCCGCAGCGCGACATTCCCGCGCCCGACGTGAACACCAACGGCCAGATCATGGCCTGGATGATGGACACGTACTCGATGAACACCGGCACGACCGCGACCGGCGTCGTCACCGGCAAGCCCCTGCACCTCGGCGGCTCGCTCGGCCGCGTCAAGGCGACCGGGCGCGGCGTCTTCGTCACCGGCCGCGAGGCGGCGCGGCGCATCGGTCTGCCGCTCGACGGCGCGCACGTCGCGGTCCAGGGCATGGGCAACGTCGGCGGCTCGGCGGCGGAGCTGTTCGTCCAGGCCGGCGCGAAGATCGTCGCCATGCAGGACCACACCGGCACGCTGGTCAGTCCGCGCGGCTTCGACATGGCGACGACGATGGCCGCGATCACACACGACTCGGGGATCGCCAACGTCAAGGGCGGCGAGCGGATCGGCAACGAGTCGTTCTGGGACGTCGATTGCGACATCCTGATCCCGGCCGCGCTCGAAGGCCAGATCACGCCCGAGCGGGCGCAGCGAATCAAGGCGAAGCTGGTCCTCGAAGGGCGCGAACGGACCGACCTTGCCCGAGGCCGACGACGTCCTCGGCGAACGCGGCGTCCTGGTCGTTCCCGACGTCATTTGCAACGCCGGCGGCGTGACCGTCAGCTACTTCGAGTGGGTGCAGGACTTCTCGAGCTTCTTCTGGAGCGAGGACGAAATCAACGTCCGCCTCGACAAGATCATGGTCGACGCGCTGAGGAAGATCTGGGACACCGCCGACCGCCACAAGATCAGCCTGCGCACGGCGACCTTCGCGGTCGCCTGCGAACGGATCCTGATCGCGCGCGAGGAGCGCGGCCTGTATCCGTGAAGCGGCGGAAGTGCGGCGCCGCCCCTATTGGCGAATCATCTTGAGGTGCTCCAGCTTGGCGGCATAGCGGTCGTGATCCTTGCGCGTCGTGCTCACTTCGCTCGCCTTGCCGAGCTCTGTCGCCGCGCCCGGGAGATCGTTCAGCTGGAGCAGAGCGATCGCCAGCCAATAGTGAAACTCATGGTAGTAGGGAGCGCGTTCGACTTCCTTGGCGAAGTAGTCCCGGGCGGCCACGAAACGGCCTTCCTGGAGGGCGCTGCGGCCAAGCAGGTAGTAGCTGAACGGCGGGTGCGGATTGAGCTGGGCCAGTCGCTCTACAAGCGCCGTCGCCTCGCTCGCCTTGCCCAGGTCGCGCAGCGCCAGGATTTCATTCGACATCGCCTTGGTGTTCTCGGGCTCGCGGCGAAGGACCCGTGACAGGACCTGGTCGGCGAGATCGGGACGGTGGCGGTTGCGATAAACCACGGCGAGGGTGACGTAGGAACTCATCAGTTCCGGATCTCTGGCGATCGCTTCTCGCGCCCACCAATAGGCGATGTCGAGCTTCCCGTCGGTGAGTGTCTCGACGGCACGGTTGTTGAGATACATCGCGACGATGGAAGGCTCTGAAACCGCGCGCACCCGCAGGTGCTGGGCTTGTTTCGGCGGCAGGAAATCGACGATCAATGGTTCGCTGTACACGTTGTACAGGTAGCCAACCGTCGTCTGTGGTGGGCGATCCTCGAGCGTCAGGTTCACGTGGCCGATCGAAATCATGGTGTCCGGGGTGCGGTCCCAGGTTTCATCGTCAAGCGCGACCTGGTAGTGAACGACCAATCCCATCGCCTTCGCAAAGGCTGAGGTCATCATCACCAGCGACAGGCAGTTCCCGGACCGGGTTTCGAAGGCTTGCGCGGCGGTCTTCGTTTCCGCGGAGTCGTATTCGAGCCGCAACTCGTCCTTGCTGTAGAGGGCGTCCAACAAGTGGCGTCGGCGATCGTCATAGCGCGGGCCGCTCATGATCTTCGTCGCCAGATAGCGGCGCATCGGCTCGCTGAACGCCATTGCCGCGTCGCCGTCGATCGGCGCCGTCGGCGGTCTGAACAGCTCGTCATGAAACAGGCTGGCCGCAGGTGGCATGTCGGGGACGCTTGCGCAGGCGGTCAGCAGGCCCTGCGGCAAGGCACATGACCAGAGCTTTCATGAGCGCTCCTGTCGAGTCGCGATGACGACGATGCGCGTGCCCTTCGGGTGGCGCAGGCCGATCGTAGTCCTGTTGCGGCTCAATCGACAGGCAGCGGCGATGTCGGCTTGATCTCTTCGAGCGCGATCATCGAGCGCACGTCGTCGATCCCGGGCACCTGCATCAGCCGGTCGGTGAGAAAGGTGCTCAGCGACTTGAGGTCGTGGGCCACCACCTTGAGCAGATAGTCGTCCTCGCCCGAGACGCTGTAGCACTCGAGGATCTCGGGAAAGGCGCGGATCTCGGCTTCGATCTCGCGCACCCGGCCGAAGTCGTCGCCGCCGATGCTGACGCTCACATACGCGGTCACGCCGAAGCCGATCGCCTCGGGAGCGACCTCGGCGCGATAGCCGCGGATCACGCCGCGCTCCTCGAGCGAGCGGACGCGGCGAAAGCACTGTGGCGCCGACAGGTGGATGCGTCCGGCGAGGTCGACGTTGGAGATCCGGCCGTCGGCCTGGACGATCTCGAGGATCTTGCGGTCGATGGCGTCGAGGCGGGCTGTCACGGCCGCGATTAGATCATTGGATGCACGGTTATTGCGTAGAGCAGTGCGAAGGCGCAATAAACCGAAAGCACATTTCGCCTCATTCGCGGCACACTGGCGGCTGTCCGAGCCGGAGCCCACGATGACCACGACCCTGAAGGCCGCGCCGGCGCCAGCCCTGGCGCGCGATGCGGCGCCCGCCGACCTCGAGCGCCGCTACGGCGCCGCCAACTACCACCCGCTCGCGGTGACGCTGCAGCGCGGCGCCGGCGTCTGGCTGTTCGACAGCGACGGCCGCCGCTACCTCGACATGATGTCGGCGTATTCGGCGGTGAGCTTCGGCCACGGCCATCCGACGCTCGTCCGTGTTCTCGGCGAGCAGGCCGCGCGGCTGGCGGTGACGAGCCGCGCTTTTCACAGCGACCAGCTCGGCCCGTTCCTGCGCGCCGTCTGCGAAGCGACCGGAATGGCCAAGGCGCTGCCGATGAATACCGGCGCCGAGGCGGTCGAGACGGCGGTCAAGGCGGCGCGCAAGTGGGGCTACAAGGTCAAGGGCATCGCCGAGCGGCCGTGCCGAGATCATCGTCGCCGCCGGCAACTTCGCCGGCCGGACGACGACCATCGTCGGCTTTTCGAGCGAGGCCCAGTACCGCGACGGCTTCGGCCCGTTCACGCCCGGCTTCGTCAGCGTGCCGTTCGGCAACTGCGCGGCGCTCGAGGCGGCCATCGGACCGCAACACCGCCGCGTTTCTGGTCGAGCCGATCCAGGGCGAGGCCGGGATCATCGTTCCGCCCGCCGGCTATCTGGCGCGGGCGCGCGAGATCTGTACCCGGCGCGGCATCCTCCTGATCTGCGACGAAGTGCAGACCGGCCTGGGCCGCACCGGCGCCTTGCTCGCCTGCGACCACGAGGGCATCCGCCCCGACGGGCTGGTCCTCGGCAAGGCGCTCGGCGGCGGCCTGCTGCCGGTGAGCGCGTTCTTGGCCACCGAGGAGGTGATGGCGGTGTTCACCCCCGGCGACCATGGCAGCACGTTCGGCGGCAACGCCCTCGCCGCCGCGGTGGGCATGGCCGCGCTCGACCTGCTGCAGCGCGAGCGGCTGTCCGAGAAGGCGCGCGTCCGCGGCGACGAGCTGCTCGCCAAGCTGCGCGCGATCGACCATCCGGCGATCGCCGACGTGCGCGGCAAGGGCCTGCTGATCGGCGTCGAGATCGATCCCACGTTCGCGAGCGCGCGTCAGGTCTGCGACGGCCTGCTCGCGCGCGGCGTGCTGAGCAAGGACACGCACGGCACGGTGGTTCGTTTCGCGCCGCCGCTGATCGTCGAGAGCGAGCACATCGATCTCGCCGTCGCGGCGCTCGCCGAGACGTTGACCGCGTTCGAGCAACCGCGGCACTGAAGACGCGCGCCGGCGTCAGCGCAGTGCGTGCTGCGCGACGACGCCGGCGAAGACCGCGCAGCCGATCCAGTGGTTGAGGCGAAAGGCGCGGAAGCATCCTTCGCGCGTGCGCTCGCGGATGAGCGTGAAGTGCCAGCAGGCGATCAGCGCCGCGATCGCGATCCCGGTGTCGTACGGCCAGCCGTAGCCGAGGCCGCTGCCGATCAAGGCCCAGATCGCGAGGTAGGCGCCGTAGAAGGCCATCACGGCGGCGACGTCGAAGCGGCCGAGCGTGATCGCCGAGGTCCTGATGCCGATCCTCAGGTCGTCGTCGCGGTCGACCATCGCGTATTCGGTGTCGTAGGCGAGGACCCAGAACAGGTTGCCGAAGAGCAGCCACCAGGCAAGCGGCGGCACCGCGCCCGCGAGATCCGTCGGCGACCCCGAAGCGCCGCCGCGCACCGCGGCGAACGCCATCGGAATGCCGAAGCTGAAGGCGATGCCGAGGACCGCCTGCGGCATCGCGAAGAAGCGCTTGCTGAACGGATAGACGAGCGTCACCGCGAACGCGACGACGCTCCACGCGACCGCGGCGAGGTTGGTCGTGAGGACGAGCGCGAGCGCCAGCAACGCGAGCGCGGCGGCGAGCGTGAGCGCCTCGCGCGACGTCGACCGCGCCGCTCGTCACCGGCCGGTTCGCGGTGCGCTTGACGTGCCGGTCGAAGTCGCGGTCGGCGACGTCGTTGGCGGCGCAGCCGGCGCTGCGCATCAAGACCGTGCCGAGGACGAAGACGACGAGCAGGTGCCAGCCGGGGAAGCCGTCGGCCGCGATCCAGAGGGCCGACAGCGTCGGCCAGAGCAGCAGCAGCGTGCCGGCGGGCCGATCCCAGCGGATGAGGTCGAGGTAGAGCGCGGGCCGCCCGCGTCGGCGGCATCGTCATCGGGCGGTTTTCGCCCGTGCTCATGTCGGACAAGGCGCCGTGAGCGTGCAGTCCGCACGGAGTTGGCGAGCAAACCCGGTCCACTCAAGCCGAGTGCCGCCGCGTTGGTGAGAGGATTACTCTTTTCGGAGCAGACGATGAAGACCATTCTGGCGTCCTTGTTAGCCGTTGCCGCGATCGCGCCTGCCATGGCCCAGCCCAATGTCGGCGTCTCGATCAGCGTGAACCAGCCGGGCGTCTACGGCCGCATCAACATCGGCGACGTGCCGCGCCCGGCCCTGGTGCTGCCGCAGCCCGTGATCATCGCCCCACCGTCGTATCACGTCGCCGAACGGCGGCCGATCTATCTCTACGTGCCGCCGGCGCACCAGCAGAACTGGCGCCGCTACTGCAGTCAGTACAGCGCCTGCGGTCAACCGGTCTACTTCGTCCGCGACGACTGGGTCCGCGAGCGCTACGAGCATGACCATCCGGGCTGGAACAACGGCCACCATCACGGCAACGATCACGACGATCATGGCCACGGCAAGGGTCACGACAAGGACCAAGCACGATCATCACTGAGCGTCGCTGAACGCGCGCCCGCCGGCTAGCCCTCGAGCTGCTTCTGGAACACCAGCCCGGCGTGCTCGCGCAGGGCGTGGAAGCGGATCTTCGGCCAGTTGCTCTCGATCGCGCGCAGCTCGGGCGCGTACTCGACCAGCACCGTCGGCGCGTCGACCGCGTCGTAGGCGACGCGATGCTGGTTGGCGTCGATGAAGCGCTGCAGCTCGCGCTCGCCGCCATCGGCCGGCTCGCACGTCACCCAGCGCGCGACCTGGAACCGGCTCGGCAGGATGCGCGCCTTGACGCCGTACTCGTGCTCGAGCCGGTGGGCGACGACCTCGAACTGCAGCTGGCCGACCGCGCCGAGCAGCAGCACCGAGCCCGCGACCGGGCGAAAGACCTGGATCGCGCCTTCCTCGCCGAGCTGGGTCAGGCCGGCGCGTAGCTGCTTGGTGCGCAGCGGGTCGGCGACCTCGACCGAGCGGAACATCTCGGGGGCGAAGAACGGCAGGCCGGTGAACTGCAGCGCCTCGCCTTCGGTCAGCGTGTCGCCGAGCTGCAGCACGCCGTGGTTCGGGATGCCGATGATGTCGCCGGCATAGGCCTCGTCGAGCAGCTCCCTGCGCTGCGAGAGAAAGCTCACCACCGTGTTCGGCCGGAGCTCCTTGCCCGAGCGGACGACCTTCAGCCGCATGCCGCGCTCGAAGTGGCCCGAGGCGACGCGCACGAAGGCGATCCGGTCGCGGTGCGCCGGATCCATGTTGGCCTGGATCTTGAAGACGACGCCGCTGAACTTCGGCTCGTCGGGCTCGACGGTGCGCTGGATCGCGACCCGCTCGCCCGGCGGCGGCGCGAGGTCGACGAGCGCGTCGAGCACCTCGCGAACGCCGAAGTTGTTGATCGCCGAGCCGAAGAACATCGGCGTCTGCCTGCCGGCGAGGAACGCGGCTTCGTCGAACGCCGGCGCGGCGTCGCGCAGCAGGTCGATGTCGCTCTTCGCATGCCGGTACTCGTCGCCGAAGCGCTCGGCGTAGGCCGGGTTGTCGATGCCGGACAGGATCTCGTCGTCGACACCCTTGCGATCCTCGCCCGGCGCGAACACGCGCATCTGCGCCGCGCGCAGGTCCATCACGCCGTGGAAGCGCTTGCCCATGCCGACCGGCCAGGTGAACGGAACGACGCTCATGCCGAGCTCGCGCTCGATCTCGTCCATCAGCACCAGCGGCTCCTGGACCTCGCGGTCCATCTTGTTGACGAAGGTGAGGATCGGCGTGTTGCGGGCGCGGCAGACCTGGAGCAGGCGGCGCGTCTGCGGCTCGACGCCGTTGGCGGCGTCGATCACCATCAGCGCGGCGTCGACCGCGGTGAGGACGCGGTAGGTGTCTTCCGAGAAGTCCTGGTGGCCGGGCGTGTCGAGCAGGTTGATGACCGCACCGCGGTATTCCATCTGCATCACCGACGAGGCGACCGAGATGCCGCGCTGCTTCTCGATCTCCATCCAGTCGGAGGTCGCGTGGCGCGACGCCTTCCTCGCCTTGACCGAGCCGGCGATCTGGATCGCGCCCGAAAAAAGCAGCAGCTTCTCGGTCAGCGTCGTCTTGCCGGCGTCGGGGTGGGAAATGATGGCGAAGGTGCGGCGGCGCCGCACCTCGGGGCTGAGTTCGTTCATGGGGCGGCAAGTATCGCCACAAACGCGAGCTCGCCCGACGCGCCGGCGGACCGGCCGTGCGGCACAGTTCGTGCAGTACACGCATTGGTATACCAGCGCGCACCAGACCGTTGCATGGCCGATTCCGTCCCGCTCACGATTGACGACTGGACCGCCGCCTATGCGCGCGGAGCGTCGCCGCGCGAGCTGCTCGTGGCATTGCAGCGCCGGCTGGAAAGCGCGAGCCCGCCCGGCGTCTGGATCACGCTCGTCGATCGCGCCGCGATCGAGACCCAGGCGAGCGGCGCTGGAGGCACGGCTCGCCAGCGCCGGCGATGCCGCCGCGGCGCGGGCAGCGATGCCGCTCTTCGGCGTGCCGTTCGCGGTCAAGGACAACATCGACGTCGCCGGCGTGCGCGACCACCGCCGGCTGCCCGCAATTCCGCTATGTCCCCGAAGCGCATGCCGGCGCGGTCGAGCGGCTGATCGCCGCCGGCGCCGTCTGCGTCGGCAAGACCAACCTCGACCAGTTCGCGACCGGCCTGGTCGGCACCCGCTCGCCCTACGGCCGGCCGAGCAGCACCTTCGCGCCCGAGCGGATCAGCGGCGGCTCGAGCTCGGGCTCGGCGGTCGCGGTCTCGCGCGGCGACGTGCCGTTCGCGCTCGGCACCGACACGGCCGGGTCGGGACGCGTGCCGGCGGCGTTCAACCACATCGTCGGCCTGAAGCCGACGCCCGGGCGCGTCAGCACGCGCGGCGTCGTTCCGGCCTGCCGCAGCATCGACTGCGTCTCGGTTCTGGCGCTGACGGTCGACGACGCCGCGCTCGTCCTGAGCGTGATCGAAGGGCCCGACGCCGCCGATCCGTTCAGCGCCTTCGCCCTCGGCCCGGCGCGCTACGGCGAGGCGCTGCGCATCGGCGTGCCGTCGCAGGTCGTCTTCCACGGCGATGCCGGCTACGGCCCGGCGTACGAGCAGGCGGTGGCGCACGTGCAGCGGCTCGGCCACCGCATCGTCGCGCTCGACTTCACGCCGCTGCACGCCGTCGCGGAGCTGCTGTACGGCGGCGCCGTGGGTGGCCGAGCGCTACGCGGTGATCGAAGCGCTGCTCGAGCGCGACCCCGAGGCGATCGACCCGGTCGTTCGCACCGTCATCGGCGCGGCGCGCACCATGAGCGCGACCGATGCCTTCCGCGGCCTCTACGCGCTGCGCGCGGCGCAGCGCGACACGCGCCGCGATCTGGGACCAGGTCGACCTCCTGATGGTGCCGTCGACGTCGGGCCATCCGCGCCACGCCGAGGTCGATGCCGAGCCGATCGCGGTCAACGCCCAGCTCGGCACGTACACCAACTTCGTCAACCTGCTCGGCTGGTGCGCGCTCGCCGTGCCGGCGGGCTTCACCGCCGGCGAGCTGCCGTTCGGCGTCACCTTCATCGCGCCGCACGCCCGCGACGCGGCGCTGGCCGGGTTCGGCGCGCCTGGCAGGCGAGCCTGGCGCTGCCGCTCGGCGCGACCGACGCGAAGCGCCGCGCCGCGCGCCGCCGATGCGGTCGCGCCGGCGCTGCCGGCGAGCGCGCCGACGGTGGCGATCGCCGTCGTCGGCGCGCACCTGAGCGGGCTGCCGCTCAACCCGCAGCTGCTCGCGCTCGGTGCGTACGGGCGCGAGGTCACGCGCACGGCGCCGTGCTATCGCCTGTTCGCGCTGCCCGACACGACCCCGCCCAAGCCCGGCATGCTGCGCGTCGCCGAGGGCGGCGCGCGCGATCGAGGTCGAGGTCTGGGACGCTGCCGAGCGCAGAGGTTGGCGCCTTTCTTGCGTCGATCGCCGCGCCCCTCGGCCTCGGCACCGTCGAGCTCGCGGACGGACGCCGGGTGCACGGATTCCTGTGCGAAGCGCACGCGCTCGCCGAACGCCGTCGACATCACCGGCTACGGCGGCTGGCGCGCGTATCTCGCGAGCCGATCTTCGTCTGCCGAGGCCACGCCGGGCGTGTGATCGCAAGCCCTCACGTCTTCGTCAACCAGGACCGCCATGACTTCACGCACCGACCGCCGCGCCCTCGACCGACGCCACCGATCGCCGGCGGCGCACGCTCGTCGTCGGCGCCGCCGTCGGCAGCGCCATCGCCGCGCTCGGCGTGCGGCCGCGCCCGCGCGCAGGCGGCGCCGAAGATCCGGATCGGCTTCTGGCCGGTCGCGGCCGGCCTGCCGTTCTTCGCCGCGGTCGAGAAGGGCTACTTCAAGGAGGCCGGCCTCGACGTCGAGCCGCTCAAGTTCGCCGGCGCGCAGCAGGTGATGGAAGCGATGCTCTCGGGCCGCTCCGACGGCAGCGCCAACGGCACCGGCTCGGCCAACCTGGCGATCGGCGAGATCGCGCAGCCGGGCCTGTTCAAGATCTTCGCCACCAACCCGAGCAACGCCAAGTACGTGCTCGAGGAGTTCCTGGTGCCCAAGGACAGCCCGGTCAAGACCATGGCCGAGCTCAAGGGCAAGCGCGTCGCCTCGGGCCCCGGGATCCAGAACGTGACCCTGCGCCAAGACCATGCTCGAGCGCGCGGGCGCCGGCGCGATGAGCGTGACCGAGCTGCCGATCGGCCAGCACGTCGGCGCGATCGCCGCCGGCCAGGTCGACGCCGTCTACACGCTCGAGCCGACCGGCACCGTCGGCCGCCTGAACGGCACGACGCGCGTGCTCGAGGCCGGCGTCGTCGCCCACTACATCCTCGGCGATCCGCAGGCGCCGTGGCACGGCGGCTCGGCGAGCCTCACGACCGAGTTCATCAAGAAGTACCCGGGCGAGGCGAAGAAGTACATCGCCGCCTACGCGCGCGGCATCGAGCTGGTGCGCAGCAAGCCCGACGAGGCGCGCCAGTTCATGAAGGGCTACACCGCGATCGAAGGCCCGCTCACCGCCGAGGTGCCGCTCGCCTCGTACATGCTCTACAACGAGTTCAAGGCGAGCGACGTCGCCTACTTCCAGAAGTTCTACGACCTGTTCTCGGACAAGGGCATCTTCGAGAAGCGCGTCGTCGGTCGAGCCGATGCTCTTCAAGGGCTGATGCGATGGCCGACGCATCGTCTTCCGCCGCCGTCGCCGCGCCCTGGAGCGCGCCCAGCGACGTCGCCCGGCGCCGCAGCCGAAGAGCTTCGCCTGGGGCCGGCTGCTGCCGGTCGCTCGGGCCGCTGCTGCTGTTCATCGCCTGGGACCTGGTCGTGCGGCTCGGCTTCATCAAGCCGATCCTGCTGCCGACGCCGTGGGCGACGCTCGGCGCGCTCTTCAGCGGCCTCGCCGGCGGCCCGCTGCTCACCGACTTCGCCGTCACGGTGCTGCGCACGCTCGAGGCGTTCCTGATCGCCGCCGTGATCGGCGTGCCGCTCGGCGTCCTGCTCGGCAGCAACGAGAAGGCGTATCGCAGCGTCGAGTTCCTGATCGACTTCTTCCGCTCGACGCCGTCGTCGGCGCTGATCCCGCTGTTCCTGCTGATCTTCGGCGTCTCCGACATCAACAAGGTCGCGATCGCCGCCTTCGGCGCGCTGCTGATCGTCGTCTTCAACAGCGCCTACGGCGTCATCAACGCGAGAAAGCAGCGCGTCATGGCGGCGCGGGTGATGGGCGCGACGCGCTGGCAGGTGTTCAAGGACGTGCTGATCTGGGAGAGCCTGCAGCCGACCTTCGTCGGGCTGCGCTCGGCGGTATCGATGGCGCTCGTCATCGTCATCGTCGCCGAGATGTTCATCGGCTCCGACAGCGGCCTCGGCCACCGCATCATCGACGCGCAGCAGGTGCTGAACGTCAAGAGCATGTACGCGGCGATCCTCGCCGCCGGCGCGCTCGGCTACGCGCTGAACGTGCTGTTCCTCGTCGCCGAGCGCAGGATCGTCCACTGGAGCGGAAGATGAGCAGCCGTGATCAATGCCCCGGTCGTCGCCGATGCCCCGGTGCGGCCGTTCGAGCCCGGCCCGGCGGGCACCCACATCACGATCCGCGGCCTGACCAAGTACTTCGCCGGCTGGCCGCTGTACGAGAACTTCGACCTCGACATTCCGAAGCACAAGATCGTCTCGGTGTTCGGGCCGAACGGCTGCGGCAAGTCGACGCTGATCAACATGATCGCCGGCCTGGTCCCGATCGACTCGGGCCAGATCCTGTTCGACGGCAAGTCGCTCGCCGACACCAAGATCGGCTACGTGTTCCAGAACTACCGCGAGGCGATGTTCCCGTGGATGCGGACGATCGACAACATCGCCTATCCGCTCAAGCTCGAAGGCCGGTCCAAGGCCGAGGTCGACCGGCGCATGGCCGAGCTGGTCGCGTCGTTCGACGTCAAGTTCGACCTGAACCGCTATCCGTACGAGCTCTCGGGCGGACAGCAGCAGACGGCGTCGATCATGCGCGCGCTCGCGCCCGGCCCCGAGGTGCTGTTCCTCGACGAGCCGTTCTCGGCGCTCGACTTCGAGATGACGCTCTTCATCCGCGAGAAGCTCCAGGAAGTCTTCATGGCAGACCGGCACGACGATGCTGCTCGTCTCGCACGACCTGGAAGAGGCGGTCTATCTCGCCGACCAGGTGCTGCTGCTGACCAAGCGGCCGACCCGGGTCGCCGAGATCCTGCCGTACGCCGACCCGCGGCCGCGCACCGTGGCGACGCTGTCCGAGCCGAGCTTCATCGCCGCGAAGAAGAAGAGCCTCGAGATCTTCCAGCGCGAGGTGCGGCGCTAAGCCTGCCGTGTTCCGACGCTGAGCCATGGACCGAGAGCGCATCGAAGCGTATGTCGACGCCGCCGCGGCGGCGCTCGCGCTGCCGCTGCACGCCGCGCACCGGCCCGGCGTGCTGCGCTATTTCGCCCTCGCCGCCGAGTTCGCCGAGCTCGTGATGGCGGCGCCGCTCGGTCCGCTCGACGAGCCGGCGCCGGTGTTCGTGCCGATCGCGCCCGGCGACCTGGGCGACGACAGCGCGAGAAGCGATGAGCGCCGTCGCGCCGCCGCCCGCCGCGGCGCAGCTGCTCGCCGGCAGCGCCGCCGGCATCGCCGATGCCGTGCGCTCGGGCGCAGTCGACCGCGACGGCCGATGGTGCGCGCGAGCCTGGCCCGCATCGCCGCGACCGACGAGCGTCGTCAACGCCTTCACCGACCGCACCGCGTACCGGGCGCTGACGCGCGCGGCCGCGCTCGATGCCGCGCTCGCCGCGGGCGACGCCGCGACCGCCGCGTTGCCGCTGCTCGGCGTGCCGTTCGCGGTCAAGAACCTGTTCGACGTCGCCGGCATCACGACCCGCGCCGGCTCGAAGATCGAGCGCGACAAGCCGCCCGCCGGCGCGCGACGGGCCGCTGATCGCGCGGCTCGAGAGCGCCGGCGCGGTCCTGGTCGGCGCGCTCAACATGGACGAGTACGCGTACGGCTTCACGACCGAGAACTCGCACGACGGGCCGACGCGCAACCCGCACGATCCGGCGCGCGTCGCGGGTGGCTCGTCGGGCGGCTCGGCCGCGGCCGTCGCCGCCGGCCAGGTGCCGCTGACGCTCGGCTCCGACACCAACGGCTCGATCCGCGTGCCGTCGTCGCTCTGCGGCGTCTTCGGCCTGAAGCCGACCTACGGCCGGCTGCCGCGGAACGGCAGCTATCCGTTCGTCGCCAGCCTCGACCACCTCGGCCCGTTCGCGCGCTCGGCGCATGACCTCGCGCTCGCCTACGACGCGATCCAGGGCTTCGACGGCGCCGACCCGGCGTGCGTCGACCGGCCGGTCGGCAGCGACGGCCGCGAGCGCTCGGCGAGCGCATCGACGGCCTGCGCATCGCCGTCCTCGGCGGCTACTTCGACGAGCTACGCCGACGCGGTCGCGCGCGCCGCGGTCGCGCGCGTCGCGCAGTCGCTCGGCGTCGCGCCGAACGCGTGAACCTGCCGCAGGTCGAGCGGGCCCGCGCCGCCGCGTTCCTGATCACCAACGCCGAGGGCGCGCTGCTGCATCTGCGCGACCTGCGCACGCGCGCCGCGCGACTTCGAGCCGCTGTCGCGCGACCGCTTTCTCGCCGGCGCGCTGTTGCCCGCGGCGTGGCTGCTCCAGGCGCAGCGGCTGCGGCGCTGGTTCGCGCTGCGCGCGGCCGAGCTGTTCCGCGACGTCGACGTCCTGATCGCGCCGGCGACGCCGTGCGTCGCGCCGGCGATCGGCACCGAATGGATCGAGATCAACGGCCGCCGCCTGCCGGCGCGGCCGAGCCTGGGCCTGCTGACGCAGCCGATCTCGTTCATCGGCCTGCCGGTCTGCGCGGTGCCGGTCTGGGGCTGCCACGAGACGCTGCCGATCGGCGTGCAGATCATCGCCGCGCCGTGGCGCGAGGACCTGGCGCTGCGCGTCGCCGCATCATCTGCAGGTCGCGGGCGTCGCGCGCGTCGCCGGTCGCGGCGATCGGACAGTCCGCATGAGTCTCGAAGATCAACCTGCCCGCCGTCGTCGCCGAGGTCGAGGCGGTGTTCGCGCGCTATGAAGACGCGCTCGTCAACAACAAGATCGACGTCCTCGACGAGCTGTTCTGGCGATCGCCGGCGACGGTGCGCTACGGCGCCGGCGAGAACCTGGTCGGCATCGAGGCGATCCGCGCCTTTCGCGCCGCGCGGCCGAGCGCCGGCCTGGCGCGAACGCTCGCCGCGACCGTGATCACGACCTTCGGCCACGACTTCGCGACCGCGATGACCGAGTTCCGCCGCGTCGGCAGCGACCGCATCGGCCGGCAGAGCCAGACCTGGGTTCGCTTCGCCGAAGGCTGGCGCGTCGTCGCCGCGCACGTGAGCACGATCGCGCCATGAAGTCCGGCGCCAACGGCAGCGCGCTGCCCGGCAAGCTCGCCGAGCAGGTCTACGAGGCGCTGAAGGCGCAGATCCACGACTTCAAGCTGGTCGCCGGCGACCGCTTCTCCGAGGCCGACCTCGGCGCCCGCCTCGGCATGAGCCGCACGCCGGTGCGCGAGGCGCTGTTTCGGCTGCGCAACGAAGGCTTCCTCGGCGTCGAGTCGAAGCTCGGCTGGCACGTCCTGCCGATCGACTTCGGCCGGCTCGAGCAGCTCTACGACCTGCGCGTCGTCCTCGAGCTGGCGAGCATCGCCCGCCTGTGCGCTCGCGCCGACGCGCCGGCCGAGCTCGAGGCGCTGAAGGCGGTCTGGCTGGTGCCGCCGGGCGAGCGCCTCGCCGATCCGCGCAGCGTCGGCGCGCACGACGAGCAGTTCCACGCCGCGCTCGTTCGCGCCGCCGGCAACGACGAGATGGCGCGCGTCCACTGGGACGTGACCGAGCGAATCCGCATCATCCGCCGGCTCGACTTCACCCGCGCCAACCGGATCGAGGCGACCTACGTCGAGCACGCCAAGATCCTGCGCGCGGTGATGCAGAAGAAGGCCGATCAGGCGCAGCTGCTGCTGAAGACGCACATCGAGCAGAGCAAGGCCGAGGTGAGGAAGATCACCCTGCACACGCTGCAGGCGGCCCGCGAGCGCGCGGCCCGCTAGACGCATTCGACGCGCCGGCGGCGCGTCGTTCAGAAGGTGCGTCGCGACGAAGCCGCCGGCGAGCGCGGCGTCGCTGCCGGCTTGGGGCTTCGCTGGCGCTACCGTGTCGCCGTGCGCTTGCGCCGCGGCGCGCGCGCGCATGCTCCTCGGTCGTCGAGCCGTTGCCGTGCGGGCTCCAGCCCGGCGGCATCGTCAGGTAGCCGAAGACGGCACGCACGCTGCGCGCTCGTGAGCAGATCGCGGCCGAGCCGCTGCCATTGCAGCAGCTCGATCCGGAGCGGGTTGTAGCCGACCATCGGCTCGACCAGACCGTAGCGGCACGGCACGTCGTCGCGCTCGCCGCGGTAGGTGCCGAACAGGCGATCGAAGACGATCAGCACGCCGCCATAGTTGGCGTCGAGGTACTCGAGGTTGGCGGCGTGGTGGACGCGGTGCGCCGACGGCGTGTTGAGCACGTACTCGAGCCAGCCGAGGCGCGGGATCCAGGTCGCGTGGATCCAGAACTGGTACAGCAGGTTGAGCGAGAGCATCTCGAAGACGACTCGCGGCTCGAAGCCGAGCCAGATCAGCGGCACGTAGAACGACCGAGCTGCCGGTGGCGCGGCTCAGGATGCCGATCCGGTACGCGGCCGACAGGTTGAGCTCGTTGGCCGAGTGGTGCACGGCGTGGTTGCACCAGAACCAGCGCATGCGGTGCGCGGCGCGGTGGAACCAGTAGTAGCAGAACTCCTGGCCGATGAAGAGGGCGAGCAGGGCGGTCGGACCGTCGAGCGCGATCTGTCCGACGCGGTTGCGGTAGGCGAGGGCGATCAGCGGCGCGGCGATCGAGAGCGGCAGGAAGATCTGCACCGCGACGCGCGCGAACAGGTCGAACAGCGAGACCGCGCTGGCGCGCCAGTCGTACGAGCGCAGCCGGGCGAGGACGATCGCCTCGGCGAGCGAGGCGATGACCACCCCGGGCAGGGCGACGAAGAGAAGGAACTTGTCGAGGTTGTTCAGCACCGGCCGATTGTCGCGGAAGGCGCGCCGGAGGGCGTCTCGCTGTTACGTTGCGCGAACGTGAAGAAGAGCGCCTAGGCGGGCGCGACGCCGACCGGCTCCTCGCCGAGCACGGTGCAGCGACGCACGACCCGCGCCTGCGTCGTCGGGTCGTATTCGGTCGCGCGATGCATCAGGCAGCGGTTGTCCCAGACGATCAGCTCGTGCGGCCGCCAGCGGTGCTGCGTAGCTCAGGTCGGCGTGGACGGCGAGCGCGTTGAGCTCGTCGATCAGGGCTCGGCCTTCGTCGTACGGCAGGCCGACGATCGATTCGGCGTGATCGCCGAGGTAGAGGCAGGTGCGGCCGGTCTCGGGATGACGGCGAACGATCGGGTGCTCGACCGGTGGCGCCGCGCGCTTCTGCTCCTCGGTCATCAGGTCGACGCCGTGGCGGCGGGTGCGCGAGAAGTCGAGGTTGTGGACGGCGCGCATGCCGGCGATGCGCCGCTTCCAGGCGTCGCTCGAGTCGCTCGTAGGCGCCGTACATGTCGCAGAAGTGGGTCTCGCCGCCGCTCTCGGGGACGATCTCGCCGTAGATGATCGTCGCCTGGCCGGTGACGCGCCGCCACGAGCCGTCGGTGTGCCAGACGAGCGTTCCCTTGTCGGGGTGCTTGCCGTTCGGCCTGCCGTCGGCGTCGAGATTGGAGAGCCGATAGAGCTCGGGAAAGCCGTCGGCGTGGTACATCGCCATGACGTGCACCTGGACCTCGCCGAACTGGCGCGCCGAAGGCGACCTGCGCCGCCGGCGGCAGATCGCGCCGGCGGAAAGACCAGCACCTGGTATTCGCAGGAAGGCGTCGTAGAGGGCGCGAAAGACCTCGGGCGCGAGGCCGCCGGCGAGGTCGAGGCCGGAGATCTCGGCGCCGAGCTTGGGCGTCAGCGGGCGGACTGCGAACGGCGCCACGGGAAGGTCGGCGAAAGCATGCATGGCCGTCGATGCCGGTTCAAGGCGGGCAGATGTACCCGCTAGCCGCTCGGATTCTTGAAGCAGCCGACCGATTCGGGGATGACCTGCTTGGGCAGCCACAGCACGACCTTGGGGAAGTAGATCGCGAAGGCGATCGTGCCGAGGAAGACGACGTAGATCGGCAGCGCCGCGCGCAGCGCCTGCGAGAAGCCGCACGCCGACGAACTTCGACGCCATCAGCAGCACCAGGCCGTAGGGCGGCGTGATCAGGCCGAAGGCGAGCGTCGCGATCAGCACCACGCCCATGTGCACCGGATTGATGTTGCCCGCCTGCGTCAGCGCGTTCACCAGCGGCATGAAGATGATGATCGTCGGCACCGGCTCGATGAAGTCGCCGATGATGGTGAACAGCAGCACCATCATCAGCATGATCAGGTGCGGGTCGTTGCCGGCGATGCCGGTGATCCAGTCGGCGATCACGATCGCGCCGCGCAGGTAGGCGAGCATCCAGCCGAAGGCGTTGGCGGCGCCGATCGTGATCAGCGGCAGCGAGAAGATCAGGCCGGCGATGCAGAAGTCGTACGGCAGCAGCCTGATGTGGCCGCGGTTCAGGAGCGGGATCACGACGACGAGGATCCAGAAGACCGCGACCACGCCGGCCTCGGTCGGCGTGAACCAGCCGGTGAGGATGCCGCCGAGCAGGATGAACGGGATCATCAGCGGCAGCGACGCGTCCCTGAAGGCGTGCGCGACGACCTCGCAACGGCGCGCGCGGCCGGCGCATGCCGGCCGGGCCGAAGAAGTAGCAGTAGATCATCAGGCCGAAGCCGATCATGAAGCCCGGCACGACGCCGGCCATGAACAGGCCGGCGATCGAGACGTTGCCGACCGCGCCGTAGACCACCGCGGTGATGCTCGGCGGCACCAGCGCGGCGATGGTCGACGCGGCGGCGATGATCGCGGCGATGAACGGCGGGCTGTAGCCCTCCTGCTTCATCGGCCCGCCGAGCGCGCGGCTGATCACGGCGACGTCGGCGGTGGTCGAGCCCGACATCTCGGAGAAGAACATGCTGAACACCGTGACGACCTGCGACAGGCCGCCGCGGATGTGGCCGACCAGCGCGAGCGACAGGTTGGTGATCCGGCTGACGACGTTGGCCGAGCTCATCAGCTCGCCGACGAGGAGGAAGAACGGGATCGCCAGCAGCGCCTCCGAATCCATGCCGTCGAACATCTTCTGCACGATCGCCGGGAAGGTGACGTCGGTGAACGCGGCGCCGACGAAGACGCCGGCCATCAGCGAGAACGCGACCGGCACGCCGAGATAGCCGAAGGCGAGGAAGAGCAGCGTCATCAGGCCGAGGATCGCGGGCGCGCTCATGGCCGGCCGCTCGACCGTCGGCTTGATCGGCGTGATCGCGACGAACTCCTCGCCGCGCTCGGTGGATGGTCGAAGCCGTTGCGCCAGCCGTTGACCAGCTGCTCGATCGTGAACAGGGCGATCAGCGCGCCGGCGATCGGGATCGCCGCGTAGAGCGAGGCGATCGGCGTCATCGACGGCATGCGGAAGCTCGAGAAGCCGCGCAGGAAGTTCAGGTAGCCGAACCAGACGAGGCACGCGGCGACACCGAGCACGACGAGGCGGATGACGATCTCGGCGACCAGCCGCGGCGTGCCGTGCAGCGCCTCGGTGACCGCGGTCAGGTAGAGGTGGTCGTTGCGCCGCGTCGCCACCGCCGCGCCGATGAAGATCGCGTAGATGAAGAAGGTCTGCGTCACTTCCTGCAGCCAGAGCCACGGGTGGCCGATCGTGCGCGTGACGATGTCGAACATGACCGTCGTCGAAAAGCCGAACAGCAGCACGCCGCACAGCACCATCAGCGCCAGCTCGAGCCGGTCGAACGCGCGCCACTTCAGGTGGCGCTGGCGCCGTTCAGCACCAGCTTGTCGACGATCTGCACTCGGCGCCGCTGCGGCCGCGCTACTTGACCTGCGCCGATCAGGTCCTTGATCTTGACCGCGTGCGGGCCGAGATCCTTGGCCAGCTTGTCGAGATACGGCGCCGCGGTCTTAATGAACCCCGACTTGTCGACGTCGGTCACGACCTTGACGCCGATCGACTTCAGCTTGTCGGCCGACTGGTGCTCGAGCTCGAGCGACTTCGCCGGCTGGGTCCGGCCGACCTCGTCGGCCGCCGTCGTCACCCATTTCTTCTGTTCGGCGGTCAGGCTCTTCCACAGCTTGTCGCTGATCCAGATGAAGTTGTTGTTGGCCTCGTGCTCGGTCATCGACAGCACCGGCGCGACCTCGTAGTGCTTGTTGACGAGGTAGACGTTGACGCCGTTCTCGGCGACGTCGACGACGCCGGTCTGCAGCGACGTGTAGACGCTGCCGAACGGCATGTGCACGGTCTGCGCGCCGTAGGCCGGGAACATCGTGTCCTCGGTGGCGGTCGCCTGCACGCGGACTTTCAGCCCCTTCATGTCCTCGAGCTTGTTGATCTCCTTCTTGCTGTACATGTTGCGCAGGCCGAGCGTGATCAGCGCGAGCACGTGGCCGCCCTGCACGGTGTCCTCGACCATGTCCTTGACCGCCTGCACGACCTTCGGATCGGCCAGCGCCTTCTTCAGGTGGTCTTCGGAGCGGAACAGGAAGTGCAGCGACATCACGCCGGCCTGCGGCGACAGCGTCGCGGCGTTGGCCGCCGAGGTGATGCAGAACTCGATGTCGCCCGCCTTCATCAGCTGCAGCACCTGCGGCTCCTGGCCGAGCTGCGCGCCGGGATACTGGTCGATCAGCATCGTGCCCTTGCTCAGCTCCTTCAGCTTGTCGGCGAAGATGTCGCCGGCGATGCTGTAGCCGGTGTTGCGCGGCTGGTCGTAGGCGAAGCGGTAGTGCTTGACGTCCTGCGCCCAGCCCGGCGTCGACGCGGCGACGGCCGCGACCCAGGCGCCGGCGAAAGCCACGACGCGCAGCCTGCTCAGAGCGGTGCGATTTTTCATGGGGTCTCCTCCAATTGGTGCAGGCCACACGTGTACCGGCAACGCCCGCGCGGCGCAATTGCAGGATGCCCGGCGTTGTCCGGACAACGCCCGCGACCGAGTGGCACACCTCTTGCAGAACGGCGCTGGTATACCGGCGCGTGCACCAGAGTCAGGCCGGCACGCGACAGACCCCACCCCACCAAGGAAACGCCATGACCGACCGCCACGATTCCAGCCGCCGCCGCGCCCTCGCGCAACTCTCCGCCGGCTCGCTGGCGACGCTCGCGCCGTGGGCGGCGCTGGCGCAGGCCACGCCGATCACGATCGGCGTCATCTACGTCGGCCCGCGCGACGACTTCGGCTACAACCAGGCCCAGGCGCAGGCCGCCGCCGAAGTGAAGAAGCTGCCGGGCCTGAAGGTGATCGAGGAAGAGAACGTCCCCGAGACCACGGCGGTGCAGAAGACGATGACCGGCATGATCCAGCAGGACGGCGCCAAGGTCGTCTTCGCGACCTCGTTCGGCTACTTCGACCCGCACATGCTGGTCGTCGCGCCCAAGTTCCCCGACGTCCGCTTCTCGCATTGCGGCGGCCTGTGGACCGACAAGAACCCGAAGAACACCGGCAGCTACTTCGGCTACGTCGAGGAGTGCCAGTACCTCAACGGCGTCGTCGCCGGCCACATGTCGAAGTCGAAGAAGATCGGCTTCGTCGCCGCCAAGCCGATTCCGCAGGTGCTGAAGAACGTCAACGCCTTCACCCTCGGCGCGCGCTCGGTCGATCCGAAGATCACCTGCACCGTGATCTTCACCGGCGAGTGGTCGATGCCCGTCAAGGAAGCCGAGGCGACGAACAGCCTCGCCGACCAGGGCGTCGATGTCTTCACGATGCACGTCGACGGCCCGAAGGTCGTGGTCGAGACCGCCGCCAAGCGCGGCAAGATGGTCTGCGGCTACCACGCCAGCCAGGCCAAGCTCGCGCCCAACGCCTACCTCACCGGCGCCGAGTGGAACTGGCTCACCGCCTACAAGACCGTGATCGACGCGGCACAGACCGGCAAGCCGCATCCGAACTTCCTGCGCGGCGGCCTGAAGGAGGGCTACGTCAAGATGTCGCCCTACGGGCCGATGGTGAGCGACGCGGCGAAGAAGAACGCCGAGGACGTCAAGGCCAAGATGCTCGCCGACAAGTTCGACATCTTCGCCGGCGGCGCGGGCGGCCTGAAGGACAACAAGGGCGCGACCGTGATCGCCGCCGGCAAGACGATGAAGCAGACCGACATCGAGCTCGAGAAGATGAACTACCTGGTCGAAGGCGTCATCGGCTCCGCCTGAGCACAATGACGCCGGCGGGCTCTCCGTGAAAGCGCTCGACATCGGCCTGCCGGTCGGCGCGCTGGTCGCGGCGCTGCTGCTGTTCGGCGGCTTCGTCTGGCTCGGCGGCGCGAGCCCGGTCGAGACCTGGACGATCCTGTTCAAGGGCGCGTTCGGCGACTGGTTCTCGTGGCAGAACACGCTCCAGCGCGCCGCGCCGCTGATGCTCACCGCCCTGTGCGTCGCGCTGCCAGCGCGCGCCGGACTGATCATCATCGGCGGCGAAGGCGCGTTCGTCCTCGGCGGGCTCGCCTGCGCGGCGCTGCCGTACGCGTTGCCGCTGCCCGGCAACGTCGTCGGCACCGCCTTGCTGTGTCTCGCCGGGATGGCGATCGGCGCCGCCTGGATCGCGCTCGCCGGCGCGCTGCGCCAGTACCGCGGCGTCAACGAGACGATCTCGAGCCTGCTCCTCGCCTACACCGCGATCGCCCTCTTCAAGCAGTTCGTCGAAGGGCCGCTGCGCGATCCGAAGACGCTCAACAAGCCGTCGACGCGGTCGCTCGTCGAGGCCTTGCAGATCGGCGGCATCGCCGGCTCCGACGTCCACTGGGGCCTGGTGCTCGGCGTCGTCGCCTGCATCGGCCTGGGCCTCTGGCTCGCCTTCACGCCGGGCGGCTTCGCGCTGCGCGTCGTCGGCGGCAACCCGCGCACGGCGCAGCTCGTCGGCCTGCCGGCGAATCGCCTGATCCTGCTCGCCTGCGCCCTCGGCGGCGCTGCCGCCGGGCTGGCCGGCGCGGTCGAGGTCGCGGCGGTGCACACCAACGCCAACGCCTCGCTCATCGCCGGCTACGGCTACGCCGGCATCCTGGTCGCGTTCATCGCGCGCCAGAGCCCGTTCGCGATCATTCCGGTGGCGATCCTGTTCGGCGGCTTCGGCGCCGCCGGCAGCCTCTTGCAACGACGACTCGGCCTGCCCGACGCATCGGTTCAGGTGCTGCAGGGGATCGCCTTCGTCCTGATCCTGGCGAGCGAGTCGCTGCGCAGCATCGACTGGCCGGCGTTGTTCGAGAAATGGCGCCACCGCGCGACGCCCGAGCCGAGCGAGCCGCCGGCGCCCGCCGCGGCGGCGAAGGAAAGCGTCGCATGACGAGCGACGTGCTGCTGCCGTTTCTCGCCGCGATCGTCGGCGGCGCCTTGCGCGTCGGCGTGCCGTTCCTGTTCGTCAGCCTCGGCGAGTGCCTGACCGAAAAATCGGGCCGCATCAACCTCGGCCTCGAGGGCGTGCTCGTGTTCTCGGCGATGTCCGGATTCGGCGGCGCCTACTTGAGCGGCTCGTCCTGGGTCGGCGTCGCCGTCGCTGCCTGTGCCGGCGCCTTGCTCGCGCTGCTGCACGGCGTGCTCTGCTCGCTGCCGCGCGTCAACGACGTCGCCACCGGCATCGCCCTGATGCTGTTCGGCACCGGCCTGGCGTTCTATCTCGGCAAGCCGCTGATCCAGCCGCAGGCGCCGCAGCTGCCGCCGCTCGCGCTCGGCGGCTGGAGCGATTCGTCGGTGGTGCAGGCGGCGCTCCAGGTCAACCCGCTGCTGCCGCTCGGCATCGTCCTCGCGATCGCGATGCACTGGGGTTTCGCGCGAACCCGCTGGGGTCTGCTGGTCCGCCTCGCCGGCGACTCGGCGAGTGCGACCAAGGCGCTCGGCTATTCGGTCGACGGCATCCGCATCGCCGCGACCGTCGCCGGCGGCGCCATCGCCGGCCTCGGCGGCGCGTCGCTGACGCTGTTCTATCCGGGCAGCTGGAACGAAGGCATCTCGAGCGGCCAGGGGCTGATCGCGGTCGCGCTCGTCATCTTCGCGCGCTGGAGCGCCTTGCGTTGCGTCGGCGCGGCGCTCCTCTTCGGCGGCGCCGGCGCGATCGGGCCGGCGCTGCAGTCGATCGGCGTCAGCCAGGGCTACTACCTGTTCGCCGCGGTGCCGTACGTGCTGACGCTGGTCATCCTCATCATCAGCTGCCGACCCGGCAGCGTTGCGCGCGGCAGCCCGGGCGAGCTGTCGTCGGTGAAATAGGAAGCGCTGGCATGAGCGGTCTCGGAGGTCTCAACAAGTCGCCGAACGGCATCGTCATCGGCCTGGTCCAGCTGCAGCTGCCGGTGGTCGAGACGCCGGCACAGCTCGCGGCGCAGAGCGACGCGATCGTCGCGATGGTCGCCAAGGCGCGGCGCAACAACGCCGGCCTCGACCTGGTCGTGTTCCCGGAATACTCGCTCCACGGCCTGTCGATGAGCACCGCGCCCGAGCTGATGTGCCGCATCGACGGTCGCGAGGTCGCGGCGCTCAAGGCGGCGTGCGTCGAGAACAAGCTTTGGGGCTGCTTCTCGATCATGGAGTTCAACCCGAACGGCAACCCGTACAACACCGGCATCGTCATCGACGACAAGGGCCACATCGCCCTCTACTACCGCAAGCTCCATCCCTGGGCGCCGGTCGAGGCCTGGGAGCCGGGCAACGTTGGCATCCCGGTAATCGACGGCCCGAAGGGCGTCAAGCTCGCGCTCGTCATCTGCCACGACGGCATGTTCCCGGAGATGGCGCGCGAGTGCGCCTATCGCGGCGCCGAGGTGATGCTGCGCACCGCTGGCTACACCGCGCCGATCGCCCACTCGTGGAAGATCACCAACCAGGCCAACGCGTTCCAGAACCTGATGGTGACGGCGAGCGTGTGCCTGTGCGGCAGCGACGGCAGTTTCGACTCGATGGGCGAAGGCATGTTCTGCAACTTCGACGGCACCGTGATGGTCGAGGGCAGCCGCCGCCCCGACGAGATCATCACCTGCGAGGTCCGCCCCGACCTGATTCGCGAAGCACGCAAGCACTGGGCGGTCGAGAACAACCCGTACCAGCTCTGGCACCGCGGCTACGTCGCGGTCAAGGGCGGGGCGATGGACTGCCCGTACACGTTCATGCACGACATGGTCAACGGCAGCTTTCGTCTGCCGTGGGAAGACGAGGTCGTGCATGTGGACGGCACGTCGTGTGGGTTTGCGCCGCCGACGCGCCGGCACGACCCGAACAACATGCTTCCGGCAGCGCGAGAGCGAATCGCCTTCGGCTGTTCGCAAGGCGGTCTAGGTCATGCGAACGATTGCGCGAGATCGGGACGGCGGGGCGATCTGCTCTGCTCATGTCCCCCGGCGAGGACCAGGCATGGCCCTCGCCTCCTCCTTTACTTCGCTGCGCAGAACGCCCCACCGTCCCGATCCAGCACCGCCGTCCTTGTCGTTGCAGTCGCGCGACGCACCGCAAGCCAGGAGCATGGGGTGGCCGACGCAGCGAAGGTTGGGGAGGAGGCGACCGAAAACGTCATGACGAGCAAGCCGACAACAGTCGTCGATGCCGACCCGTACCCTTGGCCGTACGACGGCAACCTGCGTCCATCGAACAGCGCGCTCATCGTCATCGACATGCAGACCGATTTCTGCGGCGTCGGCGGCTACGTCGACAAGATGGGCTACGACCTGTCGCTGACGCGCGCGCCGATCGAGCCGATCAAGAAGCTCATGGCCCGGATGCGCTCCCTCGGCTTTCACGTGATCCACACGCGCGAGGGCCATCGCCCCGATCTCGCCGACCTGCCGGCGAACAAGCGCTGGCGATCGCGCCGGATCGGCGAGGGTGGCCGCGGCATTGGCGACGCCGGGCCGTGCGGACGGATCCTGGTGCGCGGTGAGCCGGGTTGGGAGATCATCTCCGAGCTGGCGCCGCTGCCGGGCGAGGTCGTGATCGACAAGCCGGGCAAGGGCTCGTTCTGCGCCACCGACCTCGAGCTGATCCTGCACACGCGCGGCATCACGAACTTGCTGCTGGCCGGCATCACCACCGACGTCTGCGTCCACACGACGATGCGCGAGGGCAACGACCGCGGCTTCGAGTGCCTGCTGCTCACCGACTGCACCGCCGCGACCGATCGCGGCAACCACCTCGCGGCGCTGAAGATGGTGACGATGCAGGGCGGCGTGTTCGGTGCGATCGCGCCATCGACCGCAGTGCTTGCCGCGCTGTCGTAGCCACCGAAGCGACGCCGACCACCATGACTGCCCCCCTCGACCCCGTCCCGCCGCCGACCGGCGCGCTCGCGCTCGAGACCTTCGAGCTGACCAAGCGCTTCGGTACTTTCACGGCGATGGACAGCGTGACGATGAAGGTCGCCGCCGGATCGGTGCACGCGCTCCTCGGCGAGAACGGCGCCGGCAAGAGCACGCTGGTCAAGTGCGTTGCCGGATCGCAGCGCCCCGACGGCGGAGCGATCGTCGTCGACGGCCGCGAGAAGGACATCGCGACGCCGGTGATCGCGCGCGCGCTCGGCATCGGCATGGTCTACCAGCACTTCACGCTCGCGCCCAACATGAGCGTCGCCGAGAACCTGCTGCTCGCCGGCGGCCGGACACCGGCGCTGATCGACTGGCCGAAGGCGCGCGCCGAGCTCAACGCATTCTTGGAGACGACGCCGTTCAGGCTCGCGCTCGACGCCACGCCGGCATCGCTGTCCGCTGGCGAGAAGCAGAAGCTCGAGCTGCTGAAGCAGCTCTACCTGAAGCCGCGCCTCTTGATCCTCGACGAGCCGACCTCGGTGCTGACGCCGCAGGAGGCTGACGAGGTGCTCGCGTTCGTGCGCGCCGTCGCGCAGCGCGGCGAGTGCACCGTGCTCATGATCACCCACAAGTTCCGCGAGGTGATGGCCTACGCCGACGAGGTGACGGTGCTCAGGCGCGGCCGCAAGGTCCACGGCGCGGCGGTCGCGGCGACGACGCCGGCCGAGCTGGCGCAGGCGATGATCGGCGAGTCGGGGCCGGGCGCAGCCGCCGTCATCGACGAAGGCCACGCGGTCGCGCGCACGCCGACCGATGCGGCCGCACCGGTCGGGCTCGAAGTCTCGGCGCTGGTCGCGATGGGCGACCGCGGCGCGCTCGCGGTCCACGGCCTCAGCCTCGCCGTTAAGCGCGGCGAGATCCTCGGCATCGCCGGTGTCTCGGGCAACGGCCAGCGCGAGCTGGTCGAGGCGATCGTCGGCCAGCGGCCGCGCGTCTCGGGCACGGTGAAGGTCGTCGGCCAGCCGTACTTCGGCCGGCGCGTCGAGAACCGCGTTCTCGGCCTGCGCGCGCTGCCCGAAGAGCCCTTGCGCAACGCCAGCGTCGGCGACCTGAGCGTGGCCCAGAACATGGCCCTGCGCGACTTCGACGAGGCACCCCTGCGCCGGCTCATCCTGCCCGGCCTCGGCTGGCTGCGCTTCGCTGCCTGGCGGGCGCGGGCGCGCGAGTGGATCGCTGCCTACGGCATCAAGACGCGCGGCGAGAACGCGCCGATCGCCAGCCTCTCGGGCGGCAATGTGCAGCGCGCCGTGCTCGCGCGCGAGCTTGCGGGCGAGGGCAACGTGCTGATCGCCGTCAACCCGGTGTTCGGCCTCGACTTCGCCGCCGTGCGCGAGATCCACGCCCGCATCGTCCAAGTGCGGGCGCGCGGCGCCGCGGTGCTCTTGGTGAGCGAGGACCTCGACGAGCTGCTCGAACTCTCCGACCGGATCGCCGTGATGAGCGAAGGCCGGATCGTCTTCGAGACGCCGGCCGCCGGCGCCGACCGCAGGACGATCGGTGCGCACATGGGCGGCGAGTCGCACTCGGCCGCGCCGACCGACACGACGAGCGAGCGCACGGTCGCGGAGACGGCATGACGAGCTACCGGATCGCCGCAACGCCCTTCGCCTATGAATTCCCCGCCGCGGCGACAGCGCTTGTCGTCATCGATATGCAGCGCGACTTCATCGAGCCCGGCGGCTTCGGCGCCTCGCTCGGCAACGACGTCAGCCTGCTCGCGCCAGCGATCGCGCCGATCGCGGCGCTGCTCGCAACCTGGCGCGCCCGCGGCTGGCCGGTCGTGCACACGCGCGAGTGCCACCAACCCGATCTCTCCGACTGTCCGCCGGCCAAGCGCCTGCGCGGATCGCCGAGCCTGCGCATCGGCGACCCGGGGCCGATGGGGCGCGTCCTGATTGCCGGCGAGCCGGGCGCCGACATCATCGCCGCGCTCGCGCCGGCCATCGGCGAGACCGTCATCGACAAGCCAGGCAAGGGCATGTTTTGGGCCACCGGCCTGCACGAAACCTTGCAGGCCCGGGGCGTGAGCCATCTCGTTTTCACCGGCGTGACGACCGAGGTCTGCGTCCAGACGTCGATGCGCGAAGCCAACGACCGCGGCTACGCCTGCCTGATCGTCGAGGACGGCACCGAGAGCTACTTCCCCGAGTTCAAGGCCGCGGCGCTGCAGATGATCGCGGCGCAGGGAGCGATCGTCGGCTGGCATGCGCCGTCGCGGCTGCTGATCGAGGCGATCGAGGGCGCGGCGTAACGCGCGTCGTTCACGGCGCCGATGGCACACTCGGTCGATGCCCGAGCTGCCCGACGTCAGCGTCTACCTCGAGCGGCTGACCGCCAAGATCGTCGGCCATCGGCTCGAGCGCGTCCGCATCGGCCAGCCCGTTCCTGCTGCGCTCGGTGACGCCGCCGATCGCCGCCGTCGTAGGCAAGCGCGTCGTCGGCGTCGAGCGGCTCGGCAAGCGCATCGTCATCGCGTTCGAGGACGAGCTCTTCCTGGTCCTGCACCTGATGATCGCCGGCCGGCTGCACTGGCTCGCCCCGGGCAAGAAGACGGCGCCCAACGCGCTCGCCTTCTTCGAGTTCGACACCGGCACGCTCGCCCTCACCGAGGCCGGCAAGCAGCGACGCGCGTCGCTGCACGTGGTCGCGGGACGCGAGGCGCTCGCGGCGCTCGACCCCGGCGGCATCGACCTGATGACGGCGACGCTCGCAGGCGTTCCGGCGCGCTCCGTCGCCGAGAACCACACCCTCAAGCGCGCGCTGACCGATCCGCGGCTGTTCAGCGGCATCGGCAACGCCTACTCCGACGAGATCCTGCACCGCGCCCGGCTCTCGCCCCTGGCGCTGACGCAGCGCTCGACGAAGCGAGGATCGCGGCTGTTCGCCGCAATGCGGCGAGGTGCTCGCCGAATGGACGACTCGGCTGCGCGCCGAGGCCGGCGACGGCTTCCCCGAGAAGGTGACCGCGTTCCGCCAGGGGATGGCGGTGCACGGCCGCTTCGGCAAGCCCTGTCCGGAGTGCGGCGCGCCGGTGCAGCGCATCGTCCACGCCGACAACGAGACCAACTACTGCCCCCGCTGCCAGACCGGCGGCAAGGTGCTCGCCGATCGCTCGCTGTCGCGCCTCCTCAAGAGCAGCTGGCCGAAGCACATCGACGAGTTGATGTGAGCCGCAGCGTGGCGGAACAGGTTGGCGGTCGGCTCGGTACCGCCATCGGCGACGGGAGCGGATCGTCTTTGCCAAGCGCCGAGATAGACAGAACGCTGCCTCAGAGGCTTGCTCGCACCGGAATCCACCACAATCGTCCGCTGCGGGTCGACTGCAGGCGATCGGCGCCGCCCCGCGCAATGGACGGAATTCGCCATGTCGGAATACAACCAGGACAAGCTCACCGCAGACGCGCTCGCGGTCTACGAGAAGACGCGCGATCCGCGGCTGCGGGAGATCATGACGTCACTGGTGAAGCACGTGCACGCCTTCATGCGCGAGGTGGACCTGACGCCCGAGGAGTGGATCGGCGGGCATCCAGTTCCTCACGCCGACCGGCCAGAAATCGAGCGAGAAGCGGCCGGAGGTCATCCTGCTGTCGGACACGCTGGGCATGTCCATGCTGGTCGTGGCGATGGACCAGGCGCGAGGTGCCCGGGCGCGCGCGGACGAGCGCAGGCGAAGCCGACCGAGGCCACGGTCGAGGGCCCCTTCTTCTGGCCCGGCGCGCCGGAGCTGGAGCTGGGCGCCGACATCGGCGAAGGCCATGGCGAGCCGACGCTGTACCACGGGCGGGTGACCGACACCGCCGGCAAGCCGCTGGCGGGGCGTGCTGGACGTCTGGTCCGGCGACGGCGACGGCATCTACGACATGCAGAAGGGCGACAGCATGAGGCCTGCGGGCCCATTCAGGACCGACCAGGACGGCGGCTACCGCTTCTGGTCGATCAGGCCCACCTACTACCCGGTGCCGGGCGACGGGCCGGTGGCGACGCATGTTGGAAAAGATGGGCCGCCACCTCAACCGGCCCGGCCACATGCACATGATGTCTGGCGGCGGCCACGAGAAGCTGGTGACGCACCTGTTCGTGAAGGACAGCCCCTACCTCGATTCGGACGCCGTCTTCGGCGTGCGCAACAGCCTGGTCGTGGAGTTTCCCAAGCATCCGCCGGGCAAGGCGCCGGACGGGCGCAGATGAACAAGCCTTATTACACGGCGAAGTACGACTTCCGGCTCGTGCCTTCGGCGCCGGTCCCCCCCGGCTCTGAAAATCGGCAAGGCCACTGTGCCGCGCTCCGCCATCTGCACGTCCGACGAGACCGCATCCTCGTGCGCGGGCACGACCTGAGCCGCGATCTGATCGGTCAGATCGGCTTCGGCGACTACTTCCACCTGCTGCTCACGGGCCGCAAGCGCCGCCGCGGCCAGCGGCGGTGCTGAATGCGACGCTGGTGGCGATCGCCGAACACGGGTTCGTGCCCAGGGTACAGGCGGCGCGGATGACGTTGGCCGCCGCACCGGACGCGATGCAAGGCGCGGTCGCCGCCGGCATGCTCGGATGCGGTTCCGTGATCCTTGGGGCCACCGAGACCGCCGGCAGGATGTTCATGGAGATCGAGCGAGGCCGCGGCAAGGCGGCGACCCGCCGCGCCGCCGCGAGGCGGCGCTGCCGCGCCGCGCGGCCGGCGATCCCCGGCTACGGCCATCCCGAGCACAAGAAGCGCGACCCGCGCGTCGACGCGCTGTTCGCGGTGGCGGCGGCCGCCGGCGGCGGCCAGCGCTACGTCGAAATCGCCAAGGCGTGCGAGGCAGTCATTCCCGCCCTCGTCGGCAAGGACCTGAGGCTCAACGTGTCGGCGGCGATCCCCGCGGTGCTGCTGGGCGTCGGCTTTCCGGTCGAAGGCGCTGAAAGGCGTGCCGCTCCTGGCGCGCACCGCCAGCCTGGTGGCGCACCTCAACGAGGAGATTGGACGATCCGATCGGCTTCGCGCTCCGCTACCAGGCGACGCGCGAGATTCGAGTACACGGGCGTGCCAGCCGGATCGGACGCACGCGGAGCACGTGCATGATCAAGGTCCTGGACGGCGTGCGCGTGCTCGAGCACGGCACCTTCATCACCGGGCCCGCGGCCGCCATGCTGCTGGCCGACCTCGGCGCGGACGTCGTCAAGGTGGAGCTGCCGGGCACCGGCGACCCCTTCCGGGCCTTCAAGGGCGGCCTCTAAGCGCCGCACTACCAGACCTACAACCGCAACAAGCGCAGCGTCACGCTCGATACCAAGCAGCCGGCCGACCGCGAACGTTCGACGGGCTGGTCGAAGGAGGCGGACGTCTACATCCAGAATTTCCGTCCCGGCTTCGCCGAGCAGATCGGCGTCGGCGTCGAGCGCCTGCGCGCGCTCAACCCGCGACTGATCTACTGCGCGATCAGCGGCTTCGGCGCGACCGGCCCGGCGGCGACGCGCCCGCCTACGACACCGTGGCGCAGGCCGCGAGCGGCTAGCTGCGGCCTGCTGGTCAACCCGGGAACCCGCGCGTGGTGGGCCCGGCCATCGCCGACTTCGTCACCGGCTTCTACGCCGCCTACGGCATCCTCGGCGCGCTGAACGAGCGCGAGCGCACGGGACGGCCGCAAGGTCGAGATGTCGATGCTCGAGGCCATGGCCCACTTCAACCTCGACGCTTTCCCGCACTTCTTCCCGGCGGACGAGGTGATGGGCCCGTACAGCCGGCCCAGCGTCTCGCAGTCCTATGTCCTCGAATGCGCCGACGGCAAATGGATCGCGCTGCACATGTCCTCGCCGGAGAAGTTCTGGCAGGGCCTGGCGCAGCGCCATCGAGCGGCCGGACATCTTCCAGGACGCGCGCTTCGCCGACGGCAGGCCCGCATCGAGAACCAGGAAGCCTGATCGGGTGCTGCGGCCGATCTTCCGCGCGCCCGCGGGCCGAATGGTGCCGCCGGCTGGAGCGCAACGACGTGCCGCATTCCCCCATGTACACGACCAGCGAGGTGCTGCGAGGATGCGCAGGCGAAGCACCTGCAGCTGTTCGTGGAGACCGAGCACCCGGTGGTGGGCACCTTCCGCACCGTGCGCTCGCCGGTCTCCTACGACGGCCAGCGGCCGCTGGAAGTGCGCCGCCGCCGGTGCTGGGCGAGCACAACGAGGAGATCCGCCGGCTGGAAGCTGCGCGAGCCGTCCCAAGTGAAGCGGCCGCACCAAGCCGTGATTCGAGCATCGAGCACCAGCATGACCGTGACCGCCGCCGCATCCTCCGGCACCGGCGCCGCCGTCGCGCTCGCTGCGATCGCTCGGCCTCGCACTGGCCCAGGCGCCGCCGGCCAGCCGCTGCGCATCGGCAGCACGCTGGCACTCACCGGGCCGCTGTCGGCCACGGCGCTCATCCACAAGCTGGTGGGCGAGATCTACGTCGAGCAGCTGAACAAGCGCGGCGGCCTGCTCGGCCGGCGGGTCGAGTGGATCGTGAAGGACGACCAGTCCAAGCCCGATCTGGCGCGCACGCTCTACGAGCAGCTGGTCACCGCCGACAAGGTCGACCTGCTGATGGGCCCCTACGCCACCGGCGCCATCCTCTCGGCGATGGGCGTGGCGCAGCGCTACAACAAGGTGCTGGTGCACCACACCTTCGGCATTCCCTCGCTGGCCAAGTACGACATGCAGTTCCCGGCCTGGTCGCTGGGGCCGGACCCGGCAGAACACGGTGCCGAACACGTGTTCGACGTGCTGGCCGCGGCGAAGAAGCCGCCGAAGACCATCGCCATGGTCACCAGCAAGTTCCCCTCGGTCCACTTCATGTCGCTGGGCGCGCGCGAGGTGGCGAAGAAGCGCGGGCTGAAGGAGGTGCTGTTCCTCGAATGGGACTTCGGCAACCGCGACTTCGGCCCGATCGCCGCCCGGGTGAAGGACGCGAATCCCGACTTCGTGTGGATCGGCGCATCGGCCTGGAGGGCAACATGCTGCTCGAGGCGATGAAGAAGATCGACTACGCGCCGCCGCAGCACTTCCACCTGTACCCGGCGCCCGGGCCGCTGGTCGCGTTGCCCGAGGGCGAAGAACGCGCTGTCGGTCACCATCTTCGAGGAACAACCGCCCTTCACCCAACACCGGGCGCCGCCGAGTTCGTGAAGATCTACAACGAGCGCGCGACGCAAGGCCGGCCTGCCCGACACGCACGTCGAGACGCAGGCCGCGGCCTCGTACACCGCCTGGCAGATCCTCGAGGCCGGCGTCGTCGCGACCAAGAGCCTCGACGACAAGCAGATCGCCGCCTGGCTGCAAGGCCAAGGGTCGACACCATCCAGGGGAAGCTGCGCTTCGACGGCGTCGGCAACTTCGGCGACGACCTGATGCGGATCAAGCAGGTGCAGAACGGCGACTGGGTCGTGGTCTGGCCGAAGGAAGTGACGGCGGGCGGCGCGAAGCTGCTCGCCCCCTGACGGGCGCGCCGTGCATGCCGGCGTTCACGCTGCCCAGCGCTGACGCTGCTCGCGCAGTCCATCCTCTCGGGCATCTTCGTCGGCGCGCTGTACGGGCTGCTCGGCCTGGGGCTCAGCCTGACCTGGGGCCTGCTGCGGCTGATCAACCTGGCCCACTTCGGGCTCGCCTTCCTGGGCGCCTACCTCTGCTACCAGCTCTCGCAGCTCGGCTCGATCCGCTGCTGGCGCTGCGTCGCTGATCGTGCCGCCGCTGTTCTTCGCCATCGGCGTCGCGCATGCAGTGGGTGATGGCGCGCTTTGCGGTCACGCCGTTCAACTCGCTGCTGGTGACCTTCGGCATCACGGTCATCATCGAGAGCGCTGATCCAGGGCGATCTGGACCGCCGACTACCGCAAGCTGGAGTCGCCCTACAACGCAGAAGTTCAAGGTCGGCGGGCTGTACCTGCCGGTGCCCGAGCTGATCACGCTGGTGCTGGCGGTGGCCATCTCCTGCGCGCGTCTGGGCGGTGCTGCGCTACACCGACCTCGGCAAGGCGATGCGGCCGCGGCCGAGGACGGGCCGATCGCCGCGGCTTTCGGCGTCGACCGCAAGCGCAATGGCGCTTGCTGCTGGCCGGCGCCTGCGCCGCGCTGGCCGGCGTCGCCGGCGTCTGCCTCGCGCTCACCTTCACGCTGGCGCCGTCGCAGATCTACGCCTGGGTCGGCGTCGTGTTCGCGGCGGTGATGCTGGGCGGCCTGGGCAGCGCGCTCGGGCCGCTCGTCGCCGGCGCGCTGATCGGCGTCAGCGAGGCGGTGACGATGGCGGTGACTGCGCCGTCGTGGGCGCCGATCGTCTCCTTCTCGCTGCTGATCGTGATGCTGCTGCTGCGGCCGGGGCAGGGCGGCGTGAGCGAGCGAACGACGCCGCTCGTCATCCTCGCCGCCGCCGCGGCTGCTCGCCTTCGTGCCCGCGCTCGGCCTGCCGGCGTTCTACGACTCGCTCCTCTACCTGATGCTGCACTGGATCGTGCTCGCGACCTCGTGGAACATCCTGTCCGGCTACTCGGGCTACTTCTCGTTCGGCCACGGCGCCTTCTTCGGCGTCGGCATGTACACGACGGCGCTGCTGGCGCGCTACGACTGGCCGTTCCTCTGGACGCTGCCGGTCGCTGCCGCGGTCGCGGCGCTGCTCGGGGTCGGCGCTCGGGCGCGGTCGTGTTCCGCGTCGGAGCGTGCGCGGCGAGCTGTTCGCGCTGCTGACGCTGGCGGTCACCTTCGTCGTCGGCACGATCGTCGTCAACACGCCGATCGACGGCGGCCCGGGCGTCTCGCTCGGCGCGGTGCCGGTGCCCGCGATCGGGCCGACGCCGTCGTCCACCTTCTACCTGCTCGCGCTCGCCGCGGCGACGCTGACGCTGCTCGTCGCCTGGGCGATCTTCGTCTCGCGCTTCGGCGCCGGCCTGTTCGCGATCCACGACGACGAGGACGCGGCCGAGGTGATGGGCGTGCCGACCTACCGCTACAAGCTCGTTGCGCTCGCCCTCTCGTGCGCGCTGGCCGGCGTCGCCGGCGGCATCCAGGCGCTGTTCCTCTCGTACGTGACGGTCGGCGAGGTGTTCACCATCACGGTGCCGCTGACGGTGGTGCTGATGAGCGTGCTCGGCGGCACGCGTCACTGGGCCGGGCCCGCGATCGGCGCGGTCGCGATCACCGGCCTGCTCTACAGCTTCACCGCCGCCGACCACGCGGTGGCCGGCAAGGCGGCGATCGGCGCGATCCTGATCGCGGCGATCCTGTTCATGCCCGACGGCATCCTCCCGCGCCTGCAGCGCGCGTTCCGGCGCCGCGTGCCGGCGCGCGCCGGCCGTCGACCCGCGCCGCGCCGGCCGCTCGCGACGCGCCGGCATCGCCGTCGCCGGCGCCGGGCGGCGCCACGGTCGATCGCTGCTGCGCGTGCGCGGCCTGCACAAGTCATTTCAAGGGCGTGCGGGCGCTCGCCGGCGTCGACATCGAGGTGCGGCGCGGCGAGATCCTCGGCCTGCTCGGGCCGAACGGCTCGGGCAAGTCGACCTTCATCAACGTCGTCAGCGGCCACTACGCGCCCAGCGCGGGCGAGATCGTCTTCGAGGGCCACGCGCTCGACGCGCCGGCCGCCCACCGCATCGCCGCGCGCCGGCATCGCCCGCACCTACCAGATCCCGCGCCCCTTCGCCCACATGACGGTGCTCGACAACGTCGCGCTGGCGGCGATGTTCGGCGGCGCCATCGCGATCCGACCGCGGCGCGCAGCGCGAGGCGCGGCAGTGGCTGGCGTTCACCGGCCTCGCAGGCCAAGGCCGACGCGCTGCCCGACGACCTCAACCTGCACCAGCGCAAGTTCCTCGAGCTCGCGCGGGCGCTGGCGTCGCGGCCGCGCCTGGTGCTGCTCGACGAAGTGCTGTGCGGGCTGACGCCGGGCGAGATCGACGACGCGGTGGCCTGATCCGGCGCATCCGCGACCAGGGCTCGACCATCGTCTTCGTCGAGCACGTGATGCGCGCGGTGATGGCGCTGACCGACCGCGTCGTCGTCTTCGACCACGGCGAGCTGCTCGCCGAGGGCCGGCGGCCGAGGTGATGCAGCGCCCCGAGGTGATGGCCGCCTACCTCGGGCCGCGCCCATGCTTGAGGTGCGCGATCTCCAGGTCTGGCTACGGCGCGGCGCCGGCGCTCTGGGGCGTGTCGCTCGGCGTCGCGCGCCGGCGAGCTGCTCTGCGGTGGTCGGCCCGAACGGCGCCGGCAAGACGACGCTGATCAACGCCATCGCCGGCCTGCTGCCGGCACGCGCCGGCCGGATCGTTTTCGACGGCCGAAGACATCACGCGCTTGGCCGCCGCACCGCTTCTGCGCCGGCGGCATCGCCATCGTGCCCGGAAGGGCGGCGCCTGTTCACCGGCATGAGCGTGCGCGAGAACCTGGAGCTCGGCAGCTACCTGCCGGCCGCGCAAGGCCGCAGCGCGGCGCGTCGCTGGACGGGCGCTCGAGCTCTTCCCGGCGCTGCGCGAGAAGCTCGGCCAGCCCGGCCGGCGAGCTCTCGGGCGGCCAGCAGCAGATGGTGGCGATCGGCCGCGCGCTGATGGCGCGGCCGCGCCTGCTGCTGCTCGACGAGCCCTCGCTCGGCCTGGCGCCGCTCATCGTCCAGGACATGTTCGATGCGATCCGGCGCATCAACGCGGAGGGCATCGCGGTGCTGCTGGTCGAGCAGAACGTGGCCATGGCGATGGCGATGTCGGACCGCGCCTACGTGCTCGAGGAGGGCCGCATCGTCGCCGAGGGCGAGCCGGACGAGCTGCTCGGCGCGCCCGGAGATCCAGCGTGCCTACCTCGGCGTCTGAGGGCCGGCATTCGATCACAGACCAGCGGAGACCGAACCATGCTCTTTCCCACCACCATCGTCGGCAGCTTTCCCGCAGCCCGAGTGGCTGATCGACCGCGCCAAGCTCGCCGGGCGCTTTCCGCCGCGCGTGCGCGCGCAGGGAGCTCTGGCGCGTCGCGCCCGAGTATCTCGCCGAAGCGCAGGACGACGCGACCATGATCGCGATCCGCGCGCAGGAAGAGGCCGGGCTCGACATCGTCAGCGACGGCGAGATCCGGCGCGAGAGCTACTCGAACCGCTTCGCCACCGCGCTCGAGGCGTCGACCTCGACAACCCCGGCAGCGCGCTCGACCGCTCGGGCCACCCGAACCCGGTGCCGCGGATCGTCGGCACGATCCGGCGCAGGCACCCGGTCGAAGTCGACGACCTGAGTTCCTGCGCAAGCCACACGACGCGCCGGATCAAGATCACGGTGCCCGGGCCGTTCACGATGCTGCAGCAGGCGCAGAACGATTTCTACGCCAGCGAGGAGGAGGCGGCGATGGACTACGCCGCCGCCGTCAACGAGGAGATCAAGGACCTGTTCGCCGCCGGCGCCGACGTCGTCCAGATCGACGAGCCGTACATGCAGGCGCGGCCCGAGAAGGCGCGCCGTACGGCCTGCAGGCGCTCAACCGCGCGCTCGATGGCGTCACCGGGACGACGGCGGTGCACATCTGCTTCGGCTACGCGGCGATCATCCACGAGCGGCCGAGCGGCTACTCGTTCCTGCCCGAGCTGGCGCAGTGCAGCTGCCGCCAGGTCTCGCTCGAGACCGCGCAGTCGAAGCTCGACTGCTCGGTGCTCGCAGGCGCTCGGCGGCAAGCAGCTGATGGTCGGCTGCATCGATCTCGCCGATCCCGAGGTCGAGACGGCGGAGATCATCGTCGAGCGGATCGAGCGCGCGCTGCCGTATCGTCGCGGCCGAGAACGTCATCCTCGCGCCCGACTGCGGCATGAAGTACCTGCCGCGCGAGACGGCCGTCGGCAAGCTCGCGCGATGGTCGAGGCGGCGAAGATCCTGCGTTCGCGCCACGCGCGCGACGGCCAGCGCCTGAGGGCGCGGTGCACGACTTCGTCTTGCGATGCGGATGCCGCGCGTCGTCTTCGGCGCCGGCTCGCTGCGGCAGGTGCCCCACGAGCTCGAGGCGATCGGCATCGAGCGCGCCTTCGTGCTCACGACCCCCGGCCAGAGGGCGCTCGCCGAGCGCGTCGTCGCCCTGCTCGGGCCGCACGCCGCGGGCGTGTTCGCGCGGGCGGCGATGCATGTGCCGGCGGAGACGGCGAGCGCCGCGAGGACGAGGTGCGAGCGTGGACGCCAACGGCGCGGTCGCCATCGGCGGCGGCTCGACGACCGGGCTCGGCAAGGCGATCGCGCTCGAGACGGGGGTGCCGGTCATCGCCATCCCGACGACCTACGCGGGCAGCGAGATGACGACGATGTACGGCCTCACCGAAGCGGGCGCCAAGACCACCGGCCGCGATCCGCGGTGCTGCCGCGCACGGTCATCTACGACCCGGAGCTCTCGCTCGGCTTGCCGCTCGCGACCAGCGTCGTCAGCATGCTCAACGCGATCGCGCATTCCGCCGAAGGGCTGTACGCGCCCGATGCGCAACCCGGTCATCGAGCTGATGGCCGAAGAAGGCATCCGCTCGGGCGCGGCGCTTGCGCGCTTGCGGCGACCCGCGCGACCTCGACGCGCGCGGCGATGCACTGGTTTCGGCCTGGCTGTGCGGCACGGTGCTGGGCAGCATCACCATGGGCCTGCACCACAAGCTCTGCCACACGCTCGGCGGCAGCTTCAACCTGCCGCACGCCGAGACGCACGCGGTGATCCTGCCGCACGCGCTCGCCTACAACGCGCCGGCGGCGCCCGAGGCGATGGCGCGAATTGCGCGCGCGCTCGGCGCTCCAAGCGAAGCGCCGCGCGCAGTGTTCGACCTCGCCGCCCGCCACGGCGCGCCGACTTCGCTCGCCGCGATCGGCATGCGCGCCGAGAACCTCGACCGCGCCGCCGATCTCGCGCTGCAGAACGAATATCCGAACCCACGCCCGCTCGAGCGCGGCGCGATTCGGTCGCTTCTGCAGCGGGCGTTCGACGGCGCGCGCCCGGACTGACGGGCGCACGAACAGCCGCAAGACGTCGCGCGAATCGGCCGCGCTACTCGGTCAGTCGCTTGACGCCCTTCAGCTCGCAGGCATAGATCGCGTTGCGCAGCGCCGCGATCGCCTCGTAGCGCGTGAAGCTGCGCCGCCACGCGAGGACGACGCGGCGCGTCGGCACGGGCTTGGTGAACGGCACGTACTTGATGTGCGGCTGCTCGTCGCTCGGGCACCGAGAGCTGCGGCACGACCGTCACGCCCATGCCCGACGCGACCATGTACTTGATCGTCTCGAGCGACGAGCCTTCGAAGGTCTTCCGGATGCCTTCGGCGTCGGACGACGAGAACTGGGCGTACTCGGGGCAGACCTCGAGCACGTGGTCGCGAAAGCAGTGACCGGTGCCGAGCAGCAGCATCTTTTCCTGCTTCAGCTCGTCGGCGCTGATCGCCTTCTTCTTCGCCAGCGGGTGCGCCTTCGGCAGCGGCGACCATGAACGGCTCGTCGTAGAGCGGCGCGATCGCCAGGCCGGTGTCGGGAAACGGCTCGGCCATGATCGCGCAATCGAGCTCGCCCGAGCGCAGCAGCTCGAGCAGCTTGGCGGTGAAGTTCTCCTGCAGCAGCAGCGGCATCTGCGGCACGCGCTCGATCGCCTGGCGCACCAGGTCGGGCAGGAGATAGGGGCCGATGGTGTAGATCACGCCGAGCGAGAGCGCCCCGCTGAGCGGATCCTTCCTGCGCTTGGCGGTTTCCTTGATCTGCGCCGCCTGCTCGATCACCGCCTGCGCCTGGCGCACGATCTCCTCGCCGATCGGCGTGACGCTGACCTCGGCCGTGCCGCGCTCGAAGATGCGCACGTCGAGCTCTTCCTCGAGCTTCTTGATCGAGACCGAGAGCGTCGGCTGCGAGACGAAGCAGGCCTCGGCGGCGCGTCCGAAATGCTTCTCGCGCGCGACCGCGACGACGTACCTGAGCTCGGTGAGCGTCATCCGTTGCGCATCACGTCGCGGGCTTGTCGCTCAAGGCCTTCATGTTGTCGATCAGCTCCTTGCTCATCGGCGCATTCAGGTTGATGCCCTTGGGCGGGATCGGCGACTGGAACCACTTTTTGTAGAGCGCCTCGAACTCGCCGCTCTTCATCATCGCCGCGAGCGTGTCGTCAACCAGCTTCTTGAACGCCGGGTCGTCCTTCCTGACCATGATCGCGTACGGCTCGACCTGGATCGGCTCGCCGACGACAGCGAGCTCGGCCGGGTTCTGCGAGCTGGCTCGCAGGCCGTAGAGCAGGATGTCGTCCATGCCGAAGGCGACGGCGCGGCCGGTCTGCACCATCAGCGCCGACTCGGCGTGGTCCTTCGCGCCGAGCAGGTCGATGCCGAGCTTCTGCTCTTCGTTCAGGCGCCGGATGATCTGGAAGTTGGTCGTACCGGTGGTCGAGACGACGGGCTTGCCGGCGAGGTCGGCGAGCTTGTTGACGTTGGTGCCGGTCTTCACCAGGAAGCGCGTGCCGGTGTAGAAGTAGTTGGTCGCGAACGAGACCTGCTTGGCGCGCTCGCTGTTGTTGGTGGTCGAGCCGCACTCGATGTCGATCGTGCCGTTCTGCAGCAGCGGGATGCGGTTGGCCGAGGTCACCGCCTGGTACTCCTTCTTCAGGTCGCTGCGGCCGGTCGCTGCCTTGACGCGGTCGGCGATCTTCTCGCAGATCTCGAAGGCGAAGCCGGTCGGCTGGGCGTCGGCGCCGAGGTACGAGAACGGGATCGACGACTCGCGGTAGGCGAGCGTCATCGTCCCGCTCTGCTTGATCTTGTCGAGCGTCGCCGGCGTTTGCGCCGCGGCCAGCGCCGGCACGGCGAGCGCGATCAGGCAGAGGGAACGAAGGAAGGCATATGACATCGCGGGACCTCGTGGGTGGAGCGTTGAAAAGCGTGTTGCGAGCATATCGGTGTGCTGGCGGTTGTGCGCGCGACTGCTTCGGATGCTAAGCGTTCAGGTAGTCGGCGCGGCCGCCGAGCCAGCGCTCGATGTGGCGCTCGGCCGCGTCGGGGTGCTCGGCGAGGAGCCGCTCGGCGGCGCGCCGTGCGGCGACGACCAGGGCCTCGTCGAGCGCAGGGTCGGCGAAGCGCAGCAGCGCCGCGCCCGACTGGCGCGCGCCCAGGAATTCGCCCGGGCCGCGGATCTCCAGGTCGCGGCGCGAGATCTCGAAGCCGTCGTCGGTCTCGAGCATCGCCTTCAGCCTGGCCTTGGCGGTGTCGGAAAGCGGCTGCGCTGTAGAGCAGCACGCAGACGCTCGCGGTGGTGCCGCGGCCGACCCGGCCGCGCAGCTGGTGCAGTTGCGACAGGCCGAAGCGCTCGGCGTGCTCGACCACCATCAGCGAGGCGTTGGCGACGTCGACGCCGACCTCGATCACGGTCGTCGCGACCAGCACCGCGATCTGGCCGCCAGCGAAGAGCGACATCACCGCCGCCTTCTCGGCCGCCGGCATGCGGCCGTGCAGCAGGCCGATCATCCGGCCCGGCAGCGCCTCGCAGAGCTCGGCGTGGGTCGCGGTCGCGTTCTTCAGGTCGAGCGCCGCCGATTCGTCGACCAGCGGGCAGACCCAGTAGGTCTGCCGGCCGCGCGCCGCCTCGTCGCGGATGCGCGCGATCACCTCGTCGCGCCGCGCTGTCGGCGAACAGCTTGGTGACGACCGGCGTGCGGCCCGGGCGGCAGCTCGTCGATGGTGCCCACATCCAGGTCGGCGAATAGCGTCATCGCCAGGGTGCGCGGGATCGGCGTCGCGCTCATCATCAGGAGATGCGGCTCGAGCTCGCCTTGGTCGTGCAGCTTCTCGCGCAGCGCCAGCCGCTGCGCCACGCCGAAGCGGTGCTGCTCGTCGATGATCGCCAGGCCGAGCCGGGCGAAGCGCACCTGCTCCTCGATCACCGCGTGCGTGCCGACGACGAGCCCGGCCTCGCCGGACGCGACCTGCGCCAGCATCGCGTCGCGCGCCTTGCCCTTCCGGCTGCCGGTGAGCCAGGCGACGGTGACGCCGAGCGGCGCCAGCCAGCCGACCAGCTTCTTCAGGTGCTGCTCGGCCAGGATCTCGGTCGGCGCCATCAGCGCGCACTGCCAGCCGGCGTCGATCGCGCGCGCCGCGGCGAGCGCGGCGACCACCGTCTTGCCGGAGCCGACATCGCCCTGCAAGCAGGCGGTGCATCGGCACGGCGCGGCCGAGGTCGGCGTCGATCTCGGCGCTGACGCGCTGCTGCGCCGCCGTGAGCTTGAACGGCAGCGCCGCGAGCAACTGCGTCGTGGAGCTTGGCGCGCACGCGAGCGAGCGGCGGCGCGCGCTGGCGCTCGCGCTCGCGCTTGGCGAGCAGCTGCGACAGCTGCTGCGCCAGCAGCTCGTCGAACTTCAGCCGCTGCCACGCCGGGTGCTCGCGATCTTCCAGCGCCGTCGCGTCGAGACCCGGGCGCGGGCTCGTGCAGGATGCTGCAAGCGCCGCGCGCAAGCGTCGGCAGGCCGTCCGGAACGATGCCGGCCGGCAACTGCTCGTCGAGATCGGCGCGGGCACGGCCCGCGGCGACCGCCTTGCGCAGGTACGCCTGCGACAGCTGCACCGTGCTCGGATAGACGGGCGTGAGCGCGGTCGGCAACGGCGTCTCGGCGGTCACGACCTTGAACGCCGGGTGGACCATCTCGACGGCCGAAGAAGCCGCCGCGCGCCTCGCCGCGCACGCGCACGCGCCGGCCGACGGCGAGCGTCTTCTGCTGCGACGGATAGAAGTGAAGGAAGCGCAGCACCAGGTCGCCGCTGTCGTCGGCGATCTTGACGACGAGCTGGCGCCGCGGCCGGAACTGGATCCGCGAGTCGCTGACGACGCCCTCGACCTGGCCGGTTTCGCCGTCGCGCAGCGAAGCGACCGCGACGATGCGCGTCTCGTCCTCGTAGCGCAGCGGCAGGTGCAGCGCGAGGTCGATGTCGCGCACGAGCCCGAGCTTGGCGAGCGCCTTGTCGGCGGCGGAGACGGCCGCGCCCTCGGCACTTGCGCTCGCTGTCGCACTTGCGGCGCACGGAAGAGGCCATGGGAGAATTTTGCCCTTCGATGACGACGCCTCTCGCCTTGAGCGATTTCGATTTCGCGCTGCCGCGCGAGCTGATCGCCCAGCATCCCGCCGCCGAGCGCAGCGCCTCGCGCCTGCTCGACGGCCGCGCCGAGCCGGCCGAGGACCGTCGCTTTCGCGACCTGCCCGGCGCTCTTGCGCGCGGGCGACCTGCTGGTCGTCAACGACACCGCCGTGATCAAGGCGCGCCTCTTCGGCGTCAAGGCGAGCGGCGGCGCGGTCGAGGCGCTGGTCGAGCGCGTCGAGGCGAGGGACGTCGTCGTCGCCCAATTGCGCGCGAGCAAGTCGCCCAAGGCGGGCAGCCGCGTCCGCTTCGCCGAGGCCTTCGACGCCGAAGTGCTCGGCCGCGCCGGCGGCGACGAGTCGCTGTTTCGCCTGCGCTTTCCGCGGCGATCCGTTCGCCCTGCTCGAGCGCCACGGCCACGTGCCGCTGCCGCCCTACATCGCCCGCGCCGACGACGCCGACGACAGCGCGCGCTACCAGACCGTGTTCGCCGAGCGGCCGGGCGCGGTCGCGGCGCCGACCGCGGCGCTGCACTTCGACGCGCCGCTGCTCGCCGCGCTCGCCGCGCGCGGCATCGAGCGCACCGCGGTGACGCTGCACGTCGGCGCCGGCACGTTCCAGCCGGTGCGAAGCGAGAACCTCGGCGAGCACGTGATGCACCGCGAGCGCTTCGAGGTCGGCGCCGCCGCGCTGGCGGCGATCGAGCGGGCGCGAGGGCGCGGCGGCCGGATCGTCGCCGTCGGCACGACCAGCCTGCGCGCGCTCGAATCGATGGCGTTGCGCAGCGACCCGGACGCGCCGCTGGCGCCGGCCGAGGGCGAGACCGATCTCTTCATCACCCCGGGCTTCGCGTTTCGCGTCGTCGACCTGCTGCTCACCAACTTCCACCTGCCGAAGAGCACGCTGCTGATGCTCGTCGCCGCGTTCGCCGGCCACGAACGCATTCGCGCCCTCTACGCGCATGCGATCGCCGAGCGCTACCGCTTCTTCAGCTACGGCGACGCGATGCTGCTGGCGCGCACGCCCGTGACAATCCGCTGATGCTTTCCTTCGACATCCTCGCCACCGAAGGCCTGGCGCGGCGCGGCCGCCTCGGCCTGATCCACGGCACGGTCGAGACGCCGGTCTTCATGCCGGTCGGCACCTATGGCAGCGTCAAGGGCGTCGCGCCTGAGTCGCTCGAGGCGATGGGCGCCGAGATCATCCTCGGCAACACCTTCCACCTCTGGCTGCGCCCCGGCCTCGACGTGCTCCGGCACTTCGGCGGCCTGCATCGCTTCGAGGCCTGGCCGCGGCCGATCCTCACCGACAGCGGCGGCTTCCAGGTCTGGTCGCTCGGCGCCAACGCCAAGGTGAGCGAGCAAGGGGTCGCGTTCCAGTCGCCGGTCAACGGCGACAAGCTGCTGCTCACGCCCGAGGTCAGCATGCAGATCCAGCACGTCCTCGAGCAGCGACATCGTGATGCAGTTCGACGAGTGCACCGCCTACGAGGTCGAGGGCCGCGTCACCGGCGAGGCCGAGGCGCGCCGCTCGATGGAGATGAGCCTGCGCTGGGCCGAGCGCTCGCGCGACGAGTTCGCCCGGCTCGAGAACCCGAACGCGCTGTTCGGCATCGTCCAGGGCGGCATGTTCGAGCACCTGCGCGAGCACTCGGTCGACGCGCTGGCCGAGCTCGACTTGCCCGGCTACGCCATCGGCGGCGTCAGCGTCGGCGAGCCGAAGGAGGAGATGCAGCGAATCGTCGCCCACACGCCGCACCGCCTGCCGGCGGCCAAGCCGCGCTACCTGATGGGCGTCGGCACCCCCGAGGACCTGCTCGACGGCGTCGCCGCCGGCGTCGACATGTTCGACTGCGTGATGCCGACCCGCAACGCGCGCAACGGCCACCTGTTCACGCGCTTCGGCGACCTGAGCATCCGGAACGCCCGCTACAAGACCGACGAGCAGCCGCTCGACCCGACCTGCGCCTGCCCGACCTGCGCGCGCTTCTCGCGCGCCTACCTGCACCACCTCGACCGCTGCGGCGAGATGCTCGCGCCGATGCTGGCGAGCGTGCACAACCTGCACTACTACGTCAGCCTGATGCGCGAGATCCGCGCCGCGATCGAGACCGGCACCTTTGCCGCCTTCGCCGCGGCGTTCCGCGCCGACCGCGCGCGCGGCGTCTGACCCGCCGGCGTCGGACTCGCCTTACCGGGGCCGAGGCGGCTGACCGACAGCACGCCGGGCGATCGCCTCCTGCCGGCCCGCCTGCGGAGTACCTACCCTTGGCGCGGCCAGGTGACGCATCACGCCACGGGCGCAGCGGGAGGTGACCTTGATCGTTTTTGTTCTTCGCTCCGAAGACATCGACGCGCCGCCCAGCCTACTCTTCCTGCTGGTCGCGCCCGCGCCGATCATCGTTCTCTTTTCCCTCCACTCGAACGGACCGCCATGACCACCATTGCCGACATCATGACGCGCAGCATCGCCACGGTGCGGCGCGACGAAACCTTGCAGGCGGCCGCCGGCCGCATGCGCGAGATGGACGTCGGCGCCCTGCCGGTGGTCGACGGCAGGGCGCTGGCCGGGATGGTGACCGACCGCGACATCACGGTGCGCGGAGTCGCCGAAGGCATGGTCGCCGCAGGAGGCGCTGGTCGCCGACGTGATGACCGAGGACGTCAGCTATCTGCACGAGACGACGACAGGGTCGAGGAGGTGATGGCGCAGATGGGCGAGCCTGCAAGTGCGCCGGCTTCCGGTTCTCGACGCCGGCGACCAAGTCGTCGGCATCGTTGCCCTCGTCGACCTGGCCACGCGACAATCGGCCCATACCGACGAAACTCTGCGCGAGATCTCGACGCCCGGTCGTTGACTGCCTCCCAGCTGAATTCACTGCAGCGCTACCTGAGCGAGCGCCTGATCGGCCCGCGGCGCAGCACGTGCTGCGCCATCCCTGGGCGTTCATGTGGCAGGCGATCAAGGGCTTCCGCACCAACCAGGGACTGCTCCTCGCCGGTGCGGTCGCGTACTACGCGCTTCTGTCGATCGTCCCGCTCCTGATCCTCACGGTCATCGCGCTCTCGCACTGGGTCGACCAGGGCGAGTTGCTCGCGACGCTGCACCGCTACCTCGAATGGCTGTTGCCGGGGCAGTCGCGCGCGATCGTCGGCGAGCTCGCCAAGTTCCTCGGCAAGCGCGAGGGAATCGGGTTGCTCCTGCTCGCGACGATGCTCTTCTTCAGCTCGCTCGCCTTCACCGTGCTCGAGAACGCGATGTCGGTGATCTTCCTGCACCGGGTGGTCGCGCGGAAGCGCCGCTTCATCTTCTCGGTGCTGATCCCCTACGTCTACATCCTCTTGCCTCGGCATCGGCCTCCTGCTCGTCACGCTCGTCGCCGGCAGCCTGCAGGCGGTCGGCAAGGAGAGCGTCGAGCTGTTCGGCCGCGAGTGGTCGCTGCAGCGGCGTCTCCGGCGTCCTGCTCTACCTGCTCGGCGTCGCCGGCGAGATCTTCGTCCTGACCTCGGTCTACCTCGTCATGCCGGCCGGGCGGCTCGCCTGGCGCCACGCGCTGATCGGCGGCGTCACGGCGACCGTTCTCTGGGAGATCACCCGTCACGTCCTCGTCTGGTATCTGACGACGCTGTCACAGGTGACGGTCGTCTACGGCTCGCTGACGACGGCGATCGTCGTCCTGCTGAGCCTCGAGGTCGCGGCGACGCTGCTGCTCTTCGGCGCCCAGGTGATCTCCGAATACGAGCGGATCGGCGCACGCCGCGTCGAAGCGTGTCGAGCGCGGCTTCACGACCGCCTAGGACGCGAGGAGCGCCGCGACGCGCTCGCGTAGCGCCGCCGGCGTCACGGCGGATGCCGCCATCGCCGGCCCGGCAACGAGGCCGACGCGGCTGAACAGGCCGCGCCGGAACGGCCGGCTCATCGCCTTGCCGTCGACGCGCGAGAAGAACGAGCCCCAGAGGTTCTGCAGCGCGAGCGGGACGACCGGTACCGGGTTGGTCGCGAGCAGGCGCATCACGCCGCCCTTGAATTCGGCGAGCTGGCCATCGCGCGAGATCGCGCCTTCGGGAAAGATGCAGAGCAGGTCGCCGTCGTCGAGCACCTGCTTGGCGCGGGCGAAGGCCTGCTCGTAGGTCTGCGCGTCGACCTTCTGCGGCGCGATCGGGATCGCCTTGGCGAGGCGGAAAAACCAGCCGATGACCGGCAGCCTGAAGATGGCGCTGTCCATGATGAAGCGGATCGGCCGCGGGCTCGCCGCCATCAGCAGCACCGCGTCGATGAAGCTGACGTGGTTGCAGGCCAGAATCGCCGCGCCTTCGGTCGGAATGTTCTCGTCGCCGCGCACCGCGAAGCGGTAGATGAAGCGCGCCATCACGAAGGCGACGAAGCGGAGCAGGTATTCCGGCACCAGCATGAAGATGTAGAACGCGACGATGGCGTTGAGGATGCCGACGACGAGGAACACCTGCGGCACCGTCAGGCCGAGCTTGATCAGCGCGCCGACGATCAGCGAGCTGGCGATCATGAACAGGGCGTTGAGGATGTTGTTGGCGGCGATGATCCGCGCCCGGTGGCTCGGTTGCGAGCGCATCTGGATCAGCGCGTACATCGGCACGCTGTAGAGGCCGGCGAAGAGCGAGAGCAGGCCGAGATCGGCCATCACGTGCCAGTGCGCCGGCTGGGCCACGAACGACGACAGCGTGTAGCCGGCCGATGGCGCCGAGGCCGCGCGAGGCGAAGTAGAGGTCGATCGCGAACACGCTCATGCCGATCGCGCCGAGCGGCACCAGGCCGATCTCGACGTGGCGCCGCGACAGCATCTCGCACAGCAGCGAGCCGATGCCGATGCCGACCGAGAACACCACCAGGAGCAGCGACGCGACCTGCTCGTCGCCGTGCAGCACCTCCTTGGCGAACGACGGGAACTCGGCCAGGAACACGGCGCCGAAGAACCACATCCACGAGATGCCGAGGAGCGAGCGGAAGACGACCAGGTTGCCGTGCGCGAGCTTCAGGTTCTGCCAGGTCTCGGTGACCGGATTCCAGTTGATACGCAGGCCCGGGTCGGTCGAAGGCGACGTCGGCACGTACTGGGCGACGATCCGGCCGAGGAGCGCGACGCCGACGCAGGCGAAGGCGACGTAGTGGCGGCCGACGCCGGGGATGCCGACGAGCAGGCCGCCCGCGACCTGGCCGAGCAGGATCGCGACGAAGGTTCCCATCTCGACCATGCCGTTGCCGCCGGTGAGCTCGCGCTCGCCCAGGTGCTGCGGCAGGTAGGCGAACTTGACCGGGCCGAACAGCGTCGAGTGCAGGCCCATCAGGAAGACGCAGGCGAGCAGGACGTAGGGACTGGCGATCCAGAAGCCCCACGCCGCGAGCAGCATGATCGCGATCTCGAGGTTCTTGACGAAGCGGATGACGCGCGTCTTGTCGTACTTGTCGGTCAGCTGGCCGCTGGTGGCGGAGAACAGCAGGAACGGCAGGATGAAGAGCGCGCCGATGGTCAGGCCGGCGAGCTGCGGCTGCAGGAAGGGGTCGCTCAGCGTCAGCTGGTACGTCACCATCACGGTGAACGCGAACTTGAACAGGTTGTCGTTGCCGGCGCCGAGGAACTGGGTCCAGAAGAACGGCGCGAAGCGGCGCTGGCCGAGCAGCGCGAACTGGTTCGGGGGTTCGTGGGCGACAGCCCCGGGCAGGGATGCGGCGACGTCGGCAGAGGTGTTCAAGCGATGGCTCCCGAAGTGCGGCACGCAGCCAGGGCGAATCTAACGTATGCCCTCGACGGCGCCGCCGGGACCGTCGCGCTCGAGCCCGCGAAAAACGAATCGTCGGCGCGTTCATGACAGCATCAGGGCGTCGATCACTTGCTCGCGAGCCTTCTCTTCATGCTCATTCGCTTCACGTCTGATTCCCGGCTGCGCCGCCGCTCGTTCGCGGCTTCCTTGCTGCTCGCTTTCGGCGCGCTGCTCGTCGCCGGCTGCGGCGGCGGCGGCAGCAAGAGCGACGCCGGCAGCCCGCCGGTCATTCCCGGTCCGTCGGTCGATGGCCCGGCGTGGCCCGGCTTCGCGCGCGACGCGCAACACGCCGCGCAGAGCGCGATCGCGAGCCAGGACCTGAATCGCGTCGCCTGGTCGACGACGCTCGACCTCGCGCCGCAGCACAGCACCGGCGGCGCGCTCCTGATCCACTACGGGTCGCCGGTCGTCACGTCGCACAACACCGTGCTCGTTCCGGTCAAGACCGGCGCCGGCGGCGGCTTTCGCATCGAGGCGCGCTCGGGAACCAACGGCGGCCTGATCTGGGCCGCCGGCAGCGACTACGTCCTGCCGCCGCACAACTGGGTGCCGAGCTACAACGTCGCGCTCGACGCCGCGAACCGTCTCTACGCGCCCGGCTCGGGAGGAAAGCTGCTGACCATGCCGGACGCCGACTCGGCCAGCGGCGCGCTGCAGACGAGCGTCTTCTACGGCGCGAGCGCGTATGCCGCCAACGCCGCCGCGCTCGATGCCAGCGTCTTCATCAACACGCCGATCACGGTCGATACCCAGGGCAACGTCTTCTTCGGCTTCATCGCCAGCGCAGCCAATCCGGCCGGCCTTGCCAGCGGCCTCGCCCGCATCGGCGCCGATGGCGTCGGCAGCTGGGTGGCTGCCGCTGGCGCTGCCGGCGACAACGCGATCGCCAAGGTGGCGATGAACAGTGCGCCCGCGCTCTCGCCTGACGGCAAGACCCTCTACGTCGCGGTCAACACGGCGGCCGTCGGCGCGGTGCAGAGCGGCTATCTGCTGGCGCTCGACAGCACGACGCTCGCGACCCAGAGCAAGGTGCTGCTGCTCGACCCGAGCGCCGGAACGCGCGCGCGCATCAGCGACGACGCGACCGCGTCGCCGACGGTCGGGCCCGACGGTGACGTCTTCTACGGCGTGCTCGAGAGTACGTTCGGCACGCACAACGGGCGCGGCTGGCTGCTCCACTTCGATGCCGCGCTGGCGACGAGCAAGGTACCGGGAAGCTTCGGCTGGGACAACACCGCCTCGGTCGTTCCGGCGGCGATGGTGCCGTCGTACAGCGGCGGCTCGTTGTACCTGCTTGCGACCAAGTACAACAACTACGCCGGCGTCGGCAGCGGCGACGGCCTGAACCGGATCGCGGTGCTCGACCCGCGCTCGAGCCAGGGCGACGCGATCTCTGGCCGGCAGGTGATGAAGGAAGTGCTGACCGTCCTCGGTCCGACGCTCGAAGCGGGCAGTTCCTCGGCGGTCCGGGAGTGGTGCGTGAACACCATCGCCGTCGACCCAGCGACGCGCTCGCTCCTCGTCAACAGCGAGGACGGTTATCTCTATCGCTGGAGTCTCGCGAGCAACATCCTGTCGCAGCGGATCCAGCTCACGAGCGGCATCGGCGAGTCGTACACGCCGACGGCGATCGGCGCCGACGGCGCGGTCTACGCGGTCAACAACGCCGTCCTGTTCGCGATCGCGAAGTAGTCATAACGACGCAGCGGTTCAGCCGTCGACGCGATCGATCACGAAGTTCGCGCCGACGTACTGGCCCAGTTGGTCGACCAGATAGGGCAGCGTCGCCGCGAGCGGCGCGTGCAACGTGTGCGGCGGATTGATGATGAAGACTCCACTTCCCGCCAGGCCGAAGCCCTGCGCGTCGGGCTCCTGCACCGAGAGGCGGACGTGGAGCCAGCCCTTGGGCGCGAGCGCGGTCAGCCGGCGCGGCATCTGCACCGCCTCGACCTTGCTCACCTGCGGATACCAGACGACGTAGACGCCCTCGGCGAAGCGGCCGAGCGCCTCGCGCAGCGTGGCGACGACCTTGGCGTAGTCGCCGTTGCCTTCGTAGCTCGGGTCCATCAGGACGACGCCGCGGCGCGTCGGTGGTGGCAACTGCGCGCGCAGGCCGATGAAGCCGTCACCGTCATAGACGGTGGCACGGCGATCGCCGGCGAGCGTCGCGCGCAGGATCTTCTGCTCGGTCGGATGGAGCTCGAAGGCGCGCAGCTCGTCGTGCGGGCGCAGCAGCATCTGCGCCAGCGAGGGCGAGCCGGGGTACTGGGCGAGAACGCCGTCCGGGTTGAAGCGCCGCACCAGGGCGATGTAGTCGGCGAGCGGGGCGGGCAGGTCGTCGCGCGTCCAGAGCACGCCGACGCCGCGCTCGTACTCGCCCTTTTTCTGCGCGTAGCGGCCGAGCAGTGAATAACCGCCGGCGCCGGCGTGGGTGTCGACCAGGCGGTACGGCTTGTCCTTGGTGTTCATGTGGCCGAGGACGAGCATCAGCACCAGATGCTTGAGCACGTCGGCATGGTTGCCGGCGTGAAACGCGTGCCGGTAGGCGAGCATCAGGCGGCCTTGCTCATGCGTGCTCGGAACAGCTCGGCGATGCCGACCTCGCGCGGGCCGGGGAACGATCGTGAAGTCCTCGCCGGCGGCGATTGTGCCGGGCTCGCGCACTGCGAGGTACCAGCCGCACCATGCGCTTTGCACCATCAGCTTGGCGGCGTGCTTGAAGCCCATCGCGGCGTTGAACTTGAAGCATGGATAGCGCGGCTCGCTGACCGCCAGCGCGCAATCCGGGAAGCGCAGCACGTCGCCGATCCAGACTTCGTTTTCCTGGACCCCGGCGACGGTCAGGTTCTCGCCCAGCGAGCCAGGCGGCAGCGCTTCGTCCCAGAGGGCGACGCCGGCCTGCGCGCGCACCGTCTGCCAGAACGCGTAGTGCTCGCTCGGATAGGCATAAACCGCCTTGGCCGGTCCGCCGTGAACCGACAGGTCGGCCTGCTCGTCGCCGTCGATGCCGAGGCGCTCGACCGCGCGTGGCCCGGCGACGGCGCGCTTGGCGATCGCGGTCATGACGCGCCGGCCGTTGATCGCGACCGCGCTCGCACGGGCGACGTTAAGGCTGAGCAGCCGTCCTGAGCGTGGCATCGGACCAGGCCGTCAGCGCGGCCGCGAGCCGGCGTGCGCCGCGACCGCGGCGCGGCCGCGGCCGCCGGCGATCCAGCCGAGAAAGATCTTGCCCGCCGGATGGCTGACGCGAAACGAGCGCATCGCGTGCACCGATTCGACCAGCTGCGGATCGCCTTCGACGACGACCGCGAGCGGCGCGCCGCCGAGCGCGGCCCAGGCGCCGCGCTCGACCAGCGCATACGCACCCTTGGCACGCGCCTGGGCGACGAACGGCTGCTTCGGATCGGCGGCGACGTACCACGGCGCCGCCGGCGCGATCTTGGCCGCGCGCCAGAGCGCCTGCTCGGCGACGTGCGCTCCGGAGCCGTCGCCGGCGGTGAGGAAGACCAGGCTGGTCGGGTCGGCATAGGCCTGGACGCGGATCTTGTCGAGCGCCTCGACGCCGCTCTTGCCCGGCGGCGGCAGGCGGCCGCGCGCCGGCTTGGGCGGCGCCGGGCCGACCAGGATGAACTCGCCCTGGGTGATCAGGCGGCGGTCGTGCACCAGGCCCTGGGTGTCGAGCGATTGCTCGGCGTCGGGAACGTTCAGGAGGGCGGCGTCGACCTCGCCGTCGCGGACCGCGTCGAGGATGGCGAGCGCCGGTCCGGGGACGACCAGGACGGCGATGCCGGTGTCGGCGCCGAAGGCGTGCTGGAGGCTGCGCGCCAGTCCCGACTCGACCAGCGCGCGGTCGGCGCCGAGGCGCAGCGGCCCGCCGCGCTCGCTCGGGTTGGCTGCCTGGGCGAGCGCCACGCCGCCCGGCGCCGCCGCGAGCGCAGCGAGGAGATGGCGGCGGCTGAGCATGGAAGTCATTATTGCGGCGCCGGCGCTCCGACGGTCGGTCGAAGGCGCGCCGGAGCCGGGGGCTACACTGGCGAATCGCCACGCATGCGCGCCAAGCCGCGCCGCCGAGTCACCGTCTTACGAGTCGCGAATCGCTCCTTCGTCGCCAGCGGCGGCGATTGATCCGGCAACGACATCTGCGCCCGCCATGGGCCCCGCATTTGCCCGTCCCTGAGCATGCGCCTGCGCACCGAATCCGTCATCTCCTCAGAGCCTTCCATGATTGCATCGCCGATAAACCGTCTTCACACGCCGGGCGGGGCCGGCCGCGCGCCGACCCAGGTCCGCCACGCCAAGCTTGCCGCCTGGGTCGCCGACATGGCGGCCCTGACCGAAGCAAAGGACGTCTACTGGTGCGACGGCAGCGAGGCCGAGTACGAGCGGCTGGCCGCGCAGCTCTGCGCCGCCGGCACGTTTCTCAAGCTCGACCCGACGCTGCGCCCGCGCAGCTATCTCGCGCGCAGCAGCCCGAGCGACGTCGCCCGGGTCGAGGACCGCACCTTCATCTGCTCCGAGCGCGAGGAAGACGCCGGCCCGACCAACAACTGGAAGGCGCCGGCCGAGATGCGAGCGCTGCTGCAAACCGGCCTGGCCGACGGCACGCCGCCGCTCTTTCGCGGCTGCATGCGCGGCCGAACGATGTACGTCGTGCCGTTCTCGATGGGGCCGCTCGGCTCCGACATCTCGCACATCGGCGTCGAGCTGACCGACAGCGCCTATGTCGCCGTGAGCATGAAGATCATGACGCGCATGGGCCGCGCCGTGCTCGAAGTGCTCGGCACGGACGGCCACTTCGTGCCGTGCATGCATTCCGTCGGCGCGCCGCTCGCGCCAGGCGATGCCGACGTGTCGTGGCCGTGCAATCCGGTCAAGTACATCGTCCACTATCCCGAAACGCAGGAGATCTGGAGCTACGGCTCGGGCTATGGCGGCAACGCGCTCCTCGGCAAGAAGTGCTTCGCGCTGCGCATCGCCTCGACCATGGGCCGCGCCGCCGCCGACGCCGCGCACGGCAGCCCGGGCTGGCTCGCCGAGCACATGCTGATCCTCGGCGTCACCTCGCCCGAAGGCAGGAAGCACCACATCGCCGCGGCCTTCCCGAGCGCGTGCGGCAAGACCAATTTCGCGATGCTGATCCCGCCGCCGACGCTTTCCGGCTGGCAGGTGACGACGATCGGCGACGACATCGCCTGGATCAAGCCGGGCAAGAACGGCAAGCTCTACGCGATCAATCCCGAGGCCGGCTACTTCGGCGTCGCCCCGGGAACGAACCAGAAGACCAACCCGAACTGCATGGCGAGCGTCGCCCACGACGCGATCTTCACCAACGTCGCCCTCACCGACGACGGCGACGTCTGGTGGGAAGGAATGACCGAGACGCCGCCGGCGCACCTGATCGACTGGCAGGGCCGCGACTGGACGCCGGCGCTGGCCAAGGAGACCGGCGCCAAGGCGGCGCATCCGAACGCCCGCTTCACCGTCGCCGCGACCAACAACCCGGCGCTCGATCCGGCCTGGGATTCGCCCGTCGGGCGTGCCGATCGACGCCTTCATCTTCGGCGGCCGGCGCTCGACTACCGTGCCGCTCGTCGCCGAGGCGCGCGACTGGACCGAAGGCGTCTACATGGCGGCGACGATGGGCTCGGAGACGACCGCCGCCGCCGCCGGCGCGCAGGGCGTCGTCCGTCGCGATCCGTTCGCGATGCTGCCGTTCATGGGCTACAACATGAGCGACTACTTCCAGCACTGGCTCGATCTCGGCGCCATCCTCGACCGCGCGGGTGCCGACGCTGCCGAAGATCTTCTGCGTCAACTGGTTCAGGAAGGGCCCGGACGGCAAGTTCGTCTGGCCCGGCTACGGCGAGAACATGCGCGTGCTGCGCTGGATCGTCGAGCGCGTCGAAGGCAAGGCCGCGGGCGAGCTCAACGCCTTCGGCCTGACGCCGCGCTATTGAGGACCTCGACTGGTCGGGCCTCGACTTCGACCCGGCGCGCTACGCGCTCGTCGCGAGCGTCGATCAGCGCGGCCTGGAACGCCGAGCTGGCGCTGCACGACGAGCTCTTCCGCCAGCTCGCATACCACTTGCCCGGCGAGCTGCCCGAGGTGCGGCGGCGCGTGGCGGCGCGTCTCGCCGCTTGACGGCGCGCCGGCCGCTGCGGTCGCGCACGCGGAGCCGATCGTGAGCCTGCCTTCGTCCGCACCGCCGTCGCGCGGTGCCGTCGCCGCGGCCGAGCAGGACCTGAGCGATGCCGAGTTCGCCGAGCTCGACGATCTGCTGGCACTACATCCCCGAGCCGCTCGAGCCGCTCGACGCGGTCATGCTCGACGGCTTCCTGTGCGGCGTCCTGGTGCAGCCCGAGCTGGTCGGCGACGACGTCTGGCTGCCGTTCGTGTTTGACGCCGGCGGCCACCGCTGGGGCGAGGCCGAGCCTTCGCCCGAGCAGCTGCGTGCTCGCTCGCTGATCCTGCGTCGCCACGCCGCGCTGAACCGCTCGATCGCCGAGTTCGGCGGCTTCGATCCGTTCGTGCTGGAGCTGCTCCGCCCGAGGCGAGTGACGACGCCGAGGCCGCGCCGCCCGAGCCCAACGCCGAGCCGGCGCCGCCGCTCGATCCGATCGGCGCGGCGCTGCTGCCCTGGGTCGCGGGCTTCGAGCAGGCGGTGCACCTGCTGCCGGGCCTGGCCGACCTCGACGAGCCCGACGGTGACGACGACCCTGGCGCGCCTGTTTCGCTTCCTGCCCGAAGGCGAGGACGATCCGCACGGCATCTTCGCGGTGGTCGAGCGCGAGCGCCCACTCGGCTCGCTCGACGAGGCGATCGGCGAGGTCGTCGCCTGCGTCGCCGACCTGTACGAGCTGACCGCGCCGCTGCGCTACAAGGTCGAGGCGGTCCGGCGCGACGCGCCCAAGGTCGGCCGCAACGAGCCCTGTCCGTGCGGCAGCGGCAAGAAGTTCAAGCAGTGCCACGGCGGCGCCGGCGCGGCGAAGGCCTGATGCGGCTGCAGCTGCTCTCGGACCTGCACCTCGAGACCGAGCCGTATGACCCCGAGCCGGCGCCCGGCGCCGAGCTGCTCGTCCTCGCCGGCGACATCGACAGCCGCTGGGACGGGCTCGAGCGCTTTCGCGACTGGCCGCAGCCGGTCGTCTACGTCGCCGGCAACCACGAGTTCGACGGCCGCGACCTGAGCGAGGCGGCGCCGGCGCTGCGCGCGCGCTGCGCCGCGCTCGGCATCACGATGCTCGAGCGCGAGAGCATCGTCGTCAGCGACGCCGCTGGCGTTCGCGTGCGCATCGTCGGCACCACGCGCTGGAGCGATTTCGACCTGTTCGGCCCGCTCGGCCGCGCCAAGGCGATGCGTGCCGGCGCCTACTTCATGGACCTGATGCAGGCGCGCCAGGACGGCCGGCCGTTCGACGTCGATGCGGTTCGCGCCGAGGCGCTCGCCTGCCGCGCCTGGCTCGACAGCGAGCTGAGACGGCGCCGCGACGGCTGGGACCGCACCGTCGTCGTCACCCATTTCGCGCCGAGCGTGAAGAGCGCCGATCCGCGCTACGGCGCGCGCAGCGGCACGGCGAGCTTCTGCAACGCCGACGACGACCTGCTGCCGTTCGCCGACCTCTGGCTGCACGGCCACGTCCACTGCGTCCACGACTACCTCGTCGAGCGCTCGGGCGGGCCGACGCGCGTCGTCTGCAACTCGCGCGGCCACGAACGGCGCGGCGAGACCGAGGCGCATCGGCCGCTGCTCGTGCTCGAGGTGTGATCGGGCCGGCGCGTGCCGGCGGCGCGTCAGAAGGTCGAGCGCCGGTGCAGCCGGTATTGCATGCGGCTCGGCGGCAGGGCGCGCTCGCGCGCCGCCGTTTCGGCCGCCGATTCGGGCTGGATCGTCGTGATCGCGTCGAGGCCGAAGGCGGTGCCCATGTCGGCCGGATCGTCGTCCGTGCGCCGCGCTGTGCGACGCGAGGTCGACAGGTAGCGGCGGGCACGGGCGATCAGGTTCATGGTCTGGGCGCGGCAAAGGTGTCGAAGCGAGTATCGACCTCGGCGCGCCGGCCGTGCATCCCGCGAAACGCGGGGCGAAGCGGTCGCATTTGGCGTCCGCGCTGAAAGCCGTGGCGACGCCGCCACGCTTGCTTACTCGGCGACGTACTTGTTGCCGTTCGCCTTGTAACGAGCGACCGCGCGCTTCAGGTCGGTGTGCTCTTCGCACGGCAGGAAGCACGCCTTGTCGAGCGCGGCGAGGCGCTGCTCGGCCATCGGCAGGTTGCCGGTCATGAGGTAGAGCTCGCCCGAGTACTCGAGCGCGCCGCGGTGCTTGGGCTCGATCCGCAGCGCTTCGTTGTAGTACTTCTCGGCTTCGGGAATGTTGGCGGCGTCGGCCTTGCGCAGGCTGTAGCCCATGAGGTTGTTCCAGTCGGCGCTGGCCGGGTCGTTGACCTTCTTCAGCTCCTCGATGGCGCCGGCCCAGTTCTTCTGCTCGATCAGTGCCCGCGCCGGCGTGCAGCTTGTCGGGCGCCTTCGGCGACAGATCGGCGGCGCAGGCGGCGCCGGCCACCAGCAGCAGCGACACGACGACAAGGCGCAAAGAGACGAGTTTCATGGCAGCTCCTCGAGGTGCGGGACAGGCGTCGCACAGGATAGCGCCGGTGTGCGACGGCCTCCACGGCGCCCGCGAGCAGCCCTAGAATCGCGCCCCTTTGCCTGCCCGGCCGCTGCGTCAACCGGCGGCCGCGACGATGCCCGAGCCCACCTTCTGCGCGATCGATTTCGGCACCTCGAACTCGGCCGTCGCGGTGCCCGACGGCGCGGCGATGCGCCTGATCGAGCTCGAGCCGGGCTTTCGCACCATGCCGACGGCGGTGTTCTATCCCGGCTGAGGGCGAGCCGCGCTCGCGCCATGCGCCGCCGCCGTGCGAGTTCGGCCGGGCGGCGATCGCCGCCTACGTCGACGGCATCGACGGCCGCCTGATGCGATCGATGAAGAGCATCCTCGGCAGCTCGCTGGTCGAACAGACGACCGACGTCGGCGGCGGCCGCGGCGTCACGCTTCATCGACGTCGTCGCGACCTACCTGCGCCACCTGCGCCGCATGGCCGAGGCCGCTGCCGGCGAGCGCCGGTCGAGCGCGCGGTGCTCGGCCGGCCGGTCTTCTTCGTCGACGACGATCCCGAGCGCGACGCCCAGGCCGAGGCGGCGCTGCGCCGCGCCGCCGCCGAGCGCCGGCTTTCGCGAGGTCGAGTTCCAGTACGAGCCGATCGCCGCCGCCTTCGACCACGAGCAAGGCGTCGCGCGCGAGGAGAAGGTGCTGGTCGCCGACATCGGCGGCGGCACCTCCGACTTCTCGCTCGTCCGGGTCGGCCCCGAGCGGATGGCCAGGCTGCGATCGCAAGGGCGACATCCTCGCCAACCACGGCGTCCACATCGCCGGCACCGACTTCGATCGCCGGGTCGAGCTCGCGACCATCCTGCCGCTGTTCGGCTACGGCGCCTTCGGCCCCGAGCTCGACGGCGCGCCGGCGCGCGAGGTGCCGAGCGGCGTCTACTTCGACCTCGCCACCTGGCACCTGATCAACACCGTCTACAACCCGCAGCGCGTCGCCGAGCTGCGCGGCATGCGCTCGTTCTACGCCGACCCGGTGCAGCATCGGCGGCTGATGACGGTCGTGGGCGAGCACCTCGGCCACGACCTCGTCGCCCGCGCCGAGGGCGCGAAGATCGCGCGTCGCCGCCGGCGGCACGGCGACGATCGCGCTCGATCACGTCGAGCCCGGCCTCGCGCGTCGCGCTCGCCGAGGCCGACGCGCTGCGTGCGCTCGACGCCGACCTCGACCGCATCGTCGCCGCGGCGCGAGCGACGGTCGCGCAGGCCGGCCTTGCCGCCGACGCGGTCGATGCGCTCTATCTCACCGGCGGCTCGACCGGGCTCGACATCCTGAGCCAGCGGCTGCACCGGGCGTTCGCCGGTGCGCGCCTGGTGCGCGGCGATCGCTTCGCGAGCGTCGCGACCGGCCTGGCCCTCTTCGCGCAACGGCGCTTCGCCGGCCGCCGGCGCCGCTGAAGCGCTCGCGTGCGCGCGCCTGGCGGCTCAGCCGGCGAGCACCGCCGCCATCGCCTCGCGCGGTCGGCTCGACGTTGCCGCGGTTCAGGCCGGCCACGCACATCCGCCCCGAGCGGACCAGGTAGACCGCGAATTCCTCGCGCAGGCGGTCGACCTGCTGCGGCACGAGGCCGGTGTAGCTGAACATGCCGTGCTGGCTCAGGAAGTAGCCGAAGTCGCGCCCCGGCACCTTGGCCGCCAGAACGCCGTGCAGGACCTGGCGCATCGCCTTGATGCGCTCGCGCATCGCCGCCAGCTCGCCTTCCCAGGTGCGGCGCAGGTCGGGATCGCTCAGCACCGCGGCGACGATCTGCCCACCGTGGATCGGCGGGCTCGAATAGTTGCGGCGGACCGTGAACTTGAGCTGGCCGAGGACGTTGCGTCGCTTCGCCGGCGTCGGCGCAGACGACGCTGAGCGCGCCGCAGCGCTCGCCGTAGAGGCTCATGCTCTTGGAGAACGAGTTGGCGACGAAGAAGGCGAGCGGCCGGCCGTCGCGGCCGCGCGCCGCCGCGAGCGCGCGCAGCGCATAGGCGTCTTCGACGATGCCGTCGCCGAAACCCTGATAGGCGAGATCGAGATAGGGAACGAGCTCGCGCTCGGCCAGGATCGGCACCAGCGCATCCCACTGGGCGCGCGTCAGGTCGACGCCGGTCGGGTTGTGGCAGCACGCGTGCAGCAGGACGATGCTCTTCGCCGGCAGGCTTTGCAGCGTCGCGCACATCGCCGCGAACGCCAGGCCGCCGGTCGCGGCGTCGTAGTACGGGTAGTTGTGGACCGCCAGGCCGGCGCCTTCGAACATCGAGCGATGGTTCTCCCAGCTCGGGTCGCTGACCCAGACCGCGCTGCCCGGCAGCCAGCGGGCGATGAAATCGGCGCCGACCTTGAGGCCGCCGCTCGAGCCAACCGACTGGATCGTCGCGACGCGACCGCGCGGCGAGCGCCGCGTGGTCGGAACCGAACAGGAGCGCCTGCACCGCGCTGCGGAAATTGGCCGCGCCTTCGATCGGCAGATAGGGCTTGGGCGCGTTGCGCGCCACCACCTGCTGTTCGGCGCGGCGCACCGAGTCGAGCACCGGGATCTTGCCCTGGTCGTCGAAGTAGATGCCGATCGAGAGATTGATCTTGTGCGGCCGCGGATCCTTCTGGAAGTCCTCGTTGAGGCTCAGGATCGGATCGCCCGCGAACGGCTCGACGTGCGCGAAGAGGCCCATGGTCAAGCGGCGAGCGCTTCTTCGATGTCGCCCTGAGCGACTGCGGCGTGTCGTTGGGGGCGTAGCGCTTGATCACCTTGCCGTCCTTGCCGATCAGGAACTTGGTGAAGTTCCACTTGATCGATTGCGTGCCGAGGATCCCCGGCGCTTCGGCGGTGAGCCACTGCCAGAGCGGATGCGCCTTCTCGCCGTTGACGTCGACCTTGGCCATCATCGGAAAGCTGACGCCGTAGTTGAGCTCGCAGAACGATGCGATCTCGTCGTTCGCGCCGGGGTCCTGGGCACCGAACTGGTTGCTCGGAAAGCCGATCACGACCAGGCCCTGGTCGCGGTACGTCCGCCACAGCTCCTCGAGCCCGGCGAACTGCGGCGTGAAGCCGCACTTGCTCGCGGTGTTGACGATCAGCAGCACCTTGCCGCGCTGGCTCGCGAGCTGCGCCGGCGCGCCGGCGATCGATGCCGCCTCGAAGTCGTAGATGTCGTTCGCTGCGGTCTTGGCCATGCTGCTCTCGGCGATTGCGCGATGGCGCCGATGGTAGCGCCGACGCTGTCCTGCTACGGACGCGGGGCCGGCGCGAGCGCGGCCAGGAGCGCGCCGGCGACGATGAATGCGCCGCCCACGACCAGCTGGACGCTGAGCGTGCCGCCGCCGAGGACGAGCGCCGAGAGCGATGCGAACAGCACCTCGCTCAGCATCACGACCGAGGTCCGGTTCGCCGGCAGTCGCGCCGCCCCGTACTGGAGCGCGAGATTGCCGGCGAGGAAGACGAAGGTCAGTCCGACGATCCAGAACATCCAGGCGCCGGCCACGAGCGGCGGCGGCGCCACGGTGCCGCTCGCCGTGAGCGTCGCCGCGAGCGCGCCGCAAACGATCGCGGCGCCGACGAACATCGCCATCGCCCGGCCTTCCTCGGGGCGCTCCGCCTCGCGTCGCAGCATCACGTTGTTGAACGCGAACGACGCGCCGCCGACGACGCCGAGCCAGTCGGCGAGCGTTCCCGGCAGCGGCAGCGGCGCCGCCGATGCCGCGCTCGGCGCGCCGCCGGTCGGCCAGAGGACGATCGCCGCGCCGGCGGCGCCGAGGACGATGCGCAGCGCCGCCGCGCGCGTCAGCTTCTCGCCGAGGAGGATGCGCGCGAAGAGAACGGTCCAGAGGGGCATCAGGTAGAAGAGGAGGACGACCCGGATCACGTCGCCGATCACGATCGCCCAGTTGAACGCGGCATTGGTGAGCCCCGAGGCGACGAGCAGCAGCCACAGGGCGGGCGTTCGCAGCACCTGGCCGAGCGCGCGCGGCCGCGCCGCGGCGATGACGAGCGAGGCGAGGGTGAAGATCAGCGCGGTGCCCCAGAGCGGATGCACGCCGGCGGCCAAGAGCTGGCGCAACGGCCACCACGACGTCCCCCAGACGAACGCGTTGGCGACCAGCGCGAGCGCGGCCAGGCGCGTCGCTCGCTCGCTGGGCACGGCGGTCAATGCTTGTCGCGGCGCGCGATCGCGAGCAGGTGCTCGACCTCGCCGCGATGGTGTCGGAGATTGCTGCGGTGCCAGGCGCGGATGAGCCACATCGTCGTCGCGACCAGCACGCCGAAGACGGCGATCGAGGCGAACGCCGAGAGGCCGAAGCGGGTCATGCCGGTGTAGAACGCGCCGAGGCCGAGGATGCACGCCTGCTCGTTGAAGTTCTGCACCGCGATCGAGCGGCCGGCGCCCATCAGGTTGGCGCCGCGGTGCTGCAGCAGCGCGTTCATCGGCACGACCAGATAGCCGCCGATCGCGCCGAGCAGGATCAGGAATGGCGCCGCCAGCCAGGCGTTGGTGATGACGTTGAGGCCGACGACCAACACGCCCATGGCGATGCCGAACGGGATGACGCTGGTGGCCTGGTCGAGGCGCATCCGCAGCGAGGCGACGATCGCGCCGGCGGCGGTGCCGATCGCGACCACGCCGACCAGCGCGGAGGCCTGCGTCGTCGTGTAGCCGAGCGCTGCCGCCGCCCAGGCGAAGACGATCACGCGCAGGTTGCCCGAGACGCCCCAGAAGAGCGTCGTCGTCGCCAGCGAGATCTGGCCCAGCTTGTCGTTCCACAGGCGGGCGTTGCAGTTCGAGAAGTCGCGCACCAGCACGGCGATGCTGTGCGCGATCGGCTGCAGCGGCGCCTCGGTGCGCGGGATGCGCAGGTTGAAGAGCGCGGCGATGACGTAGAGCACGACGATGACCGCGACCGCGGCCTCGGGCGCGGTGCTGATGCCGGTGTCGAACATCGGCACGTCGAAGGCGAGCAGGTGTTGCGAGACGACGTGGCCGAGCAGCTGGCCGCCGAGCAGCACGCCGAAGATGATCGACAGGATCGTCAGGCCCTCGACCCAGCCGTTGGCCTTGACCAGCTGCGAGTTCGGCAACAGCTCGGTCAGGATGCCGTACTTGGCCGGCGAGTAGGCGGCCGCGCCGAGGCCGACGATGCCGTACGAGAGCAGGGGGTTGGCGCCGAACAGCATCAGCAGGCAGCCGACGATCTTGATCGTGTTCGAGATCAGCATCACCGTGCCCTTGGGAACGGCGTCGGCGAAGGCGCCGACGACCGGCGCGAGGATGACGTAGAAGAGCGCGGCGATCGGCGTCAACGCCGGGACGTGCCACGACGGGGCACCGTTCGTGCGAAGCATTTCAATCGCGGCGACCAACAACGCGTTGTCGGCCAACGAGCTGAAGAACTGCGCCGACATGATGGTGTAGAAGCCTTTTTTCATTCGCTTCCCGGCGCGCTACCTGATCGGAACTTGCGTCCGACTTGTCTCCCTGCGGCGGGGTTTATAGCACGCGGGTTTTCGCGCGCCGTGATGTGTCCTGACGAGCGGCGCCACTGGCAGAATTCCGCCATGCCGCGGCCGATCGAAGCGCTGGTTCATCGCGACGCCCTCGCCGCCAACCTCGCCGTCGCGCGCGCGGCCGGCGCCGGCGCCAAGGTCTGGGCCGTCGTCAAGGCCGACGCCTATGGCCACGGCATCGCCAACGTCTACCCCGCGCTGCAAGGCGCCGATGGCTTTGCCCTGCTCGACATCGCCGAGGCTTCGCGCTTGCGCGAGCTCGGCTGGCGCGGCCCGATCCTGCTGCTCGAAGGCGCCTTCGATGGCCGCGATCTCGAGACCTGCGCCCGATTGCATCTCTGGCACGTCGTCCACTGCAATGTCCAGATCGATCTGCTCGCGTCGCTCAAGACCGACCGGCCGCAGCACGTCTTCCTGAAGATGAACAGCGGCATGAACCGGCTCGGCTTCGCGCCCGAGAGCCTGCGCGCGGCGTGGCTGCGCCTCGACGCGCTGGCGCAGGTCGGCGAGATCTCGCTCATGACCCACCTCGCCGATGCCGACGCCGCCGACGAGAGCCGGCGTCGCGCCGGCGCTCGCCGCGTTCGAGGCGGCGACGCGCGATCTGCCGGGCGATCGCTCGATCGCCAACAGCGCGGCGACGCTGCGCTTCGGCGCGCGCCTGGCTGGCGCCGGCGCCGCATGGGTGCGGCCGGGGATCCTGCTCTACGGCTCGTCGCCCGACCATCCGCTGCACAGCGCCGCGCACTGGAGCCTTCAGCCGGCGATGACACTGCGCACGCGCTTGATCGCGACGCAGACGCTCGCGCCCGGCGCGACGATCGGCTACGGCAGCAGCTTTCGCGCCGAGCGCGCGATGCGCATCGGCGTCGCCGCCTGCGGCTACGCCGACGGCTATCCGCGCGTCGCGCCGGGCGGCAATGAGCGCGGCACGCCGATCCTCGTCGACGGCGTCCGCACGCGCATCGTCGGCCGGGTATCGATGGACATGATCACGGTCGACCTCGAGCCGGTGCCGGACGCGGCGATCGGCAGCGAGGTGGTGCTCTGGGGCCGCGCGGCGGCGGGAGCCGCGCTGTCGATCGACGAGGTCGCGGCCGCCGCCGGCACCGTCGGCTACGAGCTGATGTGCGCGCGCGCGCCGCGCGTGCCGGTGCTGGCGGTCGGCTGATCCCGTGACGCCTGCCGACCGCCACCGTCGACGAATCGGAAGTCGAGATCACCGCGGTGCGCGCGCAGGGCGCGGGCGGGCAGAACGTCAACAAGGTCTCGAGCGCGATCCATCTGCGCTTCGACGTCGCCGCGTCGTCGCTGCCCGATGCGGTCAAGGCGCGCCTGCTGGCGCGCGCCGACCGGCGCCTGAGCGACGAGGGTGTCGTCGTCATCAAGGCGCAGCGCCATCGCAGCCAGGAGCTGAACCGGCGCGACGCGCTGGCGCGCTTGAACGAGCTGGTCGCCCGCGCCGCCGACGTGCCGACGGTGCGGAAGGCGACGCGGCCGACGCGCGCCTCGCGCGAGCGCCGGCTCGAGGGCAAGAGCGTCCGGGCCGAGGTGAAAGCGGGGCGCGCCAAGGTCGTCGACTGAGCCAGCCGCGCCGGCGCGCGACCGCAGCTCGCGCGCCGCGTCGGCAGTTCGCGCCGCCGCGCCGCGCTTTCGTCGCTTCCCGCTCGCCGGGCCGGCGCGCGCTTCCTAGAGTCGCGCAATTGCCACCAGGAGCCCGCCATGAAACTGCGTTCCTACCCCGTCGCCGCCGTGATCGCTCTTTCGCTGCTTCTCGGCCGCCACCATCGTCGCTACGCCGGTCCAGGCTCAAACCGCAGCGGCGCCCACCGGCTGCGTCCAGCTCGAAGTCCAGAACGTTCGCCCCGAGCAGGGCACGCTGATGATCGCCGCCTACAGCGACGCGGCCAGCTTCGGCAAGACGCCGCTCGTCGCGAGCCAGATGCACGCGGGCGCGGCGACGATGAGCTTTGCCCTCTGCGGCCTGAGCGGAACTGCGGTGGCGCTGACGCTCTACCAGGACTTGAACGGCAACGGCAAGCTCGACGCCAATGCCCTGGGCATCCCGAGCGAGCCGTGGGGCGCCTCGGGCAAGCCGGCGGCGATGACCGCGCCGACCTGGGACAACACCGTCATCCCGCTCGACGGCTCGACCGTCGTCGTCAAGCTCTCGAAGTGATCGCCACGCGCCAGGAGACCGACATGAGCCAGCCAAGCCACGATCAGTCGCCGCGCCCTCCTGCGCGCGTTCGGCGCTGCCGGTGCAACCGCTGCGGCTTGGCCCGCGCTCGGCCGCGCGGCCGAAGCGGACGAAGGCGCCGCGTTCGACGCCGCCATCGCGCGACAGCCGCTGCTCGTGCCGTTCAAGGGCATCGGCGACGCCGGTCCGACGGGCGGCGATCTGCGCTGCGAATCGCTCGCCGTCAGCGGCCGCTGGCCGGCGGGGTTGCGCGGCCGCTTCTATCGCAACGGCCCAGCGGTCTTCGAGCGCGCCGGCCAGCGCTATCACCACTGGTTCGACGGCGACGGCATGGTGCAGCAGTTCACCTTCTCAGAGCGCGGCGTCGGCCACGTCGGCCGGCTGGTGCGCACGCCCAAGCTCGTCGCCGAGCACGACGCCGGCCGCTTCCTGTTTCCCACCTTCGGCACGACGATCGCGAGCGACGCGCCGATCCAGGGACCCGATTCGATCAACGTCGCCAACACCAACGCGATCGAGCACGCCGGCCGCGTCCTGGCGCTGTGGGAAGGCGGCTCGGCGTTCGCGCTCGACCCGAACGACCTGGCGACGCGCGGCCCGGTGACCTGGAAGGAAGGCTTCGAGCAGGTGCCGTTCTCGGCCCATCCGAAGGTCGACGCCGCCGGCCATCTCTGGAACATCGGCACCTTCGGCGACAAGCTCGTCGTCTGGCACATCGACGCCGCGGGCAAGCTGGTCAGCGTGCAGGTCGGCGCTTCGCCGTATCCGCACGGCATGGCGCACGACGTCGCGATCACGGCGCGCTACATCGTCCTGCCGCTGCCGCCGGTGAAGATGAACTTCGCCGCGATCGCCCGTGGCGCGACGGCCGAGCAGGCGTTCGTGTTCGAGAGGAACGAGCCGTTGCGGATCCTGGTGATGAGCAAGCACGACATCCGCGAGCGCCGCATCTTCGAACTGCCGGCGCAGATGGTCTTTCACGTCGGCAATGCCTACGAGCGCGGCGACGGCAGCATCGCGCTCAGCTTCGTCGCCGCCGCCGACACCGAGTTCCTGGTGCACGGCGCGCCCGGCCTCGTCGCCGGACAGCCCGGCGTCGGCAGCGACGCAGCGCTGCAGTCGGCGCGGCTTGACATGACGAGCGGCCGGGCGAGCGTCGAAGCAATGAACGGCGCGATCGAGTTTCCGCGCATCGACCCGCGCCGGATCGGCGTGCCGGCGCGCTATCTCGTCGCGGCCGCGAGCTGGAAGCGCTATCCGGGGCGCGGCAGCGCGCTCTTCCACGGCGTGCAGGTGCGCGATCTGCAGAGCGGCAACGTCGAGCGCTTCGACTACGGCGAGGACGTCGCCGTCGAGGAGCACATCGTCGTCCCCAAGCCCGGCGCGAGCGGCGAGCGCGATGCCTGGCTGGTCGGCACGACCTTCGACTCGCGGCGCAAGGTGACGCTCGTCAACGTCATCGACGCGCGCCGTGTCGGCGACGGCCCGATCGCGCAGGCGGCGCTGCCGTACTGGCTGCCGCTCGGCTTCCACGGCAACTTCAGCGCTGCCTGAGGTCGTCGCTCAGGCGCGCTTGAAGGTCGCGAGCAGGACGCCGAGGGCGACGAAGAAGGCGCCGAAGACGCGGTTGACCACGCGCAGGCGCGCCGGCGTTCGCAACAGCGGCAGCAGGCGCGCGGCGAGCGCGGCGTAGCCGGCGTTGACGACCAGGTCGGTGAACGAGAGCGTCGCCGCGATCACCAGGTACTGCGGTACGAGCGGCTCGGCCGGCGTCAGGAACTGAGGCACGACGGCGAGCATGAACGCCGTGCCCTTCGGGTTGACGGCATTGAGCAGCCACGCTTCGGCGACGATGCGGCGCCGCGTCGTTGGCGGCGGCTCGGCGGCGTCGACCGTCATCGGCCGCGCCGGCGCGCGCCACTGGCGCACGCCGAGCCAGACGAGATAGGCGACGCCGAGCCACTTGACGACGGCGAACGCCAGCGCCGAGGTCGCGATCACCGCGCCGAGGCCGGCGGCGACGACGACGAGCTGGGTCCAGAGGCCGAGCACCAGGCCGAACGTCGCGAAGTAGCCGCGCGCGAAGCCGTGGTTCAGCGACGCGCTCATCACCGCCACCGCGCCCGGCCCGGGCGAGATGCTGATCGCCCACGAGGCGGCGAAGAAGGCGAGCCAGAGCGGCCAGGACATGGCGCAAATGATAGGTCGCGCAGGCGCGGCGACCGGCTTGACGCGCCGGCTACAGTCGATCGATGGCCAAGGAAAAATCGATCTACGTCTGCACCGAATGCGGCGGCACGAGCGCGAAGTGGCTCGGCAAGTGCCCGGCGTGCGCGGCCTGGAACACGCTGGTCGAGTCGGTCGCCGAGAGCGCCGTCAAGCCGCGCTATGCCGCCGGGCGCGGCCTGTTGCCGGCCGAGGCGGTGGCGACGCTGGCCGAGATCGACGCGACCGATGCCGAGCGCCAGCCGACCGGCATCGAGGAGTTCGACCGCGCCCTCGGCGGCGGCATCGTCGCCGGCGGCGTGGTGCTGATCGGCGGCGATCCCGGGATCGGCAAGTCGACGTTGCTGCTGCAGGCGCTCGACGCGCTGGCGCGGACGATGAAGGTGCTCTACGTCACCGGCGAGGAGAGCGGCGCGCAGGTGGCGCTGCGCTCGCGCCGGCTCGGCCTCGGCGCCAGCCCGGTGCGCGTGCTGGCCGAGATCCAGCTCGAGAAGATCCTGGCGACGCTCGAGGTCGAGCAGCCGGCGGTCGCGGTGATCGACTCGATCCAGACCGTCTACAGCGAGGCGCTGACGTCGGCGCCGGGCTCGGTGGCGCAGGTGCGCGAGTGCGCGGCGCAGCTGACGCGCTTCGCCAAGGCGAGCGGGACGACGATCATCCTGGTCGGCCACGTCACCAAGGACGGCGCGCTCGCCGGGCCGCGCGTGATGGAGCACATCGTCGACACCGTGCTCTATTTCGAGGGCGACACGCACTCGAGCTTTCGCCTCGTGCGGGCGATCAAGAACCGCTTCGGCGCGGTCAACGAGATCGGCGTCTTCGCGATGACCGAGAAGGGCCTGAAGGGCGTCAGCAACCCGAGCGCGATCTTCCTCTCGACCCACGGCGAGCCGGTGCCGGGATCGTGCGTGCTGGTGACGCTCGAAGGCACGCGGCCGATGCTGGTCGAGGTCCAGGCGCTGGTCGACGCCGGCGGTCCGAGCCCGCGGCGCCTCTCGGTCGGCCTCGAGCGCGACCGGCTGGCGATGATGCTGGCGGTGCTGCATCGCCACGCCGGCATCGCCGCGCTCGACCAGGACGTGTTCGTCAACGCCGTCGGCGGGGTTCGCATCAGCGAGCCGGCGGCCGACCTGGCGGTGATGCTGGCGATCCAGTCGAGCCTGCGCGGCAAGCCGCTGCCGCGCGGCTTCATCGCCTTCGGCGAGGTCGGCCTCGCCGGCGAGGTGCGGCCGGCGCCGCGCGGCCAGGAGCGGCTGCGCGAGGCGGCCAAGCTCGGCTTCTCGATCGCGATCGTGCCGAAGGCCAATGCGCCCCGGGGCGCGGCGGCGAAGGCGTTCGAGGGGCTGACGATCCACGCCGGTCGAGCGCATCGAGCAGGCGATCGACCTCGTCCGCAGCCTGTGAGACGGCGTTGAATCCGCGCCTCGGCTGGCTGCTCGCCGCGCTGTTCGCGTTCGCGACTTGGCGCGCCTACGGCCTGCCGGCCTCGCCTTCGCGGTCAGCGCGATCGTCTTCTGGCTGCTGCTCACCTTCAACCGCGCCGTCCGCGTCATGAGGAACGCCGGCGCCGCGCCGGTCGGCCACGTGCCGAGCGCCGTCATGTTCCATGCCGGACTGTCGCGCGGCATGACCATGCTGAAGATCGTCACCCGAGACCAAGAGCCTCGGCAGCGAAGATCGAAGGCAGCGACGACGACTGGCGCTGGGGCGACGACAGCGGCGCGAGCGTCGTCCTCCACTTCGAGCGCGGCCGGCTCGTCCGCTGGCAGCTCGAGCGTGCCGTCGAGCACGGACGGCGACCTAGAATCAGCGCCCCGATAGCAGCGATGGAGAGCGCCATGTCGATGGCCGACCGCGACGGCAAGATCTGGATGGACGGCACGCTGGTCGAATGGCGCGACGCGAAGATCCACGTCCTCACGCACACGCTGCACTACGGCTGCGGCGCGTTCGAGGGCGTGCGCGCCTACAACACCGTCAACGGCACGGCGATCTTCCGCCTCTACGAGCACACCCAGCGGCTCTTCAACAGCGCCAAGATCCTGCGCATGAAGATCCCGTTCTCGTTCGACGAGGTGGTCGAGGCGCAGCGCACGGTGGTGCGCGAGAACAAGCTCGAGTCGTGCTATCTCCGGCCGCTGACCTGGATCGGCTCGGAAAAGCTCGGCGTCTCGCCCAAGGGCAACACGGTGCACCTGATGGTCGCCGCCTGGCCGTGGGGCGCCTACCTCGGCGAAGAGGGCATGAAGCGCGGCATCCGCGTCAAGACCTCGAGCTACACGCGCCACCACGTCAACATCACGATGACGCAGGCCAAGGCGGTGTCGAACTACACCAACTCGATCCTCGCCAACATGGAAGCGCTCGACGACGGCTACGACGAGGCGCTGCTGCTCGACGCGAGCGGCTTCGTCAGCGAAGGCGCGGGCGAGAACCTGTTCATGATCAAGAAGGGCGTCGTCTACACGCCCGATCTTTCCGCCGGCGCGCTCGACGGCATCACGCGCAACACGATCCTCGCGATCTGCGGCGACCTCGGCCTGAAGCTGGTCGAGAAGCGCATCACGCGCGACGAGGTCTACATCTGCGACGAGGCGTTCTTCACCGGCACCGCCGCCGAGGTCACGCCGATCCGCGAGCTCGACCGGATCGAGCTCGGCGCCGGCTCGCGCGGGCCGATCACCGAGAAGATCCAGAGCGCGTTCTTCGACATCGTCAACGGCCGAAATCCCAAGTACGCCGAATGGCTGACCAAGGTCTGAACGCGATGGCCACCGGTGATCCCAAGGGCGCAGCGGTCGAGCTGCTCGCCTCAGAGCTGCAAGGCCCGGGCGTCGTCTTCTGCCCGAATCCGAAGATGCCGCTCTGGAGCAACCATCCGCGCGTCTTCATCGACGTCGCCACCGCCGGCATCGGCAAGTGCCCGTACTGCGGCACCGAGTACCGATTGAAAGCGGGCGAGAAGGTCCACTCGCATTGAGCGATCGCGGGCGCGGCCGGGCCGTGAAGCGCGCGCTCGTCATCGCTCCGCAATGGATCGGCGACGCCGTGATGGCCGAGCCGTTGCTCGCCACCCTCGCCGAGCGCGGCGAACGGCTCGCGGTCGCCGCGCTGCCGTGGGTCGCGCCGGTGTTCGCGGCGATGGCCGAAGTCGCCGAGACGACCCTACTGCCGTTCGCGCACGGTCGCCTCGACTGGTCCGCGCGGCGGCGCATCGCGGGCGAGATGCGCGGCCGCTTCGACGTCGCCTACGTGCTGCCGAACTCGATCAAGGCGGCGCTCGTGCCGTGGCTGGCGCGCATCCCGGAGCGCGTCGGCTATCGCGGCGAGGGCCGGCCGGTGCTGCTCAACCGGACGCTGGCAAATCCGCCCGGTCGGCCGCCGATGGTGGCGTTCTACGGCGCGCTCGCCGGCACCGGCTTCGATCCCGCGCGTCGGCCGCGTCTGCGGCTCGACGCCGCGCGACTCGCCGCGGCGCTGGCGAGCAGCCGGATTGCAGCGGGCTGCGTACTGGACCTTCGCGCCCGGCGCCGAATACGGCCCGGCCAAGCGTTGGCCGGTCGCGCACTACGCCGCGCTCGCGCGCTCGCTGCATGCCGCCGACGGCGCGCCCGTCGTCCTTGCTCGGCTCACCCGGTGAGCGCGCGTTGTGCGACGAGATCGCCGCGGCGGCGCCGGGTGCCTGCGTCGTCGTCGCCGGGCAGGCGTCGTTGCTCGATTCGATGGCACTGATCGCCGCATCGCGCGGCCTGGCGAGCAACGACTCGGGCCTGATGCACGTCGCCGCCGCATTCGGCGTGCCGCAGGTCGCGGTCTTCGGCTCGACCAGCCCGCTGCACACGCCGCCGCTCAACGAGCGCGCGCGCGTCCTCTGGCTCAAGGAGGAGTTGCAGCTCGACTGCATGCCGTGCTTCGACCGCACCTGCCGCTTCGGCCACTACCGTTGCCTGACGAGCGTCACGCCTGAGCGCGTCGAATCGGCCGCTGCTGCAAGCGGCCAGCGTCAGCGGGGCGACGACGGCGCCCTCCCTCTCGGAGGGAGGGGCTGGGGAGGGAGCAATCCGACCCGCGACGGGTAGTTTCGCTACAGCGAGAACTTCCCGGCGTAGACGATCGGCCCGGTCGGCGCGCCGGTGGGCGAGCCGCCTGGCGGCTCGACGGTGACCGCGAGCGTGTCGGCGCCGGCGAGGACGCGACCGCGCAAGGCGACGACGCCGCCGTTCGTCGGCAGCACGCCGAGCGAGCGCGGCGCGCCCTGCGCTCGGCACCGCCCAGAGCTCGAGCGAGCGATCGGCGCGAACCGCGACCGGAACGATCGGTCTGGTCACGAGCGTCGCGCCGTCGCCGCTGATGCTGGCGACGATCGGCGCCGTTGCCGCGCCGCTCGCGGCGGCGTCGGTCGCGGCGAGGACAACGACGATCGGCGGCGCCACCGCGCGCGGATTGCCGAGCCAGTATCGCCAGGCTGATCGCGGCGACGCTGGCGAACGCCGCGAGGCCGCGCCAGAAGGCGAGCCGTTGCCACGGCGAGCGCGAGCCGGCGTCCTGCCTTCGTTCGAGGCGATCGGAGATGCGGCGCCAGACCTCGCTCGACGGCTGCACCGGCGGGATCGCGGCGGTGAGCGGCATCAGTCGCTCGTGCCACGCCAGGGTTGCCTGGCGCAGCTCGCTGTGCGCCGGCAGCAGCGCTTCGAAGCGGCGCCGCGCGCCGCCGCGCAAGGTGCCGATGACGTACTCGGCCGCCAGAGCGTCGGCGAGGTCGCCGCGGCCGTAGTCCATGTCAGTCGCCGTGCGCCGTGGCTTCGCGCTGAACCGCGCCTTGCAGGCAGCTCTTCAACGTCATGAGCGCGCGCCGCACCCACGACTTGACCGTGCCGAGCGGCTGGCGCAGCTGCTCGGCGACTTCGGCGTGGCTGAGCCCCTGATAGAACGCGAGGGCGACGCTTTGGCGCTGCAGCGCGCCGAGCTTGTCCATGCACGCCGCGAGCGCCCGCGCTTCGGCGGCCCGGCTCAGCAGATCGAGCGGGCCGGGCGCGTCGTCGGCCACGGTGTCGTACACGTCGTCGTCCTCGCTGTCGCGGTCGTCGAGGGCAGGGCTGACGGTGCGCAGTTGGGGCTGGGTCTGGCCGCGCCGGAGGCTGTCGATGGCACGGTTGCGGGCGATGCTCGTGAGCCAGGTGAGCGGCTGGCTCTGCGCCGCGTCGAAGCTGCTCGCCGCCCGCCAGACGTTCACGTAAACCTCCTGCAGGATGTCTTCGGCCTGAGCTCGGTCCCGGTTGATACGCAGCACCACGGCGAACAGATGCGAGCTCGTCCGCTCGTAGAGCGTGGCAAAAGCCGCACGGTCGCCGAGGCTGGCGCGCGCCAGGAGGCGCGACAGATCGTGGCTGCGCTCGGACCAATCGGCGGAAGTCTTGACCATGAGGCTAGCCGGCGGCCCCGCGGGCCTTCCTACAATTCCAGCGCCCGGAAGACTAACCGAAGAAGATCCATGGCCCGACCCAAGCCGCCTGCACCGACCCTCATCTCGCCCGACGACATCGAGCTCGAGCTCTACGAGGCGATGCGTCGCGGCGACATCGAGCGCTTGATGGCCGTCTGGTCCGACGACGACGAGATCTGCTGCGTCCATCCGGGCGGCGGGCGACTGCTCGGCGTCGGCGCGATCCGCGCCTCGTTCGAGGCGATGTTCGGCAACGGCACGATCGACGCCGAGCCGCACCACGTGCGCCGGCTCGAGTCGCACTCGAGCGCGGTGCACAGCGTGCTCGAGCGGATCCGCATCGCGACGCCCGAGGGCGAGCAGTTCGCCTGGGTCGTCGCGACCAACGTCTACCTGAAGTCGGCGCAAGGCTGGCGACTGGTCGCGCACCACGCCAGCCCGGGCACTGCCGACGAAGCGCAGGACAGCGCCGAGACCGCGTCGACGCTCCACTAGGCGCCGTCGTCACGATGCAAGACTTCCGCGCGCCGCGCTGGCAACCCGGCGGCCATGTGCAGACGATCTGGCCGGCGCTCTTCAGCCGCCGCTTCACCGGCGCCGCGCCGGTGTTCCGGCGCGAGCGCTGGGCGACGCCCGACGGCGACTTCGTCGACGTCGACTGGCAGGGCGACGACGGCGCGGCGCCGCTGCTGGTTCTCTTTCACGGCCTCGAGGGCTCGTCGGCGAGCCACTATGCGCAGGCGTTCGCGGCCGAGGCGGCACGCCGTGGCTGGCGCTTCGCGGTGCCGCACTTTCGCGGCTGCTCGGGCGAGATCAACCTCGCGCCGCGCGCCTACCACTCGGGCGACCACGAGGAAGTCGGCTGGATGCTCGCGCGCTTTCGTTCGCTGCATGCCGGGCCTGTCCTCGCGGTCGGTGTCTCGCTCGGCGGCAATGCGCTCTTGCGCTACGCCGAAGAGGCGGGCGCGGGCGCAGCGGCGAGCGTTGCCGCCATCGCCGCGGTGTCGGCGCCGCTCGACCTCGCCGCCGGCGCGCGGGCGATCGGTCGCGGCTTCGGCCGACAGGTCTACACCCGGATGTTCCTGCGCACGATGAAGAAGAAGGCGTTGATCAAGCTGCGCCAGCATCCCGGCCTGTTCGATGTCAAGGCGCTGCGCGCGGCGCGCGACCTGCGCGACTTCGACCAGGTCTTCACCGCCCCGCTGCACGGCTTCACCGGTGCCGACGACTACTACGCGCGCGCCTCGGCCAAGCCGCAGCTGGCCCGGATCCGGATTCCGGCGCTCGTGCTCAACGCGCGCAACGACCCGTTCCTGCCAGCGGCGGCGCTGCCCGGCGCGGCCGAGGTCGGCGCCCACGTCACGCTCTGGCAGCCGCGCCACGGCGGCCATGTCGGCTTCGCCCGCGGTCGCTGGCCGGGGCACCTGCGTGCCCTGCCCGAGAGTGTGGCCGGCTGGCTGGGCGCGCACCTCTGACATTGGCCGCGCGCAGAATCGCGCCATGGACGCCATCGTCGCCGCGGCCCTCAAGAAGTGGCCCAACGTGCCGCATTGCTACGCCTGGCTCGCGCTCGACGCGCGCGGCGACTGGTACATGCGCGACGACCGCATCCAGGCCGCCGGGCCGTTCCCGCGCGTCAAGGGCAGCCGCATCGAGCACGACAAGCTGCGCGAGTTCATCGCCCGCAACTACGCCAGCGACGACAGCGGCGCATGGTTCTTCCAGAACGGGCCGCAGCGCGTCTACGTCGAGCTCGAGGCGGCGCCGTGGGTCTGGCGCCTGCAGTGCGATCCGGCCGCCGCGGTCGTCGTCACCAGCCACACCGGGCTGCCGGCCGAGGCGGGCGAAGCGTTCCTCGACGAATCGGGCCGGCTCTTTCTCGCCAGCGACCTCGGCCTCGGCATCGTTCACACGCTCGACATGGGCGTTGCCGCCGATGCGGTCGAGCGCGGCGCCTGGCGACCCGCAGGAAACGCCGTTCGCCGCGCTGGTCGAGCGCTTCGGCTATCGCCTGAGTCCGGCCGCCGCGAAGGGCGCGTAGGGTGCGAAGAAAAAGCCGGCGCGAGGCCGGCTGGTCGTGAATCGCGTACGGCGCCTACTTCGCCGCGGCCACCATGTAGCTCACGACGGCCTTGATCTCGTCGTCGCTCGCGCTCGAGCCGCCCTTCGGCGGCATCGCGCCCTTGCCTTTGATCGCGCTTGCGGTCAGCGCCGTCGATACCCGCGCCGATCCGCGGCCCCCAGGCCGCCTTGTCGCCGACCTTCGGCGCGCCGGCGACACCGGTGGCATGGCAGACGCTGCAGGTCTGCGCGTACAGCGCCGGCGGCGCGGCGGTGGTTGCAGCCGCGGCGACCTGCGCCGGCGCGTTGCCCACCTGCGCGTTGAGGCCAGCGGTCGGCTCCGCGATCGGCGTGCCGGCGTTGGGTCCGGGCGTCGGCGCGGCGACGCTCGCGGTCGTCGTGGTGCGTTGCCGCAGCCGAGGCCGCAGCGCTCGGCGCTGCCGGCTCGTTGAATTTGCCGCCACCCTTGTTGGCCATGTAGACGACGGCGCGGGCGATCTCGAAGTCGGTGAAGTCGCCACCGCCTTGCGGCGGCATCTGGCCCTTGCCGGTGAGCGCCGAATGGAGCAGCGCGTCGAAGCCGGTCTTGGTGCGCGGCGCCCATGCGTCGGCGTCGCCGAGCTTGGGCGCGCCGAGGGCGCCGGCCGTGTGGCAGGCCGTGCACTGCGCGCTGAAGACCTGCTCGCCGGTCTTCAGCGACGCGACATCGGTCACGTCCTTGACCTCGACGCTGCCGACCGGACGAATCCGCTCGGCCACTGCCTTCGGATCGAACGCGTCGCTGCCCGCGGCCGGACGTTTGTCGGCGGTGACGAACATCACCAGCAGGATGATGCCGAAGATCGGCACCACGAACGCGTAGAGGACCGCGAGGATCAGCTGCTTGGGGGTCTTGATGGGACCTTCGTGCGGGCCGTCGATCTCGTTGGGTTCGTGCGCTTCGGTCATCAAGTCCTCGGGGCGGGGTGTTCGCTGGCGCGAAGACGGCGGCACGCGCCGCCGGCAAGAAATCGATTCGCGTCGAGCCCGAAATTATAGGGGGCCGGTCCCGGCGCACCGAGCTCGGCCGGGGACGCGCTGGTAGACTGCTGGCCCGCTGCGCCCGTAGCTCAATGGATAGAGTACTGCCCTCCGAAGGCAGGGGTTGCAGGTTCGATACCTGCCGGGCGCACCAAAGTTCGTTTTCTTGTCTTCTGACAGTCACGTGGCGCACGTCACGGCGATTTTCCTCGGTCGGTCAGGGCAGTGACCTTGTGGAAAACCGCAGTGCACCACAATCGCGTCTTCTCTCCCGACAGAGCGTCGGGCGCACGCTTGCGGCGATTTTCCTTCCTCGGTCACGCAGTGACCTTCCCGGAGAATCGTAGTGCGCAAGACCATCGATCTGGCCGCCGCCGTCGCGGCCGCTGAACAACATCAGGCCCAGCCCATGACGCTGGGCGAGCTCGTGCGAGCTTGGAGTACGGTGACACTGGACGGCTCGGATACCAGGCTCAGGAAGTGGGTCGTTGCCTTCGGGACCCGTTCCGCCTGGGACATCCCGAGCGACGAGTTGGAAACAGCGGCGCAGGCCATGCTCGCGCACGGCTACAAGCCATCCGCGGTCAACCGCGATCTGTCGGCGCTGGGCAGCGCCTTCCGCTGGGCCAAAGAGCGCCGGCTCACCCCGCGAGGCTTTCGCTCGCCGACCCTCGACGTGCGGCGCAGGGCGGGGCACGTTCGTCGCGTGGAGGTCAGCCGCGAGCAGCTCGATGCTCTGCGCGCGCGGGCGCGGGCTTTCCGGGATCGTCGCTTCGGGGTCTTCGTGGAGCTGCTCATCGACACGGGCGCCCGCAAGTCGGAGCTTCTGCTGCGGCGCTGGTCCGATGTCGATCTCGAACGACGCGAGATCACCTGCGAGGTCACCAAGACCGGACTGCCTCGGGTGCTGCATTTCCGCGACGAAACGGCGACGCTCATCGAGCGCGTGTACACCGGGCGCGATCCCGATGCCCTGCTTTTCGAGGGACGGGTACCGGGGCAACCTATTTCGTTCAAGAAGGCTTGGGGGACCACGGTCAGCGACATCGGCTTGCCTGCTCTGCGGATGCACGACATCCGGCACGTGGTAGCGGCCAGGCTGTTGCGATCGGGCGTCACGCTGGGCGTCTCGGCGCAAGTGCTCGGCCACTCACCCCAGGTGCTCGCAACGCGCTACGGGCACCTCGAAACCGGAGCCCTCCGCGCGGCACAAGAACAGGCATGGAAGAGCGCTGCATGACCGACGACAAAGACGAATTCGTGTCACTGGCCACCCTGTACTTCGAGGAGGGCATCCCGGCCGGGAGCCTGGCCTCGGCCATCGAGCAGCAGGGGGTCGGGGGCTGGGATCGCTTCGACCGCTACAGGCTGTTCAAAGACCAGGTCCCGGAAGAGCAGCGCGCGCTGGACCGGCTTGCCCGCCAGCACGCGCAGGACACCGATCCTGAGCGGCGGGACGACAACGAGGACTTGGACCCGACGAGTGATCCTCTCTTTTTCTTTGGATGGAAGCGCAGCGAGTGTCCCATTTTCGCCGAGTACGACGTGGGCCCGAAGCCGCCGCGGCGCCGCAGTGACGCCGTGAAAATCGAGAAGACCGAATTGATGATCCTCGGTGCGCTTCTGTATGTGATCGAGGGTAACGCGGACTGCCGCCCTCATCCCGGCTTCGCCACGGCCGAGAAGCTGATCGCTCACGTAGTCGAGCATTTTCGCGGGTATCGCGGCATCAGCAAGCGGACGCTCGAGCAGAGGTTCGCCCAAGCACGCGCGTTGATCGAGAAGCCGGAGTAGGCCACCGCAGTTGGCCAACGCCGCCGCAGTTGCGGTGACGGATTTGCGAGAACCGGGCTGAATACGTGTACGCCGCAAGCGTGCACCGCAACCCCACCCCCTCTCGCACATCATGACCCCCACTTCTCAATGGGTGCCTGGCCATAGCGCCTGGACCATCTTCACGGAACATCACCCGGAACTCGGCCTCAGGGCCGGGCCGTGGCAGCTCCACAACTTCCTGCGCATCCATCGCGATGCGCTCGTGTCGTGCGACGCCATTCGGAAGGCGCGCGGGCGCCATTGGATCGCGCACGTCGATCGCTTCGTTGCCGCCGCGTTCGACTGCGCCACCGGCTTTTCTTGCGGCAAGGTGGCGTGAACATGCCGGGCGATCAGACCAGCAAAGAGAGCACGCCGCAGCGCGCCCCCTTGCCTCCGGCTAACTTCGAGGTGACCGGCGCCGGATCAGACAGTCTCGGGCCGGAAGGCATGAGACCGGCTTGGCTCTCCCGCATCACCTCCTCCTACCCGAGCGTCGTCTCCAAAGTCCACGAGTTGGTGGACGGGAAACTCGAGAAGTCCATCAGCGCCAACATCTCGGCGGGCATCGTCGAGACCCAGACGTGCCGCGACCTGCATGAATTTGCCGATCTGCTGGTTGGCCTTCGCAGCAACCAGTGCCTGAGCTATGGCGTGCCGCAACGCTCACCCGTGAGGCTCATGACTGAGCGCGCTTGGACCGAGGCAGGTAGGCCGCAGGACGCCCTGTCCCGGACGGATCGCAACTTCCACTGGAAGGGCGGGGAGCCGGGCATCCTGATGCTCGACCACGATCCGCAGCCGGGGATGCGATACGAGCCTCAAGAGCTGGTAGACCTTTTGCGCTGCCTGGTGCCGTGCTTGGCCGATGTCGACATGCTGACCTGGCCCTCGGCGTCGAGCCTCATCTTCGACGCCACCACCGAAGAGTGCCTGAGTTCGCTGAAAGGGTCTCGCGTCTACCTCATGGTAGATCGCGCGGAGTGCGTGCCCGCACTCGGAAGCTATATCGTCCAGGCGCTGTGGAGCGCAGGGCACGGAGTCTTCGCGGTATCCCGATCGGGCCGGCTGCTGGAACGCGGCGTCTTCGACAGCTCGGTGTGGCAGCCCAGCAGGATCGATTTCGCCGCAGGCGCGATCTGCGAGGCCCCCGTGGAGCAACGTCGAGGCCGCCCCGTGCTGCATCGCGGCAACGAGCGCCTCGTTCGGCCAATCCCCGGGTCGTCGGGCAACGCGTCACTCGTGCCCACCCTTTCGCCGACGGAAGCCGAGGCGGCGGAGTCCTTCATCGCAACCGCACGCAAGGCCGCAGCGCCGGCAGCGGCGGAGGCGGCGGCGCGCTATTCGGACGAACGCACGCGGGCTCTCGAGGCGGCTCTGGCTGTGGCAGGTTGCCAACCGGAGGTTGCACGCGCCAGGGCGAGGTCAGTCATACACGCGATGCTGAGACCCGAAGCGCCGGAGCTTCACGGTGACGCCCTGGTGACCGTCGTCCATGATGGTGGAACGCACGAGGAGCTTTCGGTGAGCGAAATCCTCAAGCAGCGGTCCCGCCTCTGCGGCGCGGTGACCCTTGACCCCTTGGAGCCTGAGTACAACGGCTCCTGCGTGGTCGGGAAGCTGTACCTGACCGGACCCGTGCCGAGGCTGTTTTCCTTCGCTCACGGCGGCGCGACCTACAAGCTCTTGGCGCAGTACGGTGAAGTTGAGGTGATCACCGGCTCGCTCCACCAGACCGTGGACCAGACCCTCGCGCTGCTGCGACTTGGCGGCGATCTCTACGATCATGGCGATGCGCTTGCCACCGTGAGTGCCGAAGGGCGGCTAGTGCCGATCACGCCAGGGCTCGTCCCCTATGCGCTCAGCTCTCGAGCGGCGTTCTACGCGATGAAACGGGACGCCAGGACCCACGAGCTGAAACGCCATGACTTGAATCCGCCGGGACCTGTGTGCACGAGCATCTACGAGCTCAATCGCCACCGCGACCTTCCGAAACTGAATGCCGTGATCACGGCGCCCGTCATTGTTGGCGAGCGGCTCATCGAGCGGAACGGCTACGACCCGACATCGGGGCTACTGCTGGTGATGTCATCGGAGGAGGGCGTCTTGACCGCGGCGCCGAACGTGGAGGAGGTCAGCGCGGCGTTCCAGCGGTTGCTGAGCATCTTCGACACATTTCCGTTCGAGTCGTCCTCGGACCGTGGGGTTCTCCTTGCTGCAATCTTCACCGCGGTTATGCGGCCCGGATTGCGCACGGCGCCAGGATTCGCGCTGGATGCTCCGGCGCAGGGAAGCGGTAAGACGCTGCTCTCTGAGTGCATCGCGATTGTCGGCACGGGCAGCGCCCCTAGCGCCTTGCCGCATCTGCACGATGACGAAAGCGAAGTGCGAAAGCGCGTCGTGTCTCTCTTGCACGCCGGAACGCCCGTGATGATCTGGGACAACATCAAGGGAACGTTCGACTCGCCGGTGCTCGCGTCGTTGCTGACGGCCCCGAAATTCGACGATCGGCTGCTTGGCGAAACGCGCCTGCTGAGCTTGCCAAACCGAATGCTCGCGCTCTTCAACGGCAACAACATGACGCTGCGGGGCGAGCTGACACGGCGCATCCTGGTCTGTCGACTGGACGCGGGCGTGGAACGCCCATACCTGCGAAGCTTCGCGGCCTCGCCGCGCGACTTCTGTCATGCGAACCGACTCGCCATTGTTCGTGACGTGCTGACGGTGATCCGCGGCTATCAGTTGCGGGGTGGTGGCTTCGCTGCCGAAGTGAGTCTCGGTAGCTTCGAGGATTGGTCCCGCGGTGTCCTGCGTCCGCTGCTGTGGGCCATCGATCTTGTCGGCGACATTCGGATCGACGACCCCTTGAACAAGCTGGCGATGGGCGAAGACGAGGACGAGGAGCTCATTGCGCTTGCCGAACTGCACCGTGCCTGGCACTCCGGCTATGGCGAAAAGCCGATGACCGCGCGCGAAGTCATCGATGATCTTTACGGCGGGGACTGCGCCTCAGAGCACCCGGACCTGAGTCACGCTTGGCGGGAGCAACTGCGCGATGCGATAGACGACCTCGTCGGCCCCGGCACCAGTTACATGACACGAACTCAACGAACAAGGGCGCTGGGCAAGCAATTGGGCTACCGCAAGGATCGCGTGGTCGATGGGAACCGTCGATTCACGAAGCGGATGGCGGGTGGTGGTCTCGCGAGATGGTCTGCCGCGATGATCGGCGGCTCCGAGCGCGGGTATGAGCGGGAGTGGAGACATGTCTAGTGGTGATGATTGGTACGACCATCATGTCGGTGCAGACGACGCGGGATTTGCAAATCCCGCAGTCGGAAGCAGTAGCCGGCCCGACTACTCATTGGTGCCCACGCTTGACGTGTGTGCCCTCATCGCGGCTTGGTGGAATCGCTTCGGACCCGACCCGATTCCAGTCAGCGCGCTGGTTCATGGCGCGCGGTCGGTGCCTGATCTTGCGGTTGCACTCGGTTCCCCGATGCCCTCGGCGCGATCGGTGGGGCGCTTGCTCGCGGCCAGGGTAGGTCAACGGTGGGGCAATCTCCGGCTAGTCAGATGCCCGGGCCGCCTCGAGAACTGCGCACTCTGGCGCGTCGTTCGTGCAGACCTGGTCTAGGTTAGCTATCCCGTCGGGAGTCACGCGATGACCAAGCGAAAAGAAGGTAACCCCATAGAAGAGGCGCTTTGGCCGGCGCACGTGTCTACGCGGTGCGGCGCCAGAGCCAGGAGCACCGGCGAGCCCTGTCGTCGCTGGGCCTCCATAGGCCACACCCGCTGCAAGTTCCATGGCGGTGCCCCCGGGAGCGGTCGACCGGTACTTCATGGCAGGTTCTCGGCCGAAGCACGCAGGCAGCGCGATGCGTTCCGCATCGCGCGGTACGTGCTCAGGTTTTTTTATCGCAAGCCACAGCTCTGAATATCGTGACGATGGCCATCGTGGTGTCAACCTCGCCACACGGCATCGCCGTGCTCCTTGACGGTCTGTCCGGCGGCGATGAAGGTCGCGCCACGAAACCTCGCGCTGATTCGCCAGTTCCCGGATACAGCGACGTGGGGCCTCACGGGCCAACCTGATAAAGGTGGAGCGGGCTGTGAAGTACTCCGCGAAGGCGGATCGCGAGTTGGCGAAGCCGGCCTGATCCTCGGCGCCATGATCCCTCCGTCATGGCAGGCACCCCGCACAGCGACCACCACTTCGTCCCCGCGTTCCTGCTGCGTGAGTGGCACGCGCCGTCGACAGGCCGATTGACTGCGCTTGCGTGGAAGGGCGGCAAGCTGACCGCCTCTCCGCTGACGGCCGGCGGGGTGGCGAAGGCGTTGGGCCTCTACTCGATGCCCGACCTGCCGCCTGAGTCACGGAACGTCATCGAGTCCAAGGTGATGCAGAAGGTGGACGACGAGGGCGCACAGGCGCACCAGCACATCCTCCGGGAGGGCGTGCAAACGCTGACCGATGAGATGGCCCGGTGGTGGACTCGCCTCGTTGTGTCGCTGGCGATCCGCACGCCGTGGTCCGTCGATGAGCATGAAGCCTCTGCGCCGGAGGTTGTTCTGCGGACGATCATGAAGGACCCGCGCGAGGGCGAGGACCCGGAGACGACAGTCAAGTCCCTGACGGAGGCCAATCCACGACTCATGCGGAGCATCACGCTGCGCGCAATGGTAAACAGCATCCGCGACGGGCTGCCCCACCGCGCCATCATGGGCTCCGAGTGGGCAACCATCGACGTGAAGGGGTGCCGCCTTGACCTCGTGATTGGCGACAAGCCCATCGTCCGCACAGGCGCGATGGACGGCGAGTACCTCATGCTGCTGCCCCTTTCGCCCTCGATGCTCTTCGCCATCTACAACACCGGGAATCGGCTCATCGAGCGGGCGTGGCATCTCCCGCCGCAGGAGCTGGTGCGCCGCGTGAACGTGGACATGGCAACGCAGGCGGTGGAGTACCTCTTCGCCACCTCGACGGTCCATCTGCCGCTCGCCGCGAAGTACCTCCGGCGGCAGTTCACCTCACCTTCCCCGTAGCATTTCCCAGAGCTGATGCGGCTTGGCGACCAATCGGGAAACGAGTAGGGGCTGCCGGCGGGGCCTCAGGCTCCGGGCGCGTCCAGCACAATGTCCGCGATGAACTGGCTCGTTGAGGCGTACCGGCAGATTCCGAGGGATGCACTTGCCCCGCTCGGAGCCTTGATCGCTGCGCTACTCGCCTCCCTCATCACCGGCAGCATTGCAATCGTCGGGGTCCTCGCCAGCAACCGAGGCGCCGAGCGGAGACAGCGGGTGGAGTTGAGGGCGGCAGAGGAGCGAGCGCGGCTCGAGCGCGACCAGGACCTTCGCAAGACCATCTACCTGGATGCGCTAAACGACGTGGGCTCGTCGATGACTCGGTCCATGCTTGCTTGGAACATGGTCTCCGAATTCGATCCTCCTCTCTCCGAGGTGTCGAAGTCCGCGGGGTCCGGCTACCGCGTCTGCCTTGTCGCGGGTGCGAAGACTGTCCGTGCCTTGGTCGAAGTAGGACACGCCGTCAACCAGTCGATCTTTGAAGCGGCTCCGTTCAGGGCTCAGTACACCGCCATTAGGCGTCGCCTGAAACAACTTGAGAGCGCGAAGGCGCAGTTGCAGGGTGAGCGAGCCCGATTGCGTGATGAGGTGGCCCGCAGTACCCCGGACGCTGAACGACTCGCAGCGGTCGAGCTTCGTCAGGGGGAGATTGACCGCATTGAAGCCACCATCGTGCAGCACGTGACGACCGCAAATGAGCAACTCGCCCGCGGCGGAATGGACCTCCTCAAGCGCGGCGCAAAGTCTCGCTCCGCAATCGACAGCAAGGCGATGGCGCTCCTCGTCGCGTTCAGGGAGGAACTAAGCCTGCCGGCTCTGGGCGAGGACACCTTCAAGATGCTCGCCGAGTCAGCGGCAAAGGAAGTGGCTGCGGCGGACAAGTTCCTCGACGACACCAAGGCGTTGATCCCCACTTCGGGGAAGGACAGCGGCGCGTCCGCAGAGCCCTCGGGGCCGGCAAAGTCTGAGTAGTCCTACTTGCTACCTCAGCGGGTGCAGGGCGTCCTCGGCCACCAGCTCGGGGGACAGTGCGCGCAGGCCGTCCTGAAGGCTCCACTCCTGCGCCAGCTCCATCGCGGCCTCGGCCCTGAGCTGCGGCTTGAGGGTCAACAGGCGGGTGCAGCAGCGGGCGCACCACTCCTTGTTCGACTGGACGAACTCGGCGCCCTCTTGGTCCCATCGGGATTGAAGCGGGCTGGTCGCGTCGAAAGCGTTCTTTGCCACGCCGGCGATTTTAGGTGGGCCGCTGAGGCGCCCTGATGATCGACTCAGGGGCTCTTCGCCTCGCTGGACCTCGGCGCACACCGCGCCCGTGCCGGATGAGAAACTGTCCCGCTACTCGGAGGAATCATGCTGAACCGAATCGCAACGGGAATTGCTGCGCTCTGTCTTTCTACATCAGTCGCGGCTCAAGCGAAGGACTTGATGCCTCCGAGCTACCTCCTGCTCGGCACGTTCACATCGAACAGCACGTTGAAGTTCGATTGCGAAGGCGAAGGCGAGGCTCCGTACCGTGCGGTCGCATGTGATCTGACTCTGGTTTCCATCAGCCGAGTGACAGCGGAACAGAAGAGCAAGGCGAAGGCTGACTTGGCCCAAATCGACACCATGAGCGACTCGGATTTTCGCAAGGCGAGCCAGCAATTGGCAGACATGGACTTGGCGAATCTGAGAGCACGAATGACCAAGTCCACACCCGAGCAGGCGACCTACCTGTCGGACCTTGGGGAAGCTGTGAAGCTGCTGCAAGGCTCGCGAGGGCGTCAGGCAATCAAGGCGGCCGGCGCGAAGATGAATGAGCTGGAAGAGAACACTTGCACTGTGCGACTGACTCGCAACCAGCTTCGATTTCAGCGCGTGTCAGAGCGACGCTGGGTGTCGAACCCCGGGCCTCAGGGACTTTGCAACGTAGTCACTGTCCACGTGCTCGAAAACGACCCTGCAGGCGCCTTTCTCTGGAAGTTCACCGAGACGACGGTGTCCGCCGATGTCGAGAAGAAGGCGTGTGGGTTTCTCAAGAACGGCCTGAACCAGGCCCAGGCGTATTCATGGGACTACCCCTCGACGGTCGCGCCAGGCTGCAAGTACATGAAGGTCGAGTGAAGGGGCCTCTGTTGGGTGCCCGCGTCAGCCGACAGGTGGCCTTGACGTGCTCGGGCAGGGAATCATCCCGGAGTTGCAAGGACGCTGAGCGCTGCGTCCTGCGGCTGGGTGTTCTTGGGTGTTCTTGCGTGCTCAGGATCGTTGACTGAGCGGTAGCGTTCGATTGCCGGCGGCAGAGCTGCCAGGGGCCTCGGCGGGGCATACGGAAAGGGCGACTACGCTTCGGCCAGCACCCGCTGCACGGTGGACACTCCGCACCCCGCGGTCTTGGCGATCTTCAGCATCCCGAGGCCATCGGCACGGAGCGCCCGGATGCGGTCCTCCACCTTCGAGGGCACCTGGGGGCGCCCGATGGGGTTCCCCGACTTAGTCCCCTTGGCCTTGGCCTTGGCCATGCCGGCCTTGACCCGATCCACGATGATGGACCGCTCGAATTCGGCGAAGACCCCGAGCATCTGGAAGAGGGCGCGGCCGGCGGGCGTCCGGGTGTCGATGGCCTGCTGGTGCAGGTAGAGGTCCAGCCCGCCAGCGTGTAGCTCCGAGAGGGTGCCGATGAGGTCCTGCAAGCTGCGCCCGAGGCGGTCCACTGACCACGAGGCCACCACATCGAAGGTACGCCGCGTGGCATCCCGCATCAGGGCTGAGCCCTTGGGCCTGTCTTGCAGGCGCTTGGAGCCGCTCACGCCGGCATCGGTGTACTCGGCCACCACCTCCCACCCCTTCGCCTCGGCGACCTGGCCAAGTTCGCGGAGCTGGGCATCGCTGGATTGCTTGTCGGTGCTGACGCGGGCGTAGAGGGCGACGCGGACTGGCTTGGGCATGGCTGGGCTCCTGCTGAGGGCTCAATCATGCCGGCATGGCATACTGAAAGCAACTGGTTTTGGTATGAACGGCAGACCGCTGTGACTACCCGGGCACCGCGATCAAAAGCACCGGCAAGCTTTCCGTATAGCGCTCTCGCTCGGTCCGCGGCCCCTTGACCGGCAAGCGCGGCTTGCATCGGTCGGACGACGGCCCAGCGGCGCCTGTCATGGTGACCATCGTTTCCTGGGGGCGAACCGAAGGGGGACGGCGTTGACCCCCATGACACCCTCGACCACGGCCGAGACACTCGCCACCAAGCCCCTAGCATTGACGCTCGGTTTGGCAGCTCTTCCGCCTTCGACATACGGCTGCGCGAGAGTATGTGCGGCCAAAAAAATCGCGGCAAATTTTCCGAAGCGACGTCGGTAGCTTGTGGGCGGGCGCCAGGGACCGCGCGTGCCGGCGCCCCACACTGCTGCTCATGGTCGGCCCAGGGAAGTCCGCTTGTGGGCGAAAGGAGCTGACGCCAATTTCGGCTCTGCAGCGCTTTGCTATCGGCGATGGCGAGTTCATCGTCTTCGGCAGCGCGCCGGTACTGCGTGGAACCGGCGAGCGCCGAGGCTCGCGAGGCGGCGCCGGCGCCCGTACTATCGAGCCGAGGGCCAACGACAGAGGAGCGTGAGTGAGCAAACTCCATCGCATCATGGATGCTGATGCCCGGTCGCAGGATCCGGTGGCTGACGTAGTGTTCATCCACGGCCTCGGCGGAGATGCGTACGGCACTTGGCGGCATGGCGAGACTGACCTCGACTCGTGGCCCTGCTGGGTTGCCTCGGAGTTCCCTCAACTCGCCGTGTGGTCGCTCGGCTATGCTGCTAGCCCAACGCGCCTGGCCCGCGTTCTGGCATGGCTCGGCCACGGCGACCGAGACAGCGGCAACTCCATGTCCCTGCCGGACCGCGCGGGCCAAGTAGTGGATCTGCTGATACACAAGGGCCTTGGTCAGCGACCCCTGCTGTTCGTCTGTCACAGCCTGGGCGGTTTGCTGGCCAAGCACGTGCTGCGCAAATCGGCGGATGCTGGCGACGCGGCGAAGGGCCGCCTGGCCATTGCAACGCGCGGCGTCCTCTTCCTCGCCACGCCGCACACGGGAGCGATCCTTGCTTCTCTCCTCAATCAGTTTCGAGTTCTCTTCGGTGCCTCGGTGAGCATCGAAGACCTGAGGGCGCACGACGCTCATCTGCGCGACCTGTATGACTGGTATCGCCGCGCCGCTCCTCGACAATCGATCCGAACCATCACGTACTACGAGACCCGACCCGTCAAGGGAATCGTGCCAATCGTCAATCCGTCTTCAGCGCACCCTGGCATCGGAGAAGACCCGGTGCCGCTCGACGAGGACCACCTTTCGATCGCCAAGCCGCGGCAACGCGACGCGCAGGTCTGTGACGCGCTGCGAGCATTGATTCGTGACCATCTGCTCGCGCCCCTGCCCGTTCGGGACGAGGTAAGCCAACCTTCAACACTCCGAGCTGTACCAAGTCCTCCGCCGCAGCCAATCGTGGTGCACGTCGAAGTGCCGCAGAGCTCCCCTTTGCCGCCTCGGGCACCGCGCGAGCTGCCGCCGCGGGCTGCGCGATTCTTCGGTCGTGCAGCGCAACGACAGAGCCTTTCCGACCGCTTGCGCCGCGGCCGGAGCACCGCTGTGGTCGGGCCGGGCGGCATGGGTAAAACGGCACTCGCGGCCGAGGTGCTCGCCGAGCTCCTGGGCGAGCAGGGCGAGCGCCTGTCCGCCAGCATCTACCCCGATGGCATCGTCGACGTCGATCTGTACACGCTGCGCGGCAATGCCGCAGCGGCCTGGAACTCGCTCGCAAACCGCCTGGCCGGCGCCGCGTTCATGGACCGCAGCCCACCGCGTGATCGGTGCAGCGAGGCCTGCCGAGGGCGTGCGTTGCTGCTGGTGATCGAAGGTGGCGAGGAAGCCGATGGCCACGAAGGCCGTGCCGCGATTCCCGAGCTTCTGGAGGTGTTGTCGCCTGAGAACCGCGTGCTCCTGCTCACGCGCTCGAGCACCCAGTTCGCGCCGGCTGAAAGCGTCTTCCTGAGAGAGGCGCTCGACGAGGACGACGCCGCGGCGCTGTTCGACTCGCTTACTGCCGGCGTGTCGATCGCGGCGGTCGTTCGCGCCGAGGCGCTTGCGTTGCTCGATGGCCATCCGCTGGCGTTGAACTGGGCGGGCAACATGCTGTCGCGGGACGACGAGGACCCTGCCGCTCTGGTGCGTTCTTGGCGCGACGCGGCACTGCCCTCTTTGAGCGACCCGACCCATTCCGACCGGTAGGCTGAAGTGGCTCTTCGACCGCAGCACGCGGGCCCTGGGTCCGCTGCCCTTGCAGCTGCTCTGGTGCCTGGGCCAACTGGCGCCGGCCCCGGTCGATGCGAATTGGTTATGTGACGGGCTTCTTGAGGCCGGCGGCGGGGATGGGCACGCCGCCACGGCGATCAAGGCGTTGATACATAGCGGCCTGGTGCGCCGGGAGCTAGACGGCGCACAGGTTGACTGCGCCCACGTGCTCGTGCATCGGTTCGCGCGCGAGTTGACGGGACCCGCATCGCCAAATCGCTTCGACCGGCTGGCGGCGGCTCGTGGGTTAGGCACTAGTAGCAGCGCTGAGGCGCCAGCCGGTGGATCGTGCAGCATGGCCGGCCATCGTGCGCGACCTCCAGCATGCTGCCGCGCTCCTGCGTGCCGATGCCGATCATCGCCTCTGGGCGCTGCTGGCCAACCCGATGCTCTACTACATCGACGGCTATTTGGAGGCCCCGGGGCCGGCTCGACTTGCGCCGAGGCGTCCTCGAGGCGGTCGCGGGCTCGGCCGGCGCCACTTTCCGATACGGCGGTCGGCGATCTATCTTGGCTCCGCGAGCGCGGCGTCAGCCTGAACAAGGTGGGCGATGTGCTGCGCCAGCAGGGCGATCTTGCCGCGCGCTGGACTTGTTCCATGCGTCGCGGGCCATCAGCCAGCGCCTGGCCGATGCCGACCCCACCAACGCCGGCTTGCAGCGCGACCTCAGCATCAGCCTGAACAAGGTGGGCGATGTGCTGCGCCACCAGGGCGATCTCGCCGGGCGCGCTGGACGTGTTCCAAGGTGTCGCAGGCGATCAGACAGCGCCTGGCCGATGCCGACCCCACGCAACGCCGTCGGGCAGCGCGACCTGGAGCGTCGGCCTGAACAACGTGGCCGAGCGTGCTGCGCGAGAAGGGCGATCTCGCCGGCGCGCTGGACGCGTCCGAGGTCTCGCGAGCCATCAGACAGCGCCTGGCCGATGCCGACCGCTCCAACGCCGTCTGCAGCGCGACCTCAGTATCAGCCTGGACAACGTCGGCGATGTGCTGCGCGAGAAGGGCGATCATGCCGGCGCGCTGGACGCGTTCCAGGCGTCGCGGGCCATCAGCCAGCGCCTGGCCGATGCCGACCCCACCAACGCCATCAGCCAGCGCGACCTCGGCGCTCAGCCTGAACAAGGTGGGCGTTGTGCTGCGCGAGAAGGGCGATCTCGCCGGCGCGCTGGACGCGTTCCAGGCCTCCCGGGCCATCGAGAGCGCCCTGGCCGAGCGCCTGGACGGCTCCAACGCCGGCTGGCAGCGTGACATTTCCGGCACCTGACACTCATCGCACAGTGCCACGAGCAGGGTGGTGCGCTCGGCGAAGCGCTCCAAAACGCAGAAGCGAGCTTGGCGATCGACGAGCACCTGGCCCGCCTCGATCCGAGTAACGTGATGTGGCAGAAGGACGTACAGGTGAGCCGACGGCTCGTCGAGCGCCTGAGAACGGCAGACGCCAGCAGCTTCTTGATCCGCCAGGCGATGGTTGTTCTTGTTGGCGTTAGCCAAACGTACCGTCCTGCCTCTCTGCCGCCGTCCATTAACCGAATCGTGTCAAGCTCGGACAAACCCGTGATCGTCGATGCCGGCCCTTGCCGAGTTCTCAGCCTTTTGGCGTGGTCTTGCGAGGCCCGTGAGGCGGCGCCTACAGGGCCTCGCAGAGCTCGGCCGAGTGCCTCTTGCAGCCGATCGCCCATGTTCACGCTTGGGTGATGAATTGAGGGCCGAGAGCGTCGGCTAGATGGGTCACAACGCAAACTGGTGCCCGTCGACGCGGTCTTCTGCTACGGCGGGGCTACTGACAGCCTAGCCCGAAGTTGAGGAGCGTGTCCGACCGCTTCCTGGGCAGCACCAGAAGGGCCAGGTCCAGCGGCTGTCGCTCATTCGCCTCCCCGACGCGGTCTGGGTCGTCAAGCGAAGCGTCGCTCCGAAATCATCCAGTCGGAGGATCGACTCACGCGTTCGGGCGCGCGCGGACGCCATGCGACAGGTCCGCTCATCTTGGTCGCGCGCTCGCGGCAGCCAACTCGACTACGCTGCGCTGCGCGCGACAGCGCCCTGCGATGTCGGCGCTCGATGCAGCGCATGGGGCTGTCTGTAGAACGCTTGCGGCCCGATTCGTCGCAAGTATCGCCCTCCGAAGGCAGGGGTTGCAGGTTCGATACCTGCCGGGCGCACCAACTATTCATTAAAATCAATAACTTACACCGATTGATCGGCAAGCAATCCGGCATCGATGTCCTAAGAATGTCCTAAGCGCTCCTCGAAAAAGGGAGCCCACCGCTGAGGCGTCAGCCACTGCGTCGAACCATGGCCGCGAGTCGCCGAAGTTGCGGCATTAACGTTGGCAGAGGGATCTACCTCGAAGAAGAGTGTCCTGCATGATTCAACTCTCGCCTAGTCGCTGCAGGGCCTTCGTGGCGAAATCGTTGCCTTGCTTCCGCGCCAGTTGATAGAGCCGAACGGCCTCTGAGCGGTCCTGCCGCACGCCGCCAACGCCACGCTCATACATGTCACCAAGGAAGGCCTGCCCAGTGGCATTCCCCTTGTCTGCCGCCAGGCGATACAGCTTGACTGCCTCGGCGTCGCTCTTCGGGAGACCTCCTCTGCCTTGCTCGTACAGCCGACCGAGGTTTGTTTGCCCCTCAGCAAGCCCCTGGTCGGCCGCCGCGCGATAAAGCTTAAGTGCTTCGGCGTCGCTCTGCGGCAGGCCTCCTCGGCCCCGTTCGTAAAACACACCGAGGTTTGACTGCCCTGCGTCGTTCCCCTGGTCAGCCGCCAAGCGATACCACTTGACTGCTTCGGAATCGCTCTGTGGGAGGCCTCCTCTGCCTAGCTCGTAAAACCGACCGAGGTTTGCTTGCCCCTCAGCAAGCCCCTGCTCGGCCGCCGCGCGATAAAGCTTAAGTGCTTCGGCGTCGCTCTGCGGGAGACCTCCTCTGCCTTGCTCGTACATCCAGCCGAGGTTCTTTTGCGCCGGGCCATTCCCCTTATCAGTCGCCAGGCGATACAGCTTGACTGCTTCGGCGTCGCTCTGCGGGAGGCCTCCTCTGCCTAGCTCGTACAACCGACCGAGGTTTGCTTGCGCCTCAGCGAGCCCTTGGTTGGCCGCCAGGCGATACAGCTTGACTGCTTCGGCGTCGCTTTGCGGGAGACCTCCTCTGCCTTGCTCGTACATCCAGCCGAGGTTCTTTTGCGCAGTCGCGTTGCCCTGGTCGGCCGATGCTCTCCACAACCCGACTGCCGCCTCCTCGTTCTTAGGGCCGCCTAACTTGAAGTAGTCGTCCGCAAGGGCCATCGGATTCTGCTTCGCTGGGTCCGTGCCGTCCCCGTTTCTGGAGGCCGATGAGGCTGCCGCCGAAAGGGTCGGCTCCTCGCGCTTTCCAGACACGTTCGCCCAGAGCACCATGGCAAAAAGGACTATGGTTCCAAGGACGAGCCAAGGCATCCAGCCCGGAAATCTCTTAGAGATTGCCGCACTGTTGGCTGTATCGCGATCTACCGCTGGGCGGCGCTCGTTCCGAGGTTCAACTGGGGCCGGATTGGAAGGCGTGACGCTCGGCGCTGACTCGGCTGCTGGTTGTTTCGTGTGCTTCGGAGTCTCGTACGCGCGCTGCGAGGTATTGGTGGCGACGGTAGGAGAAATCGTCAGCTCATCGATTTCCTCGGCGACGGTGGACAGCAAGTCGCGTCGCGCCCTCAGCTTTGGAAGGAGCTGCCTCGCGTTGTCTCGCAAGTTCGGGTCGCGTAGCGCCCGACGGAGATCAACCAGGATGGCACTCTGCTGCTCGAACGTCAGGAGTTGTTCGATCTCAATCCGCGTTGCCAGGCTTCCAAGGTAGGAGATTGGAATTTCTGGCGGAGTCGGCAATGGTTCCGGAAGTGCAGCCGCAGGGCGAACTGTGCGGACTGCGCGAGACAGAGACAAAACAGTGTTCCGGTCCGGCTGCCGGTAGTCGACATGCTGAACCGACGACAACGTTTCGGGCAGCAGCCCAAGCGCAACACCGTCGACCACTAGTATTGGAAGGACCGGCTTGCGCAGGGCGGTTGCATAAGACAGCTCTCGCTTGCAGGCGACTGACTCCAACGAATCTGGCGAGAGTAGAAAAATGAAGAGCTCGCACTCGCGGATCTGCTCGAGTATTTGAGTCCACCAAGCCTGTCCTCCGGTCAACTCACGATCCGCCCAGACGGCGTGACCAAGCCCCTCCAAGTCACTCACCAAGGAGTCGAGTGCAGCTGCGGTTGAGCGGCTATAGCTGACGAATGCTTTTGCCATCTCTCAGAGGTAAAGACTGGACCTGAGGGGGCTGCACAGCATAGCCCTTCCACTTGGGATGGGCGAGGACTGATGGCCGGAGCACTTGTACCTAAGGCGGCTCCGGACGACACCAACAGGCTTGAGGACAAGTCGCCGTTGAGCGCGGGCCTCGCGCACGGTCACCCCGTCGGTCGTTCCGCCCATCCCGACATGGGCAAACCACGCCTCGGCCGATTTCTTCGCAGCCTCATAGCGCTGGTGCGCGGGAAGGCGGTCAAAGGCCACTAGGCTGCGCCGCGTTTGCTTGCGGGTCGTGCGTCATAGGCCTGGGCGATCCAAGTCCCCTCGGACGCGGGCATCGTCTTGCGGAAACAGACGTGGCAACCGCTGGACAGCTTGTGCCAGTAAGGCGCAGGCCGGGGCTTGCTGTGTCAAGACGTGGTTCATGCTGCCGACGCGTTTCGGACCACGTAAGAGCCGTCACGCTGCGCCGCTAAACTGGGCGAAGCTTTTCATCGCGCGACGTGACCGTTCTCGATCCTTCGGCCTGCCCGACCGCTTCGCATCGAGCGCGGCGCTCGACGATTTCATGACGCTGCCGAGCCAGGCGCTGGTCGACGAGCTCGCGACAGTCGAAGGCGACCTCATGATCCTCGGCGTCGCCGGCAAGATGGGGCCGACGCTCGCCCGCCTCGCAAAGCGAGCGACGCCGGCGCGACGGGTCATCGGCGTTGCCCGCTTCAGCGACCCCGGTGTGCGCGACCGGCTCGGCGCCGCCGGCGTCGAGACGATTACCTGCGATTTGCTCGACCGCAGCGCGATCGCCGCGCTCGCCGACGTGCCGAACGTCGTCTTCGCCGCCGGGCACAAGTTCGGCGCGAGCGGCAACCCGGGCCTCACCTGGGCAATGAACACGCACGTGCCGGCGCTCGTCGCCGAACGCTTCAAGCAGGCGCGCATCGTCGCCTTCTCGACCGGCAACGTCTACGGCCTGACTCGCATCGGCCAGGCCGGCGCGAGCGAAGCGACGCCGCCGGCGCCGGTCGGCGAGTACGCGCAGTCATGCCTCGGCCGCGAGCGGATGTTCGAGTACTTCTCCGAGCGTCACAGCACGCCGGGCCGGATCGTCCGGCTCAACTACGCGATCGACATGCGTTATGGCGTGCTCTTCGACATCGCAGCGAAGCTGCAGCGCGGCGATCCAGTCGACGTGACGATGGGCCACGTCAACGTCATCTGGCAGGGCGATGCCAACGCGCAGGTGCTTCGCTGCCTCGCCCGTTGCACGACGCCGACGACGCCGATCAATGTCACCGGCCCGGAGGCGACGTCGGTGCGTTGGCTCGCCGGCGCGCTGGCGGGCCGGCTCGGTGTCGAGGCGCACATCGTCGGCCACGAGGCCGAGACCGCGCTGCTCTCGGACACGAGCGAAGCGACGCGCCAGTTCGGTCCTCCGCTGGTGCCGCTCGAGCGCATGCTCGACTGGGTCACCGACTGGATCAAGGCGGGCGGTGCGAGCTTCGGCAAGCCGACCAAGTTCGAGGTCCGCGATGGCACTTTCTGAGGCGCTCGCGATCGAGCGACTAAGCGCTGCCGACGTCGCCGGCGGCCTCGCGCTCTCGGATGCGGCGGGCTGGAACCAGACCGCCGACGACTGGGCGTTGTTCATCGCCGAAGGTGGCGCGATCGGTGCTCGCGACAGCGTCGGCCGGCTCGTCGCCAGCGCCGCGACGCTGCCCTACGACGACGGCATCGGCTGGATCTCGATGGTGCTGGTCGATGTCGATCATCGTCATCGCGGCTTGGCCACGCGCCTGGTCACGGCCTGCGTCGAGACGGTGAGGCGATCCGGCCGCGTGCCCGTGCTTGACGCGACGCCGGCCGGCGCGGAGGTCTATCGCCGCAACGGTTTCGCTGCCGGCTTCGCCTTCGAGCGCTGGCAGGGCGAGCTCGCTGGCGCCGATCGCTCGACCGGCGCGCACGAAGTCGACCTCGGCGATGCAAGGGTGCTCGCCGCGCTGATCGCGCTCGACCGATCGATCGGCGGCGTCGGCCGCGCGGCGCTGTGGCGCTCGTTCGCAATCCGTCCCGGGACGCGCGCCTGGCTGACCGATGACGCGAGCGGCTTCGTCGTCGCGCGTGCGGGCCGGCGCGCGATGCAGATCGGGCCGCTCGTTGCTGCCGACGAGGCCACCGCGCTGGCGCTTGCGGCGAGTGCGCTCGATCGTTCCGCCGACCGCGTCTTCATCGACGTGGCGACGCATCAACCCGCGCTGCAAAACGCGCTCGAGCGCCGCGGTTTCGCGCGCCAACGCCCGTTCTTGCGCATGGCGCTCGGCGCGACGCCGGCGCTCGTCGCGAACCCGCGCCTGTTCGCCGTCGCCGGCCCCGAGTTCGGCTGACAGAGATGCGATGACGATGGCGGTCGCTGCTCCTCCCCTCTCGCCCGACGCAGTCCGCGCGCGCCTGTTCGAGGGCCTGGCGATCCCGGCGCACCCGCTCGCGCTCGACGCCGAGCGCCGGCTCGACCGGCGCCGCCAGCGCGCGCTCGCGCGCTATTACCTCGATGCCGGCGCCGGCGGCCTGGCGGTCGGCGTGCACACGACCCAGTTCGCGATCCGCGAGGCCGGCCTGTTCGAAGAGGTCTTGCGCATCGCCGCCGAGACGGCGCGCGACTGGCCGCGACTCGGCGCCACCGGCGAGCGGCCGTTGCTCGTCGCCGGCGCGTGCGGGCCGACGACGCAGGCGATCGCCGAGGCGCGCCTGGCGCGCGGTCTCGGCTACGACGCGGTCTTGCTCAGCCTCGCGGCCTTGCGCGGCGCGAGCGACGATGCGCTGATCGCGCACTGCGAAGCGGTCGCCGCCGAGATGCCGCTGATCGGCTTCTACCTGCAGCCGGCGGTGGGCGGGCTCGAGCTGAGCGCCGCGTTCTGGGCCCGCTTCGCAGCGATCGCGAACGTCGTCGCGATCAAGGTGGCGCCCTTCAACCGCTATCGCACGATCGACGTCGTCCGTGGCCTGATCGCGGCGCGCGCCGAGGAGCGGATCGCGCTCTATACCGGCAACGACGATCACATCGTCCTCGACCTGGTCACGCCGCTTCAGGCCATGCGCGACGGCGCGGCGGTCACGGTCCGCTTTCGCGGCGGCCTGCTCGGCCACTGGTCCGTGTGGACCCGATCCGCCGTCAACTTGCTGGAGCGTTGCAAGGCCGCCGCTGCTGCCGCTGACGCCGGCGGCGCGATCGGCACGCGAGCTGCTCGCGCTCGACAGCCGCGTCACCGACTGCAATAGCGCCTTCTTCGACGTCGCCCACGGCTTTCGCGGCTGCATCGCCGGCTGCCACGAGGTGCTGCGCCGGCAGGGCCTGCTCGAAGGCATCTGGTGCCTCGACCCGCACGAGGGCCTGAGCCCGGGGCAGCGCGAGGAGATCGAGCGCGTCTGCCGCGAGCACGTCGACCTGAGCGACGACGCCTTCGTCGCCGAGAACCTCGAGCGCTGGCTCGGCTGAGCGCGGCGAGTCGCTGCGCCGTTTGCACCGCAGAATCGACGCATGGCCGACGCGTCGTCTCCTCCTTCATTCGCCCCCAAGGTCAAGGTGCTCGGCGTCGAGGCGTTTGAGCAGCCGTTTCGCCTGCGCATGCCGTTTCGCTTCGGCGTCATCACCGTCACCGAGGGCCTGCAGGCGTTCCTGCGTGTCCATCTGCGCCTCGACGACGGCCGCGAAGGCTTCGGCTACGCCGCCGAAACGCTCGCCGCCAAGTGGTTCGACAAGAGCGCCAACCTGAGCGATGCGCAGAATCAGGACCAGCTGCGCAAGTCGATCGAGGTCGCCGCCGAGGCTTATCGCGAGGCGCCGCCGTCGACAGCGTTCGACCTGTTCGCCGACAACTACCGCCACCAGCTGCGCGCCGGCCGCGAGCTTGGCCTGCCGCCCCTGGTCGCGAGCTACGGCAACGCGCTCGTCGACCGCGCCGTGCTCGACGCGATGTGCCGTCTGACCGGCGTCAGCTTCTGGACCGCAATGCGCAGCAATCTTCCCGGAATGACCGCGCATCCGGTGATTCCCGACCTCGGCGCGTTCGACTTCAACAGCTTTCTCGCCAGCCTTGCACCGGTCGCGAGCATCGAGGCGCGCCACACCGTCGGCCTGCTCGACCCGATCACCGCCGGCGACCAGGACCCCGGCAGCCGCGTCGACGACGGCTTGCCGGAAACGCTCGAGGAGGTGATCGCCGCCTACGGCCAGCGCTGCTTCAAGCTCAAGGTGAGCGGCGATCGGCGCGCCGATCTCGAGCGGCTGGTGCAGATCGCCTCGGTGCTCGACCGGATCGCCGGGCCGCTGCACATCACGCTCGACGGCAACGAGCAGTACGAGGACGTCGACGCGGTCGTCGCCCTGTGGAGCGCGATGGAGGCCGAGCCGGCGCTGCAGCAGCTGTGCGCGGCGACGCTCTTCATCGAGCAGCCGATCAAGCGCCAGGTCGCGCTCGCGCGCAGCATCGCGACCACTGGCGCGCTATCGGCCGGTGATCATCGACGAGTCCGACGGCGAGCTCGACGCCTTCGTTCGCGCGCGCGCCCTCGGCTACGGCGGCGTCTCATCGAAGGACTGCAAGGGCTTCTACAAATCGGTCGTCAACCTCGCGCGCTGCCGGATCTGGAATGCCGAAGGCGGCGACGGCGGCTATTTCCTTTCGGGCGAGGACCTGACGACGCAGGCGGGCCTGTCGGTGCAGCAGGACCTCGCGCTCGTCGCGTTGCTCGGCCTGGCCGACGTCGAGCGCAACGGCCACCACTTCATCGACGGCTTCAGCGGCCGGCCGCAGGCCGAGAGCCTGTCGTTTCTGGAGGCGCACCCCGACCTCTATCACGAGGCCGACCGGCGCGTCCGGCTGCGCATCGAAGGCGGTCGGCTCGCGCTCGGATCGCTCGAGTGCGCCGGCTTCGGCAGCGCTGTCGTGCCGGATCTGTCGACGACGGCGCCGATGCCGAGATCGACCTGGCCACCGCGCGCGGAGCAGGACACGTGATGGACGCGGTCGACCTCGGCTTCTATCGCCACCAGGGGCACCTCACCGTCAATGGCGTCTTCGGCGCGTCCGATGCCGATGTCGTCATCGCCGACATCGAGGCCTGGGCCGAGAGCTTTCTCGCCGCGCTGGCGCCGGAGCAGCGCGCCTGGTACGTCGATGCCGGCGTGCGCGCACGCACGGTGCTCAGAAAGCTCGACAACCCGCACGCGCATCGCCCGGCGGTGCGGGCGCTGGCGCGCGATCCGCGCCTGGTCGCGCTGGTCGAGCAGATCCTCGGCGCCGGTGTCTCGGTCTACTTCAGCCAGATCTTCTTCAAGCCGCCGGAGGGCGGCGGGCCGAAACCGGCGCACCAGGACAACTTCTACTTCGGCCCGACCGACCCCGAAGGCATCGTCACCGCCTGGGTCGCGCTCGACGACGCGACGCTCGAGAACGGCTGCCTCTATTTCGGCGATGGCACGAACCTCGGCCCGGTCTACCGCCACGTCGCGCCGCCGGGCGAGGCGTTCAACCTGCAGCTGCCCGAGGTCGTGCTCGCCCGACAGCCCATGACGCCGGCGCCGGTGCGCAAGGGTGGCGTGAGCTTTCATCACGGCAACACCTTCCACCAGTCGGCGCCGAACCACAGCACGCACTGGCGCCGCGCCTGCGCCCTGCACTATGTTCGCAACGGCGTCGAGTTCGCGACGCCGGCGCTGCCGTACGACCACGCGCTGAAGATGCGCGTGACGTGAGAGGTGAGCCGCAAGAAGCGGCTCACCCCATGTCGAGCAACCTGTAGATGCGGCGCGTGTAGACGCCAAACGCTTCGTGCGTCTTCATGTCGAGCGAGCGCGGATACGGCAGCTCGATCGCGAAGTCGTCGGCCATTCGCGCCGGCCCCGCGGTGAAGACGACGACGCGGTTGCCGAGGAAGACCGCCTCCGAGATGCCGTGGGTGACGAACAGGATCGTCTTCCCGGCTTCCTTCCAGATGCGCAGCAGCTCGAGGTTCATCTTCTCGCGCGTCAGCGCGTCGAGGGCGCCGAACGGCTCGTCCATCAGCACCAGCTTCGGGTCGTGGACCAGGGCACGCGCGATCGCGGCGCGCTGCTGCATGCCGCCCGAGAGCTCGTACGGGCGCTTGCCCTCGGCGCCGGCGAGGCCGACGAGGGCGAGCAGGTCCTTCGCGCGCGCGCGGCTCTCGGCCATCGGCAGGCCGAGGATCTCGGCCGGCAGGAGGACGTTGTCGAGGATCGTCCGCCACTTGAGCAGCAGCGGTTGCTGGAACACCATGCCGATGTCCCTGGCCGGGTCGAACGGCGTCGTCGACGAGCCGATCTTGACCGTGCCGGCGTCGTGCGGATGCAGACCCGCGAGGATCTTCAGCAGCGTGCTCTTGCCGCAGCCCGACGGCCCGACCAGGCAGGCGAGCTCGCCCGGCATCACGTCGAAGCTCGCGTCGGAGATCGCGAGGTGCGCCCTCGCGCCGTGACCGTAGGTCTTTGCGACGCCGGCGAGATGGATGAACGGCGCGGGCGCGGCCATCAGGAGACGCGCGCGTCCGGGAACGACGAAGACGCGCTCGAGCAGCAATACCGCACCGTAAAGCGCCATGCCGATCAGCGTGATCAGAAGCACCGCCATGAACATCGCCGCGGTGTCGAGCGTGACCTGCACCTGCAGCATCAGGTAGCCGAGGCCTTTGTCGGACCCGAGGAACTCGCCGACGATCGCGCCGGCGACGGCCAGGATCGCGCCGACCTTCATTCCCGAGAAGACGTACGGCAGGGCGCCTGGCAACTGGATCTTGGTGAACAGTTGCCAGCGCGAGCCGCGCAGCGTTCGGACCAGGTCGAGCAAATCGGGCTCGACCTCGCGCAGGCCGCGCACCGTCGTCAATAGGATCGGGAAGACGCAGATCGAGAACGCGATCAGCATGTTCGGCACGATCCCGTACTTGAACCAGACGATGATCAGCGGCCCGAGCGCGACCTTTGGGATCATGTTGAGGCTGACGAGCAGCGGCATCATCGTCGCCTCGAGCGGCTTCGACCAGGTGAAGGCGAGCGCGAGCAGCACGCCGACGACGAGCGCGAGCAGATAGCCGCCGAAGATCTCGGTCGCCGTCACGGCGACGTTGGTCCACCAGTGGTAGTTGCCGGCGAACAGCGTCTTGCCGGTGTCGACCGGCGACGGCATGACGAACTTCGGCACGTCGCCGAACTTGACGAACAGGTACCAGACGACGAGCAACGCGAGGTGCGAAGCCACCGCCATCAGCGTTCGTGTCCAACGATCGTCGAGCGTGGGCATCGGTAGGCGGGTGCGTGGGCGGTCGATGATAGGGCCGGTCGTCGGGGTCAATGCTCTCCTGCGCGGCGCGGGTCGGTTGCTAGACTCGTCGCGAACACCCGCACGATCTTTCAGGAGACGACATGCATCTCATCCGACGACTCGCCCTGTTCGCCGGCATGGCCGCCGCCAGCCTGGCGGCAGTGCCCGCCTCGGCCCAGACCAAGCTCGACTTCATCCTCAACTGGGTGCCGGGCGGCGATCACGCCCCGTACTACTACGCCAAGCAGATGGGCTGGTACAAGGACGCCGGCATCGACCTCAACCTCGAGCCGGGCAAGGGCTCGGCGGTCGCAGTGCAGAAGGTCGCGGCGGGCGCCAACCCGATCGGCTTGGCCGATATGCCGAACGCGCTGACGCTGCGCGGCAAGGGCGCCGACACGGTTGGCGTGTTCAACGTCTACGCCAACTCGCCGCAGGGGCTGTACTGGCTGAAGAGTTCGGGGATCAAGTCGGTGAAGGACCTGGCCGGCAAGAAGATCGGCAACCCGGCGGGGGACGGCGCGCGCACGATCTGGCCGGCGCTCGCCAAGGCCAACGGCATCGCGGCCGACTCGGTGACCTGGGTCAACATCGACGCCAACTCGAAGCTCGCGGCGCTGAAGGCGAAGTCGATCGACGCGACGACCTCGTTCTACAACATCCACCACATCTTCCAGAAGGAACTCGGCGACGACATGGGCTTCGTCGCCTGGAAGGACGCCGGCCTCAACACCTACGGCAACACGGTGATCGTCAACGGCGACTATCTGAAAAAGAACAAGGCGACGGTCGCCGCCTTCGTCAAAGTGACGCAGAAGGCGTTCGCCACCTGCGTCGCGACGCCGGCGCCGTGCGTGCAGGCGCTGATCGACGCCAACGGCGCGCTTCAGCTCGACAACGAGACGACCAACTGGAAGCTGGTGACCGTGCTGATGCGCGACAAGTACTCCGAAGGGGTGGCGCTCGGCATCCTCGACGACGCCCGCATGGCCGCCGACTACGACCTGGTCAAGACCTACATCGGCCTCGATGCGCCGTACGACGTCAAGACCGCTTACACCAACGAGTTCCTCGACCGCTCGATCAAGATGCCGAAGTGAGGAGCGATCGGTGAGCGCCGCGCCGCGCATCAAGACCACCGTCGTCGGCTCGTATCCGGTGCCCGAGTGGCTCGTCGCCGCGCCGTCGGAGCAGGCGCTGGTCGACGCCACCCGGGTCGTCATCGCGACGCAAGAGCAGGCCGGTGTCGACGTCGTCTGCGACGGCGAGCTCTACCGTTTCGACGTCAACCATCCCGAAACCAACGGGATGATCGAATACTTCGTCCGGCCGATGCTGGGCGTGCGCTACGAGATGACGTTCGACGAGGTGATGGCGTACCGGTCGCTGCCCGGGATGCGCTTTCGGACGCGCCCGCCCGGCGTCGTCGACGGGCCGGTCGCGAGCGGCACGCTCGATCTGCCGCTCGCCTGCCAGCGCGCCCAGGCGCTGGCGACGAAGACGTTTAAGTTCACCGTCACCGGTCCGCACATGCTGGCCAAGACGCTGCTCAACCGGCACTACGCTGACGTGCCCGAGCTCGCGCACGCGATCGCCGACGTGCTGGCCGAGCAGGTGCGCCATCTCGACGCCGACATCGTCCAGGTCGACGAGGCGAACCTGCCCGGCCATCCCGAGGAATGGGAGTGGGCGGCGTCGGCGCTCAATCGCGTCCTCGACGCGGTCAAGACGACGCCGGCGGTGCACCTGTGCTTCGGCAACTATGGCGGCCAGAGCGTCCAGCACGGGACCTGGGAGCAGCTGATGCGCTACCTGAACGCGCTCCACGCCGACCACGTCGTGCTCGAGTGCGCGCACCGGCCGCCCGAGGAGCTGGCGGTGTTCAAGGACCTGAACCCCGAGATCGGCTTCGGTCTCGGCGTGATCGACATCAAGGCCACCGAGGTCGAGTCGGCCGACGCGGTCGCGCGCGCGATCGAGCGCGCCGAAAAGCTGCTCGGCGCCGGCCGCGTCAAATACATCCATCCCGATTGCGGCTTTTGGATGCTGAAGCGGCCGATCGCGGACGCCAAGATCCGCGCGCTGGCCCAAGGGCGCGATCGCTATGAAGGGCGCGCCCACTGAGTCGTGGCTACAAGGGCGTCGGAACTCTCTGACGGCCGCACCGGGCTTCGGCCGACAACAATGCCGGCTGATGCCCGATCAGTTGCCCGCGCCGGCGCGGGAAGAATGGCTGCACGCCCGCACCGGGGAGCCCGATGGCCAAGCTCAAGATCTACATCGTTGAAGACAGCTCGGTCATCCGCGAGAACCTGATCGATGCCCTGCGCGAAAGTGCGCCGATCGAGATTGTCGGTTGTGCCGACGACGAGCGCGGCGCGGTCGCGTGGTTTTGTGACTCCGGCAGCGACTGCGACGTGGCGATCGTCGACATCTTCCTGAAGGGAGGCTCGGGTCTCGGCGTGCTGAAGGCGCTCGGTGCGATTCCGGGCGCGCCGCCTCGCATCGTCCTCAGCAATCACGCCACGCCCGAGATCCGCGTCAAGTGCCAGGAACTCGGCGCGGTCAAGGTGTTCGATAAGTCGAACGAGCTCGACGAGATGCTCGCCTGGCTCAGCCGCCTCGCCCATAGCGGTCGCGGAGCTGCTGCGTCGCACCCCTGAAGACGCCGAGGTCGCTGCCGACGGCGACGAAGGTCGCGCCCATGGCCAGGTAGCGACGGGCGTCGGCTTCGACCGGCGCGAGGATGCCGATCGGCTTGGCGGCGCTCTTGGCGGCGTCGAAGATCGCGGCGATCGCCGCCTGTACGCTCGGATGGTTGGCGTTGCCGAGATGGCCGAGCGCAGCGGCGAGGTCGGACGGACCGACGAAGATGCCGTCGATGCCGTCGACCGCGGCGATCGCCGCCGTCGCATCGAGGCCGGCACGGCTCTCGATCTGCACCATGACGCTGATCTGGGCGTTGATGCCGGCGAAGTAGTCGGCGACCGTGCCGTAGCGGTTGCTGCGCTGCGAGATCGAGACGCCGCGCACGCCAGCGGGCGGATAGCGGGTCGCGGCGACGGCGCGGCGCGCGTCGTCCGCGGTCTGCACGAATGGGACGAGGAAGTTGTAGAAGCCGGCGTCGAGCAGGCGCTTGATCTCGACCGCGTCGTTCCAGGAGGGCCGGACGATCGGCGCGCTGGTGCTGTCCTTCAGCGCCATCAACTGCGGGATGAACGTCGTCACGTCGTTGGGCGAATGCTCGCCGTCGAGCAGCAGCCAGTCGAAGCCGGCGACGCCGAGGACCTCGGTGGTGATCGGGTTGGCGAGCGAGCACCAGCAGCCGATCAACGTCTCGCCGGCAAGCAGACGCCGCTTGAACGCATTGGGAAAGGCGCGATAGGGATCGGGAGAAGTCATCGGTGGCTCCTGGCGCGCGGCCGTCAATCGAGCTTGACGCCGCCGCTCGCGACAACCGCGGCCCAGCGCTTCTGCTCTCGGTCGAAGAAGGTCGCGAACTCGGTCGGCGACATCGTGTAGACCTCGGCGCCCTGCGCGCTGAGGCGCGAGCGCACTTCGGGCGAGCGGATGATCCGCGTCAGCTCGGCCGACAGGCGCGCGACGACGTCGCTCGGGGTCCCTGCGGGAACCAGAAGCCCTTGCCAGGTGCCCGACTCGAAGCCGGCGACGCCCTGCTCGGCGATCGTCGGCACGTCGGGCAGGAGCGGAACGCGCGTCGCTTTCGAGACGCCGAGCACCTTGAGCTTGCCCGATTGAACGAAGGGCAAGGTCGCGAGCATGCCGTTCATCAGCACCTGCGTCTGGCCGGCGACGGTGTCGCCGATCGCCTGCGAGCCGCCCTTGTACGGGATGTAGACCCACTTCGCGCCGGTCGCTTTCTCGATCGCGACGCCGGCGAGGTGTGGCGCGCTGCCGATCGCCGTGACCGCGAAGTCGAGCTCGCTTTTCTGCGACAACGCGACCAGCTCCCTCAGGTTGTTCGCCGGCACCGACGGATGGACGACGAGCAGATGCGGCGAATAGGCGAGCATGGTCACGCCGCGCAGGTCCTTCTTCGGATCGAACGGCAGCTTCGGATAGACCGAGGACGTGATCGCCAGCGCGCCGACGTCGCAAAGCAGCAGCGTGTAGCCGTCGGCCGGCGACTTGGCCACGGTGTCGGTGCCGGTGTTGCCGTTGGCGCCGGGCTTGTTCTCGACGATCACGGTCTGCTTCAGCGCCTCGCCGAGCGGCGTCGCGATCGAGCGGGCGATGATGTCCGACGAGCCGCCCGGGGTGTAGGGAACGATGATCCGGATCGTCTTGCCGGGCCATGCCTGGGCCAGCGCGAGCACCGGAGCGAGGATGAGCGCGAGGCCCGTGAGAAAGGCGGTGACGGGGCGTTTCATCGCAGGGGTCTCCGACCGGATTGGATAGTCGTCGTACAACTGACGTTCAGCTCTTGGCGAGCTGGGCGGCGCGGCGACGCCGCTCGCGGCTGTTGGCGAGATGGGTGCGCATCGCCGCGCGCGCGGCTTCGCTGTCGCGGTTCTCGATCGCATCGAGGATCGAGCCGTGCTCGGCGTTCACCCGGCGCAGGTAGCTCTGTCGCTCGTCGGCCGACGCGGCCGACGGATCGAGCCGGGCGCGCGGGATCGAGGTCGTGCCCAGGCTTTGCAGCAGGCTCGAGAAGTGGACGTTGTGGCTCGCCCGCATGATCTCGAGGTGGAACTGGAAGTCAGGGCCCACTGCGTCGCGACCGGCCTCGACGGCTTCGGTGAAGGCCACGAGCGAGCGCCGCATCGCGGCCAGGTTGTCGGCGCTGCGGCGCTGCGCCGCGAGGCTTGCCGCCTCGGTCTCGATGCCGATCCGCAGCTCGAGCATGGCGACGACGTCGTGCAAGGTCTCGAGCTGGTCGGCGCGAATTCGGAACACCGCCGAGTCGGCGCCGCCGAGGGTGACGAAGGTGCCGATGCCGTGGCGCGTCTGCACCAGCGCCGCCGCCTGCAGCTTCGACAACGCCTCGCGAATGACGGTGCGGCTGACAGAGAACTCGGCCATCAGCGCCGATTCGCTGGCGAGCTTGGCGCCTGGGCCGAGGCGGCCGTCGCGAATCCGGTCGGAGATCGCGTCGACCACCGAGAGGGCGAGATTTCGAGGCCTTCGGCCGAGCAGGGACGAGGCCGAGGCGGGGAGGTTCATCGGCGATCTGAAGCCAGTGTGGCTGGTTGTACGATGTCTGACAACTCGGCGCAAGGGGGGATGCGCCAATGTCGCCGGAGATCGTCATCGGTGAGCATTGCGCCATGTCCGCAGTCGCTGCTTCCGTCCCCGTCGTCAGCGCGCCACCCTTCGATCGCCTGCTCCTCACGGGCGCCGCCGGCGGTCTCGGCCGCGAGCTCCGGCCGCGCCTGAAGAAGCTCGCGCGCTGCTGCGCGTCAGCGACATCGCCGCGCTCGCGTCGGCCGCAAGATGGCGAGGAAGTCGTCGTCGCCGCGCTCCAGGATCCGGCCGCGGTCGAGCGCGATGGTTGCCGGCGTGCAGGCGATCGTCCATCTCGGCGGCATCTCGACCGAAGGGCCGTTCGCGCCGATCCTCGACGCCAACATCGTCGGCGTCTGGAACCTGTACGAAGCGGCGCGCCGGCACGGCGTCTCGCGGGTCGTCTTCGCGAGCTCGAACCACGTCACCGGCTTCTACCGTCAGGACGAGGTCGTCGCGCCCGGCGATCCGATGCGGCCCGACGGCCACTACGGCCTCAGCAAGGCGTTCGGCGAGAACGTCGCCCGCTTCTACTTCGACCGCTACGGCATCGAGTCGGTGTGCCTGCGCATCGGCTCGTCGTTCCCCGAGCCGAAGGACCGCCGCATGCTCGCTACCTGGCTCAGCTACGACGACCTCGAGCGCCTCGTCGTCGCCAGCCTGACGGCGCCGCTGGTCGGCTGCAGCGTCATCTACGGCATGTCCGACAACACGACGACGTGGTGGGACAACACCTCGGCCGCGCACATCGGCTATCGCCCGAGCGACAGCTCCGAGTCGCTTTCGCGCTTCGCTCGAGGCACGCCAGCCGATGCTCGACCGGAGCGATCCGGCAACGCTGTTCCAGGGCGGCGGCTTCGCCGTCAAGGGACCTTTCGAATGAACCCCAGGGAGACCATCGACATGACCATCCGTATCCGCAAGACCGCCGGCCTCGTCGCTGCGGCGCTCGTCGTTCTCGCCACGCCGGCGCTGGCGCGCGACTTCCGCTCCGCCGACGTCCACGCCAAGGACTTCCCGACCAACATGGCCGTGAAGTACATGGGCGATCAGCTGTCGAAGGCGACCGGCGGCAAGGACAACGTCAAGATCTTCGGCGACAGCGCGCTCGGCTCCGAGAAGGACACGGTCGAGCAGGTGAAGATCGGCGCGATCGACATGGTCCGCGTCAGCACCGCGACCTTCCACGGCATCGTTCCCGAGTCGCTGATCCCGTCGCTGCCGTTCCTGTTCCGCGACCTCGATCACTTTCGCAAGGCGATGTACGGCGCCGAGGGCGACAAGATCCTCGCCGCCTTCGACAAGGCCGGCTTCATCGGCCTGTGCCTCTACGAAAGCGGCGCGCGCTCGATCTACGCCAAGAAGCCGATCAAGAGCGTCGCCGACATGAAGGGCCTGAAGGTGCGCGTGCAGCAGTCGGACCTGATGGTGAGCATGATCAGCGCCACTGGCGCTTCGCCGACGCCGATGCCGTTCGCCGAGGTCTACACCGGCCTGAAGACCGGCTTGCTCGACGCCGCCGAGAACAACATTCCGTCGTACGAGGAAGCCAAGCACTTCGAGTCGGCGCCGGTCTTCTCCGAGACCGGCCACGTCATGACGCCCGAGGTGCTGGTGTTCTCGAAGAAGGTCTGGCTGACGCTGACGCCCGAGGAGCAGGCGGCGATCCGCAAGGCAGCGAAGGAATCGGTTCCCTACTACGTCAAGCTCTGGGACGCGAAGGAGAAGGACGCTCGCGCAGCCGTGCTCAAGGGCGGCGCCAAGATCATTCCGGGCAACGAGATCGACAAGAAGGGCTTCGTCGAGGTCGAAAAGCCGGTCTGGGAGAAGTTCGCGACGACGCCGGAGCTGAAGGCGCTGCTCCAGGAAATCATCAACGTCAAGTAGGCGGGCCCTCGCCGCGACGCGACGCATGGACTGGCTGACGCTGCTCAGCTCGCGGCTCTCGCGCTGGGTGCTGCACCTCGCCTGCTTCTGCCTCGCGGCGCTCGGCCTCGTCGTCATCTACGGCGTCGTCCTGCGCTACGTCTTCAACGCCTCGCAGCCCTACGTCGAGCAGGTCGCGTTGCTGATGGTGATCTCGGTGGCGATGTTCGGCGCCGCCGCGGGCGCGCGCGAGTCAGGTCACATCGGCCTCGACTCGGTCGTGCAACTCCTGCCAGCCAAGGCGCAGGCCGCTGATCCATGCTTTGGTCGAAGTGCTGATCCTGGCGTTCGCGGCGCTGCTGCTCTGGGGCAGCCTGCACATGGCGACGTCGACCTACCGCGACACGATCCCGACGCTCGGCATCTCGGAAGCCTTCCGCTACCTGCCGCCGATCATGGCGGCAGTGCTGATCGCGATCTTCTCGATCGAGCACCTGGCGACCCAGTTCCTGAAGCCGCACGAGACAACGGCCTGACGCGATGGAACTCGCGGTCCTCTGCCTGAGCTTCCTGCTCTTTCTCGTCCTCGGCGTCCCGGTCGCGTTCGCGATCGGGCTCGAGCTGCCTCGCGACCTTCGCGGTCGAGGGCTTGCCGCTGGCGACGCCGATCCAGATGATGGTCTCGGGAATGAACGTGTTCTCGTTCCTGGCGATCCCGTTCTTCATCTTCTCGGGCGAGCTGATGCTGCACGGCGGCATCGCCGACAAGATCCTCGACTTCGCGCGCAGCATGGTCGGCCACCTGAAGGGCGGCCTCGGCCTGGCCAACGTGATGGCGAGCACGCTGTTCGGCGGCGTCTCGGGCTCGCCCGTCGCCGACACCTCGGCGATGGGCGGCGTGATGATCCCGATCATGAAGCGCGAGGGCTACAGCGCCGACTACGCGGTCAACGTGACGACCCACGCCTCGCTCACCGGCGCGCTGATGCCGACCTCGCACAACATGATCATCTACGCCTTCGCGGCGCAGGCCGCGGTCGGCACGATCGACGGCCACGCGATCCGCGGCGTCTCGATCGGCGACCTGATGTTCGCCGGCCTGATCCCGGTGTTCTGGATCATGGTCTGCATGCTCGTCGCCGCCTACTGGCAGGCGGTGCGGAACGGCTTTCCCAGGCGCGCCGACGGCAGCTCGATGGTCGAGGTCTTCCCGGGCTGGGGCGCGGTGCTGCGCACGTTCGTCGCCGCGATCCCCGGGCTGATGGTGATCGTCGTCATCCTGGCCTGCGTCATGGGCGGCGTCACAACGGCGACCGAGGCCGCGGCGATCGCGGTCGCGTACTCGCTCTGCCTGACCGCGTTCTTCTACCGGACGATGGACAAGTCGAAGCTGCTCAGGTCGCTCGCCAAGGCGTCGAAGACGACCGGCGTGATCCTGCTGCTGATCGGCGTCTCGAACATGCTGCGCTGGCAGATGGCCTACCTCGAGATCCCGGCCGCGATCGAGGCCGCGCTCCTGCACGCGACGCAGACGCCGTGGCTGATGCTGCTCTACATCAACATCATCCAGATCTTCCTCGGCATCTTCCTCGACATGGCGGCGCACATCCTGATCACGACGCCGCTGTTCCTGCCGCTGGCGATCCAGATGGGCGTCGGCCCGGTGCAGTTCGGCATGATGCTGCTGCTCAACTGCGCGCTCGGCCTGGTGCATCCGCCGGTCGGCACGGTGCAGTTCGTCGGCTGCGCCATCGGCGGCATCTCGATCGGCGCAGGCGACGCGAACCGCGTGGCCGTACTACCTGGCGATCTGGATCGCGATCAACCTCGTCACTTACGTGACCGTGTTCTCGACCTGGCTGCCGTCGCTGATCACCGGGCATCCGGTGTTCTGAGGTTCGATTCTGGGCGACCTAGAGCTTCATCATCCGCGGCAGCACTAGGCTCAGCCACGGCACCGCGACGACGATCACGAGCAGGCCGATCTCGGCCCAGACGAAGGGCAGGACGCCGCGGAACACCGTCCTGGTCGGGATGTGCGGCAGCATGCTCTTGACGACGAACATGTTCATTCCGACCGGCGGGCTGATCAGGCCGATCTGCATGACGACGACGATGATGATGCCGAACCACACCGGGTCGTAGCCGAGGCCGACGACGAGCGGAAAGAACACCGGCACCGTGAGCAGGACGATCGAGAGCTCCTCCATGACGGTGCCGAGGACGACGTAGATCGTGCAGATCGCGACCATCACCCACATCGGGTGCATCTGGTAGCCGAGCACCAGCGCCTTCAGGTCGCCGGGCATCGTCGTGTAGTTGAGGAAGTTGGTGAAGACGAGCGCGCCGACCAGGATCATGAACAGCATCGCCGTCGTTCGCGCGCTCTCGACCAGCACCTCGAACAGCACGCGCGGCGAGAGCGCGCGCCGCGCCAAGGCGAAGACGAAGGCGCCGAACGCGCCGATGCCGGCGCCCTCGGTGGCCGTGAAGACGCCGCCGTAGATGCCGCCCATGACGATGACGAAGAGCAGCGCCGACCGCCCACACGTCCTTGAGCGCGGCGAGGCGCTCGTCCCAGGCGGCAGCGCTCGGCGCGCGGCCCGGTGGCGGGATTGCGCCAGGTGATGTACTGCACCGCGAGACACAGCAGGACGATCGCCACCAGCCCGGGCAGGATGCCGGCGGCGAACAGCTTGCCGATGCTGGTGTCGGTGATGATCCCGTAGATCACCATGATGGTCGACGGCGGGATCAGGATGCCTAGCGTTCCGCCGGCGGCGATCGATCCGGCGGCGAGGTCGTCGCTGTAGCCGTGGTCGCGCATCGACGGGATAGGCGACATGGGTCATCGTCGCCGAGGTCGCGATCGACGAGCCGCAGATCGCGCCGAAGCCGCCGCAGGCGATCACCGTCGCCATCGCCAGGCCGCCGCGCAGGTGGCCGACGAAGGTGTGCGCCGGCGCGGTAGAGCTCCTTCGACATGCCGGCGCGGGTGACGAAGTTGCCCATCAGGATGAAGAGCGGCACGACCGAAAGCGTGTACTGGAAGCCCGACTCGTAGACCACCGTCGTCGCCGACGCCATCGAGACGTTCAGTCCGCGCATCCACCAGACGCCGAGAAAGCCGACCAGGCCCATCGAGAACGCGATCGGCACGCGCAGGAACGAGAGCACGAGCATCGCCGCGAGCGCGGCGAAGGCTTCGCTCATCGTCGGCTCCTTCAAAGTCGGGTCGACATCGCCGTGCGGCGGCATGCGGCACGAAGATCAGGACCAGGTGGATCAGCGCGGCAACGACGATCATCGCGCCCATCAGGTAGGCGACCGGCGCGAGCGGCAGCTTCAGCACGGCCGTCGTGTCGCCGTACTCGGCGACGCGCACGCGCGCGCCGGAAGATCAGCCAGCCGATGCCGGCGAGCGTCACGAAGCAGACGCTGTCGGCGAGCGACGTCGAGGGCGCGCTTGAAGCGCCGCGGGAAGAAGCGGGTCGAAGGTGTCGATGACGATGTGGCCCGCGGCCGCAGCGAGACGATCGGCAGGCCGCAGTAGATGAGCGCGGCGAGCATCATCTCGGTCATCTCGAGGCCGCCCGGCAGCGGCATGCTGAAGGGGTAGCGGCCGGCGACGTCGATCGCCGTCACCATCATCATCACGAACAGCACGACCGCCGAGACCGCGCCGAGGGCGGTCTCGAGCCAGCCGACCCAGGCGCGTCCTTCATCCGCGCATGCGCCGCCGTTCGGCGCGCCGCGACCAGGCGTCGAAGGTGGCGTTCATGATCCGGTCGGTGCGCAGGAAGTCGCGCGCGCGGCGCGCCTCGCCGGCGTCGATCGGCTTGACGCCGCCGACCTTGGCCGCGTCGAGCTGGAGCCGCGCCATGCGCTCGATGAAGACGGCGAGGAAGGTCGCCTCCTGCACGCTGCGCCCGGCGCCGAGCAAGCCGTGATGGGCGAGCAGCAACGCGTGCTTGTCGGCGAGCGCGCCGGCGATCAGCTCGCCTTCGCGATCGGCGGTCGGCAGGCCGGGCCATTCCGGCAGGAAGGCGATGTCGTCGAACAGCGGCGTCGCGTCCATGTGGGCGACGACCAGCGGCTCGGCGGCCGCGGCGAGCGCCGATGCCGCCGGCGGATGGGTGTGGACGATCGCCTGCACGTCGGCGCGCGCGCGATAGACCCAGAGGTGGAATCGCGTCGCCGGGTTCGGCTCGCGGATGCCGTACGAGCCGGCGCCGGCGAGCACCTTCAAGGCTGTCGTCGATCAGCAGCCACGACGCTTCCTCGGCCTCGTCGAACGCCAGGCCGAGCGGCAGCGTCCAGTAGCTGCCGTCGTCCGGGCCGCGCGCGGTGAGCTGGCCGGCGAGGCCGGACTCGTGGCCCTCGTCGGCCAGGATCCAGGCGCAGCGCGTCAGCGCCGCGCGCGGGTCGCGGTCCGGTGCTGCCGTCGCCGCTCGCTGCGCCGTCGTGATCGCCACGCCGGCTACTTCCCGGCGGCGACCTTCTTCAGCTCGTCCTGGTACATCGCCCAGGCCGCGGCACCGTCGACGCCCTTCGCGTTCGCCGACTTGATCCACTCCTGGACCAGCGGCGCGGTGCGCTGGCGCACGTCGGCGACGAACGCCGGGCTGGCGTCGATGATCGTCACGTTGGCGGCCTTCAGCGCATCGAGGCCGCCGCGGTCGGCGGCGTCCCACGACTTGCCGGCCAGGCGCGCCAGGCTCTCGCCCGAGACCGACAGGATCGCGTCCTGGTCCTGCTTCGAGAGCTTGTTCCACTTGTCCTCGTTCATGAAGAAGCCGAACGACGAGGAGTAGAAGCCGCCCGGAAAGAAGGTCGCGTACTTGACGACCTTGTCGAGGTTGAACGACTTGATCGACTCGATCGGAAAGAACGTGCCGTCGGCGACGCCCGAGGAGAGCAGCTCGTACGACTCGGGCGCGGGCTTGACGAACGGCGACGCGCCGAGCGCCTTGGCCGCGGCTTCGGCGATGCCGCCGCCGGTGCGGATCTTCATGCCGGCGAGGTCGGCGACCGAGTTGACCGGCTTCTTGACCGAGAACATCTGCCCCGGGCCGTGCGTGAACACGCCGAGCAGCTTGACGCCCTTGTATTCGTTGGCCGGCTGGAAGTACTTCCAGTGCACGCGCGAGAACGCGACCGAGTTGATCTCGGCCGTGCCGCCGGCGCCGGGCAGCTCGGCCATCAGCGGCAGCGGATGGCGCGCCGGCGTGTAGCTGGCGGTGACGAACGAGACGTCGACCAGGCCGTCACGGACGGCGTCGAAGGTTCCCGGCGCCGCCGACGGATGCTTGGGCAGCATCTCGAACTTGACCCGGCCGGCGGTCGCCGTCTCGACCTGCTTCGCCCAGACGCCGAGCACGTCGCGCGTCAGCGAGTGGGTCGGCGGGACCCAGCTCGACATCGTGAGGACGGTCTGCGCGCTCGCTGACGGCGCGAGGCCGACGAGCGCGGCAGCGGTGACGAGCGACGCGATGATGCGCAACGACTTCATTGAAGGTTCCCTGAATAGCGCGACCGGGCGCGCGAAAAGTGTATCGTTCCCTCGCTCGGCGACGCTGTCTCGGCAGCGCGCGCTGGCGCCCGGAGCTTGCCGGCACGCGCGCCTTCCGCGCGCTCTCGTAAACCCTCAAGACGATGAACTCAGGCAAACCGTCGGTCGGCTTCGTGGGCCTTGGCGTCATGGGCCGGCCGATGGCGTCGCACCTCGCGGCCGCCGGCTACGCGATGACGCTGCACGACGCCGCTGCCGGGCGCGCGCAGGATGTCGCGGCGACGCTCGCCGGCGCGCTACGCCGCGGCGACGCCGGCCGAGCTCGCGGCGCGCAGCGACATCGTCGTCACGATGGTGCCGAACGGCGCCGTCGTGCAGTCGCTCGTCGCAGGCGAAGCGGGCCTGCTGCGCGGCCTGCGCCGCGGCGCGCTGCTGCTCGACACGTCGTCGTCGGAGCCATGGCTCAGCGAAGCGACCGGCCGCATGCTCGACGGCGCGGCGTCGCGATGGTCGACGCGCCGGTCTCGGGCGCCGAATGGGGCGCGAAGGCCGCGGAGCTGGTCTTCATGTGCGGCGGCGCCGCTGCCGACATCGAACGCGTCGCGGCCGCTGCTCGACTGCATGGGCAAGGCCGTGTTCCATCTCGGCCCGCTCGGTGCCGGGCACGCGATGAAGTGCCTCAACAATCTCGTCACGGCGCTCAACTTTCTCGCCGTCAGCGAGGGCCTGGCGATCGGCAAGCGCTACGGGCTCGACCCGGCCGCGATGGTCGACGTGCTCGACCGCTCGACCGGCATGTCGTGGATCTCGCAGACCCACATCCGCCAGCGCGTCATCAGCCGCAGCTTCGACGATCCGTTCAAGCTCGCGCTGATGCTGAAGGACATCGGCATCGCCATGCAGCTGGCGCGAAGCGAGGACGTGCCGGCGCCGCTCTCGGCGCTCGGCCAGGAGCTCTGGCGTGCCGCCGGTCAGGGCGCCGCGCCCGAAGCCAGCGTCAGCGAGCTGGCGCGCTGGGTCGAGCGCATGACCGGCAAGCGAGATCTCGGCCGGCGCTGCGCCGTCGACGCGATGAGGATCCTCGTCACCGGCGCCGCCGGCTTTCTCGGTCGCGCCCTGGTCCACGTGCTGCGCGTCGGCCACGATGTCATCGCCACCGATCGCGACCACGGCGACATCGCCGACCGCGAGCATGTCGGCCATCTGTTCGCCCGGCCGGTCGATCGCGTCTATCACCTCGCGGCGATCGTCAGCGGCGCCGCCGAGGCCGACTTCGCCGCCGGCCAGCGCGTCAACCTCGAGGCGACGCTGCGCCTGCTCGATTGCTGCCGGGCGCAGGCGGCGCGCGGCGGGCCGGTCGTGCGCTTCGTCTACGCGAGCTCGATCGCCGTCTTCGGCACGCCCTTGCCCGAGCGCATCGACGACCGCACCGCGCCGGCGCCGAGCCTGAGCTACGGCACGCACAAGCGCGTCTGCGAGCTGCTCGTCGACGATGCCAGCCGGCGCGGCGAGATCGACGGCCGGTCGCTGCGTCTGCCCGGCGTCGTCGTCCGGCCGGCTCTGCCCAACGGCTCGCTCTCGGCGTTCAACAGCGACCTGATCCGCGAGCCGCTCGCCGGCCACGTCTACGAATGCCCGGTCGGCCCCGAGGCGACGATCTGGGTGACCTCGCGCCGCGCCGCGGTCGCCAACCTGCTGCGCCTCGGCGATGTCGACGCCGCCCTGCTCGGCGCGAATCGCGCCGTCACCGCGCGCGCGCTCGCGCTCTCGGTCGCCGAAATCGTCGCCGCGCTCGGCCGCGTCGACGCCGCCGCCGCGGCGCGCGTCCGCTACCGGCGCCGGCCCGAGATCGAGGCGCAGTTCGGCCGCTGGCCGCGCGACGCCTCGTTCAAGCGCGCCGATGCCCTCGGCCTGGTCGGCGAGGCGTCGATCGACACGCTGATCCGCGATCATCTGGAAACGACGCCATGACCTCGCCCGCGAAGAAGAAGCTGCGCTCGGCCATCGTCAAGGAAGGCCTCGACCGCGCACCGCACCGCGCCTTCCTGCGCGCCGTCGGCATGGCCGACGAGGACTTCGACAAGCCGCTCGTCGCCATCGTCAGCCAGCACGGCGAGAACACGCCGTGCTCGATGTCGCTCGGGCCGCAGGCCGACGCGGCGCGTCTCGGCGTCGCCTCGGCGCAAGGCGTCGCGGTGCCGTTCACGACGATCTCGGTCTCCGACGGCGTGTCGATGAACCACCGCGGCATGCGCATGAGCCTGGTCTCGCGCGAGCTGATCGCCGATTCGATCGAGGCGGTGATGACGGCGCACGCCTACGACGCGCTGGTCGGCTTCGCCGGCTGCGACAAGACGCTGCCCGGCGTGATGATGGCGATGGCGCGGCTCAACCTGCCGAGCGTCTTCGTCTACGGCGGCGCGATGCTGCCCGGCCATTGGCGCGGCCGGGACGTGACCATCCTCACCACCTACGAAGGCGTCGGCTCGGTGCTCGCCGGCACGATGACCGAAGCCGAGCTCGACGAGCTCGGCCACGCCTGCGCGCCGACGCTCGGCTCGTGCCCGGGCCAGTTCACCGCCAACACGATGGCGATGGTCGCCGAGACGCTCGGCCTCGCCTTGCCCGGCTCGGCGATGCTGCCCGCGGTCTACACCGAGCGGCTCGCGCTGGCGCGCCGCGCCGGCCGGCGCGCGACCGAGATCGTCACGCGAGGGCGGGCCGCTGCCGCGCGACCTCGTGACGCGGAAGTCGCTCGAGAACGCCTGCGCCGCGGTCGCCGCGACCGGCGGCTCGACCAACGCCGGGCTGCACCTGCCGGCGATCGCGCACGAGGCGGGCGTCCGCTTCACGCTCGACGACGTCGCCGCGGTGTTCGCGCGAACGCCGCTGATCGCCGACCTGCAGCCGGGCGGCCGCTATCTCGCGATCGACCTGCACCGCGCCGGCGGCGTCGCCGCGGTGCTGAAGAGCCTGCTCGACGGCGGCCATCTGCACGGCGACACGCTCGCGCTCTCGGGCCGAACGCTCGCCGACGAACTGCGGGGTGCGCCCGACGCCGACGGCGACGTCGTTCGCAGCAGCGCCAGCCGCGTTGCACGCGACGCGGCGGCGTCGTCGTCCTGAAGGGCAACCTCGCGCCCGACGGCGCGCTGATCAAGATCGCCGGACTGAAGTCGAGCGTGTTCGCCGGGCCGGCGCGCGTCTTCGAGTGCGAGGAAGACGCGTTCGCCGCCGTCAGTGCACGCGACTACAAAGAGGGCGACGTGCTCGTGATCCGCAACGAAGGCCCGCGCGGCGGTCCGGGAATGCGCGAGATGCTCGGCGTCACCGCGCTGCGTCTACGGCCAGGGCATGGGCGAGAAGGTCGCGCTCCTCACCGACGGTCGTTTTTCCGGTGCGACGCGCGGCCTGATGGTCGGCTACATCGGTCCCGAGGCGGCGCTCGGCGGGCCGATCGCGCTGGTTCGCGACGGCGACCCGATCGCGATCGACGGCGAGAAGCGGACGCTCGAGCTGCGCCTGCCCGCGGCCGAGCTGGCGCGCCGGCGCGCGGCGTGGCGGCCCGGTCGCAGCGAGCGGCTGAGCGGCGTGCTCGAGAAGTACGCGCGATTGGTCGGGCCGGCGCACCTCGGCGCGGTCACGCATGCCGGACCCGAGGGTGCCGACGTCGACGTCGACGCCGCCGCCGCGATGGATGCGCCGGCGAGCGCCACCGCGCGATGAGCGAGCCGAGCGCAACGCCGCGCCGAACCGCGGTCTACGTCGCCAACGCCGACAGCCGCGACATCACCGTCCTCGCGCTCGACCGGGCGAAGCGGCGCGCTGCTCGAGGTCGAGCGCTTCGCCGCCGGCGGTGCGGTCATGCCGCTCGCCGCGAGCCCGGACGGGCGCTTCCTTTACGCCTCGATCCGGAGCGAGCCATTTCGCGTCCTGAGCCTGGCGATCGACGCGGCGAGCGGCCGCCTCGCGGAGATCGGCGAGCACGCCGCTGCCGGCGAGCAGCTGCTGGATCTCGACCGACCGGAGCGGTCGCTTCCTGCTCTCGGCGTCGTACGGGTCGAGCGTGGTCGCGGTCAGCCCGATCGGCACGAATGGCGTCGTCGATGCGGCGCGACAGGTCGTCGCGACCGACGCGAATGCGCATTCGATCCAGACCGATCCATCGTCGAACCGCTTCGCCTTCGCCGCCTGTCTCGGCGGCGGCGTCGTGCGGCAGATGCGCTTCGACCCCGCGAGCGGCCATCTTGCCGACAACGATCCGCCGGCGTGGCGCGCGCGTGCTCGGTGCCGGGCCGCGTCACTTCACCTTTCATCCGCGATTGCCGATCGTCTATCTGCTCAACGAGCTCGACGCGACGCTCGACGTGATCGCCTTCGACCGCGAGCACGGCCGCCTCGGCGCAGCGTTCCAGACCGCGAGCCTGCTGCCGCCCGGATTCGCCGCCGGCGCGCCGTGGGCCGCCGACCTGCACCTCACGCCCGACGCCCGCTTTCTCTACGCCAGCGAGCGGCGCTCGAGCACGCTGGCGTCGTTCGCGGTCGACACCGACCAGCGGCACCCTGACGCCGCTCGCGAACACGCCGACCGAGGCCGAGCCACGCGGCTTCGCGATCACGCCCGACGGCCGCTTTCTGTTCGCCGTCGGCCAGGCCTCGCATCGCCTCAGCCGCTACGCCATCGACGGCGCGAGCGGCGCATTGACCAAGCTCGGCGACCAGCCGGTCGGCACGAATCCGAACTGGGTCGAGATCGTCGAGCTGCCCGATTGAGCGCGGCCCGGATCGCCGTCGCCGGCCTGGTCGCGCTCGCCGTCGCGATGGGGATCGGCCGGTTCGCGTTCACGCCGATCATGCCGATGATGCTGCACGACGGCGTCGTCGACCTGCATGCGGCAAGCTGGCTGGCGAGCGCCAACTACATCGGCTATCTGATCGGCGCGCTTGCCTGCACGCTGCAGCCGCGGATCTGGGAACGCTGGCGGCGACTGCCCGCGATCGACGCGCCGCTGCTGGTTCGCATCGGTCTCGTCGGCACGGCAGCGCTGACGCTGGCGATGGCCGTGCCGGTCGCTGCGCTCTGGCCGACGCTGCGCTTCGCCGCCGGAATCGCCAGCGCGCTCGTCTTCGTCTACTCGTCGGGCTGGTGCCTGGCCCAGCTCGCCGCGCGCGGCCGACCCGAGCTCGGCGGCGCGATGTTCGCGGGGCCCGGCGCCGGCATCGTCGCCAGCGGCCTGCTGGCCAGCGCGATGGTCGCGTTGCACCTGTCGTCGACTGCGGCCTGGCTCGTCTTCGGCGCGCTCGCTGCGGCGCTGACGGCGTCGGTGTGGCGCGTCTTTGCGCCGACCGCATCGGGCGAGCGGCGGCTCGGCGCGACTCCCGTGTCGCCACCCGCCGAGACTTCGGCCGCGAGCACGCCGCACGGCCGCGTCGAAGTCGCGACGCTCGCCTTCGCCTATGGCATTTCCGGCTTCGGCTACATCGTCACTGCGACGTTCCTGCCGGTGATCGCGCGCGCCGTGCTGCGCCGGGGTCGCCGTGGCTCGACCTGTTCTGGCCGATCTTCGGCGTCGGTGTCATCGTCGGCGCGCTGCTGGCGACACGGGTGCGGATCAGCGGTGATCTGCGGCTCGTCCTCGCCGCGGCCTACGGCCTGCAGGCGATCGCCATCGCGATCGGAATCGCCGCGCCGACAGCCGGCGGCTTCGCCCTCGGCAGCTTCCTCCTCGGCCTGCCATTCACCGCGATCACGTATTTCGCGCTGCAGGAAGTACGCCGCCTCCGCCCGCGCCAAGTCGCCAGCACCACCGGCCTGGTCACGGTGACGTGGAGCCTGGGCCAAGCGGCGGGGCCGCCGATGGTCGCGCTGCTGCTGCGTCGCGGCGTCGCGGCCGATGCCGCGTTCACGCTGGCGCTGGAGATTGCCGCCGCGGCGCTTGTCGTCGGCGGGCTCGTCTTTCTCGCCGCGGCGCGGATCTGGCCCAAGGCACCGGCGCGCTGATCCGGATCGTCGATCACGACGACGGCGTTGCGGCACGCTGCCGCGCGTCGCGCGCCGACTGAAATCAGTCGCGGCCGAGCGAGCCGTATTCCGACTCGGCGAACTGCCATGCGTCTTCGCGCGAGGCGAACAGCTGCTCGCCCAAGCTCTTCGCCGGCCGGTCGCCGCGCGCGTCGTCACCGCCGCTCAGCAGCACGCCCGCCTTCCAGCCCGAGTCGCCCCAGGCCTCGACGATCGGCGTTGCCCGATAGCCGTCTTTGTCGCTGCTAGACATTGCCGCCTCCGTTCTCGAGCGAGCGCTCGCATTCGAGCGACGCCAGGGCCAGCTCGACCGGTGCCATCTCCTCGGTGATCCGGTTGATGCGGTTGCTATCCCAGACCGGCGCCGCGTAGGCGGCGTCGAGCTCGTTGCGCAGGTGCTGGTACCTGCCGTTCAACTCTTCCAGTTTCATCGACGGGCGCTCCTCGAAGCATGGGAAAGGGCGGAAATGCTGTGGTGCAGCATGCCGTAAAGCCTTGCATCGAACAAGCCCCGCAACGCGTTGCGCGGCTTCGTCCTACATCGGCATTCGGCGCGCCTGATGCCGCAGGCGGCCTGACCGGGGCAGTGCGTAGCGCGGCCGCGCAGCGTTTCCAGTTCGACCGACGGCTCCGCCTAACGTTGTGCCCGACGCCGACGGTCAGCAATCGGCGCGCATCGAGAGTACGCTACAAACCCGCCACGGCCGGAGCGAGGCCAAGCGTTCACCTCTGATGGAGGAGCTCGATGACGACATTGCAGATCAACGGCAAGTCGATGCAGGTCGACGCCCCGGACGACACACCTTTGCTTTGGGTGGTGCGAGACCACCTCGGCCTCACCGGCACCAAATTCGGTTGCGGCATGGCGCTCTGCGGCGCGTGCACCGTCCATATAGACGGCGCTCCTACCCGCTCTTGTCAGACACCGCTTTCCGCCGCGGTCGGCAAGAAGATCACGACCATCGAAGGCATTGGCGCCACGCCTGTCGGCAAGGCGGTGCAGAACGCCTGGATGGCAGTCGGCGTGCCGCAGTGCGGCTACTGCCAGGCTGGGCAGATCATGAGTGCGACGGCCCTGCTCGCGAGCAACCCGAAGCCGAGCGACGCCGACATCGATGGCGCAATGAGCGGCAATCTGTGCCGCTGCGGAACCTACACCCGCATCCGCAGCGCGATCAAGGTCGCGGCCGGAATGAAGGGAGAAGCATGATGGACCTGCACGCTCTCATCACGGCCGGGTCAACCGGCACCAGCCGGCGCACCTTCCTGAAGACCCCGCTCGCCGGCCTAGTGCTCGGCATCGGTCTGCCCAGGTTCGGCCACGCGGCCGGCGAGCCGCAGAAGTATGGCGGCGACGGCATGCCGCAGGGACTGCGGGACAGCCCGAAGATCTTCGTCTCGATCGCGCCCGATGGGACGGTCAGCATCGTCGTCAATCGCTCCGAAATGGGCCAGGGCATCCGCACCAGCCTGCCGCGGATCGTGGCCGACGAGCTGGAAGCCGACTACAAGCGCGTGCGTGTCGTGCAGGCGCCGGGCGACGAAGCCAAGTACGGCAACCAGGACACCGATGGCTCGCGCAGCACGCGACACTGGTTCGAGCCGATGCGACGCTGCGGCGCCGCGGCGCGTCAGATGCTCGAGCAGGCTGCGGCCAACCAATGGCACGTCCCGCTCGATCAGGTCGAGGCGCAGAACCACCAGGTCGTCCACAAGCCAAGCGGTCGCAAGCTCGGCTACGGCGCACTCGCCCTGGCGGCGGCCAAGCTCGACGTGCCGCCGCGCGAGTCGCTGAAGCTGAAGGATCCGTCGAAGTTCCGCTACATCGGCAAGAACGACAGCGCGCTCACCGACGGGGCCGTCATCGTCAATGGCAAGTCGCAGTACGGCATCGACACCCGCCTGCCCGGGATGCTGTATGCCGTCGTCGCGCGCCCGCCGGTTCTGGGCGGCAAGGTGAAGACCTTCGATGGCGCCGAAGCGATGAAAGTGCCCGGCGTCGTCAAGGTGTTCGCGATCGACGGCACGCCGCCGCCCTCGGAATTTTTCCCGGTCGGCGGCGTGGTCGTCGTGGGCAAGGACACCTGGGCGGCCATCCAGGGCCGCAAGGCGCTCAAGATCGAGTGGGACGACGGCGCACATGGCAGCTACGACTCGGAGAGCTTCCGCGCCGAACTGGAGGCCGCAGTCAAGAAACCCGGCGGAAAGGTCGTGCGCAACGAGGGCGACGCCTACGCCGCGCTGGCCAGCGCGGCGAAGAAGCTCGAAGCAGACTACTACGTGCCGCACTACGCGCACGCCACGATGGAGTGCCCGGCAGCCGCGGCGCGGATCGTCAATGGCGCGTGCGAAGTCTGGGCGCCGAGCCAGTCGCCCCAGGCCGCGCGCGACCGGGTCGCGAAGGTCCTGAATCTGTCGGCCGACAAGGTGACGGTCAACGTCACGTTGCTGGGCGGCGGTTTCGGGCGCAAGTCCAAAGCCGACTTCGTCTGCGAAGCCGCGCTGGCGTCGAAGGAGATGGGCGGCGTGCCGGTCAAGCTGACGTGGACGCGCGAAGACGACCTGCACAACGACTACTTCCACACGGTGTCGGCGCAGCATCTGGAAGCCGGCCTCGATGCCAACGGCAAGGTGGTCGCCTGGCTGCACCGCGCGGCGGAGCCGACGATCGTTTCGATCTTCGCCCCCGACCCGAAGACCCTCGCGCCATTCGAGCTGGGACTGGGCCTTACCGGGATGCCTTATCAGATTCCGAACGTGCGCATCGAGAATCCCGAGGCGACCGCGCACACGCGCATTGGCTGGCTGCGATCGGTGAACAACATCCAGCATGCGTTCGCCGCCCAGTCTTTCATCGCCGAAATCGCGCAGGCGCAAGGCAAGGACCATCGCGACTACCTGCTGGAGCTGTTGGGATCCGATCGGCTGATCGACCCGCGCAAGATCAGCGAACCCTGGAACCACGGCGAATCACCGGAACGCTACCCGATCAACACGGGCCGGCTTCGCAAGGTCGTCGAGCGGGTGACCAAGGAGGCGGACTGGGGACGCAAGCTCCCGGCGGGACAGGGTCTCGGACTCGCGGCGCACTACAGCTTCGTCACCTACATGGCGGCGGTGGTCGAAATCGCCGTCACCCGAAGGGCGAGCTCGTGATTCCTCGGGTCGACATCGCGGTCGACTGCGGACCGCAGGTCAATCCCGATCGCGTGCGGTCGCAGATCGAAGGCGCGTGCGTGATGGGACTGAGCCAGGCAGTCGTCAGCGAGATCACGTTCAAGAACGGTCGCTCGCAGCAGGACAACTTCCATCAGTTCGAGATCGTCCGCATGAACGCCGCACCGAAGCGGATCGTCGTCCACGTCATGCCGTCGGACTCCTATGACCAGCCGCTCGGCGGGGTCGGAGAGCCGGGGGTGCCGGTGATCGCGCCGGCCTTGATGAACGCGATCGATGCGGCGACGGGAAAGCGGATTCGACGCCTGCCGTTGCGCGACCAGCTATCGGCACCAGTCTGACCGCTGCAAGGTCGAAGGGCCACGGCGACGTCTGCCGTGGCCTTGAAGGAAGAGCGGGTGCGTCAGCGCTATCGTCTCCTTCCTGGTCTGATGCCGCTCGCTACGGAGGGCAGTTCTGCGGGAACAACTCGCAGTAGCTGTTCACGGTGCACGTGCTCGTGTGAATGCCTTTCGCGGCGCGAATCGCGCGCATGATTGCGCGCGACAGCGCGTCGGCCGCCGCGCCGCCGAGGGCGTTGATGCTCGGGGCCGGGTTCGCCGTGCTTGTGCCGGTCGCCAGCGTGAACACCGTGTCGCCGTCGCCGGTGCCGTGCGCGATGCGGACCGCGCGCGCGATGCCGTCGTCGGCCATCTGCGCGACCTTGTTCGCCTGCGCCTTCGTGAGGCGCGCGTTCGTGGCCACGACCGCGATGGTCGTGGCGCGGAGCAGCTCGTCGCGCTCCGCGTCGGCCGGCGACGGCGCCAGCGCGATCGTCAGGTCCGGATTGCTGGCGATGTAGCCGGCGAAGAATTGGCCCGTCGTGGTGTTGAACGTGCTGCCGCTCGAATTGATCGCGACGATGGCGCCCACCACGACATCGCTGTTCGGCAGCATGGCGCTCGCGGTGCCGATGCCGCCCTTCACGATGCCCGAGCGTGCGCCGGCGCCGGCGCCGACGTTGCCCATCGCCACCGGGCCGCTGTTCGCGGCCATGCAGGCGTTGGTGCCGAACGAGGCGTCGGGCCGGAAGTGGAACGGCGCAGCGGCCCGGATCGAATAGGATCGCCGAGGGCACGATCGGCACGATCACGCCGTTCGCGACCGGTGTGCCGACGCCCTGGCTCTCGAGGCACGTCGTGACCCCGTCGGCCGCGGCGAGGCCGTACGCGCTACCGCCGCTCAGCACGACCGCGTGGGCGGTGCCGACCGCCTTCTCCGACTTCAGGAGATCGGTGATGCGCGTTCCCGGCGCGCCGCCGCGCTGGGTGACACCGGCGGTCGCGCCGCCGCGCGCGATGATGGCCGTCGTGCCGGTCATGCCGCCCGCCCCGTTGGTCGCCGTGTAGTGGCCGACCTCGATGCCAGGGACGTCGGTGATCGCGTTCTTCGGCCCCGGGTTCTGCGGCAGGGTCTGCGCGACAGCCGGAGCGGCCAGGACTGTCAGCGTGAACAGCCCGCCGAGAGAAGTGTGGAGTCGCATGGTGGCCTCCTCGCCTACGGCTTGTTCCGGCACGCGGCCGGGAAGGTGTCGCAGTAGCTCGGCTGGCACGAAGTCGACTTTGCCGCCACCAGCGCGTGCACGATCGCGCGCGAGACCGCGTTCGCGCCCGCCGTGCCGATCTGCGTGACGACCGCGTTCGCGTCGCCGAGCGTGTCGATCGCGATCCGCGCCGTGCCGAGGACGAAGAGCGTGTCGCTGTCGCCCGCCGTGTGCGCCGGGTTGACGGCGCGTGAGATGCCGTCGTCGGCCATCTCCGCGATCTTCGTTGCTTGCGATTTCGTGAGCTGCACGTTGGTCGCGACGACCGCGTTCGTGCCGCTTCGCAGCGCCCCGCCGGGGAGGCTCGGCGGGACGCGATTGGCGGGCCCGCCGGCCTTCGTCAGCCCGCGCAGCTCGTTGTCGAGCAAGAGCGAGGCGGCGTATAGGTCGCCCTTGGCGTCGTAGGCGGTGCCCTCGGAGTTCAGCGACACGAGCGCGCCGACGATGATGCCGTTCGGCAGTACAACGCTCGCCGTGCCGATGCCGCCCTTGACACCGCCGGAGACCGCGCCGGTGCCGGCGCCGACATTGCCCTCCGCGACCGGCCCGAGGCTCGCGGCGAGGCACGCCTGCATCCCCGAAGTGAAGTCCGGGCGCGAGGCGGGCGGCGCGTTGCATGTCGCGCGGTCGGACGAGACCGCCGTTGGCGCGATCGGCACGACGGGGGGTTGGGAGGGGCGCCGACGGGGAAGCCGATGCCCTGATCCTCGAGGCAGCGCATCACGCCGCTGGCCGCGGCGATCCCGTACGCGCTGCCGCCGCTCAGCACGATCGCGTTCATGATCTCGACCATGTTGTCCGGCCGCATGAGGTCGGTCTCGCGCGTGAGCGGCGAGCCGCCGCGCGTGGTGACGCCGCCGGCCACGCCTTGGCCCGTCGGGGCCCCGGCGAGCACGACCGTCGTGCCGGAGTTGGCACCGGTGAAGTGGCCCACCTTGATGCCGGGAACGTCGGTGATCGCGTTGTTCGAGCCGGGTGTCTGGGCGCCGCCGAGCCGGCGATGCCGGTGAGCAGCAGCAAGACAACGGTGCGCAGATGACTGAGTCTCATCGTGCCTCCTGTCCGGGTAGCAACGTCATGATCCGGTGGACGATGTCTGCGCAAGTCGATCGCCGCTGTAACACGGCGCGCGCTTCGGCTACTCTGACGGTCCGTCTCCTCCGTCCAACATGTTCGCCTTCTTCGAAAGCCGCATCCGCCCGACGCTGGTCCCCGGCACGCCGCCGCCGCCCGGCCTCCTCGCCTTTTACTGGCACTTCGTCCGCCAGACGCGCGGCCTCTACGCGGCGATGTTCGCGACCGGCCTGGCGGTCGCCCTGATCGACACCTCGATCCCGGTCTTCATCGGCCGCCTCGTCGGCCTGATGCAGACCAACGACCGCCTGGCGGCGTTCCAGCATGCGCTGCCGGCGCTGATCGGCATGGCGCTGCTCGTCGTCATCGGCCGGCCGCTGGCGCTCCTCGCCGACAGCCTCGTCCGCAACAACGCCGTCGTGCCCGGCGCGACCAGCCTGATCCGCTGGCAAAGCCACTGGCACGTCGTGCGCCAGAGCTGGCCGTTCTTCCAGAACGACTTCGCCGGCCGCATCGCCAACCGCGTCATGCAGACCGGCAACGCCGTGCGCGAGTGCGTCGTCTCGAGCATCCGCGCCATCTGGTACATCGCCATCTACGGCATCAGCGCGCTGGTGCTGATGGCTTTCGCCGACTGGCGTCTGGCCGTGCCGACGGCCCTCTGGGTGGCCGGCTACGTCGCCTTCCTCGCCTACTTCGTGCCGCGCATGCGCGACCTGTCGAAGGCCTCTTCGGAGCTGCGCTCGCACGTGATGGGGCGCGTCGTCGACAGCTACACCAACATCCTCACCGTCAAGCTGTTCGCGCGCGCCCGCGACGAGGACGCCTACGTGCGCGAGGTGATCGACGACCACACCGGCGCGATCGCCGCCCACATGCGGCTCATCACCCGCTTCATGCTCACGCTCTCGATCATGAACGCGCTCCTGCTCGTCGCGACCTCGGCGATCGGCATCGTGCTCTGGAGCGAAGGCATCGTCGGCGCCGGCGTCGTCGCCACGGCGCTGCCGCTCGCCTGGCAAATCGCCAACGTCTCCGGCTGGGTGAGCTGGGAGGTGACCGGCATCTTCGAGAACATCGGCATCGTCCAGGAGGGGATGCAGACGATCGCCGTGCCGCACACGCTGGTCGATCGCCCCGGCGCGCGCGAGCTCGCGGTGCCGCGCGGCGAGATCCGCATCGAGCACCTCGTCTTCACCTACGGCCGCGCCGACGGGCGGCGCGTGCTCGACGACCTGAACCTGGTCGTTCGCCCGGGCGAGCGCGTCGGCCTGGTCGGCCGCTCGGGCGCGGGCAAGTCGACGCTGGTCAACCTGCTGCTGCGCTTCCACGAGACCGAGCAGGGCTCGATCCGCATCGACGGCCAGGACATCGGCCACGCGACGCAGGAGAGCCTGCGCGCGGCGATCGGCATGGTGACGCAGGACACGTCGCTGCTGCACCGCTCGATCGCCGCCAACATCGCCTACGGCCGGCCGCGGCTCGACGCCGGCCGAGATCGAGGCCGCGGCGCGACAGGCGCAGGCGCACGAGTTCATCCTCGACCTGGTCGACTGGAAGGAGCGCACCGGCTACGACGCGCACGTCGGCGAGCGCGGCGTCAAGCTCTCGGGCGGCCAGCGCCAGCGGATCGCCTTGGCGCGCGTGATCCTGAAGGACGCGCCGATCCTGATTCTCGACGAGGCGACATCGGCGCTCGACAGCGAGGTCGAGCTCGCGATCCAGGACCAGCTCGCGACGCTGATGCAGGGCAAGACAGTGATCGCGATCGCGCACCGGCTCTCGACCATCGCCCGCATGGACCGGCTGGTCGTGCTCGAGCAGGGCCGGATCGTCGAGCAGGGAACGCACGACGAGCTGCTGCAGCTCGGCGGCCACTATGCGCTTTTGTGGACGCACCAGTCGGGCGGCTTCCTGCCGGCGCAGGGGCTGGGCGAGGGGCTGCCGGGGCACGTCCGCGTCGACGAGGAAGCGGTCGTGACCGAGCCGCGCGCCGAAGACGAGCTACGCACTCCCTAGCGTCCGCCGCGGCTTGTCTTCGGCAACGGGGCAACGACAATGCGCCCATGACCGCGCCCGCTTCCGCTCCGCCGCTGCCCGACCGCCTCTCGATCGACCCGCGCAGCCCCCATCACGTGCCGGCCGTGTTCGAGCACGGCGTCGGCATCCGCCTCAACGACAAGGAGCGCTTCGACGTTCAGGAGTACTGCATCAGCGAGGGCTGGATCAAGGTCCCCGCGGGCAAGACGCTCGACCGGCGCGGCGATCCGCTGCTGATCACCTTGAAGGGCCGGGTCGAAGCGTTCTATCGCTAGGGCGCGCCCGCGCCCTACTCGATGAACTGCGGCGCATGAACGATGGTTGCGTTCTGCTTCGCGTCGTGGTTGATCCACAGCTGCGCGTGCTCGACCTTGACGATGCTGTCGATCTTGTCCATCGACTGCCGCGATTGCTCGATGTTGTAGTTGAAGCCGGGGACCCGGCGCAACACGAAGTTCTCCTGAAAGTGCGCCGCGTCGCCGCTCAGGACGACCGCTCCGGTCTTCGGCAGACGGACGAGCAGCGACTGATGTCCCGGCGTGTGCCCTGGCGTCGAGAGGATCTTGACCGAGCCGTCGCCGAAGACGTCGAAGTCGCCCTCGAGGGTGACCACGCGGTTGGCGCGCAGCCGCTCGTAGGTCGCCGGCACAAAGCCGTACTTGGCCGGGTCGGGGCCGAACGCCGCGTCGTATTCGGCCTTCTGGATGTAGAGCGTCGCCGCGGTGAACATGTTGCCGTTGCCGACGTGGTCGCCGTGCGAGTGCGAGAACGCGAGGTAGGTGATCTGGCTCGGCGCGACGCCGATCTCCGCCAGCTGCGACGCCAGCGTCTTGGTGCGCAGGGCACGCGATCGAGGACCGACGATGCCCTCGGGCTTGTCGACCAGTGAATCGGGGTAGCCCGTGTCCCACATCATCCAGTCCCGGCCGTGCTGGATCAGATAACAGTTGTCGCTGAAGACCGCTGGCTGGCCGACGTTGAAGCCGGGCGACCACGGCGAGACATCGGGGATCTGCGCTTCGCCGCAATAGAGGACGTAAAGCCGCTGCACGCCGCCGGCTGAAGGCGGCGTCATCGAGCCGCAGCCGCCCATGAGGCTGGCCAGCGCGAATCCGAACAGGGCGAGGCCGATGCGATAGCGCAGCAAGCGTGTCATGGTGGCTCCTTCGCGGGTGTCGCGACGCGGCTCGAGCTGCGTCTACTCGGCGTAGCCAGGCAGCTCGCGGTCGAGCACGCGCATCATCGCCTCGAAGAAGAGACGCTCGCGTTCGCTCCGCGGATGGCTGTCGTCGGGATTGGGCGCCTGGACCCGGGCGGCGATTTCTTCCGCCAGCGCCGCCAGCGGCCGGCCGGTGCTCAACGCGAGAACCTGGTTGCGGCAGACGCGCTCGAGCCGATACAGCCTTCGATAGGCTTGGGCCATCGTCGCGCCGATCACGAGCACGCCGTGGTTCTTCATGAAGACCACAGGCTTGCCGTCCATCGCTGCCGCCAGGCGCGCGCCCTCGGACAGGGTCGCGGCCATGCCACAGTAGTCGTCGTCGTAGGCGATCTGGCCGTGGAAGAAAGCGGCGGTCTGGCTGGCCGATATCACGCCGGTTGTCCTGCAGCATGTTGAGGGCCATGGCCCAGGTCTGATGCGTGTGCAGGACGACGCGCGCGCCGGTGATGCGATGGATCGGCGCATGGATCGAATGCGCCGACAGCTCGAGCGACTCCTGACGGCCCTCGAGGACCCGGCCCTCGTCGTCGAAAACGATCAGGTCGCTGGCGCGTGCCTCCGACCAGTGCCGGCCGTACGGCAGGATCAGGTACTGACCGTCGGTGCCCGGAACGGTCATCGTGAAGTGGTTGTCGATGCCTTCCTCGAGCTCGTTCAGCACCGCCAGCCGATACCCGGCGGCGAGATGGACGCGGGCCTCGGCCACCGCGTCGGCGACGCGCGGCGTGATCAACGGTTGGACGGACATTGGCGTTCTCCTCGGTGGCGACAACGCGAGCTTACGTCGCCTCGTCGTCGAGGCGGGCTTCGGGGGCAGCCGCTTCTGCCGGGATCGATTTTCTGCCAGCATGGCCGCGGCCGCTGTCGACTCGGGCGGTTCCCGGTCGACGACCAACAGGCGATCTTCGGAGACTCCAACATGGCCAGACTCAGAGTCAGCAGCTTCAGCGTGTCGCTCGACGGATACGGCGCCGGCCCGGGGCAGAGCCGCGAGCATCCGCTCGGCCGGGGTGGCGAGCAGCTGCACCAATGGGTCTTTCCGACGCGCACCTTCCAGCGCATGTTGTTCGGCAAGGACGACGGCACGACCGGCGTCGACGACGATTTCGCGGCCGGCGGCTTCGCCGGGCTCGGCGCATGGATTCTCGGCCGCAACATGTTCGGGCCGGTGCGCGGTCCGTGGCCCGACGACGCCTGGAAGGGCTGGTGGGGCGCCAACCCGCCGTACCACGTGCCGGTGTTCGTGCTCACCCACCACACGCGCGCGCCGATCACGATGGAAGGCGGGACGACTTTCCACTTCGTCACCGATGGCATCCAAGCCGCGCTCGCGCGCGCCCGCGACGCGGCCGGCGGCCAGGACGTGCGCACTCGGCGGCGGCGTGGCGACGATCCGCGAGTACCTGCAGGCGGGCCTGGTCGACGACATGCATCTCGCGTTCGCGCCGACACTGCTCGGCTCGGGCGAGGCACTTTTCGCCGGCATCGACCTGCCCGGTCTCGGCTTCGAGCGCACGCGCCACGTCGCGACGCCGAACGCGCTCCACGTCGTGTTGACGCGGCGCTGATCGCGGCCGCGCCGACGCGACCCGCTCAGCTCGCGTTCGGATAGGCGAGCTTCGGGTACCAGTCGCTGCCGCGCCCGGCCGGCGTCAGGTCGAGGATGTTCCAGAGCGGCGTCGGGTCGGGCGCGCCGCGCGGGTCCTGGCCCGGGTCGGCGGTCGCGCCGAGCTCGGAGGCCCAGAAGTGGCGAATCTTGTCCGGACGGTCCCTGACCCAGATGTCGAGCGCCGGTACCTCGCTGCCGTCGCTGCCGAAGCCGCGGTAGTCGCGCACGAAGTCGTCGCCTATCGCGGCGTAGAACCTGAGGTTGCGCCAGCCGCGCTCGCGCGCGAAGGCGAGCTGGCGCTCGACCGGCGAGCGGCCGATCACGGCAAAGGCCGCGCGCTGGGCAATGTCGGCGGCCGGGATGTCCATCGCGCCGAGGAACGCGGTGCACATCGGGCACGGGCGCTCGCGCTCGGGGCCGTACATCCAGAAGTAGCTGACCAGGGTGTCGTGCTTGCCGAACAGGTCGACGAGGCCGACCGTCTTGCCGTTCTCGTCGGCGAACGCGTACTCGCGCGCCTCGCCACCGGGCGGCAGCGCGCGCCGTTGCGCCGCGACGCGCTCGATGTGGCGCCTGAGCTCGATCTCTTCGGCGAGCAGCGCGGTGCGCGCCTTGCGGTATTCGGCGCTGTCGTTCGGATAGGGCTTGCTCGCGGCCGCGGCGAGCTCGGCGGCGGGGGTCAGCTCGGGCATCGGTCGATCCTTCGAAGTGGCACGCAGGGCAGATCGTGCCGCGCCACGCGCGCGCCGTCTCGCCGACGCCGCTAGCCCGCCTTGGCGTCAGGGTAGTACTGCGGCGCCTCGCGCCGATCGAACATGCCGTAGTCACGCACGACGCGGACGCGACGCAGGCGCGTGCCCTCGGGCAGCGCGGCGCGATTCTCGAACGCCTCGTGCGTCGCCCACCGTGCGCCACGCGGCGAGAACGATCGCTTCGCCGGGAGCCAGCACGGCATCGAACACGTCCCAGGCGACGAGGCCGGGCGCCGCGCGGTCGAGGCCGAGCGAATCGGCGCACGACCTCGGGCGAGGTGGTGGCAATCGTCGCTGGCGAAAGCGTCGCGTCGAGCAGCGTGATCGTCGTCGCTTCGCGCCGGCCGCGGTCTCGTCGAGGCGCTGCTCGTGCAGCACGCAGCCCGGTGGCAGGCGCGTATCGCGCGTCAGCTGGCCGACGCGCAGGTGGTAGTCGCGCAGCACTGCGCTGCGACCCTTCGCCTGCACCTCGTGATGCGACGCCGTGACGCGCCAGCGCACCAGCGCCTTCTCGTCGCGCCAGCCCGAGAGCGACAGGATCCAGCCGGGGCGCGTCAGGCTGCGGTAGCGGACGTTGTCGACGAAGCCGTCGATCCGCTCGAGCTCCTGTCGCAGCATGCTTCGCGTAGCCGAGGTAGGCGTTCCACTGGTCGGGCTTGGGCTGGACTTCGAACAGGACCGAGAACATGGCGGCGTCTCGAGTGATCGCTAGCGCGTTGCGATGCAATCGATCTCGATGTCGAAGCGTCCCGGCCAGGCGGGAACGCAGACGAAGATGCGCGCCGGCGGCTCGCTCGGGAAGTAGCGCGCGTAGACCGCGTTGACCGCCGCGAACTTGGTCGACCGAGGTGCAGTAGACGTTGCACTTCAGCACGCCGGCGAGCGATGATCCGGCGCGCTCGAGACAGAGCTTCATCTGCTCGAGGCAGAGCTCGGTCTGGCGTTCGATCGGCGCGTCGACGACGACCTCGCCGGTCGCGGGATCGAACGGCGGCAGGCCCGAGACATAGACCGTGTCGCCGCTGCGCGTCACGACCGAGGTCGGCGCCTTCCAGCGCTCGAGCCAGCTCGAGAGCGGCTCGACACGAATGACTTCCCGAGGCATCGATGACTCCGCATGCTCCGGCGCGGCGGCCGGCGACAGCGCCATTGTCTGCCGAGGTGTCGCGGTCTCGGTTCGGACCGAGAACGAATCGTCAGCGCACGCCGGCGAAGCGATGGCTCGGCCGGGCGAGATAGAACCACTCGTGGCCGGCCTCGGCGCCGGGGTTGGGAAAGACGATCGTTCCCGCGAACGGCGCCAGCACCGGGGCGCCGTCGTGGCGGATGCCGATCTGCTCGCCGGCGGCGACCGGATCGAAGCTGCGCCACGGCTTCGCGAACGCGTCGTCGGCGTGCAGCTTGTCGACCACCTCGCTCAGGCGCAGCGCCTCGATGTGCGGCGCCGGCGCCGGATCGGCGGCCTCGCTCAGGCCGAGGTGCGCGAGCGTGTTGACGATCGCCCGGTAGGCGACCTGCGGCGCCTGCGGATCGGCGTGCTGGCCGCATTCGAGCGTCACCGCGCAGCCGCCGACCGAGCGCATGTACTCGGTCGTGCCGATGCCGTAGCGCGGGTCGAGGTCGAGCGTCGCTTCCGGGTGGAGCGCGGCGAGCTCGCGCCGGCGCAGCGTGCCGGCGGCGTAGGTGCTGAGCCAGCCGTCGACGGCGCGGCCGACGCCGAGCCGCGCCGCCAGCGCCTGCTCGCGCGCGGCCTGCGCGAACGGCTCGATCGCGCCGGCGTTGTCGTCCGGGCCGAGGAAGACGAACGGCACGCCGGGCGCGGTGAACGAATGCAGGTCGAGCAGCACCTCGTTGTCGGCGAGCAGCGGGCAGAGCCAGTTGGCGACGTGGTCCTCGAACTCGCGCGGCGTTTCGGTCGGCGCGAGCTTGCGGTTCAGGTTGCGGTCGCCGGCGCGGCGCTGCCCGGCGTAGGCGAGCGCATTGGTGACCGGCACCAGCGTCAGGCGACCGGCCTGCAGGCGCAGCGCGCCGCTGTCGAGCTCGCGCGCGACGCGCTCGATCGCGTGCGTGCCGCAGGTCTCGTTGCCGTGGACCGCGCCGAGGACGATGAGCCGCGTGCCGCTGCGCGGCCCGGCGTAGGCGATCGATTTGAAGGGCCGCATCGCGCGATCGTATCGGCGAAACGGCCGCCGTGCGGCCGGGGTTGCGCCGGCACCTCAGCTCGACCGGGAGGTGGACATGGCGAGCCGTTTCTTCTCGGCCAGCGCCTTCTCCTCGAGGAGGCGCTGCGCCTCCTTCTTGCGCTCCTCGAGCTCGGCGGGCTGGGTCACCGGATTGAGCTCGAGGCCGCCGAAGTCGGTCGCCGCGGGTTCGCCGCGCTTGCTCTTCAGCTTGATGTTCAAGCGCAGCTCGTTGGCCGAGTCGGCGTTGCGGATCGCCTCCTCGAAGGCGATCGCGCCGGCGTCGTAGAGGTCGAACAGCGCCGCGTCGAAGGTGCACATGCCGAGCTCGCGCGACTTGCCCATGATGCGCCTTGATCTCGTGGAACTCGCCCTGGAAGATGCGTCTCGGCGATGGTCGGCGTGTTGAGCAGGATCTCGATCGCCGCCGATCGGCCCTTGCCGTCCTCGCGCCGCACCAGCCGCTGCGAGACGATGCCGCGCAGGTTGGCCGACAGGTCCATCAGCAGCTGCTTGCGGCGCTCCTCGGGGAAGAAGTTGATGATCCGCTCGATCGTTTGGCTCGCGCTGTTGGCGTGCAGCGTGCCGAGGCACAGGTGCCCGGTCTCGGCGAAGGCGATCGCGTGCTCCATCGTCTCGGCGTCGCGGATCTCGCCGATCAGGATCACGTCGGGCGCCTGGCGCAGCGTGTTCTTGAGCGCGTGGTGCCAGCTCTTGGTGTCGATGCCGACCTCGCGGTGCGTGATCAGCGACTGCTGCGAGATGTGCACGTACTCGACCGGGTCCTCGACCGTGATGATGTGGCCGGCCGAGGTGCGGTTGCGATGGTCGATCATCGCCGCCAGCGTCGTCGACTTGCCCGAGCCGGTGGCGCCGACCACGAGCACGAGGCCGCGCTTGGTCATCACCACTTCCTTCAGGATCTCGGGCAGCTTGAGCTTCTCGAAGTTCGGGATCTCGGAGGCGATCGTGCGGATCACCATGCCGACGCAGCGCTGCTGGACGAAGACGTTGACGCGAAAGCGCGAGACGCCGGGAATCGAGATCGCGAAGTTGCACTCCATCTCGTGCTCGAACTCCTCGCGCTGAGATCTCGTTCATGAGCGAATGGGCGAGCATGCGGGTGACGTCGGCGGCGAGCTTCTGCGCAGTCAGAGGCTTCATCGAGCCTTGCGACTTCATGCTCGGCGGGAAATCGGTGGCGATGAACAGGTCCGAGCCGCCGGCCTGGCTCATGGTCGCCAGCAGCTTGTGCATGTAGGTGCGGGCTTGTTCTTCGGTGAAAGCGGCAGACATGGGTGCTCCGTCGAGGCAGAAATGGGCGGCTAGGTGATCGCGCCCCGGAGCGGGGTCGACGGCGAAATTATCAGCCCGCGAGAGATTGCCAGCAATCGACAGCGCGCAGGGGAAAAGGCGCGGGGAAAAAAGCACGCTTTGTCCGTGCCGGCGACGTTCGGGCGAGCATCGCGCGGGCGTGCGGCGGCACTCGGCACGCGGCGTGATTTCTTTAATCGGCGAATGCCGCCGGGTCGAGCGGGCATGCGCGATGCCCTGCGGCAGCCAGCGGGCGCGGAATCGACCCGCCGGCCGTGCCGATTTACACCATCGCCTGTCTCCTCGCCGAAGCGCCACCGAATGAAGATCCCTGCCGACAAGAACGCCGCCATCGTCGTCGGCGGTCGCGAGGTCAAGCTCACCAACCTCGACAAGCCTTTCTGGCCCGAGCTCGGCCTGACAAAGCGCGATCTGCTCCAGTACTACGCCGACGTCGCGCCGGTGCTGCTGCCGCACCTCGCCGACCGGGCGATGGTGATGAAGCGCTATCCCGACGGCGCCGCGGGCGAGCCGTTTTTCATGAAGCGCGCGCCGACGCCGCGGCCGGACTGGATCGAGACCTGCGCGATCACGCACGGCTCGGGCAGCGTGATCGATTTTCCGATGATCCAGGACCTCGCCTCGCTGCTCTGGGTCGTCAACCTCGGCTGCATCGACCTGAACCCGTGGTACGCGCGCTGCGACGACGTCGATCGGCCCGACTATCTCCACTTCGATCTCGACCCCGTTCCCGAGGCGACCTACGCCAAGCGTGGTCGAGACGGCGCAGCTCGTTCGCGCCGGCCTCGAGGGCTTGGGCATGAAGCCGATCGTCAAGACGACCGGTTCGCGCGGCCTGCACGTCTACGTCGCGATCGTGCGCGGGCCGACGCAGAAGGAGGTCTGGAGCTTCGCCAAGCGGTTCGCGTTCGACATCGCCGCGCTCCGAGCCTGAGCTGATCACGGCCGAATACCGCATCGCCAAGCGACCGGCCGGCCGCGTGCTGGTCGACTACAACCAGAACGCCTGGGGCCGAACGCTCGCCTCGGCCTACTCGCCGCGGCCGCGACCGCTGGCCACCGTCTCGGCGCCGCTCGCCTGGGAAGAGCTCGAGGCCGGCGCGCGCATCGAGGACTTCGACGTCGCGCAACATGCCGGCGCGGATCGACCGCGTCGGCGACCTCTGGAAGCCGATGCTCGCCGAGCGCGGCCGCTTCGATCTCGCGACCTGCTGCGTCGCTGACCGGGGCGCTAGTCGGCGGGCGGCCGCGCGCCCGGCAGTGCCTTACTGGCGCGGCTCGCCCTTGTCGTTGACGGCGATCGTCGGCCCCGGCTGCGACGCCATCTGCACGTGGTGGTCGACGCCGCGGAAGTTGTAGGTCACGTCGTAGTACTGCGGCGCCGTCGAGGCGACGTTCTCGCAGCGGCGCACGTCGCGGCCGGATTGCGGATCGCGGATGCGATCGACGTTGGCGCCGAGCGCGCCGCCGGCGACCGCGCCGCCGATCGTCGCCACGGTCTGGCCGCTGCCGCCGCCGATCTGGTGGCCGATGATGCCGCCGAGCACGCCGCCGATGATGCCGCCGGGAACGTTCAGGTCGTGCCGCTCGGTGCTCGCCTGGTGCTCGGTCCAGCAACGCTGCTCGGGCGGCCCGACCACGGCGCGCGACCGAGCTGACGGGAATGTCGTAGATGCGCTCGTTCGGCCGCTGCCGGTATTCATAGGTCGGCGCGGGCAGCGGTTCCGGCTGGTAGGCGGCGTACTGGCCGTTGTTGTTCACCGGCCGCACCGACGAGATCCGGTTGCTCGAGGCCCATGCCGCGCAGCGAGTCGTAGCTGCCCTTCCTGAGGATCACGCATTTGCCGTGGAAGCCGGCGTCTTCGCAGACCTCCCAGCGGCCGCGGTCGACGATCACCGACGAGGCGCGGTCGTTGAAGCCGATGTCGACGAAATTCGTGACCTGACGGTTGGCGGCGAACACGCGGCCGCGAAAGCCTTCGCCTTCATAGAAAGTCACTTGCGCGAACGCCTGGCCGGCGCAGACGAGTGCGGCAGCGGCAACGAGCGGCTTGAGGGTGGTGTTCAGGTTCATGCGGATCTCCTTGAGTTCTCGAAGCGCCTGCGACCAGGGCTTGGTCATGCAACGCGAGAGGCGGGCGCAAAGCCGACGGTAAAGCGGCCCGGGGCGGTCAAGAAAGGTACTTTGTCCGGTAAAGAAGATCGACTGACGGGCGGGCGCGGCGTGCTCCTACAGCATGCGTTGCCGAGCGGTGACGCGCACCGGCCGTGGCGGCAGATGCGGAATACTGCGCGCCACGTCCGCGCCGCCATCGGCGCAGCCACCAGGAGATGAACATCAACGCCCAGGCGGGAACCGTGGTCGCGCTCGGCAGCGCGCAGACCCTCGCGTGGGCGTCGTCGTACTACCTGCCCGCGGTGCTCGCGGCGCCGATGGCGCGCGACCTCGGCGTCGCCACGCCCACCGTGTTCGCGGCGTTCTCGGCGTCGCTCCTGGTCTCGGCCGCGCTCGGCCCGCAGGCCGGCCAGGCGATCGACCGCTGGGGCGGTCGCGTGGTGCTGATCGGCACCAATCTCGTCTTCGCGCTCGGCTTGCTCGCGCTCGGCAGCGCGCGCGGACCGTGGGGCCTGTTCGTCGCCTGGGCGATCCTCGGCATCGGCATGGGCGCCGGCCTGTACGAGGCGGCGTTCGCGGCGCTGGTGCGTCTGTACGGCACCGGCTCGCGCAACGTCATCACCGGCATCACGCTGATCGCCGGCTTCGCGAGCACTGTCGGCTGGCCGCTTTCGGCGCTGCTCGAGAGCCACGTCGGCTGGCGCGGCGCGTGTTTCAGCTGGGCCGCGCTCCATCTCGTGCTCGGCATTCCGCTCAACGCGATGCTGCCGCGCGCCGCACCCCTGGCGCCGGCGCCCGCAGCGAGCGCGCCCGCGCCGCCGGCGACGAGCCAGGCAGATCGAGCGCGCCGCGCGCTGCTCGCGCTCGCGTTCGCGGCGACATGGTTCATCAGCACCGCGATGGCGGCGCACCTGCCGCGCCTGCTTCAGGCGACAGGTGCGACGCTCGCCGACTGCGGTCGCCGTCGGCGCGCTCGTCGGGCCGGCGCAGGTCGCCGGTCGCGTGCTCGAATTCGGCCTGCTGCGACGCATCCATCCGCTGTTCTCGGCGCGCGCGGCGGCGTTGATGCATCCGCTCGGCGCGGCCGTGCTGGCACTCGTCGGCGCGCCCGCGGCGGCGGCGTTCGCGCTGCTGCACGGCGCCGGCAACGGCATCCTGACGATCGCCAAGGGGACCGTGCCGCTGGTGCTCTTCGGTCCGCTCGGCTACGGCCGGCGCCAGGGCTGGCTGATGGTCCCGGCGCGCATCGCCCAGGCGCTGGCGCCGTGGCTGTTCGGCGTCTTGTCTCGACCGCTGGGGCGCCGGCTGCGCTGTGGATCTCGGCGAGCGTCGGCCTGGTCGCGTTCGCAGCGCTCTGGCGGCTGCGCGCGCCCGGGCGCTAGGCGAGAGGAGCGCGCGCTTCTTCGGCGGCGCGGCGGTGCCGTCCGGCCCAACGCCGCACCGCCGCGGCGAGCTGCGCGCTGCTGACCGGCTTGGTCATGTAGTCGTCCATGCCGCAGGCGAGGCAGCGCTCGCGGTCGCCGGCGAGCGCGTCGGCGGTGAGGGCGACGATCGGCGTGCGCGCGCCTGGTCCGTCGGCCGCGGCACGGATCCGGCGCGTCGCCTCGAAGCCGTCGAGCACGGGCATGTGGCAGTCCATGAAGATCAGGTCGTAGGCGGTCCGTGCTGCAGCGCGCGCAGGCGGCGTCGCCGTCGTCGACGACATCGACGACGCAGCCCATGCCGGTGAGCATCTCCTCGACCACCATCTGGTTGACCGCGTCGTCCTCGGCCAGCAGGATGTGCGCCGCCGGGAGCGACGCGTTGGCCGTCGCCGGACCGGCGATGCGTCGCCGGCGACAGAGCCCTTCTTCAGGCTCACCTCGAACCAGAAGGTCGAGCCTTCCTCGAGCCGGCTGTCGACGCCGACCTGGCCGCCCATCAGCTCGGCGATCTCCTTGACGATGGCCAGGCCGAGGCCGGTGCCGCCATGGCGCCGCGTGCTCGAGGCGTCGACCTGCGTGAACGCGTCGAAGACCGAGTCGAACTGGTCTTCGGCGAGGCCGATGCCGGTGTCGCGCACCTCGAACAGAAGTCGCACCGAGTCGTCGCCGTCGTCGAGGACGATGACCTCGAGCGCGATGCCGCCGCGCTCGGTGAACTTGACGGCGTTGTGCAGCAGGTTGACGAGCACCTGGCGCAGGCGCATCGGATCGCCCTCGACCCGCTCCGGCAAGGCCGCGGAGATGGTGCAGCTGAGCGCCAGCGGCTTGCCGCGCGCGGTCGTCGCCATCAACTCGGCCGCTTCGCTGACGAGCGCGCGCAGGTCGAAGCTGGTCGACTGGAGCGTGAGCTTGCTGGCTTCGATGCGCGACAGGTCGAGCACGTCGTCGATCAGGGCGAGCAGCGCCGTCGCCGAGTGGTGCGCCGTTTCGGCGAGACGGCGTTGCCGCCCCTCGAGCGGCGTCGCGAGCAGCAGCTCGGTCGTGCCGAGGACGCCGTTCATCGGCGTGCGGATCTCGTGGCTGATCGTGGCCAGGAACTGCGCCTTGGCGACATTGGCCTGCTCGGCCTGGCGGCTCGCCTCCTCGAGCTCGCGCGCCTGGACCTCGAGCACGCTCTTTTGCCGCTCGAGGTCGTCGACGAGGGCGCGCGCCGTGTGGATCGCCTGGCGCGCGCGGCTGCGCAGGCGTGCCGACACCAGGCCGGTGAACGCGAGGTAGATGCCGAGCAGGTACATCGCCGCGGCGATCGTGAGGCGCTCGCTCCAGAGCGGATCGCCGGGCTGGTGCGCGACCCACCACGAGTAGGCGAGGTAGCTGGCGACGATGACGTGGCTGAAGTAGAGCGCACGCCGAAAGCCATAGCCGACCTGGTCGGCGACGCGGATCATCAGCAGGTAACCGAAGAAGAGGTGCGCCTGCTCGAGATGGCGCAGGTTGACCAGCCAGACCAGGATGTCGAGGTGCATGAAGACCAGGCCGAGGTCGACGCGGCCGGTGCGCCCGTACCAGCGCTGCAGGACGAGCCAGCTGACGGCGCAGTAGCCGACATTGAGCGCGAGCACCCACAGCAGCTGCGGCTGCCACGAGCGGCGTCCCCAGACGAACGTCCTGCATGACGGCGATGACGCAGAGGATCGCGAAGCCGCCAGCGCGCACCGCAGGCAGCTGCAGCGTGTTCAGGCGGCGCGCATTCGCGGCGCGGCGCTCGCGGAGCAGGGCGGCATCGAGGGTGAAGCCGGCGTCGCTGTCGAGCGCCGGCTCGCCGACCTGCACCTTCGGCCAGGTCAGGGGCATTGCAGCAGCGTCCCGTGCAGCGTGCAGATGCCGTGCGCACCCCAGAGGTTCGGGCCGACGCGGTTCAGGCGCGAGCCGTCGTTGGCCCAGCAGCCGCCAGGATCGCATGCCGTCACCGCGTAGGGCCGCTCGGCCGGCAGCGGGGGCAGGCGGCGGGAGATGCGCGAGCGGCGCCGCGCCCCGCCGCCGCGGCGATGCCACCGGCGCGACGACGATCGGCGCCTGGATCGATCGTGCCGAGCGGCGGCGGATCGGCGCCGTTGGCGAGGCAATTGCGCGCGGCGAGGCGGCGCGCCGCCTGCAACTCGGCGCTCGGCGCGGCGGCATCGTGCGTGCCGGACGCGGCGCGGGGCGCGCCACGCCGCGTCGGCGGCGGCCTCCTGCGCCTCGAGCGCGGCGAGCGCATTGTGGCAGTCGGGTGCGTGCAGCGGGTCGCTGGCAGGGCCGCGGCTCCGCTCGCTGCGGTCGCGGCCGTCGCCGCTCCGGCGACGAGACGCGGGCAGCAGCGCGATCAGGAGGCGGTGGATCGAGCCCATCGCCATCACGCTGGTCGATCGCGCAGCGCCTGCGCCTGCGCCTTGCCTTCGTCGAAAGCGGCGCGTCGCCGGACGATCTCTTCCGGCGCGAGCCGCGCGACGTTGCAGTAGTCGAGCTTCCAGGCGCTGCTCTCGCTCCAGCGCAGGGGCGACTGCACCGTCGTCCGCGCCGCGGGCGCGGCCTCGAGCAGGTCGAGCGCGAGGGCGAGCAGCGCATCCTGCGAAGCCGGGTCGTGCGGCCGGCCGGCGGCGTTGCCGAGCGGGAAGTCGGCAAAGACGAAGCGCGGCACGCCGACGTGCTCGACGATGTCCTTGGCGCAGCCCATCACCACGGTCGCGATGCCGGCTTGCTCGAGCAGGCGTGCCACCATGCTCAGCGTCTGATGGCACACCGGACAGTTGGCGACCAGCAGCACGGCGTCGACGGCGTCGGCGCGGCAGCGGGCAACGATCTCGGCGCCGTCGACGAGGCGTCGTGCGCTGGCTGCGGTTCGTCGGCGCGCCATGGAAGCGCGGCGCGACGGCACCGATGCGGCCCGCCGCCGCAGCGCGTCGCAACGCCGGCAGCGGGAACCAGCGTCCCGGGATCGTCGGCGCGGGTGTGCTGGCGGTCGATGGCGACGTGATCGATGCGCAGATCGGGGTCCCGGGACGTCGTGTCGGAATAGACCGCGTAGAACTTGGCGCCTGCGTGATACGGCGCGTCCGGGAGCCGGGCTCGCCCTGCCCGGCGTCGGCGCGGCGCCGCCGTGGTCACGATCGCGACCCGGCACGCCGCCAGCGGCTTGGCGAGCGGCTGGAACGGCACCTCGGCGTAGTGCGCCCACACGTACGGCGCGCCGTAGCCGAGCGCCTGGTAGTACTCGCGCACGCGCCGCAGGTACGGGATCGGCACGTCGCCTGCGGCCGCAACGGCGAATTCGCCGCGGACGCTCGACCGCGCTGATTTCCGTCGCTCGGTTCACGGTGCGAAGATAGATCAAATCCAACGCCGAGGAGACACCAGATGGTCCGGTACCTGTTCGCCGCCGTCGTGCTGGGCGATGGCCGCCGTCTCGCCCGTGCTGGCGCAGTCGCCGCGCGTGCCCGGCGGCGAACCTCATGTACTGGCAGGCGTTTCCGCCCGGCGGCGAATCGGATCTCTCGGCGCGCCACCAGCAGGTGGTGCTGAAGAAGAAGTGCCCGGCGATCGACACCGTGATCCAGTACAAGGCCGGCGCCGGCGGCGCGCTGCTCTGGAGCCAGATCAACACGCTGCCCGCCGACGGCCTCAACGTCGTCGGCATCAACCTGCCGCACATCGTGCTGCAGCCGATGGAGGGCAACGTCTCGTACAAGACCGACGACGTGACGCCGGTGTTCTGGTTCCACTACACGCCCGATCGTGCTGGTCGTCTCCGAGGCCAGCGCGATCAAGTCGTTCGCCGACTTCGTCAAGGCCGCGAAGGCCGATCCGGGCAAGATCAACCTCGGCGGCTCGGGCCTCAACTCGGCCAACCACGCGGCGCACGAGCGGCTCGACCGCGACTTCGGCATCAAGACCACCTACGTGCCGTACAAGGGCACCGGCGACCTCGCCCTCGCGGTGCTCGGCGACCACATCGACGGCGCGATGACCTACACCGTGTTCGCGATCGCCAACAAGGGCAAGGTGCGGCCGCTCGCGGTCGCGATGGAGACGCGCCATCCGCTGCTGCCCGACGTGCCGACGTTCAAGGAGCTCGGCGTCGACTGGGTCGACGGCGCCTTTCGCGGCATCGGCGTCCCCAAGGCGACGCCGCCCGAGGCGCGGCGCCGCCTGGCCGAGCTGTTCGCGCAGCTCAATGCCGATCCGGAGATGAAGGAGCTCGCGGCCAAGGCGGGCTTCGAGCTCGTCAACGTCGGCAGCGACGGCATGGAGGCGTTCATGCGCACGCGCACCAAGGTCTACACCGACGTCGGCAAGCGCATGGGCCTGGGCGGCAAGTAGTCCGGCGTGCGCTTCGGCGCACGATCGGCCACTCTTAGAATCCACGCCCTCGCATCGCGCCGCGAACGAGAACACCGGGAGTTCCTGTCATGACACGCTTCAAGGCCCTGTTCGCCGCGCTCTGCCTTGCGCCCGCGCTCGCGCTCGCCCAGTCCGCTTCGGTTCCGCCGGACGGCCGGCTGAAGAAGATCTACGACGCCAAGGCGATCAACGTCGCCTATCGCACCGACGCGCTGCCGTTCTCGTTCGAGGACGCCGACAAGAAGCCGGCGGGCTACATGGTCGACCTGTGCCGCAGCGTCGTCACCGTGATCGAGCGCCAGCTCGGTGCAGGGCCGCTCAAGGTGACGTGGGTGCCGGTGACATCGCAGAACCGCTTCACCACCGTCAGCGGCGGCGGCGCCGACATGGAGTGCGGCGCCAGCACGGTGACGCTCGGGCGGATGAAGGAGGTCGGCTTCTCGTCGCTGACCTTCATCGACGGCACCGGCCTCTTGGTGCGCGACTCGGGCGGCGTCAATTCGCTCATGGACCTGGCCAACAAGAAGATCGGCGTCATTGCCGGAACCAGCAACGAGAGGGCGCTGAGCGCGGCGATGAAGGCCAAGGTGATCAGCGCCACGGTGGTGCCGGTGACGTCGCGCGAGGAAGGGCTGGCGCAGGTCGAGGCCGGAACGATCGATGGCTTCGCCAGCGACCGCATCTTGCTCGCCGGCCTCGCCAACAAGGCGAAGGATCCGAAGGCGATGGTGCTGCTCGTCGATGCGCTTTCATACGAGCCCTATGCCCTCGTTCTGCCGCGCGGCGACTGGGCGATGAGCACGCGGTCGACTCGGCGCTGGCGCAGATCTATGCGAGCAGCGCGCTGCCCGAGATCTACGGGCGCTGGTTCGGTGCCATGGGCCAACCGGGGGCGATCCTCGAAATGATGTTCGCGCTGGGCCGTTTGCCGGAATAGGGCGGCGCGCGACGAGTGCGCACCGCACGGAGGAACACGGCGCTCCGATACAGTAACTCCTCAGCCCACTGGGAGAGCCGCCGATGATCCACGTCCTGGCCATGATCACCGCCAAGCCCGGCATGCGCGAGCACATCCTCGAGGCCTATCGCGGCAACGTCGACAACGTCCGCGCCGAGGCCGGCTGCCTCGCCTACGAGGCGGTCATCGACGTTCCCGGGATGCCGTCGATATTCGCCCGGTTCGGCGACGACACGTTCGTGGTCGTCGAGCGCTGGGAGTCGGTCGAGGCGCTCCGCGCCCACGCGGTGGCGCCGCACATGAAGGCGTACGCGGCCAAGGTCGAGCCCTTCACCGCGAGCCGCGCGATCCACGTGCTGCAGGCGGCGTGACCATGAATGCACGGCGCCCGGCGTTGTCGACAGGAGACAGCATGAAGATCTCGATCCGCTCCTTCGCCCTCAATGCCGCGGCGTTGTCCCTGGTCACGCTCGCTGCTTGTGGCGGCTTCGGCTCCGGCTCGATCATCGGCGGCACGCTCAGCGGCCTCGCCACTGGCGCCACCCTCGTCCTCTCCAACAACGGCAACGACAACCTGTCGCTCGCCGCCGACGGCAGCTTCGTCTTTGCGACCAAGGTCGCTGCCAGCGCGGACTTCAGCGTCGCCGTCGTCACCCAGCCGACCGGCCAGACGTGCAGCGTCGCAACGGCAGTGGCACGGTGGACACCGCCGGCAGCGACATTAACAACATCACCGTCAGCTGCGTTACGACCGCGTCGCTGACAGCCACGGTGACCGGTCTCGCGGCGGGAACGAGCGTGGTCCTCTTCGACGGCACGACGCAACTGCCGATCGCTGCGAACGGTTCGTTCTCGTTTCCGGGCTTGCTCGTCCCTGGTGCAACCTACACAGTGACGATCGCCGTTCCGCCGTTGTCACCGCATCAATGCTCACTGCCCTCCACTGCGACCGGTCAAGTTCCCGCCACAGGCCTCGTCACCGTGATCGTGACTTGCACCTGACGCGCTACTTCCGCTTCAGGTCCTCGCCGCCGATGTAGAGCCGGTTCCACACCGGCGTGATGACGAGCTCGTTGATGCATACATGCGGCGGCATCTCGGCGATGAATCGGATCGTCCGGCCGAGGTCGTCTTCCTGGAGCATGCGCGCCTTTTCCTCGGCGCTCGGCTCGACCGGGCGCTTCTTCAGGATCGGCGTCGCCGCCTCGCCCGGGCAGAGAGCCGTCGCGCGCAGGCCGTTGACGCACTCCTCGATGTTGAACGAGTGGCTGAGCGCGATCACGCCCGCCTTGCTCGCGGTGTAGGCCGGCCCGGTGAGATAGCCGAGGTACCAGCCGACGAACGAGGCGACGTTGATGACAGTGCCGCGGCGCCGCTGCTGCATCCCCTTCAGGACCGCGAGCGTGCAGGCGGCGGCGCCGTTCAGGTTGATCGCGACGACGTCGCCGAAGGTGGCGCTGTCCGTTTCGCCCCAGAAGCGCTTGGCGTAGTTGATGCCGGCGCTGTTGACCAGGATGTCGACGCGCTCGTAACGGTCCTGGATCGCGGTCGCGACGCGCTGCACGGCGCTCGCATCGGCGACGTCGAGCGGCACCGCGCCGATCGAGCCCGGCGGCGCGCCGCGCGCTTCGGCGCCGGCGATCGCGGCGTCGAGCTTGGCGGCGTCGCGCCCCGAGACGACGACGCGACAGCCGGCCTTGGCCAGCTCGATCGCACCGGCCAGGCCGATGCCGCTGCCGCCGCCCGTGACCCACGCGACCTGGCCCGCCAGTACTTGTTCGTCGCTCATCGTTGCCTCCCGCTTCGAATGTATTTGAAATCGCGCCTGGCCCCGATTTCGCGGAGGCCGCTTTATGAAGCCGGCGTCGGCAGCACCCGCACGATGACCCGTTGCAAGGTCAGCGCCTGGACGAGGATGCTGAAGATGACGATCGCGTAGGTCGTCGCCACGACGGTCGCGCGGCCGTCGAAATTCGGCAGCGACAGCGACAGGGCGATCGAGATCCCGCCACGCAGACCACCCCAGGTCATGACGACGATGGCCGCCTTGCGCACGGTTCGGAGGCGTCGCGTCAGGAGGAGCGGACCGCTCACGCTGAGCAGCCGGGCGATGAGGACGATGACGATGCCGAGCACTGCGGCCGAGAGCTGCAGGACCGAGAAGCTGAGCGTCATCATCTCGAGGCCGATCAGGCCGAACAGGAGCAGGTTCAGCAGCTCGTCGAGCACCTCCCAGAAGTCGAACAGGCGGGTCCGGGTCTGCTCCGACATCGCCTCGCGCCTGCCGCGATTGCCGACGATGAGGCCCATCAACACCACCGCGATCGGCGCCGACACGTGCAGCGCCTCGGCGAGCGCGTAGCCGCCGGTGGCCATCGCGATCGTGATCAGGATCTCGAGCGGGTAGTTGTCGACCCGACGCAGCATCAGGAAGCCGAGGTGCCCGGCCGCGAGCCCGAACGCCGTGCCGCCGATCACCTCGGTGGCGAAGAGCAGCGCCGTCGCCGCCGGGTCGATCGGCCCTGGCGCGGCGGTCAGCCCGAGCAGGGTCACGAAGACGACGACCCCGGTTCCGTCGTTGAACAGGCTTTCGCCGGCGATGCGCGTCTCGAGGCTCTTCGGCACGCCGAGCCGCTTCAGCACGGCGATGACAGCGACCGGATCGGTCGGCGAGATGAGGGCGCCGAAAAGCAGGCAGGGCAGCAGCGGCACGGTGATGCCGAGCGCCTGGGTCGCGGCGAAGAATCCGAAGCCGACGATCGCCGTCGAGAGCAGAACGCCGAACGTGGCAAGCGCGAGGATCAGCCACTTCTCGGCAACGATGTCGGCGATCCCGAGATGGAGGCTGCCCGCGAAGAGCAGCGGGCCGAGCACGCCGTGCAGCAGCAGAGCCGGGAAGTCGATGCCGTCGACCACCGTCTTCACGGCGTCGGCGACCGGCGTGTCGAACCGTGCCAGCACGACCGCCGCGATCGAGACGACGACGCCGATCGCCGTGATGCCAATCGCGTCGGGCAGTTTGACGAAGCGGTGGTTGAGGTAGCCGAAAACGGCGACCAGCGACACCAGCAGGGCGAGGATCTGGAACGAGGTCACGCGCCTGTGGCGGCGGGCGAGGGGCCGGCGGCGTCCATCGGGGCAGTCTAGCGATGCGGGCGCGGTCGGTGGCGATCGCGCACCCGTCGTCTGACATTTCGCCTCAGCCTATGCTGCGTCCATGCTCCGCCAGCTCGCCACCACGCTCGCCTTCGAGACCCGCGGCCGCGGCCTGCTCGAGATCACGCGGCCAGTCGCCGACTGGGCGGGCGCGAGCGGGTTCGTCTCGGGGCTGCTCACGCTCTTCATCCGACACACGTCGGCGAGCCTGGTGATCCAGGAGAACGGCGACCCAGACGTGCGTGCCGACCTCGATCGCTTTCTCGCCCGCCTGGTGCCCGACGGCGATGCGGTCTTTCGCCATCGCGACGAAGGTGCCGACGACATGCCGGCGCACGTGCGCGCGGCGCTGACAGCGATCCAGCTGTCGATCCCGCTCAGCGAAGGCCGGCTCGCTCTCGGCACCTGGCAGGGAATCTATCTCTGGGAGCACCGGCTGCGCCCGCATCGGCGCGAGCTGGCGCTGCATCGGCTTGGCGCGTGACCGATATTGCGGCGGTCAGGGCGAGCGCGCACGCCGGGGCGCGAGCCTCGCGACGAGCAGCAGTCCGGCGGTGAGAAGCGCCCACGTCTCTGGCTCCGGGACGGCCGCGATCGCCAGCTCCTCCGCGGCGATCCGCTGCAGCGTCAGCGCGTCGGCGGTGCTGATGCCGAGGTCCTAGGCCGCTTGCTCGTCGCGCCGAGCGCGAGCGGGCTGAGGCCGGTGATGGTGCCGAACTGGACCAGCGCATCGAGGTACGAGTCGTATTTGCTGGCGTGCAGATAGTAGGTCCCAGGCCGTGTTGGCGGTGTTCAGGAACTGGCCGCGCAGGGTGGCGGCGTTGCGGGCCGAGATCGAGACGTCGTAGTCGAGCCCGCTCTCGACCGTGAACTCGTTGAAGATTCCCGGCACGCCACCCCACAGGTGCGGCTCCCACGGATTCGAGCCGGCCGAGCTGATCGCGTTGAACGCGGCGGTCAGGTGGTGCACGTTGGCGGCGTTCTAGCTCAGCACCGGATCGACGCGGCCGAAGGTATAGCTGTTGCCGACGAAGAGGATCGCGACCGGATCGGCCAGCGCCGCCGAGCTGAAGCCCAGCGCGGCGGCGGCGAAGAGCGAGGCAGTGCGGTTCATGGCGAATGTCTTCTCGTGAGTTGCTTTGCGAGTGATTGCTACTTTAGCGACGCTGCCAGCTGGCGCAGCGCCTGGCGCGGCTGGCGCTCGATCACGTCGCCGTGCGAGACGATGACGCGTTGCAGCGTCGCGTCGCTGGCCCATCGCAGAAGCTGCGCGCGCACGTCGTTGGTGTCCTTGACCATAAGCAGCTCGACCCGCCTCGGGATGTGCGCCGTTTCGCCGGCCAGGCCCATCAGGCGCAGCAGCCAGCCGCTGAAGCCAGATTCGTTGTGGATGTTGGCGACGAGGTCGTTCAGGACCAGCGTCGTGCCGTCCGGGCGGTGCACGACCAGCGCTGCTTCGTGGCCGCGCGTTCCGGGAACGGCGAGGAAGCGCACATCGGGATCGTCGAAGTCGGGCGCCGTGGTGTCGACGGGAACCGCCTCGGCGACCTTGTCGCGCGCGCCTTCCGGAGCCACCACCTCCAGCTGCGGATAGCGCTCCTTCCAGGCCTTCGCGTCGAGCCGGTGCTCGTCGTTCGGGACCACCAGGAAGGCCGGGCGGCCGGCGGCTTCGAGACTGGCCATCTCGGTCTCATCGAGGGCGATGGCGCTCCAGATGACGAGACGCCCGTCGCGCAGGCGAACCACCGTCATGCGGCGCGGAAAGTTCATCAGCGGCATCCGGATCTGGCCGACGACGGCGAGGATGCCCTGGTCGATCGGCGTCAGCTTGCCGTGCGGCAGGACGGTCCAGTGCTGGTGCAGCTTGGTCATTGCTGAGGTCCTCCGATGCGATCACCCAGAGCGTTCCGAGGCGGCAATCGGCGCTCCCACGTGGACGGCCGCACGGGCGCAAAATCGCCGGCTCGACCGCCGGGCCGGAAGGTCCGGATCGGCGCGAGTCGCTAGGAGGAGAACAGCTTGGCAAAAGGGTATTGGATCGCCCGCGTCGACGTCAGCGACGCCGAGGCCTACAAGGCATACGTCGCCGCCAACGCGGCGCCGATCGGCAAATTCGGCGGCCGCTTCCTAGTGCGCGCCGGCCGCTTCGAGAATCCTGAAGGTGGAAGTCGCGGCCGCAACGTCGTGCTCGAGTTTCCGTCATACCAGGCGGCGCTCGACTGCTACCGCTCGCCCGAGTACGCGGCGGCGATCAAGCTCCGCCTGCCGCCTGTGGCGACGGTCGACATGGTCGTCATCGAAGGCTACGACGGCCCCCAGCCCGGCTGAGCGCCGACCCCAAATTCATCACCGCAAGAGACCCGCATGTACCCCGATACCCAGCTCTACATCGACGGCGCCTGGTGCGCCGCAGCCTCCGGCCGCACCCACCCGGTCGTCAACCCTGCGACCGGCGACGTCATCGGCAAGTTCGCCTGGGCCGAGCGTGCCGACCTCGACCGCGCGCTGGCCGCGGCCGACAAGGGCTTTCAGACCTGGAAGAAGGTCTCGGCCTACGAGCGCTCGAAGATCATGCGCAAGGCGGCCGATCTGCTGCGCGAGCGCCTGCAGTCGATCGCCGAGACCATGACCCAGGAGCAGGGCAAGACCGTGTCCGAGGCCAAGGCCGAGATCCTCAACGGCGCCGACACGATCGACTGGTTCGCCGAGGAAGGCCGGCGCAGCTACGGCCGCGTCATCCCGGCGCGCGGCGAAGGGATCTACCAGCTCGTGGTCAAGGAGCCGGTCGGCCCGGTCGCGGCGTTCACGCCGTGGAACTTCCCGATCAACCAGATCGTCAGGAAGCTCTCGGCGGCGCTCGCCGCGGGCTGCTCGATCATCGTCAAGGCGCCCGAGGAAACGCCGGGCTCGCCGGCCGAGCTGATCCGCGCCTTCGCCGATGCCGGCGTTCCGGCCGGCGCGGTCGGCCTGGTTTACGGCGACCCGGCCGAGATCTCGTCGTACCTGATCCCGCATCCGATCATCCGCAAGATCTCGTTCACCGGCTCGACCGTCGTCGGCAAGCAGCTCGCTGCGCTCGCCGGGCTGCACATGAAGCGGGTGACGATGGAGCTCGGCGGCCACGCACCGGTGATCGTCTTCGATGACGCCGACGCGGCGGTCGCGGCCAAGGCAATGGCGGCGAGCAAGTTTAGGAACGCCGGCCAGGTCTGCATCTCGCCGACGCGCTTCCTGGTCCAGGAGGGCATCTACGACAGCTTCGTCGACCAGTTCGTCGCCAACGCCAAGGCGCTCAAGGTCGGCAACGGCCTCGACAAGGAATCGCGCATGGGCGCGCTCGCCAATCCGCGCCGTTCGAAGGCGATGGAGGTCAACCTCGAGGACGCCGGGCGGCACGGCGGGAAGCTGCGCACCGGCGGCCACGCGATCGGCGACAAGGGCAACTTCTGGGAGCCGACCGTCGTCACCGAGCTCGCCGACGACGCCAAGGCGATGAACGAGGAGCCGTTCGGGCCGCTGGCGATCATCAATCCGTTCAAGACCTTCGACGATGCTGTGAAAGAAGCGAATCGGCTGCCGTTCGGCCTCGCCGCGTATGCATGGACGAAGTCGGCCAAGACCGCGAACGCGATCGCCGCGTCGGTCGAGACCGGAATGATCTCGATCAACCACGTCGGCCTCGGCATCCCGGAGACGCCGTTCGGCGGCGTCAAGGACTCGGGCTACGGCTCGGAGGGCGGGAGCGAGGCGATCGAGTCGTACCTGAATCCGAAGTTCATCACCCAGGCGGGCCTGTAAGAGGGCGCATCGCCGGGGCCGGCGCATGACGATCGAGCTGACCAAGGAAGCGCGCCAGCAGGCGATCGCGTCGATCGAGCGCTACTTCCAGGAGCACCTGGACGAGCGCATCGGCAACATCGCCGCGGGTGCGTTGCTCGGCTTCGTTCTCGAGGAGATCGGCCCGTCGATCTACAACCGCGCCGTCGCAGACGTCCAGGAGCGGCTCGGCGCGCGCGTCGCCGAGCTCGATATCGAGTTCCATGAGGAAGAGTTCGACTACTGGCGCAAGTACGACAAGACCAGGCCGCGCCGCGGCAGCTAGCGAGGAGGCACCATGAGACTGCTCGGCAAGAAGGCGCTGGTGACCGCGGCCGGACAGGGAATCGGCCTGGCGAGCGTGCTGGCGCTGGCGCGCGAAGGGGCTCAGGTCTGGGCCACCGACATCGACGAGCTGCTGCTAGAACGCTACGCCGGCACGCCCAACGTCCACGTCGCCCGGCTCGACGTCCTCGACCGCTCGGCGGTCCGCGCCCTGTTCGCGACCTTGCCGACGCTTGACGTGCTGTTCAACTGCGCCGGCATCGTCCACAACGGCAGCACGCTGGAAGCGAACGACGACGACCTCGACCTGGCCCTGCGCCTCAACGTGCGCGCGCAGCTTTGGACGATTCAGGCGGTGCTTCCCGGCATGCTCGCCGCCGGCCGCGGCAGCATCATCAACATGGCGAGCATCGCCTCGAGCATCAAGGGCTTGCCGAATCGGTGCGTCTACGGCATCAGCAAGGCGGCGGTGATCGGCCTCACCAAGGCGGTCGCGGCCGACTACATCAAGCAGGGCATTCGCTGCAACGCGCTCTGCCCGGGGACGGTCGACACGCCGTCGCTGGGCGAGCGGATCCGCGCCTACGACGATCCGGTCGCCGCGCGCCGCGCCTTCGTCGAGCGCCAGCCGATGGGCCGGCTGGCACAGGCCGACGAGATCGCGCCGATGGTCGTGTACCTGGCGAGCGACGAGTCGAAGTTCGCGACGGGGCAGGCGTTTTGCGTCGATGGCGGGATGACGATTTGAGCGGCGGCGATGTGTTTGCTCGGTCTTTCCGAGCGTGCTGCCGCGGCCGGGTGACCGGCGGCGGTTGAATCAACCGATCAGCGCGGGCAGCCAGGTCGCGACAGCGGGAACGAGGAACACCAGCGCCAGCAGCAGTACGCTCATGACCAGGAACGGCACGACGGCGCGGAAGATGTCGAGCATCGTCACCTCGGGCGGCGCGACGCCCTTCATCGTCATCAGCAAGAGGCCGTGCGGCGGCAGCAGCAGGCCCATCTGCATGCAGATCAGGAACAGCACGCCGAACCAGACCAGGTCGACGCCGAGCGTCTGCACGACCGGCATGAAGATCGGCAGCGTGATCATCATCATGCTCACCTGGTCGACGAAGATGCCGAGGAAGATCAGCATCAGCATCATCGACGCGATCACCGCCCAGGGCGCGAGGCCGGCGCCGGTGATCTGCTGCGATAGGCCGTTCGACGCGCCCGAGAACGAGAGGATCTGCGCGAAGGTGGTCGCGCCGACGATGATGAAGAGGATCATCGCCGAGATCGCGACCGTGCCTTTCAGCGACGCGAGCAGGATCTTCCACGAGAGCGCGCGGTAGGCCATGGCGAAGACGATCGTCGCGAGCGCGCCGACGGCGGCCGACTCGGTCGGCGTGCCCCAGCCGGCGGCCATCGCGCCGACAACGACGCCGAAGATCGAGACCAGCGGCAGCACGTAGAGCAGGAACGGCTTGAAGCGGGCGAAGCCGGGGTGGCGGACCAGCGGCGCGTTCGGCGCGAGGCTCGGCTTCATCTTGACGCGGACGATGATCCAGGCGACGAAGGCGAGCGCCAGGACCAGGCCGGGTACGACGCCACCGATCAGCAGCTTCGAGATCGAGATGCCGGAGAGCGAGCCGAGCAGCACCGTCAGCGCCGAAGGCGGGATCAGCATGTCGACGGCGCCGATCGCCATCACCGGGCCGGTCGCGAGCGTCGGGTGATAGCCGCGCGCGAGCATCACCGGCACCATCAGCGAGCCGAGCATCGCCGTGGTCGCGATCGTCGAGCCGGAGATCGCCGAGAAGACGGTGCCGGCGACGACAGCGACGACCGCGAGCCGCCCGGGCACCTGCGCGATCAGCCGCTCGATGCCGTCGATCACCTTGACCGCCAGGCCGGTGTGGAACAGCACCTCGCCCATCAGCACGAAGAGCGGAATCGGCGTCAGCGAAAAGCTCATCACCGAGCTGACGCTGTTCCGCGCCAGCTGCGCCAGGCCAGGCTCGCCACCGAGCCAGAGCCAGGCACCGACGAGGTTGATCGCGAGGAACGAGAACGCGACCGGCAAGCCGAGGAAGAGCAGCACCGTCGAGCCGGCGAGTAGCAGCCAGGCGGCGCCGACCCAGCCGATCACGATTCGGTCCTCATGCCGCACTCACGGCGTCGTCGCGCGGGCCGACCTCGGCGTGCGCGAGGCGGCGCATGCGAAAGACGAACTCGATCGCCAGGAACGCGAAGCAGATCGGCAGTGGCGCCAGGAACCACCACTCGGGCATGACCAGCGTCTTGATCGACTGGGCGCCGTTCTGCCAGCTCTTCAGCGCCGCCGAGCCGCCGTAGACGACGAGCCAGACGCACGACGCGAGGCCGATCGCGTCGGCGATCCATTCGCAGGCGTAGGCGGCGCGTCGCGGCAGCGTGCGCAGGACGATGTCGACGCGGATGTGCCGGCCTTCGCGCAGCAGCCACGGCGCAGCCAGGAGCGTGATCGCGTAGAGCAGCAGCTCGGAGATCTCGTTGCTCCAGGCGACGCCGCGCGGCAGTCCCGGGAGCGCGACGTTGCGCGTCAGCACGTCGGCGCAGATGATCGCGACCATCGCCAGCAAGGCGAGGCTCGCGAGCAGCGCGAGCGCTTCGATGAGCGCGCCGAAGCCGGCCTCGAGCGCTACCGCGCCGCGCGCTTTCACTTCGCGGTCAGCGTCTTCAGCCTCTTGGCGAACTCGGGATTGGCCTTCATCGCCCCGGCCCAGCCGGCGTCGTAGGCCTTGTCGACGAACGCCTTGGTGCCGGCGGCGTCGAAGCGGATCGCCTGGATGCCAGCCTTGTCCTGGCGCGCCGTCTCGTCCGCGCCGTAGCTGGTCCAGAAGCCGTTCATCGCCTCGAGCGCGAGCGCCTGCTTGTCGAGGAACGCCTTCTGCTTCGGCGTCAGCTTCTTGTAGGCGTCTAGGTTGACGATGATCGAGACCTCGGCGTCGTAGAAGCCCGGGTCGACGCGGAACTTGGTCTTCTCGTTCCAGTTCAGGTCGAAGATGCCGCCGATCGGCCAGCCGTATCCGTCGACGACGTTTCGTTCGAGCGCGGTATAGACCTCGCCCGGTGGCGTGGTCACGTTGTTGGCGCCGAGTGCTGCGAAGAAGTCGCGATAGACCGGCGTGATGCGGATCTTCAGGCCGGTGAGGTCGGGCTTGTCGATCTTCTTGTTGAGGTAGAGATGGAATGGCTGGTTCTCGACCATCCGCGCCAGGTAGACCATGTTGCCCTTCGTCATCCAGAGCTCGTTGATCGCCGCGAAGGCGCCGTTCCGGCGCTGCTCGGCGACCGGGATCTGGGTCAGCTTGAGAAAGTCGGCCTCGGGCATGACGTTGGTGTAGAACGCGCCGGTCGCGAGTGCCATGTCGACGACGCCGGTCTTGACGGCGTTGCCGGCCTCGAACGCCGGAATCGCCTTCGGCCCGCCGACGAAGTTGATCTGCAGCGTGCCCTTGCCCTCGGCATTGAACTGCTGCAGCCACTTCTGCAGGTGGACGACGTAGATGCCGTTCTCGGCGAAGGCGCTGACCAGTGCGCAGCGTCGTCTCCTGCGCCTGTGCGCCCACTGCCGCGACGGCCAGCGCTGCGGCGACGAGGAACTGGCGTGCGAGCTTGCTGATCGCCGTCATGGAGTGCGCTCCGGTTCGAGTGAAATGGCCGCCGATGCTAGCGCCCGCGACCGTCGGGCCAGCCCTGAATGCCGACCAGCGGCACGAACATCACGCCGCCGAGATCGCGCTCGCGAAAGCGGCCGTCGTCGTCGCGCGTCAGCTGCACCAGGCGCTGCACGCCCAATCCGCCGCCGTCGCCGGCATCGTCGACCGGCATCACCAGGCGACCGCCGCGCGTCAGCTGATCGCGCAGCGCTTCCGGAATGCGCGGCCCGGCGGCGGCGACCATGATCGCGTCGTAGGGCGCGCTCGCCGGCCAGCCGGCGCTGCCGTCGGCGCAGTGGACAGTGACGTTGTCGTAGCCGAGCTGCGCCAGCCGCTCGCGCGCCGAGCTCGGCCAGGCGTGGATGGCGCTCGATCGCGTCGACATGGGCGACGATCCGACTCGCGAGCGCGCTCGCGTAGCCCGAGCCGGCGCCGATCTCGAGCACGCGATCGCCCGGCCTGAACCGCAGCGCGGCGAGCATCAGGGCAACGATGTACGGCTGCGAGATCGTCTGCCCGTCGCCGATCGGCAACGGTGTGTCGTCGTAGGCCTCTGCCTGCCACGCCGCGTCGACGAACTGCTCGCGCGGCACCTCGCGCATCGCCGCGAGCACGGCGGCGTCGTCGATGCCGCGCGCCGCGATCTGCTCGGCGACCATGCGCTCGCGCTGTCGTGCCGTGCTGTCGTCCATGACCGCCTCCAGCGGCTGCTCCTGGCGGCGCCTATGCGGTACCGCGAGGTCGGATCACAGCACAAACGGCGGCGTGTCGCAGCCGGGTTTTTGTGGTCGCTCAGCGCGGGCTGGCGGCCACGCCGAAGGTGCCGTCGACGACTTCGACGAAGTTGCGCTCCTCGCGCAGGATGAAGCGCCGGTCCTGCGCGAACGCGAAGTTGGCGCGGCCCTCGGCGTCGGCCTTGAGCGCGGCCCGGTAGCGCTCGTAGGCGGCGAGCGAGTCGAACGCGATCAGGCCCCAGGCGATGTCGTTCGTTCCCTCGTGCGGCAGGAAGTAGCCGACCAGATGGCCGCCGCAGCGCGGAATGATTCGGCCCCACGCGGCGGCGTAGTCGCGAAATGCCTCGCGCTGGAACGGGTCGATCTGGTAGCGGATGAAGCAGGTGATCGTCATGGCGCGGTCGCTCGTTGGTCTGAGCGACGACCATAGCGCCGAAGCGTGCCGCGATGGTTCGGCTACGATCGAACCATGAAAGACGGACCCGAACATCGCCCGCGTCGCCGGCCTGATCGGCGATCCGGCGCGGGCCGAGATCCTGACCGCGCTGCTCGCCGACCGCGCGCTGACCGCGACCGAGCTCGCCGGCATCGCCGGCGTCACCAAGCAGACGGTGAGCGCGCATCTCGCCAAGCTGGTCGACGCCGGCCTGCTCGCGGTCGAGGCGCAGGGCCGGCATCGCTACTTTCGCCTCGCCGGCGGCGACATCGCGCAGCTGCTCGAAGCGCTGATGGGCGTCGCCTTTCGCACCGGCTCGCTGCGCCTCCTGCCCGGCCCGCGCGAGCCGGCGCTCCGGAAGGCGCGCGTCTGCTACGACCACCTCGCCGGCGAGCTCGGCGTCGTCGTCTACGAAGGCCTGATCGCGCGCGGCCTGCTCGGCGACGAAGCCGGCAGCCTCTTCCTCACCAACGCCGGCGCCGAGTGGCTGGCCGCGTTCGGCATCGACCCGGCCGATGCCGCGCGCCAGCGCCGCACCTTCTGTCGGCCGTGCCTCGACTGGGGCGAGCGCCGCCATCACCTCGGCGGCGCGCTCGGCGCCGCGCTCCTCGCCCGCTTCTACGAGCTGCGCTGGGCGCAGCGCGCCAAGGACTCGCGCGTCGTCGTCTTCACGGCCGCGGCCGAGCAGACCCTGCGCTCGGCGTTCGCCGCCTGAGCGGGTGCGCGCCGGCGCCGCTCACTCGAGCTTGATGTTGGCGCTCTTGATCACCGCCGCCCACTTCTCGACCTCGGCCTTCTGGAATGCGGCGAGCTGCTGCTGCGTCATGTCGGCGCCCTGCATGCCGAGCTTGGCGAGCCGCTCCTGCATCTCGGGCTGGGCCAGGATGTTGGCGATCTCGCCGTGCAGCCGATCGACGATCGGCTTCGGCGTTCCCGCCGGCGCGTAGATCGCCTGCCACGAGACGACCTCGTAGCCGGGAACGCCGCTCTCGGCGACGGTCGGCACGTTGGGCATGCTCGGCACGCGCTTGGCCGACGACACCGCGAGCGCGCGCAGCTTGCCGCTCTCGATATGCGGGCCGGCGACGACCGTGGTGTCGAACATCATGTCGACCTGGCCGGCCATCACGTCCTGGATCGCCGGCGCGCTGCCCTTGTACGGGATGTGCGTGATGTCGATCCCGGCCTTGGCCTTGAGCAGCTCGAGCGAGAGGTGCTGCGACGTGCCGCTGCCGGCCGATGCGCCGGTGAGCGGCTTTTTCGCCTTGCCCGCGGCGATCACGTCCTGCAGCGTCTTGTAGGGGCTCGCCTGGTTGACGACGAGCACCGTCGGGTTGGTGCCGATCAGCGTGATCGGCACGAACGACTTGATCGGGTCGTAGCCGATCTTCGGATAGAGGCTGACGTTGATCGCGTGCGAGCTGATCGTTCCGCCGAGGATCGTGTAGCCGTCGGGCGCGGCGCGCGAGGCGATCTCCGAGCCGACGCTGCCGCCGGCACCGCCCTTGTTGTCGACGACGATCGTCGTGCCGAGCTGCGGGCCCGAGCTTCTGGCCGATCAGGCGGGCGAGGATGTCGGTCGTGCCGCCGGCGGGAAAGGGAACGATGTAGACGATCGGCTTCGACGGCCACTTGTCCTGGCTCCATGCCGGCCAGGCGAGCGTGCCGGCTGAGGCGACGGCGAAGGTGCGGCGAGTAAGCGTCATGGTGGCTCCGGAAGCGGGATCGGAAAAGCAAGGCAGAGCATAGACTTTGGTCGATGTCGGACACCCTCGCCATTGCCGCAAACGCCAACCTCGCCGTCGGCCGCGCGCGATCCGCATGGACGCGCGCGACAACGTCGCGATCGTCGCCAACGAAGGCGGCCTCGACGCCGGCGCCGAGTTCACCACCGGCTTCGCCGCCGGCCTGGTGCTGAAGGACCGCGTTCCCGCCGGCCACAAGGTCGCGCTGACGGCGATCGGCGAAGGCGAGCCGGTGCTGCGCTACGGCATCCCGATCGGCTACGCGATCAAGCCGATCGCCGCCGGCAGCTGGGTCCACGAGCGGCTGCTGCAGATGCCCGCGGCGCGCTCGCTCGACGGCCTGCCGATCGCCACCGTCGCGCCGCCGGCGCCGCGCCGCTCGAAGGCTTCACCTTCGAGGGCTTCCGCAACGCCGACGGCTCGGTCGGCACGCGCAACATCCTCGCCATCACGACCACGGTGCAATGCGTCGCCGGCGTGGTCGAGTTCGCGGTCGAGCGCATCAAGCGCGAGCTGCTGCCGCGCTATCCGAACGTCGACGACGTCGTCGGCCTCGAGCACACCTACGGCTGCGGCGTCGCGATCGACGCGCCCGACGCGGTGATCCCGATCCGGACGCTGCGCAACATCAGCCGCAATCCCAACTTCGGCGGCGAGGTGATGGTGGTGAGCCTGGGCTGCGAGAAGCTGCAGCCCGAGCGCCTGCTGCCGCCGGGATCGTTCGCGATCCGCGACGAGCGCAGCGTCGCCGGCGAGGAAACGCTCGACGTCGTCTGCCTGCAGGCCGAAGACCACGTCGGCTTCGCGTCGATGATCGATTCGATCCTGGCCTCGGCGACGGTCCATCTCGAGCGCTTGAACGCGCGCCGGCGCGAGACCGTTCCGGCCGCGGCGCTGGTCGTCGGCGTGCAGTGCGGCGGCAGCGATGCGTTCTCCGGCGTCACCGCCAATCCGGCGGTCGGCGTCTGCACCGACCTGCTCGTTCGCGCCGGTGCGACGGTGATGTTTTCCGAGGTGACCGAGGTGCGCGACGGCATCGACCAGCTGACCTCGCGCGCGTCGTCGCCGGAGGTCGCGGCGGCGATGATCCGCGAGATGGCGTGGTACGACGCCTACCTCGGCCGCGGCGGCGCCGACCGCAGCGCCAACACGACGCCGGGCAACAAGAAGGGCGGCCTCGCCAACATCGTCGAGAAGGCGATGGGCTCGATCGTCAAGTCGGGATCGAGCCCGATCAGCGGCGTGCTCGCGCCGGGCGAGCGGCTGCGCGACCACGGCCTGATGAGCGGCCTGGTCTACGCGGCGACGCCGGCGAGCGACTTCATCTGCGGCACGCTGCAGCTCGCCGCCGGCATGAACGTCCACGTCTTCACCACCGGCCGCGGCACGCCCTACGGCCTGGCCGAGGCGCCGGTCGTCAAGGTGGCGACGACGAGCGGCCTGGCGCGGCGCTGGCACGACCTGATGGACCTCAACGCCGGCGCCATCGCCGACGGCACGGCGACGATCGACGACGCCGGCTGGGCGCTCTTTCGCCTGCTGCTCGACGTCGCCAGCGGCAAGCGCACCTGCGCCGAGCGGCACGGCCTGCACAACGCGCTGGTTCTCTTCAATCCGGCGCCGGTGACCTGAGGGCGGCGCGCCGCCGCGCCGCTACTCGACGCGAACGTCGATCCGGCGCGGCTTCGCCTGCTCGAGCTTGGGAATCCGCAACGTCAGCACGCCGTCCTTGAGACCGGCGTCAATGCGTGCGGTGTCGAGGTCGGCGCTGAGCTCGAAGCTGCGCCGGTAGTGATTGGCGCGCACCTCGGCGTAGACCGACTGGAGCGACTCCGACTCGCCGAGCTTGACCGGCGCGTCGATCGTCAGGTTGCGGCCGTCGACACCGATCGCGAGGTCGTCGCGAGTGACTCCGGGCAGGTCGGCGAGCAGCGTGATGCCGCTCGCGTCTTCGAAGACGTCGACCGGCGGCAGCAGCGCCGGCGCAGTCCGCGCGGGTGCCGAGCGAGCTTGCGTCTGGACGGCGGGATTGGCTTGCGTGGCCATGTGCGTTTCTCCTTGCAATGGTCTGGACGGATCGGAGCGCGCTCAGCCGGCGCTCATCACCTGAATCTGGCGCGGCTTCGACGACTCGTGCTTGGGCACGACGACTTTCAGCACGCCCTGGCGATAGCTCGCCTCGACCCGCGCCGGGTCGGCGTCCTCGGGCAGCGTGACGACGCGGCGAAAGCGGCCGCCGAAGCGCTCGCTGGCGTAGACGTTGCGCTCTTCGCCCGCCTTGGGCGCGGGCGCGGACCGCTCGCCAGAGATCGCCAGCACGCCCCTCTCGACCGAGACGTCGATCGACCTCGGATCGATTCCGGCGGCGAAGGCATAGATCTCGAGCGCGTCGGCGGAGGTGCCGATGTTGAGCGCCGGGAACGCGCCGGCGCGACCGACGGCGCGGATGCTCGAGGTCGCAGCGCGACCGCCGAAGAGCTCGTCGAGACGGTCCTGCAACTGCTCGAAATCGGCGAACCAATCGCCGGAGGTTCTCATCATGGATGGATACATGGTCTGTTCGCTCCTTTCGCGACGTGGATCACAGGCAACTCTGCCCGCACCTGGAAATTAGGAGCAAGGAAGGTTCTTTCAAGAGCGACGCGAGGCGCCGCCGCGTAGGTTGCGTCCGACAGCGGCAAGCGCTCGCGACCCAACGACGCGTGCGCCGTTTGACCCTGGCCGCGGCGCGCGACGCCGCCTAACCTGCGCGAGCACTTCAACTCTGTGGAGACCTCACCATGGCCAACGAAATCTTCAACAAGCCCGTCGAGCACGAGCGCCAATCGCGACCCGTTGACCGGCGCGCCCGGCGCGCATCCGGTCGGTACCGGCGTCGGCGCCGTCGCCGGCGGCATGGCCGCCGGCGCGGCGGCAGGCACGGTCGCCGGACCGGTCGGTACGGCGGTCGGCGCGGCCGTCGGCGCCGTCGTCGGCGGGCTCGCCGGCAAGGGCATCGCCGAGTCGATCGACCCGACGCGCGAAGACGCGTACTGGCGCGACAACTATCGCACCCGGCCGTACGCGAGCGATGCCAGCTACGACGACTTCGGTCCCGCCTACGCGTACGGCGTGAGCTCGTACTCGCGCTATCCGGGGCGGCGCTTCGAAGAGGTCGAGTCGGATCTCTCGCGCGACTGGGATCGTGCCCGCGGCAAGTCGAGCCTGACCTGGGACCGCGCCAAGCTCGCGACGCGCGATGCCTGGCACCGTCTGAGCGACACGGTGGAGCGCGCCATTCCGGGCGACTCCGACCGCGACGGCAAGTAGCGCGCCGCGCTCATTGAAAGGCGCCTTCGGGCGCCTTTCTTTTGGCGCGGCGACCGAGCGGGAGCGTGCGTTGCCTAGGACGCCGGTTCACGCTGACAACAGAGGCCGCATGGCAACTCGCTCTCGCAAGAATTCTTCGTCGCTGCCCGGCGGTCGCCTCGCGCGCCATCGCCGGCGACATCAAGGAAGCCGTCGGCACCGTGCTGGCGACGTTCTCCGGCCCGTCGACCACGGCGCTGGCGCAGGGCCAGGTCGCCGCGTTGGCGACGCCGTCGCAGCAGCGCCTCGCGACGCAGAAGATCGGCGCCCAGGCCGCCGCCGCGGCGCTGCCGGCGAATCCGCTCAAGGCCGGCGAGCACGGCCTCGACGCGGGTCATTCACCGCAGGCCGGCAAGCCGGTCGCGCCGCACGATCCGATCGACGGCGCGAGCACGGTCCAGGAAGGCACGGCCTCGGCCAAGGTCGGCAGCGGCACGCCGCCTTCGGGCCACAACCCGGGCAACGAATCGCTAGCGCGCGCGCGCGTCGATTCGGGCGGCCAGGCGCTGACGACCAACATGGGCGTCGCCGTCGGCGACAACCAGAACTCGCTCAAGGCCGGCCTGCGCGGGCCGACGCTGATGGAGGACTTCATCCTCCGCGAGAAGATCACCCACTTCGACCACGAGCGCATTCCCGAGCGCATCGTCCACGCACGCGGCTCGGCGGCGCACGGCTACTTCGAGAGCTACCAGGACCTGGCGCCGATCACGCGTGCGGCGCCGTTCGCCGCGGCCGGCAAGCGGACGCCGGTGTTCGTGCGCTTCTCGACCGTCGCCGGCGAGCGCGGCTCGTTCGACACTCGCGCGCGACGTGCGCGGCTTCGCCGTCAAGTTCTATACCGACGAAGGCAACTGGGACATCGTCGGCAACAACATCCCGGTGTTCTTCATCCAGGACGCGATGAAGTTCCCCGACCTGATCCACGCCGTCAAGCCCGAGCCGCACAACGCCATGCCGCAGGCGGCGTCGGCGCACGACACGTTCTGGGACTTCGTCTCGCTGATGCCCGAGTCGACGCACATGCTGATGTGGGTGATGTCGGACCGCGCCATCCCGCGCAGCTACCGGATGATGCAGGGCTTCGGCGTGCACACCTTCCGCCTCGTCAACGCCGAGGGCGAGTCGCGCTTCTGCAAGTTCCACTGGGAGCCGGTCGCCGGAACGCACTCGCTGGTCTGGGACGAGGCGGTCAAGATCAACGGCGCCGATCCCGACTTCCACCGGCGCGACCTCTGGGAGGCGATCGAGGCCGGCGACTTTCCGCGAGTGGGAGCTCGGGCTGCAGGTCTTCACCGAGGAGGAGGCCGATCGCTTCAGCTTCGACGTCCTCGACGCGACCAAGCTCGTCCCCGAGGAGCTGGTGCCGGTGACGAACGGTCGGCCGGATGGTGCTCGACCGCAATCCGGACAACTTCTTCGCCGAGACCGAGCAGGTCGCCTTCTGCACGATGAACATCGATCCCGGGCATCGACTTCAGCAACGACCCGCTGCTGCAGGGCCGCCATCACTCGTACTTCGACACCCAGCTGAGCCGCCTCGGCGGGCCGAACTTCCACGAGATCCCGATCAACTCGCCGCTCGCGCAGGTGCACAACAACCAGCGCGACGGCATCCACCGCCAGGCGATCCCGCGCGGCCGCGTCGCCTACGAGCCGAACTCGCTCGGCGGCGGCTGCCCGTTCCAGGCCGGCATGAAGGGCTTCGTCTCGTTCCCGCAGCCGGTGACGGAAGACAAGGTGCGCGGCAAGCCCGAGAAGTTCGCCGACCACTTCACCCAGGCGCGCCTGTTCTTCGAGAGCCAGACGGCGACCGAGAAGAACCACATCGTCGGCGCGTTCCGCTTCGAGCTGACCAAGGTCGGCGTCGAGGCGATCCGCGAGCGCGTGATCGCGATGCTCGCCAACGTCTCGGCCGAGCTGGCGCAGGGCGTCGCCGACGGCATCGGCATCGCCGTGCCGAAGGCGATGCCGCCGGTGCTCGAGTCGCCGGCGACGCCCGAGGTGACGAGTTCGCCGGCGCTGTCGCTGATGGCGCGGCCCGGCGACGGCGGCATCAGGACGCGCCACGTCGCGCTGCTCGTCGCCGACGGCATCGACGCCGCGTCGCTGCGCGCGGTCCACGCCGCGCTCGCCGACGCCGGCGCGGTGCCGCGCTTCGTCGGCGCGCGCCTCGGCCGCGTCCGGCCGGTCGCGGGCGAGCCGATCCACGTCGAGGTGACGATGGAGACGGCGCCGTCGGTGCTCTGGGACGGCGTCGTCGTTCCGGACGGCGACGCGGGCCTCGCCGCGCTCGGCCAGGCGGTCGACTTCGTCAAGGACCAGTACCGCCACTGCAAGACGATCCTCGCCCTCGGCGCCAGGAGCGCGCTGGTCGAGCGGGCGACGCTGCCGGCCACCCTGCCCGACGGCAGCGACGACCCGGGCCTGTTGCTGGCACGATCGGGCGATGCCGCCAACGCCTTCATCGCCGCCCTTGCGCGGCATCGCCACTACGAGCGCGAGACCGATCCGCCGCGCGTCTGACGGCGCTTGCCGTCGCTGCGGCCGCCGTCGTCACGCAAGCCGCGCGGCGGCGCTGGTGCGCGCGTGAAGATCGCGTCGCACCTGCGCCGGCGCTTCACCCGAAAGACGCTGCTCGTGGCCATCGTCATCGCCTGCGTCATCACGGCGCTGATCGTGTTCGTGGTCGTCAATGCGCAGAGCAGCGAGAAGAAGATCCAGCAGACGATCGAGCGCCTGTACTCGACCGAGGATCCGCAGTTCCTTCACGCCATGGGCGTGCTGCTCGGGCCGCCGGTGCTGGGCGGCAATCGCTACCAGGTGCTGGTCAACGGCGACCAGATCTTTCCGGCGATGCTCGCTTCGATTCGCGGCGCCAAGGAGACGATCGATTTCGAAACCTACATCTACTGGTCGGGAACAATCGGCAAGGAGTTCGCCGATGCCCTGACCGAGCGCGCGCGCGCCGGCGTCCAGGTGCACGTCCTGCTCGACTGGGTCGGCTCGCAAAAGATGGACGCGGCGCTGGTCGACGAGATGAAGTCGGCCGGCATCCAGATCCAGAAATACCACCCGCCGCACTGGTCGCATCTCGGCCGCCTCAACAACCGCACGCACAGGAAGCTGCTCGTCGTCGACGGCCGGGTCGGCTTCACCGGCGGCGTCGGCATCGCCGACAAGTGGAACGGCGACGGCCAGGATCCCGACCACTGGCGCGACACCCACTTCCGGGTCGAGGGCCCGGTGGTCGCGCAGATGCAGGCGGTCTTCATGGACAACTGGATCAAGACCACCGGCGCGGTGCTGCACGGGGTCGACTACTTCCCGCCGCTCGCGCCGCTCGCCGGCGGCGCGGCGCAGGTCTTCAGCAGCTCGCCGAGCGGCGGCAGCGCCAGCATGGAGCTGATGTACCTGATGGCGATCACCGCGGCCCAGCGGACGATCCGCCTGTCGAGCTCGTATTTCGTACCGAACGAGCTCGCGGTCAAGACGATGGTCGAGGCGCTCAAGCGCGGCGTCAAGCTGCAGCTCATCACGCCCGGCGAGTACACCGATACCGAGACCGTGCGCGCTGCCTCGCGGGCGCGCTGGGGTGAGTCTGCTCGCCGCCGGCGCCGAGATCTACGAGTACCAGCCGACGATGTACCACTGCAAGGTGATGATCGTCGACGAGTTCATGGTCTCGACCGGCTCGACCAACTTCGACGATCGCTCGTTCCGGCTCAACGACGAAGCGAACCTGAACGTCTACGACCGTGAGTTCGCGCTCGAGCAGGTACGGATCTTCGATGCCGACCTGACGCGATCGCGGCGTATCGAATTGGCCGAGTGGCAGTCGCGGCCGCTGCGCGAAAAACTGCTCGAACACCTAGCCTCGCTGCTCGGCCCGCAGATCTGAGCGGCACGGTCGTGCCGCGCGCGCCGCGCGCACAATGACCGTCGACAACACGCGGGAGATCGAATTGGCAGGCGAGGCATTGGCGGATGGCAGGCGGGCGCTGGCCGACCACGTCCGGTCGCAGACGCCGGCGCTGATCGCCGCCTGGCGCGCCGCCGTCGCCGCCGATCCGCTCCTCACCACCGGCGAGTCGTTGCCGCGGGCGCAGCTCGAAGACCACCTGCCGGGCTGGCTGTCGACTTTTGCCGACGTCCTCGCCGACCCGCCGGGCGGCCACCACGTCGGCGCCGCCGAGACCGCGGCTGCGGAAGCGCACGGTCTGCAGCGCTGGCAGCAGGGCTACGACCTGCACGAGGTGACGCGCGAATGGGGCTGCCTGCACCGCTGCCTGGTCGCCGCGGTCGAAGCCTTCGCCGCTGGCCATCCAGAGCTCGCCGGCGCGGTCCTCGCCGAGGCACGCATCAAGCTCGCCGAGCAGATCAGCGAGGCCGTCAGCACCAGCGCGGAAAAATACTTTCGCCTCGAACGCATCGAGGCGACGGGTAGCGTGCGCGACCTCGAGCAGGCGCTCGCCGACGTGCGCGAGCTCGAGCGCCAGCGTGCCGAGCTCTGGCAGCAGGCGGCGCATGACCTGCGCGGCAATCTCGGCGTCGTCTCGAACGTCGCCCAGGGCCTCACCTTCCGCGACCTGCCGGCCGAAAAGCGCGCGGACTTCCTGGCCCTGCTGCGCAACAACGTCAGGGCGCTGCACCACCTGCTCGACGACGTCACCGCGCTGGCGCGACTGCAGGCCGGCCAGGAAGGCCGCCGCGTCGAGGCGTTCGACGCGGCCGAGCTGCTGCGCGGCCTGGCCGATGACGTCCGGCCGCTGGCCGACGACCGCGGCCTGTACCTCGAGGTAACGGGCGGGCCGCCGTCGCTCGCCGTGCAGGGCGACCGCGTCAAGGTCCGGCGGATCGCCCAGAACCTGCTGCTCAACGCGCTCAAGTACACGCAGCGCGGCGGTGTCACGCTGAGCTGGTCCGACACCGAGGCGAGCGACGACGGCCGCTGGTACTTCGTCGTCGAGGACACCGGGCCGGGCTTCGACGACGGCCCGGGCGCGCCGATCGCCGATGCCCTGAGCGCGGCGACCAGTGGCGCGAGCCGGGTCGCGAGCGGCGCCGACGCGGCCCTTTCCGGGGTCGGTGCCCGGTCGGACCGCCAGTCGCGCGGCGAGGGCCTCGGCCTGGCGATCGTCAAGCGCCTGTGCGACCTGCTCAACGCGACCGTCGAGCTCGAAACCGGAGCGGCCGGAACGAAGGTCCGCGTCCTGGTGCCGCGCCACTACCTGGGAACGCTCGGCTGAGATCGCACCAACGCCCGCGCCGAACGCGTGTCTTTTGACGAGCGCCTTCACATGCCTTTACGCGCGATACCCGTTCGTTCATCGATCGGTCGGGCTTCGCATCGACACTGACGACGGAGGGAACGCGCATTGGAGAGCGTCGTCGACAGAGAAGAGATCGCCGCGAGCGAAACCGCGTGGGCGGCGCGCAATGGCGCAACCGGCTTCGTCTGACATCGTGAACGAGTCCGCGCCTGCGACCGCGAGTCGCCCGGCATCCGAGTCAGCGTCGCAAAGACTGGCGCTTCGGTTTCCTTCGCTGGTGCCGCGGGTCGGCGATCGCGCCGCCGTGCTGTACGACCGGGTCGGCGTGCTCGTCTGGCTCTATGTCCTCGTTCCGGTTCCGCTCGTCACCGACTGGATCGAGAACGGCGCCTTGCCGAACTCGCCGCGCGGCTGGATCACCGAGCTTCTCGGGGGCCTCGTCATCGCCATGCTGGTCTCGCGGGTGCGCCGCGACCGGCGCGCGCTCGAGGCGCTGGCCCGCTGCGACGGCCTCACCGGCCTGTTGAACCGGCGCACCTTCGAGGCGGCGATCGAGGCCGAGTGTGCGCGCGCCGGTCGCTCGCGCGAGCCGCTCAGCATCGTCTATCTCGACATCGACCGCTTCAAGGCGATCAACGACCGGTTCGGCCACGGCGCGGGCGACCAGGTCCTGCGCCAGCTCGCCGCGGCCATCGGCGCGACCATCCGGACCCACATCGACAGCGCCTACCGGCTCGGCGGCGACGAGTTCGCCCTGCTGCTGCCCTCGACCAGGAAGGAGCAGGCCGAAGCGGTCGTGAGCCGTCTGCGCTCGTTTTGTGCCGTGCACGACCCGCGCTGGGCGGTGGGCGCGTTCGACCTGAGCGCCGGCGTCGTCGATCTCGAGCCGGGCGAAGCCGCCACCGCGCTGCTCGCGCGCGGCGATGCGGCGATGTACGCGGAGAAGAACTCGCGCCGGGCCGCGCTGCACTAGGCCGGGCGCGCGGCTAAATCATCTCGACGTCGTCGAACGTCAGCTCGATCGTCTCCATCAGGATCGCACCCTCGAGCGCGTTCAGCGGCGAATACGCCAGGCTCACCGGCCTGACGTTGCGAAAGCGCCAAGTCATCAGCACGCTTGCGTGGTCTTCGCCGAGCAACTTGATCTTGACGACGCGCCGCGGCGGCGCCTGGCCGCGGCGGGCCTGGTTCCACCAGTCGTAGAGATCGAGGGCCCCGGTGGCGCCGCGGCGCAGGATGAGTCGATTTCGGCGCGGCGCCGCTGCGTCGGCAGAGATCGCGAACGGCGCGAAGATCACCTCGGCGAAGCCGCCGCCCTTGCCGGTGCCGAACTCGACCAGGAAGTTCGCGTTCAGGAGCAGCCGGTCGCGGGCGTCGGCCGCCGCCTTCGCCGCCGCCATCTATTCGAGCTCGAGCCGCTCGTAGGCGAGCACGAGCTCTTCCATGGCGACGTCGCTGCCCTTGGCATGGAACGGGCCGCTGCTGTGCTTGACGATTCGCGCGCGCCGCAGCTTCCAGGTCTGCACGACCTCGGTGTGGTCCTCGTTCTGGAGCTGGATCGTGACCGTGCGCCGGGCGTTCTGGTCGCCGTTGCGGATCTCGTCGAGCCACTGATAGAGATTGAGCGAGCCGATGATGCCGCGCTTCATCGTCACGTCGGCCGCCTTGTTCAGGCCAGTGATCTTCTGGACGCTGTTTTCTTTCGAGTTGCCGTTGCGGTACTCGATCACCGCGACCTCGGTCGAGATCGCGCTCACTTCCTGAAAGCCGGCGTTCGGTCCTTCGGTCACGCCGTCGCCGAGGTCGACCAGGAAGTTGAACTGCGTGTAGGGACGATCGCGCATGACGGCCATTCCGCTCTCCCGCTTGGTCGATGTTCGAGCGCGGATTCTCGCTCTCGCGCGGCCGCCCGCGGCTAGGCCGCCAGGCAGCGCTCGGCGCTCCAGCCGTAGAGCCACTCGAGCGCGTCGTAGAAGCGCTCGGGCGAGCGGCCTTGCCAGAGGTCGTTGCGCACCAGCCGCTCGACGCCGTGGGCGTGATAGATCCGCCCCATCTCGCGCGTCATGAGGACGACGCGCGCGGTGCGCGCGACGCGCGAGCGCTGGTAGAGCAGGAACGCGGCGGCGAGATCGTCGCCGGTCGCGGCCAGCGCGCGGCCGAGCGTGACCGCATCCTCGAGCGCCATGCACGCGCCCTGCGCCAGGTATTGCAGTAGCGGATGCGCAGCGTCGCCGAGCAGCGTTGCGCGGCCGTGACTCCAGGTCGCGATCGGCTCGCGGTCGGCGGTCGCCCAGCGCTTCCAGCTCTTCGGCAGCGCGAGCAGCCGGCGCGGCACGCGGGCCGATGCCTTCGAAGTACGACAGCACCTCGGCCTGGCTGCCCTCGCTCACGCTCCAGGTCTCCCGCTCGCGGCTGTGGAAGGTGACGACGACGTTGTACTGGTCACCGCCGCGCAGCGGATAGTGGACCAGGTGGCAGTTCGGCCCGACCCAGACCGCGGCGGCGTTCCAGCGCAGGTCCTCGGGGAAGTCGTCCTTGGCGACGACGGCGCGATAGACGACGTGACCCGAGACGCGCACCTCGTCGCCGACGGTCTGCGCTCGCACCGCCGACTTGACGCCGTCGCAGCCGACGAGCGCGCTGCCACGATGCACCGCACCGTCGGCGGTCGAGGACGCTGACGCCGTGCGCGTCCTGCTCGAAGCGGACGACCCGGGTCGACGTCAGCAGCTCAACGTCGTCCTGCGCGCGCACGCCTTCGAGCAGCGAGAGATGCACGTCGGCGCGGTGGATCACCGCGTACGGATTGGCGAAGCGCGCGCGAAAGGCGGCGCCGGTCGGGATCTCGCCGACCAGCGACTCGTCGACCGCGTCCATCATCACCAGCCGATCGGTGTAGACCGCGCGGCCGCGCGCCCGCTCGCCGACGCCGAGCGCGTCGAAGGCGGCGAAGGCGTTGGGCGCGAGCTGCACGCCGGCGCCGATCTCGCCGATCTCGGCCGCCTGCTCGAGCACCTTGACGCGAAAGCCGCGCTGCGCCAGAGCGAGCGCCGCAGCCAGCCCGCCGATGCCGCCGCCGGCGACGATGACGGGCTCGCGCGCGCTCGTCATCACCTGCGCCGCGCCGGTCTGCCGCAAGCCGCGATCAAAGACGCTCTTCGCGCCAGAGGCCGAGCACCTGCTGCACCGGGCGGTCGGAGAAGCTGAAGACGATCGTCTCTTCGGCCGCGGCGATCGACCACGGCTGCCACGACGGCGTGACGAAGACGTCGCGCTCGGCGAAGTCGAACGAGGTCGTCGGCGATCGTCGCCCGGCCGGCGCCGGTCAGGCAGACGTGGACGGTCGAGTCGCTGCTGCGGTAGGGACGGGTCTCGAAGCGCGCCGGCAGCAGCTGCGCGAACGTGCCCATCGTCGGCATCGGCGAGCGTCCGGTCGCCGGGTTGACGAAGCGCTGCTTGAAGCCGAGATGCGGATCGCTCGGACCGCGCGCGATGCCGGCCAGCGCTTCACGCGTGCGCGCGAACGGATAGCTGAAGACACGCGACGGCTCGTGCGCCATCGGCTCATGGTCGAGCGGCAGCATGTTGCTGCCGTAGCGATGGAGCGCGTCGCCTTCGGGACGCGTATCGGCGCTGCGACCGGATCGCGCTCTTCTCGGCGAAGCCGGCGTCGAGGAAGCGGACCAGCGGGATGTCGAGGCCGTCGAGCCAGACGACCGGATCGGGGCCGACGTTGCCGTGGTCGTGGAAGGTCCAGGAGGGCGTGATGATGAAGTCGCCGTAGTGCATCGTCGTGCGCTCGCCGTCGACCGCGGTGTACGCGCCGACGCCATCGAGGACGAGGCGCAGCGCGGTCTGGGTGTGGCGATGCGCCGGCGCGACCTCGCCGGGCAGGATCAGTTGCAGGCCGGCGTAGAGCGACTGGGTGATGCACGACTGGCCGCGCAGCGCCGGGTTCTCGAGCACGAGGACGCGCCGCTCGGCCTCCTCGGCGCTGATCAGCCGGCCGGCCTCGAGCACGTGCGGCCGGATCTCGTCGTAGCGGAAGTGCACCGGCGCGACCGGGCTCTTCGGCTGCGGCGGAACGAGCGCGCCGAGCACCTCCCAGAGGGGCGTCAGGCCGAGCGCGCCAATGCGCTCGTAGAAGGCGCTGCGCTCGGCGGACCGGGCGGCGTCGACACCGGCGTTGCGATCCATCGCGGCATTCTGCGCCACCGTGCAAGCCCGCTGTCGGCGCCGCGTCGAAGGGGTTACAACGGCGTCGTTCGCTGCGGAGCCGTGCCATGACCCAAATGAAACACCTCAGCATCGTCGACGGCGCCTTCCTGCACATGGAGAGCGCCGAGATGCCGATGCACGTCGGCAGCCTCAACCTGTTCGAGCCGCCGGCCGGCTACAAGGGCGAAGGCTTCTACGAGAAGGTGAAGGCGCACGTCGCCACGCGCATGCACATGGCGCCGGTGTTCACGAGGAAGCTCGCGCTGATGCCGTTCGATCTCGCCAATCCGGTCTGGATCCACGACGACGACATCGACCTCGACTACCACGTGCGCTACATGGTGCTGCCCAAGCCAGGAACGCTCGAGCAGCTCGAGGCGCTCGCCGCGCGGCTGCATTCGATGCTGCTCGACCGCAGCCGGCCGCTCTGGGAGTTCTACATCATCGAGGGCCTGGCCGACGGGCGGATCGGCTTCTACGGCAAGGTCCATCACGCCGCGGTCGACGGCCAGGCCGGCGTCGCGATGGCGACCAGCCTGTTCGACGTGACGCCCGAGCCGCGCACCGTGCGACCGCCGCGCGAGGTGCGCGCCAACACCTACCAGCTCGGCGTCGCCGAGCTGCTGGTGGCGGCGCTGCAGAACCAGGGGCGGCAGATCGTCGAGGGCCTGAAGCTGGTGCCGGCGCTTGCCAGGACTGTCGCCGGCGCGGTGCAGAAAGCGATCGCCGAGCGGCGCGAGGAGACTGCCGAGGACCGGGCCGTGCGCAAGGCCGAGAAGGCACCGAGCGCGTTCAAGCTCGCGCCGCCCACGCCATTCAACCACTCGGTCACCAACCAGCGCGCGTTCGCCGCCGTCTCGCTGCCGCTGCCCGAGATCAAGGCGATCGGCAAGGGCCTCGGCGCCTCGATCAACGACATGGTGCTGTGGCTCTGCAGCACGGCGCTGCGCGCCTATCTGAAGGACAGCCGCGAGCTGCCCGACAAGTCGCTGGTCGCCTTCGTGCCGATCTCGCTGCGCCAGGAGGGCGACACCACCTCCAACAACCAGGTCGCCGGAACCACGGTCGACCTCGGCACCGACGAGAGCAATCCGGCGGAGCGGCTGAAGGCGATCCGGCGCGGCACCGCGGCGATGAAGAAGCAGATGGGTACTTTCCGCGGCGTCATCCCCACCGACTTCCCGTCCCTCGGCTCGCCCTGGCTGATCAGCGGCCTGGCTTCGCTCTACGGCCGCTCGCGCATCGCCGACTGGCTGCGCGTGGCCAACGTCGCCATCTCCAATGTGCCCGGCTCCAAGGTGCCGGTCTACCTGGTCGGCGCGAAGATGACCGACTACTACCCGCTCTCCATCGTGGGCCACGGCGTGGCGCTCAACATCACGGTGCAGAGCCACGTCGACCAGATCTGCTTCGGCCTGATCGCCTGCCGCCGCGCCGTCCCCGACGTGCACGAACTCGGCAAGCACGTGCAGCGCGCGATGGAGACGCTGCGCGCGCTGGCGAGCCACGCAGTCGCGGCCGCGGCAGCCGAGCCGGCGCCGCCCGCGCGTCGCCGCTGCCGTCAACGCGCCGGGCGACGCGCGCCCCACGCGCGTCGAGCAAGGCCAAGCCGAAGGCGACGCGGCCGTCGCGACTGCGCGTCGTCGCTTCCAGCGCGCCCGCCTCCGGCGAAGGCGCGCAAGTCGCGTCCGGCGTCGGCGTCGCGTTGAAGGGGCCGGCGTGAGACTTCTCGCCGAGCTGCTTCGTCGTCCTGGTCGCCCTCCTGCACGTCTACTTCCTGGTCCTCGAGATGTTCCTGTGGGACAAGCCGCTCGGCCTGCGCGTCTTTCGCCACAGCGTTGCGGAGGCGACGGCGTCGAAGGTGCTCGCCGCCAACCAGGGCCTGTACAACGGCTTTCTCGCCGCCGGCCTCGCCTGGGGCGTCTACCTCGGCGCGGCCGGCGTGCCGATCAAGCTGTTCTTTCTCGGCTGCGTGATCGTCGCCGGGGTCTTCGGCGCGGCGACCGTCGGCAGGAAGATCCTGTTCGTCCAGGCGCTGCCTGCGGCGATCGCGATGGCGCTCGTTCTCCTCGCCTACTGAGCGTCGGTCAGAGCAATCGCGTCGGCGCCGCGTCGCCGACGGCGTCGGGCTGGTTTCGCCGCGAGCTTCGGCGCGACGCGCGCCTAGAGCGAGCGCACCGCCGCCGAGGTGGCCATCGCACGTGCCGGCTGCGGCACCGGCGCCCGGACCTCGGTGCGCTCCTCGCTGACGCCGAGCGCGCCGCTTTGCGCGCCAAGCCCGAGCATCGTCGAGAGCAGCCACGCCGCGGCGGCGAAGGCGGCGATCGCGGCGACGACCAAGGCCAGGAACGTCACGCCGCTGACCCACGAGGGCGTCAGCGCCGCGAAGGCGACGCCGGCGGCGAAGGCGACGCTGCCGGCGCCGGTGCGCAGATTGGCGCCGAACGAGCCGTTGATGGCGAGCGAATACGAAGCGACGACGAGAAACGCGAGTGCCAGCTGGGCGAAGCCCATTTCGGCGAGCAGCAAAGCGAGGCTTTGGAGCAAAGACATGACGCGTCCTTCGAAGAGAAGCAGGTCGCCTGGGCGCCTGCGTCGATTACACCGGCAATCGACGTGCGTGTCAGTCAGCGCATTTCCGACGCCCTTGTAGGACGCTCGCGTGAGCGCAACAAACGCCCTCCTTTTCGTTGCTTTTTCAGTACTCGATCCGGCCGCGCCCGCAGCGCTTGGCGCGATAAAGGGCAGCGTCGGCGATCTCGACCAGCACGCCGCAGTCGCCGCCCGGCGTCGCGACCTGGCTGGCGACGCCGATGCTGACTCCGACCCAGGCCGACGTCGCCGAGGCGCGGTGCTCGATCTTGGCGTCGACCACCATCTGCCGGCAGCGCTCGGCGATCGTCCGCGCCGCCTCGAGATCGGCGCCGGGCAGGAGCAGCGCGAACTCCTCGCCGCCGTAGCGGGCGACGAGCTCGCCGCCGCGCCGCACCGACTCGCCCACCATGCGCGCGATCTGGCGCAGCACGGCGTCGCCCGCGGGATGGCCGTAGTGGTCGTTGTATTCCTTGAAGTGATCGACGTCGATCATCAGGAGGCCGAGCGCCGCGCCGCGCCGCGCCGCGCGCTGCCACTCGGTCTTCAGCGTCTGGTCGAACAGGCGCCGGTTGCCGACCTCGGTCAGCGCATCGGTGGTCGACAGGCGCGTCAGCTGCTCGTTCAGCCGGTGCAGCTCGATCGCGTTGGTCTTCTTCTCGGTGATGTCCTGGAACGCGCCGAGCAGGCGCACCGGCCGGCCCTCCTCGCAGATCGCCACGCCCTGGGTCCGCACCCAGCGCGCGTTGCCCTTGGCGGTCACGAGCGGCAGCTCCAGGTCCCACGGCGTTCCTTCGCGCGCGCCAGCCTCGATCGCGGCGTGGATCGCGGGCCGTCCCTCGGCAGCGTAGTGGGCGAGCGCTTCCTCGAGGCGCGGCGTCGCGCCGGGCTCGAGCTCGAGGATGCGCATGACCTGCTCGGTCCAGTCGATGCGCATCGTCGCCAGGTCGAGCTCCCAGCCGCCGACGTTGGCGACCTCGCCGGTGCGGCGCAGCATCTCGGTCGAGCGATGCATCCGCGCCTCGCCCTGCTTGCGCAGGCTGAGGTCCATGTGGGTCCCGGCCATGCGCACCGGCGTGTCGTAGGCGTCGCGCTCGACGACCTTGCCGCGGCTCAGCAGCCAGACCCATTGGCCGTCCTTGTGGCGCACCCGGAACTCGCATTCGTAGGCCGCGGTCTCGCGCCGGAAGTGCTCCTCGATCGCCGAGATCAGCCGCTCGGCGTCGTCGCGATGGACCAAGTTGCGCCACGCCTCGCCCGAGTCGCCGAGCTCGCCGGGCGCGTAGCCGAGCTGCTGGCGAACGACTTCGTTGTGCAGGAAGTAGGTCCTGGCGCACGTCCCAGTCCCAGAGACCCAGGCCCGATCCCTGCAGCGCCAGCTCGAGCTGCTCGGCGGTCTTCCTGCGCTCGAGCGCGGCACGGGTCTCGAGCGTCGCGTACGACTTGCGGCGCCACTGGCCCCGATAGAGACCGAACGCGGCGCCGGCGCTGAGCAGGGCGAAGAACGTCGAGTAAGCGAGCGCCTGCTGGCGCCAGGGCGCGAACAGCTCGGGCAAGGCGCGGCCGACGGCGATCACGAGCGGCTTGTCCATGTGCAGCGTCGGCGGCGTGATCTGGCCCAGCGCCGTCATCCGCGTCTCGCTCGCGTTGCCGGTCGAGCCGACGACGATCTCGGTCGCACTCGGATCGGCGCGTCGCCGGCCGATCGCCGCGAACGCCGGCGGCAGGTCGCCGTCGTTGCTGCGCGAATCATCGGGCATCGTCACGAACACCTTGCCGTCGCCGTGGCCGAGCGAGACGCGCATGTCGGGCGCGTACAGCACCGAGCGCAACAGCACCTTGAAGTATTCCGGCTCGAGCGCAGCGGCGGCGGCGCCGGCGAAGGCGCCGCTCGGCGTATAGATCGCACGCACGAAGATCACCGTGTACGAGTCGATCACGGTCTTCAGCGGCGGCGCGACGTAGAGCGTGTCGGCGTCGTGGCCGTCGCGTGCCTTCTGAAAGTAGTCGCGATCGGAGAAGTCGCGGCCGAGCAGGGAGTCGACGCTGCTCGCGACGACGGTGCCGTCGGCGTCGAGCAGGACCATCGAGCGAACGCCCGGGATCGCGTCGCTGAGCGCCTTCAGTCGCACCGAGAGCAGGGTCGAGACGCTGTAGACGGGCGTCGTCAGGAACTCGCTGCGAACGCTGGCCAGCGCGCGGTACATGCCGTCGAGCTGCTGGCCGACGTTGTCGTCGACGACCCGCGCCTGCACGCGCAGCCGGTCGCGCTCGGTGGCATCGACCGTCTCGTGCGCCTTGAACAGCGACCAGCCGATCAGGGCGCCGATGACGGCGAGAGCGAACAGCAGGGCGAGCCACTCGGCCGCGAACTGACGCGCGAAGGCGGCGTCGCCATCGTCGGCCGGTGTCCCGGCGTCGGCAGCCGCGCGCGCCAGGCGCGGCCCGCGTCGCAGCAGCTGACCGCGGTCGGCGACGGCGAGCGAGCCGGGCTCGGTCAGCATCGTCATGGGGCACCGGCCGGGCGCGGTCGGCGCCGGTCTCGAAAACCAGCTCATGAGCTGTCTTCGGCACGCCGGCGGCGAAGTGAAGCAGCGCCGCGGTCGCGGGCGTGCAGGATTCGCGCTCGCGGGCTGGATGGATTTACAGTCCCGCACCGATTGCCTACCGGGAGCGTGCCTGCCGCGCTCTCCTCGCGATGACCGTTGCCGCTCTTTCCGCGCCGCCCGCTCGCTCGCCGCTCCTCGCCGGACTGAACGACGGCCAGCGCGGCGCCGCCGCGTTCGGCCTCGGCGACGCGGCCGGCCCGGGGCCGCTCCTGATCGTCGCCGGCGCCGGCTCGGGCAAGACGTTGACGCTGGCGGCGCGCGTCGCGCAGCTGGTGCTCGCCGGCGCGGATCCGACGCGGATCCTGCTGCTCACTTTCTCGCGCCGCGCCGCGCTCGAGATGGAGCGCCGCGTCGGCCGCGTTCTGCACGAAGCGCTCGGCCTCGCGTCGCTGCAGCCGGCGCCGCGCCTGCCGTGGTGCGGCACCTTCCACGCCGTCGGCGCGCGCCTGCTGCGCCTGCATGCCGAGCAGATCGGCCTCGATCCCGTCGTTCACCGTCGACGATCGCGGCGACGCCGAGGAGCTGCTCCATCTTCTGCGCCAGCGCCTCGGCCTGGCGAGCAGCGGCGAGCGCTTTCCGCAGAAGGCGACCTGCCTGGCGATCTATTCGCGCGTCGTCAACGCCAGGAAGAGCCTGAACGACGTGCTCGCCGAGACATTTCCCTGGTGCCGCGAGCGCGCCGAAGGGCTGAAGCGCCTGTTCGCCGCCTACGTCGCCGAAAAGCAGACGCAGCGCGTGCTCGATTTCGACGACCTGCTCGTCTGGTGGGCCGAGGCGATGGCCGACCCGGCGGTCGGCGCCGCCATCGCCGGCCGCTTCGACCACGTCCTCGTCGACGAGTACCAGGACACCAACCGGCTGCAGGCCGAGATCGTCTCCGCCCTCCGGCCCGACGGCCGCGGCCTCACCGTCGTCGGCGACGACGCCCAGTCGATCTATTCGTTTCGTGCCGCCGAAGTGCGCAACATCCTCGACTTCGCGGCCGCCTTCACGCCCGCGGCGACGGTGCTGACGCTGAGCCAGAACTACCGCTCGACGCCGTCACTGCTGGCGGCGTCGAACGCCGTCATCGCGCTGGCGAGCGAGCGGCATGCCAAGGAGCTCTGGAGCGACCGGCCGGCCGGCGAGCGGCCGGCGCTGGTGTGGGTCGAGGACGAGGCGGCGGAAGCGTCGTGGGTCGCCGAGCGCGTGCTCGCGCTGCGCGAGTCGGGGCTGGCGCTGAAGAGCCAGGCGGTGCTCTTTCGCAGCGCCCAGCACAGCAACGCGCTCGAGCTCGAGCTGGCGCGGCGCGACATTCCGTTCGTCAAGTACGGCGGCCTGAAGTTTCTCGAGGCGGCGCACGTCAAGGACTTTCTCGCCGTGCTCCGCTTCGCCGCCAACCCGCACGGCCAGCGCGCCGGGCTGCGCGCGCTGCAGCTCGTTCCCGGGATCGGCGCTGCCGGCGCCGGCCGGCTGCTCGCCGCGCTCGCCGAAGACGCGGACCCGGTCGCCGTCCTGCGCGCATTCGCGGCGCCGAAGGCGGTGGCGCCGGCCTGGCACGAGTTCGTCGCGCTGTACCGAGGCGCTGCGCGCGTCGGCTTCGCCGTGGCCGGGCGAGCTTGCCGCGGTCGAGCGCTGGTACCGGCCGTTGCTCGATCGTCGCCACGACGACGCCGCGCCGCGCGCCGCCGACATCGCCCACCTCGTCCGTCTCGCCGGCGGCTATGCGTCGCGCGAGCGCTTCCTGACCGAGCTCACGCTCGACCCGCCGGCGGCGACGAGCGACGAGTCGGGCCGCCCGGGCAAGGACGACGACTACCTGATCCTGTCGACGATCCATTCGGCGAAGGGCCAGGAGTGGAGCGCGGTTTCGGTGCTGCGCGTCGTCGACGGCTGCATTCCTTCCGACATGGCGACCGGCAGCGCCGCCGAGATCGAGGAAGAGCGGCGTCTTCTCTATGTCGCGATGACGCGCGCGCGCCATCACCTGCACCTGCTCGTGCCGCAGCGCTTCTACGTGACGCAGCAGAGCGCGTACGGCGACCGCCACCTGTACGGATCGCTCAGCCGTTTCGTGCCGCCGGCGCTGCACGAGCCTGTTCGAGCACGTGGCGCCGGCGCCCCCGGGCCGCACGGGAGCGCTCGAAGACGCGGCATCGCCGACCGGTGCGGTCGATGTCGGCGCGCGCGTCCGTTCGCTCTGGGCCTGACCGCGTCGCGCGCAAGAGAAAGCGGCAGTGCGGGCGAACCCGACACTGCCGCTGTTGACGGGCCGCCGTCGTTTCGGCGTCGGCCCGACCCGGTGCGCGTCAAGCCTTGTCGACGGCGCGCTTGACCTTTTCCTTGGCGTCGCCATAGGTCGCCTGGGCCTTGCCCGCGGCCTTGTCGACGGAGCCTTCGGCTTCCAGGTTCGGATTGCCGACCGCCTTGCCCGTGGTCTGTTTGACGCTTCCCTTGGCCTGCTCGACGCGGCCCTTGACCTGGTCCTTGTTCATGCGATGTCCTTTGCTCGATCGGTTGCGTTGGAATCGACCGTGCGGCGGTGCTGCTGCGGGTCGATGACTTACTGTCGCCCCAGCGGCGTTCGCCATCTGTCGGCAAGGGCAGGCGCGTGGCGTAGGAAGTGGAGTTCCGCACCGTCGACTGCAGCTGAAAGCGATCGCGATCGCGACGCACGGCGCGCGGCGGGCGGCCGGCATCGGGTAATGTCGCGGCCATGCGCTTCGCCCTGCCGGCGGCCTTGTCCTGTTCGCGCTTCGCCACGGCGGTCGCGATCGCCGCCGTCGTCGCCGGTTGCGCTTCGGGGCCGCCGCGCGGAGGCCCGGGCACGCGCTGTCGCGCGACGCCGACGGGCCCGGCGCGAACCCGCCGGCCGATCTGGCCAGCCTGCCCGATGCCGAGCCGCGCATCGAGCCGATCCGCTCCGGCGGCCCGAACAAGCCGTACCAGGTGCTCGGCCAGCGACTACGTGCCGGCGACGCGCGACGTGCCGTTCAGCGAGCGCGGCCTGGCCTCGTGGTACGGACGCAAGTTCCATGGCCGGCCCACCGCCAGCGGCGAGGTCTACGACATGTACGCGATGACCGCGGCGCACCCGACGTTGCCGATCCCGAGCTACGCGCGGATCAGGAATCCCGCCAACGGCCGCGAGGTCCTGGTTCGAATCAACGACCGCGGTCCGTTCCATCCGGGCCGGATCGTCGACCTGAGCTACGCCGCCGCGCTCCGCCTCGACCTGCTGCGCGGCGTCGCGCCGGTCGAGCTCGAGCGGATCACCTTCGACGAGATCCGTACCGGCGCCTGGCGCGGCCGAGGCGGCGACGCAACGCGCCTGGCGACAGCGCCGGCGCCGGCGCCGACGCGGCCGTGGCAGCGGTCGCGGCGACGGCCGTGCCTTCGCCGTCGCCGCCCGTGCCCGTGCCGGCGCAAGACGTCGCCCTCGTCGCTGCGGCGCCGACGTTGCCGGCGCCGGATCCGCCCGCTGCGAGCGTTCGCCCGGCGACGCAGGCGCCGCGCGGCTTCTGGGTCCAGCTCGGCGCCTTCCGCGAGCGCGACGGCGCCGAGAGCTTTCGCCGGCGCATCGGTGCCGACGACGACGCCGGCTGGCTCGCGCCGATGCTCGCGGTGTTCGCCGACGCGTCGCTCTATCGCGTCCAGGCCGGCCCGTTCGCGAATCGCGACGACGCCGAAGGCGCTGCGCTGCGCTTGCGCGCGGCGCTCGCGCTGGTGCCGTTGATCGTCGAGCGGCGATGAGCGCGAGCGCGGCGGCGCCGACGGCGCCGCGCCAGGTCATCCTCTTCACCGGCCACATGGTCGACGCACCCGGTCGCGCCGTCGCGCGCTTCCCGGCTGCGCTCGTTGCCGCGGCCGCCGCGCGGATCGACGCGCGCTGGCCGAGATCGATGCCGGCCCGGCGCGACCTCGCGCTGACCCAGGGCGCCGCCGGCGGTGACCTGCTGTTCGCCGAGGCGTGCCTCGCGCGGGCCGTGCCGTTGCGGCTTTTTCTGCCGCTGCAAGAGAGCGAGTTCGTCGCCCAGTCGCTGCTGCCGGTCGAGGGCGGTGCGGCGTGGCACGCCCGCTATCGCGAACGTCGTCGCTCGCCTCGACCAGCCGCCGAGCGAGGCACCGCGCGTTCTCGGCGCGCTCGCCGCGGGCGAGGACGCGTTCGTGCGCGGCAACCTGTGGCTGCTCGCCAGCGCGCTCGCTTTCGGAGCCGAGCGGCTGCGCTGCATCTGCCTCTGGGACGGCGGCGGCGGCGACGGCCCCGGCGGCACGCGCCATCTGGTCGATGCCGTGTATGCCGCCGGGGGTACGGTGCTGCGGATCGACCCCGCCTCGCTCTGAAGAGGGTCGGCGCGATCCGCACGCGGCCCTTGCCTCGGCCGGCCCCGGCAACGATGATGCGACCCGGCCGCCACGCGGAGGCGGCGATTCATCACAAGGAGACCACGATGGCCAAGACCTCGACCAAGACCAGCGCCAAGGCGAAGGGCGTGTCGCTGCACATCGGCCTGAACGGCGTCAGCGGCGCGGCCTACGGCGGCTGGGACGGGCCGCTCGCGGCGTGCGAGTTCGATGCCAACGACATGGCCGCCATCGCCAAGAGCCAGGGCATGAAGTCGACGACGCTGATCACCAAGAAGGCGACCCGCGCGGCGATGCTCGCGGCGATGCGCGACGCCGCCAAGACGCTCGCCAGCGGCGACTTCTTCTTCCTGACCTACTCCGGCCACGGCGGCCAGGTGCCCGACGTCAACGGCGACGAGGCCGACAAGAAGGACGAGACCTGGTGCCTGTACGACGGCCAGGTGATCGACGACGAGCTCTACGCCGAGCTCGGCAAGTTCAAGGCCGGTGTGCGCATCCTGGTCCTCTCCGACAGCTGCCACAGCGGCACGGTGACGCGCGAAGCGATCTTCCCGCCGACGACGACCCCGAGCCAGCGGCCGAAGAACATGCCCGATGCGGTCGCGATGCGGACCTACCGCGAGCACCAGGCGTTCTACGACAAGCTGCAGAGGGACGTCGCGCGCGATGCCGGCAAGCCGGTCGTCGATCCCGACAACGCGCTCGCGCAGGTCGCCGTGAGCGGCCGGCTCTCGGCAATCGCCGACAAGTTCGCCGCCTCGCTGATCCTGATCTCGGGCTGCCAGGACAACCAGACCTCGATGGATGGCGAGCACAACGGCGCCTTCACCGAGCAGGTGCTGAAGGTCTGGAACCAGGGCGGCTTCCTCGGCAACTACGGCAACTTCCACGCCCGCATCAAGGCGCGCATGCCGGCGACGCAGACGCCGAACCTGTTCACGCTCGGCAGCGCCGGCACGTTCTTGGCGCAAAAGCCGTTCAGCGTCTGATGCGCCCGCAGCCGCGCGCTTTCGGCTCGCGCTAGGCAGACGCGATGGCGAGCGCTGCCGACGACATCACCTTCGTCGTTGCGGGGCAGGCCGAGGCGGCGCCGGCCGCGCGCTCGGCGACGCGCGGCGCGATCAAGGCCTCGGTGCGCGTCGGCACGCAGCGCGGCGGCGGCGAGCCGGTTCGGGTCACGGCCCGGCCGGGACAGGACGTCGTCGTCCTGAGCATCGCCAACGGTCCGACGCTGGTCCTGCATCCCGCCGACGCGCGCGACTTGATGCTCGCGCAGAGCGGCGCGGCGACGCGCAGCGCGCTGGCCGCGGCGGCCGAGCGCGGGCGCGGCGCGGCAGCGAACGGCGAAGTCGAGGTCCCGGCGCAGCTCGGCTGGCCGGGGCTCGAGGCGCAAGGCACGCGCGGCAACACGCGCGGCTGGATGGGCCAGGCGCTGCTCAGCGGCTTTCAGGTGCTGACCGGCGTCGCCGCCGACGCCGGCGCCCGGCTGGTGGTCGCGGCTGCGACCAAGAAAGTCGACGGCAAGGTCGACGCCGGCGTCTATCGCCTCTCGGCCGACGCGCTCGAGCCCCTCAAGGGCAGCGGGCGCAAGCTCGACCCCGTGCCGGCGGCCAGCGACGGCGGGCCGATACTGGTGCTGGTCCACGGCACGTTCTCGGACACGGTCGGCACCTTCGGCAAGCTCTGGACGCTGCACAACGCGACCGTGCGTCAGCTGTTCGCGAGCTATGGCGACCGCGTCTACGGTCTCGACCATCCGACGCTCGGCGCGAGCCCGATCGCCAACGCGCTGACGCTGGTTCGCGCCATGCCGGCCGGGGCGCGCATCCACCTCGCGACGCATTCGCGCGGCGGTCTCGTTGCCGAGGTACTGGTGCGCGCCTGCAGCGGCGCGCCGCTCGCCAGCGCGGTGCTCGCCTCGTTCGCCGGCGACGCCTACGCCGAGCACCGCAACGATCTGCGCGCATTGGTCAAGGAAGCGCAGGCGAAAGGCCTGCGCATGGAGCGCGTCGTCCGCGTCGGCTGCCCGGCGCGCGGCACGCTGCTCGCGTCGAAGCGCCTCGACGCCTATCTCTCGATCCTCAACTGGTGCCTCGAGCTGGCGAGCATCCCGGTCGTTCCCGAAGTGGTCGACTTCCTGCACGAAGTGGCGCGCCGGCGCGCCGATCCGAGCGAGCTGCCCGGGCTCGAGGCGATGACGCCCGAGAGCCCCGTGATCGCCTGGGTCAACGGCGCGACCGAGCCGATCGCGAGCGAGCTGCGCGTCGTCGCCGGCGACATGCGAGGCCGACTCGATCGGCTCGTGGGTCAAGACGCTCCTGTCCGACGCCTTCTACTGGACCGACAACGACCTGGTCGTGCAGACACGCTCGATGTACGGCGGCGCGGCGCGGGCCAAGACGGCGAGCGGCAGCGGTGCCCGCTTCCTGCTCGACAAGGGCGGCAAGGTCTCGCACTTCAGCTACTTCAGCAACGAGCGCACGGTGCGCGCGATCGCGTGCGGCCTGCTCGACGACACGCCGGCCGACTTCGCCGCGATCGGTCCGCTCTCGTGGGCCGGCGAGGACGCGAGCGGCACGCGCGCCGCGCTCGCGGTGGCGCGCTCGCGCGGCGCCGCGGACGCGATCGCCGACCGACCGGCCGTGTTCGTCATTCCGGGGATCCTCGGCTCGAACCTGAAGAAGGACGGCAAGCGAATCTGGCTCGGCTTTCGCTTCGTCAACGGCCTGAAGGCGCTCGCCTGGGATCCGGCGACTGCGGCGAGCGTCGAGCCCGACGGGCCGATCGGCAGCCTCTACGGCTCGTTGATCGAGCGCCTCGCCGACACCCATGAGGTGATCGCATTCGCCTACGATTGGCGCCGTCCGGTCGAGGACGAGGCGCGCCGGCTCGGCGAAGCGATCGATGCCGCGCTTGCCGCGCGCGCCACCAGCCAGCAGCCGGTACGGATCCTGGCGCACTCGATGGGCGGCCTGATCGCGCGCACGATGGCGATCGAGAAGCCCGACACCTGGCAACGCATGATGGCGCGCGACGGCGCGCGCTTCCTGATGCTCGGCACGCCCAACGGCGGCTCGTGGTCGCCGATGCAGACGCTCTCCGGCGACGACACCTACGGCAACACCCTCGCCGCGCTCGGCTCCTTGTTCGACAACGGCGGCTCGCGCGAGGTGATGGCCGGGATGCCCGGATTCATTTCGCTGCAGGCGGGGTTGCTCGACGTGACGCTCGGCCTCGGCCGCAGTGAAACTTGGCAAAAGCTCGCCGACGACGACCTGGCGCGGCTCGCCGACCGCAGCATCTGGCACGTCGAGGCGATCCAGCGTGCGATCTACCGGTGGAGCGCGCCGCCGCAAGGCGTGCTCGACCAGGCGGTCACGCTGCGCCGCAGTCTCGACGCGCAGGCGGCAACGCTGCCCGACGTCGTCAAGACGCTGCTGGTCATCGGCCACGCGCCGTTCACGCCGGGCGGCATCGTCTGCGGCGACAACGGCCTCGAGTACACCGACGCGGTCGGCGGCGGCGACGGCCGGGTGCCGCTGACGAGCGCACTGCTGCCCGGCGTTCGCACCTGGCAGCTCGACGCCACCCACGGCGATCTGCCGACGGTCGCCAAGGCCTTCCCCGCCTACCTCGAACTGCTCGAGACCGGCGCGACCGCACAGCTCGCCGGCTTCGACACGACCGCGGTCGGCGTTCGCTCGGCGAGCGCGTCAACGACGACGAGCGCCGGCGCGGCGACGTCGGCCGACGTCGTCGCCGGCCTCGCGCGCAGCCGGCCGTCGCGCGGCCTGCAGCCTTCGGCGCCGCCGTCGAACCCGGCCGACATGCTCGGCGTGGTCGCGCGCGGCGCCGGCGAGGGCACGCGAGCCGGCGGGAGCGGCCGCGCCCTGCACGTCTCGGTCCTCAACGCCGACCTCAAGTTCGTGCACCAGCCGCTGATCGTCGGCCACTACCGCGCGCTCGCCTTGACCGGCACCGAGGAGGTCGTCGACCGGCTGGTCGGCAAGGCGATGAGCCGCTCGCTCGCCGCCGGGCTCTATCCCGACGGCGTCGGCACGCACCAGATCTTCGGCAACATCCGCAAGGACCCGACCAACGTGCTGGCGATGGCGCGGCCGCTTGCCTGCATCGTCGCCGGCCTCGGCGAGGAGGGCAAGCTGCGCGCGGTCGATCTGGTCTACACGGTGCGCCAGGCGGTGATCGCCTATGCCCAGCGGCTGGCCGAAAACGAGAACGGCGCGCCTGCGGAGTTCGAGCTCGCGGCGACGCTGATCGGCAGCGGCGGCACCGGCGTCAACGCCGGCAGCTCGGCGCAGAATGGTCGCGCAGGGAACGTGGGAGGCGAACCAGAAGCTGCACGACAGCGGCTGGCCGCAGGTCGGAAGGCTGATCCTGGTCGAGTTCTATCTCGACCGCGCCAGCGACGCCTGGCGCGCGTTGCAGGTGCAGTCGACGGCGGCGCCGAACCAGCTCAAGGTGGTCGGCTTCGTCGAGTCGGGCGCGGGCGCGCTGCGCCGCTCGCTCGACTCGAGCTATCGCGGCGCGTCGTACGACTTCATCAGCGCGATCACGGGAACGCCCGTGAACGGCGCGCCGACGATCACCTACACCCTCGACACCAAGCGCGCGCGCGCCGAGGTGCGCGCGCAGAAGACGCAGGCGAGCCTGGTCAGGGAACTCGTCGCCAAGGCGTCGAACGACACCAACCGCGATCCGCAGATCGGCCGGACCTTGTTCGACCTGCTGGTTCCGGTCGAGATGGAGCCGTTCCTCGGCGGCACCAGCGACATGGTGATCGAGCTCGACGGCGGCACCGCGGCGCTTCCATGGGAAGTGCTCGACACCGCGTCGTCGGTGCTCACCGGCGGCGATCCGCGACCGTGGGCGATCCGCAGCAAGCTGCTGCGCAAGCTCCGTACCGCAGACTTCCGGGCCCAGGTCTCGGACGCCAACGCCGACGGCAGCATCCTGGTGATCGGCGAGCCGATGGTCGACCTGGCGATGTACCCGGCGCTGCCGGGCGCGCGGGCCGAGGCGATCGCGGTCGCGGCGCGTCTCACCAGCGGGCCGGCCGGCGTCGATGCCGCGCGCGTGCGCGCGCTGACCGGCGGCGACGACGATGCGCGCAACATCATCAACGCTCTCTTCGAGCGCCCGTACCGGATCGTCCACGTCGCTGGCCATGGCGCGCCCGGCGCCGACGGCGGCGTCGTCCTCTCGGGAGGCACCTATCTCGGCGCGGCCGAGGTCAAGGCGATGCGGACGGTGCCCGAGCTGGTCTTCCTCAATTGCTGCCATCTCGCGGCGCGCGATGCCAAGACGGTGCTCGCCAACTACAACCGTGCCGAGTTCGCCGCCGGCATCGCCGAGTCGCTGATCGAGATCGGCGTGCGCTGCGTCATCGCTGCCGGCTGGGCGGTCGAGGACAAGCCGGCCGAGTTGTTCGCGACCACCTTCTACGACACGCTGCTCGGCGGAGGCCGCTTCATCGACGCCGTCGCCGCGGCGCGCAGCGCTGCATGGAAGGGCGGCGGAGGCGGCAACACCTGGTCGGCGTACCAGTGCTACGGCGATCCCGGCTGGACCTGGCAGCGCGACGTCGGCGATGCCCAGCGTGCGCCGTCGCTCGCGAGCGACGAATTCGCCGGCGTCTCGTCGCCACCGGCATTGACGCTGGCGCTCGAGACGATCTCGATCCGGCTGCGCTTCGGTGGCGACGATCCGGCGCGGCGCAAAAGCGTCGAGCAGGCGCAGCGCGACAAGATCCGCTTCCTCGAGGCCAAGTTCGCGCCGCTCTGGGGGCAGATGGGGGCGGTCGCCGAGGCGTTCGGCCTGGCCTTCGCCGATGCGCGCGACGTCGACAAGGCGATCGACTGGTACCGCACGGCGGTTCATGCCGACGACGGCAGTGCCTCGTTCAAGGCTGCCGAGGAGCTCGGCAACCAGCTCGCACGGCGCGGCGAATCGCGCAAGGACGATCCGGTGGCCGCGCGGCGCGATATCGACGAGGCGATCGCGCGGCTGAAGAAGCTGGTCGAGATCCAGCCGACGATCGAGCGCGAGGCGCTGCTCGGCTCGGCCTACAAACGCCTGGTGATGGTCGAAGGTCGCGCCGCCGAAGCGACGGCCGCCGCGCCCGCCGCGACAGCCGCGAAGCGCGGCCGGCGCCGGGCCGCGGTGGCGAGCCACTCTGGCGAAAGGCTGGTTGCGTTGCGCGCGATGGCACTGCACTACGGCAACGCCGAGCGGCTCGCGCACGAGGCAAACGCCGCGAATCTGTTCTATCCGGCCAAGAACGGCATCAGCGCCGAACTGCGCCTGGCATTTCTCGAGCGTCGTCCGGCCGAGCTCGCGGTCGAGCGCATGCGCGCGGTCCAGGAGTCGCTGGCGCGCGCGGCGAGCGAGCGCCCCGACTTCTGGTCGGTGGTCGGTCAGATCGAGCTGCGCGTCCTCGCTGCGGTCGCTGCGCAGCGCTTGGCAGGCGAATCGGCGGCGCTGATCGGCGACTTCCGCGACCTCAAGGCGCGCGTGCCGGCGTTGACGATGTGGGACTCGGTGCACTCGGAAGCGCGCTTCACGCTCGAGCCGTACCAGGGCATGGCGAATGCTGCGGAGCAACGCGCCGCCACGGCGCTGCTCGACGCGCTGGCGGCAATGGCCGCCGCATGACCCCGGCTCGCTAGCTAGCTAGCGACCGCCGGTCACTTCGACGATCGATCCCGTCGTGTAGCTCGACGCGTCGGAGAGGAGCCAGACGATCGCCTCGGCGACTTCGTCGGCGGTGCCGGCGCGCTGCATCGGCAGCTGCGGCGCGATCTGGCGGACGCGGTCGGGCGTGCCGCCGGAGGCGTGGATCTCGGTGTCGATGATTCCCGGGCCGAACCGCGTTGACGCGGATCCCTTCGCCGGCGAGCTCCTTCGCCAGGCCGATCGTGAAGGTCTCGATCCCGCCCTTGGCGGCGGCATAGTCGACGTACTGCGCCGGGGCCGCCGAGCTTGGCCGCCGCCGACGAGACGTTGACGATCGCGCCGCCGGCGTGCGCGCCCGGCGCGCCGGAGCATGGGCTTGGTCGTCATGCGCCGGATCGCCTCGCGGGCGCAGTAGAAGCTGCCGAAGACGTTGATCGCGAACATGCGTTGCAGCCGCTCGACGCTGATCGCGTCGACCCGCGCCGCGACATCGACGATGCCGGCGTTGTTGACCAGGCCGGCGAGCGGCGGCAAGGCGCGATCGATCGCGGCGAACATCGCCGTGACCGCGCGATCGTCGGCGACGTCGGCCTGGACCGCGAGCGCGCGGCCGCCGCCGGCGACGATCGCGGCGACGACGGCATCGGCCGCGCCGGCGTCGCGCGTGTAGTTGACGGCGACCGCCCAGCCGCGCGCCGCGGCGAGCCGGCATGTCGCCGCGCCGATGCCGCGGCTGCCGCCGGTCACCAGCAGGGTGCGCTCGCCGACCGCGTCACTCTTCATCGTCGCCGTCGGCGCGCGCATCGCTGTCGCCGCCGGTCTGCTCCTTGGCCTTGCGGTCGAGGATCGCCTGCATCGGCGCCAGGCCTTGCACGAAGGCGTCGACCGACTTCGGCTTGGCAAGGCGCAGCTGCGGCATGAACAGGTGGTTCATGTAGAGCTCCTCGCCGGGCCGGCCAGTGCGCTGGACGTTGAACCAGAGCGAGAGCGCGACGCCGACGACGAAGCCGGTCGCGGCGACGCCGCGCATCAGGCGCTCGCGGCCGGGCTCGACCGCGAGCAGGTGGAAGTAGATCGCCGCGGCGACGGTCGCGTAGACGGCGATGAAGCTGAAGTCGGTGACCCACGGCCACGAGAACGCGAACGCGAGCAGCGGCGGCAGCACCGCGAGCACGAGCGTGACCAGGCTGGCGACGACGAACACGCGCACATGCCAGCCGAAGTGGCTCTGGCGCGTGAAGGTCTTCGACAGCAGCGCCCACAGGCCGCACCAGATCGCGCCGCCGGCGATCGTGGTGAGGAAGATTGCGCCGAGGCTGCGCGACAGCCCTTCGGGGTCGGTGTCGATCCAGGTGTTGGCCAGCACCAGGGCCATCACCACCAGCGCCACGCCGAGGGTCGGCAGCCAGCGCTTCTCGGCGGCGACGACCGGCGTCATCGCCTGCTCGGGGCCGATCGGGTGGCTCGGCAGGCGCAGCCGCAGCACTGCCCGGCCGATGTGCAGCTCGAGGTCGCGACCGTCGTCGGCGATCCGCTTGGTCGCGCCGGCGCCGAGGTGCTCGCGGCCGATGCCGAGGCCGTTTCGGGTCTCGCCCGCGGCGACCGAGATCGTCGCCGCGCCGCTGTCGTCGCGAACGAGGTCGACGCTGGCATGGTGCGCGGCGACGTGCGGGTCGCTCAGGACGACCGTGTTGTCGAGCGCGCGACCGATCGAGACCGGCCAGCGCTCGACCCGCCATGCCTGGCGCACCAGGCCGTCGCGGTCGATCGCCTCGACCAGCGCCAGCGGCGCGTCTAGTGCGGCTACGGCTGCGGCTTGACCCATCGGAAGGCGTCGAGGTAGTGGTGGGCGAGGCGCTGCGCGTTGGCGAAGGTCACGCCCTGGGCGTCGAAGCGGCCCTGCACGCCGGCTTCGCTCTGGTCGAGCGTCGCGACCAGCACCGCGACGTCGTAGAGCTGCGGCAGCTTCTTGTAGGCGCGCATGCAGACGACGGCGCGCAGCGGCAGGCCTTCGCGGTCGATGTAGTCCTCGTTGCAGCGTGGCTTGGTCTGGTGCTGGCTCGACAGGCGCGAGAACGCCTCGTTGCGAAAGCTCGCCGAATAGCGCGCCGCGAAGCGCAGCGGCCCGAGCTTGGAGCCGTCGTAGCTCTCATGGCGCAGCGCGATCGTGCCGGTGTTGAAGTCGCCGACGAAGATGCGCGTGTCCATGACGCAGTCGGAGCGCTCGAAGTCGAGGCCGCCGGTGTTCGACAGCGTGCTCGTTCCCCAGCAGCGCATGAAGACGTCGGGCGGCACCGGCACGTGGTAGCGCGGATGGGTCGCGTCCTTCCAGCCCTGGGCGATGAAGCGATCGGTGAGCGCCGCCTGGTGCTTCAGCAGTTGCTCGTCGACGATCGCGTAGGCCGGGCCGAGCAGCGGCGCGGCGTCCTTGCCGCGCGCGAGCAGGGCGGTCGCGAACTCGGCCGGAACCAGGAAGCTCACCTGCTCGCCGTCGACGCGGCGGGCGACGTTGACGCCGACGACGTGGCCTTCGTCATCGAGCGCCGGCCCGCCGCTCATTCCGGCCGAGAGCGCGCCGCCGAAGAAGATCTGCGGATAAAAGCTCCGCTTGACCAGGCCGTTGTAGGTGCCCTGGGTGATCGTGAAGCCGACGTCGAGCGGGTTGCCGAGCGAGTAGATGCGCTCGCCCTGCGCCAGCGGCTCGCTCGCCGGTCGAAACGGCAGCGCGTCGAAGGTCCTGCCCGGCGGCATCGCCGGCGCGCAGCAGGGCAAGGTCGTGCAGGACGTCGAGCTGCAGGATCTGCAGCGGCGCCTCGCGACCGTCGGCGGTGACGTAGACCAGGTCGTGCTGCTCGGGCTTGAGCGCGGCCTCGCTGACGACGTGGAAATTGGTGAGGATGTGGCCCTGCGCGCTGACGATGAAGCCCGAGCCGACCGAGGTCTGGCTCGCTCGGCCCTTGAGCACGGTGCGGATCTGGACCAGCTGCGAGCGCGCCTGTTCGTAGACCTTGCGCGCCGAGAGCGAGACCGGCGGCACGGGCACCGCGGCCGGGCGGAGGCTTCGGGCGGTGCCGCCGGCGCGGCGACGGGAGGGCGCGGCTGCGCCGACGCCGAGGCTGCGGCCAGCGCCAGCACGCCCAAGGCTGCCCAGCGCCTGACGCGAACTCTCATCCAGCAAGATTCTACGGGCCGACAAGGCCCCACGAAGGGCGCTGCTACAGTCGTCGGACCGCGCTCGCGCGGGCTACGAACTCAGGAGACACACGCATGCAACGCCGCCGCCTGCTCCGCGCCGCGCTCGCCGGAACGGCCGTCCTCGGCCTGCCCGTCCTCGGCTAGCAGCCAAGCCGTCGAGAAGCCCAAGCTGACGATCGCCGTCGGCGGCAAGAACCTGCTCTACTACCTGCCGCTCACGATCGCCGAAACCCAGGGCTACTTCAAGGCCGAAGGGCTCGAGATCACGATCGCCGATTTCGCCGGCGGCTCGCGCGCGCTGCAGGCGCTGATCGGCGGCAGCGCCGACATCACGTCGGGCGCGTTCGAGCACACGATCAACATGCAGGTCAAGGGGCAGCGCCTGCGCGCCTTCGTGCTCCAGGGGCGGGCGCCGCAGATCGTTCTCGGCATCAATCCGAAGACGATGCCGAACTACAAGTCGCTCGCCGAGCTGAAGGGCAAGAAGCTCGGCGTCACCGCGCCGGGCTCGTCGACCAACGTGCTCGCCAACTTCGTTCTCGCGAAGGCCGGGCTGAAGCCGGCCGACGTCTCGATCATCGGCGTCGGCGCCGGCAGCGGCGCGGTCGCGGCGATGCGCGCCGGCCAGATCGACGCGATCTCCAATCTCGATCCGGTGATCACCTTGCTGTCGCGCTCGGGCGACCTGAAGATCGTCTCCGACACGCGCATCGTCGCCGAGGCCGATCGCGTCTTCGGCGGGCCGATGCCGGCGGGATGCCTGTACACGCAGCAGAGCTTCCTCGACAAGAACCCGGCGACGGCGCAGGCGCTCGCCAACGCCATCGTTCGCGCCGACAAGTGGATCCAGGCCGCGGGCGCCCGCGACATCATCAAGGCGGTGCCCGAGAACTACCTGCTCGGCGACAGCGCCGTCTACGTCGACGCCTTTCTCGCCGCCAAGGGCGCGCTCTCGCCCGACGGCATGATTCCCGAGGCCGGGGCCGAGACGGCGCGACGCGCGCTGGCGAGCATCGACCCGGAGATCGCCGGCGCCAAGATCGACCTGGCGGCGATCTGGAGCAACGACTACGTCAAGCGCGCCAACGCCAAGTACCCGAAGGGCTGAGGTGGGCGCGGCCGCCCCGCCCGCGCTCTCGCTCGCCGGCGTCACCTGCACCTTCGCCGACAAGGCCGATCCGCGCCAGCGCTATACCGCGGTGCGCGACGTCACCCTCGCGGTCGGCGCCGGCGAATTCGTCTCGGTAGTCGGCCCGACCGGCTGCGGCAAGAGCACGCTCCTCAACGTCGCCGCCGGGCTGCTCGCGCCGAGCAGCGGCCGGATCGAGGTGTTCGGCGCGCCGCTCGCCGGCATCAACCGGCGCGCCGGCTACATGTTCCAGAGCGAGAGCCTGATGCCGTGGCGCACCGCGCTGCAAAACGTCGCCGCCGGGCTCGAGTTTCGCGGCAGCGCCGAGCCGGCGAGCGAGGCGCAGGCGTGGCTTCGGCGCGTCGGCCTCGGCGCCTTCGCCGATCGCTATCCGCACCAGCTTTCGGGCGGCATGCGAAAGCGCGTCAGCCTGGCGCAGACGCTCGTCCTCGATCCCGACATCATCCTGATGGACGAGCCGTTCTCGGCGCTCGACGTCCAGACGCGCCAGCTGATGGAAAACGAGGTTCTCGGGCTCTGGGCCGAGAAGAAGAAGGCGGTGCTCTTCATCACCCACGACCTCGACGAGGCGATCGCGATGAGCGACCGCGTCGTCTGCCTCTCGGCCGGGCCGGCGTCGCATCCGATCGGCGAGTTCGCGATCGACCTGGCGCGGCCGCGCGACGTCGCCGAGGTGCGCGCGACGCCGCGCTTCGTCGAGCTGCACCAGGCGATCTGGGCGGTGCTGCGCGAAGAGGTGCTCGCCGGCTATCGCCAGCAGCTCGCGGCCTGAGGCGATGAAATATCTTCGCGTCTGGCAGATCGGCTGCTCGTCGATCGTCTTCGTCGTCTGGCATCTGCTGACGACGCCGGGCCTCCTGCCCAACTTCATGTTCGAGAACGATCGCCAGGCGGCGTTCTTCTTCGGCGAGCCGGTCAAGATCTTCGCCCGCATCTGGGCCTGGTTCGTCGACCGGCCACGACATCTACGAGCATCTGTGGGTGACGCTGCTCGAGACCGTGCTCGCGTTCGCGATCGGCACCGCGCTCGGCCTCGGCTTCGGCCTTTGGCTCGCGCTCAGCCCGCTCGCCGGCGCGATCTGCGATCCGTACATCAAGGCGCTCAACAGCATGCCGCGCGTCATCCTGGCGCCGATCTTCGCGGTCTGGTTCGGCCTCGGCATCGCCAGCAAGGTCGCGCTCGGCGTCACGCTCGTCTTCTTCATCGTCTTCTTCAACGTCTACCAGGGCGTCAAGGAAGTGAGCCCGGTCGTGCTCGCGAACGCGCGCATGCTCGGCGCATCGCAGCGCCAGTTGCTGCGTCACGTCTACCTGCCGAGCGCGACGAGCTGGGTCTTCAGCTCGCTGCACACCTCGGTCGGGCTGGCGTTCGTCGGCGCGGTCGTCGGCGAGTACCTCGGCTCGTCGCGCGGCGTCGGCTATCTGATCCTGCAGGCCGAAGGCGCGTTCGACATCAACACCGTGATGGCCGGGATCCTGGTCCTGACGGCGTTCGCGCTCGTCCTCGACGGCGCCGTCGGCCGGATCGAGAAGCGACTGATGCGTTGGCAGCCGGCGGCGGGCGAGACCGAAAAGCTCTAGACCGGTTCGAAGTCGCCGCGAGCACGTCATTCCTTTTCAGGATGGACACGCGGCGACCGGGCGCCGCACAGTGAGGACCCGCTGCAGGGGCACCGTTCCTGACGCAGTTCACCGAGGGCCATCGCCATGAGCATCAACATTCCTGCCTTTCACGTCTCCGACCAAAGCGAGGTCAAGGGCGCTGGCGATGTCTTCATCGCCAGCCGCGCGAGCGGCGCCATTTCCGGAATCTTCACGGTAAGGGTGGCGGCACACTTCAATCCGGCCGATCCCTATCCGGTCGGAACACTGACGATCAAGGTCGATCTGGCCGACGGCGCCAACGGCGTCTTCACGGCCACTTCAATCGATCTGATCAACTCCTACGGCAAGGCGAACCCGACCGTCTATCTGACGGGCCGTTGCAACGGCGACCTCTCGGGTGTCGGCGCCGAGGTCCCCAGGGGTCTTCGCTACTGGCTGATGATCGCCGACAACGGCAGGGATGCCGCCAGCCACGAAGGTACGCCCGACATCGTTGGCTTCGCCATCCACGACCGCAACGGTGCGCGGGTCGCCTACGGCACCGGCCCGCTGAAGGCGGGCGACTTCAAGGTCACGCCGAAATAGCGATCGGTCCGCGTCGGCGGCGACGCCTCACTTCGATGTCGGCATCGTGAAATCGGCGCCCTTCGGCGTCGACGCCGGCCAGCGCTGCATCACCGACTTCTGGCGCGTGTAGAAGCGAACACCCTCCTCGCCGTAGGCGTGGGTGTCGCCGAACATGCTCGACTTCCAGCCGCCGAAGCCGTGCCAGGCCATCGGCACCGGGATCGGCACGTTGATGCCGACCATGCCGATCTCGACCCGACGCGCGAACTCGCGCGCGACGTTGCCGTCGCTGGTGAAGCAGGCAACGCCGTTGCCGAACTCGTGGTCGTTGACGAGCTTGAGCGCCGCTTCGAAATCCGGCACCCGAACGCACGACAGCACGGGACCGAAGATCTCTTCCTTGTAGATCTTCATCTCCGGCGTGACATGGTCGAACAGCGTGCCGCCGGTGAAGAAGCCCTTCTCGTGGCCGGGGACGGCGAGGCCGCGGCCGTCGGCGGCGAGCGTCGCGCCGGCGGCGACGCCCGAGGCGATGTACGACTCGACCCGCAGCTTCGCGTCGAGGGTGACGAGCGGCCCCATCTCGGCGTCGCTCTCCATGCCGTTCTTGACGACCAGCCTGGTCGCGCGCGCGGCGAGCAGCGGCACGATCCGGTCGGCGATGTCGCCGACCAGGACCGCGACCGAGATCGCCATGCAGCGCTCGCCGGCCGAGCCGAAGGCGGCGCCGACGAGCGCATCGACCGCCTGCTCGAGGTTGGCGTCGGGCATCACGACCATGTGGTTCTTGGCGCCGCCGAGCGCCTGCACGCGTTTGCCGTGCTTCGCGCCGGTCTCGTAGATGTAGCGCGCGATCGGCGTCGAGCCGACGAAGCTGAGCGCCTTGACGTCCTTGTGCGCGAGCAGCGCGTCGACCGCGACCTTGTCGCCCTGGACGACGCTGAAGATTCCCTTCGGCAGCCCGGCCTCCTCGAGCAGCTCGGCCATGAAGATCGAGGGCGACGGATCGCGCTCGCTCGGCTTCAGCACGAAGGCGTTGCCGCAGGCGATCGCCACCGGGTACATCCACATCGGCACCATCACCGGGAAGTTGAACGGCGTGATGCCGGCGACGACGCCGAGCGGCTGGCGCATGGTCCAGTTGTCGATGCCGGTCGAGACCTGGTCGGTGTAGTCGCCCTTGAGCAGCTGCGGGATGCCGCACGCGAACTCGACGATGTCGATGCCGCGCGTGACCTCGCCCTGGGCGTCGCTGAAGACCTTGCCGTGCTCGGCGGTGATCATCGCGGCGAGCGTGTCGCGCTCGCGGTTGAGCAGGTTGAGGAACGCCTGCATGACGCGCGCGCGGCGCAGCGGCGGCGTGTCGGCCCATGCCGGCTGCGCCGCCTTCGCGGCGGCGACGGCGGCGTCGACTTCGGCCGGCGCGGCCAGCGCGACCCGGCGCGCGACGGCGCCGGTCGCCGGGTTGGTGACCGGCTGGCTGCGCCCGCTCGTGCCGGCGACGCGCCGCCGCCGATGAAGTGGCCGATGTCGGCGGTGCTGGTGAAGGCTTCGTTGGCGCCCATGGGCAGTTCTCCTGTCGTTTTCTCAGCGGCGCCGGTCCGTCGGTGGGAGCGGCTCCTGAAGCAGGACGCGCAGCGGCAGCGACGGCGTGTTCAGGAGCACCGGGTCGGGTGCGTTCCACATCAGCAGCGCGATCTTGTTGACGATCGCGCGCAGCGCGACCGCGTCGCCCGCCTTCCATTCGCGTCGGTACGGTTCCTCGCAGCAGACCATGCCATAGGTCCGGTTGTTGAGGACGAAAGCGGCATCGAGCATCGAGACCACGTTGTTGGCGACGACATAGTTCTCGCGCATGGGTGCGAGCGCCGGGTCGTTCGGCGCGTCGAGGCTCACGTAGGTGCCGGCGTCGACGAGCGAATTGAAGTAGTCGATGAATTCGGGGCGCTGGAGGCGCCGCTCCGACGTATCGAAGACGCCCTGCGGCCGTCTTCGACGCGAAGCAGCACAGTGTCAGCTGTTCGCCGGCGCCCTCGAACTTCCACATGCTCACGCGGGCGCAGCGCAGGCGCGCGAGGACGACATCCAGCACCGCCGATTGAGTCTCGGCGCGCGCGACGCGGTCGGCGTACAGCTCGCCGAGAAGCTCCTGCAGGCGTGCCGAATCCTCGGCCTGAGGCGTCATGCGGAGAAGTATCCGTCAAGCTCCGGCCCGAGGTGGCGATGAGGCTGTCCGGCGCGCCTTTGGCTATGCTCGGGCGAACCGCTCCGGGGCAAGGAGGTCGCGATGCAGAGAGCCGATGTCACCGCCGAGGCGCTACACCGAGGGCAGGCCGAGTGCCTGCCCGGCCGCTTCGGCTTGACCGTCACCCGGATCGAGGAAGGCCGGCTCGACGCCGGGCTGGTCGTGCAGCCGTGGATGCTGGCGCCCAATGGCTTTCTGCATGCGGCGAGCGTGATCCTGCTCGCCGACACGAGTGCCGGCTACGCCAGCATCGCCCACCTCCCCGAAGGCGCGAAGAACTTCACCACCGTCGAGCTGAAGAGCAACTTCCTGGCGACGACGCGCGACGGCACGATCCGCTGCGAGTGCCGCGCCGACCATCTCGGCCGCACCACACAAGTCTGGTCGGTGACGGTGTTCGGCCCCGGCGAGCGTCGCCTTGCGCTCTTTCGCTGCACGCAGCTGGTCCTGTGGTGAGCGGCCGGCGCCCGGCACCGCCGCGGCGTGGCGCGGCGGTCGGCACGGTCGCGCCGCGGCCGCTCGATGACCGCGAGATCGACGAGCTGCAACGCTTGCTCGACGCGGTGCCGCCGCCGCTCGAGTCGCTCGACGTCTCGGCGCTCGACGGCTTCCTGTGCGGCGTCATCGTCCAGCCGCGGCGGATCGCGGTCGAGCGCTGGCGCCCGTTCGTGACCGACGTCGACGGCCGGACCGCTGCCGCCGGGGTTCGATGCGCGTCGACTGCACGCGCTGGTGGCGCGGCGCGAGGCCGAGCTGCGCGGCGCGATCGAGCGCCGCGAATGGTTCGATCCGTGGGTGTTCGAGCTCGACACCGAGCCGTCGGCGGACGACCGCACGGATGGCGGCGGCAACGACGCAGCCTACCCGTGGGTGGCCGGCTTCGCCGCCGCGCTGGAGACCTTTCCGGCGCTGCTCGGCAACGACGAGTCGGTGCTGCTCGAGCCGCTCGCCTTGCTCTATCGCCACCTCGATGCCGGCGACCTCGAGGACGCCGAGACCTTGCTGGCCGAGATCGAGGCGCTCGAGCCGCCGGCCGACCTCGCCGCGGCAGTCGAGGAGCTGGTTCGCGCGACGCTGCTGCTCGCCGACGTCGCCGGCATCGCGCCGTCGCGCTGAGCCGGCAACCGCTGGCTCAGATCGTCAGCGGATCGACGTCGATCGCCCAGCGCAGGACGCGATGCGCGTCTTCGCCGCGCGCGCCGTGCAGCGCGTCGAGCAGCGGCAGCCAGGCGCGCAGCATCGCCTGCAGGCTCCGACGCGAAGTCGACTCGACCAGCATCTGCATCCGTTCGATGTCGGCGACGCGCGCGACATCGAGCGGCACCGGCGCGTAGATCATCACCTCGGCGGTCTCGGCCAGGGGCCGGGCCGCCTCGGCGGCGGCGGCGAGGAACCCGCGCGCCGCGGCCACGGTCCGCGCTTCGGCGCGCAGCACGGCGAGGTGCGAGAAGGGCGGCAGGCCGGCGCTCGACCGCTCCTTCAGCTGGCTCGTCGCGAACGCCGCGTAGTCGTGGCGGCCGAGCGCCTGATAGAGCGGATGCTTCGGGTGCCAGGTCTGGACCCACATCTCGCTGACCGCGCCGCTGGCGGCGTCGCGACCGGCTCGCCCTGCGGCCTGCATCAGGAGCGCGAACAGGCGCTCGGGAGCGCGAAAGTCGCTGCTGAAGAGCGAGGTATCGGGATTGATCGCCGCCACCAGGCTGATGCGGCGGAAGTCGTGGCCCTTGGCGACCATCTGCGTGCCGACGAGGATGTCGACCTCGCCGGCGTGAACGGCGCCGAGCTGCGCTTCGAGCGCGCCCTTTCTGCGCGTGCTGTCGGCGTCGATGCGGGCGATCCGCGCTTCCGGCAGCAGCGCCGCGAGCTGTTCCTCGAGCCGCTCGGTGCCGCGCCCGACCGGCGCGACATCGGGGTTGCCGCAATCGGGACAGGCGCGCGGCACCGGCTCGGCCAGGCCGCAGTGGTGGCAGCGCAAGTTCCGGTCCTGCTTGTGGAACACGCGCCAGGCGCTGCAGTGCGGGCAACCGCTCAGCCAGCCGCATTCGCCGCATTGCAGTACCGGCGCGTAGCCGCGTCGATTGAGGAAGACGAGACTCTGCTCGCCGCGCGCGACGCGCTCACGCAGCGCCGCGACGACCTGCGGCGCCAGGCCCGGGGCGGCGCCGGCGCCGAGACCCTCGGTCGCGCGCGGCAGTCGGCCCATGTCGACCAGGCGGATCGCCGGCCACGCGCCGCCGCCGATGCGCTCGGGCAAGGGACACGCGTCGATAGTGGCCGGCTTCGGCGCGTTGCCAAGTCTCGAGCGACGGCGTTGCCGAGCCGAGAACGACGGCGACGCGCTCGCGCCGGCCGCGCCAGACCGCGAGGTCGCGCGCCGAGTAGCGCGCGCCCTCCTGCTGCTTGTACGACGCGTCGTGCTCCTCGTCGACGACGATCAGACCGAGGCGCGGCGCCGCGGCGAACACCGCCAGACGCGTGCCGAGGATCAGGTCGGCCATGCCGAGCTGCGCCGCGAGCCAGCTGCGCAGGCGCTGCGCCGGCGTCAGGCCGCTGTGCAGGGCGACGATGCGGCGGCCGGCGAAGCGGCGCGTGAAGCGCTCGATCAGCTGCGGCGTCAGGTTGATCTCGGGCACCAGCACCAGTGCCTGTCGGCCGCTCGCGAGCACCTGCTCGGCGGCGCGCAGATAGACCTCGGTCTTGCCGCTGCCCGTGACGCCGTGCAGCAGCGTCGTTCCCGGGTCGGTCTGGCCGATGGCCTGCACCGATCGCCGCCGTCGCCGCGGCTTGCGCGTCGGTCAGCGCGGGCCGGGGCTGCGTCCGGCACGGTCGGATCGTCGCGACCCGGCGACGTCTTGCCCAACCGACGCACGCGGTCGGCAAGCGCGTCGCGCCCGAGCCGGCGCAACTCGGGCGGCAGCACCGACAAGGCGATCTCGCCGACGCTGCGCTGGTAGTACGTCGCGGCGAACTCGACCAGCGCGCACCAATCGGCGGCGAGCGGCGGAACGTCGCCGCAGATTTGGGCGATTTGCTTCAGCTCGCTTGGCGGCGGCGTCTCGCCAGGAGCTGTTTTCCAGACCAGGCCAGCAACTTCGCGTCGACCAAAGGGGACGCGCACCAACGTTCCGAACGCGAGAGGGCGCTCACTCGCATAGCTGAGAGAGGAGCTCAGCGCGGCATGGCGAGGGGCGTCGACAAGCACCGTGACGACGACCTGGGCAAGGGGCGCGTCAGGTTCGAGGAGGGCTCGATCCTCTCCTCCGGAAACTTTCAAGTTCGGCCTGTAAGTCAATGATTTGACGAGCTATTTGAGATTCTCCACCGAGCCTGTGGAAAACTTTGTGGGTAAAGCTCGTGCGAGGGCCCGAAACGCTTGTGCTGTCTTGGTTGCAGCCAGCTTGCACGCTTTCGCGGCAAGTACATGACATCAATGAAATCAACGACTTAGACGCGTCCAATGCGGACGGGTTGATGCGCCGCAGCAGAGTCTGGCATTTCCGTGACAAAACCAAGTCATGGGGATAAGTCAAGCCCTGAGTGCTCACTCACCCGCATTCCTTCACGACCGGACGGTTCGTGAATTTCGTCACGACGGCGCGCGCCGGGCCGAGAGTGCATGCACCACATCGACGAGCACGCCGACCGCCTCGGGCGGCGTGTGCTGGCTGATGCCGTGGCCGAGATTGAAGACGTGGCCGTTGTTGCTTCCGCGCTTGGCCGGCTTGACCGAAACTCGTGAGAACGCTCGCGGCCTCGCGCCGGATCGCGTCGTCGCCGCCGAACAGCACGGCCGGGTCGAGGTTGCCTTGCAGCGCGATGCCGCTGCCGACGCGTCGCCGCGCGCTGGCCAGGCGCACCGTCCAGTCGACACCGACGACGTCGGCGCCGCTCGCCGCGATCTCTTCCAGCCAGGGGCCGCCGCCCTTGGTGAAGACGATGTGCGGAACGCGCCGGCCATCGGCGTCGCGCTTCACCTGGCGCAGCACGGCGCGGGTGTAGGCGAGGCTGAAGGTCTGGAACGCGCCATCGGCGAGGACGCCGCCCCAGCTGTCGAACACCATCACCGCTTGCGCGCCGGCGTCGATCTGCGCGTTCAGATAGCGCGCGACGGCCTCGGCATTGACGGCGAGGATCCGGTGCATCAGGTCGGGCCGCTGGTAGAGCATCGACTTCACCAGGCGGTAGTCGTCCGAGCCCGAGCCCTCGACCATGTAGCAGGCGAGCGTCCACGGGCTGCCGGCAAAGCCGATCAGCGGCACCTTGCCCGCCAGCGCCTTGCGAATCGAGGCGACGGCATCGAAGACGTAGCGCAGGCGCGCCATGTCGGGAACGACGAGCTGCGCGATATCGGCCTCGCTGCGCAACGGCCGGGCGAAGCGCGGTCCCTCGCCTTCGGCGAACGACAGCCCAAGGCCCATCGCGTCGGGAATGGTGAGGATGTCGCTGAACAGGATCGCCGCGTCGAGCGGATAGCGCTCGAGCGGCTGCAGCGTCACCTCGGTCGCGAACGTGGGGCTGGTCGCCAGGCCCATGAAGCTGCCGGCGCGCGCCCGCGTCGCGCGGTACTCGGGCAGATAGCGGCCAGCCTGGCGCATCAGCCAGATCGGCGTGTACTCGGTCGGCTGCGACAGGCAGGCGCGCAGAAACGTGTCGTTGACGAGCGGCTCGGGCATCGCTCGATTGTCGCCGCGCCAAGACCATAATCGCCGCGACCCGTCACCTCCGAGGCCTGGGGCATGCTTGCCAACGACGTCTTGCACACCATCGGCAACACGCCGCACATCCGCATCAACCGCCTGTTCGGATCGACCCACAGCGTCTACATCAAGAGCGAGCGCGCCAATCCCGGCGGCTCGATCAAGGACCGGATCGCGCTCTCGATGGTCGAGGCCGCGGAAGCGTCGGGCGCGTTGAAGCCGGGGGCGACGATCGTCGAGCCGACTTCGGGCAACACCGGCGTCGGCCTGGCGATGGTCGCTGCGGTCAAGGGCTATCGCTGCGTCCTGGTCATGCCCGACAGCATGAGCGTCGAGCGGCGCCGCCTGATGCTCGCCTACGGCGCGACCTTCGAGCTCACGCCGCGCGAGAAAGGCGTCAACGGCGCGATCGCGCGGGCGCTGGAGATCGTCGCCGTGACGCCGGGCGCGTGGATGCCGCAGCAGTTCGACAACCCGGCCAACATCGACGTCCACGTGCGCACCACCGCCGAGGAGATTGCCGCCGATTTCCCCAGCGGCGTCGCGGCGCTGATCACCGGCGTCGGTACCGGCGGCCACATCACCGGTTGCGCCCAGGTGCTGAAGAAGATGTGGCCGAAGCTGAAGGTCTACGCGGTCGAGCCGACGGCGTCGCCCGTGATCAGCGGCGGCCAGCCGAGCCCGCACCCGATCCAGGGGATCGGCGCCGGCTTCATCCCGAAGAACCTGCACGTCGAACTGCTCGACGGCGTGATCCAGGTCGAGGCCGAGGCGGCGCGCGAGATGGCGCGGCGCTCGGCGCGCGAAGAAGGCCTGCTGGTCGGCATCTCGTCGGGCGCGACATTGGCGGCGATCGCTCAGAAGCTGCCCGAGATCGCCGCCGGCGCGACCGTCCTCGGCTTCAACTACGACACCGGCGAGCGCTACCTCTCGATCGAAGGCTTCCTGCCGGCATGACCAGACCGAGAATCCTGATCGTCGAGGACGAGCCCGGCATCGCCGACACGATCCAGTACGCGCTGCGCACCGACGGCTTCGAGCCGGCCTGGTGCGCGACTGGGGAAGAAGCGCTGGCGCGGGCTCGCGATAGCGCGCCGGCGCTCGTCATCCTCGACGTCGGCCTGCCCGACACGAGTGGGTTCGAGATCTTCAAGCGCCTGCGCGAGACGAGCGACGTTCCGGTCGTTTTCCTGACCGCGCGCAGCGACGAGATCGATCGCGTCGTCGGCCTCGAGCTCGGCGCCGACGACTACATCGCCAAGCCGTTCTCGCCGCGCGAGTTGGTCGCGCGCGTCCGCTCGATCCTGCGCCGCAGCGCCAAGGCCTCGGCCGGCTCGGCAGCGGTCGATGCGCCGGCGCCGGCCAGCCCGATCGCGGTCGACGAGGGCCGGATGCAGGTCCGCTACTACGGCCGCGCCCTCGAGCTCTCGCGCTACGAGTTCGGCCTCTTGAAGACGCTGGCCTCACGCCCCGGCCACGTGTTCACGCGCGAAGCGCTGCTCGACCGCGTCTGGGGCGACGACAGCGAGAGCATGGATCGCACGGTCGATGCCCACGTCAAGACCTTGCGCGCCAAGATGAAGGCGATCGCGCCGGGGCTGGAGCCGATCCGCACCCTGCGCGGCAGCGGGTACGCGCTCGCCGAGGATCTGCCCGCTACCGCGTCGTGAGCGCGGGCCAACTCGACTGATGAAGCGCACCCGGATCTTCATCGGCATCCTCGTCGCCTACGCGCTCGGCGTCGCCTTCTTGATGTATCGCCAGCTCGGCGACATCGACCCGCGCTACCGCGAGTCGGCCGAGGATTCGCTGGTCGACACGGCACAGCTGATGGCGGCGCTGGTCGAGAACGCATCGAGTGGCGGCGAGCTCCGCGTCGATGGGCTCGAGCCGGTCTTTCGCTCGCTCTACCGGCGCCGCTTCAGCGCCGACATCTACGGCGTCGAGAAGACGCGCGTTGAGCTGCGCATGACGGTGGTCGACCGGGCCGGCACGGTCGTCTTCGATTCGCGCGTCGCCGCGTCTGGCGCCGCACCGTCAGAGCTCGGCGCCGATCACTCGCAATGGCACGACGTCTTCCTCGCGCTGCGCGGGCGCTACGGCGCGCGCACGACGCCCGACGTCGAAGGCGATCCGCACACGTCGGTGATGTACGTCGCCGCGCCGATCAACGACACCTCGGCCGGCGGCACGGGCGAGATCATCGGCGTCGTCAGCGTCGGTAAGCCCGTGCAGAGCTTCGGCCAGTACGTCGAGGCGGCGCGGCGCAAGACGCTCGAGCTCGGCGCGACCTCGGTCGTCGCCGTGCTGTTTTTGGTCGTGATCCTATCGGTCTGGCTGGTGCGCCCGTTCGGCGTCATCGCCGACTACGTCCGCTATGTGCGCGCCGAGCGCAGCTTCTCGCTGCCGCGGCTCGGCCGGCGCGCCCTCGGTGCGTTCGGCGCCGCCTATGACGAGATGCGCGACGCGCTCGCCGGCCGCAACTACGTCGCCGATTACGTGCAGACGATGACGCACGAAGTGAAGGGCCCGCTGTCGGCGATCCGCGGCGCCGCCGAGCTGCTGCAGGAGCCGATGGCGGACGCCGATCGCGTCCGCTTCGTCGCCAACATCGCGCGCGAAACGCAGCGCATCCAGGAGCTGGTCGACCGGATGATGGAGCTGACCGCGCTCGAGTCGCGCCGGAGCCTCGACTCCGCGGCGCCGGTCGCGCTGCGCGCGCTCGCCACCGAGGTCGTCGCCAGCGCGACGCCGACGGCGCAGGCACGCGGCTTGGTCGTCGAGTTGCTGGCGGGCGACGACGATCCGGTCGTCATCGGTGACGCGTTCCTGCTGCAGCGCGCCCTTGCCAATCTGGTCGACAACGCGATCGACTTCGCGCCGCGCGGGAGCCGCATCACGATCGAGATCAACGCCCATGCGCGCAGCTGCGACCTGGTGGTGCGCGATCGCGGGCCGGGTGTGCCGGACTTTGCCGAAGGCAAGGTGTTCGAGAAGTTCTATTCGCTGGCGCGACCGGCCACGGCGAAGAAGAGCACCGGCCTTGGCCTGTCATTCGTCAAGGAGATCGCCGATCTCCATCGCGGCCGCGCGACGCTCAAGAACCAGCCGGGCGGTGGCGCGGTGGCGACGCTGTCGCTGCCGCGCGGTGAAGCGCGGTACGTCGCGGCGCCGGGCACGGCGTCCTAGATCCGGTTGGCGATCGCGAGCAGCAACTCGGCGTGGCACGGTCCGTTGGCCGGGCACCAGCAAGCGAGGTTGCGACCCGCGAGTGCGCCGCGGATCGCTTCGGCGGTCGGCGGCTCGGCGCCGCCCGGCGCGGCGATCTCGCCGCGCATCCAGCGGCCATGCTGGGCGACGGCGACAGCGACGCTGCCGCAGTCGGCCACGCTGAACGGATTGCCCCAGCGCGTCGTACGGTCGACCTTGACGGTGTTGGCCGGCATCTTCCAGCCCGCGCTGCGCTTGAGCTGAACGCGCTGCGGCCGCGTGGCGGTCGGGGTCGTGGGGGCTTTCGGCATCAGCGACCGAAGCGAGACAGCTCGCTCTTGGTGTACTCGAGAACGGCGTCGATCAGCATCAGCAAGTTCTTCTGCAGCGGCGCGAAACCGGCGTTGCGCTCGCGCGTCGACTCGTCCATGTACAGGCGCTTGTTGATCTCGAGCTGCAGGCTCATGCGGTGGGCGCGCGGATCGGAATAGGCGCGTACCAGCTCGACGCCTTTGTACGGATCGTTGACGCGGACGCCGTAGCCTATGCCGGCGAGGACGCCGCGGACGAGCTCGGTGAACGCCGCGTCGCAGGTCGTGCCGTCGCGGTCACCGACGACGAAATCGGGGCGCAGCTTGCCCGCGCCGCCTTCGCCCTGCGCGCCGGCGACGGCGTTCATCGAATGACAGTTGATGTGCCAGCTGGCGCCGAAGCGCGCGTGCGTCGCCTCGATCCGCTCGGCGACGGCGCGGTGGTACGGCCGATGAAAGCGCTCGATTCGGCGCTCGACTTCGGCGACCGCGAGCTTCCTGTCGTAGATCGGCCGGCCGTCGTCGAGCGTGCGCCAGACCAGCGCCTTGCCGATCTTCGCCTTGCCGCTGGTGACGAGCTCGCCCGGCCAGTGGCCGCCTTCGAGCAGCGCCAGGTCGATGTCGCCCTCGTGCCGGTTCGGATCGATGTAGGTGCGCGGCGCGCACGCGGCGATCAGGCCGATGCCGCGCTCGGTGGCCGGCAGGTAGAGCTCGTCGACGAAGCAGTCCTCGCCTTCACGCAGGTCGAATTCGTTCAGCGCCGCGCCAAAGTCGTCGGGAAAGGCGAAGCCCGAATGGGGCGAGTCGAGGAGCAGCGGCATGCGCGCCGCGGCCGGCCCATGGAGGACGAACGGAGCGGCGGTCGAAGTCGCGGCCATCGGGACAGGATAGCCGCCCGGCGCGACGGCGCGGCAGAGCCCGCACAGGTAGCATAGTCAGGCTGTACCTGAGGAGAACAACGATGACCGTCATTCGCTGGTCCGCTTCACGCCGTCTCGGCTTGGCGCTCTTCGCCAGCGCGGCACTCGCAGGCCTTCCAGGCTGCGGCTACAACGAGTTCCAGTCGCTCGACGAACAGGTGAAGGCGGCCTGGTCGGAGGTGCTGAGCCAGTACCAGCGTCGCGCCGACCTGATCCCGAACATCGTCGCCACGGTCAAGGGCGAGGCCAGCTTCGAGCAGGACACGCTCACCAAGGTGATCGAGGCGCGGTCCAAGGCAACCTCGATCCAGGCCACGCCCGAACTCGTCAACGACCCGGCCGCGTTCAACAAGTTCCAGCAGGCGCAGGGCGAGCTGAGCAGCGCCCTCAGCCGGCTGCTCGTCGTGACCGAAAACTATCCGAGTCTGAAGGCGAACCAGGCATTCCAGGACCTGCGCGTCCAGCTCGAAGGGACCGAGAACCGCATCACCGTCGCGCGCAACAAGTACATCGCCGCGGTGCAGCAGTACAACGTCAAGGTGCGTAGCGTACCGACCAACTTCACGGCGATGATCTTCGGCTACAAGGACAAGCCAAACTTCGCCGTCGCCAACGAGGCACAGATCTCGGTGCCGCCGACGGTGAGCTTCGACAAGGCCGCGTCGCGCTGAGCGACGGCGCTCGATGCGCGCTTTTCTTGCCGCGGCGGCCATGCTCGCCGCGCTCGTCTTCAGGCCGGCGCTCGCCGAAGACGTCGTGCCGGTCCCGGTCCTCACCGGCCGGGTGATCGATCAGACGGCGACGCTGACGCCGGTGCAGGCCGAGGCCCTGAGCACCAAGCTCGCGGCGATCGAGACAAGGAACGGCGCGCAGATCGTGATCCTGATCGTGCCGACGGCGCGGCCCGAAGACATCGCCTCGTTCGCGCAGCGCGTCGCCTCGAACTGGAAGCTCGGCCGGAAGGAAGTCGGCGACGGCCTGCTGCTGACCGTCGCCAAGAACGATCGCGACGTCAACATCCAGGTCGCCGCGACACTGCAGGGCGCGATTCCCGACGTCACCGCCGGCCGAATCATCCGCGAGCAGATCCTGCCCGCTTTCAAGGCCGGCGACTTCGCCGGCGGCCTCAACAGCGCCGTCGATCGTCTCGGCGCGCTCGTCGCCGGCGAAAAGCTGCCGGCGCCGACGGCGCAACCAGGCGCGAGCGAGCGGCGCGGCGGTTCGCGTGCTCTCAACTGGCAGGACCTGGCGCTCTTTCTCTTCGTCGGCGTGCCGATCCTCGGCCGGATCCTGAGCAGCGTCATCGGCAGGAAGCTCGGCGCTGTCGCCACCGGCGTCGGCGTCGGCGCCATCGGCTGGTTCCTGACCACGAGCCTGCTCGTCGCCGCTGGCGCCGGGATCGTCGCCCTTTTCGTCGTCGGCGTGATGGGCCTCGGCGGCTCGCGCGGCGGTTTCGGCGGCGGCCCGATCATCTGGGGCGGCGGCGGTGGCTTCGGTGGCGGTGGTCTCGGCGGCGGCAGCAGCGGCGGCTTCGGCTCGGGCGGCGGGGGCAACTTCGATGGCGGCGGCGCATCGGGACGCTGGTGATGGCGCACTGGTTGCCGCGCCTGATCAGGCACCGCATGGTCGACGAGGGCGATGCCCGGCGTGTCCTCAATCGAGGCGCGCTGGCCCGGATCGAGGCGCGCGTCGCGGCGAGCGAGAAGCGGCACAGCGGCGAGATCCGCGTCATGGTCGAAGCCGGTCTGCCATTGAGCTATCTGCGCCGCGGCGCGAGTGCGCGCGACCGTGCGGTGGCGATGTTCGGCAAGCTCGGCGTTTGGGACACCGAGCGCAACAACGGCGTCCTCGTCTATCTGCTGCTCGCCGAGCGGGCGATCGAGATCGTCGCCGACCGTGGCCTGAAGGAGCATGTCGCGTCGGCCGAGTGGACGGCGATCGCCGAGTCAATGCAGGGCGCCTTTCGGAACGGCGATTTCGAGGGTGGACTGGCGCACGCGATCGACGCCGTCAATGGCCTGCTCGTGCGCCACTTCGCTCTGCGGCCGGGTGACCACGACATCAACGAGCTGCCCGACGCGCCGATCGTCCGCTGATCGCTCGGACGACGTCCTCGCGCCGCGCCGTCAGCGGCCCGGCTCGGTGCTCATCCAGGCGGTGATCGCGGCGCGGCCCGCGGCGTCGAGGTGCAGGCCGAGCTTGCTGCGACGCCAGAGCACGTCGTCGCCGCTCACCGCCCATTCCTTGTCGCGCAGGTAAGCGAGCTCGCTTTCGAACACGCCCGGTGCGACTTCCCGGCCTGGGTTGCGGGCGAGGATGCCTTCGGCGCGGGCGCCGTAGGCGTGCGCGAGACGGCGCACGCGCTGGACGGCGGCGTCCGGATGGCGCAACGCGAGTGCGCTCGCGAAGCGCTCGAAGGTCGTCGTCACATCGCTCGCGGGCGCCGCCGCCGTGCCGAGCGCGCTGCTCAGATCACCGCCCGGCAGCCTGGCGGTCTCGGTCCAGGCATCGCCCCAATTGGCGCTCTCGCCCGACGCGCTCGGGGCCGGCGCGAGCGTGGCCAACAAGCGGTCGACGGCTTCTTCGGCGAGCTTGCGGAAGGTCGTGAGCTTGCCGCCCCAGATCGAGAGCAGCGGCGCGCCGCCACGCGCGTCGAGTTCGAGCCGGTAGTCGCGCGTCACCGCCGCGGGGTTGCCCGACTCGTCGTCGAGCAGCGGCCGCACGCCGCTGTAGGTCCAAACGACGTCGGCGGGCAAGATCGGGCGGGCGAAGTAGCGGCTCGCCTGCTCGCACAGGTAGGCGATCTCGGCCGTGTCGGCATGCACCGCGCCGATCGCGCCGTGGTGCTCGACATCCGTTGTGCCGATGAGCGTGAACTCGCCTTCGTACGGGATCGCAAAGATGATCCGGCCGTCGGCGTTCTGAAAGATGTAGGCGTGGTCGTGGTCGAACAGCTTCGGCACGACGATGTGGCTGCCCTTGACCAGGCGCAGCGCGACGCGATCGAGCGAATGCGCATGCTCGGTCAGGAACTCGGCGGCCCACGGCCCGGCCGCGTTGACAAGCGCGCGTGCCTGGACGATCGTCGTCGCGCCGCCCGCGCGCTCGAGGCGTGTCGTCCAGCCCGACGCCGATCGCACCGCGTCAACGCAAGCAGTTCGCGTCAGCACCGTGGCTCCGCGCTCGGCCGCGTCAACGGCGCAGAGTGCGACCAGGCGCGCGTCGTCGACCCAGCCGTCGGAATAGACGAAGCCCTTGGTGAAACGCGGATCGAGCGGCTGGCCGGCGACGTGGCGGCGCAGGTCGACGGTACGCGACGGCGGCAGCACCTCGCGCCGTGCCAGGTGGTCGTAGAGGAAGAGGCCGATGCGGATCATCCACACCGGCCGCATCGATGGATCGTGCGGCATCACGAAGCGCAGCGGCCGCATGATGTGCGGCGCGCTCTTCAGCAGCACCTCGCGCTCGGCAAGCGCCTTGCGCACCAGCGCGAACTCGTAGTACTCGAGATAGCGCAGGCCACCGTGGATCAGCTTGGTCGATGCCGACGAGGTGTGCGCGGCGAGATCGTCTTTCTCGCATAGCACGACCTTCGCGCCGCGGCCAGCGAGGTCGCGCGCGATGCCGGCGCCGTTGACGCCGCCGCCGACCACCAGCACGTCAGTATCGATATGCGCGGCGGCGGCGGCCCGTGCGGTGACTTCGGCGGAGAGCGCGGGCATCGCGGCTATTCTTGCATCGGCCTGCGTGGGCGCCGGCCCTCGACGAGGATCCTGCAATGCCGACACGCGCGACCCATCTCCTCGCCCTCGACCAGGGCACCTCGAGCTCCCGCGCGATCGTCTTCGACCTGCGTGGCGCGATCGTCGCCTCGGCCCAGGTCGAGTTCCGGCAGATCTTCCCGCAGCCCGGCTGGGTCGAGCACGATCCGCGCGAGATCTGGACGTCGCAGCTCGCGACCGCGCGCGAGGCGCTCGCCCGCGCCGGCGTCGGCGCAAGCGACGTCGCCGCGCTCGGCATCACCAACCAGCGCGAGACGACGATCGTCTGGAACCGCGCCACCGGAGAGCCGATTAGCAACGCCATCGTCTGGCAGGACCGGCGCACCGCGGCGGCGTGCGAAGCGTTGAAGGCGCGCGGCTTCGAACCGCTCTTTCGCGAGCGCACCGGCCTCGTCCTCGACGCCTACTTCTCCGGGACCAAGCTCGCCTGGCTGCTCGACCACGTCAGCGGCGCGCGCGCCGCGGCCGAGCGCGGCGAGCTGGCCTTCGGCACCGTCGACACCTGGCTGATGTGGCTCCTGACCGGCGGCGCCGCGGTGGCCACGCGCACGCACGCGGTCCACGCCACCGACCCGAGCAACGCCTCGCGTACGCTTCTGTTCGACGTGCCGAAGGGCGAATGGAGCGACGAGCTGCTCGCCGCGCTGAACCTGCCGCGCGCCGTCCTGCCCGAGGTCCGTCCGTCGAGCCATTTCTTCGGTCACACCATCGACGACCTGTTCGGCGCGCCGATCGCGATCGGCGGCGTCGCCGGCGACCAGCAGAGCGCGCTTTTCGGCCAGGCATGCTTTCGCCCCGGCCAGGTCAAGAACACCTACGGCACCGGTTGCTTCATGCTGATGAACACCGGCGATCGCTTCGAGGTCTCGGCCAACGGCCTGATCGCGACCAGCGCGGCCCAGCCCGGCCCGGTGCGCCAGTTCGCGCGCGAGGGCAGCGTCTTCATCGGCGGCGCCGTCGTGCAATGGCTGCGCGACGGGCTGAAGGCGATCAAGTCAAGCAGCGAGGTGCGGCAGCTCGCCGAGAGCGTTCCCGACAACGGCGGCGTGATGTTCGTTCCGGCCTTCACCGGCCTCGGTGCGCCGTACTGGAGCCCCGATGCGCGCGGCACCATCGTCGGCCTGACGCGCGGCTCGACGATCGCCCACATCGCCCGCGCCGCGCTCGAGTCGATCGCCTTCCAGAGCGCAGCCCTGCTCGAGGCGATGAGCAAGGACGTCGTCGCCGCCGGCGGCGCGCCGGTCGCCGAGCTGCGCGTCGACGGCGGCGCCTCGGTCAACGACCTGCTGATGCAGTTCCAGGCCGACCTGCTCGGCATCCCGGTGGTCCGGCCGAAGGTGACCGAGACGACTGCCCTCGGCGCCGCCTACCTCGCCGGGCTGTCATGCGGCGTCTACGGCGGCACCGACGAGCTTGCCGCGCAGTGGCAGGTCGAGCGCACGTTCCATCCGACGATGACGCGAGCCCGGGCGCGAGAGCTGATGCAGCGCTGGGAGCACGCGGTGGCGCAGACGCTCGCCTGAGCGCGGGCGAGCAACGCGCTCGCGGTCTCAGGGGCCCGGTTCGAGCAGCGCGCTCACCGCGGCATCGACGCCGTCGCGGCCGCACGGAATGTCCTGGACGGAGCGCGGCCTGAACGCCGGCGAGGCAGCCGAGGATCATGGCCTCGTTCATGTCGCCGAGATGGCCGATGCGAAAGACGCGGCCGTGCAGCGGCCCCAGGCCGCCGGCGATCGCCACCTGGAAGCGCTCGCGCGCGAGCGAACGCAATGCCTCCGGGTCGATTCCCGCCCCGACCTCGACGGCGGTGACCGAGACCGAGCGCGCCGCCGGCACGGTCGTGAACAGGCGCAGCGCCCCGCCTTCGCTCCAGGCGTCCACCGCCGCATGAACCGCGCGCGCCAGCCGCGCATGGCGGGCGTGGACGTTGGCCAGGCCTTCGCTGGCGATCAGGCCGAGCGCAGCTTCGAGGCCGGCCATGTGCGCGAGCGGCGGCGTGCCGCAGAACTTGCGGTAAGAGAGATCGCTCTGGCGGCGCAGCCAGTCCCAGTAGAAGCGCGGCGTCGGGTTGCGCCGTGCGACCTCGATCGCGCGCGCGTCGGCGGCGACGAAGGCCAGGCCCGGGTGGACCATCAGCCCTTTCTGCGATGCGCCGATCGCGACGTTGACGCCGAGCTCGTCCATCGCGAACGGCGCCGCGGCGAGCGATGCGACGACGTCGACGACGAAGAGCGCCGGATGTGCCGCCGCGTCGATCGCACGGCGCAGCGCCGCCAGGTCGCAGGTCGTGCCGCTGGCGGTGTCGGTGTGGACGACGAAGATGGCGCCGATCGCGTGCCCGCGGTCGTCGCGCAGCGCCGCCTCGACCGCCGCAGGATCGATCGGCAAGCCCTCGACGTACGGCGTTCGCACGGCGCGGCCGCCGAACGCCTCGACCTGCTCGGCCCAACTGTCGGAGAAGTGGCCGGTGCCGGGCACCAGGACCGTCGATCCGGGCGCGACCAGGTTGGCGATCACCGCTTCCCAGCCGCCGTGACCGTTGGCGGCGTAGAAGAAGACATCGGCACGCTCGGTCGCGAGCAGCGCCTTCATCCCCGATTCGCAGGCGCCGATCAGCGCGGCAGGCGGGCATCGGCGAGGTCGGTCGGCTGGCGCGCCATCGCGTTGACCACCTCGTCGGGGACGCGCGTCGGCCCGGGCGAGTGGAGCAGGCGCATGCCGGGGATGCGGGCGGAAGTCTTCATGGCCGTAGATGGTACCGGCCGGGAGGAGTAGATTCGTTGCCAACGCGGCATCGCTGCGCCACGGATATCTCATGAATCCAGCCTTCGTTCCGATTCGCGGCCTGCACCACTACGCCTATCGCTGTCGCGATTGCGAGGAGACGCGCGCGTTCTACGAAGACGTGCTCGGCCTGCCGCTGGTCCACGTGATCCGCGCCGACGTCGTGCCGAGCACCGGCGAGCACTGCCCGTACGTGCACGTCTTCTTCCGCATGGCCGACGGCTCGCACCTCGCCTTCTTCGACCTCGGCGACGACGTCGCCGCCGAGCCGTCGCCGAACACGCCGGCATGGGTCAACCACATCGCGCTGCGCGTCGACTCGATCGACGCTCTGAAGGCAGCCAAGGCGCGGCTCGAGGCGGCCGGCATCGAGGTCCTCGGCATCACCGACCACCACATCATCGAGTCGATCTACTTCTTCGATCCCAACGGCATCCGCCTCGAGCTGACGGTGCCGACGGCGAGCGCCGAGACGACGGCGCGCCACGAGCACGAGGCGCATGCCGCGGTCGCGGCCTGGACGCGCGAGAAGGCCGCGCGCCTCGGCACCCGCGTGGCCGCTGCGCCATCGTCCCGGACGCCGCAAGAGCCGGTTCCCGCCGACCTGTCCGACTGGGGCGCGATGGATGCCTGAGCCGGGCGAGCGGCGCCTGGCCGCGATCGACGTCAAGCCGGGCGCGGCGCTGGAAAGCCAGTCGGGGCTGCAGATGATGCGGCCGCGGATCTACGGCGCCTACGAGGAAGCGGCGGCCGCGCGCTCGGCCGGACGCGCGCGCACCGGCGCGATCGTGATGCATCCGACGAGCAACTTCATGGGCCACTACCTGATCGCGCCTGCTCGCCGCGCGCGGCATCACCTGCCTCGGCCTCAACTCGCGCTACGCCGGCAACGACACCGTGCTGCTGATGGAGCGCGTGCTGCAGGACCTCGGCGCCGGCGTCAGGTTCATGCGCGAGACGCTCGGCTGCGAGCGCGTCGTCCTGGTCGGCAACTCGGGCGGCGCCGCGCTCGCGGCGTACTACCAGGCCGAGGCCGAGCGCTTCACGGCCGAGACGATGGTCGACGGCGAGCCGTCGTCGATCGTCGCCGCCGACCTGCCGCCGATCGACGGCATCGCCCTCTGCGCCGCGCACGAGGGTCGCTCGCACCTGCTGCTGCGCTGGCTCGATCCGTCGCTGCTCGACGAGCACGACGCGCTCTCGCGCGATCCCGCGCTCGACATCTACGAGCCCGCGAACTGGCGCGCCGACGCCGGCGGTCGACCGGCGTTCACGGCGGCGTTCCTGGATCGCTTCCTCGCCGCGCAGCGGCAGCGGCGCGACCGAATCGAGGCGCGCGTGGTCGCGCGCCTGGCCGAGCTGCGCGCGACGCCGGGGGCGCCGCGCGACGAGGCGTTCATCGTCCACCGCACCCACGCCGATCCGCGCTGCCTCGATCTCACGCTCGACGCCAACGATCGCGCGCCGGGCAGCGTCTGGGGCGACGCGCGCGCCGTCAACTACGCCGCCAACGCGATGGGCCGGGTCACGTCGCTGACCGCCTTTCTCTCGCAGTGGTCGTCGCGCTCGCGCGCCGGCGGACCGGAGAACCTGGCGCGCACTTCGGTACCGTCGCTGCTGCTGACCTACACCGCCGACCAGAGTACGTTTCCGAGCACGCGCGCGGCCTGGCTCGCAGCCGGCGGCGATCGCATCAGGAACGTCGACATCGTCGGCGGCGACCACTACCTCGCCGGCCGCGTCGACCTGCAGATGCGGGTTGCCGACGAGATCGCCGCCTTCGCCGAGGCGCTATAACGGTCGCATGAGGGGCGCCGCCGAGGTCTGGAAATTCGCACCGGCCTATGAGCTGCCGAGCTGGCCGTTCGTCGTTCCGGCCGAGCTCGCCTCGGGCGAGACGAAACGCCATCCGGTCGTCGTCGCCGGCGCCGGCCTGTCCGGCCTGACGCTCGCGTGCGATCTGCTCCTGCGCGGCGTTCCGGTGGTGCTGCTCGACGACGACGACACCGTCGGCGTCCGCGGCGCCTCGTCGCGCGGCATCTGCTATGCGCAGAAGAGCCTCGAGATCTTCGTCCGTCTCGGCATCTACGAGCGGATCCGCGCCAAGGGCATCACCTGGTCGGTCGGCCGCACTTTTTCCGGCGCCGACGAGGTCTACAACTTCAACCTCGAAGCCGAGAGCCTGTCGCAGCAGCCGCCGTTCATCAACCTGCAGCAGTTCTATCTCGAGTGGTTCCTGGTCGATCGCATCCGCGAGCTCGACGCCGGCGCGATCCGCTGGAAGACGAGCGTCGAGCGAATCGAGAACGGCGCCGACGGCGTGACCGTCCATGTCGCGACGCCGGCCGGCAAGTACGCGCTCGTCGCCGACTGGTTCGTCGACGCGACCGGCGCCAACAGCCGCATCCGCGACGCGCTCGGTCTCGCGCGTCAACGCCTCGCGCGGCACCGACCGCTGGTGCATCACCGACGTCCGCTTCACCAAGCCGTTCGCGACCGAGCGCTGGACCTGGATCGACGCGCCGTTCAACGAAGGCCGCGCCGTCTGGCAGCACCTGATGGCCGACGATGTCTGGCGCCTCGACTACCAGATGAGCGAGGACGCCGACCCGGAGGCGATCAGCCGGCCCGAGGTTGCGGGCGCGCGCTTGCGCGAGCAGCTCGGCGCCGAGGTCGAGTTCGAGTTCGTCTGGATCGGCCCGTACCAGTATCGCGACCACCTGCTCGACGAGTTCAAGGTCGGGCGGACGATCTTCATCGGCGACGCCGCCCACGTCGTCTCGCCGTTCGGCGCGCGCGGCGGCAACAACGGCATCCAGGACGCCGCCAACCTGGGCTGGAAGCTGGCCCTGGTGCTGCGCGGCGAGGCCGGCGCAGCGCTGCTCGAGAGCTATCAGGCCGAGCGCCATCCGGCCGCGGTCGAGAACCTCAAGGTGACGAGCCGGACGACGCGCTTTCTCGCGCCGCGCAACAACGCCGAGCGGCGCATCCGGCGCGCCGTGGTCGACCTCGCGCGCCGCTACGAGTTCGCGACCAAGCTCGCCAACACCGGCCGGATGGCGCAGGCCAACGTCTATCCGCCGTCGCCTTGGGCCGAGGCGGGCGCGCAGTCGCTGCAGAACGTCGCCTTCGACGGCACCAGCGTCATGCAGCTGCTGGGCGACGGCACGCGCTTTCTCGGCCTGCTGGTCGGCACAGAAGACGCCACCGCCGCGGCGCTGCGCGGCCTCGCGGCGCGGTGGCCGCTGACCGCGCGTGCGCTTGCCGGTGACAGCGAGCTCGCGCGTCACCTGGGCGCCGCCAAGGGCACGCTGGTACTGGTGCGCCCCGACGCGTATATCGCGGCGCGGATCGAGGCGGCGACACCGGAGCGCGTCGAGGCGGCGCTGCGCCGCGCCTTGTCGCTGGAGCAGACATGAAGACGAGCCCGAACTTCTCCGACCCCGACGGCTTCTACGAGGCCTGGGCCAACGCCCACCATGGGCTTTCCGAGAGCGAGAGCAGCGACCTCGACGCGCGCCTCGTCCTGCTCCTCGCCAACCAGATCGGCGACGCCGCGGTGCTGCTCGAATGCATCGCCGCCGCGCGCAAGGCCGCCGACTGAAGCGGGCGTTCGCAGCCGGCGCGCTCTTCATCGCCGCCCCACGGCGCCTTCTCGTTTCCTTCATCGCTGCTGCGCAGACCCTGGCGACAGTGCCTCACCGCGGCGTGGTGCCGCGATGGGGAGAGCGAGATGTGGCAGCAACGTTGGCAGTCCTGGTTCGATGCGGTTCGTTCCCGTTTCGCCCGACGCGGCGTCGAACGCCGCCGCGATGACGACCGCGCGAGCGGCTACGAGACCCGCGTCGTCGCCGCGACGTCGCACTTCGACCTGCGCCGGCTGGCGCTGCCGCTGACCGTCGCCGCGCTCGCGATCGCCTCGGCCGTCGCGCTCGTCAGCCATCCGCCGCTGCAGAGCGTCGGCCGCGGCGAGGTCGGGGTTCGCATCAACCAGCTCACCGGCACGGTCAGCGAGTGGAGCGAGGGCAGCGTCCTCGTTGCCCCAGGCCTGCACCGGATGCGCGTCTTTCCGCTGCGCGACCAGAGCTGGCGCGCGGCGCAGATGAGCCGTGCCGACGGTCCGGCGCCGCTGCAGTCGGTCGAGGGCCTCTCGCTCGGGGCCGACCTCACGGTGCGTTATGCGCTCGATCCGCTCAAGGTCGCCGCGCTCGCCCGGAGCCTGCCCGACGACGTCGGCGCCGAGATCGTCGCGACCGCGGCGAACGGCGTGATCTACAAGGTGTTCGCCCGCTACACGGTGCGCGAGATCTTCTCGACCAAGCGCAGCGAGATCCAGGCAGCGGTCGAGGCCGAGCTCAAGCCGCGCCTGGCGAACGACGGCGTCGTGCTGCGCAACGTCCAGATCGGCAAGATCGACCTGCCGGCCGACTACCGGCGCGGCATGGAAAGCCTGCTCGCCGAAGAGCTCGCCGGCGAGAAGATGAAGTACACGCTCGACCTGAAGGAAAAGCAGGTGCGCGAGACCGAGCTCACGGCGCAATCGGAGAAGGTGCGGCGAGAGATCGGCGCCGAGGCCGCGGCGCGCGAACAGATCATCGCCGCCAAGGGCCAGGAAGAGGCAATGAAACACGTGCTGCCGTTCAAGCAGCGCCAGATCGAGCAGCGCCAGCTCGAGGCCGAAGCGCTCAAGGTGACGCGCATCAAGGCCGCCGAGGCGACCGCTCAATCGCGCCGCATAGAGGCCAGCGGCGAAGCCGATGCGCGCCAGAAGCTCGCCGATGCCGAGGTCTACCGCATGGACAAGGTCGGCAAGTCGAACGCCGAGCAGATGGGTCGCGAGGGGGCGCTCCTGACGCGCCATCCGCTGCTGATCCAGAAGACGATGGCCGACAAGCTCTCCGACAAGGTGCAGGTGATCATCGCCGCGCCCGGAACCGACGGCAGCTTCATCGGCGCCGGCCTGCTCGGCAGCGCGAAGCGCAACACGCTCGCGAGCGGCGACGCCGAGCAGCACGCCACCGCTGACGATGCACGGGAGGCACCGTGAGCGGCACCGGCTGCACCTTGCGCGACGTCGTCCGGATGGGCTTCACGGTGTTGATCGCCGCGGCCGCTGCGGCCCTGGCGACGGTCGCCGGCGCGACCGGCGCGGCTGGCGGGACGAATGTCGCAGGCACGGCGACGCCGGCAACGACGGCGATCGTCCTGCGCGACCAGACCCCGCTGCGCGCCGCGCCGCGCGACTCGGCGCCGCAGCAGGCGGTGCTCTGGCAGGGCGAGGTCCTCGAAGTACGCGGCGAGCGCCTCGACTACCTCCAGGTCTGGGACCATGTGCGTGAGCGCGGCGGCTTCGTCCGCGCCAGCCAGGTTCACCGCAGTCGGCTCGGTGCCGCCGACGCCACCGGCCTGCTGACGCTGGTCGGGTTCACGCGCGAGTCGGCCGGCAGCGAGGCGCTCGGCATCGGCCTCACCGCCGCCTACCTCCAGGCCGCGCCCGCCGACGTGCTGGGCGGCAGCGCCGGCGTCGCCGCCTTCGACGCGCTCGGCAGCTTCGCCGACCGGCTGGCCGAGCGTGCCTCGGCCGGCAATGCCGCGAGCAAGGCCGCCGAGGCGGCGCTTGCCGCGCACCTCGAGGTCGCCGCGCACTTCGGCGTCCGCTTCGCCAGCTTCGAGCGCGACGGCAGGATGCAGATCTGCTACGACGGCGACGCCTTTCGACGCGTCCTCGCGCGTAGCGCCGAGCCGGCGCAGCAGGCGCGCGCGGCGCTCGCGCTGACGCGACCCGAGTGCGTCGACCCGGCGCTCGGCGTCGTCGAGCGCGCTGCGCTCGACGAGTGGCGCGTCGCCGTCCTCGACCGCGTCGACACCGCCAAGCTGCCGGGCTACCTGAAGAACCGCGTCGCGATGCGCCGCGCTGGCTTGTGGAGCGCGATCGCCTACCGACGCGCGCGCCAAGGCGGCGCGATCGACAGCGAGGCGACGGCGGCGGGCGCCGCCGAGCGCGCCCTCGACGAGCTCGCCGCGGTCGACAAGGCCGAGCTCACCGACGCCGACCTCGCGGCATTCAACGACGCCGCGATCCGCGTCAACGCCTCGCGCTGGGCGGCGGATTCGAGCACTGCACCGCGCTTGAGCGGACTCGCCGTCTCGATCGCGACGACGCCCGGCGAGCCCGGCCAGACCTGCGTGCTGCTGGTCGACGCCAGGCACGACACGAGCGCGCCACTCGCGCGGCGCTGCACCTACGGCATCGTCTGGAGCGCGTCGGCGACGAGGAACCGCGAGGCGAATGCGCTGGCCGTCGCCGTCCAGCCGATGGATGCGTGGCGCGAGCTGTGGCTGTTCCGCAAGGGCCGCGACGGCTGGAGCGTGGCCGTGCTGCCGCCGGCGACGACCGCGCCCGGAATCGGCGTCGCCGAGTTCGCAGGCTGGGTGCCGGGCGGCCAGCAGATGCTCGTCGCCCGCGAAGCGCGTGGCGAAGGTCGCAACAAGCGCAGCTTCGAGCTGATTCGCCTCGACGGCCTCGCCACCGAGCGGCAGTCGAGCGATCCGAGCACGCTCGGTGCGTTCCAGCGCTGGCAGGACCCGGCGTGGAAGCGCGCGTCGCCGAGCCTGCGCTGACCTTTCCCGCGCGGCCGGCGCGACGATCAGCGGTCGCTCGGCGCGGCCACCGCGCCGACGCGCTCGAGGAAGCCGACGATGATGTCGTTGACGACCTCGGGATCGGTCACCGGTCCCATGTGGCCGAGGTCGAGCTCGACCCGCTCGACGTTCGGCAGCGTCCCTACCAGCTCGCGTGCGACGGCGTGCGCCGCCGCGGTCGAGCGGCGGCCGACGAGGTAGAGCACCGGCATCGTCAGCGCGCGAAACGCCGCCAGCGGCGTCGGCTCGTTGACGAGGGCATGGCGCCAGCGGCGTACGTTGACGATCGCCGCGGCGATCGGCGCCTGGCGCTGCTCGGGCATGCGCTGCCAGCTGCCCGATCCCATCCAGTAGTCGATGAAGTGCGCGGCGGCCGCAGCCGGATCGCCGGCATCGAGAGCGCGGGCGGCGGCGTCGACGGCGGCTAGGATGCCCTCGGTGTCGTTCGGCCGCGGCGTCGCCGCGTCGACGAGGGCGAACAGGGTCGGCTCGTAGAGGACGAGCGCGCGCACGCGGCCCGGCTCGGCGAGTGCCGCGCGCAGGGCGACCGCAGCGCCGTACGAGTGGCCGATCAGCGTCAGCGGCGTGCCGGCGCGCGGCCAGCACCGGCGCGATCAGCGCCACTTCGTCGGCGAGCGAGATCGTCGCGCGCGAAGGCCATTCCGGGCTCTTGCCCGCGCCGTACAGATCGGGGGCGAGGACATGGCAGCGCGGCGCGAGTCGGTCGATCAGCGCGCGCCACTGCGCCGACGAGCTCGCGTTGGCGTGCAGGCAGACGACGCCGGCGCCGCTGCCGACTTCACGGACGTGAGGCAGGGCGGTTGTCATGCCCGATCTTAGACAGTGCAGGGCGCCAGACCGAGGCCGCGTTCAACCGCGCGTTCCGGCGCCGCTGGTCGCCTGGCGGCGGCGCCAGCCGACCAGCGCCCTGCTCCGAGGAGGGCGGCCGCGGCTGTCTAGAATCCGCCGCCGAGCCCGCCCCGGGCCGCTTTCCTGGAGCCGAATTGCCGAAGCCCCTGCATCGCGCGTCGATGGCCATGAGCGCGGTGCTCTTCCTGCTTGTCGGCGCCGCAGCGCAGGCCCAGCCGGCAGCCGCGAAGCTGGTGCCGGCGCAAAGCGAGATCGCGTTCCAGGTCAAGCAAAGCGGCGTTCCTATCGACGGACGCTTTCGCAACTTCGATGCCCAGGTCGCCCTCGATCCGAAGGCACCGCAGACGGGCAACGTCATGCTCTCGATCGACACCGCGAGTGCGACCGTCGGTTTCGCCGAGAGCGATGCCGAGCTGCCGGGCCCGGCGTGGTTCAACGCTCAGAAATTTCCGCGTGCCGTGTTCCAGTCGGGTGCGATCAAAGCGATCGGCCCGGGCCGCCTGCAGGTCGTGGGCAAGCTGACGATCAAGGGGACGAGCCAGGAATTGGTCATTCCGGTGACGATCGTCCAGGCCGGCACTCTCTCGACGGCGAGCGGCGAGTTCGTCGTCAAGCGGCTCGACTTCAAGATCGGCGAGAACGAATGGGCCGACCTCTCGCTGGTCGCCAACGATGTTCGCGTCAGGTTCAAGCTGATTCTCTCGGGGCTCGGCCCGCTCTAGGCCGCGCCCTCCTTCCCACCCCTCGCGAAAGAACAAGTCATGCTCAAGACCTTGCTGATCTCCTCGATGCTGATCGCTGCCGGCTCGGCCGTGGCCGATCCGGCCACGTTCGCGATCGATCCGGGGCACAGCGTCGTGACGTTCGAAGTGCTGCACATCGGCACGTCGACGCATCGCGGCCGGTTCCAGGTCAAGGACGGCAGCATCGTCCTCGACCGCGCCGCCAAGACCGGCAAGGCCGACGTCAATATCGACATCGCGAGCGTGAGCATCGCCTCGACGGCGCTCGAGAATATCCTCAAGGGCGAGCGGGTGTTCAACGCGGCCCAGAACCCGACCGCGCGCTTCGTCGGCGACGCCTTCACCTTCGACGGCGTCAAGGTTGCATCGGTCTCCGGAACGCTGACCATCCTCGGCAAGTCGCAGCCGGTGACGCTGAAGGCGACGCGCTTCAACTGCTACGAGAACGCCCAGGTCAAGCGCGAGGTCTGCGGCGGCGACTTCGAGACCACGATCCAGCGCAGCCAGTTCGGACTCGGTTTCGCGCCGAACGCGGCACCCGACGACGTCCACCTGCTGATCCAGGTCGAGGGCATCCACCAGTAGCTTCGCTGCCATCGGCCGCAGCCATGACGACTTCCGACCCCGCCGCGGCTCGGCGCATCGCGCCGGTCGAGCAGCGCGTCGACGCGATCCAGGCCGCGTTCGAGGAACGCGGCCTGAAGCCGGGCGAGTTCATCGCTCAGGCCAACCACCTGGTCGAGGAACGCTGGGTTCCCGAGAACGGCGCGCGCATCGTCGCCAAGGCGTGGACCGATCCGGCGTTCCGCGCACGCTTGCTCGCGAACGGTCGCGCCGCGGCGCTCGAGCTCGGCTACGAGATGCCGCGCCATCACCGCCATCTGGTCGTCCTCGAGAACACGGCGGCGGTGCACAACGTCATCTGCTGCACCCTCTGCTCGTGCACCGCGTTCACGATCATCGGCCTGCCGCCCGACTGGTACAAGGACCTCGAGTACCGCGCCCGGGTCGTGCGCGAGTCGCGCACGGTACTGAAGGAAATGGGCCTCGAGCTGGCGCCTGAGATCGAGATCCGGGTCTGGGACACCACCGCCGACACGCGTTATATGGTGCTGCCGATGCAGCCACCCGAGACCCACGGCTGGTCCGAGGAGCGGCTGGCGCAGATCGTCACCAAGGACGCCCTGATCGGCGTCGCGCGCCTGTAGCCAGCGAGCGATGGACGGCATCCACGATCTCGGCGGCAAGCAGGGCTTCGGCCGCGTGCGCCACTCGCCGGCGGCGCCGGTCTTCCACGAGCCGTGGGAAAAGCGCGTCAACGCGCTCTATTCGCTCGCGGTCAAGCTCGGCATCTTCAACATGGACGAGTACCGCCATGCGATCGAGCGCATGGAGCCGCGCCACTATCTCTCGGCGAGCTACTACGAGCGTTCGCTGACGAGCCTGGCGACGCTCTGCGTCGAGAAGGGAATCGTTTCGCGCGACGAGCTCGAGCGCCGCGCCGAAGGCACGTTCCCGCTGGCGCTGGCAAGCGCCGCCGGACGCTCCAACGCCGCAGGGCGCGAACGCTTCGCTCCCGGCGACCGCGTCCGCGTCACCAGCGACCATGTTCCCGGCCATGTCCGCATGCCGGCCTACATCCGCGGCAAGAGCGGCGTGGTCGTGAGCGAGTCGCCGCCTTATCCTTTCCCCGACGCAGCGGCCCACGGCGTCGCTTCCGCCGACGAACCGACCTACGACGTCCGCTTCAGCACGAGCGAGCTCTGGCCGAGCGCGGCCGACGCCGCGTTCGTGCACGTCGCGGTGTTCCAGAGCTACCTGGAGCGCGCCGCCTAGTCACCAGATGACGAGCACGAGCAAGGGCCGAGCAGCGTCCACTCGAGCGCGTAGTAGCCGGAGCGGCCTCGCCGCTTGAGCGCCTTGAAGGCAGGCAAGTGTAGACGTGCGGGAACAGCCGGTTCAACGCGCCGACCCGCTCGCCCGCGACGTTCTGCGTTTCCGACGCCGTCATGACTTCGCGCGCGAACCAGCGGTTGAACGCCGTCACCGGCCGCCAGCGCAGGGGCCGCTCGACATCGCAGAACAGGATGACGCGCTGCTGGTCGGTCGTGTTCTCGGCATGATGGATGAACGTCTCGTGGAAGACGATCGCCTCGCCGTCCTCCCAGTGGTAGCGCTGGCCGTCGACCTCGATGTAGCAGCCGGGCGAATTGGCGTCTTCAGCCCCAGGTGATAGCGCAGCGACCCAGCGTAAGGGTCGCGATGGCGCACCAGGCGACCGCCCGGAGGCAGCGACGCGAACATCGCCGCCTTGACCTCGGGGAGGCCGGCGAGCAGCTCGACCGTGCGCGGGCAGAGCGCGCGCGCCGACGGCAATTCCGCGCCGTACCACTTCAGGTAGAAGCGGGCCCAGCCGGTGCGGAAGAACGAGTTGAAGCCGATGTCGTTGTAGGCGGCGGCGGCGCGGATATGGCCGCTCTCATCGACTGCCAGCGCCTCGTCGCGGATCAGGCGCCAGTTGGCGCGCAGCACGTCGAGTGTCGCGAACCGCTCGGCGGCGAGGAAAGGGCGCGGCTGGACCCGCGACGCCGCGTAGAGCACGGCGTTGAGCGGGGCCAGGAGGACGGTGTAGTCGGTCAGCGCGCGCAGCCAGCCGAAGCGCACGCGACCACGCAGGTTCGCGTAGGCGGCGGAGGCGAGGAAGGTCGCCAGGATCCAGTAGCGCAGCGGCGGCATCGCACGGCGGAGGGCCGCCACCGCGTAGCAATCGCCATGCCCTTAAGGCATGGCCGCAGCGCTCAGGACTCGAGCCGGTATAACCGCAGCCACAGGTCGGGTTCGAGCGTTCCCTTCTTCTTCACGTTGAAGCGTCCGCCGGCGGGCCCCGCGATCGGAGTGGCCCGCCAGAGCGAAGGCCGCCGGGAACTGGTCGCGGAACTCCTCGGTCGCCCAGATCTGCCCCGGCTGGACATACGGCTCGACCCGGGCCGCGCAGAGGATCGCGTCGCCTCCGACGATCACCGCCCAGGTCACCCAACGCACTGACGCGTCTGGACCTCGCCGTAGTGGAGCGCGATGCGCAGACGGGGCTGGCCGGGGGCCTGGTAGACGTCGTCCATGATATGCCGCGCGGTCTGAGCCAGCGCCACCGGATCGTCATGGACGATCAATGCGCGTCCCCGCGCGGGTCTCCGTGATGATCGCCTCCTGGGCCCAGCGCCTCACCGCGTCTTCGAGCGCCTTGCGAACCGGAGCATCCACGCCGGCGCGCATCAGGGTGCCGAACCCGTGGACGTCCGCCTTCAGGACACAGCACCGCACGTCGAGCGCGCGTCGCGCCTCCCGTCTCCCGCCACGGCCGGCCGTAGCCCACGATGTTCACCCGGTCGATCTGCTGCAGAAAGGCGGGATTCCCGCGGCCGATCACGTCGGACAGCACCGGATGCACCAGATAGTGGGTGGCCGCGGGAACGTGCCGTCAGGCTCGAGGGTCGCCTCGCCCGGGCGCAGGAAGCGCTGCACCATTCACCGCGCACCCGATCGTGGTGAACGTAGCCGAGCAGGCCGACGCGATAGAGCGCGCAGAATACGTGCTGCCCTCGCCCGCCGCGTGCGTCTCCGGCACTGATCGCTCGACCTCGTCGCGGGTCAGGATGTGACCGGGCAGACGCAGGAACGCTGTCGAGTTCGAGGTCGCCCAGGTAAGGCGCGATCTCCGCGAGGTACTCGTAGGCGATCTCGGTGGCGGCCTGGTTCACCGCTTCCTTGAAGCGGGACTCGTTCCGTCGCTCGTCGGGCCGGAGCGCGGACAGCCGCTCGCCGATCGTCATCAGGTCGCGCGGCCGCAGCAACGTGTGCCGGCACACGTAGTCGAACGCGTCCTCCTCCTCGCGCGTGTAGGCGTCGATGACGCTCGTGCGGCCGAGGAAAGCCTCGAGCGGATCGGTGCGCAAGCGCTCGGGCAAGACCATGCGATCCTCCTTCAGCAGGCGGACGTTGTTGACGAAGATCTCGCGCAGGCTTTCCCGCGAGTACACGATGTCGACCGCGCTGCCGCGATACTGCTGGGACATGGCGGTGCGCTGCGGCAATCGCGCGTACGCCTCTTTGCGCACCGCCGCGAACACCTTGAGATGATGGTTGATGCGGCGCAGCTGGTAGGCGACCTCGACCAGGCCAAGCTGCGCGAAGTACCAGATGTTGGGGGAAAGCTCGCCGGTCACGCTCGGGCTCGCCGGCGGTCCTCGACGTGCTTGTTGAAGTACTCGTCAACGCCGTCGATGAAGATGGCGAGCGGCGAGGTGAGCGCGCGGAGCCGGGGCACCAGATGCCCGTCGGTATCGGTGGCGCAGCGCTGGAGCTCGCTCGGGGTGAAGTCGAGCAGCCGCACGAAGTGATCGATGACGCTGTGCAGATGTTCGTCATCGATGAGCCCGGCAAGGCCGGGCTCGACCTGGAGATCGTCCACCGCGCCCGCGTGCTTGAGGGTGGCCATGGCGATGGCGGTGAGCCAGAGCTTCGACCACGGCAGGGCGATGCGGCGAAGAAGGCAAGCGCTTCGCGGCTGAAGATCTTGTCGCCGATCGGCTTGTCGAGCAGATTGCCGGTGGGCAGGCAGACCGCCTGGCCCTCGCGCTGGTACAGGATGCGCTTGGCCTTGAGCAGCAGCGTCTTGCCGAAGCCCTTGGTGCCGATGACGATGAACTTGTCGTCGCGGTCGGGCGAGAGGAAGCCGTCGATCTCCGGAGTCCGATGGAGCAGCGATTCGTCGAAGTCCTCGGCCACCTGGATGTCATCGGCATCAACCGTCCACGCGCGCATTGCCCCTGCCCCCGTCGTGAGCGCGGAGGATAGTGGCTGCGCCCGGGAGCGTCCAGACGCCCGGCCCGGCCAGCGCGCCCCGCGGCCAGAATGGCGCCGCGCCGACCGGCGCTACGGGAGCGTCATGCTGCAGCTTTACTACTTCCCCGGCAACGCCAGCCTGATCGCGCACATCGTCCTGGAGGAGATCGGCGCGCCGTTCGAGCTCAAGTACGTCGACCGGGCCCAGGCCGCGCACAAGAGCGCGGCCTACCTGGCGCTCAACCCGAACGGCCTGATCCCGGTGCTGATCGACGATTCGCTGCCTGGGAAGGAGCCGCTCGTCCTCTACGAGACCGCGGCCATCTGCATGCACCTCGCCGACACCCATCCCGAGGCGCAGTTGCTGGCCGCGACCGCGACGGGCGAGCGCGCCCACGCGTACAAGTGGCTCGCCTGGCTGAGCAACTCGCTGCAGGCGACGCTGATCGTCTACTTCTATCCCGAGCGCTGGGCCGACGACGCGGGCGGCAGCGCGGCGGTGAAGGCGCGTGCCGAAGCGAAGATCGGCACGCTGCTCGAGCAGATCGACGCCGAGCTGGCGCGCCACGGCGGTCCTTGGCTGCTCGGCGCGAACCACAGCCTGGTCGATCCCTACGCGTTCGTGCTGTCTCGCTGGACGCGCGGCTTCGGCCGTCCGGCGCGCGCGCTTCCGCACATCAAGCCGTGGCTCGAGCGCGTGCTCGCCCGCCCGGCCGTGCAGCGCGCGCTCGCGACCGAGAAGCTGCCGGCGCCGGCGGTCTGACGAAGCGAAAGTGCTCGCGAGCGACCGACGCTCGCGCTTCAGCGGCTCGGCGTCGCGTCGAGCGCGCGCGCCCAGTGCTCCGTGAGCGGCGTCGCCCGCATGCGCGCCTCGCTCGGCGAGCAGGGTCCGGCCCGCCGGTCGTACGCCGCCGCGAGCGGCGGCGGCGAGCAGCGTCTTGGTCGATCATCTCGCGTTGCGCATGGCTGCCGCCGAGGCGCGCGCCGGCGCGGCCGCAGCGGCGGGAGCAGCCGGCGCGATCGTCGAAGCGGCCGCGGCGAAGGCGAGCAGGCCGTGCATCAGCGGTGCGGCGACGGCAGCGCTGACCTCGGGGTTCGGCCGACCGGCGGGCGGCACCGGCGAGCGGGCCCTCATAGAGTGCGCCCGTTCGCGTTCGCCGGCGCCAATGAAGGCGAGCTGCGTGAGGTCATTGAAGCCCGACAGCCCGGCGCGGTCGGCGTCGGCAGCGACCAGCCGTCGAGCAGGCGCTGCCAGCGATCGCCGACGTCGACGCCGACCAGCGCGGCACGCCAGAGCAGCGAGGCTGCGTCGACGCGCTGCAGCGTGATCTCGCTTCGCCTCGGATCCAGGTAGCGGTCGAAGAGCGCCAGCGCGTCGCGGCGGTCCAGGGACTCGAGCGCGAACAGCGCCTGGTGCCAGCCGAGGTGGCAGGAGAAGCCGTTGGGCCTGATAACGGCCGCCACGGTGCGGACGCCTGGCCAGTCCAGCCAGCGCGCGCCATCGGCGAAGCGCCCCTGCATCTCCATGACGTGGGCGACGGCGTGGATCGCCCAGGGCACGCGCGGCCGTCGCCTGCCAGGGCCCGCCGGCCCACCGCTTCGGCCTCAGCGACGGCGCTGTTCCTCGAGGCCGAAGGCATGCAGCCCGAGCACGTAGGGGTGGAGCGGGTCGGCCTCGCCCCAGTGCGGCAACGGCGGCGCCGCGCGTGCGCAGAGCTCTCGGCGATCGCCGCGATAGAAGTCGAGCAGGTGCGCCCACTGCAGGGCGAGCGCGTCGCGCGGATCCGGCGAGCAGCGCTCCAGCGCGTCGCGGCGCCCTGCCAGTCGCCGGCCGCGATCCGGCGCAGGCCGCCGTGGGGCTCGCGCTCGCGCGCATCGGCGCGGGGCGGCTCGGCGCGCGGCCGCGTCGAGAAGGGCCGCTTCGCCGACGAGCGCAGGCTCGGTGAGGTTGAGCAGGAAGCCGGCCTGCATCAGCTGTGGCAGGCCCAGGCCGGGATCGGCGGCGATCGCCGCGTCGAGGTCGTCGAGCGGCATGCCGTAGAACGACAGCATTCGCCAGAGCGCGTTCTCGCTCGCGTCGAGAGCGGCCGCCGACGCGGTCGAGACCGCGTTGCCGCGCGCGTCGCGCCGCATCACGTCGCGGCTCGTGTCAGGGCGCGGGCGGCTCGGGCCAGGGGCCGCGACTCGGCCGCATCGCTTCCCAGGCATGCGCGACCTGCAGCACGCCGAGGTCGTCGTGGCGCTTGCCGACGATCTGCAGGCCGATCGGCAGGCCGGCTGCGTGTGGCCGCAGTTGATGCTCGCGGCCGGCTGCTCGCTCATGTTGAAGGCACCGTGAAGCCGATGTGCTCCAGCGGCCGCTCCGGGTCGTTGGTGGGCGAGGCAGCTCGGCGGCGAAAGGCGGCGATCGGCGACGTCGGCGAGAGCACGACGTCGTATGGGCGGCACGCGGCGACGGCGGCCTCGCGCATCGCCGCCATCTGGCTGAAGCCGCGGAAGACGCGCTCGCCCGACAGCCCGCGCCGCCGTCGGCCCACGCGGCGATGAAGGGCAGCGACGCGGCGCGCCGCTCCTCGCGCAGCGCCGACATGTCGAGCCAGGAGCGCATGCGCCAGAAGTCGTCCATGCCATCGAGCATGCTCGCGGGTCATGAAGCGGCGCGATGCGCTCGACGCGGCGCCGGCGCCCTCGAAGCGCTTGGCCGCGGCTCGACCGCGGCGGCGATCTCCGGGTCGACCGGCAGGCCGGCGCCGGCGTCGAGCATCAGGCCGATGCGCAGGCCGCGCACGTCGCGCTCGAGCCGCTGCCAGTCGATCGATTGCGCCGGCAGGCTCATCGTGTCGCGGTCGTCGGGCTGGGCGAGCACGCCCATCATCAGCGCCGCGTCGGCGACGCTGCGCGTCATCGGCCCGGCGACGCGGCCGGCGTAGGGCGGGTCGATCGGGATCGCGGCCGAGGCTCGGCTTGAGGGTGAAGATGCCGCACCAGGCGGCCGGCAGGCGCAGCGAGCCGCCGATGTCGGTGCCGAGGTGCAGCGGCCCGTAGCCGGCGGCGACGGCGGCGCCCGCGCCGGCGCTGCTGCCGCCCGGGTTCTTGCTGAGGTCCCAGGGGTTGCGGGTCAGGCCGTGAAAGCTCGACAGGCCCGACGACAGCATGCCGTAGTCGGGCATCGTCGTCTTGCCGAGGATCACCGCGCCGGCCTCGCGCACGCGCGCCGCGGGCGGTGCGTCGCGCCGCGCCGGCACCAGCTCGGTGGCCGCCGTGCCCAGCGGCACCGGCGTCCCGGCGGTGGCGATGTTGTCCTTGATCATCGTCGGCACGCCGTCGAGCGCGCCGACGTTCTCGCCGCGCTCACGTGGCGCAGCCAGCGCGTCTCGCAGGCGCGCGCCGGGGCGAGCGCGGCGTCGCCGTCGAGCAGGAAGATCGCGTGCAGGTGCGGCTCCCAGCGGCGATGTGGTCGAGCACGGCGCGCGTCACCTCGACCGGCGAGAGCGAGCGCTCGCGGTAGCGCGCGACCAGCTCGGTCGCCGCGAGATCGTGCAGCGCGGCATGGCGTCGCCTTACTGCCAGCTCAGCGCGCCGAGGTCGTTGGCGAAGATCGGCGAGCTTCCACAGGCCCTTCAGCTTCTTGTTGCCGACCGCGAACTGCGGCAGCTGGAACAGAAAGACGTTGACGCTGTCGGTCGCGAGCTGGCGCTGGATGTCGCCGAGCAGCTTGAGCCGACCTTGGGTCGGCGGTCGTCTTGTAGCTCGGCGTGCAGGTCCTTGTAGGCCTGCGAGTCGTAGCCAGTAGTAGCTCGGGTCGCCGTAGCGGTCCAAGTCGAGCGGCTCGACGTGGCTGATCACGGTCAGGTCGAAGTTGCCCTTGAACGCGCCCGACAGCCACTGCGCCCACTCGACGTTCTCGATCTTGGCGACGACGCCGACCTTGGCCAGCTCCGCGGCGATGATCTCGCCGCCCTGGCGCGCGTAGGCCGGCGGCGGCAGCGTGAGGGTGACGTTGAGCGGCGTCTGACGCCGGCATCCTTGAGCAGCGCCTTGGCCTTCTCCGGGTTGTACGGATTGACGCTGGTGAGGTCGACGTAGCCGGCGTCGCTCGGCAGGAAGTGGCTGCCGATCGGCGTGCCGTAGCCTTCCTGGGCGCCGTCGATGATCGCCTTGCGATCGATCGCCGCGGCGAGGGCGCGGCGCACGCGCACGTCGTCGAACGGCTTCTTCTTGTTGTTGATCGTCATGATCGTCTTGCCCTCGGTGCCGCCGATCACGACCGCGAAGCGCGGGTCGCTCTGGAACTGCTTCAGGCTCTCGAGCGCGCCGTAGCGCGGCATGCCGTCGACGTCGCCGGCGAGCAGCGCCGCGACCTGTGCCGCCGGGTCGTCGATGAAGCGAAAGGTCACCTTCTTCATCGCGATCTTGGCGGCGTCGCGGTACAGGTCGTTCTTGACCAGCGTGATCGACGAGCCCTTGGCCCACGATTCGAACTTGAACGGGCCGGTGCCGATCGGCCGGGTCGCCTCGTCGGCGCGCTCTTCGGGTCGAGGATCACCGCCGTGTTCTCGCCCATGCGGAACAGGAAGTTGCCGTCGGCGTTGTTGAGGACGACGATCACCGTGTACGGGTCGGGCGTGTCGATGCTGCTGATGTTGTCGAACACCGCCTTCTTCGCCTTGTTGGTCGATCCTGGCGCCTTGGCGCGCTCGAAGCTGAACTTGACGTCGCCTCGCGTCGAACGCCTCGCCGTCGTGGAACTTCACGCCCTTCTTCAGCTTGAAGGTGTAGACCTTGCCGTCGGGATCGGTGGTCCAGCTCTCGGCGAGAAGCGGCGTGATCTTGCCGTCCATGTTGATCTTGGTCAGGCCCTCGAGCACGCTCAGGTGCACGACCTCGCCGATCGCCGCCGCCGGCGCGACCGTCGGGTCGAGGCCGGGGGCGGGCTCGAGCACCATGCCGAGGATGACGCTGTCCTTCTTCGCCTGCGCCGTCGCGTGCGGCGGCAGCGCGAGCGCGGTGAGCGCGCCGAGAAGCGCGAGCGCACGGGTCACGGGAACGAGGCGGGAAAGGGTCAAGGCCATGGCGCGGCTCCGAAGCGCAACGGAGCCGTCACTTTACGGGATGGGGTGGCTTGGGCCGCGGCGCCGTCTTCTCCAGCGCCTTGCCGTCGGCGTCGTCGCGGTTCCAGTGCCCGCGACCTCGCAGCGACCATAGGCCGCCGACGAGCGCGCGCGCTGCAGCAGCGCCTGCACCGAGGGACGAAGCAGTTCGCCGTGGCTTGCCTCGGCGTTGACGGCGGCGGTGCACAGTCGCTGCAGGTCGCTGGTCAGCGCCAGCGCGACGAACCAGGCGTTGCGTGCGTCGTCGTCATGGCCGGTGAGCGCGCTGGCGATCGCGAGCGCCGTCCAGTCTTCGGTTCGTCCGCTCGGAAAGCGCGCGTCGTTGAGGGTCAGCGCGTGCAGCGCGAACCGGCGCGCCGCCTCGGTCTCGGGGGGTCGCTGCTTCAGGAGCAGAAAGGCGAGGTTGCCGACGATCTCGGAGTCGAACGGGTTGGCGCCGAGCGCCTGGGTCTGCAGGGCGACGACGTCGGCGACGTCGTTGCTGCGCCCATAGGCCATCAGCGCGTCGTCGTTGAGCGCCCGCGCCACGGCGCACTGGCCGTGGTCAGCGGCGGCGGCGGCGCGGTGCCGAGCGCATCGCCCGCGTGGCGGCACGGACGTCGCCGCGGCGTCGGAACTCGGCCGACCTGGCCGCGACCGCCAGCACGTGCGCGAGCCGCCGCTCGGCGGCAACGGCGATGACCGGGAGGCGGTCGCTCCGCCATGCTTCGGCGCGCGCCGCGAGCTCGTCGTTCGCCGCCGCGGCCGCGTCGGCGCGCGCGCTCTCCGACGCCGCGTCCGCGCGCGCCGTAGCCGCCGAGGCCGTGACCGCCGCAACCGCCGGCGCGCGTATCGCCGCCGACGCCGGCAGAGAGCGCTCGGCGAGATCGCCGAGCGAAGGCATCTCGAAGCGCGTTTCCTGCTCGCCGCCGAACCACCAGGCGGCGATCGCCGCGCCGACCAGTGCGACCGCGAAGCCGGCGCGCAGCGCGAGCCGGCGGCGCGCCGCTTTTCGACGCGCCCGCCATGTCGGCCGCGCGCCGGCTTTCGCCTCGGCCTCGTCCGCCGCGCCCGCCCTGGGCTCCGGCGCGGCACCGGGCTGCGGCGCCGGCGCCGACGCGGCCGAGTTGGCCGCGGCACGTTCGCTCTGTGGCTCGGCGAGAGGTCCCGGCGCCGAAGCGGCCGTCCCTTCCGCTGCAGCCGTCGCCTCGACCGGCTCAGGCGCCGGCGGCGGCGCCGGGTCGGCGAGCCGAGTCGCAGGCGTCGCCACGGCCGCAAGCGGCGTCTCGCGCTCCGAATCGAAGCTGGTCCCGGCCTCGAGCGCGGCCGCGAGCTCAGGGTCGCGCAGCCGCTCCGTCGTGAACGCGATCAGCTCGCGATGCGGCCAGTGCGCCGCCATGGGCGCACTGTGCAGGTCGAGCAGATGCTGGACGAACTCGCGCGCCCGGAGATGGCGCTCGGTCGTCCAGCCGGAGCTGGGCAGCTCGTCGAGCTCGGGCAGGTAGCGCCAGAGCATCCCGGCCAGGCTGAAGAAATCGCAACGCCAGTCGAGCGCGCGCGTCGCCCCGAGACGGCCGCGCCGGCCTTCCTCGAGCGCGTGGAGCAGGCGCGGCGACTGGTAGTCGTACGCCGGCTGGCGCAGGAGCGGCAGCGGCGCGGCGTACTCGATCTCGGGCAGGAGCGAGAAGGCGACGTCGATCAAGGCGAGGTCCTTGAAGCGCGGCCTGAGGGGCTGCCCGGGCGAAGGCCGACCGGCGCCCGCCGGCGCCCACGGGATGCAGACGTTGTCGGGCTTGAGCTCGAGATGGACGAAGCCGAGGGCGTGGACGGCGTCGAGCGCGAGCAGGCAGTGGCGCGCCAGCGACCACCAGTGGGCGCAGTCCTCGAAGGCGCTGCGCAGCGGCGTGTCGCCCCGGCGCAGTGGCACCAGCGTCGCCCACTGCTCGACCGTCGCGCCGGCATCGCGCGTCCGCAACCCGGCCGCGCCGCCGCCGTCGGCGAGCAGGAACTCGAGTGGCTTGGCCACCGGCGCTCGCTGGCTCGCCAGCCGATCGAGGATGCGCCACTCGCGCACGGTCCAGGCGCGGAAATCGCCGCTCGCGCCGGCGAGGAAACGCTTGGTGTAGGCGCGCTCGACGCCGTGGGCCGCCGCCTCGCGGAAGACCTCGACGTGGCCGCCGGTCGCCATCTGCAGGCGATCCGCGCCGAACACTCGATCCATCTCCGCAGGGGTCATCGTGTTGTTCGGGGCCGGGCGCGGGCGTGTCGTGTCACGGATCGCGCTCGCCGCGGCCGGCGGCCGGACGAAGGCGTTTCCGGCGAGCATACGACGCGTCCGACGGATTGCGCCCGGCGGCGTCGCAGGCGGAGCTCAGTCGCTCGCGTGGGTCAGCCGGCCGCAGTTCGGGCGCGGACGCCCGACTTCGGGCTCGCCCCGGCGGGTGCCGAGCCCGAGGGAGATCAGGCTGGCGCGCAGCGCTTGCTCGAGCGGTGTCGCGCCGAGCCCGGGACAGCGCGCGGCGAGGCGGCGGCCGTCGAGCGCATGCGGCACACGCCAGAGGTACGACATCCGCGCCAGCTCGCGCCAGAGCGGAACGACGACGCCGACGGCGCGGAGCAGCGGCCACGGCATGCGCCCGTGGCGCCAGCCGCGGGTCGGAGCGATGCCGAGCGACGCCGCGGCGCGTTCGACGGCGGCGAGAAATGCGCGGCCAGTGACCGAGTGCCCGGCGAAGGTGAAGCGCTCGAACGGCGCCAGGTTGGGCAACGCGGCGACGGCGACAAACGCCTGGGCCAGATCGGGCAGATAGGCCCAGGCGTGGACCAGGTCCGGATTACCGGGATAGTCGAGCCGGCCTTTGGCGATCGGCTTGACGATCGCCTGGTCGAGCCAGCTGCCGCTGCCGGCGCCGAAGAAGTCGCCGGCGGTGATCACGGTCGCGCGCAGCCGTCCGTCGGCGCAGCGTCGTTCGAGGCCGCCCTCGAGCGCGGCCCGGATGCGACCCTTGGCGGTCGTCGGCTGCTGCGGCGTCGTCTCGTCGACCAGCGCCGGCATGGCCGCGCCGTGGTTGTAGACGTTGCCCGGCAGCATGAAGCGCGCGCCGAAGCGCTCGGCAAGGCCCATCGCCGTTTGCGCCGCCGGCAGGACTTCTTCCCAGCGCGTGTAGTGGGGGTTGATGCCGTGGACGACGACATCGACCGCGCGCCCGGCCAGCGCGTCGCCGACCGCCGCGAGCGGCGCGCGGACGAGCTCGGCACGGGCCGGCATGCCGGCCGCGGCGTCGCGTCGCACGTGGGCGAGGACGTGCCAGCCAGCGCTGGCGAAGGCCTGGGCGGCAGCGAGGCCGAAGCGGCCGTTGGCGCCGAGGACGAGGACGGTGCGTGAGGGTGAGGGGGCGGGGGTCATGAACATCTCCGAGGGCAAGCGGCGCGATCGCCGGATGGCCGCAGTGTGGCCGCCCGGCGTTGCGGCTGCTATACCGATTCATGCATGGAAGCCATACACTTTCGCATGGAAAAGAGTGCCTTCGACCGCTTCGACTGGACCCTCGTGCGCAGTTTCCTCGCGGTGCTCGACGCAGGCAGTCTCACCGCCGCGGCCAGGCGCAGCGGCGCGCAGCAGCCGACGTTGAGCCGCCATGTCGCCGAGCTCGAGGCGCAGCTCGGCGCGCCGCTGTTCGAGCGCACCGGCCGCGGCGTCACGCCGACCGGCGCCGCGCTCGCCATCGCCGAGGCGGCGCGGCGGATGCAGGACGCGGCGCTTGCCGTCGCCCGCGGCCTGGCGTCGGCGCGCTCCGCGACGCGCGGCGTGGTCCGCGTGACGACGAGCCAGGTCGCGGCGGTCTGGTTGCTGCCGGCGGTGCTCGCCGCGCTGCAGCGCGCCCATCCCGAGATCGAGGTCGAGCTGGTCGCGTCGAACGAGCTCACCAACCTGCTGCGGCGCGAGGCCGACATCGCCGTGCGCATGGTGCGGCCGGCGCAGGCGTCACTGATCGCGCGCAAGCTCGGCGAGATCGACATCGTCGCCGCCGCCCACAAGAGCTATCTCGCCAAGGCGCCACCGTTGCACGGCGCCGCCGACCTGCGCCACCATCGCTTGATCGGCTACGACCGCGACGACACGATCATTCGTGGCGCCGCCAAGTCGGGCCTGGCGCTGACGCGCGCCGACTTCGCGCTGCGCACCGACGACCATGTCGTCTACGGCCGGCTCATCGCCGAGGGCGCGGGCGTCGGCTTCGTCGCGCGCTACAACCTGCGCTACTGGCCCGGCGTCGTCGTCGTCCTGCCGACGCTGGTCGCCGGCGCGCTGCCGTGCTGGCTCGCGGTGCATCGCGAGATCCGCTCCAACCCGCTGGTGCGGACCGTCTACGACTTCCTGGCGCAGGCGATCCCGCCGGCGTTGCGCGACTGACGCTATTTCGCGGCCGTCGCCCGCAGCGGCTCTTCAACCTCGGCCAGGAAGTACGCCAGCACCGCGAGCACCGCGACCTGGCGGCGCAGCGCGTCGGCGTCGACCTTGTCGAAGGTGTCGGCCGGGCTGTGGTGAAGATCGAAGTAGCGGCGACCGTCGACCAGTGGCGACGAACGCGGCGACGCCCGCTTCCTGCAGCGGCTCGATGTCCGACCCCATCTCGCCCGGGCGACGGTCGAGCACGCCGGCGCCGATCGGGCGCAAGGCGGCCAGCACCGGCTCGAGCCGGTCGCCCGTGGCGGCATCGACCGGCGCGCGCACGCCGAGCGGGCGGCCGAGGCCGAAGTCGCTCTCGATTGCCGCGATCTGCGTCGCGAGCGAGTCCTTGACGGAGGCGAAATAGGCCTTGCTGCCACGCGTCCCGTTCTCTTCGTTCATCCAGGCGACGACGCGCAAGGTGCGGCGCGGCGCCAGCCCGAGCGACTTGAGGACGGCAACCGCGCCCATCGCCGCGGTGACGCCCATGCCGTCGTCCATCGCGCCGGTGCCGAGGTCCCAGCTGTCGAGATGGCCGGAGACGAGCACGACCTCGTCGGGCTTGTCGCGGCCGCGCAGGTCGGCAAGGACGTTGGCGCTCGCGACGTCGGGCAAGGTCTGCGGCGTGAGCAGGAGCTTCATCGTCACCTCGCCGCGCGCTGCGAGGCGCTCGATCAGGAGCGCGTCTTCGACCGTCACCGCGGCGGCGGGAATCCGCTTGACACCATCGGGCCAGTTGGTCGTGCCGGTATGCGGCACGCGGTAATCGGCGCCGCCGACCGAGCGCACCAGCGCCGCCGCCGCGCCCAGCCGCGCCAGCAGCGCCGGCGCGCGAAAGCGCGGCGCCCCCGCCAGGCCGTAGGCATTGCCAGCGAAGCCGTTGTCGGCGAGGTGCTGGTCGAACGGCACGCTCACCAGGACGATCCGGTCCTTGACCTCGGCGGCGCGCGACTCGATTTCGGCCATGCTGCGCAGCACCAGCACCGGCGCGGTCAGGCCGCTGGCGGCGGTCGCGGCCGAGCCACCGAGCGCGGTAAGGATGACGCGCTGGCTCACGCCGGCCGGCCGCCCGGCATAGCCGACGAGCTCGGCGCGCTCCTCGCCGCGCACCCAGTGCGGCACCTGCACCGGCTGCAGCGTCACCGCGAGCCCGGCGGCGCGCAATGCCGCGGCGGTCTGCGCGACCGCGGCCTCGGCGCCGGCCGATCCCGACAGGCGCGGGCCGACGACGTCGGCGAGATCCGCGAGCCGCTGGTAAGCCCAGTCGCTCGCCATCGCCGCATCGCGGATGCGCCCCAGCACGGTGGGATCGATGCTCGCGCGCGGGTCGTCGGCGGCCCCTGCCGCGGAGGCGACGCAGGCGGCGAGGAGCAGGGTCGAGCAGGAGCGGGCAATGCGCATGGCTTTCATGATCAGCGAAGTGACGGAATTTCGTAATCGCTACCGGCAACTCAGGCGGCGGCCTGGAGCAGCGCCGCGAACGCCGCCTCGGTCTGGCGGCCGTTGCCGCGCACGATCTCCATGAGCCGCATCGGCGTCCGGCCCGCGGGAGCGATCTGCTCGAGCAGGGCGCGGTCGGTGCTGGCGTCGACGATCAGGACGACCCGCTCCGGCGCGATGCGCGCGCCGAGCTCGCGCAGCTCGAACTCGCAGCCGCGCCGCTCGGCGCTGAAGCCGCGCAGGTCCATGACGACGGCGTCGGCACGCGCGATCAGCTCGACGACGGTCGCCTGCCAGGTGTCGTCGCGGCAGTAGAACTCGTTGACGCGGTAGCGGCCGTCGCCATCGGGCCGGACGTCCATCGCCGCGAGCTGGCGCGCCAGCTCGGCCTGCGACTTGATGAAGCCGGTCGTGATGTCGCCGGTGGCAAAGCGCAGGACGTCGCCGGGATCGACCATGCGCGCGCCGACGTCGGGCGCAGCGATCATCGTCACCGGGCCGAAGCGCTGCCAGCGCGTCGCGGTGCGGTCGAACAGCCGTTCGGTGCGCGCGGTGTCGCCGAAGACGCGCAGCAGGAGCAGCGTGCGCGGCGGCGGCGCCGTCGCGCCGGCCTGCGCCCAGCGCAAGCTGCGCGCGAGCAGGAACGGGAACAGGAAGTAGGCGACCGTGCTGACGGCGAGGATCTGCAGCAGCGGCGAATTGCCCGGATAGACGGCGACCAGCTCGGCGGCGCCGCTGACGACGACGATCAGCCACCAGCTGTGCGCGAGCAGCTGGGCGTCGGAAAAGCGCTTTGCCTGGTAGCCCCGCGCGAGCGCCTTCAGGCGCCACCAGGCGAGCACGCCGATGGGCAGGGCGAGGACGATGATGCCGGCGTCGAGGCCGGGGCCGGCCAGGACCCAGCCCGCGCTCCACCGCATGCCGGAGAGCCACTGCGTCACGCGAACGCCGAACAGCGGCGCGAGCGCGAACACCAGCAGCGCGGCGAAGGCGAGCGGCGCGACGCCGCGAACCCGGCGCGCGCCGATCGCCAGGCCGAGCAGCATCGGCAGCCAGAGCGTGTACGCCGCGAGCTGGAAGAAGTAGACGAAGTTCATCGCCTGATCGAGCGTCGGCGCCTTGCCGTAGAAAGGCCGCTGCGCCATCGACAGGACGACGCCGAACGCGGCCAGCGCGATCAGCGTGACGAGCCAGAGCCGAAGCGCGCGCCAGAACGGCGTCGCGGTCAGCACGGCGAAGATCGGCACCGCCATGCTGCAGGTGACGCCGGCGAGCAGGGACACGTGCGCCGGCGTCAGCGGTTGGCCGCCGAGGGCGAGCTGCTGGACGGCAAGGATCAGCGCCGGCGGCGCGAGCGCGGCGAGCACGGCGAAGAAGATGCGGCGGCGAATGCGCGCTTCCCAGGCCAGGGCCGTGGCGGCAGAAGCGTCCGGCGCGACGGCCGCGATGCGAGCGGCGGTTGGTGCGACGATCGCCGGCAGCGGCAACGCGGTACCGCCGCGATCCATCATCCCGGCGAGCACCGCACGCCGGTAGCGCCAGAGGATCAGCGGCGCGACCAGGACCGTCAGCAGGATGACGTTGATGAAGTGAAAGACGAGCTCACCGCCCAGCATGCCGACGCGCTCCCGCTGCCCGTGGCTACGATAGCGTGAAAGAAACGCCGACCGATGCCTCTGCCTTCCTGCGCTGGAGCGAGACCTGGCGCGTGCTGGTCTACACCGTGGCCATCGCGCTCGCGTTCATCGTCCTCGGCCGCGGCGAGATGGCGCTGTTCTCGGCGCTCGGCGCCGGCGACTCGCTGGCCCACGGCGGCGTGCCGCACGAGGACGCAGCGCTGGCGCGCGAGGCCGAAGAGGTCGCCGTGCAATCGCGCGCCGCGCTCGCGCGCGTTCCGGGTCAGCGTGCCGTCGCCTTTCGCCTCGGCTACGACCTCGGCTTCGCGAGCGCGTTCATCGGCTCGTACGCGATGTCGGCACCCGACGTGCAAGCCAAGGCGCGCTCGATCGGCGAACGCCATCTTGCGCTCGCGCGCCGGCTCGCCGAATCGCTCGGCATCGCTGGCGTCGCCGAGCTGCCGGTGAACAACCCGAAGGAGTACGCGGCGCTCAACGAGCGCTTCGAAGGCGACGAAAACGGCATCGCCGCCGAGCTCGAAAAGCGCCTGTCACCGACGCACCGGCATCTCTACCTGCTCGGCGCGCAGGTCGGCGGTGAGGCCTCCACGGTCGAGAACAGCGCCGGCGAGCTGACCCAGCCGCCGGTGACCTTGATCCGCCGCCACGCGACGCTCGCCGGCGTCGCACCCGAACTGTGGCTGCCGCTCGCGACCGGGCCGCGCGGCGAAACTCCGGCGCAGGCGCTGGCGCGATACCGCTCGGCGTTGAACACGCTGTCCGCCGATCTCGCCGCGCGCGACTCGGGTGAAACGCCGGCGTCGTCGTCGGCACCCTCGCGCTAGCCGGGTTCGCGCCCGGATTGGATCAGCGCGCGAGCGGCGTGACGTTGCCGGTGCCGCCGGCGTCGATGACGCCGTCGTGGCAGCCGTAGCGGCCGTCGACGAAGCCGCACGCCTGTAGGCTGAACGGCGCCGTCAGGCCATCGAGCGCGAGGCCGTGGTAGCTGCCGTCGAGCGCGACCGGCACGCTGGCGACGCGGCCGTCCGCGTCCTTCACCGACACCGTCGCGTCGCGCATCGGCGCGCCGAGGGCTACGGTTCCCGATAGCGACGGCGGCGCCGGCGGTGCGTCCGGGGTCCTGTAGTCGTGGCCGTCGAGGCCGCCGCCGCAGCCGCCGAGCGCAGTGACGAGCAGCGTGCCCGAGAGGGCCAGGCCGAGGACGCGGGTCGAAGACGAGCGGGAGAGGCGCATGGTTGGCCTTTCGACGGATGCCGCGATCACGTGCCGCCCGCCGGGCATCCACGAAGCGGGGTGGGCCAACGATTCTCGGCCGCGTCGCCGCCGACCTGAAGCCGCGCAGGCGCGCGGTTCGTGAACGAACAGACGCTCGAAGCGATGCCGCGACGGCCCGGCACTACCATCGGCGGATGATGCCGTCTTCGACCCGCCGCCTGCTGCTCGCCGCGAGCGGCAGTGCCGTCTTCCTCGGCGCCGCCGGATGCGCGTCGCGGCCTTCATCGAGCAGCGTCGCCGCGCTCGCGCCAACGGGCCGCTTGCGTGCCTCGATCAACACCGGCAACCCGGTTCTGGCGCGCCGCGATCCGGCAACCGGACAGGTCGCCGGCGTCTCGGTCGACCTCGCCCGCGCGCTCGCCGCCGAGCTCGCCGTCCCGGTCGAGTTGGTCGTCTTCGATGCCGCAGCGAAATCGGTCGAGGCGGTGACGAGCGGCGCCGCCGACATCGGCTTCTTCGCGATCGATCCGCTGCGCGCCGAGGGCATCCGCTTCAGCCCGCCGTACGTCCTGATCGAAGGCGCGTACCTGGTCCGCAACGACTCGCCGCTGAACCAGAACGACGATGTCGACCGGGCCGAGACGCGCGTCATGGTCGGCAAGGGCAGCGCCTACGACCTGTACCTGACGCGCGAGCTGAAGGCGGCGCAGCTGCTGCGCGCGCCGACCTCGCCGGTGGTCGTCGACGAGTTCCTGAAGCAACGCGCCGATGTCGCCGCCGGCGTAAGGCAGCAGCTCCAGGCCGACGCTGCGCGGCTCGGCGGCCTGCGCCTTCTGCCCGGCCGCTTCATGGTGATCGAGCAGGCGATGGGCGTTCCGTCGGCGCGCGGCGACGATGCGGTGCGGGCGCTGGCGGCGTTCGTCGAGAAGGCCAAGGCGAGCGGCTTCGTCGCCGCCGCGCTGCAGCGCCACGGCATCGAGGGCGCGGTCGTCGCCCCGCCGGCGCGTGCCTGAGCGAAGGCTCGTCCGGGCCTCGACTGTCGCCGCGCCAGCCTGATTCCGTATGGCCGGCCGCGCCGTGCGGCCATCGGCAGCCCAGGCGTCGCCCGCCGCGGCCGCGCGCGAAAATCGCTCGGTGCCGCTGCAAGACTTCCATCCCGCCGTCGCCAACTGGTTCGCGCGGACCTTTCCCGCGCCGACCGAGGCGCAGGCCGCTGCCTGGCCGGCGATCCGCGCCGGTCGGCACACGCTCGTCGCCGCGCCGACCGGCTCGGGCAAGACGCTGACGGCGTTCCTGGCCGCGCTCGACGGCCTGGTGCGCGCCGGGCTCGGGCCGGGCGGCCTCGCCGACGAGACGACGGTCGTCTACGTCTCGCCGCTGAAGGCGCTCTCCAACGACATCCGCGCCAACCTCGAGGCGCCGCTCGCCGGCATCCGCGCCGAGCTGCGCGCGCTCGGCCTGGCCGACGTCGAGATCCGCACCGCCGTGCGCACCGGCGACACGACGCCGGGCGAGCGGCGCCAGAGCCTGAAGAGGCCGCCGCACATCCTGGTGACGACGCCGGAGTCGCTCTACGTCCTGCTCGGCTCGGTCTCGGGCCGCGCGATGCTGGCCAGCGTGCGCAGCGTGATCGTCGACGAGATCCATGCCGTCGCCGCGAGCAAGCGCGGCAGCCACCTCGCGCTCTCGCTCGAGCGGCTGCAGTCGATCGTCGACAAGCCGCTGGTCCGCATCGGCCTGTCGGCGACGCAAAAGCCGATCGCCGAGGTCGCGCGCTTCCTGGTCGGCGCCGGCGCAGTCGTCGATGGCCACGCCGACTGCGCGATCGTCGACATCGGCTACGCCAAGCAGCGCGACCTCGCCCTCGAGCTGCCGCCGACGCCGCTCGCCGCGGTGATGTCGAACGACCAGTGGGAGCAGGTCTACGGCCGGATCACCGAGCTGGTCCATCTGCACCGCACGACGCTGGTGTTCGTCAACACGCGCCGGATGGCCGAGCGCGCCGCGCGCCATCTCGGCGAGCGCCTCGGCAAGGAAGCGGTCGCGGCGCACCACGGCAGCCTCGCCAAGGAAGCGCGGCTCGACGCCGAGCAGCGCCTGAAGCGCGGCGAGCTGAAGGTGCTGGTCGCGACCGCGTCGCTCGAGCTCGGCCTCGACATCGGCGACGTCGACCTGGTCTGCCAGCTCGGCTCGCCGCGCTCGATCGCGACCTTCCTGCAGCGCGCCGGCCGCTCGGGCCACGCCGTCGGCGGCGTGCCCAAGGCGCGTCTCTTCCCGCAGTCGCGCGACGAGCTGGTCGAGTGCGCGGCGCTGCTCGATGCGGTGCGGCGCGGCGAGCTCGATGCCCTGCGCATCGTGCCCGCGCCGCTCGACGTCCTCGCCCAGCAGATCGTCGCCGAGACCGCGAGCCGCGAATGGAACGAGGACGCGCTGTTCGCGCTGGTGCGCCGCGCCTGGCCGTACGCCGAGCTCGCGCGCGCCGACTTCGACGCCGTCGTGCGCATGCTCGCCGACGGCTTCACGACGCGCCACGGGCCGCGCGCGAGCTACGTCCACCGCGACGTCGTCCACCACGTCCTGCGCGAGCGGAAGGGCGCGCGCCTGGCCGCGCTGACCTCGGGCGGAACGATCCCGGAGACCGGCGACTACGCCGTCGTCCTCGAGCCGCAGAGCACGAACGTCGGCACCGTCAACGAGGACTTCGCGGTCGAGAGCATCGCCGGCGACGTCTTCCAGCTCGGCAACACGAGCTACCGCATCCTGCGCGTCGAGCCCGGCCGGATCCGCGTCGAGGACGCGCACGGCGCGGCGCCGAGCATTCCGTTCTGGCTCGGCGAAGCGCCCGGCCGCAGCGACGAGCTGTCGTTCGCGGTCGCGCGCCTGCGCGACGAGATCGGCGCGCGCATCGCAAGCGACGGCCGCGAGGTGGCGATCGCTGCGCTGATTGCCGACGAACGGCCTCGACGACGAGGCCGCGCGCCAGATCGTCGACCACCTGGCGCGCGCGGTTTCGGTCCTCGGCGCGCTGCCGACGCAGGAGCGGATCGTCATCGAGCGCTTCTTCGATGCCTCGGGCGGCATGCAGCTGGTGGTCCATTCGCCGTTCGGCAGCCGCCTCAATCGCGCCTGGGGCCTGGCGCTTGCGCAAGCGCTTCTGCCGCCGCTTCAACTTCGAGATCCAGGCGGCGGCGACCGAGGACGCGATCGTGCTGTCGCTCTCGACCAGCCACAGCTTCCCGCTCGACGAGGTGACGCGCTACCTCCATTCGGCGAGCGCGCTCGACGTCCTCGTCCAGGCGCTGCTCGACGCGCCGCTCTTCGCCGTGCGCTGGCGCTGGAACGCGACCACCGCGCTCGCCTTGCCGCGCTTCACCGGCGGCAAGAAGGTCGCGCCGCAGCTGCAGCGGATGAAGTCGGAGGACCTGCTCGCCGCCGTCTTCCCCGATCAGGTCGCGTGTGCCGAGAACATCGCCGGCGACCGCGAGGTGCCCGAGCATCCGCTGGTCGCGCAGACGATGCGCGACTGCCTCGACGACGCGATGGACGCCGCCGGCTGGCTCGCGCTGCTGCGCCGGATCGAGTCGGGCGCGGTCGAGGTGATCACGCGCGACCTGCCGGCGCCTTCGCCGCTCGCCGCCGAGGCGTTGAGCGCGCGGCCGTACGCGTTCCTCGACGACGCGCCGATCGAGGAGCGTCGGACGCAGGCAGTGCAGAACCGCCGCTACGGCGACCCCGAGAGCGCCGACGCGAACGACCTCGGCCAGCTCGACGCCGACGCGATCGCGAGCGTTCGCGACGAGGCCTGGCCGCGCGCCCGCAACGCCGACGAGATGCACGAGGCGCTGGTCGCGCTCGGCGTCGTCGCCGACGTCGAGGCGGTCGGCAACGAAGGCTGGGCGACGTGGCTCGGCGAGCTCGCCGCAGCCGCTCGCGCGACCCGACTCCGCTTTCGCGACGTGACCGGTGTCGATCGCGGCGTCTGGGTCGCCGCCGAGCGGCTGGCGCAGGTGCGCGGCGCTCTATCCCGAGGCCGTGCTGCAGCCGGTGATCGAAGCGCCGGCGGAGTACGCCGAAGGCTTCGCGACGCGCGACGAAGCACTGCGCGAATTGCTGCGCGCCCGCCTCGGCGGCCTCGGCCCGACGACGGCGGAGACGCTCGCGACGCCGCTCGGCCTGACGCGCGCCGAGGTCGAGCTCGGCCTGCTCGCGCTGCAGTCGGAAGGCTACGTGCTGCAAGGCCGCTTCACGCCGCGGCTGCCGGTCGACGCCGACGTCGAGTGGTGCGAGCGCCATCTGCTCGCGCGCATCCATCGCTACACGCTGAAGCGGCTGCGGCGCGAGATCGAGCCGGTCGAGCCGCGCGACTTCGTCCGCTTCCTGTTCGACTGGCAGCGCGTCGCCGCGACCAGTCGCGTCAGCGGGCCGGATGCGCTGGCCGGCGTGCTCGGCCAGCTCGAGGGCTTCGAGGCGCCCGCCGCCGTGTGGGAGGCGGAGATCCTGCCGGCGCGCGTGCAGGACTACGCCAGTCCTTGGCTCGACGACCTGTGCACGGCGGGCCGGACGCTCTGGACGCGCCTGCGCCCGGTCGCCGGCGAGGGCCGCGCCGCGAGCACCTCGCTGCGCTCGACGCCGGTGCTGCTCCTGCCGCGCCGCGCCGCCGCGCTCTGGACCCGGCTCGCGCCGGCGCGCGCCGACGACGCCGACCTCGGCTCGCGCGCGCGGCTCGTGCTCGAGCATCTCGCCGCGCACGGCGCGTCGTTCTTCGACGAGATCGCCGACGCGGTGCGCCTGCTGCCAGCCGAGCTCGAGGACGCGCTCGCCGAGCTGGTCGTGCGCGGCCGCGTCAACTGCGACAGCTTCGCCGGCCTGCGCGCGCTGCTCGTTCCGGCGGCGAAGCGATCGTCGGCGCAGCGCGCCGGCGCCGCGGCGTGACGCTGCTCGGCATCGCCGACGCCGGCCGCTGGTCGCTGATCCGCAGCGCCTCGGCAGCGAGCGACGAGGCCGGCGCGCAAGCCCGATGGCGACGCGCTCGAGCACGTCGCGCGCATCCTGCTGCGCCGCTACGGCGTCGTCTGCTGGCGCCTGCTCGAGCGCGAGGCCGCGTGGCTGCCGCCGTGGCGCGACCTGGTGCGCGTCTATCGCCGTCTCGAGGCGCGCGGCGAGATCCGCGGCGGTCGCTTCATCGCCGGCCTGACCGGCGAGCAGTTCGCGCTGCCCGACGCCGATCGCCTCGATGCGCGAGGTCCGCCGCCGACCGGTCGACGATGCGCTGGTCTGCCTCGCCGCGAGCGATCCGGCGAACCTGCTCGGCACCGTCGTTCCCGGGCCGAAGGTCGCTCGCGTCGCCGGCGCGCGCGTCGTCTGGCGCGACGGCGTTCCGTTGGCGACGAGCGTCGGCGGCGAGATCGAGCTGCTGCTGCAGGCGACCGCCGGGCGAAACGCGGGCGATCGAAGCGGCGCTGCGCCAGGGCCCGACCTGGAGCGCGCTCGCGCGCAGCGCGGCCGCGGCGCCGGCCTGACGTCGGCGCGCGACCTCAGCGGCTTCGGCTCAGGCGCGGATCGAGGATGTCGCGCAGGCCGTCGCCCATCAGGTTCAGGCCGAGCACGGTGAGGGCGATCGCGACGCCGGGATAGACCGCGAGCTGCGGCGCCTGGAACAGCTGGCGCTGCGCCTCGTTGAGCATCCGGCCCCACGACGGCGTCGGCGGCTGCGTGCCGAGGCCGAGGTAGCTGAGCGCCGCCTCGGCCAGGATCGCGAGCGCGAACTGGATCGTCGCCTGGACGATCAGGATCGCGGCGATGTTCGGCAGCACGTGCTCGAAGGTGATGCGCCACTCGCCCTTGCCGAGCGCGCGCGCCGCGGTGACGAACTCGCGCGAGCGGATCTGCAGCGCGCTGGCGCGCGTGATGCGCGCGAACACCGGCACGTTGAAGATGCCGATGGCGACGATCGAGGTCACCAGCCCCGGCCCGTAGATCGCCGTCAGCATGATCGCCGAGAGCAGCGCCGGAAAGGCGAAGGTGAAGTCCGCGAGGCGCATCACGGCTTCTTCGACCCAGCCGCGCTGCACGGCGGCGAGCAGGCCGAGCGCGACGCCGAAGGCGATGCCGATGCCGACCGCGATCAGGCCGACCGCGATCGAGACCCGGCTGCCGACGATCAGCAGCGAGACGATGTCGCGGCCGAGGCTGTCGGTGCCGAGCCAGTGCGAAGCGCTCGGCGCCTGCAGCTTGTGCGGGATGTCGAGCTCGGTCGCGGCATGCGGCGTCCAGACGAACGAGAGCAGCGCCAGGCCGACGACGAGCGCGACCAGCGTCGCGCCGATCGCGAAATTGGCGCGCCGCCAGCGGCTGCGCGGGCGGTGCAGGATCGCTCACGAGCGGCGCGCGCGCAGGCGCGGATCGATGACGACGTAGAGCACGTCGACGACGAAGTTGATGACGACGACCGCCGCCGCGAGCAGCATGACGACGTTGCGTACCAGCGGCAGGTCGCGCTCGCCGATCGCCTGGAAGACGAGCCGGCCGAGGCCGGGCAGCGAGAACACGTTCTCGATCACGACCGTGCCGGTGAGCAGGTTGGCGAACTGCAGGCCCATGACGGTGAGCACCGGCACCATCGCGTTCCTGAGCACGTGGCCCCAGAGCACGCCGCGCGGCGACTGGCCCTTGGCGCGCGCGGTGCGGACGAAGTCCTCGCGCAGCACGTCGAGCACCGCCGAGCGGACGATGCGGGCGAGGATCGCCGCCTGGACCACGGCGAGCGCGACCGCGGGCAGGACCAGCGCGCGCAGCGCCGGGCCGACGCCGCCGCCGTCGGCCTCGCTCCAGCCGGGAAAGCCGCCGGCCGAGAACCAGCGCAGCTTCACCGCGAACAGCCAGATCAGGAGGATCGCGAACCAGAAGTTGGGCATGGCGATGCCGAGCTGGCTCACGCCCATCACGCCGACGTCGCCGGCCTTGCCGTGGCGCGCCGCCGCGAACAGGCCGAGCGAGAAGGCGAGCGCACTCGTCAGCAGCATCGCCATCAGCGCCAGCGGCACGGTCACGACCAGGCGCTCGCCGACGAGCTGGCCGATCGGCGTGTCGTAGGCGACGCTGGTGCCGAGCTCGCCGGTCGCCAGGCCCTTCATCCAGTCGCCGTAGCGCACCAGCGCCGGCCGGTCGAGGCCGAGCTTGGCCGAGAGCGCCGCGACCGACTCGGGCGTCGCGCTCTCGCCGAGCATCACCTCGGCGGCGTTGCCCGGCAGGACGTCGAGGACGGTGAACACGACCGCCGACGCGACCAGCAGCGTCAGGCACAGGCTCGCGAAGCGCTTGAGGAGAAAGAAGCTGATGGAGGTGTCTCCGCGCCTCGGCGGCGGCGAGGTTCTTATGATGGCGCAAAGCCGTCTGCCGTCGGCCGGAGCTCGCGCCATGCATGCCTCGCCCTTCACGATTCCATTCGCCACCGATCGCCAGCTGATCGGCGGCGAATGGCGCGCCGCATCCGGCGGCGCGACGCTCGCGCTCGAAGACCCTTCGGATGGCAGCGACGCTCGCGCACATCGGCCGCGGGACGGCCGCCGACATCGACGCCGCGGTCGGCGCCGCGCGCGCCGCGCTCGACGGCCGCGACGCCGCTGCGTGGGGACGCGTTGAGCGCGCTCGAGCGGGGCCGCATCCTGTCGGCGATCGGCAGGAAGGTGCTCGACAACGTCGAGCTGCTCGCCGCGCTCGAGGTGCACGACGTCGGCAAGCCGCTCAAGCAGGCGCGCGCCGACGCGATCGCGCTCGCCCGCTACTGCGAGTTCTACGGCGGCGCCGCCGACAAGGTGCACGGCGCGACGCTGCCGTTCGCCGCCGGCTTCACGGCGCTGACGCTGCGCGAGCCGCACGGCGTCACCGGCCACATCGTGCCCTGGAACTATCCGATGCAGATCGTCGGCCGCAGCGTCGGCGCGGCGCTGGCGATGGGCAATGCCTGCGTCCTGAAGCCGGCCGAGGAGGCGTGCCTGACGGTGCTCGCGTTCGCGCGCATCGCCGCCGAGGCCGGCCTGCCGGCAGGCGCGCTCAACGTCGTCACCGGCCTCGGCGAAGAGGCGGGCGCGGCGCTCGCGGCGCACGACGGCATCGACCACGTCTCGTTCACCGGCTCGGTCGCGACCGGCGCGCTGGTCCAGATCGCGGCGGCGAAGAACGCCGTGCCGGTGACGCTCGAGCTCGGCGGCAAGAGCCCGCAGATCGTCTTCGCCGACGCCGACCTCGATGCGGCGCTGCCGTTCCTGGTCAACGCCGGGATCCAGAACGCCGGGCCAGACGTGCTCGGCGGCGTCGCGCATCCTGGTCGAGCGGCCGGTGTTCGAGCAGGTGCGCGCGAGGATGGCCGAGCGCTACCGCGCGTTGCGCGTCGGCCCGGCGAGCGCCGACCTCGACCTCGGCCCGGTGATCTCGCGCCGCCAGCGGGACGTCGTCGAGCACTTCCTCGCCCTGGCGCGCGACAGCGGTTTGGGCGTCGCCGCCGAAGGCAGCATCGTCGCCGATGCGCCGAAGGCGGGCTACTACGTCCGGCCGACGCTCGTCGCCGACGTCCCGCCCGAGCACACGCTGGCGCAGGACGAGATCTTCGGCCCGGTGCAGGTGCTGATCGCCTTCGACGACGAGGCCGACGCGATCCGCATCGCCAACGGCACGAAGTACGGCCTCGTCGCCGGCGTCTGGACGCGCGACGGCGGCCGCCAGCTGCGCGTCGCGCGGGCGCTGCGCTGCGGCCAGGTGTTCATCAACAACTACGGCGCCGGCGGCGGCATCGAGCTGCCGTTCGGCGGCGTCAAGCACTCCGGCCACGGCCGCGAGAAAGGCTTCGAGGCGCTCTACGGCTTCTCGACGCTGAAGACGATCGCCATCCACCACGGCTGACGCCGGCCGCTCTCGAACCTCACCAAGGAGCACGCCATGCGACTCGCAGGAAAGATCGCCATCGTCACCGGCGCGGCGTCGGGATTCGGCGAAGGCATCGCCACGAAGTTCATCGCCGAAGGCGCGCGCGTCGTCGTCGCCGACCGCGACGGCGAGGGCGCGCTGCGCGTCGCCGCCGCGCTCGGCGCCGACGGCGATCGGCGTTCGCGCCGACGTCACCCGGGGCGAAGACGTCGCGGCGATGGTCCGGACCGCGATCGACCGCTTCGGCGGTCTCGACATCCTGGTCAACAACGCCGGCATGGGCCACCTGCCGCAGCCGCTCGAGTCGCTCGCGGAGAGCGACTTCGACCGCATCCTCGCCGTCAACGTCAAGGCGATCTATCTCGCGGCGCGCGAGGTCGTGCCGCGCTTCAAGGCGCAGAAGAAGGGCGTGATCCTCAACATCGCCAGCACCGCCGGCGTCAGCCCGCGGCCGCGCCTCGCCTGGTACAACGCGAGCAAGGGCTGGGTCATCACGGCGACGCGCTCGATGGCGGTCGAGCTCGCGCCGTTCGGCATCCGCGTCTGCGCGCTCAACCCGGTGGCCGGCGAAACGCCGATGCTGAAGACCTTCATGGGCGAAGACACGCCCGAGGTCCGCGCCCGGTTTCTCGCGACGATTCCGATCGGCCGCTTCTCGACCCCGGAAGATCTCGGCAACGCCGCCTGCTTCCTGTGCAGCGACGAGGCGTCGATGATCACCGGCGTGGCGCTGGAGGTCGACGGCGGGCGCTGCATCTGAGCCGGCGCGGCGCGCGCGTCACGACGGCGCGGCGCGCGGCACGCTGAAGCCGATCGTCGTGACGCCGCCGGCGCTGCGCGCGCCGACGCCGCCGCCGTGCATCGTCGCCACCGCCTTGACGATCGCCAGGCCGAGGCCGTGGCCATGCGGCCCGCCCTGGTCGTGGCGCGCCGGGTCGATGCGATAGAAGCGGTCGAACAGCCGCTGCAGCTGGCTCTCGACGATCGGCTCGCCGGGATTGGAGACGCTGACCCAGACCGTCGCCGCGGCCTCTTCGATGCGCACCACCAGGCGCGCGCCGCGTGCCGAATGCTGGATCGCGTTCTGCAGCAGATTCGACATCGCGCGCCGGAACAGCGCCGTCTCGAGGGTCGCCGTGGCGTCGACGTCGCCCTCGATGCCGACGCTCACCTGCGTCTCGTCGAGGACGAACTCGAAGAACTCGATCGTCCTCTTCACCTCGTCGGCGACCGACGCCTGGACCAGGCTGGTGGCCGCCTCGCCCTGGTCGGCGCGGGCGAGAAAGAGCATGTCGTTGATGATCGAGCGCAGCCGCTCGAGCTCCTCCAGGTTCGACTGCAGCGTCTCCTCGAACTCGGCGGCGCTGCGCTGGCGCGACAGCGCCACCTGGGTGCCGCCGATCAGGTTGGCGAGCGGCGTCCTGAGCTCGTGGGCGACGTCGGCATTGAAGGCTTCGAGGCGCTGATAGGCCGCCTCGAGGCGGTCGAGCGCGCCGTTGAACGCCGTCGCCAGGCCCGAGAGCTCGACCGGCAGGCGCGTCAGCGGCAGCCGCTGCGAGAGCGTCTTGGGCTGGAGCGAGCGCGCCTCGCGCGAGAGCCGATCGAGCGGCTTCAGGCCGACGCGCGCGATCCAGTAGCCGATCAGCATCACCAGCAGCACGGCGGTCGCCGCCAGCAGCGCGAGGGCGCTGACGAAGGCACGCAGCGTGTGCGCGAACGGCGCCGAGTCGACGCCGACGATGAGCCGCACCTCGGGCCGGTCCTCGAGCGCGGCGATGTTGCGCGACAGGGTTCGCAGCGGCAGCGCCCGGCCGGGCAGGACCAGGCTGCCGCTGCCGTCGGCCTCGCGGTTCATGCGCTCGATCTCGGCCAGGCCGCTGCCGTACTGGAAGCGCGGATCGTCGCTCAGGACCCAGAAGCGGACGCTGCCGTCGGCGGGCGTCAGCGTGTCCATCTTCGCCTGCACGCGCGCCCAGCGATCGGTCGTGCCGACGCGCTCGATCGAGTACTGCATGTTCTGCAGGTTGGTGCGGAGCTCGTCGTCCTGATGGCGCGTCAGCTCGCGCTCGAGCACGGCGTAGAGCGCCGCGCCGATCAGGGCGAAGGTGGCGAGCGCGGCGAGCGCGAACATCGCCACCAGGCGCACCGTGATCGAGTGCCTCACGGCGCCGTCCCGTCGTCGTCGCGCGGCTCGAGGACGTAGCCCATGCCGCGGATGGTGTGCAGGAGGCGCGGCGCGAACGGCCCGTCGATCTTCGCGCGCAGCCGCTTGATCGCGACCTCGACGATGTTGGTGTGGCTGTCGAAGTTCATGTCCCAGACCAGCTCGGCGATCGCCGTCTTCGAGAGGATCTCGCCCTGGCGCCGCGCCAGCACCGCGAGCAGCGCGAACTCCTTGGCGGTGAGGTCGATCCGGGTCGTGCCGCGCCAGGCCTTCCGCGCGATCAGGTCGACCTGCAGGTTGGCGATCTTCAGCTGCGCCGGCTCCTGGCTGCGGCCGCGCCGGGCCAGCGCATGCAGGCGCGCCAGCAGCTCGAGGAACGAGAACGGCTTGACCAGGTAGTCGTCGGCGCCGTCCTGCAGGCCGCGCACCCGGTCTTCGATGCGGTCGCGCGCGGTGAGCATGATCACCGGCGTCTGCTTCACCCGGCGCAGCTCGCGGATCACGGCGAAGCCGTCGCGCCCGGGCAGCATGGCGTCGAGGACGATCACGTCGTAGTCGTAGGCGAGGGCGAGGTGCTGGCCGTCGAGGCCGTCGTGCGCCAGGTCGACGACGCAGCCCTGCTCGACGAGGCCCTTCTTCAGGTAGTCGGTCGTCTTCAGCTCGTCGTCGACGATCAGGACTTTCATGGCCCGCGGCTCACCTCGCTTCGGCGCCGGCCGGCGGCGGCAGCGCCGCCGGCGCTGCCTCGTCCTTGCGCGCCCGGCGCGCCTTCTTGCGGCTCTCGTACCAGTAGTGTGCGCGGTCGAGATAGAGATAGACGACCGGCGTGGTGAACAGCGTCAGCGCCTGCGACAGCACCAGGCCGCCGACCATCGCGTAGCCGAGCGGCCGGCGCAGCTCGGAGCCGGCGCCGTGGCCGAGCATCAGCGGCAGGCCGCTCAGGAGCGCGCACATCGTCGTCATCATGATCGGCCGAAAGCGCAGCAGGCAGGCCTGGTAGATCGCCTCCTGCGGCGTCATGCCCTGGTCGCGCTCGGCGGTGAGCGCGAAGTCGACCATCATGATGCCGTTCTTCTTGACGATGCCGATCAGCAGGATGATGCCGATCAGCGCGATCACCGTCAGGTCGTAGCCGCCGGCCATCAGGATCAGGAGCGCGCCGACGCCCGCCGAGGGCAGCGTCGACAGGATCGTCAGCGGGTGGATGTAGCTCTCGTAGAGCAGGCCGAGGACGATGTAGACGGCGATCAGCGCCGCCAGCGATCAGGTAGGGCTCGGAGCGGAGCGAATCGCCGAAGGCCTTGGCCGAGCCCTGGAACGAGCCGGTCAGCGCCTGCGGCAGGCCCATCTGCGCCTGGGCCTTGTTGATCGCGTCGACGGCCTGGCCGAGCGCGACGCCGGGCGCCAGGTTGAACGACAGCGTCACCGCCGGGAACTGGCTCTGGTGGCTGATCGTCAGGTAGGCGGTCTTGGTCGTGTCGACCTTGACGCAGCGTCGACAGCGGCACCTGCTGGCCGGTGAGCGGCGAGGTGATGTAGAGCTTGCTGAACAGCGACGGGTCGCGCCTGCAGCGCCGGCGTCACCTCGAGCACGACGTGGTAGCTGTTGATCTGGGTGAAGTACTGGCTCACCTGGCGCTGCCCGATCGCGTCGTAGATCGTCGCGTCGATCGCGGCGGCGAGATGCCGAAGCTCGAGGCGCGGTCGCGGTCGATCGTCAGCGACGCGGTCGTCGCCGCGTTCTGGATGTCGGAGGCGACGTCGGTGAGCTGCGGCAGCTCGCTGCATCCGCGCCAGCAGCTGCGGCGCCCATTCGTTGAGCTCGTCGAGGTTGGCGTCGGTGAGCGTGTACTGGTACTGCGTGCGCGCCAGGCGGCCGCCGACGTTGATGTCCTGGCCGGCCTGCATCAGCAGCGACGCGCCCTCGCACCTGCGCGAGCTTCGGCCGCAGCCGCGCGATGATCTCGTCGGCGCTCGAGCTTGCGGCCTTCGTCCTTGGGCTTCAGCGCGATGAAGAAGTTGCCGGCGTTGAACTGCGACGAGTTGCCGAACATCGCCACGCCGGTCACGTCCGGATCCTGGCGCACGACGTCGGCGAGCTGCGATCATGCGCCGGTTCATCGACTCGAACGACGAGTCCTGCGCGCCCTGCGCCGAGCCGAAGATGAAGCCGGTGTCCTGCTGCGGGAAGAAGCCCTTGGGGATGACGATGAACAGCAGCACCGTCGCCGCCAGCGTCAGCGAGGAAGACGCACAGGGTGATGAACTGGTGGCCGCAGCACGACGTCGCAGGCCGCGCTTGTAGCCGTCCAGCATCGCGTCGAAGCCGCGCTCGAAGAGCTGGTAGAGGCGGCCGTGCGACGCGTCGTGCTCGTTCTTCAGGAAGCGCGAGCACAGCATCGGCGTCAGCGTCAGCGAGATCATCACCGAGACCGCGATCGTCAGCGTCACGGTGACCGCGAACTCGCGGAACAGCCGGCCGACGATGCCGCCCATCAGCAGCAGCGGGATGAACACCGCGACCAGCGACACCGAGATCGAGATGATGGTGAAGCCGATCTCGCCGGCGCCCTTGAAGGCCGCCTCCATCGGCGCCATGCCGTCCTCGACGTGGCGGTAGATGTTCTCGAGCATCACGATCGCGTCGTCGACGACGAAGCCCGACCGAGATCGTCAGCGCCATCAGCGACAGGTTGTCGAGGCTGAAGCCGACCAGGTACATCACCGCCGCGGTGCCGGTCAGCGCCAGCGGCACGGTGACGCTCGGGATCAGCGTCGCCGGCGACGCTGCGCAGGAAGACGAAGATCACCATCACGACGAGCGCGATCGTCAGCAGCAGCGTGTGCTCGACGTCGCGCACCGAGGCGCGGATCGTCTGCGTGCGGTCGACCAGGATGTTGACGTTGACCGTCGGCGGGATCGCGGCCTGCAGGCGCGGCAGCGCCGCCTTGATCGCGTCGACGGTCTCGATCACGTTGGCGCCCGGCTGCTTGGTGATGACGAGCATGATGCCGCGGCCGTTCGTCGATGCCGCTCGTCGGGCGCCGCGGCGCCGGCGTAGGCCCAGGCCGCGACCTTGTTGTTCTCCGGCGCGTCGACGGCGACGCCGATGTCGCGCACGCGGATCGGCGCGCCGTTGCTTGTAGGCGAGGATCGACGTCGTTCCACGGCGCGGCCTTGAGCAGCTGGTCGTTGGTGTAGACGGTGAAGCTCTGCGTCGCGCCGTCGATCGTGCCCTTGGGCTGGTTGACCGAGATCGGTGGCGATGACGCCGCGGATGTCCTCCAGGCTCATGCCCAGCGCGGCGATCTTGGTCGGGTCGACCTGGACGCGCACGGCCGGCTTCTGCGCGCCGCCGATGTTGACCAGGCCGACGCCGGAGATCTGCGAGATCTGCTGCGCCAGGATGTTGTCGGCGTAGTCGTTGACCTGGATCAGCGGCAGCGTCTTCGACTGCACCGTCAGCAGCATGATCGGCGAGTCGGCCGGGTTGATCTTGCGAAAGGTCGGCGGGCTCGGCAGGTTGGCCGGCAGCTGGCCGGTCGAGGCGTTGATCGCCGCCTGCACATCGAGCGCGGCGGCGTCGATGGAGCGGTTCAGGTCGAACTGCAGCGTGATCTGCGTCGAGCCGATGCCGCTCGTCGACGTCATCTGCGACAGGCCCGCGATCAGCGAGAACTGGCGCTCCAGCGGCTGCGCGACGTTCGAAGCCATCGTCTCCGGGCTGGCGCCGGGGAGGTTGGCCGACACCTGGATGGTCGGGAAGTCGACCTGGGGCAAGGGCGCCACCGGCAGCAGCGGGAACACGGCGACGCCGACCAGCAGCAGCGCGAGGGCGAGCAGCGTCGTGCCGATCGGACGCGCGATGAAGGCGGCGGAGATGTTCATCGCCTGCTTCCATTCGCGGTCGCGAGCGGGCTCGCGACGCCGGTGCTCGATCCTGCTGCCGACGCCGCGCTCGCCGGCCCGCTCGCGGCTCGCGCCGACTCGACGACGGCGACGCCGGCCCGAACCTGGTACTGGCCGTCGACGACGACGCGCTGCCCGGCGGCAAGCCCGCTCTCGATCACCGCGATGCCGTCCTCGATCGGGCCGACGTGCACCGGCCGGTTCGCGGCCTTGCTGTCGGCGTCGACGACCCAGACGAAGGTGCCGTCCTGGCTGCGCTGCACCGCTGCGGCGGGCACCGTCAGCGCGCTGCGGATCGTGGCGCAGCACGAGCCTGACGTTGACGTACTGCCCCGGCCAAAGCGCGTGTCCGGGGTTGGCGAAGCTGCCCTTGAGCTGCACCGTTCCGGTGGTCGTGTCGATCTGGTTGTTGAGCAGGATCAGCTTGCCGGCGCCGAGCTTTTCCTTGCCGTCGCGCGGATAGGCAATCACCTGCAGCGGCTCGGCGCTCGCGTGCAGCGCGTGGTTGATGTCCTGGAAGGCCTCTTCGGGCAGCGTGAAGAGCACCGTGATCGGATCGATCTGGTTGATGACGACGAGGCCGCCGGGGTCGGCGGCGTGCACGATGTTGCCGGCGTCGACGAGACGCGCGCCGACCCGGCCGCTGATCGGCGCGACGATTCGCGTGAAGCCGAGCTGGACCTGCGCGAAATTGATCTGCGCGTCGTCGGTCTTCACCGCCGCCTCGAGCTGGGCCACGAGCGCCTTCTGCGTATCGAGCTGCTGCTGGGTCGCCGCGTCGTCGGCGAAGAGTCCCGTGTAGCGCTTCAGGTCGACGCGGGCGTTGCCGAGCTGGGCCTCGTCGCGCGCCTTCTGCGCCTGGGCCTGCGCGAGCTGCGCCTCGAGGGTGCGCGGATCGATCTGCGCCAGCAGCTGACCGGCCTTCACGTCCTGGCCTTCGACGAAGGCGACGCGCTCGAGCTGGCCGTCGATGCGCGGCTTCACGGTCACGCTGGCGAGCGCCACGACGTTGCCGACGCCGCTGCGATAGATCGGCACGTCCTGCACCTGCACCGTCGTCGTCGTCACCCGGACGACGGCCGCCGGCCGCGCGGCCGGCTTGCTCTCGTCGGACGAAGCGGCGCCAGGCCCAGACGGCGGCGCCGAGCACGACGAGCGCGACGATCCCGATCAGGAGCCGGCGGCGAAGGCGATGCGATGAGTCCTGCATGGTCAGCGTCCGGAGGAGGTGGAAGCGGCCGCGAGCGTGCCGCTCGGCGCCGGCGCGGCGGCGACTCCGGGCGCGACCCAGCCGCCGCCGATGGCGGCGACGAGGGCGACGCTCGTCGTCAGCTGACGGCTGCGCAGTTGCACGGCGGTGCGCTGGTTCGCGAGCGCGAGCGCCTGCGCGGTGACGACGGCGAGATAGCTCGCAGTGCCACCGCGGTACTGCGCCAGGGCGAGCCGCTCGGCGAGCCGCGCCGCCTGCACCGCTTCGTCCTGCAGCGCGGTCTCGCGCTCGAGCACGGCGAGCGTCGCCAGGTCGTCTTCGACCTGCTGGAAGCCGTTCAGCACCGTCTGCTTGTATTCGGCGACGCTGACGTCGTAGGCCGCGACCGCCGCCGCGCTGCGCGCATTGCGCAGGCCGCCGTCGAACAGAGTCTGTGCCAGCGTCGCGCCGAGCGACCAGACCCGCCCGGGCGTATCGAACAGCGACGCGACCGTGCCGGCGACGCCGGCGCCGCTCGCGCTCAGCGTCAGTGCCGGGTAAGTAGGCGGCGCGGGCGACGCCGATGCCGGCATTGGCCGCAGCGGCGCGGCGCTCGGCCGCGGCGACGTCGGGGCGACGCTCGAGCAGGTCGGACGGCACGGCGCTCGGCACCTCCGGCAGGCGCGGCTGGAAGGTGTCGGCGGCGAGCGGCGCCAGGCTGAACTGCGCCGGCGCGCGACCGACGAGGATGGCGATCGCGTGCTCGAGCTGCGCCCGCTGGGCGTCGAGATCGGCGGCGGCGGCCTGGGTCGACTTGAGCTGGGTCTCGGCCAGCGCGACGTCGGAGCGCAGCGCGACGCCGGCCGCGTACTGCGACTGCGTCAGCTTGAGGGCGCGGGCGTAGGCGACGCTGGTGTTGGCATAGAGATTGCGCTGCACGTCGAGATAGCGCAGCTGGAGATAGTCCTGGGCGAGTGCAGAGCGAATGCTGAGTTGCGCCGCGGCGAGGTCGTCATCGCTCGCCTGCGCGCTCGCCGCGCCGGCTTCGACGGCGCGGCGAACGCCGCCCCAGAGGTCGGGCTCCCAACTGGCGCTGAGGCCGACGCTGAGCGCGGTGGCGGTGCTGCCGCCGCCGGTCGTCGCCGTGGCGCGCCCGCCGCTGACGCTGGCGCCGATCCCGGGCCAGAAGCCGGCGCGCGCCGCGTCCGCGAGCGCCTTGGCCTGCCGGTACTGCGCCTCGGCCTGGCGGAGGTTCTGGTTCGCCGCGTCGGCTTGCTCGATGAGCGCCGTCGAGCGTGGGGTCGGCGTACGACTGCCACCAGCGGCTGGTGCCGTCGACGGCGCGCGGCTCCGCGGTCTTCCAGGCCCGGCGCCTCCTTGTACGCGGCGGGAATGTCGATTTCGGGGCGCACGTAGTCGGGTCCGACGGCGCAGCCGGCGACGAGACCGGCCAGAGGGGCGAGCGCCCGCCAGGGTCGGCCGCGTGGCGCGCGCCGGACGAACGGTTCTGGGCAGGGCATGGCTCGTGGCAGCGTGAGGCCCGGTGTGGGCGAGCCGCCACTCTAGGCAGCAGCGGCAAGACGCGAGCCTGTCGCCAGGATGACCGTTTTGTCATTCTCGGCTCGCCGCCGTGACGCCGTCGACGCCCGGCCCGGTGCCCGGGCGGACCCGGATAGGCGTTTGCCGGGCGGCGAATAGCATCGCCGCACGTTCCCTCTGCACCTGCGCAGGGGCCGACTCCAGGAGATCCTGATGCAAGAAGCTGAGCTGCGTGCCCTGATCGAAGACGTCCGCACCGAAAAGCTGCCACGCCGCCGCTTCATCGAGCGGCTGGTCGGCCTCGGCCTGACGCGCGCCGATGGCGTCGATGCTGCTGATGCACGCCGGGATCGCGAACTCGCAGCCGATGCCCGCCTACAAGCCGACCAAGCGCGGCGGCGGCGGCGCGCTGAAGACGCTCTGGTGGCAGGGGCCGACGCTGCTCCAGCCGCACTTCGCCAACGGCACCAAGGACCAGGAAGGCTCGCGCGTCTTCTACGAGCCGCTCGCGGTCTGGGACAACGACGGCAATCTGGTGCCGATCCTCGCCGCCGAGATCCCGACGTCGCACAACGGCGGCGTGCTCGAGGGCGGCAAGGTCGTCCGCTGGCGCCTGAAGAAGGGCGTGACCTGGCACGACGGCAAGCCATTCACCGCCGACGACGTCGTCTTCACCTGGGAATACGTCCGCGATCCGGCGACCGCCTGCGTCACGATCGCCGTCTACAAGGACGTGACCGTCACTAAGGTCGACGACTTCACGGTCCTGGTCTCGTTCCAGAAGGCGACGCCGTTCTGGGCCACCGCCTTCGTCGCCGCCGAAGGGCATGATCATCCCGAAGCACCTGTTCGGGCCGTACGCCGGAGCCAAGTCGCGCGACGCGCCGACCAACCTCAAGCCGGTCGGCACCGGTCCCTACAAGTTCGTCGACTTCAAGCCGGGCGACCTCGTCACTCGGCGAGATCAACAAGAACTACCACATGCCGAACCGGCCGCTACTTCGACACCATCGAGATGAAGGGCGGCGGCGACGCGACTTCGGCGGCGCGCGCCGTGCTGCAGACCGGCGAGTACGACTACGCCTGGAACCTGCAGGTCGAAGACGAGGTGCTGAAGCGCATGGAGGCCGGCGGCAAGGGCAAGGCGCACATCGTTCCGGGCGGCGACATCGAGTTCATCCAGGTCAACATCACCGACCCGTGGAACGAGGTCGACGGCGAGCGCGCCAGCGTCAAGAGCAAGCATTTCGCCTTCAGCGACCCGAAGGTGCGCGAGGCGATGTCGCTGCTCTGCGACAAGAAGAGCATGCAGGAGTTCATCTACGGCCGCACGGGCACGGCGACCAGCAACTTCATGAACAACCCGTCGCGATTCCGCTCGCCGAACACCAAGTGGGAATTCAACATCGACAAGGCCAACGCCCTGCTCGACGCCGCCGGCTGGAAGAAAGGGCAGCGACGGCATCCGCGAAAAGGGCGGCAAGAAGATGAAGTTCGTCTTCCAGACGTCCATCAACGGCACCCGGCAGAAGGAGCAGGCGATCGTCAAGCAGGCGTGCCAGAAGGCCGGCATCGACATGGAGCTGAAGTCGGTGACGGCGTCGGTGTTCTTCTCGTCCGACGTCGCCAATCCCGACACCTATCGGCAAGTTCTGGGCCGACATGCAGATGTACACGACGACCATGACCGCGCCCGATGCCGAGCGCTTCATGGACCAGTACAACTCGGCCGAGGTGTCGCAGAAGGCCAACAAATGGCGGCTTTCGCAACATTTGCCGCTATGTCAACCCCGAGTACGACAAGCTCTTCCGTGCCGGCGAGTCCGAAGCTCGATCCGGTCAAGCGTGCGGCGATCTACATCAAGATGAACGACATGGTCGTCAATGACTTCGTCGTCATCCCGCTGATCAGCCGGCCGCGCGTGCGCGGCGGCAACCTGAGGCTCGTGACGACGCTCTCGGGTTGGGACCTCGACTTCTCGGCGCTGCAGAACTGGTACCGCGAATCGTCGCCCGGCTGAGCCGCGGCGGGACGGCGCGTGCGAGTGCTCTTCGCCATGCGATCTGAGCGGTAGTGCGGTCCCGAGCCATCATGCAAGAACATGACTTGCGGGCGATGCTCGAGGAGGTGCGCGCGGGCGGCATGACGCGGCGCGCCTTCGTCGAGCGAATGGTCGGGCTCGGCATCGGCGTCGCATTGACCTCGGCGATGCTGAGTGCGGCCGGCGTGGCCCGGGCGCAGACCGCCGCGCCGTACAAGCCGACCCGGCGCGGTGGCGGCGGCGCGCTGAAGCTGCTGTTCTGGCAGGGTCCGACGCTGATGAATCCCCATTTCGCCACCGGCGCGAAGGATCTCGACGGGGCGCGGCTGTTCTACGAATCGCTGTCGCGCTACGACGCCGACGCCAACCTCGTGCCGGTGCTGGCGGCGGAGATCCCGAGCCGCGACAACGGCGGCATCGCGGCCGATGGCCGATCGACGACGTGGAAGCTCAAGAAGGGCGTGAAGTGGCACGACGGCCGACCCTTCACGGCCGACGACGTGATCTTCAATTGGACCTATGCGACCGACCCGGCCACGGCCGCGGTCACCCTCGCCAACTACGAGGGGATCAAGGCGGTCACCAAGATCGACGCCGAGACCGTGCGCTTCGAGTTCAACAAGCCGACGCCGATCTGGGCGCGCACGGCGACGATCCAGCTGGTGCCGAAGCACCTGTTCGAGGCCTTCGCCGGCGCCAAGTCGCGCGATGCGCCGGCCAACCTGAAGCCGGTCGGCACCGGGCCCTACCGCTTCGTCGAGTTCCGGCCCGGCGATCTCGTTCGCGGCGAGATCAACCCGGGCTATCACGCGGCGAACCGGCCCCATTTCGACAGCGTCGAGCTCAAGGGCGGCGGCGACGCCACCTCCGCCGCGCGTGCCGTGCTGCAGACTGGCGAGTACGACTTCGGCTGGAACCTGCAGGTCGAAGACGAGGTGCTGAAGCGGATGGAGGCGGCGGGCAAGGGTCGTGCCGTCGCCTACGCCAGCGGCAACGTCGAGATCGTCCAGCTCAACATGGCCGATCCGGCGAGCGAGGCCGAAGGCGAGCGGCCCAACCCCAAGTCGCGCCATCCGATCCTGAGCGACCGCGCGGTGCGCGAGGCGCTGGCACTGCTGTTCGACCGCAAGAGCGTCCAGGAATTCGTCTACGGCCGCGCCGGCGTGGCAACGCCCAACTTCCTCAACAACCCGGCGCGCTACAACAGCCCGAATATCAAGGACGAGTTCAGCGTCGACAAGGCCAACGCCGTGCTCGACGCCGCCGGCTGGAAGCGCGGCGCCGACGGCATCCGCGAGAAGGACGGCAGGAAGCTCAAGCTGCTGTTTCAGACCTCGATCAATTCGGTGCGCCAGAAGGTGCAGAGCATCTACAAGCAGTCGTGCGGCAAGGCCGGCATCGAGCTCGAGCTGAAAGGGGTGACGGCGGCGGTGTTCTTCTCGTCCGACGTCGCCAACCCGGACACCTACGGCCGCTTCCTCGCCGACCTGCAGATGTACGCCGTCGCCGGCCGCTTGCCCGACCCCGACAGCTTCATGCAGTGGATGGTCTCGTGGCAGGCGTCGAGCAAGGCCAACAAGTGGCTCGGCTTGAACCGCGGCCGCTGGGCGAGCGACGAGTACGACGCGGCCTACCGGGCCTCGGAATTCGAGCTCGACCCGGTCAAGCGCGCCGCCCTGATGATCCGCATGAACGACCTCGTCTGCAACGACCACGCGCTGATTCCGGTGGTCTATCGGCCGACGGTCCACGGCCTGGCGCGCACGCTCGTCGCGCCGGTCTCCGGCTGGGACGATTCGCTCAACGGCCTCGCCGAGTGGTACCGCGAGGCGGCGTGAGCCAGGGGCGACGCGCATCGTGGGCAACTACCTCGTTCGCCGGCTGCTGATCGCCCTGCCAAGCCTGCTCGGCATCAGCGTCGTGCTGTTCACCGTGCTCGCGCTCGCGCCGGGCGATCCGTTCTCGGAGATGACGCTCAACCCGAACGTGCCGCCCGAAGTGGCGCAGAACCTGCGCCACCAGTTCGGCCTCGACGACCCGGTCTGGCTGCGCTACTTCCGCTGGCTGGCCGGCATGCTGCAGGGCAACTGGGGCTTCTCGTTCATCAGCCGCGTCAACGTTGACAAGCTGATCTGGCAGCGCGTGCCGGTGACGCTGGCGGTGATCGGCGCCTCGCAGGTGCTCGCGCTGCTGATCGCGCTGCCGGTCGGCATCTATCTCCGCGGCGCGGCCGTACTCGTGGTTCGACCGCATCGCCAGCACGCTCGCCTTCGTCGGCTTCTCGCTGCCGACTTTCTTCACCGGCCTGCTGCTGATCCTGCTGTTCTCGATCAAGCTCGACTGGCTGCCGTTCGTCTTCCGTACCGACATCGCCGCCAGCGGATGGTCGTGGTGGTGGCAGTACATCAAGCAGGCGATCATGCCGGTGCTCGTGCTCGGCCTGTTCCAGGGCGCGAGCTGGACCCGCTACGTGCGCTCGGCGGTGCTCGACGTGATCCGCCTCGACTACGTCACCACGGCGCGCAGCAAGGGCCTGAAGGAACGCGCCGTGATCATGAAGCACGTCGTTCGCAACGCGCTGATCCCGGTCGTGACGCTGGTCGCGCTGACGATGCCGCAGGTGTTCGGCGGCGCGATCATCACCGAGCAGATCTTCCGCATGCCGGGCATCGGCTCGCTGCTGATCGACGCGATCCTGCGCAACGACACGCCGGTGATCATGGCCGTGACCTTCGTGTTCTCGTGCCTGGTCATCCTCTTCAACCTGATCGCCGACCTGCTCTATGGCTGGCTCGACCCCCGCATCAGCTATCGCTAGCGCCGTGCCCGGGCGGGCAGTTTGCCGCGGCGCACGTCTCGCCTGGGCGGAGGCGTGGCGGCGCTTTCGCCGCCACAAGCTGGCGGTGCTCGGCCTCGTCGTCCTCGCGGTGATGGTGCTGATGGTCGCCTTCGGGCCGCTGGGTCTGGCCGCTGAAGATCAACGACATCGACTTCACCGCCCGCCTCAACACGCCGACGCCGGCGCATCCGTTCGGCACCGACGACCTCGGCCAGGACATCTTCGCCCGCATGCTCTACGGCGGCCGGATCTCGCTCGCCGTCGGCCTCGCGGCGATGCTGATGGCGATGCTCGTCGGCGTGACGATCGGCGCCATCGCCGGCATCTCGCGCGGCGCCGTCGACGCGGCGCTGATGTGGCTCACCGACCTGTTCCTGTCGCTGCCGCAGCTGCCGCTGCTGCTGATCCTGATCTACCTCTTCCGCGAGACGCTGAAGCAGGCCTTCGGCCCCGAGGTCGGCGTCTTCCTGCTGATCGTCCTGGTGATCGGCGGCTTTTCGCTGGATGCCGGTGGCGCGGCTGGTGCGGGCGCAGTTCTTCTCGCTGCGCGAGAAGGAGTTCGTCGAGGCGGCGCGCGCGCTCGGCGCCTCGGTGCCGCGCCAGGTCGTGCGCCACATCCTGCCCAACTCGCTCGGGCCGGTGATCGTCGCCGGAACGATCGACGTCGCCGCGGCGATCATCGCCGAGTCGACGCTGTCGTTCCTCGGCCTCGGCTTTCCGCCCGACATCCCGACCTGGGGCCGGATCCTGTTCGACAGCAAGGAGTACCTCGACATCGCACCGCACTGGGCGCTCTTCCCGGGCACCGCGATCTTCCTCGCCGTGCTCTGCATCAACTTCGTCGGCGACGGCCTGCGCGACGCGCTCGATCCGCGCCGCGTGCTCTGATGCGAACGCCCGGCCCCGCCGATCCTGATGACGTCGTCGTCGCGCGCGCCGGCGAAGACCAGCGCGCCCCTCGACCCGGTGCCGCTGCTCGAGATCAAGGGCCTGAAGACGCACTTCAAGACCGACGACGGCTGGCTGCACGCGGTCGACGGCGTCGACCTGGCGATCAACCGCGGCGAGACGGTCTGCGTCGTCGGCGAGTCGGGTTGCGGCAAGACCGTGACGGCGATGACGGTGATGAAGCTGGTGCCGATGCCGCCGGGCAAGATCGTCGCCGGCCAGGTGCTCTGGCAAGGGCGCGACCTGGTGCCGGCGAGCGAACGACGAGATGCGGCGCATCCGCGCCAAGGAGATCGCGATCATCTTCCAGGAGCCGATGACCTCGCTCAACCCGGTCTACAGCGTCGGCGAGCAGATCGCCGAGTCGCTGCGCCTGCACGAAGGTCTGTCGCGCAAGGCCGCGCTCGAGCGCGCGGTCGAGATGCTGGCGCTGGTGCGGATCCCGACGCCGCAGCGCCGCATCCACGACTATCCGCACCAGTTCTCGGGCGGCATGCGCCAGCGCGTGATGATCGCCATCGCCCTCGCGTGCAACCCGAAGCTGCTGATCGCCGACGAGCCGACGACGGCGCTCGACGTGACGATCCAGGCGCAGATCCTCGACCTGCTGGCCGAGCTGAAGGAACGGCTCGGCATGGCGATCATGCTGATCACGCACGCGATGGGCGTCGTCGCCGAGGTGGCGCAGCGCGTCGTCGTCATGTACGCCGGCATGGTGGTCGAGGAGGCGAGCGTCGAGTCGCTGTTCGCGCATCCGCGCCATCCGTACACGCAGGGCCTGATCCGCTCGATCCCGCGCATCGACACCGCGGCGCTGCACAAGGTGCGGCTCGAGCAGATCCCGGGGACGGTGCCGAAGCTGATCGATCCGGCCGAGGGCTGCCGCTTCGCGCCGCGCTGCAAGTACGCGGTCGCCGAGTGCGTCGCCGCGACGCCGGCCTTGCGCGAGCCCGTTCCGGGCCACAAGGTGCGCTGCATCTTCGACGTCTTTCCGGCGCCGTCGCCGGCGACCCTGGAGGTCGTGACGGCATGAGCGCGACGACCGGAAGCGGTCACGAGCCAAGCCGCTGCTCAGGGTCAAGGATCTCGTCAAGCGCTTCCCGATCAAGGGCGGCTGGCTCGGCCGCGAGGTCGAGAGCGTGCACGCGGTGAGCGGCGTCAGCTTCGACCTGATGGCCGGCGAGACGCTCGGCGTCGTCGGCGAGTCGGGCTGCGGCAAGAGCACCACCGGGCGCTGCATCCTGCGCCTGATCGAGCCGACCTCGGGCGAGGTCTGGTTCGAGGGCAAGGACGTGACCCACGCCGGCAAGGACGAGCTGCGCGCGCTGGCGCGCGACATGCAGATCATCTTCCAGGACCCGTACGCCTCGCTCAATCCGCGCATGACCGTCGGCGCGATCGTCGGCGAGGCGCTGATCATCCACAAGCTGACGAAGAGCCGGGCCGAGTTCGAGGCGCGCATCGTCGAGCTGCTCGAGACCGTCGGCCTCAACGCCGACCACATGCGCCGCTATCCGCACGAGTTCTCGGGCGGCCAGCGCCAGCGCATCGGCATCGCCCGGGCGCTCGCCGTCAGCCCGAAGCTGATCGTCTGCGACGAGGCGGTCTCGGCGCTCGACGTCTCGATCCAGGCGCAGGTGATCAACCTGCTCGAGGACCTGCAGGCGAAGTTCAACCTCACCTACATCTTCATCGCCCACGACCTCTCGGTGGTCGAGCACATCAGCGACCGGGTGGCGGTGATGTACCTCGGCCGGATCGTCGAGATCGCGCCGGCGCGCCAGCTCTACACGCAGCCGCTCCATCCCTATACCGAAGCGCTGCTGTCGGCGGTGCCGATCCCGGACCCGCAGGTCAAGCGCAAGCGCATCCCGCTCCAGGGCGACGTGCCGAGCCCGATCCGCCCGCCCAGCGGCTGCCACTTCCACACGCGCTGCCCGATCGCCCAGTTCCCGCTCTGCCGTGACGTCGTGCCGGAGCTGAAGGAGAGCACGCCGGGCCAGTGGGTGTCGTGCCATCTGCGGGGCTAGCGCGCGCCGGGCGCGGCGCGCGGCGACACGACCGGTCCCGGGCTTCCGACACCCAGCACGGTGTTTCGCCGACAAGAACCAGCGCGCCGACCCGACAGATCCGGCGCGCCGCTGCCGGGACACTGCGAGCATGCGCCGACCAGATCCATTGGCGCCGGAGATGCCTACATGGACCCGACCCACGAGATCCGCTTCCAGTCCCTGTTCCGGGAGCGCGGCCTTTGCTTTCCGTGCGACGAGCAAGGACACGTCGAGCTCGACGCGTTGAGCGACCGAGCGCGCGAGAACTACCTCTACGCCCGGGCCGTCGTCGGCGTCGAGTTCGCCTATCCGAAGGTCTGCCCGGCTGCGCCCGCGGCCGGTTGAGCTGCGCCAGTTGCGCGCCAAGGCGCCGCAACGTCTTGTGACACCGCGGCGGCGCGGTGGGCGCAGCATTCGCCGATGAGGACCCATCTCCCGGCACAGAACATGGACTTCGGCATCGCACGGCAGTTCGGGTTGCTCGGGTCGTGCGCCGCGCTTCTCGCAGGCTGCGGCGGCGGCGGCGACACCGCCCCCGCCGTCGGTGCCACGCCGCCGGGCGCCGTCGACACGACCGCGCCGCGCGTGAGCCTTCAGCACGCCGGCGAATCTGGCGAGCGGGCTCAGCGGCGTGATCGCGGTCGGCGCGATTGCGAGCGACGACGTCGGCGTCGCGGCGGTCGAATTCCAGATCGACGCGCAGCCGCTCGGCGCCAGCGTCACGAGCGCGCCCTACGCGACGACGCTCGACACGAGCGCCTATCCCGCGGGCCAGCATGTGCTGCGCGCGCGCGCCAGCGATGCCGCGGGAAATGTCTCGCCGTGGTCGAGCGCGCTGGTCCAGTTCGGCGGCAGCGCGACTCAGCCGAGCGGCTTCACGCGCAACGAAAGCTGGCTCACGGGGCTGGTCAACGCGACCGCTTTCGCCCAGGCGCCCGACGCGCGTCTCTTCATCGCCGAGCAAGGCGGCGCGCTGCGCGTGGTCAAGAATGGCGCCCTGCTGGCGACCCCGTTCGCGACCGTCGCCGTCGACTCGAACGGCGAGCGCGGCCTGATCGGCGTCGCGCTGCATCCGGCATTCGCCAACAACGGCTGGGTCTACATCTACTCGACGCGCGTCGCCGGCGGCGTCTCGCACAACCGGATCAGCCGCTTCACCGCGGCAGGCGACGTCGCCGTCGCCGGCAGCGAGCAGGCGCTGGTCGATCTGCCGGCGCTTTCCAGCGCCACCAACCACAACGGCGGCGGCATGCATTTCGGCAGCGATGGCAAGCTCTACGTCGGTGTCGGCGACAACGCCAACGGGGCGCAGGCGCAGAACCTGGCGCTGCCGTTCGGCAAGCTGCTGCGCTTCAACGACGACGGCACGATCCCGGCCGACAACCCGTTCGCCGCCAGCCAGAGCGGCCTCGGCCGCGCGGTCTGGGCCTATGGCCTGCGCAATCCCTACACCTTCGCGGTCCAGCCCGGCACGGGAACGATCCACATCAACGACGTCGGCGAGAGTCACCTGGGAAGAGATCAACGTCGGCGTCGCCGGCGCCAACTACGGCTGGCCGGCGTCGGAGGGCCCGGACAACGTCGGCAGCGGCGTCACCGGGCCGCTCTTCACCTACAAGCACAGCGACGCCAATCCGCTCGGTTCGGGCCCGGGCGGGTTCTTCAAGGGCTTCGCGATCGCCGGCGGCGCGTTCTATCCGGGCGACCGGCGCGTTTCCCGCCGGCTACCGCAACCAGTACTATTTCGCCGACTACATCAGCAAGTTCGTCGGCCGGATCGATCTCGCCAACGGCAATGCCGCGTATGCATTCGCCAGCCTATCGGGCTCGCCGGTCGATCTGCTCGGTCGGCCTCGACGGCGCCGTCTACGTGCTCACGCGCAGCGCCGTGACGCGGATCAGCGCGCCGTGAGCGATCGACGCATCCTCGACCTGGTTCATGCCGGAGCTCGCCCCAGCCCTTTTGCGACCAGGACGGCGAGGCACGATCCCGCGAGCTCGGCGATCACGAACATCGGCACGCTCGAGGGCGCAATCCCGGCGAAGCTGTCGCTGAACATGCGGCCGAAGGCGGCCGCCGGGTTCGCGAACGACGTCGACGCGGTGAACCAGTAGGCCGCGCCGATGTAGCAGGCGACCAGCGCCGACACGCGCGCGGCGGGAGCCCGGAGGATCACGAGGACGAGGCCGAAGGTGGCGACTCCTTCGGCGATCCATTGGCCGACGCCGGTTCGAGCCTTGGTCGAGAACTGCAGGAGATCGCATGTCGAACATCGCGTGCGCCAGCCAGGCACCGAGAACGGCACCGACGAGCTGCGCGCCGATGTAAGGCAGCAAGCGGTGGCGCGGCATCGCGCCGCGCCAGGCCATCACGACCGAGACCGCGGGGTTGAAGTGCGCGCCGCTGATCGGGCCGAACACTTCGATCAGGACGTAGAGGCCGCCCACCGTGGCGGCGGCGTTGGCCAGGAGCGCGACGGCGGCGTTGCCGCCGGCGAGCCGCTCCCCCATGATCCCCGAGCCGATGACGACGGCCAGCAGGAGCAACGTGCCGAGGCCTTCGGCGGCGATCCGCTGAGTCTCGGAGGGCTGCCCCTCAGCGGCTGCCGATGTCACGAACCTGGCGCTGGATCGCCATCGCGTCGAGCGTGCTCAGTGGCAGCGCGAGCATCAGATCGACCCGTCGCTTCATGGTGACGGCGGCGTCGCGGAAGGCCAGTCGCATCTCTTCCTCCGAACCCTTGACCGCGGCCGGATCCGGCAGCCCCCAATGCGCGGTCATGGGCCGGCCCGGCCAGAAGGGGCAGACCTCGCCGGCCGCGTTGTCGCAGACGGTGAACACGAAGTCCATCGCGGGGCGCTCCCGCCGGGCGAACTCGTCCCAGCTCTTGCTTCGGGCGCCGGAGACGGTCACGCCCATGTCGCGCAGCGCCTGCAGCGCGTGCGGGTTGACGACGCCGGTCGGGTGGCTTCCCGCCGAGTAGGCCTTGAAGCGGCCCTTGCCCGCATGGTTCAGCAGCGCCTCGGCCAGGATGGACCGGGCCGAGTTGCCGGTGCAGATGAACAGGACGTTGTAGACCTTGCCGTCCACGTCGGCCTCAGCAGCAGGACGAGGCTGGCTTGACGGGGATGTCGAGCGCCTTGGCGCGCGGCCGCCGGCGTCGCGCAGCAGGCGGCCTCCGTGCCCTCGGCGGGCTGGGCCTTCTCGCTGAAGACGGGAATGTTGGCCAGCGTGTGGAAGTGCTCCCAGGCGATGCCCTGCGGGTCGACGACCCAGTGCTTCTCGCTGCGCGCGTAGCAGCAGGTCACGTTGCCCTCGTCGAGCAGCGTCATGTCCGCGGCTTGGGCGCGCGCCTTGAGCTCGGCGAGCTCGTCTTCGGTGTCGGTCTGCAAGCCGAGGTGATCGACGCCGGGCTTCGCCGCCGCGCGTCGAGATGGCGAAGTTGATGCGCGGATCCTCGAGCATCCACTTCGCGTAGTCCGCCTCGAGGCGCGCCGGCTCGGCGGCGAACATCTTCGAGTAGAAGGCGACGCTGGCTGCCAGGTCGTCGACGTGGGCGTGAACGTGGAAGCGCTTCATGGATTTCTCCTTCGGGGTCAGCAGCAGGAGCGCCGATGCCTCCTCGACGGCGCACTCGGCTCCCTGGCAGCAGTTTTCGGTGAGGTAGCCGAGCAGCGCGTTCATGTGATCGAAGGCGGCCCGGTAGATGATGTTTCGGCTGGCCCGCTCCTGCGTGACGAGGCCGGCGTGGGTCAGCTCCTTCAGGTGGAAGGAGAGCGTGTTCGGAGGGATCGCGAGCCCCTCGGCCATCGTTCCCGGCGTCATGCCGCTCTGGCCCGCGACCACCAGGGCGCGGAATACCTGCAGCCGGACCGGATGCGCCAGGGAGGCGAGCGAGCGAATGACGTCGTTCTGTTCCACTATTCCATAATAGTCGAAACATTGAAATAATGTCAAGGCAGTGCCGTGTCATCGCGCGAGCGCGTCGTCGAGCAGCTCGACCCAGTGGCGCACCGGAATCGTCGTCCCGCTCTGCAGGTGCTGGATGCAGCCGATATTGGCCGAGACGATGGTCTCGGGCGCGAGCTCGCCAAGGTGGCCGAGCTTGCGATCGCGCAGCGCCTGGGCAAGCGTCGGCTGCAGCACCGAGTAGGTTCCGGCCGAGCCGCAGCAGAGATGCGACTCGTTGGTCGCGACGCGGATGTCGAAGCCGAGCTCGGTCATTGCGGCTTCGACGCCACCGCGCAAGCGCTGGCCGTGCTGCAACGTGCACGGCGGATGGAACGCGATGCGTCCCCGCCGCCGCTCCGGCCCCGCTCCCCACTCCCCCGCCGCGCGGGCGAGCGCCAAGAGGGGGCGCAGCTTTTCAACGAGGTCGGGAAGAAGCTCCGACAGATCGCGCGTGAGGTCGGCGATGCGGCCTGCCTTCGTCGCGTAGTGGGGATCGCGCGCGAGCGCGTGGCCGTACTCCTTCACGGTCACGCCGCAGCCCGACGCGTTCATCACGATGGCCTCGATCGCGCCGCTCGCCACCGTCGGCCACCAGGCGTCGATGTTTCGGCGCATGTGATCGAGTGCGCCGTCGTGATCGTCGAGGTGCAGGCGGATCGCGCCGCAGCAGCCGGCACCGTCGGCGACGAGCGTCTGGATGCCGGCGGCGTCGAGCACGCGCGCGGTCGCGCTGTTGATGTTGGGCAGCATCGCCGGCTGGACGCAGCCCATCAGGAGCAGCACCTTGCGCGGATGCTCGCGCGTCGGCCAGCGGTGCGCTCTCGGCGGCGCCACAGCCGGAACCTTGTCCTGCAGCGCCAACGGCAGCAGCGAACGGACGGCCTTGCCCAGCTTCATCGCCGGCGCGAACAGCGGCGAGGTGAGGCCCTCCTTCAACGTCATCCGAACAGCGCGCTCGGCCGCCGGCCGCGGCACCCGCTCGTCGACGATGCGCCGGCCGATCTCGACCAGGTCGCCGTACTGCACGCCCGAGGGACAGGTCGTCTCGCAGTTGCGGCAGGTCAGGCAGCGGTCGAGATGCAGCTGCGTCGCGCGCGTCGGCGCGTGGCCCTCGAGCACCTGCTTGATGAGGTAGATCCGGCCGCGCGGCCCGTCGAGCTCGTCGCCGAGCAGCTGGTAGGTCGGGCAGGTCGCGGTGCAAAAGCCGCAGTGGACGCACTTGCGCAGGATCGCCTCGGCCTCGGCGCCGTCCGCGGTGCCGGCGAACTCGGGAGCGATGTCGGTCTGCATGTCAGAGGGTTTCATCGTCAAGCGATTGTCGTCACAGACCCGGATACAGGCGTCCCGGATTGAGGATGCCGTTCGGATCGAACGAGCGCTTCAGCCGCTCGTGGATCGCCCGCAGCGGTGGCGCGAGCGGCGCGAACACGCCGGCCGACTTGTCGCGCGAGCGAAAGATCGTCGCGTGGCCGCCGACCGCCGCGGCGGCGTCGCGCACCAGCGCCGCGGGCAACGCCGTCGCCAGCCAGCGCTGCGCGCCGTGCCACTCGATCAGCTCGTCGCCCGCCAGGCCGAGCAGCGGCGCGGTCGGCGGGCAGCGACAGGCGCCAGAGGCTCGCGTCCTGGTGCTCGATGGCGTCGTCGGCAGCGACGTAGAACGGGTCGGTGTGATCGCGCAGGCCGTCCCAGAACGGCGCCGCCGCGTCGACCCCGATCGTCTCGCCGCCGAGCGCGCGCCTCGCCTCGTCGACCGCCGCGCTCGAGCCGCGCAGGCGCACGACCAGGTTGCCGTTCCACCAGGCGCTCGCGTCGAGCGGCAATGGCCGTCGGCCCCAAGCCTGGAGCTGGTCGAGCGCGGCCGTGGGCTTGAGGTCGAAGCGCAGCGTCGCTTCGGATTCGGCGCGCGGCAGGACCTTGAGCGAGACCTCGACGATGACGCCGAGGATACCGAGCGAGCCGGCGACCAGCCGCGAGACGTCGTAGCCGGCGACGTTCTTGATGACCCGGCCGCCGAAGTGCATCAGCTCGCCGCTGCCGCTCAGCATCGTCACGCCGAGGACGGCATCGCGCAGCGACCCGGCGGCCGCGCGCGACGGCCCGGCGAGGCCGGCCGCGACCATGCCGCCGACGGTCGATCCCGGCCGCGAAGCGCGGCGGCTCGAAGGCCAGGCACTGGCCGTGCTCGGCGAGCTGCGCCTCGAGGTCGACCAGGCGTTGTCCGGCCGGCGCGGTGACGACGAGCTCGGTCGGCTCGTGCTCGGTCGCGCCGAGCAGCTGACCGACGTCGAGGACGTCGCCGACCGGCGCTTCGCCGTAGAAGTCCTTCGTCCCGCCGCCGCGGATGGAAAGCGCGCGACGCGACGCGTTCGCCTCGCGGATGCGCTCGACAAGCGCCTCGACGGCCGGATTCAAAACGCCTCGTCCGCTCGCGAAAAAGGGCGGCCGCTAGAAGCGCGGCAGCTCGGGAAAGGCGAGCTGGCCGCGCTTGACGTGCATCCGCCCGTACTCGGCACAGCGAACCAGCGACGGGATGACCTTGCCCGGGTTGAGCAGCCCGGCGGGATCGAAGGCGTTCTTCACGCCGGTCATCTGCGTCCGCTCGGCGGGCGAGAACTGGACGCACATCGAGGACAGCTTCTCGACGCCGACGCCGTGCTCGCCGGTCACGGTGCCGCCCATCGCGACGCTCAGCTCGAGGATCTCGGCGCCGAACGCCTCGGCGCGATGCAGCTGGTCGGCGTCGTTGGCGTCGAACAGGATCAGCGGATGCAGGTTGCCGTCGCCGGCATGGAAGACGTTGACGCAGCGCAGGCCGTACTTCTTCTCCATCTCGGCGATCGCGATCAGCATGTCGGCGAGGCGCCTCCTCGGGATGGTCGAGTCCATGCACATGTAGTCGGGGCTGATCCGGCCGCTGGCCGGGAACGCGTTCTTGCGGCCGCTCCAGAACTTCAGCCGCTGGGCCTCGCTCGTGCTCGCCTCGATGCGGGTCGCGCCGCAGGCGCGCAGCACCTCGCTCATGCGGCCGATCTCTTGCTCGACCGCGGCGGCGCTGCCGTCGCTCTCGCACAGCAGGATCGCTGCGGCGTCGAGGTCGTAGCCGGCATGGACGAAACTCTCGACCGCCGCGGTCATCGGCTTGTCCATCATCTCCAGGCCGGCCGGGATCAGGCCGGCGGCGATGATCGCCGCGACCGCGTCGCCGGCCCGGCGGACGTCGTCGAAGCTGGCCATGATGCAGCGCGCCATCTCGGCCTGGGCAGCAGCTTCACGGTGACCTCGAAGATCACCGCCAGCATGCCCTCGCTGCCGATCACCGCGGCAAGCAGGTCGAGGCCGGGCGCGTCGAGCGCGTCGCTGCCGAACTCGACCTTCTCGCCCTCGGCGGTGAAGCCGCGCACCTTCAGGACGTTGTGCAGCGTCAATCCGTATTTAAGGCAGTGCACGCCGCCCGAGTTCTCGGCGACGTTGCCGCCGATCGTGCAGGCGATCTGGCTGCTCGGATCCGGCGCGTAGAACAGGCCGTGCGGCGCCGCTGCCTCGCTGATCGCCAGGTTGCGCACGCCGCACTGCACGGTCGCGGTCCGCGCCAGCGGGTCGATGGCGACGATGCGGTTGAACTTGGCCAGGCTGAGCGTCACGCCGAGCGGGTTCGGCAGCGCCCCGCCCGAAAGGCCGGTGCCGGCGCCGCGCGCGACCACCGGCACCTCGAGGCCGTGGCAGATGTAGAGCACCGCAGCGATCTGGGCCTCGCTCTCGGGCAGCGCGACGACGAGCGGCTGCTCGCGATACGCCGTCAGGCCGTCGCACTCGTACGGCACGGTGTCTTCGCGCTGCCAGAGGAGCGCGTGCGCCGGCAGCGCCGCCGACAGCGCGGCGACGACTTCGGCCTGGCGCCGGCCGCGCTCGCTCGCCGCACGCGCGGCCGCTTCGGGCAGCGGCGCGTTCACCGCATCAACCCGCTGCCTTGGCGGCGCGGCGCCGCTTCGCCACGGGCTTCTTGGCGACGAGCTTGCCGGCGGCGCTGGCGGCGCCGGAGGCAGCGCTCGAAGCGACGCGGCCGGGCGCGCTCGCGACCTGCTTCATCGTCTCGGCGGCAGCGTCGACCGATTGCTTCATCATGCGGCCGGCCATCGCTTTCGCGGCATCGGTCGCGGTGTCCTTCATGGCGCTGGTCGCGAGCTGCGCGAACTGGTTGGTGAGGGCGCCCCACCACTGCATCGGATCGACCGCCTGGCCCGGCTTGGTCGCGGCCTTCTTCGCCGGCGCGGCCTTGCCGGCGTCGCTCTTGTCAGGCGCCGGCGCCGCGGCGCGCTTGATCTTCAGCGACTCGCCCAGGTCGCCCATCTGCACGTTCATCGTCTTCAGCGTCGACAGCGTCATGCGCTGCACTTCGAGCGCCTGGATCGTCGCCGCCAGCATGCGCGCGTTCTGCTCGAGCCAGTACTGCACCGTGCGCAGCTCGCTGATGCGTTTCTCGAGCTCGGCCGGGTCGAGCGTCGGCGCGACCCATTGGCCGATGCCGGGCAGCGCCGCGCCGGCGTTCTTGACCAGACTCTGCAGGAAGTCGAAGCCGGGAACGAGCTTCGTGAAACCGGTTGAATCGCTCATCGTGTCTCCTCCGAAAAGGCGCTTGTCGCGGCGATTGTCACCCGGGCGCACGCCGCGCGGCGACGCGATCGGCACCGCACGCTCAGCGCGTCAGGGGCACCGGCTCGACCTGGAAGCCGCGCCGGGCGAGCAGCGCCGGCAAGCCGTTCGGCCCGATCATGTGCAGGCTGCCGACGCCGGCGAAGACCCGCTGGCCGCGCCGGTGCAGGGAGTCGATCGCCGCGGCGAGGGCCGGATTGCGGTCGTCAAGCAAGCGCTTCATCGCCGCCCGCTCGGCGTCGTTGCGCAGGCACTCGCACCAGCGGCCGTAGTCCTCGAGCTCGGCCAGGTCGCTGTCGGTCCAGGCGCGCACCATCCGGGCGACGAGCGGGCCCGAGCGGCCCGTGTCGAGGTCGTCGAGGCTGGACTCGACCAGCTCGATCGTTTCCGCGCGCGATGCCATGCGCAGTGCTGCCGCCTGTGCCTCGGGCGTCTCGAGCGAGACGATCGGCTTGCCGATCTGGTGCGCGATCAGTGCCAGTACGACGTCGATGGCGTAGGCCGGATCGAAGCCCTCGCGCCGCCCCGCCAAGGCCGCGAGCGAGGCGATCTGGAACTCGGGTGCGAACGCATGCCACGACGCCGGGTCGATGCACTCGGCGATCATCCGGCGGTCGATGCGTTGCTGCAGCGGCGCGGCGAGGCGTTCTTCGGGCGCGGCGCGCGCGCTGGCCGCGAGGCGCGCCTGGATGTCGGTGTCGAGGACGTCGAGCTCGAGCGCGAGGACGTCGCTCGCGCCGAATGCGGCCAAGGTCCGCGGCCCCGGGAACATCCACTCGACGCGCGCCGCGTGGATCGTGCCGTAGAGGTACGAGGTGCGCCCGCTCTTGACCAGGCGCCAGAGAAATCCGTGGTCGCTCGCCTCGCGCAGCCCGGCTTCGAAGCGCTCGCTGCTGAGCGGCGTAGCCACCGGCGGGCACGAGGCCGGCGCATCGGCGTCGGCGGCGGCGAGCGTGGCGCCGAAGAGCGCCAGCGTCGCGGCCAGCAGCGCCGCCAGCGCACGACGCAGGCTCGTCACGGCGCCGCTTTCCGCAGCGCGTCGCTTGCGCCGAGATCGATCCGCAGCGCGCCGTCGCGTTGCTGCCAGCGCAACCGGCCGAGGACGTCCATGCCGAGCAGCGGGCCGGCCAGGTTCGGCAACGCCACCATGCGCAGCCGCTCGGCACGAACGCCGCCTTCAAGCGTGAGGTCGGCGCGAACGACCCGGCCCGTGGTCCAGCCGCCGGCGGTGCTTGAGCGCACCGTCTCCTCGCCGACCAGGCCGAGCCGATCGGCGAGCGCCGCCGGGATCGCGACGCCGCTGGCGCCGGTATCGACCAGGAAGTCGACGCTCGCGCCGTTCAGCGTTCCCGGCCAGTGGTAGTGGCCGTCGTCGCCGCGGCGGATCTCGACCACGCCGCCGTCGGTCGTGAACGTCGCTTTCAGCGCCTCGTGCCGGCGCCACTCGAAGCCGACGAAGACGATCGCCCCGAGCACCAGCCAGATGGTCGCGAACTTGAGCGTCCGCGGCAGCTCGTCGCTCATCTGTCCGGCGACGACTTGGCGACCTTCTGCTCGATCGCGCCGAAGATCGACTGTGCCGCTGGCCGTCGAACATCTCGATCTTGATGGTGTCGCCGAACTTCATGAACTGCGTCTGCGGGCGCCGTGCTCGATGGTCTCGATCGCGCGCTTCTCGGCGATACAGCGAGTAGCCGCGCGACCAGTCCTTGTTGCTCACCGTGCCGCTGCCGACGATCGATCCGGCGCGCGCAGTTGCGCGTCTTCGCCAGGTGCGCGATCAGCTGGCCGAAGTGGAACATCATGTCGCTCGCCGGCGTTGCGGCTGGCCGACCTCTTGCCGTTCCAGTGCTCTCGGGGTCGAGGTGCACGCGGCCGTCGCGCCAGCGCGTCGCCGAGCTCGTCGGGCGTCACCGCGACCGGGCTGAACGCCGTCGCCGGCTTGCTCTGGAAAAAGCCGAAGCCCTTGGCGAGTTCGCCCGGGATCAGGTTGCGCAGGCTAGACGTCGTTGACGAGCATCACCAGACGGATCGATTCGAGCGCCTGCCTCGGCGCTCGCGCCCATCGGCACGTCGCCGGTGATGACGGCGACCTCGGCCTCGAAGTCGATGCCCCAGTCGGCGCTCGCAGCGACGATGTCGTCGCGCGGGCCGATGAAGTCGTCGCTGCCGCCCTGGTACATCAGCGGATCGGTCCAGAACTCGTCCGGCATCTCGGCGTTGCGCGCGCGCCGCACCAGCTCGACGTGGTTCACGATAGGCCGAGCCGTCGGCCCACTGGTAGGCGCGCGGCAGCGGCGCCATGCAGCGCTCCGGCTCGAACGGGAACGCGTGGCGCGCCTTGCCCTGGTTCAGCGTCGCCGACAGGTCCTCGCAGTTGCGGCGAGAAGAAGGTCCAGTCGTCGAGCAGCGCTGCAGCGGGTCGCGATCGCGCTGCGCATAGTGGGCGTTCGCAGGTCGCGCGAAACGACGACCAGCTGGCCGTCGCGCGTGCCGTCCTTTAGGTGGCGAGTTTCATCGTTCGTGGGCGGACCGGGTCCGTTGTCTGGCGAGGGCCAATTGTCGATGCTGGATGACGCCCTCGCAGGAGCCGCCGCGCGATCGCCCGCTGCCGGCTTACGGCCCCCTGCCGAGGCACCCCCGTCCTGTCCTCGTCGCCTGCGTCGCCCGGGTTCTGCTCCTGCACGGCGCGTTCCTCGGCGGCGCGGCACGCTGGTCGGCGATCGGCGCCGTCGAGCCCGGGGCGGCGCCGATGTCGGTCCGCACGGTGGCGGCCGTGCCCGAGTCTTCGAGCGATCCCGGCGAAGCGATTGCCGTAACACCGGCAGCCGCAGCACCGGCGGTCGCGCCCGGCCCGCGACCGCGCCGGCCAGGCGAACCCCAGCACCGCACTGTCGAACCTGCCTTGCTTGCAACCGAAGCAGGCGCTCGCTTGTAGGAAGCCGGTGCGCTGGGATCAGCGGCATCCGCGGTGGCCGCGGCGGGCAGCTCGGCATCTGCGACCACGGCCGATGCGACTTGCCGCCGCCGATGGCCGAGGTCGTGCCCGAACCGGCCGCGAATGGCTCGACCGCCGCTAGCCCCGAGCGGGGCGCGTCGGCGGGCGCGGCATTGCCGCCGCTGCTCGCCGCAGGCGAGACACCGCCGCCTACCTACCGCACCCGGCTGCCGCCCCCGGCCACCCTGCGCTACGAGGTGCGACGTGGCTCCCTGCGCGGCACCGGTGAATCCGCTGGAGCCCATCGGAGGATCGTTACTGCCTCGTGCTTGAGGCGCGAATCGCGGGCGCGACGCTGCTGATCCAGACCAGTGAGGGCGCCTTTGACGGCACCGGCCTGGCGCCGACCCGCTTCGTCGACCAGCGCGCGCGCCAGGTCGGCACAGGCCGCCAACTTTCGCCGTGCCATTGGCACCGTGACCTATTCCGTCCGGCGCTCGAGTGGCCGCTCCTGCCGGGCACGCAGGACCGACCCAGCTGGATGATCCAGCTCGCCGGAATTGTGGCCGCCGAGCCCGAGCTGCTGGTCGAAGGCGGCCAGGTCGCGATGGTCGTGGTCGGCGCGCGCGGCCAAGCGGCCGTCTAGACCTTGCGCTACGTCAGGCGCGAGAAGATCGAGACGGTCCGCGGCACGGTCGACGCCGTCAAGCTCGTTCGCGACGGGCGCGCGGCCTACGCACCAGCGCCGAGATCTGGCTCGACCCCGGGCGCGACTACTTCCCGGTCCACGCGACCCTGCGCAACGGCGCGGGCGCGGCCGAATTCGACCTGCTGCTCGAGCGGGGTCGAGACGCCGCCCTAGCCGCGCCGCCGCGGCGCCGTCTTGCAAATCCGCGCCCGGCCCGCACGTGGGGCGAAGGAGTCTCACGCCATGCACATGCTCTACAACTCGGACAGCTTCACCGTGGTCGCGATCGACATCCCGGGGGCGCCCGCGCTGCCGGGCGAGGCCGAGCCCGAAGCGCGCGGCGGCTTCGAGATCGTCGACAAGTTCGCGCAAAAGGACATCTTCATCGAAGGTGCGATGGCGGAGACCTTCCAGGCGGGCGCGGTCGCCCTGATGGCAGGTACGCCGAGCGAGGACGACATCGACGAGTACATCGGCCGCTTCACCGCGCTGATGGCCCAGCCCCTGGTCGTCCACTGACCTCAAGTTCGGGCCTTCCGGGTCGATATCGGGAGGCGCCGACGGAGCGCGATTCGTCGCTGTCGCGGCGCTTTCACGTTTCGAGAGGCCCATGTCAGCCGAGCAGGCGTTCCACCCCGGGGTGCACTCGGCCATGACCACGGCCTTGATGCTGGGCCTCGCCCTCGCCGTCAGCTCGCTGGCGTCGTACGTCGCCCTCGATCTCGCGCGGCGCGTTCGCGTCCTGCGCACCGGTGCCGGCGCGCTCTGGCTGCTCGGCGCTGCCTCGGCGATGGCGCTCGGCATCTGGTCGAGCCAGGTGATCGGCATCGCCGCCGAGGCGCTCGCCTTTCCGATCGGCTACGACGGCATCGGCACCCTCGGCGTCTGGACCGCTGCGCTGGTCGCCAGCCTGGCCGGGCTCGGTGCGGTCAGCGGCCGGGTGGCGACGCCGGGACGGGTCGGTTTCGGCGCCTTCGCGCTCGGCATCGGCGCGGTCGGAACGCACGCCCTCAGCCTGGCGCCGATCGGGCTCACCCCAGGCATCGAGTGGCAGCTGCTGCCGTTCGTCGCCGCCTTCGCCGGCGCGGCCGGCGGCTGCATGGCGGCGCTCGGCGCCTTCTTTCGCGGCGGCGACCGCACCAGGCCGGCGACGCCGGGCTGGCAGGCAACGTCGGCGCTGGTGTTCGCGATCAGCCTGGTGGCGAGCCAGCAGCTGGTCCTCGGCGCCGCCGGCATCGGCGATCAGCTCGGATCGGCGAACGTCGAGCGCCTGACGTCGACGACGCTGACGCTCTTCGCCTCGATCGGCTCGTGCGCGATCCTGCTCATCGGCCTGTTGTTCTCGGTCCTCGAGGCGCGCATGCGCCGGACCTTGCGGCGCGCCGAGACCGAGCTGCAGCGGCGCAGCTTCCGCAACGGCCTGACCGGCCTGCCGAACCGGCTCATGTTCGACGGCATGCTCGCCCAGGCGGTGCAGCAGGCACACAGCCAGCGCCAGAGGCTGGCCGTGTTGTTCATCGACCTCGACGGCTTCAAGCCGGTCAACGAGTCGCTCGGCCACGTCACCGGCGACCTGGTGCTGCGTGAGATCGCGGCGCGCCTGAAGCGCTTCGCCCGGCCGGAAGACCGGGTCGCTCACCTCGGCGGCGACGAGTATCTGATGCTGGTCGGCGCCGACCCGAGCGCCGAGGACGCGGCGATCTTCGCCGAGCGGCTGCTGGCGTCGATCGGCGAGCCGTGCCGGATGAACGGCAAGGAAGCGACCGTCTCGAGCTCGATCGGCATCGCCCTGTATCCCGAGCACGGCCCGATCGCCGACCTGATCGCCAACGCCGAAGCGGCGATGCGCTCGGCCAAGAGTGGTGGCGGCGCCGGCTACGCCTTCTTCGAGCCGCGCATGATGAGCGGCGCGCGCGACCAGCTCGATCTCCTGCGCGACCTGCGCCGCGCCCTCGCCGACGGCCAGCTGCGCCTGGTCTACCAGCCCAAGATCCACGCGCCGAGCGGCGAGATCACCGGCGCCGAGGCGCTGATGCGCTGGGAGCATCCCGGGCGCGGCCTGGTCGGACCGGACGTCTTCATTCCGATCGCCGAGCGCTTCGGCCTGATCGGCGCGATGGGCAACTGGCTGATCGAGGAAGCCTGCAAGCAGGCCAGCCAGTGGCGCGACGAAGGCCTGCAGATGCGCGTTGCGATCAACCTCTCGGCGCACCAGCTGCGCCATCCCGACCTGTGCGACCGGATCGACGCGGCGCTGCGCCGCTACGAGATCAGGCCGCAGCTCTTGACCTGCGAGATCACCGAGTCGGTGGCGATGGAAGACGCCTCGAACGCGATCCGGATGGTCGAAAGGCTGAGCGTGCTCGGCGTCAACATCTCGATCGACGACTTCGGCACCGGCTACTCGAGCTTGTCGTACCTGAGAAAGCTGCGCGCCGGCGAGCTCAAGATCGACAAGAGCTTCGTCCTCGACCTCGAGACCAGCGCCGACGCGCGCGCTGTCGTCGATGGCATCGTCAAGCTGGCGCAGGCGCTCGGCCTGAAGGTCGTCGCCGAAGGCGTCGAGACCGAGGCGCAGCATCAGATCCTGCGCTCGTTCGGCTGCCATGAGCTGCAGGGCTATCTGTTCGCCCGGCCGATGACGGCGCGGGCGCTGTCGGCCTGGGCGATGGAAGAAGTCGGCCCGCGCGCGCTCGACTTTCGCGACTCGCTCTATCGCCCGACGGCGGCCGGGGCTCTCCACTAGCCGGCGACTGGCCCGGGGCATCGTTCCTACAATCGGAACGATGAAGGACATCGCCTACACGCGCGGCGCCGCGCTGCCCGGGATGCTGAAGGACGCGCATCCTGATCCTCGACGGCGCGATGGGCACGATGATCCAGCGCTACAAGCTCGACGAGGCCGACTATCGCGGCGAGCGCTTCAAGGACCACGGCGAGACATCAAGGGCAACAACGAGCTGCTGTCGATCACGCAGCCGCGAGTCGATCGCGAGATCCACGAGCAGTATCTGCGCGCCGGCGCGGACATCGTCGAGACCAACACGTTCGGCGCGACCACGGTGGCGCAGGCCGACTACGGCATGGAAGCACTCGCCGCGCGAGATGAACCTCGCCGGCGCGCGCCTGGCGCGCGAGGCGTGCGACAAGTTCACGCACGCCGACAAGCCGCGCTTCGTCGCCGGCGCGATCGGGCCGACGCCGAAAACCGCGAGCATCTGCCCCGACGTGAACGATCCGGCCGCGCGCAACGTCACCTTCGACGAACTGCGCGCACGCGTATTACGAGCAGGCCGAGGGCCTGCTCGACGGCGGCTGCGACCTGTTCCTCGTCGAAACGATCTTCGACACGCTCAACGCCAAGGCGGCGCTGTTCGCGCTCGACGAACTGATCGAAGACACCGGCGAGCGGCTGCCGGTGATGATCTCGGGCACGGTCACCGACGCCTCGGGGCGGATTCTGTCGGGCCAGACGGTCGAGCGCGTTCTGGAATCCGCTGCGCCACGCGCGGCCGCTCACGTTCGGCCTCAACTGCGCGCTGGGCGCGGCGCTGATGCGCCCGTACATCGCCGAGCTGGCGCGGATGCCTGCGACACGTACGTCAGCTGCTATCCGAACGCCGGCCTGCCGAATCCGATGAGCGAACGGGCTTCGACGAAATGCCCGAGATCACCTCGGGCCTGCTGAAGGAATTCGCGCAGGCGGGCTTCGTGAACATCGCCGGCGGCTGCTGCGGCACGACGCCGGAGCACATCGCGGCGATCGCGAAGGCGCTCGGCCGAAGTAGAAGCCGCGCAATGGCCGACGCAGTATCGCGACGCGAGCCTGATCCGCGACGACCGCACGCTGCACAGCCATGACCGATCACACGATGCGCCTCTCCGGCCTCGAGCCGTTCAACGTCGGCGACGGGACGCTCTTCATCAACGTCGGTGAGCGCACCAACGTGACCGGCTCGAAGGCCTTCGCGCGCATGATCCTGAACGGCCAGTTCGACGATGCGCTCGCGTCGCGCGCCAGCAGGTCGAAAACGGCGCGCAGGTCATCGACGTCAACATGGACGAGGCGATGCTCGATTCGAAAGCGGCGATGGTCCGCTTCATGAATCTGATCGCGTCGGAACCGGACATCGCGCGCGTGCCGATCATGATCGACTCGTCGAAGTGGGAGGTGATCGAGGCCGGCCTGAAGTGCGTGCAGGGCAAGGCGATCGTCAACTCGATCTCGCTGAAGGAAGGCGAAGACGCGTTCCGCCATCACGCGAAGCTGATTCGCCGCTACGGCGCGGCGGCCGTCGTGATGGCGTTCGACGAACAAGGCCAGGCCGACACCTTCGAGCGCAAGACGCAAATCTGCAAGCGCTCGTACGAGTTCCTCGTGAACGAAGTCGGCTTCCCGCCCGAAGACATCATCTTCGATCCGAACATCTTCGCGATCGCGACCGGCATCGAGGAGCACAACAACTACGCCGTCGACTTCATCAACGCGACGCGCTGGATCAAGCAGAACCTGCCGTACGCGAAGGTCGAGCGGCGGCGTGTCGAACGTGTCAGTTCTCGTTTCGCGGCAACGATCCGGTGCGCGAAGCGATCCACACCGTGTTCCTCTATCACGCGATCCAGGCGGGGATGGACATGGGCATCGTCAACGCCGGCAGCTCGGCGTCTACGACGACCTCGATCCCGAGTTGCGCGAACGCGTCGAAGACGTCGTGCTGAACCGCCGCGAAGACGGCACGCGACCGTCTGCTCGAGATCGCCGACAAGTTCAAGACCGGCGCCGCGAAGAAGGAGAGACTCGCCTGGCGGGCGCAACCAGCCGGTCGACGAGAAGCTCTCGCATGCGCTCGTGCACGGCATCACCGAACTTCATCGTCGAGGACACCGAGGAAGTGCGCGCGAAGATCGAGCCGCGGGCGGCCGGCCGATCAACGTGATCGAAGGGCCGCTGATGGACGGCATGAACATCGTCGGCGACCTGTTCGGCCAGGGCAAGATGTTCCTGCCGCAAGTGGTGAAGTCGGCGCGCGTGATGAAGCAGGCGGTCGCGCATCTGATCCCGTACATCGAGGAAGAAAAGAAGCGCATGGCCGAAGCCGGCGGCGACGTGCGCGCGAAGGGCAAGATCGTCATCGCGACCGTCAAGGGCGACGTGCACGACATCGGCAAGAACATCGTCACCGTGGTGCTCCAGTGCAACAACTTCGAAGTGGTCAACATGGGCGTGATGGTCGCCGTGCCAGCGACATTCTCGCCAAGGCGAAGGTCGAAGGCGCGGACATCATCGGCCTGTCGGGGCTGATCACGCCGAGCCTCGAGGAGATGGCCTACGTCGCGTCGGAGATGCAGCGCGACGACTATCTTCCGCGTCAAGAAGATGCCGCTCCTGATCGGCGGCGCGACGACGCCGCGCGTGCACACGGCCGTGAAGATCGCGCCGCACTACGAAGGCCCGGTGGTCTACGTGCCGGATGCGTCGCGCTCGGTGGCGGTGGCGTCGAGCCTGCTGTCCGACGAAGGCGCGCGCGGAGTATGTCGACGAACTCAAGGCCGACTACGACCGCATCCGCGAGCAGCACGCGAACAAGAAGGCGACTGCCGATGGTCACGCTCGCCGAGGCGCGCGCCAACAAGACCAAGGTCGACTGGGCAGCTACACGCCGCCGGTGCCGAAGTTCATCGGCCGGCGCGTGTTCAAGAACTACGATCTGGCCGAGATCGGCGAACTATATCGACTGGGGTCCGTTCTTCCAGACCTGGGACCTCGCCGGCCCGTATCCGGCGATCCTGAACGACGAGATCGTCGGCGAATCGGCGCGGCGCGTGTTCTCCGACGGCAAGTCGATGCTCGCGTCGCGTGATCCAGGGCCGCTGGCTGCACGGCCAACGGCGTGGTCGTGCTGCTAGCCCGCAACACCGTGAACGACGACGACATCGAAATCTACACGGACGAAACGCGCACCGAAGTCGCGCTGCACGTGGCGCAACCTGCGCCAGCAAAGCGTGCGGCCGGTGTCGACGGCGTGATGCGGCCGAACCGGTCGCTCGCCGACTTCATCGCGCCGAAGGATTCGGGCGTGGCCGACTACATCGGCATGTTCGCGGTGACGGCGGGTCTCGGCGTCGACAAGAAGGAACAGCAGTTCGAAGCGGATCACGACGACTACAGCGCGATCATGCTGAAGGCGCTCGCCGACCGCTTCGCCGAAGCGTTCGCCGAAGCGCTGCATGCAGCGCGTGCGGCGCGATTTGTGGGGCTACTCCGCCGACGAACGCTCGACAACGCGGCGCTGATCGCCGAGAAATATCGCGGCATCCGTCCGGCGCCCGGCTACCCGGCGTGCCCGGATCACCGGTGAAGCGCGACATGTTCGACGTGCTCGGCAGCGACGAAATCGGCATGAGCGTGACGGAGATCGCTGGCGATGCTGCCGGCGGCGAGCGTGTCGGGCTTCTATCTGGCGCACCCGGACAGCACGTACTTCTCGGTCGGCAAGATCGGCGCAGGATCAGCTGAAGAGCTGGGCCAGCGCAACGCGATGTCGCTGTCAAAGCAGGACGCCGAGCGCGCGCTGGCGCCGTTGCTTTGACGGGGGGGGGGGGCGCGGCCCGAACGCCAGCCCGCGCCGAGCGCGCGCCGGTACTGGATCGCTTTGCCGAGGTGGGCGAGCGTGATCGCGGCGTTGCCGTCGAGGTCGGCGACCGTGCGCGCGACGCACAGGATGCGGTGAAAGCTGCCCGCCGACCAGCCGAGCGGAGTCGTCGTCCTCTGCAGAAAGTCGGACGCTTCGGTGTCGAGCCGGCAATGGCGGTCGAGCTCGTTGCCGGCGAGATGGCAGTTTGTCATGCCTGGGGGGGGTGGGGGGGGGCGTGGGGGGCGTGGTGCGTGGGGGTGCGAGGGGGGGTGAAGCGCGCCTTGATTGGATATCGATGCGATGAGCAGCGGCGCTGTGTTGGTAGCGCGAACGGCGTGGGCGTGCAGCGAAAGCTCGCGGCGCATCGCTGAGCTGCCGCACGGACACGGGTTCATCCGCACAATTGAAAAGCGGCTGGGAAGTCGCTCTGGCGTGTTCTCGCTAAGGGACTATGTGATGCGGGCGGCTTATGTGTATGGCGTGCTCCCGATGAATACGCGCAATGAGCGATCGGTGATCGGCCAGATTGATAAGGTCTTGCGAGGAGTACCCGTGTCGACCATTCCAGTTGAGATCCCGCGTCGATTTGAACTTTGCATCAACGCCAAGACCGCGAAGAGTGCAGGGAGCTCAGGCCGGGAAGTGCGAATCGACCGGCTGCGGGTCGCCGGCAGGTGCCTATCCGCGCCTGCCGCGGGCGAAGCGCACGACGCTGCTCACGACGACGAACAGAAGCAATAGCCCCACAAGCCCGATCGTCTCGTACTGCTTCAGGTCAGCGAACAGCCATTCGAGCGCGTGACCGAACAGATAGCCGATGCCGGCGATCAGCGGCGCCCAGACCATGGCGACGAGAGCGTTGAACGCGAGAAAGCGGCGTGGGCTCAGGTCGCTCATCCCGATGACGATCGGACCGGCGATGCGCAGCCCGTACGCGAAGCGAATGCCGACGATCAATCCCGCGTGGTAGCGAAGCAGCAAGGCATTGATCTTCTCAGCACGCGCGCGGATCAGCGGCAGGCGCTGCATCAAGCCATGGCCGAAGAAACGGCCCGAGAAAAAGAAGATCTGGTCGCCAAGGGTCGCGCCGCAGAAGGCGACGCCAACGACGGCGGGTAGAGAGAGATAGCCACGGTGCGCCGCATACGCTGCCAGCAGCAAGATCGACTCGCCTTCCAGCAAGGTACCAACGAAGACGGCCAGGTAACCGTAGTCGGTGACGAGTTGTGGCAAAGAGGCATCCACCGAGCGCCGACGTTACTCGATGGTCAAGACGACGCCGCGAGCTCGATCGCCAGGGGACGTCGACAGGTCGGCGACGGATGCCCCCGATGGCAGCACCCTCTGTTCCCCACGGTCCATCTGCGAAAGCGCTCGAGGCGGGTCGACCGGCGTCAATCCTGCGCAGCGACGGTTCGCTTCAGGTCGAGAGCCGCCGATTCGCGATGGCTGCCCCCCGGCCAATACCGGCCTGTCACGAGTGGCTACTTCAGCGCGCTGCAGTTGCGCAGCCTTGCCTGGAGGACTGAACTGGCCGGGCTGCAACAGCGGTCGTTTGGTCGGGTCTGAATTCGCCTTGCCTCATCGGGCAGTCGTCGCCAGGTGCACTGCTAGGCCGGGTGGATAGGCGTGTTCGGCAATCAGATCAACCGGCACCGAACGTGAGGAACGCCGCGCTGACCAAGGCAGCGACGCGGGTTGTGATCTAGCTCTTCATTTGGTTCTCCTACGGATTCGTCGTGTCGGGTTGGTGACGAACGAACTGTCGGATCCGCTCACGTTTCAGTCTTGACTGCGCCTGAAACGTCGCCTTAAGGCGGCGCTCGGACTGAATACCAACCTGATCGCCGCGCGTGCTGGCCCTCGTGCCTGGCTGGGGCGTCTAGTGCGGCACGGGACAGGGCTGAGAATGCAGGTCCCGATCGAGGCGTTGCCCCATGGATAGCTCCCCGGCACTGAGGTTTGGGCCCTTTGAGCTGCAGGCGCGCCACCGTCGACTGCTGCGGGACGGCGAACCTTTGCCAGTGGGAACTCGGGCATTCGACGTTCTTCTGGCATTGGCCGAGCGGCGCGAGCGAAACGTGACCAAGGCCGAGCTGGCGGACTTGGTCTGGCCTGGCCTGGTGGCCGAGGCAAACAACCTGCAGGTCCAGATCAGTTCGTTGCGCAAGTTGCTCGGTTCGGACGCCATCGCCACCATCCCTGGGCGTGGCTACCGGTTCACCGCCCAGCTCGCAAGCAATGATGAGCACGGCCCGGTGACCAAGCAACGCCTCGCCGCGATCATGGCTGCCGATGTGGCCGGGTATTCCCGCCTGATGGGCGCAGACGAAAACGCCACGGTTGTCGCGTTGGATGCGGCGCGCGCGGTGTTCAAGACCCGGATCGGATCGACTGGCGGCCGCGTCGTCGACATGGCCGGCGATTCCGTGCTGGCGGTGTTCGAGACGGCGAGCGGAGCCGTTTCAACGGCACTTGCGATTCAAGACGAGCTTGCGAGCCTCGTCGCCGACGTTCCAAAAGACCGACGCATGCGGTTTCGCATCGGCGTGCACATGGGCGACGTGCTGGAGAAGGCCGACGGCAGGGTCTACGGCGACGGAGTCAACATCGCTGCGCGGCTGCAGGCGCTGTGCGAACCCGGCGGCATCGTGATCTCCGACTCGGTCCGCAGCGCAGTCAAGGGCAAGGTCATTGCGACGGCTTCGACGACGCGGGCGAGCAGACGCTAAAGAACATCTCTGAGCCGGTGCGCGCGTTCAAGGTGAACCGAGAACCGCAAGCGCCAACCGTGTCACGCTTGAGGACGGCGAGTCGTCAGCCGAATCAATACCTGACTCGGCTCACTCGCCAGCAGCCGCTGTCCCCGAACCTCCCGGCCCTAAACCCTTCGCGCCGCCCGGCGCGCCGCCGACTCTGCTCGGTCGCGACGACGACCTTGTCGCGCTCGATCACCTGCTCGCCCAGCATCGCCAAGTCACGGTGCTCGGCGCGGGCGGCATCGGCAAGACCTCGCTCGCGCTCGCCGCGGCGCACGCCAGGCGTCACGCACAGCGCGACGGGGCGGCCTGGGTCGATCTCTCGTCGATCTCCGAGCCCGCGCTCGTCTGCGCCGTGGTGGCGCGGGCGCTAGAGCTCCCGGTGGCGAGCGGAGACCATCAGCTGCGCGCGCTCGTGGCCGGTCTGAAGTCGCTCGACGTGCTGCTCGTACTCGACAACGCGGAGCATCTGATCGATGAGGTGGCGCGATTGGCAACGCCATCGTGGCCGGCGCGCCAGGCGTGCGGCTGCTCGTCACCAGCCAGGTCGTGCTGAAGGTCGAGCGCGAGCGGGTGTTCCGGCTCGGCCCGTTGGCGATACCCGAGCCAGGCACTTCGGCGCACGACGCGATGGAATACGGCGCCATCGGACTGTTCGTCGATCAGGCGCAGGCGGCGGACCCGCGGTTCCGGGTCACGGACGAGAACGTCGGCAGCGTCATCGAGCTGTGCCGGCATCTCGACGGGCTGGCGCTGGCGATCAAGCTCGCGGCGGTACGGCTGCCCTTGTTCGGCCTGCGCGGGCTGGAGCAGCGGCTGGGCGATCGGCTCAAGCTGCTCGCAGATGCGAGCCGCAGCGCGCCGACGCGCCAGCAGACGTTGCGCGCAGCCCTCGATTGGAGCTACGGCCTGCTAAGCGCAGAGGAGCAGAGGACGTTTCGCCAACTCGGCGTGTTCGCGGGCGCATGCGGATTCAGCCTGGAACTGGCTGGCGCAGTGGCGGGCGAGGCTGGCCAGGACGAGTGGGCGGTGATCGAGCACGTCTCGACGCTGCTCGATCACTCTCTCCTGGTCGACGACGGAGCCGACCCGCCGCGCTATCGGCTGCTGGAAAGCGCGCGCGACTACGCGCTGCACCAGCTGGCGGAGAGGCACGAGCTGGACGCGGCGCAGGAGCGATTCGCACGCGCGATGAACTCGGTCATGGAGCGGTTCGACGAAGCGAGGTTGACAACGCCGGATATGCCGCTGCTGAGCGCCTTTGCGCGCGAGCTCGACAACGTGCGCTTGGCGATCGGATGGAGCCTCGAGCACGATCCCCGACTCGCGACCGCGCTGGTCGGCGCTTCTTCATTCTTCTATCTGCTGCTCGGCCTGACGCACGAGCACGAGCGTTACGCCGAGGTGCTCGAACCGTTGGTGTCTCGTCGGATGCCGTCGACGTCATCACGGCGCGGTACTGGTTGGCTCGGGCGGTGGCCGAGACAGGCGGGCTTTCCGTCGGCGCGAGCCGGCGAACGAGCCGCGAGTCTGTTCCGCGCCCTCGGCGATGAGCGCGGCGTCGCGCCCTCCCTGTGTTGCCTCGGCTTGTTCAGGTCTATTCCGTCGCCCAATGGTCGGCGACCCGAGGCGGAAATGGATTCGCTTGCGCCGGAAGCGTGGCCAGTTCGCACGAAGGTGTGGCGCTTTCTGGCGGAAGCCGCGATGCACATCGCGCAGGAGCGTTTCGATGACGCACTCTCGGTGGCCGAAGCCGGCCTCGTCTTCGCACGATCGAAAGGGCTGGTGAACCCCATGGCCTTTCTCACGCGCTACGCGATCATCGCCGAACTCGCGCTGGGCCGTCTCGACAATGCGCTACGTCGCAGCCGTGAGGAGATCGATGCCGAGTGTCGCTGGCGCGGTCGTGCTTTTGAGTTCACGTTGGGCACCCACGCGGAGGTTCTCACCCGGCAGGGTCGCTGTGCCGAGGCCCGCTTGGCGCTCGCAGAGTTCTTCGAAGCCAGCCGTCGCACAGGCTGGCACCGTTTCGGTCAGTGCGGCAACGCCTATGTCGAACTCGCGTTTCACGAGCAGCGCCACTCATCAGCGGCGAGCTTGCTCGGCTATGCGCGCGCAGCGGGGTGGGCGCCACAGACACACAGCGCCGATGCGCAGAGCTGCTCGCTGAACTCGAAACCGTTCTCGATGCGGAGACGCTCGAGCGCCTGCTTGCCAAGGGCAAGGCGCTCGACGAAGAAGCGGTGTGTGCGCTGACGTTGGAAACCGGAGGGTGCGGATGAGCAGCTACGCGCTGTGCACCGTTGTTCTCTCCGCTGAAGGGCAGGTTTCGGGCGCCGATTTGCGCGACGTGTAGGACCGCTGTGGGGTCGACTGCCGACCCACGGGGCTCCGGTTGGAAGCCCCAGAAGCCGCCGTTCGAAGACTGCGCTCCTACACGGCCTTGATGCCCACCGGCGGGCGTTCGGCGGCCCAGCGGGACCGAGTCAGAAATTCGTCAACAGTTTTGCGAAGGGGCTGGAGCGCCGTCGCAAAACTGATGCGGAGTCCTCAGGACGCCGATGGCACCAGTTAGTCAGAGGGTTTCAGTCCCTACAGCTCTTGAAGTTGTCCACAGACGTTCCGTCCCCCCTGCACCCCCTCAAGCCATTAAGTCCAACCAACATAAATACAAACCCTGGGAACCTAACCTCGAGCTCGTCGAGGAAGAGCACGCCGTGATGGGCGAGCGACGCCTCGCCCGGCCGCGGTGGCGAGCCGCCGCCGACGAGCGCTGCGGCCGACGCCGTGTGATGCGGCGCGCGCAGCACGCGCTCGCCCCAGCGCGTCACGGCGAACGCGCCGGCGACGCTCAGGATCGCCGCCGACTCGAGCGCTTCGTCGTGCGAGAGTGGCGGCAGCAGACCGGCGAGGCGACGTGCGAGCATCGACTTGGCGGTGCCGGGCGGCCCGACCATGAGCAGGCTGAGTTGCCCGGCCGCGCGATCTCCAGCGCGCGCTTGGCCGCAGCCTGGCCGCGCACATCGACCAGGTCGACGACGTTGACGGCCGCGCGACGCGTCAGCGGGCGCGGCTCACGCGGCCTCGAGGCGTCGGCGGCGTCGCCCGGCAACAGCGCACGCACGACGTCGAGCAAATGGCTGGCGCCGCGGACCTCGAGCTCGCCGACGAGGCCGATCGTCGGCACTGGCCTGCGGCAGCACGTGCAGCGGCCGCGGCGCAGGGCCAACGCCATCGCCAGCGCGCCGTGCACCGGGCGCAGCTGGCCACCGAGTGACAGCTCGCCGGCGAACTCGAAGCGATCGAGCCGGGCGGCGTCGATCTGGCCGGCGGCGGCGAGGATGCCAAGCGCGATCGGCAGGTCGGCCCGATTCCTTGGCAGGTCGGCTGGCGCGAGGTTGACGGTGACTCGTTTGTTGTGCGGGAACTCGAGGCCGCTCGTCTGCAGCCGCGCGCACCCGCTCGCGCGCTTCCTTGACCTCGGTGTCGGCGAGGCCGACGAGGGTGAAGCTCGGCAGGCCGTTGGCCAGATGTACTTCGGCGGTGACCGCGAAGGCGGCGAGGCCGCGCAGGGCGCGGCTGTGGACGATGGCGAAGCTCATGGTCGATTCTCGACGTGCATGTCAGATCGGCGTTCGCTCGCACGGGTGCACCGTCAAGGGCCGTCATGCCTTCAGTTGGTGCTGTTCTGGATAGAAGCGCCACCTTGCGCGCGCCGTGACGGCGCAACGCACCGAACAAGGCCGTGGCACGCAACGTGCAAAAAGCCCGACCAATCTCAACAAACGCTTCGGAGGGAAACAGATGAAGAAATCGCTGATCGTGTTGCTCTTGGCCATCGCCTCAGCCACGGTGCATGCGCAGACCGCGTCGCCAGCTGCGCCGGCAGCGTCGGCGCCGGAGCCGCCGAAGTCTGACTGGACCATCGCCGGCAACGCCGGTCTCTTCAGCGAATACCGTTTCCGCGGCATCTCGCAGACCGACAAGAAGCCCGCTTTTCAGGGCGGCATCGACATCAGCCACGTGTCCGGCTTCTACGTCGGCAACTGGAATTCGAACATCGACAGCTCGCTCTACAACGGCGCCAACCTCGAGATGGACTTCTACGGCGGCTTCAAGATGCCGATCGGCGATTTCACGCTCGACCTCGGCGCGCTGTACTACTACTACCCTGGCAGCGGCGCCGGCGGCACGTTCAAGATCGACAACACCGAGCTCTACATCAGCGGTGGCTGGGGGCCACTCAGCGTGAAGTATTCGTACGCCATCAGCGATTTCTTCGGCGTCGACGATTCGAAGGGCTCGTGGTACCTCGAGGGCAACGGAACCTACGACCTCGGCAACGGCTTCGGCGTGATCGGCCACCTCGGCTACCAGAAGCTGAAGAACAAGGCCCAGGTCATCGAGATCGGCGGGACGACGCCGCAGGACAGCATCACCGACTGGAAAGTCGGGGTGACCTACGACCTGAACAGCTGGATCCTCGGCGCGTCGTATGTCGGCACCAACCGCGATCTGACCGGTGGAACCGCGGCGCTCTCCAACCGCAACATCAGCAACGGCACCGTCGTGGTGTCGGTGACGAAGACCTTTTGATCCACAACGAACTCGAGGGAGTGCGCCATGAAGATGGTGACTGCGATCGTCAAGCCGTTCAAGCTGGACGAGGTTCGTGAGGCCCTGAGCGCCATCGGCGTTCAAGGCGTCACGGTGACGGAGGTGAAGGGCTTCGGCCGGCAGAAGGGACACACGGAGCTGTACCGCGGCGCCGAGTACGTCGTCGACTTCCTGCCCAAGGTGAAGATCGAAGCGGCCGTCGACGACGCCATCGTCGACCGCGTCATCGAGGCGATCGAGGCGGCCGCGCGTACCGGCAAGATCGGCGACGGCAAGATCTTCGTCTCGACGCTCGAGCAGGTCGTTCGCATCCGCACCGGCGAGACCGGCAAAGACGCGCTCTGAGGCAGACCATGAACACCACCATGAACAAGATGATCCGGTCCGTGATGCTGTGCCTGGCGACGCTGCTCGCCGTGTGCGGCGTATCACCGGCGATGGCGGCGACCTTTCCGGCCACGCAGGTGACCTTCGAGAGCGCCAGTTCCGCGCTTTCCCCGGATGCGCAGGCGGGGATGAAGGCGGTTGCTTCATATCTCGGCGAGGACAAGGAGGCGAAGGTCAAGCTTTCGGGATTCGTCGATTCCACCGGTGATCCCGAGAAGAACAAGGTCCTCGCCCACGACCGTGCCCTGGCCGTGCGCGATGCCCTGAAGGCGGCGGGTGTCGCCGAGGACCGCATCGTCCTGCAGAAGCCCGAAGAGATCGTCGCCGGCAAGGGCGATGAAGCGCGTCGCGTCGACATCACGCTCTACGCGGCGTCGGCCGCCGAGGCCGCCGGCGTCGGCGGCATCCGCGCCCGTGCCCAACAAGGGCGACGTCGCCTGGATGATCGTCGCCACCGCGCTCGTCATCATGATGTCGGTGCCGGCGCTGGCGCTGTTCTACGGCGGCCTGGTGCGCAGCAAGAACATGCTGTCGGTGCTGATGCAGGTGTTCGTCACCTTCTCGATGATCGTCGTGCTCTGGTGCCTGTACGGCTACAGCCTGGCATTCACCGAGGGCAACGCGTTCGTCGGCGGCTTCGATCGCGTCTTCATGAAGGGAATGTTCGACGCCGCGACCGGAACGTTCGCGATGGCGGCGACGTTCAGCAAGGGCGTCTACATCCCCGAGCTGCTCTACCTGGCGTTCCAGGCGACGTTCGCGGCGATCACCTGCTGCCTGATCGTCGGCGCCTTCGCCGAGCGCATGAAGTTCAGCGCGGTGCTGGCGTTCATGGTCCTCTGGTTCACGTTCAGCTACTGCCCGATCGCCCACATGGTCTGGTTCTGGATGGGCCCCGATGCCTACGCCAGCAAGGAGGTCGCCGACGCGATCGCGGCCAAGGCCGGCCTGGCGTTCCAGTGGGGCGCGCTCGACTTCGCCGGCGGCACGGTCGTGCACATCAACTCGGCGGTCGCGGGGCTGGTCGGCGCGTTCATGGTCGGCAAGCGCATCGGCTACGGCCGCGAAGCGTTCACGCCGCACTCGGTGACGCTGACGATGGTCGGTGCCGCGCTGCTGTGGGTCGGCTGGTTCGGCTTCAACGCCGGCTCGGCGCTCGAAGCCGGCAACACCGCGGTCCTCGCCTTCATCAACACCTTCTCGGCGACCGCCGCGGCGGTGCTGGCCTGGTGCATCGGCGAGGCGATCTTCAAGGGCAAGGCGTCGATGGTCGGCGCCGCCTCGGGCGCCGTCGCCGGCCTGGTGGCGATCACCCCGGCTTGCGGCAACGTCGGCCTGATGGGCGCGCTGGTCGATCGGCTTCGTCGCCGGCTTCGCCTGCCTGTGGGGCGTCAACGGCCTGAAGAAGATGCTGGGTGCCGACGACTCGCTCGATGTCTTCGGCGTCCACGGCGTCGGCGGCATCACCGGCGCGCTGCTCACCGGCGTCTTCAACACGCAGGCGCTCGGCGGCCCGGGCCAGGTGACCGACTGGGTCACGGCGACGGTCGGCTCGGCGCCGATCCTCGACCAGGTCTGGATCCAGCTCAAGGCCGTCATGCTGACGATCGTCTGGTCGGGCGTCGTCTCGCTGATCGCCTACAAGCTGGTCGACATGACGATCGGCCTGCGTGTGAGCGAGGAAGACGAGCGCGAAGGCCTCGACATCACCGAGCACGGCGAAACGGCATATCACAACTGACGGGGCAGCGACAAGAGCCTGGGGCCGCCGCAAGGCGGCCCCTTTTTGCCTGCGCGCCGGCCGCTTGCAGCCGCCCGGCGCCACCCCATATGCCTAGAATCCCCGCTCCGGTCCGGCTCCGCCGTACTGTTCGGTCACGGCCCCTCGCATGGTTCCCCACCTCATCACCGCACTCACCGGGCCGATCAACGAGCTCGAGCAGCGCATGCTCGAGTCGCTGCCGGCGATCGAGCGCTGGTTTCGCCTCGAGTGGATGGAGCACACGCCGCCGTTCTATACCTCGGTCGATTTGCGCAATGCCGGCTTCAAGCTCGCGCCGGTCGACACCAATCTCTTTCCGGGCGGCTTCAACAACCTGACCACCGAGATGCTGCCGCTCGCGGTGCAGGCGGCGATGGCGGCGATCGAGAAGATCTGCCCGGAGGCGAAGAACCTGCTTCTCATCCCCGAGAAGCACACGCGCAACTCGTTCTACCTGATGAACGTGGCCCGGCTGATGGAGATCTTCCACATGGCCGGCCTCAACGTGCGCCTCGGCACGCTCGATGAGTCGATCACGGCGCCGACCGAGGTGCCGCTGCCCGACGGCAGCTCGCTCACGGTCGAGCCGCTGATGCGAACCAGGAATCGCCTCGGACTGAAGGACTTCGACCCCTGCACGATCCTGCTCAACAACGACCTCTCGGCCGGCATCCCGAAGGTGCTCGAGGGCCTGCACGAGCAGTACCTGCTGCCGCCGCTGCACGCCGGCTGGGCGATCCGCAGGAAGACCAACCACTTCGCCGCCTACGAGGAAGTGGCCAAGAAGTTCGCCAAGCTGCTCGGCATGGATCCGTGGCTGATCAACCCGATGTTCGCGCGCTGCGGCGAGGTGAACTTCAGCGACGGCTCGGGCGCCGAGTGCCTGATGAGCAACGCCGAGACGCTGCTCGGCAAGATCCGCCGCAAGTACAAGGAATACGGCATCCAGGAAAAGCCGTTCATCATCGTCAAGGCCGACGCCGGCACCTACGGCATGGGCATCATGACCGTGCGCGACCCGAAGGAGCTGGCCGACCTGAACCGGCGCGCCCGCAACAAGATGAGCGTCATCAAGGACGGCCAGGAGGTGAGCGAGGTCATCCTCCAGGAAGGCGTGCCGACCTACGAGCGCGTCAACGACTCGGTCGCCGAGCCGGTGGTCTACATGATCGATCGCTACGTCGTCGGCGGCTTCTATCGCGTCAACCCCGAGCGCGGCAACGACGAGAACCTGAACTCTCCCGGCGCGAGCTTCGTCCCGCTCGCCTTCGCCGGCTCGAACCAGCTGCCCAAGCCGGGCACCAAGCCCGGCGCGAGCGCGCCGAACCGGTTCTACATGTACGGCGTGATCGCGCGCCTGGCGATGGTGGCGGCGAGCTACGAGCTCGAAGCCACCGATCCGAACGCCGAGATCTACGAGTAGCGGGTTCGCGCGCGGCGCGGCGGCCACGCCGCGTGCCGCACATCCCGAGGCGCCGTGCGCAGGTCACAATCGACCTCGCCCCAGGGCACCTCGCCGTGATGAGCGCTGCACCCTCCCCTCCTTCCGATGCCTCGCTCGAGATCACCGGCGAGGGTGCGCCGCATCGCGGCGGCTTCGCCAAGCTCACGCTCGCCGCGCTCGGCATCGTCTACGGCGACATCGGCACGAGCCCGCTTTACGTGATGAAGACGGTGTTCGACAAGGACGCCGGGCTGAGGCTCGCCGAGCCCGAGCTGATCGGCGTGGTCTCGCTGATCCTGTGGTCGCTCACGGTCGTGGTGACGCTCAAGTACGTGCTCCTCATCATGCGCGCCGACAACCACGGCGAGGGCGGGATCATGGCGCTGCTGGCGCTCGCTGCCTCGTCGGTCGCCGCCCAACCGAAGCTGCGCCACGCGCTGCTGCTGCTCGGCGTCTTCGGCGCCGCCCTGTTCTATGGCGATGGTGTCATCACGCCGGCGATCTCGGTGTTGTCGGCGATGGAGGGCCTGGAGGTCGCCTCGCCGCGTCTCGCGCCCTTACGTGCTGGAGCTGACCGTCGCGGTGCTGGTCGCTCTCTTTCTCGTCCAGAAGCACGGCACCGCCGGCATCGGCGCGCTGTTCGGACCGGTGATGGTGCTCTGGTTCCTTGTCCTCGCGGTATCGGCAATCGCGCCGGTCGCGCAGCATCCGGCCATCCTTGGCGCATTGAATCCGTTCGAGGGTCTTGCCTTCCTGTGGCGTCACGGTTGGGTCGCGTTCGTCGCGCTCGGCGCGGTCGTCCTGGCGGTGACTGGCGCCGAGGCGCTGTATGCCGACATGGGGCACTTCGGCGCGAGGCCGATTCGCTTGTCGTGGTTCATCCTCGTTCTGCCGGCGCTCGCCCTCAACTACCTCGGCCAGGGCGCGCTCCTCGCGGCGCACCCCGAAGCGCTCGAGAACCCGTTCTTCAAGCTGTTTCCGGACTGGGCGTTGCTGCCCATGGTGGCCCTCTCGACTGCCGCGACGGTGATCGCTTCGCAGGCGGTGATCTCGGGCGCCTACTCGATGACCAACCAGGCGGTGCAGCTCGGCTTTCTGCCGCGCATGCGCATCGAGCACACCTCGGAGCGCGAGATCGGCCAGATCTTCGTTCCCGCCGTCAACATGGCGCTCCTTCGTCGCGGTGATCGCCGCGGTGCTCGGCTTTCGCTCCTCGACGGCGCTCGGCTCCGCGTACGGCATCGCCGTGACCGGCACGATGCTGATCACGACGCTGCTCACCTTCTTCGTGGTGCGCCATGCGTGGCGCCTTCACCTCGGCCTGGCGCTTGCGGCGACGATCTTCTTCGTCGCCATCGACCTCACCTTCTTCTCGGCCAATCTGCTGAAGATCGCCGAGGGCGGCTGGTTCCCGCTGGTCATCGCCGCCATCGTCTTCACGGCATGTCGACGTGGGCGGCCGGGCGCGTGCTGCTGAATGATCACTTGCGCGCCGACGCGATCGAGCTCGCGCCCTTCCTCGAATCGGTGATGACCCAGGTTCCCATGCGCGCACCCGGCACGGCCGTGTTCATGAACGCGATCGCCGACCTGACGCCGACCGCGCTGCTGCACAACCTCAAGCACAACCACGTGCTGCACGCGTCGAACCTGTTCGTCACCGTCGAGACGCAGACGGTTCCCTGGGTGCGCTCGGCCGAGCGCGCCGTGGTCGAGGCGATCGCGCCGGGCTGCTTCACGATCCACCTGCGCTTCGGCTTCAAGGATCGGATCGATGTCCCGGCGGCGCTCGCCTTGCTCGGCCAGGGCATCGACGTCGACCCGATGACGACGTCGTATTTTCTTTCGCGCGCGACCGTCGTGCCGACGTTCGGCAAGGGCATGGCGGCATGGCGCGAGAAACTCTTCGCCAGCATGCATCGCAACGCGACCGCTGCGTCCGATTTCCTCAACTTGCCGGCGAACCGTGTCGTCGAGCTCGGAACGAAGGTGCAGATTTGAGCGAGCCCATGACGTTGCCGCCCGCGCCCTACGCGGCCGCCACGCAGCCGCACGGCGATGGCCGGCGCTCGACGTCGAGCCTGGTCGCTCTGACGCTCGGCGCCATCGGCGTCGTCTACGGCGACATCGGCACCAGCCCGCTCTATGCGCTGAAGCAGGTGTTCGCCAACGGCCACGTGCCGCTGACGCCGCACAACATCTACGGCGTCCTTTCGCTCGTCTTCTGGACGCTGACAGTCATCGTCTCGATCAAGTACGTCGTCCTGATCCTGCGCGCCGACAACAACGGCGAAGGCGGATTGATCGCGATGCTGGCGCTGGCGTCGCAGGCGGTCCGCGACCGGCCCGCGCTGCGCCGGCGCCTCCTTTTCGTCGGCATCTTCGGCACCGCGATCTTCTTCGGCGACGGCGTCATCACGCCGGCGATCTCGGTGCTCGGCGCGGTCGAGGGCCTGAGCGTCGCCGCGCCGGCGCTGCACACCTGGGTCGTGCCGATCACGCTCGTCGTCCTGACGGCGCTGTTCCTGTTCCAGCGCCACGGCACCGAGCGTGTCGGCAAGCTGTTCGGGCCGGTGATGCTGGTCTGGTTCCTCGTCATCGCCGTTCTCGGCCTGATGCACATCGGCGACAACCCGTCGATCCTGAAGGCGCTCTCGCCTCACTACGCGCTCAACTTCATGCTCGGCCAGCCGCATGTCGCCTTCATCGCCCTCGGCGCCGTCGTGCTCTGCGTCACCGGCGCCGAGGCGCTCTATGCCGACATGGGTCACTTCGGCAAGCGGCCGATCCGCGTCGCCTGGTTCGGCGTCGCCATGCCGGCGCTGGTGCTGAACTATTTCGGCCAGGGAGCGATGCTGCTCGCCGACCCGTCGAAGGTGCGGCAATCCGTTCTTCGAGTTGGCGCCGACCTGGGCGCTCTATCCGCTCATCGCGCTCGCCACCTGCGCCGCGGTGATCGCTTCGCAGGCGCTGATCACGGCCGCGTTCTCGGTCACCAAGCAGGCGATCCAGCTCGGCTATCTGCCACGCCTGCGAATCGCCCACACGTCGGTGAAGGAGACCGGCCAGGTCTACGTGCCGTTCGTCAACTGGGGCCTGTTCTGCGGCATCGTCATCGCCGTCATCCTGTTCGGCTCGAGCGACAGCCTCGGCGCGGCCTACGGCATCACGGTGACGATCGACATGCTGATCACGACGACGATGACCTTCTTCGTCGTCCGCTACGGCTGGAAATATCCGTGGACGCTGGCGGTCGCGGCGACCGGCTTCTTCTTCGTCGTCGACTTCACCTACTTCGTCGCCAACGTCGTCAAGGTCATCGACGGCGGCTGGTTCCCGCTCCTCATCGGCGGCTTCATGTTCACGCTGATGATGACCTGGAAGCAGGGCCGAAAGCTGATGTCGAAGAGCCTGCGCGACGATGCGATCGACCTCACCAGCTTCCTCGAGTCGGTCTTCCTCAGCCCGCCGACACGGGTTCCGGGGACGGCGGTGTTCCTCGTCAGCGACCAGGGCCTGACGCCCAACGCGCTGCTGCACAACCTGAAGCACAACAAGGTGCTGCACGAGCGCAACCTGTTCGTCACCGTCAAGCACCACGAGGTGCCGTGGATCCAGGACAGCGCCTGCGCCCAGATGAAGGCGCTCGGCCACGACTGCTGGGAAGTGACGGTCAACTTCGGCTTCAAGAACGAGCCCGACGTGCCGACCGCGCTGGCGCGCCTGCGCGAGCACGGCTGCTCGGTCGACGACATGGACACCTCGTACTTCCTCTCGCGCGACATCGTCATCCCGACGCTCGGCGGCGGCATGGCCGACTGGCGCGAGAAGCTGTTCGCCGGCATGCATCGCAACGCGGCGGCGGCGGCCGACTTCCTGCGCCTGCCGACCAACCGCGTCGTCGAGCTCGGCTCCAAGGTGGAGATCTGAACCGCATGAAACTGCTCTTCGTCGCCGACCCGCTCGAGACCTTCAAGACCTACAAGGACACGACCTTCGCGATGATGCGCGAGGCGGCGGCGCGCGGTCACCAGCTGCTCGCGTGCGAGCCGCGCGACCTGGTCTGGGAGCGCGGACGGCCGGGTCAGCGCGCGTCGTTCGCGCGATCGCGCTCGCCGCGCCGAGCAGCGCCGCCTGGTTCGTCGAGAGCGCGGCGCCGGCGTCGCTGGCGCTGGCGAGCGTCGACGCGGTGCTCATGCGCAAGGACCCGCCGTTCGACAGCGAGTACTTCTACGCCACCCACCTGCTCGAGCAGGCCGAGCGCGAGGGCGCACGCGTCTTCAACAAGCCGCGGGCGCTGCGCGAGCATCCCGAAAAGCTCGCGATCCTCGAGTTCCCGCAGTTCATCGCGCCGACGATCGTCACGCGCGACGAGGCGGCGATCAAGCGCTTCCACGCGATCCACAAGGACATCGTCCTGAAGCCGCTCGACGGCATGGGCGGCATGGGCATCTTTCGCGTCGGGCCCGACGGCCTGAATCTCGGCAGCATCACCGAGACGCTGAACCGCAACGGCGCGGTGACCGTGATGGCGCAGCGCTACCTCACGGAGATCACCGCCGGCGACAAGCGCATCCTAGTCATCGACGGCGTCGCCGTTCCGCACGCGCTGGCGCGCATTCCGCAAGGCAGCGAGATCCGCGGCAACCTCGCGGTCGGCGGCAAGGGCGTGGCCCAGCCGCTCTCCGCGCGCGACCGCGAGATCGCCGAGGCGATCGGCCCGGTGCTCGCGGCGCGCGGCCTGCTCGTGGTCGGCCTCGACGTCATCGGCGACAGCCTGACCGAGATCAACGTCACCAGCCCGACCGGCTTCCAGGAGATCATGCAGCAGTCGGGCTTCGACGTCGCCAAGGTCTTCGTCGACGCGCTCGAGCGCGCGGTCGCCTGAGCCGACACCTTCGCCGGCGTCGCGCCGTCGCCCGTCCCCATGGCCGTCCTCTCCCTCTCCAACGCCCACCTCGCCTACGGCCACGTCGCCCTGCTCGACGGCGCCGCGCTCTCGCTCGAGGCGGGCGAGCGCGTCGGCCTGATCGGCAGGAACGGCACCGGCAAGTCGTCGCTGCTCAAGGTCATCGCCGGCCTCGAGAAGCTCGACGACGGCCTGCTGCAGCAGACGCAAGGGCTGCGCATCCGCTACGTGCCGCAGGAGCCCGAGTTCGACGACGCCGGAACGGTGTTCGACGCGGTCGGCGAGGGCGTCGCCGAAGCGCGCGTCGTCCGCGATGCCTACGAGGCGCACGCCGAGGGCGCCGACCTCGACGCCTTGCAGACACGGATCGAGGCGCTCGACGCCTGGAACTGGGAGCAGCGCGTCGAGACGACGCTGTCGCACCTGCATCTCGACGGCGCGCGAACGATCGCCGAGCTTTCGGGCGGGACGAAGAAGCGCGTCGCCCTGGCGCGCGCGCTGGTCGCGGTGCCCGACGTGCTGCTGCTCGACGAGCCGACCAACCACCTCGACCTCGACTCGATCGCCTGGCTCGAGGAGCTGCTCGTCGGCTTCAAGGGCAGCGTCATGGTCATCACCCACGACCGCGCCTTCCTCGACGCCGTTGCAACGCGGATCGTCGAGCTCGATCGTGGCGTGCTGCGCAGCTATCCCGGCGCGTACGACACCTACGAGGCGCGGAAGGAAGAGCAGCTTGCGGCCGAGGCGCTGGCGAGCGCGCGCGCCGACAAACTGCTGGCGCAGGAAGAGGTCTGGGTGCGAAAGGGCGTCGAGGCGCGGCGCACGAGGAGCGTCGGCCGCGTCCAGCGGCTGCAGGCGTTGCGCGCGCAGCGCGCGGCGCGGCGCGAGTCGCTCGGCCGGGTTCGCCTCGAGGCCGACGCCGGCATCCCGAGCGGCAAGATCGTCGCCGAGCTGAAGAACGTCTCGCTGCGCTTTCCCGCGCCGGCGGGCCGGCCGGCGAGCGAATCGCGCCTCATCGTCAACGACTTCTCGGCGACGATCCTGCGCGGCGACAAGGTCGGCCTGATCGGCCCGAACGGCGCCGGCAAGACGACGCTCCTCAAGCTCATCCTCGGCGAGCTGCAGCCGACCTCGGGGTCGGTGCGCCAGGGGACGCGCCTCGAGGTCGCCTACTTCGACCAGATGAGGAGCGCGCTCGACCTCGACGCGACCCTCGCCGACGCGGTCAGCCCCGGCAGCGAGTGGGTCGAGACCGCGGGCGGCAGGAAGCACGTGATGAGCTACCTCGCCGACTTCCTGTTCTCGCCGGCGCGCGCCAACTCGCCATTGCGCACGCTCTCGGGCGGCGAGAGGAACCGCGTGCTGCTGGCGCGGCTGCTCGCGCTGCCCGCCAACGTGCTGGTCCTCGACGAGCCGACCAACGACCTCGACATCGACACGCTCGAGCTGCTCGAGGAGCTGCTGCAGAGCTACGCCGGAACGGTCTTTCTCGTCAGCCACGATCGGCGCTTCCTCGACAACGTCGTCACCAGCACGATCGCCTGGGAAGGCGACGTCGCGCCCGCGCTCTGGCGCGAATACGAAGGCGGCTACGAGGACTGGAGGCTGCAGCGCGGGCGCGCGCGGCGCTGCGCGAGGAGTCCGAGCGCAAGGACGCGGCCGCGGCGAAAGGCCGGCGCGTCGCCGCGCCAGCCGCCCCGGTCACCGTGGCCGCCCAGACGGTCGCGGCGCGGCCGCGCAAGCTCAGCTACAAGGAGCAGCGCGAGCTCGACGGCCTGCCGGCGCGGATCGAGGCGCTCGAGCGCGAGCAGAAGGACCTCGCCGCGATTCTCGCCAGCGCCGAGCTCTACGCCGAGGATCCGCCACGCGCCGAGGCGGCCCAGATGCGCTACGTGCAGATCGACGACGAGCTGCTCGCCGCGCTCGAGCGCTGGGAGGCGCTCGGCGCGCCTTGATCGGCGTCGCCAGCGCGGCGCACTGCGACTGTCGTGTTCGATGTAGATGCATCTATAGTCCGCTCTTCGTTGTTCGGCTCGCTGCCTAGGGGTAGGTCGATGCGCTTCCAAGCTGTCCTCGCCATCGCTCTGGCTTTGGCAACCAGCGCCGCGGGCGCGGCCCAGGGCGAACCGATCGTGGTGCCGTTCGATGTCGCTCACTGGCAGATCGAGGGCAACGACGCCGCGCCTGCCACCTACCTCGGCCAGGCGGCGCTCCGCCTGCACACCGGAGCGGCGACGCTGCGCGGCATCGATTTCGCCACCGGCTCGATCGAGTACGACATTGCGTTCCAGGCCGAGCCCGCGTTCGTCGGCGTCTACTTCCACGGCGACGAGGCTGCCGACAACGCCGAGAACTTCTACCTGCGCGTGCACAAGAACGGCGGCTGGGACTCGAACCAGTACATGCCCGTGACCCGGGGCCACGCGACCTGGCAGATCTACTCCGGCAGCGAGCACAGCAGCAAGGAAAGCTACGTCATCGGCGGCTGGAACCACGTTCGGATCGAGGTCTACGACGACAGCGCCGACGTCTTCATCAACGGTCGCCGTTCGCTGCGCATCCCGCAGCTGAAGGCGACGAGCCGGCACGGCTCGATCTCGATCGACGCGACCGCGGCGCGCGAAAACGTCTCCGGCCAGGTCTACTACGCCAACTTTCGCTACCGCTCGGCCGCCAACGCCCGACCCCCCGACATGCCGGCGGCGCGCGTCTTCAGCGCGCCCGGTTTGATTCGACGCTGGCAGATCTCCGACGAGCTCGGCGAGGCCGACGCGGTGCGGCGCGCGTCGCTCGGCGATTGGTCCGGCGCTCGCTGGACAGCCCTTGCGGTCGAGAGCAATGGCGTCGCCAATCTCGGTCGCATCATCGCCAAGACGCCGGGAACGCACTTCGCGGTCGCTCGCTTCGAGGTCGACGCGAGGCGGGCAGGGACGAAGCTGCTCAAGCTCGGCTACAGCGACGTCGTGAGGGTGTACGTCAACGGCGCGCTGCTGTTCCAGGGCGACAACCGCCAGTACTCGCACGATCCCGGCTTTCTCGGCATCGTCGGCCTGAACGACACGCTTGCCGTGCCGCTGCGCCGCGGCCGCAATGAGATCGCATTCCTGATCGAGGAAACGAGCGGCGGCTGGGCCGCCGAGGCGCAGTTCGTCGATTCCGAGGCCTTGCGGTCGGCCGCGTTCGACGCCCCGCCCTAGAGACGTTTCCTCGCCACCGCGAGCGCCTTCCAGAAGCGCGCGTCCTGCGCGGTCGCGAAGTTGACGCGCATCAGCGTCGTCGGCCGCGGCGCGGCGTGAAAGAGCGTTCCTGGCGCGATCAGCCAGTCGTCGAGCAGGGCGTTCGCGAGCCGCTCGGTGTCGACCTGCGCATCGACCCAGCCGAACAGGCCACGCGGCGGCGCGGCGAAGCGGCAGCCATGCGCTTCGGCGAGGCGCGTCGTCCGCTCGCGCGCCGCGGCGAGGCGTTCGCGCACCCGCTCGGCGTGGCGGCGCAGCCAGCCCTGCTCGAGGCAGTGCGCCAGCGCCAGCTCGCCGCTGCTCGGCGTCGTCAGCGTCGTCAACAGCTTGGTGTCGACCAGACGATCGAGGAGCGCGGCCGGCGCGGCGAGAAAACCGACGCGCCAGTTCGGCGTCAGGATCTTGGAGAAGCCCGAGACGTAGATCGTCCGCTCGAGCGCGTCGAGCGCGGCCAGGCGCGGCGCGTGCGCCGGCGCGAGGTGCGCGTAGGTGTCGTCCTCGACGATGTGCAGGCCGAACTCGCTCGCCAGCTGCAGGACGCGGTGCGCCGTCTGCAGGCTGAGCGAGACGCCGGTCGGGTTGTGCAGCACCGAGACGGTGACGTACAGGCGCGGCCGCGCCGCCGGCGGCTGCGCTTCGATCAGGCGCCGCATCGCCGCGACGTCGGGGCCGCTCTCGCCGCGCGGCACCGGCAGCACGTGCATGCCGAGCGCGGCCAGGCGCGCGTACTCGACCGACCAGCCGGGCTCGTCGACCAGGACGCTGTCGCCGGCGCGGAGCAGCGTCCGCGTGACGATGTCGAGCGCCTGGGTCGCGCCGATGGTGGTCGCGATCTGGCTCGGCGCGGCGGCGATGCCGAAGTCGGCGAGCTTGGTCGCGAGCGCGTCGCGCAGCCGCGGCTCGCCCGCGGGATCGCCGTAGTGCAGGGCCACCGCGCCGTTGCGCGCGCTCGCGGTCGCGCGGCGCATCGCCGCCGCCAGCATCGGCGCGTCGAGCCACTCTGCGGGCAGCGTGCCGAGGCCCGGCATCGAGCGGCCGCCCGGGTCCTGGAACATGGCGCGGATGAGCGCGGTCGCGCTGTTCGGTAGCGGCCGCATCGGCGCCGTCGCGCTGGTCGAGCGCCCGCCGCTGCGTGCCTCGGCGCCGCGAACGAAGAAACCGCGCTGCCGGCGCGCCTCGACCAGGCCTTGCGCCTGCAGCTGGTCGTACGCGGCGACGACGGTGTACGGGCTCACCGCGTGGCGGCGCGCGCATTCGCGTACCGACGGCAGGCGCGCGCCCGGCGCGAGCAGGCGCTGGCCGATGCGCTCGGCGAAGCGGCGCGTCAGCTGTTCGGTCAGGGTCGTATCGGAGCGTCGCGCGAGCGCGTTCGGGACGTCGCCCGGCGCCGGTTCGATGAGCGGGCGCGGCACGACGTACCGGCCGCGCCGCCGATACAGCGGATCGCTTCATCGCCGAAGTGTACCGGCGCTGTGCTGGTCCGGCGCCTACACTGAACGCCGGTCCAGATCGAAGGCGAAGGCGATGAGCACGAACCGCACTCCCGCTCCATGGCGACTCGCCGCGCGCACGGCGCGCATGAACCCGTCGGCGATCCGCGAGATCCTGAAGCTGACCGAGCGCCCGGGAATCATCTCGCTCGCCGGCGGCCTGCCGTCGGCCGAGACCTTTCCGGTCGAGGCGATGCGCGAGGCGACCGCGCGCGTCCTGCGCGAGACGCCGCGCGAGGCGCTGCAGTACGCGGCGAGCGAAGGCTTCGCGCCTCTGCGCGAGTGGGTCGCCGCCGAGATGGCGCGCCATGGGCTGGTCGTCGATGCGGCGCAGGTACTGATCACGAGCGGCTCGCAGCAGGGTCTCGATCTCGTCGGCAAGGTGCTGATCGACTGCCGGCAGCCGGGTCGCGGTCGAGTCGCCGACCTACCTCGGCGCTCTGCAGGCGTTCGTTCCGTACGAGCCCGAATTCGTGACCGCCGTCTGCGACGACGAAGGGCCGCTGCCCGACGCCTTCGCCGCGACGGCGCGAAGGGAGCGCGCTTTCTCTACGCGCTGCCCAACTTCCAGAATCCGAGCGGCCGCTCGATCGATGCCGCGCGCCGCGCCGCGATCGCCCGCGCTGCCGAAGCGATCGGCGTGCCGATCGTCGAGGACAACCCGTACGGCGAGCTCTGGTTCGATGCCCCGCCGCCGCGCCGATCGCGAGCCACTGGCGCGAGGGCACGGTCTATCTCGGCAGCTTCTCGAAGGTGCTCGCGCCAGGGCTGCGCCTCGGCTACGTGATCGCGCCGCCGGCGATCTTCGCCAAGCTGGTCGAGGCCAAGCAGGCCGCCGATCTGCACACGCCGAGCTTCAACCAGCGCATCGTTCACGAGGTGATCCGCGGCGGCTTCCTCGACCGGCACGTGCCGACGATCCGCGCCCGCTACAAGGCACAGCGCGACGCGATGCAGGCCGCGCTGGTCGCCCACCTGCCACGCACCGGGCCGCTCGCGTGCCGTTGGCGCACGCCGGGCGGCGGCATGTTCTTCTGGGTCGAGCTGCCGGCGGGCGTCGACAGCGACGCGCTACTGGTGAAGGCGATCGCGCGCGGCGTCGCCTTCGTTCCCGGCGCGCCGTTCTTCGCCGGCGCGGCGCAGACGCAACACCTTGCGGCTCTCGTTCGTGACCGTCGCCGCCGAGGCGATCGAACGCGGCGTCGCCGCGCTGGCGGCGGCGCTCGCCGAGCTGCACGACGAGTCCGCTGGCGGTCGCGTTGCGAAGCCGGCGGCGCGACTGGCGCCGGTCGCGCCATGACGCGCTTCGCCTTCAGCCAGGTCGACGTCTTCACCGACACGGCGCTGCGCGGCAATCCGCTCGCGGTCGTCCACGGCGCCGACGCGCTCGACGACGATCGTATGCAGGCCTTCGCGCGCTGGACCAACCTCAGCGAGACCACCTTCCTGCTCGCGCCGACCGACGCCGGCGCCGACTACCGTGTGCGCATCTTCACGCCCGGCGGCGAGCTGCCGTTCGCGGGTCATCCGACGCTCGGCAGCTGCCACGCCTGGCTCGAGAACGGCGGCCGGCCGCGCCGCGAGGGCAACGTCGTGCAGCAGTGCGGCGTCGGCCTGGTGCGCATCAAGCTCGACGGCGCGGGTGCGGCGTTCGCCGCGCCGCCGCTGGCGCGCACCGAGGTCGACGCCGACGACCTCGACGCCGTGCTCGGCTGCGCTCGGCGCCGGTCGCGATCGGCTGGTCGCGGCGCAGTGGCTGAAGAACGGGCCGAACTGGCTCACCCTCCTGCTCGATTCCGCCGCGACGGTTCTCGCCCTCGAGCCCGACGCGGCGCTGATGAAGCGCTTCCGTTCGGTCGGCGTCGTCGGCCCGCATCCCGCGGGCAGCGCGTTCGCGTTCGAGGTCCGCGGCTTCGTCGGCAATGCCGTCGCTGTACGAGGATCCGGTCACCGGCAGCCTCAACGCCGGCATCGGCGAATGGCTGATCGCGACCGGCCGCGCGCCCGAGCGCTACGTCGCGGCGCAGGGCACGCGGCTCGGCCGCGCCGGCCGGGTTCGCATCGCCCGCGACGGCGCGACCGTCTGGGTCGGCGGCACGACCGTCACCTGCATCCGCGGCGAGGTCGATCTGTGAGCCGCGCGCGACGGCGCCGATGATCGCGCTCGACCATCTCGTCGTCGCCTGCCGCACGCTCGCTGTCGGCCGTGCCTGGTGCGAAGCAACCTTCGGCGTCGCGCCGGAGGCCGGCGGCCGCCATCCGTTCATGGGCACGCACAACGCCGCTGCTCAACGTCTCTTCGGCGCGATTCCCCGCCAGCTATCTCGAGCTGATCGCGATCGACCCCGACGCGCCGGCGCCGTCGCGTCGACGCTGGTTCGATCTCGATGCGCCGACCTGGGAGGCGACGAGCGACGAGCCGCGACTGGTGCATTGGGTCGCCCGCAGCAGACGACATCGTCGCCGCAAGCGCGGCCTTGCGCCGCGCCGGCTTCGATCTCGGGCCGATCGTCTCCGCCGAGCGGATGACGCCGCGTGGCCTGCTGCGCTGGCGCATCACCGTTCGCGACGACGGCGCTCGGCCGGCCGCGGGCGCGGTGCCGCTCCTGATCGAGTGGGGCGAGGTCCATCCGGTCGATGCGCTGCCGGGGCGCGGCTTCGCTCTCGAATCGCTCGCGCTTGGCGGCGTCGCCGGCGCACTTGGCGCAAGCGCTCGGCGTCGCCGTGGCGACCGAAGGCGAGGAGGCGCCGCTGGTCGCCGTGTTCAGCGCGCCGCGCGGTCAGGTGACGCTCGCCGCGCCACCGACTCGCGCCGCCTGAGCGCGTTCTTCTGCCTCAGCGCCTGAAACTCCAGGCGCTCGCCAGCCCGCGCCAGGCTGCCGTCGCGGCCGGATCCTCGGCGCGCATGACCGCCGCGTAGCGACGGATCACGACCCAGAACGAGACCAGAAGCAGCGTCACCAGAGTGCTTGTCAGGACGATCAGGGCCCGCGACGGCTTCGACTTGTAGTCGGGCGGTAGGGCGATGTCGACCTGCTGCAGCGCTGGGCCTTCCTTGGCCTCGTCGAGCTTGGCGATCTCGTACTGGCGCACCATCGCCTCGAGCAACGTCTCCTGTAGCTTGAGCTCGCGCCGGGCACGAACGTAGTCGAGCGCCGTTTCCGGGAGCTTGCCGATCGGCATGTCGACGCCGCTCCCGGGCGCGCCGCCCTGCGCCGCCTCCATCCGCGCCAGCTCGCTGCGCAAAGCGTGCAGCTCGGAGTTGAGGCGCATGACCATCGGGTTCTGCTCGGTCGCCGAGGTGCGCAGCACCTTCAGCTGGACCTCGCGCTCGGTGATCTGGGCGCGCACCGTGGCCGCGCCGTTGATCAGCGCCTCGGCCTGCTTGTCGAGCACGACGACGCCCGACTTCTCCTGCACCGCCTGCAACCTTTGCTCGGCCTTGATCAGGTTTTCCTTCGTCTCCTGGAGCTGCTTCTCGAAATAGATCCGGCGCACCTGCGCTTCCGAGACGGCGAGCCGGCCGAGCAGCTTGCTCACCTCGGCATCGTGCGCGTTGGCGAGGTTGGCGGCGAACTGCGCGTCCGCGTCGTCGACCTCGACGTTGATCAGACCGCTCTTCTTGTCGGACGTGACCCGAACATAGTTGGGCAGGACCTTGCGCAGCAGCTCGTAGGTGCTGACGTGGTAGTGCTCCCTGAGGTTGAAGCGACCGTCGAGGGCGCGCTCCACCGAATCGCTCTTCAGCAATGCGACGTACAGCTCGTCGGGCGATTTCGCGGTCAAGCCGCCGAGCCCGCTGAGCCCGCCGAGCGCGGCGAGCGCGGCGGCCGAGCCGCTCTGCTGCTGGCTGCCGGGCGCCAGAAAGGTCGTGCGTGCGGTGAACGATCGGCGTGATCAGTAACGCGTAGACCAGCGAGACGAGCGCCGCCGCGAGCGTCACCGCGCCGATCAGCTTCTTCTTCTCACCGAGCCAGGTCAGGAGGTCGGCCAGGCTGACGTACGCGGCGTCTTCGTCTGCGTCGCTCTCGTAGAGCGCTTGGGTTGCCGCCTGCGGCGTGGTCGAGTCGGCGCGCAGCATGCTCAGTTGTTCAAGGAATGGATCGCGGCGATGCCGATGCCGAACCCGGAAATGATCTGCGCGAAATCCTTCAGGTTGCGGACGAACGCGCGGCCCCACGTCTCGAAGTCGAGCTGGTTCGGAACGACAAGCGCGTCGCCCGGCTGCAGCACCTGCGACTCGAGGCCGCCGCGACCGAAGAAGCCGCGCTGGTCGCTGGCGCTGTTGACGGTGCCATCGGCACGCAGGATGAACATGTTCGAGGTATCGGCCGCTTCGTCGGCGCCCGCCAGCCGGAGGTAGTCGCCGGCGGTGCGTCCCGGCTTCCAGACGAAGGCGTTGTTGTTGACGACCGCGCCGGCGACGGTGACGAAGCCCGGCCGCGGCGGCACGATGATGCGATCGCCGTGCTCGAGCGGCAGGTCGGGAAGGGCGTCGATCGTTCGCGTGTCGGGGCTGAGCTCGAGGGCGATCCGGCCGTTGGGCTGAATTCGCGATAGGCGCGACAGCTGCGCCTGCGTCGCCGCGTTGCTGACCGCGGCGATCGTGGGGTCGTCGCGACGATTGGCGGCATCGCGCGCCGTCTGCACCGCCGACAGGGCTTCGAGGCGGGCGATCGCGGTGACGAGGTTCTCGCGCTGGCGCGCGCGTGTCTCCTCTCGGCTCAGGTCGAGGCCGTAGACGTAGGCCTGTGGCGTGAAGCCGCCGGCGCGCGCGATCAGGTCCTTCAGCGTCTCGCCCGGCTGCAGCTGATAGACACCGGGCGCGTTGACCTCGCCCTCGAGGCCGACCAGGCGTGTCTGGCGTGCGACCGGAACGCGAACGTCCTTCTGGCTGTAGACGGTGACTACGTCGCCTGGCGCGAGGGCGACGTTATCGGCATCGCCGCCCTGCAGGACCGCCTTGCCGAGGTTGAAGGCGATGACCTGGGTGCTGAGGTCGGGGGTGAGCCGCTCGATCGTCGCGTAGTCCCAGTTCAGCTCGTCGAACAGCGCCGACGGCGTGCGCTGCGCGCGCGCGACGGCAGCGCGGTCGTCCGCGCGCGCGCTTCGCTCGCCGGTGCTGACGCGGTCGTTGCCGGTGATGCCGCGTCCGCTGACGCTCGCGCGGTCGTCGCGCGAGGCATCCAGCACGCGGTCGGTAGTGCCGCGACCGGCGATGGTTTGGGGATCGCGCTCGCTGCGCGCCTGCTCGGTCAGTCCGGCCGCAGTCCGTCCACTGCCTGTCGTCGCCGAGTCGCCGCGTTCGTTGTCGTCGCGCTGGCGCACGCGATCGTCGTCTTCGATCACTTGGACCAGCAGGTTCTTGCGGCGATAGAAATCGGGCGTGATCAGCGCTTCGCGGTCGGGGATCAGGTCGCGGATACGCATGCCGGGAGTGAACGGATAGCGCAGCGGCTGGGCGACGTGGCCCTTCAGCGTCACGGCGTTGGCGAACTGCGGCGAGATCGCCAGCAGCGTAAGCACGTCACCGTCGCGGAGCGGCTTCTGCAGGCCCGTGCTGTCGAGCGGGAAGGTCTCGACGAAACGCTTGGCGAGCGTTTGCGCTGGGTCGATGCGCTCGAGCTGCACTCGATTCGGATTGGCGAGAACCGGCGCGCCGCCGGCGTAGCGCAGGACGTCGCGCAGCGGCTCCTCAGCGCTCTTCAGCTCGTAGATCGCCGGCGTGTCGATCGAGCCGGTGACCGCGACGCGCGGGCCGACCGGCTGGAAAACGATGACGTCGCCCGCCGCCAGCTGCACATCCTTCGACTTGTCGCCCTGGCCCAGGAACTCATAGACATCGAGCTCGGAGATGACCTTGCCGTCACGGCGGAGCAGGATCTTGCGCATCGACCCGGCCGATCCCGGGCCGCCCGCGGCGACGATCGCCGAGAGCAGTGTCGATTGGCTCGACAGCGTGATCACGCCCGGCCGCTGTGCCGGGCCGACAACGAAGACGCGCAGCCCGCGCAACTGGCCGAGCGAGACCGAGAGATCGAAGTTGGTGTACAGGCGGGCGATCTGCGCGCGCAGGTTTTTCTCGAGGTCGGCTGCCTTGACGCCGGCGACGTTGAAGCTGCCGACCTTGGGCAGGTTGAGCATGCCGTTGCGGTCGACCGTGCTGCGATAGTCGACGTCGATCGCGCCCCAGGCGCGGGTCACGATCTCGTCGCCGGGGCCGATCGTGTAGTCGGCCGAGACGGGAACGTTGTCGAGCGACTGGAAAGTGTCGGCGGCGTCGGCGAAGAAGGTCGAGCCGAAGATCGGCAGGATCCGGCCGGTCGCGCCTTCGACGAAGCGTTGGAACTCGTTCGGCTTCGGCTTCGCCGGTTCGGCGCGGCGCGGGCCGGCCTCGTCCGCATCGCGGCCGCTGCGGGTGCCGGAATTGCCGGGGGCAGCGCCTCGGCCGCTTCCCTGGGTAGGCGACTGCTGCTGGGCATTGCTGCCCGGACCCGGGAGCGGTGTCACGCCTGGCACTGCGTTGCGCACTGGCGTTCCCAAGGGATAGCCAGGCGCGGTGAACATGCCACCGGGATCGGTCTCGTCGGCCGCCCGCGTCGGCACGGCGAAAAGCGCCGTGCAGAGGGCGACGGCGAGAAGCGGCGCAAGACGCCAAGAGATCGGCAGGAACGAAGACTTCATCGATAGGGTGTTGCTAGCGCCTGCAGTGGGACGGCAGACTCGACAGGGGCGCGCGGATCGTAGCGTCACTCCTTGGGTAGGATTCGTGGCAAGTTTTGCAGGCCTTCTCGGTCACGCCGACCTGGGCTCGGATTAGTTCCAGGTCGCCGCCCTTGGCGACGCCGTTGAGCTTGGTCATCTCGTCCTGCATTTTCGCCGCCAGCGAGCGGAACCGCTCCACCTCGTTCCAGATCTTCGGCAGTGCTTCGGTGTTGCCCTTGTCCGAGCCCTCGACAAAGCCCGCGAACGGCAGCTTCGACAGGTAGGTCGCAACCTCGACATTGTCGGCGACCGCCTGGCATCGAACGGGACGCGTCCATAAGCCATCGCCTCGGCACGGTAGAAGTGCGCCGACATCACTGTCATCGCGCCGCGGCGATAGGCGATCGCCGCTTCGGGTTTGCGGAACTGGGCCGCGACCGGAACGGCGAGAACCGCCACCAGCACGACCGCACCATGGCGAAACAGAGCGATTGAACGGGGCATGGACTCCTTGCCGGCAACGCCCGGAAGGCGCGACCCGCAAGTGTATGCACCGGCCCGGCTGCTCCCGAGCGGCCGCCTTCGGCCGGCCTTGGTCGCGGCGTCGCCATTGCGGTTATTGTTCGCTCCCGGCAGCACGGTGGAAGATCAGGCGGATGGCGCGCGAGGCAGCGGTGGTACGGGTGTGGGATCTGCCGACCCGGCTGTTTCACTGGGCGCTCGCGTTCGGGGTCGTTGCCGCGATCGTCAGTGCCCGGCTCGGCGGCGCCGCGATGACCTGGCACATGCGCTTCGGCTATGGCGTCTTCACCCTGCTCGCGTTTCGCCTAGTGTGGGGATTCGTCGGCGGACACTGGTCGCGCTTTCGCTCGTTCGTGACGGGGCCGGCGACGACGCTGCGCTACATGCGCGGCGAGAGCGGGGCGTGCGAGCATCACGACGTCGGCCACACGCCGCTCGGCGCCTGGTCGGTGCTGGCACTGCTCGTCGTCCTCGCCGCCCAGGTGGCGACCGGTCTCGTCGCCGACGACGAGATCGCCAGCAACGGCCCCCTTTTTAAGTACGTCGGCGACGCGACCAGCGCCGCGGCGTCGCACTGGCACCGGCTCTATGGCCAGTGGCTGATCATCTTCCTGGCGCTGCTTCATATCGGCGCCGTCGCGTTCTGGTCGTTGCGCCGCGGCAAGAGCCTCGTCGGTCCGATGCTGCACGGCGACAAGGCGCTCGGTACTGGCGTTCCAGCCGCGCACGACACGCTCGCCACTCGCATGTTCGCGCTCGCCCTGGTCGCGGGCTGCGCCGTCGCGGTCGCGCTGGTCGCGCGCCTCGGTGACTGAGGTGGCAGCGCCCGGCATGCTCGCCAAGGCGGCCAAGGGTCCGCGCGTCGAGCTGCGCCGGCCGCGCACCACGGCCGAGCTGAAGCGCACCGCCGAGATCTTCCGCGAGTACGCGGCCAGCCTCGACGTCGACCTCTGCTTCCAGAATTTCGACGCCGAGCTCGCGGGGCTGCCCGGCGAATACGGCGCGCCGGACGGCCATCTGCTGCTCGCCTTCGTCGACCGCGAACTCGCCGGCTGCGGCGCGCTCCGGCCCTACGCCGACGCCGACCATGGCAACGCCTGCGAGATGAAGCGCCTCTACGTGCGGCCGCGGTTTCGCCGCTTCGGTCTCGGCCGCATCCTGGCCCAGGCGCTGCTCGACGAGGCCCGGCGCGCTCGGCTATTCCGAGATGCTGCTCGACACCCTCGACGAGATGGAGTCGGCGCGCGAGCTCTACGCCTCGCTCGGCTTCGTCGAGATCCCGCCCTACTATTTCAATCCGATCGCCGGCGCCCACTACCTGAAGGCTGAACTGAAATGACCTACCTGGACGAGCCGGTCGCGAGCAAGGCAAGCACGCCCTTCGAGCTGCACGCAGGAGCGCTGCGCCTGGCGCTCAGGCCCGACCTCGGCGGCGCCGTCGCGGGCCTCTGGCACGGCACGACGCCGATCCTGCGCTCGAGCGAGCCGGCGGCGCTGAGCACGGCGCGCGACGCGGCGATGTACCCCCTCGTGCCGTACTCGAACCGGCTCGGCTACCGGCACTTTCGCTGGCGCGGCCAGGACTACACGACCCGCGCCAACGTCGCCGACTCGCCGCATTCGCTGCATGGCCTCGGCTGGCAGCGGCCCTGGCGAATCGTCTCGTCGAGCGCGCTCGAGGTCGTCCTCGAGCTCGTCCACGAGGGCGATGCCGACTGGCCGTTCGCCTTCACCGCGCGTCAGTATTTCTCGCTCAGCGCCGACTCGCTCGGCGTTCGCCTGCAGCTGACGAACGACGCCGGCGTCGAGCAGCCGGTCGGCCTCGGCCTGCATCCCTACTTCGTCGAGGCGCGCGCGCAGCCGGCTCCACATCGAGCTCTCGCATCGCTGGGACAGCGACGCGACGCTCCTGCCGACGCGCAAGGTCGCTCAGCCAGGAATCGACAGCGATCTCTCGCATCTCGACTTCGACAACTGCTTCGAAGGCTGGCGCGGCCCGGCGCGGATCCGCGACGAGCGCTTCTCGCTCCAGCTGACCTCGTCGCTGCCATACCTGGTCGTCTACACGCCGCCCGAGCGCGACTACTTCTGCGTCGAGCCGGTAAGCCACGTCAGCAATGCGATCCACATGGCCGACCCGGCCGCGCACGGCCTGGTCGCGCTGGCGCCGGGAGCGACGCTCGAAGGCTGGCTGAAGCTCGACATCGCCGTCGTCTGAGATGAGCGTCATGGACGTCCGCGTCGCCATCGACACTCCCGCGCTGCTCGGCGAGGGCCCGGTCTGGCACCCCGAGCAGCAAGCGCTCTGGTATTGCGACATTCCGGCGCGCCGAATGATGCGCTTCCATCCGGCGAGCGGCGCGATGGCGCACTGGGACTTCCACTGCGACGTCGGCAGCTTCGCGCCGACGCGCGACGGCGCCTTCGTCGTCGCCTTGCGCGACGGCATCTGGCGCTTCGATCCGGCGAGCGACGCGCGCAGCCAGCTCGCGGTCGCGCCCTACGACATGACCGAGGAGCGCTTCAACGACGGCAAGTGCGATCCCGCCGGGCGCTTCTGGGTCGGCTCGATGGACGAGCCGCGCCGCCCCGGTCGCGCCGGCCTCTGGTGCTTTCGCGACGGCATCCTCGAGCGGCGCCAGTCGGGGATCACGATCAGCAACGGCCTGGCCTGGAGTGCCGGACGCGCGCACCATGTACTGGGCCGACACCGCGGCGCACACGGTCTGGGCGTTCGACTTCGAGCCGCTCAGCGGCGCCATGACCGGCCGGCGCGTGTTCGCGCAGTTCGCGCCGAAGCCGGAGCAAGGGCCTGGTCGGCTACGGCGGCCGGCCCGACGGCGCCGCGGTCGACGCCGAGGGCTGCTACTGGGTCGCGATGTACGAAGGCGGGCGGGTGCTGCGGCTGTCGCCGGCGGGCGAGCTGCTCGCCGAGGTGAGGGTTCCGGCGCGTTGCCCGACGATGCCGTGCTTCGGCGACGCCGATCTGAAGACGGTCTACGTCACCAGCGCCAGCCTCGCCCGGCCGGCCGAGGAGAGCGTCGAGTTTCCGAGCCCGGGCTGCACCTTCGCGTTCCGGGTCGACGTGCCTGGTCTGCCGGTTCGAGCTTCGCGGCCGTCTGACTGGAGCGTTGTCGTCGCGCCTATCTGGCGCGCGGCGCGAAGCGGCGCGTCGCGCCGATCGCCAGCACCGTGAACGCGTCTTCGGCGAGGCCGGCCTCGCGCGCGGCGCGGGCGAGCGCACGCGGCGGCTCGTCGAGCGATTCGTCGGTGAGCTCGAACGTGCCCCAGTGGATGCCGATCGAGTGCTCGGCGCCGAGATCCCGGTGGATCCGGACCGCCTCGCCCGGATCGACATGCTGCGCGCTCATAAACCAGCGCGGCTCGTAGGCGCCGATCGGCAGCAGCGCGAGGTCGAAGCCCCGGCCGGCGCCGTGGCGCGCGGCGAAGCGCTCGTGGATGTCGGCGAAGTCCCTGGAATAGGCAGTGTCGCCGGCGAAGAACCACTGGAATCCGGGTGCGAACACGGCGTAGCCGCCCCAGAGCGTTGCCATCCGGTCGGTGAGCGATCGCCCCGACCAGTGCTGCGCCGGCGTGAAGACGATCTCGACCGCGCCGATGCGCGCGCTCTGCCACCAGTCGAGCTCGATCGCGTTGGCGATGCCGGCGTCGGCGAGCCAGGCCTTGATCCCGAGCGGAACGATGAAGAGCGGCGGTCCGCCGGGCTGCGCCGCGAGCGCGCGAACGCTCGGCGCGTCGAGATGGTCATAGTGGTTGTGCGAGATCAGCACGGCGTCGATGTGCGGCAGCGCCGCAAGCGCAATGCCCGGGCGGAACGTGTCGCTTCGGACCGAGGAAGGAGAGCGGCGAGGCGCGCTCGGAAAAGATCGGATCGGTGAGGATCGAGATGCCGCCCGCCTGGACCAGCGTGCTGGCGTGGCCGATCCAGGTCACCGCCGGAATCATGGCGGTGCCCGCGCCGGCGTTGCCGCGAATGAAGTCGAGGTCGGCGGCGACGCGCGGCGTCGCCGTCTCCGCGGGCCGCGGCAGGCCCTCGCGCGCCGCGGCGACGCGCCACTTGAGCAGCGCCCCGACGCCTTGCGGCTCGAACTCGAGGTAGTTGTTCTGGAAGCGGTCGCCGCGGTGATGTGCACCTGGCTCGGTCGCCATCACCGCGCCCGCGACGACGATCGAGGCGACGAGACTGCAGAGGAGGACGCGACGGCGAAAGTCATGCGGCATGGAGACGAGTCCTGCGGCCATCATGGCATGCGTCTGCGCATCGCCGCGGCGCCGCGGCGCTTGGCTCGCGACCTCCCGGACCGTCCGGAAGAGGGCGGGTTTATACGTATAATCTTGGGCTGTGCTGAAAGTCGCCCTGCCGCGCCCCTCCATCGACGCGGTGTCCCGCGGCGATGAGCGTGCACGAGCGCGGGCCGCGTTCGACGACGAGGCCGAAAACACCACCTGGACGCCGCTGACACGTGCCGAGGCCGAGCGTTTCCGGCAGCAGCATCCGACGCTTTCGCCGTGGCGCGTCATCGCCGCTCAGTTGCTGCTCGGCGCGCTCGCCGCGACGGTGGCCGGGCTCGTCGCGGGCCGCGCTGGCGCCGTGTCGGCGCTCTACGGCGCGGCCGTGGTGATCGTCCCTGGCGCGCTGATGGCGCGCGGCGCGACCAGCCGGCTTTCGTCGCTCTCGCCGATGATCAGCGCCGTCAGCATGCTTGGTTGGGCATTCGCGAAAATGGCCGCCTCGGTGGCGCTGCTGATGCTGGCATCGCGTATCGTTCCCGGCGTCGTCTGGCCGGCGCTGCTGGCATCGATGGTGCTGTGCATGCAGTCGTACTGGTTCGCGCTGCTCTGGCGCGGCCGGCCGGCCTGAGGCAGGCGACAAACAACCTCTGGACGAAGAAGACATCTGGACCCAAGCGATGGCCGCAGAAGAGCACGCCCTGACTCCCGGTGAATACATCATTCACCACCTGACCCACTTCGGCACCGGCAAGCCGAAGGGGCTGATCGACTTCTCGGTCGTCAATTTCGACTCGGTCCTGATCTCGTCGCTGCTCGGCGTCGTCGCCTGCTGGCTGCTCTGGCGCGCGGCGCGCAAGGCGACCGCCGGTGTGCCGGGCCGCTTCCAGGCCGCGGTCGAGATCCTGTTCGAGCTGGTCGAAAACGAAGCCAAGGGCATGATCCATAACGCGAAGAGCAGGAAGTTCGTCGCCCCGCTCGCGCTCACCGTGTTCATCTGGGTCCTCCTGCTGAATGCGATGGACCTGCTCCCGGTCGACCTACTGCCGCTCGTCTGGGGCTGGATCTACGGCGCAGCGGGCCACGATCCCGAGCACGCATACCTGCGCGTCGTGCCGACCGCCGATCTCTCGATCACGATGGGCCTGTCGGTCGGCGTGCTGATCCTGGTCCTGATCTACAACATCAAGATCAAGGGCCTCGGCGGCTTCCTGCACGAGCTCTACGTCGCGCCCTTCGGCAACATCAAGCCGACCTGGAATCCGCTCAGCTGGATCGGCTTCCTGCTCCTGGCGATCGTCAACGTCGCGATGCAGCTGGTTGAATTCGTCTCGAAGACGGTCTCGCACGGCATGCGGCTGTTCGGCAACATGTACGCCGGCGAGCTGATCTTCCTGCTCATCGCGCTGCTCGGCGGCGCCTTCACGCTGACGCTCGGCGGCGTCGCGCTGGCACTGCTGCACATCGTCGCCGGCACCGGCTGGGCGATCTTCCACATCCTGATCATCACCATCCAGGCGTACGTCTTCATGATGCTGACGCTCGTCTACATCGGCCAGGCGCACGACGCGCACTGACCTCCTCTCGCTCTCCCTTCTTACTCACCACTACAACTCTGGAGTCACAAATGGAACTCATCGGACTCGTCGCCGTTGCCGCCGGCCTCATCATCGGTCTCGGCGCGCTCGGTGCCTGCGTCGGCGTCGGCATCATGGCCAGCAAGTACCTCGAATCGGCAGCGCGCCAGCCCGAGCTGATGAACGTCCTGCAGACCAAGGTGTTCCTGCTCCTCGGGCTGATCGACGCGTCGTTCATCATCGGCGCCGGCATCGCGCTCTGGTACACGACGGCCAATCCGTTCCTGGCGCAGATCGCCGCGCTGCCGAAGTAAGCCCAAGAAGAACAGTCGCCGGCCGCGAACGCCGGCTTCGACGAACATCCAGCGAGCAAGCATCGTGAGCATTACTTTCACCTTCTGGATCCAGATGATCGTGTTCGTGATCCTGGCGCTATTCACGATGAAATTCGTCTGGCCGCCGATCACCGCTGCGCTCGACGAGCGCGCGCAGAAGATCCGCGAAGGCCTCTCTGCCGCCGACAAGGCCAAGGCCGAACTCGTGACCGCCAACAAGCGGATCGAGGCCGAGCTGTCGTCGGCGCGCAACGACGCCGCCCAGCGCCTCGCCGACGCCGAGCGGCTGGCGCAGTCGATGGTCGAAGAGGCCAAGGGGCGCGCCAGCGAGGAGGGCGCCAAGATCGTCGCCGCGGCCCATGCCGAGGCCGAGCAGGAAGCGACCAAGGCGCGCGAGGCGCTGCGCGAGCAGGTGGCTGCGCTCGCCGTTCGCGGCGCCGAGCAGATCCTGCGCCGCGAGGTCGATGCGCGCACGCACGCTGACCTCCTCGGCCAGCTCAAGGCGCAGCTGTGAGCGGCCGGAACTGACATGGCCGAGCTCGCCACGATCGCCCGTCCGTACGCCGAAGCCCTGATGAAGGCGGCGGCGAACGGCAACGCCGCCAGCCTCGCCGCCGAGATCCGCGCCCTCGCCGACGTCGCTGCGAACCCGCAGCTGCGCCAGTTCGCCGACAACCCGAAGATCACTCCGGAGCAGGTCTTCGAGCTCGTCATCGGCGTCGCCAGGCCACCGTCCGGTGCGCCATTCGGCGACGCGGCGAAGAATTTGCTGCGCACGGTGATCGACAACGGCAGGCTCGCCGCGCTGCCCGAGATCGCGGGCCAGTTCCAGTCGCTCGTCGACGTCCGAAGCGGCGTCTCGCAGGCGACCATCGAGAGTGCGTTCCCGATCGACGCGACCCAGCTCGCCGAGGTCAAGGCGGCGATGGAGCGGCGCTTCGCGAGGAAGCTCGAGACCCGCGTCGTCGTGGTGCCGGAGTTGATCGGCGGCGTTCGCGTCATCGTCGGCGACGAGGTGCTCGACGCCTCGATTCGCGCCCGCCTCGAACAGATGAAGGCGGCACTGACCGCCTGATGGGGTCGCGAGCCGCTCGCTACCGCGTCGAAGAGATTTGTCTTTCCTGAGTTTCAACCAGCCTGCCCGAAAGCGCAGACCGGAGCCCGACATGCAACTGAATCCCGCAGAAATTTCCGAGCTGATCAAGAGCCGCATCGAAGGGCTCGCCATCTCGGCCGACATCCGCAACGAAGGCACGGTGGTCTCGGTGACCGACGGCATCTGCCGCGTCCATGGCCTCTCGGAAGCCATGCAGGGCGAGATGCTCGAGTTCCCGGCCGCGCCCGACGGCTCGGCGACCTACGGCCTGGCGCTCAACCTCGAGCGCGACTCGGTCGGCGCCGTTATCCTGGGCGAGTACGAGCACATCTCCGAAGGCGACACGGTCAAGTGCACCGGGCGCATCCTCGAGGTGCCGATCGGCCCTGAGCTGAAGGGCCGGGTCGTCAACGCGCTCGGCGCGCCGATCGACGGCAAGGGCCCGATCAACGCCAAGCTTTCGGCGCCGATCGAGAAGATCGCTCCGGGCGTGATCGCGCGCAAGTCGGTCGACCAGCCGATGCAGACCGGCCTGAAGGCGATCGACTCGATGGTGCCCGTCGGCCGCGGCCAGCGCGAGCTGATCATCGGCGACCGCCAGACCGGCAAGACCGCGGTGGCGATCGACACGATCATCAACCAGAAGGGTCAGGACATGACCTGCATCTACGTCGCCATCGGCCAGAAGGCGTCGTCGATCAAGAACGTGGTGCGCGCGCTCGAGTCGACCGGGGCGATGGAATACACCATCGTCGTCGCCGCCTCGGCCGCCGAAAGCGCGGCGATGCAGTACATCTCCGCGTATTCGGGCTGCACGATGGGCGAGTACTTCCGCGACCGCGGCCAGGACGCGCTGATCATCTACGACGACCTCTCCAAGCAGGCCGTCGCCTACCGCCAGGTCTCGCTCCTGCTGCGCCGTCCGCCCGGCCGCGAAGCCTATCCGGGCGACGTGTTCTATCTCCACTCGCGCCTGCTCGAGCGCGCCGCGCGCGTCAACACCGACTACGTCGAGGCCTTCACCAAGGGCGAGGTCAAGGGCAAGACCGGGTCGCTGACGGCGCTGCCGATCATCGAGACCCAGGCCGGCGACGTCTCGGCGTTCGTGCCGACCAACGTGATCTCGATCACCGACGGCCAGATCTTCCTCGAGACCAATCTCTTCAACGCCGGCATCCGGCCCGCCATCAACGCCGGCATCTCGGTGTCGCGCGTCGGCTCGTCGGCGCAGACCAAGCTCGTCAAGGCCCAGTCGGGCGGCATCCGCACCGACCTCGCGCAATACCGCGAGCTCGCCGCGTTCGCCCAGTTCGCGTCCGACCTCGACGAGGCGACCCGCAAGCAGCTCGATCGCGGCGCGCGCGTCACCGAGCTCCTGAAGCAGACCCAGTATTCGCCGCTGCCGATCTCGCTCATGGCGGCCTCGCTGTTCGCGGTCAACAAGGGCTTCATGGACGACGTCGACGTCAAGAAGGTGCTGGCGTTCGAAAGCGGCATGCACACCCACCTGAAGACCAGCCACGCGGCGCTGCTCAAGAAGATGGAAGACTCGAAGCAGCTCGACAAGGACGCCGAGGCCGAGCTCAACGCCGCCGTCACCGCGTTCAAGAAGTCGTTCGCCTAAGACTCGTTCGCACGCGCAGCAAGGAACAGCCATGGCAGCCGGCAAAGAGATCCGCGGCAAGATCAAGAGTGTCGAGAGCACCAAGAAGATCACCAAGGCGATGGAGATGGTCGCCGCCTCGAAGATGCGAAAGACGCAGGAGCGCATGCGCGCTGCCCGGCCGTACGCCGAGCTGGTGCGGGGCCTCGCCGCCAACCTCTCGCACGCGACGCCCGAATACAAGCACCCGTTCCTGATCGCCAACGACGCGGCCAAGACCGCCGGCTTCATCGTCATCACCACCGACAAGGGCCTGTGCGGCGGCCTCAACACCAACGCGCTGCGCGCTCTGACCGTGAGGCTGAAAGAGCTCGCCGGCGAAGGCGTCAAGGCCGAGGCGGTCGCGGTCGGCGGCAAGGGCCTGGGCTTCCTGAACCGGGTCGGCGTCAAGGTCGTCGCGCACGCCACCCAGCTCGGCGAAACGCCGCGGCTCGAGCGGCTGATCGGCCCGGTCAAGTCGTTGCTCGACGCCTACGCTGCCGGCCAGCTCAAGGCGGTCTACGTCTGCTACACGCGCTTCATCAACACGATGCGACAGGAGCCGGTGCTGGAGCAGCTGCTGCCGCTGTCCGGCGAGAGCATGCACAAGGAAGAAGGCAAGCACGGCTGGGACTACATCTACGAGCCCGATGCCAAGGTCGTGATCGACGAGCTGCTGTTGCGCTACGTCGAGGCGCTGGTCTACCAGGCGCTGGCCGAGAACATGGCCTCCGAACAGGCGGCGCGGATGGTCGCGATGAAGTCGGCGACCGACAACGCCGGCAACGTGATCGCCGAGCTCAAGCTCGTCTACAACAAGACGCGCCAGGCCGGCATCACCAAAGAGCTTTCCGAGATCGTCGCCGGTGCGGCGGCGGTCTGACGAACACGCATCCGAATTGAAGGAATCGAACATGGCTGACATGCAAACCGCCACCGCCGCGCAGGGCAAGATCGTCCAGTGCATCGGCGCCGTCGTCGACGTGGAATTTCCGCGCAACGCGATGCCCCGGGTCTACGACGCGCTGAAGATGGAAGGCTCGCCGTTGACGCTCGAGGTGCAGCAGCAGCTCGGCGACGGCGTCGTGCGCACGATCGCGCTCGGCGCTTCCGACGGCCTGCGCCGCGGCATGAAGATCTCGAACACCGGCAAGGCGATCACCGTGCCGGTCGGCCCGGCGACGATCGGCCGCATCATGGACGTGCTCGGCAATCCGATCGACGAACGCGGCCCGGTGAGCCAGGACCTCGTCGCCTCGATCCATCGCAAGCCGCCGGCCTACGACGAGCTCTCGCCCTCGACCGACCTGCTCGAGACCGGCATCAAGGTCATCGACCTGATGTGCCCGTTCGCCAAGGGCGGCAAGGTCGGCCTGTTCGGCGGCGCCGGCGTCGGCAAGACCGTCGCCATGATGGAGCTGATCAACAACATCGCCAAGGCGCACTCGGGCCTGTCGGTGTTCGCCGGCGTCGGCGAGCGCACCCGCGAGGGCAACGACTTCTATCACGAGATGATGGACTCGGGCGTCGTCAACAGCGACAACCTGGCCGAGTCGAAGGTGGCGATGGTCTACGGCCAGATGAACGAGCCGCCGGGCAACCGCCTGCGCGTCGCGCTCACCGGCCTGACGATCGCCGAGTCGTTCCGCGACGAAGGCAAGGACGTGCTCTTCTTCGTCGACAACATCTATCGCTACACGCTCGCCGGCACCGAGGTCTCGGCGCTGCTCGGCCGGATGCCGTCGGCGGTCGGCTACCAGCCGACGCTGGCCGAAGAGATGGGCCGGCTGCAGGAGCGGATCACCTCGACCAAGGTCGGCTCGATCACCTCGATCCAGGCGGTCTACGTGCCGGCCGACGACCTGACGGATCCGTCCCCCGCCACCACGTTCGCCCACCTCGACTCGACCGTCGTGCTCTCGCGCGACATCGCCTCGCTCGGCATCTACCCGGCGGTCGACCCGCTCGACTCGACCAGCCGCCAGCTCGACCCGAACGTCGTCGGCGCCGAGCACTACGACACGGCGCGCGCCGTCCAGGGCACCTTGCAGCGCTACAAGGAGCTGCGCGACATCATCGCCATTCTCGGCATGGACGAGCTGTCGCCGGAAGACAAGCTCGCCGTCGCCCGCGCGCGCCGGATCCAGCGCTTCCTGTCGCAGCCGTTCCACGTCGCCGAGGTGTTCACCGGCAGCTCGGGCAAGTACGTCTCGCTCAAGGAGACGATCCGCGGCTTCAAGATGATCGCCAGCGGCGAATGCGATTCGTTGCCCGAGCAGGCCTTCTACATGGTCGGCACGATCGACGAAGCGTTCGAGAAGGCGAAGAAGGTCTAGTCCGCGCGCACCGGGAACCACCATGGCCACACTGCACGTCGACGTCGTCTCCGCCGAAGAGAGCATCTTTTCCGGCGAGGCGAAGTTCGTCGCCCTGCCGGGCGAAATGGGCGAGCTCGGCATCTATCCGCGCCACACGCCGCTGATCACGCGCATCAAGCCGGGCGCGGTGCGCATCCAGCGCGCCGACAACGACCAGGAAGAGTTCGTCTTCGTCGCCGGCGGCATCCTCGAGGTCCAGCCGGGCTCGGTCACCGTGCTCGCCGACACCGCGATCCGCGGCAAGGATCTCGACGAGGCCAAGGCCAACGAAGCCAAGCTGGCCGCCGAAGAGGCGATGAAGAACGCCAAGAGCGACATCGATTTCGCCAAGGCGCAGGGCGAGTTCGCGACGATGGCCGCGCAGATCGCGGCGCTGCGCAAGTACCGCCAGAAATGAGCCTTCGCGGCCCGGCCGCGAAGCCGGCGCCGCAGCCGTGACGCTCGACATCTTCTTCGAGCGCTACCTGCTGACGCTGCACGGCATCGTCGTCGCCTCGGCCTCATCATCTACGTCGGCGTCGCGCGCGCCCTGCCGCAGCGACGCGACCCTTCCGCGGCGATCGCCTGGGTGGTCGCGCTCGCGCTGCTGCCGTACGTCGCGGTGCCGCTCTACTTGATGTTCGGCAGCAGGAAGCTGCGCATGCGCGACGCCGCCGCGCTGCCGCTGCCGCCGGTCGCGACCGGCGATCTTGACGACGACGAGGCGGCGTCGCTCTGGGCGCGTCGCCTCGGCCGCTCGATGGGCCTGGCCCCGGCCGCGCCGTACGACGCGCTTCGGCTCCACGCCGACGGCGCCGAGGCGCGCCGCGCGGTGCTCGACGTCATCGAGAGCGCCAGCCGCACGCTCGACGTCTGCACCTTCATCCTCGCCCGCGATCGCCTCGGCGACGAGATCGCCGCGGCGCTGCGCAGAAGGCCGAGCACGGCGTTCGCGTCCGGCTCCTGATCGACGGCATCGGCGCCTGGCTCGCTGGCCGGCTCGACATCGCCTCGTTGCGCCGATCGGGCGTCGAGGTGGTCAAGTTCGTGCCGCCGTTCCGCTCGATCCTGCGCGGCCGCGCCAACCTGCGCAACCACCGCAAGATGGTCGTCGCCGACACGATCCGGCTCTGGTGCGGCGGCCGCAATTTCGCGGCCGAATACTTCGAAGGCGATCCCGAGCGCGGCGACGTGATCTGGCACGACCTCAGCTTCGACCTGCGCGGCGAGCTCGCCCTGCGTGCCGCCGAGCAGTTCGAGGAGGACTGGAACTACGCGACCCGGCGCAGCAGCGGCGCGCACCATCGTGCCGGCGCCGTATCGCGTCGCTCCGCCCGACGCGTCGCTCGCCCAGCTCGTGCCGAGCGGGCCGGAGCAGGTCGACGACACGGTGCAGGCGTTGCTGCTCTCGGGCTGCTTCATGGCGCAGCGCCGCATCCTCGCCGTCACGCCGTACTTCATCCCCGACGCGACCCTGCTGATGGCGCTGACGCTGGCGGCGCGGCGCGGCGTCCAGGTCGATATCGTGCTGCCGCGGCGCTCGAACCATCGCCTCGCCGACGTCGCCCGCCATCGGCCGCTGCGCGATCTCGCCGCCGCCGGGGCGCGCCTCTGGTTCACGCCGTTCATGCTCCACGCCAAGGTCGTCGTCATCGACGAGCAGCTCGCGCTCGCCGGCTCGGCCAACCTCGACCTGCGCAGCCTGTTTCTCAACTACGAGCTGATGGTCGCGTTCTACGAGCCGACCGACGTCGCCCGCTTCGCTGCCTGGATCGAGCGCGAGCGCGCCGGCGCAGCGCGCTTCGAGCCGAGCGAGCCGGGGCTGCTGCGCGATCTGTCCGAGGGACTCCTGCTCTGGCTCGCGTTCCAGCTCTAGGGCATCAGCCGTGGCATGCGCTTTTGACGACCACCCGCCGAGGGGCAAGCGTGTAGCGCATCACGACGATGCCGCCCCAGCTCTGGCGCGACTTCCGTCCGCACCGGCGCGCCCGTAGGTCAGCCGACTCCAGACCCGTTCCAGCGGGCCTCGGTCATGTCGGCGCAGCCACCAGAGGCTCCAGGGCACCTGGATCACGAAGAAGATGACCAGCGCGAGGACGAAATCAGCGGCCGGACCGACCTTGCCCCAAAGTCCCAGGCCCCAGCCGTAGAAGAGCGTCGTGCAGATGGCCGTCTGCATCAGGTAGTTGGTGAGCGGCATTCGACCTGCTGCGGCCAGGGGAGCGAATCGCTTCGCCCACACCGGGCGTTGCGCCAGGCGAACGATGGTCAGCACACAGAACACCATCAGTGCCAGGCGGCTGACCCAATAGGCGACCTTACCGAGCAGCTTCACGGGCGACGGGCCGGGGATCCGGTGCAGCGCGAAGATCACGGCGAAGAGGGCACCGCCCGCAAGGCCGATGACCAATGCCCAGACGTGCACTCGGCGGATGGTCGGCATCAGCTCGGGGATTCGTTGCGGCCAGCGACGTCGACCGGCGAGGACGCCGAGCAGCATGGTGAGCGCCATCTGTACCCAGAAGCCGAGCATCCCCCGCGCGGACCAGACGGTTTCCGTAAGAGAAACCAGAAATCGCGCAGATGCTCCACGGCGGCGGCCCAGAACGAGCCGTGCCCGAACGCCGCGTTGTTGCTCGCCTCGACCGCCTGCGCCAACGCGACACGTTCGGTGTGATCTCCAGTGTCGTCACCAGCAGGCGCAGCCATCCGGAGAGGGCGGGATACAACCGGCAGAGCGCCATTAGGGTGACGATCGTCCTGTCGCCTAACCGCCGCAAGCCGAACAGGAGAATCAGACCGAGCCCGGCGTAGACATGGAGCACGTCGCCGTTCCAGAACAGGGTTGTATGCAGCAAGCCGGCGACGCCGAGAACCGCAACCGTCGCAGATAGATCTGAGTGGCATGGTCGGGATCGGCCTGTTCCAGCCGAGCGAACTGGAGCGTGAAGCGGATGCCGAAGAGCAGGCTGAACATGCTGTTGAACTTGCCGGAGAAGAGCATATCGCGCACCGCTTCGGCAATTTGGTCGACGCGCCCCGGCCACAGGCGCGAGCCGTCGGCCTCGGCGTAGAACGATTCGCTGAAGCCCGGCATGTTCATGATCAGGATGCCGAGCAGCGCGAAACCGCGCACGACGTCAAGGACGGCAATGCGCTGCGAGACCGGGACCGGAGCGACCGCTGTATCGTTCATCGACTGGCCCTTTGGGTGGTCGCGGCCGACCACTACGAGGCCGCGTCGCTGAGGGTCACGGTGTCAGGCGTCAGCCGGGTCAGCGGCGAGACGCTTCTGGCGAGCAGGCCGAGGAGCGCCGGCTCTATCGCAGGGCCGCGCCGACGATCGCCTCGGCGTCGACCTCGAAGTGGCGGCGCAGCGCCGCCCGCGTGTCGCTGCGGCCGAAGCCGTCGGTGCCGAGCGTGACGCAGCGCCGCCCCGGCGGCAGGAAGGCGCGGATCTGCTCGGCCACGGCGCGGACGTAGTCGCTGGCGATGACGATCGGGCCGCGCGTCGGCGCGAGCTGCTCGCCGACATGGCTGCGCACGCTGTCGCTGGCGCCGCGCCGCCACGCCGATTCGGCGGCGACGCCGGCGCGCGCGAGCTCGCTGAAGCTGGTCACGCTCCAGACATCGGCGGCGACGCCGTGGCTCGACTCGAGCACGTCGGCGGCCTTGATCGCTTCGCCGAGGATCGCTCCCGAGGCGAGCAGCTGGACCCGGCGCGCGCCGTCGCCGCGTCCGGCGCGCAAGCGGTACATGCCGCGCAGCACGCCCTCGTGCGCGTCGGCCGGCAGCGACGGCTGGGCGACGTTCTCGTTCATCGCCGTGACGTAGTAGAAGACGTCCTTCTGCTCCTCGAGCATCTCGCGCATGCCGCGATCGACGATCACCGCCAGCTCGCCGGCGAACGCCGGGTCGTAGGCCTTGCAGTTCGGCACGGTCGCGGCGATCAGGTGGCTGGTGCCGTCCTGGTGCTGCAGCCCTTCGCCGCCGAGCGTCGTGCGGCCGGCGGTCGCGCCGATCAGGAAGCCGCGCGCGCGCTGGTCGGCGGCGGCCCAGATGAGATCGCCGACGCGCTGGAAGCCGAACATCGAGTAGTAGATGTAGAACGGCAGCATCGCCAGGCCGTGGGTCGAGTACGACGTCGCCGCCGCCGTCCACGACGAGAGCGCGCCGGCCTCGGTGATGCCTTCCTCGAGGATCTGGCCCGACCGGTCCTCGCGGTAGGAGAGGATCGATCCCGAGTCCTCGGGCTGGTAGAGCTGGCCGAACGGCGCGTAGATGCCGACCTGGCGGAACAGGCTCGCCATGCCGAAGGTGCGCGCCTCGTCGGCGACGATCGGCACGACGCGCGGGCCGAGCGTCGGGTCCTTGAGCCAGTTGCCGAGCATGCGCACGAAGGCCATCGTCGTGCTCATCTCCTTGCCGTCGGCGTTGAGCGCGAACGCGGCCGTGCTCTCGAGCGGCGGCACCGCCAGCGCCGGGCAGTCGCTGCGCCGCGCCGGCAGCGCCCCGCCGAGCGCGCGCCGCCGGCTCAGCAGGTAGCGCATCTCGGCGCTGTCGTCGGCCGGCTTGTAGAAGGCGAGCGCTTGCGTGTCGGCGTCGCTCATCGGCAGCGCGAAGCGGTCGCGGAAGGCGAGCAGGCCGGCGGCGTCGAGCTTCTTCGCCTGGTGCGTCGTCATCCGGCCCTGCGCCGCCTCGCCCATCGCGTAGCCCTTCATCGTCTTGGCGAGGACGACGGTCGGCCGGCCGGGGTGCGCGACCGCGGCGGCGAAGGCGGCGTGGATCTTGACCGCGTCGTGGCCGCCGCGACGCAGGCGATCGATGTCCTCGTCGCGCAGGTCGGCGACGAGCGCCTTCAGCTCGTCGTTCTGGCCGAAGAAGACCTCGCGGTTGAAGGCGCCGTCCTTGGCCGAGAGCGTCTGGAACTGGCCGTCGACGGTGTGCGCGAAGGCGCGCATCAGCGCGTGGCCGTGGTCGCGCGCGAACAGCACGTCCCAGTCGGAGCTCCACAGGCACTTGATCACGTGCCAGCCGGCGCCGGCGAACAGCGACTCGAGCTCGTCGATGATCCGGCCGTTGCCGCGCACCGGGCCGTCGAGCCGCTGCAGGTTGCAGTTGATGACGAAGGTGCAGTTGTCGAGCTGCTCGCGCGCGGCCAGCGAGAGCGCGGCGATCGACTCGGGCTCGTCCATCTCGCCGTCGCCGAAGAAGCCCCAGACGCGGCGTTGTGCCGGGCCGTTCGCGGCCGCCAGCAGGCCGCGGTGCTGCAGGTAGCGCATGAAGCGCGCCTGGTAGATGGCGTTGATCGGGCCGATGCCCATCGAGCCGGTCGGGAACTGCCAGAAGTCGGGCATCAGCTGCGGATGCGGATACGACGTCAGGCCGCGCGCGCCGCGCGCCGGCGCGGTCAGCTCCTGGCGGTAGTGGGCAAGGTCGTCGGCGCCGAGGCGGCCTTCGAGGAAGGCGCGCGCATAGACGCCGGGCGCCGAGTGCGGCTGGAAGAAGACCAGGTCGCCGAGCTGCGCTTCGCCCTGAGCGCGCCCTCGGGCTGATGGCGAGCGCGTCGCTGCGGGCGCGAAAGAAATGGTTGAAGCCGACCTCGAAGATGTCGGCCGCCGAGGCGTAGCTCGCGATGTGGCCGCCGAGCTCGGCCGAGCCGCCGGTCTCGACGCGGTTGGCGCGCATCACCATCGCCAGCGCGTTCCAGCGCATCAGCGCCGCGAGCCGCTGCTCCATCGCGAGGTCGCCGGGAAAGGGCGGCTGCGCTTCGAGCGGGATCGAGTTGACGTACGGCGTGATCAGCGACGGCTGCCAGTTGACGCCGCGCCGGCGCGCGTGCGCGAGCAGGGCATCGAGGACGAAGCGGGCGCGCTCGGCGCCGTGCGTGCGGGTCAGGGCATCGAGCGCCTCGCACCATTCGGCGGTCTCGCCGGGGTCGACGTCGGCGCCCGCGCGCTCGAGGATCGCCGCGATGTGGCGTGCCAGGGAAAGATCGGTCATGCGCTAGGCCGTCTTCAGCATCGGCGCGGCGCCGAACGATGCTTCCATCTCGCGGCGCAGCTTGTAGGCGTCGGTCGAGACGTCGATCGCGACGTCGCTCCACGACAGGCTCTGTCCCTTCGGCACCGGACGCACCATCTTGACGTCGTGCGCCAAGCCCGAGCGGCAGTCCGCCCATGCGCGTCGACGTCGCCGCCGGCAAGAGCTTGCCCCAGACCGTGTAGCCGCCTTCGCCATCGAGCATCTCGCCCGGCTTCAGATCGCGCTTGGCGGTGGCGACGACGTCGGCGTTCCAGCATCGTCGCGACGCCGGTCGCCTCGCCGCGCAGCGCGACGCTCGCCACCGACATGCCGACCTCGAGGCCGATCAGATGCCAGCGCTTGTAGAGCGTGAAGTAGCGGCCGCTCGGATCGGTGTGGGCGTTGTATTCCTCGAAGCAGTTGCGGATGTATTCGGTCTCGCCTTCGACCGTGACCCACACGCCCATGCGGATGTCGTACGGGATCTTGCGGCCGTTCGCCTCGAGCGACGAGATCACCTCGACCATGCCCTTTCGCTCGAGCACGCCGCCTTCGCTGATCGGCCGGGTGACGAACGGGATGTCCTCGATGCTCGCCGGCGGATAGAGCAGGCCGTTGCTCGGCACCGTCAATCCGGTGGCGTTGGCGACGGCGGTCGATTCGATCGCCGGCTTGGAGCCGTCGAGGAAGCTGTTGAACATCTTCGGGTTGAGCCCGCCGCGCTCGGCCTGCTCGGGCGTGAGGCCGTAGTTGCCCCACACCGTCTCGGGCGTCGACTCGCTGAAGTGCGGCAGCCACTTGTGGCCGCGTCCGGCGGCGACGACGGGAAAGCCGCAGGTGCGCGCCCAGTCGACCAGGTCGCAGATGAGCGCCGGCTGGTCGCCGAAGGCGAGCGAATAGACGACGCCGGCATCGGCCGCCTTTCGCGCCAGCAGCGGGCCGCAGAACGCATCGGCCTCGACCGTCACGTTGACGACGTGCTTGCCGTTCGCGAACGCCGCCAGGCAGTGCTCGACCGCGGCGATCGGATGGCCGGTGCACTCGACGACGACGTCGATCGCCGGATGCGCGACCAGCGCCTGCCAGTCGTCGCCGATGTGCGTGGCGCCGCTCGTGAAGCGCGGCATCGAGGCTCGGCGCGCGCGTGCGCTCGTCGCTCCAGCCGACGCGCGCGAGGTTGGCGCGCGCGCCGCCGGGCGACAGGTCGGCGATGCCGGCCAGATGCACGCCCGGCGTGCGCGGCATCTGCGCCAGGTACATCGAGCCGAACTTGCCGGCGCCGATCAGGCCGACGCGGATCGGCTTGCCTTCGGCGGCGCGCCGCTGCAGCTGCGCGATACAGGCTCATGCCGCGACCTTCAGCTCGTCGAGCGAGGTCTCGAGGGCGCTCGCCGGCATGCCGTTCTTCCACGGCAGATCGACCGGATAGTCCTTCAGCAGGCAGTCGTCGGGCAGCGTCTCGATCGGCGTGAAGTCGCGGTGGGCGATGTACTCGGGCCGCTTGAAGCGGCGGATGTGGTTGCTGACCGCGCACAGGCTCAGGTAGACGCTGACGCGATGCCACGGCGACAGGTTCGATCCCGAGGCGTGCACCAGGCAGCCATGGAACAGGATCATCGAGCCGGCCGGCCCCTTGGGCGAGACGATGCCGCCGCTGCTTCCACCGGCGCGCTCGACCAGCTGCGCGATCAGCGTCGTTGTCGATCGTCCAGAGCGGATAGCTGGTCGTCGTCAGGTCGTGCTTCGCGTCGACGACGCCGCGCTTGTGGCTGCCCGGGAATGAACATCAGCGGGCCGTTGTAGTCGTTGACGTCGTCGAGGAAGATGGCGACGTTCATCGCCCGCTCCGCCGGCATCTTGTCGTCGTTGAGCCAGGTGCCGTAGTCCTGGTGCCACTGCCAGACGTCGCCGTCGAAGGCGGCCTTGCCGTTGATCTTGAACTGGTGCATGTAGAGCGCTTCGCCGAGCAGCTCCTGCACCGGCTCGACCATGCGCGGATGGCGCGCGAGCCGCGCGAACGGCTCGCTGTAGAGATGCGCGGCGAAGTTGGTCCGCACCGCGTCCTTGCCTTTCTCGCGCACGTTGTAGGCCTCGCGCCGGCGGTAGAGCTCGGGCACGGCGGCGGTCAGCGTGCGCGTTTCGTCGGCCGAGAACATGCCCGGGAAGAACAGGTAGCCCTCTTGGTCGAACTGTTCGTGCTGGGCGGGAGTGAGCTTCATGCGCAGCCTTTCTGGGGAATCGGTCGAGGCGATTTTGAACTCATCGGCCGGGCGAGTCGCCGGCGCCGAACAGCCAGGCACAGAACGAGAAGGTGACGAAAGCGAGCGTCGTCGACGCCAGGATGATGCGCGCGATCCGGCCGTTGTCGGCGCCGTAGCGCTCGGCCAGCAGCGAGGCGTTGCTGGCGCTCGGCAGCGCCGCCGTCAGCGTCAGCACCGTGAGGCCGAAGCCCGAGACCGGCGCGCCGAGCGCGCGCGCGCCCAGGCCGAGCGCGAACACGAGCACCGGATGGATCAGCAGCTTGATCAGCGCCACCGGCAGATAGCTCGCCAGCGGCGTTCGCGTATGGGCGTGCCGGCCGGCGCGCCAGAGCACCGCGCCGATCGTGAACAGAGCGACCGGCGTCGCCGAATCGCCGAGCATGCGGACGATCTGCGCCAGCGGGCCACGGCAACTCGCGCCGCGCGAGCGCGAACGCCGCGCCGAGGACGATCGCCCACGGCAGCGGGTTGGTCGCCGCGCCGCGCAGCGCGAGCAGCGCCGCCCTGAGGGCCGAGCGCTCGCTCTCGGCGACGCCCTTCTCGCCGTGCGCGTGCGCCTGGGCAAGCGCCAGGCAGACCGTGCTGGTGACGACCAGGTCGACGACGATGGCGCCGATCACCGGCCCGGCGGCGGCATCGCCAAGCAGGGCGACGAGCAGCGGCACGCCCATGAAGCCGGCGTTCGGGAACGCGGCGACGAGCGCGCCGAAGGCGGCGTCGCGCAGGTCGACGCCAGCCGGTGCGGCCGGGGCGACGCAGCGTCAGCGCGACCGTGATGGCGATGACCACGAGCGCGGCGACGAAGTAGATCCCGAGCAGCGCGGGGTCGGCCAGGCGCGCCAGCGGCAGGCTCGCGCCGAAGCGAAAGAGCATGCACGGCAGGGCGAAGAACAGCACGTAGGCGTTGAGCCCGGGAATCGCACTCGCCGGCAAGGCATGCCAGCGTGCGGCAAGCCAGCCGAGCAGGACGAGCGCGAAGAACGGCACCGTGACCGCGAAAATGGCCTGCATCCGTCGAGTATTGCAAGGCGCGCGGCGCGCCGCCAACCGAGGGCGTGAGAGAGCCGAGGCGGTGGCTTAAGCTAGACGACTTTTCTCCTGGAGCGTCGGTTCATGTCAGCGTCTCATCCCGGCCCGGTGCGCCGGTTTTTCCGCGCCCTCTGGAGCGTCGTCGATGTCAGCCGGCGCGTCGTCCTGAACCTGGTCTTTCTGGCGCTCCTGATCGCGGTCGTGGTCGCGCTGATCAAGACCGGACCGGCGCCGATCGCCGACAAGACCGCGCTCGTGCTTCGCCTCGACGGCACGATCAGCGAGCAGAAGACCGGCACGCTGCGCTCGAGCGCGCTCGAGCAGGTGCGCGGCGAAGCGGTGCAGAAGATCCTGCTGCGCGACGTCCTCGCGGCGCTCGACGCGGCCGCCGCCGATCCGAAGATCTCGAGCCTCGTCGTCGTTCTCGACGAGATGCGGCCGACCGGCTTTTCGACCCTGCGTGAGATCGCTGCCGCGGTCGACCGCTTCAAGGCCAGCGGCAAGAAGGTCGTCGCCTGGGGCTCGTCGTACGACCAGCGCCAGTACTACATCGCCGCGCACGCGAACGAGGTCTACCTGCATCCGCTCGGCATGGTCTATATCTCCGGCTTCGGGAGCCTTCGAAACTACTACAAGGATGCGCTCGACAAGCTCGGCGTCACCGTCAACGTGATGCGCGTTGGCACCTTCAAGAGCGCGGTCGAGCCGTTCATCGCCAACGCGCCGTCGCCGGCCTCGCTCGAGGCCGACAGCCTGCTCTACGGCGGCCTCTGGCAGACCTATCTCGACGCGGTCGAAAAGGAAAGGAAGCTTCCGGCGGGCGCCATCATGCGCAGCATCGACGAGGCGCCGCAACGGCTGGCCGCGGTCGGCGGTGACGCGGCGAAGTTCGCGCTCTCCGAAAAGCTGGTCGATGCGCTGAAAACGCGCGACGAGGTGCGCGCGCTGATGATCGAGCGTGGCGCGAAGGACGAGGACGAGCAGACCTTCCGCCAGATCTCCTTCGACGACTACCTCGGGCACGTCAAGCAGCGCCTGACCGGCGACGCGATCGGCGTCGTCGTCGCCGAAGGCGAGATCGTCGACGGCGTGGCGCCGGCCGGCACCGTCGGCGGCCTGTCGACCGCCGACCTGATCAGGAAAGCGCGCGACGACAAGGACGTGAAGGCGCTCATCCTGCGCGTCGATTCGCCCGGCGGCAGCGTCTTCGGCTCCGAGCTCGTCCGGCGCGAGCTCGAGCTGACGCGCGCCGCGGGCAAGCCCGTGGTCGTGTCGATGGGTAACGTCGCCGCCTCGGGCGGCTACTGGATCTCGACCGCGTCCGACGAGATCGTCGCCGACGCGGCGACGATCACCGGCTCGATCGGCGTGTTCGCGCTGCTGCCGAGCGCCGACCAGACGCTCGCCAAGCTTGGCGTCCATCCCGCCGGTGTCGGCACGACCTGGTTGCGCAACGCCGACGACCCGCGCCTGGCGCTCGACCCGCGCCTGGCGCAGCTGGTGCAGACCAACGTCGACCACATCTACCGCGACTTCACGACCAAGGTCGCTGCGGCGCGCAAGACGACGCCGGAAAAGATCGATGCCATCGCGCAGGGCCGGGTCTGGACCGGCGCCCAGGCCAAGGAGCGCGGCCTGGTCGATACACTCGGCCAGTTCGGCGATGCGGTCCGCTCGGCGTCTACGCGCGCCCATCTCGGCGACAAGCCGCGCGTCGTCTACATCGAGCGCGACCCGGGCAAGTTCGCGCAACTGCTCAACCTGCTCAATGCGCGGGTCAGCGCGCTTGTCGGGGTGACCGTCGACGAGCACATCGGCGCACTCGGCATGCCGCCGGCGCTGCTGCGCGACGTCGGCCGCGATCTCGGCTGGGTGGCCGAGATCGTCGAGCGCAAGAAGCCGTTCGCCGCGGTCGTCCACTGCCTCTGCGGCGAGCTGCGCTGAGCGCCGACCGGTCGCCGCCGGCGACGCTCAATCCGGCGCAGCTCGAGGCGGTGCATCACCTCGGCGGCCCGTGCCTGGTGCTCGCCGGCGCCGGCTCGGGCAAGACGCGCGTCATCGTCCACAAGATCGCGCGCCTGCTCGAGGCCGGCTACGCGCCGGCGCAGATCGCGGCGATCACCTTCACCAACAAGGCGGCGGCCGAGATGCGCGAGCGCGCCAAAGCGCTGGTCGGCGGCCGTGCCGCGTCGAAGCTCGCGGTCAGCACTTTCCATTCGCTCGGCGTTCGCATGCTGCGCGAAGACGGCGAACGGCTTGGCCTGAAGACCAACTTCAGCATCCTCGACAGCGACGACGTCCTCGGCGTGCTGAAGGACGCCGGCGGCACGACCGACAACGCGCTGGCGCGACGCTGGCAGTGGACGATCGGCGCCTGGAAGAACCGCGGCCTCGCCGCTGCCGGGGCCGAAGCTGATGCCGTGAGCGGCGCGACCGGCGGCAAGGGCGGCGACGATGCGCTCGTCGCCGCGCGCGTGATGGCGCGCTACGAGGAGCGGCTCGCGGCGTTCCAGGCGGTCGACTTCGACGACCTGATCGTCCTGCCTGCCAAGCTGCTGGCGCGCGATGCCGAGGTCCGCGACACCTGGCGCGAGCGCCTGCGCTACATCCTGGTCGACGAGTACCAGGACACCAACGGCGTGCAGTACGAGCTGCTGAAGCTGCTCGCCGGCGAGCGCGGCCTCTTCACCGCGGTCGGCGACGACGACCAGAGCATCTACGGCTGGCGCGGCGCGACGCTCGAGAACCTGAAGCGGCTGCCGGCCGACTACCCGAAGCTGAAGGTGATCGCGCTCGAGCAGAACTACCGCTCGACCGGCAGCATCCTCGCCGCCGCCAACGCCGTCATCGGTCACAACGCCAAGCTCTACGAGAAAAAGCTGTGGAGCGATCTCGGCGCCGGCGATCCGGTCGCGGTGGTCGAATGCGACGACGAGGTTCACGAGGCCGAGCGCGCGGTGGCGCGGATCGAGTCGCTGCGCGCGAGCGGCGCCGCCTTCCGCGATTTCGCGATCCTCTACCGCGCCAACCACCAGGCGCGCGTCTTCGAGCAGGCGCTGCGCAAGGCCGGGATCCCGTACAAGGTCTCGGGCGGCCAGAGCTTCTTCGACCGCGCCGAGATCCGAGACCTGTGCGCCTGGCTGCGCCTGATCGTCAATCCCGACGACGACCCGGCGTTCCTGCGCGCCGCGACCAGCCCGAAGCGCGGCATCGGCCACCAGACGCTGGCCGCGCTCGGCAGCTTCGCGTCGCGCTGGAAGGCGAGCCTGTTCGAGGCGCTGTTCGCCGAGTCGCTGGTCGAAGCCTTGCCGAAGCGATCGGTCGACGGGCTGCACGAGTTCGGCCGCTGCGTCAACGATCTGCAGGAGCGTGCGCGCGACGCGAGCGGCGGCGAAGCGGCGAAGGCGCTGCTGCTCGGCTGGCTCAAGGACATCGGCTACGAGGAGCACTTGCAGGAGGGCGCCGATTCGCCGGCGCAGGCGGCTTCGCGCTGGAACAACGTGCTCGAGTTCGTCGACTGGATTGCGCGCCGCTGCGGCGGCGGCGGTGCGAACGCGACCGGCGACGCCGAGGAGGCGAGCAACGTTCTCGCCAGTCGCGCAGACGATCTCGGTGATCATCAGCCTGGCCGAGCGCGGCGACGACCAGAACGTGGTTACCTTGTCGACTCTGCATGCCGCCAAGGGACTGGAGTGGCCGCACGTGATCCTGGCGAGCGTCAACGAAGGCCTGCTGCCGTTCGCCGGCGACGACGAGGAAGCGACTGCGCTCCGCCTCGAGGAAGAGCGCCGGCTGATGTACGTGGGCATCACGCGCGCACGGGCGACGCTGGCGGTGAGCGTGCTCAAGCGCCGCAAGCGCGGGCGCAAGTTGCAAGGCGCCCTGCCGAGCCGCTTCATCGCCGAGATGAAGCTGCATGAGGCGCAGAAGGTCGAAGATCCGCGCGGCAAGCTGCTCGCGCTGCGCGCGGCGGCCGCCGAGCGCGCGGCGGCGGCACGCGCCGCTACATCCCCTTGAACAACCCGGCGTAGCTCCGGCTCACCTCGAGCTTTTCCGGGTGGCCGCGCACCGCGACCAGCTGGCGCCCGCGCAGGTCGCGCGTGACGCCGGCGATCATCCGCGTGTTGACGAGCGTCGAGCGGTGGATCTGCCAGAAGACTTCGGCGTCGAGCTCGTCGACGAGCTCCTTGATCGGCTTTCGGATCAGCGCCTCGAGCGTCGCCGTCTGCACCCGCGTGTACTTCTCGTCGGAGATGAAGAAGAGCACGTCTTCGACCGGAATCATCTGGATGCTGGTGCCGACGGTCGCTTGGATCCATTTCAGCTTCAGCGCCGCGCCGGGGTTCATCTTCGCGGCGAGCTTCTGCAGCAGCTGCTGCATCCCGGTCGCGTCGGGCGATTCGCCGGCGCTGCGCTCGGCGAGTCGCCTCTTGACGCGATCGACCGTCACCTGCAGGCGATCGCGCTCGGCCGGCTTCAGCACGTAGTCGACGACGCCCTGCTGGAACGCCTCGATCGCGTACTGGTCGTAGGCGGTGATGAAGACGATCTCGCAGCCATGCCATGGCTTGCCATTGGTTTCGGCTGCGCCGACGCTGGCCCCGGCATCGCCGTCATCGTCGACCGGCAGTTGGGCAATCGCGCGCGCCGCCTCGATGCCGGTCATGCCAGGCATGCGGATGTCGAGGAAGACGATATCGGGGCGTTGCGCTTCGGTGAGCGCCACCGCCTCGGCGCCGTTCTTGGCCTCGCCGACGATCTCGAGCTCCGGCCAGACCTCGGCCAGGCGCGCGCGCAATTGCTCGCGCAGGAGCCGCTCGTCGTCGGCGATGACGGCCGTCGTCGCCATCGTCACGGGGCGGTGATCACCGGCGCCGGCCGCGTCCGCAACAGCCGCCAGACGAGCCATGCGATGAGCACGAACGGCGCCGCGACCAGCGCCAGCGAAGCGACCATCGCCACCATGCCGACTGCCATGCCGATCGCGCCGAAGCCGAGACCGACGACGATCGCGAGCATCGCCGCGACGAGCGCGAACAGCACCGCGGCGACGACGACGATGCAGAACAGGAGCGCGTTCGTGCCGTACAGGTCGGCGAGCGAGAAAGTGTCGCCGTGCCACGTCACCGACACGTTCTCGAGCGGCAGGATCGCCCATGCCGCGGCGACCAGCGCGCCGATGACGACCGCCAGCGCCAGCAGCAGCATCGCCACAACGCGATGCCAGGATCGGAACGTGATCAAGACAGGTCTCCTTCGCGCGGCTGCGCCTGGTACGGCACGGTCAGGGTGACGATCGTCCCGCTCGGCAGATTCTCGGCGACGACCATCGAGGCCTTGTCGCCGTAGAGCAGCTTCAGGCGCTCGCGGATGTTGGTCAGGCCGATGCCGGTGCCGGCCGTGTCGGCGCGGCCGAAGCCGAGGCCGGTGTCGGCGACGGTCACCGCGAGCCGCCCATGGACGATCTCGGCCGAGACCGTGAGCGTGCCGCCTTCGGCCTTCGGTTCGAGGCCGTGCTTGATGGCGTTTTCGACCAGCGACTGGATCATCATCGGCGGGAACTCGGCCGAGAGCAGGCCCTCGGGCACCATGATGCTCGTCTGCAGCCGGTCTTCCATGCGAACCTTAAGGATCTCGAGATACGGTCGGATGACCGCCATCTCGCGGCCGAGGTTGTGCAGCGCCGGGTTCGACTCGCGCATCGACGGCATCGATGCCCGCAGGAGCGCGATCAGGTTCTTCTGCATCGTGCTGGCACGCGGCGGATCGGTCTCGATTAGGTGGTCGATCGACGCCAGCGTGTTGAACAGGAAATGCGGCTCGACCTGCGCCTGCATCGCCGCCATGCGCGCCTCGACCACCTGGCGCTTGAGCTGCTCGGAGTCGGCGGTCTCGGTCGCGACCGCGGCCTTGACCTCGGCCTGGATGGTGCGCTTGTAGACGATCTTCAGGATCGCCGAGGCGAAGATGACGAGCCACGCCAGGTCGGTGAGGAAGTCGCCGAACTTGCGGTCGCGCATGCGCTTGACGGTGCGCCCGACGGTCGCTTCGGCCGCGCGCTCGACGGCGCCCTCGGCGGCTCGTTCGCTGGCGGCTTCCTGCGCCTCCCGCGCGGCCTCGGCGGTCTCCTTCTGCGATTCGCGGATCGCCTCGACCACCGCTTCGCGCGCTTCCTTGACTGCCTCGCGCACGGCCTCGCTGTCGGCGCCGGGCGGCAGCCGGATCTCGATGCCGTCGGCGGCGATCGACGCTGACGGCGCCGCGCTCGACGCCGCTGAAGCGCTCGATGCCGCGGCCGACGCGCCCGAATCGATGCGCACGCCGTTGCGGTCGATCGAGATGACGACGTCGCGGCCCTTGTCGTCCTTCTTCTCGATCTTGATCGCCGGGTCGCGGCCGCCCGGTTGGCCGGGCGGGACCGGCGGCACGGCGGGGACCCCCGGCAGCCCCGGCACGGGCGGGACCCGCGGCACGGGCGGCACCGGTGGCACGATCGCCACCGTGTGCGAGCTGTCGGCGACGCTGCCGACGGTGTAGCTGAACGGTGGCAGGTGCTGCAGGATCACCGCGAACAGCAGCAGCAGCAGCGAGAGCAGGAGAAACCGCTTCCACGAGATCGACACCAGCCAGTTGGCGTACTGGTGAAAGGCGGCCACGACGCCGGCTCGGAACAATTGCCAGCCGCTGGGTGGCAGGGAACCGGGCGAGGGAGGCGGCGCGTCAGGGCCGGGGGGAGCGGTGGTCATGGCAGGGGAGCGGGGGCGATGGCATGGCCGGCACTTTAGGGATCGGACCGGGATCGGCCAAGCGGCCTGCGACGAAGCGCAGCGGCGCCGGCACAGGGTGCACTGGCCTTCGACGGGCCCTCGGACGGCCGCCGCAGCGATCGCCCACGGGCGCGCCGCCCGAGGCGCGGTTCGCGGCGCTGCGTCAGCGCCGCGGCCGCGGCTCGGCGCTCATCGGCAGCGGACTGTCCTCAAGCGGCAACGTGTCGGGACCGCGCTCGGCGAGCCGCGCGTCGGGCCCCTGCGGCGAAAGCGCGAGCGGCCCGGCGCGCCACTCGCCCATCAAGGCGTCCCACTTCGGCCGCGCCGTTGCGAGATGGCGCGCCTTGACGTGGCCGTAGCCGCGGATCATCTCGGGAATGCGCGCGATCTCGGTCGCCAGGCCGACATTGGCCGGCCCCAGCCCGCGCAGCACCTCCTCGATCGACTCGCGGTACTCCTGGATCAGGGCGCGCTCGACACGACGCTCTTCGCTGCGGCCAAACGGGTCGAGCGCCGTGCCGCGCAGACCCTTGAGCCGGGCCAGGACGCGAAACGCCGACAGCATCCACGGCCCGAAGCGCTGCTTCTGCAGCTCGCCCTTCGCGTTCTTGCTGGCGATCGCCGGCGGGGCGAGGTGGTAGGCAAGCTGGTAGTCCTTGCCCATCTCGCCTTCGAACTGCGACGCGACCTTGGCCAGAAACTTCGAGTCGGAATGGAGGCGCGCGACCTCGTACTCGTCCTTGTAGGCCATCAGCTTGAACAGGTAGCGCGCGACTGCTTCGGTCAGCTTGGTGCTCGGCTTTCTCGCGTCGGGTCGCGTCATCGATTGCGAGAACGCGACATCGGCCTCGGCAGCGCGGACCTTGTCGACGAACGCCTTGTAGCGCGCTGCGTAGGCTGCGTTCTGGTACTCGGTCAGGAACTCGACCCGCCTGGCGATCATGTCGTCGAGGTCGACCGCGCGCTTGACGAGCTCGATCACCTGGCCGGTCTTGACCAGCGCGCGCACCGCCTGCGGATCGCTCGCGGCACGTCGGCCCCATTCGAACGCCGTCTTGTTGTTGTCCGCCTGGACGCCATTCAGCTCGATCGCCCGCATCAGCGCTGCGTGCGAGAGCGGCACGCGGCCCTGCTGCCAGGCGTAGCCGAGGAGCAGCGGGTTAGTGTAGATCGAATCGCCCAGCAACTGCACCGCGAGCGTGTCGGCGTCGAGCTTACCGATGTGGTCGGGGCCGGCGGAGGCGGCGACCGCGGCTTCGCAGTTGCCGGCCGGGAATTGCCAGTCGGGGTTGGAGACGAACGCGGCCGTCGGCGTCGCGTGGGTGTTGAGGGCAACGTAGGTGCGGCCCTCGCGCATCACCGCCAGCGTCGCCTTGTTGGCGGCGACGATCGGGTCGCAGCCGATCACCAGATCGGCCTCGGCGGTACCGACCTTGGTCGAGAGGATCGCGTCGGGCCGGTTGGCGATCTGGATGTGGCTCCAGGTCGCGCCGCCCTTTTGCGCCAGCCCGGCCGAGTCCTGCGTGACGATGCCCTTGCCCTCGAGGTGCGCCGCCATGCCGAGCAGTTGGCCGATGGTGATGACGCCGGTGCCGCCGACGCCGGCGACGACGATGCCCCAGGGCTTTTCGGCCAGCGGCAGCGTCGGCTCGGGCGGCGGCGGTACCGCGTTTAGGCGCGGTCGATCGGTCTTGCCCTTCTTCGCGCTCTTCAGCTGGCCGCCTTCGACCGTGACGAAGCTCGGGCAGAAGCCCTTCAGGCACGAGTAGTCCTTGTTGCAGGTGTTCTGGTTGATGCGGCGCTTGCGGCCGAACTCGGTCTCGACCGGCTCGACCGAAAGGCAGTTCGACTGCACCGAGCAGTCGCCGCAGCCCTCGCACACCAGCTCGTTGATGACGACCCGCTTGGCCGGGTCTTCCATCGTGCCGCGCTTCCTGCGCCGGCGCTTCTCGGTGGCGCAGGTCTGGTCGTAGATGATGACCGTGCAGCCGGCGATGTCGCGCAGCTGCTTCTGGATGTCGTCGAGCTCGTCGCGGTGATGCACGGTGACGCCGGGGGCGAGCCGGGCCGCGATGTCGTGCTCCTCGTATTTCTCGGGCTCGTCGGTGACGATCACGACCTTGGCCGCGCCTTCGGCGTCGAGCTCGCGCGCCATCTCGGGCACCTTCATCGTGCCGTCCACCGGCTGGCCGCCGGTCATCGCGACGGCGTCGTTGAAGAGGATCTTGTAGGTGATGTTGACCTCGGCCGCGATCGCCTGGCGCACCGCGAGCACGCCCGAGTGGTAGTAGGTGCCGTCGCCGAGGTTGGCGAAGATGTGGTTCTCGGTCGTGAACGGCGCCTGGCCGACCCACGACACGCCTTCGCCGCCCATCTGGCTGAAGGTGACCGTCGAGCGGTCCATCCAGACCGCCATGTAGTGGCAGCCGATGCCGGCGACGGCGCGCGATCCTTCCGGCACCTTGGTCGAGGTGTTGTGCGGGCAGCCGCTGCAGAAGAACGGCGCACGCTCGCCGGTCGCGCCGGCGCCGGTCGAGGCAAGCGTCGCGACGGCGAGGCTCTTCTCCTTGGCGTCGATCAGGGCGATCCGCATCGCCATGCCGGCGGCGACGTCGCCGTCGACGCCGAGCTTGCCGAGCCGCTTGGCGATGGCGCGGGCGATGATCGCGGGCGTCAGGTCGGCCTGCGCGCGCAGCAGCCAGTGCTCGCTCGGATTGGCCTGGCTCCATTCGCCGCCGGTGTGTGTCGCCTTCGCTCTCGTCGAACTTGCCGAGGACGTGCGGGCGAACGTCGGGGCGCCAGCCGTAGAGCTCTTCCTTGAGCTGGTACTCGATCACCTGGCGCTTCTCCTCGACTACCAGGATCTCCTGCAGGCCGAGGGCGAAGTCGCGCGTGATCGTCGCCTCGAGCGGCCAGACGACGTTGACCTTGTGCAGGCGAAGGCCGATGCGCCGGCAGGTCTCGTCGTCGAGGCCGAGGTCCGAGAGCGCCTGGCGCGTGTCGTTGTAGGCCTTGCCGGAGGCGATGATGCCGAAGCGGTCGTTCGGCCCTTCGATGACGTTGTGGTTGAGCCGGTTGGCGCGGATGTAGGCGAGCGCGGCGTACCACTTGTAGTCCATCAGCCGCGCTTCCTGCTCGAGCGGCGCGTCGGGCCAGCGGATGTGCAGGCCGCCGGGCGGCATGCGGAAGTCCTCGGGCAGGACGATGTCGACGCGATCGGGATCGACCGAGATGCTGGCCGCCGATTCGACGATCTCCTGGATCGTCTTCATCGCCGACCAGACGCCGGCGAAGCGGCTGAGCGCGAACGCGTGCAGGCCCATGTCGAGGATGTCCTGCACGCTCGACGGGAAGAAGACCGGCAGGCCGCAGGCCTTGAAGATGTGGTCGCTCTGGTGCGCCGCGGTCGAGCTCTTGGCGATGTGGTCGTCGCCGGCGATCGCGATCACGCCGCCGTGCTTCGACGTGCCGGCCATGTTGGCGTGCTTGAAGACGTCGGAGCAGCGGTCGACGCCGGGGCCCTTGCCGTACCAGATGCCGAAGACGCCGTCGAACTTCCTGGTCTCGGGATAGAGGTCGAGCATCTGCGTGCCCCAGACCGCGGTCGCGCCCAGCTCCTCGTTGACGCCGGGCTGGAAGACGATGTTCTGCGCCGCGAGGTGCTTCTTCGCCTGCCACAGCGCCTGGTCGTAGCCGCCGAGCGGCGAGCCGCGATAGCCGCTGACGAAGCCGGCGGTGTTCAGGCCGAACATCGCGTCGCGCTTCCGCTGCAGCATCGGCAGCCGCACCAGCGCCTGGACGCCGCTCATGAAGGCGCGCCCCGACTCGAGCGCGTACTTGTCGTCGAGCGTGACGCTTTCGAGCGCCTTGCGGATGTCGTCGGGCAGCGGGGCATTCATCGTTCGTCACTCCGGTCGGAATTGCTGGCGAGAGGCGCTGGCCAGCTCGTGACCGGCTGCGCACATCGGAAGTGTAGGCACTCCGTCACGGCGCGGCGGAGCGAGGGCGAAGTCGCCGTCGCTGCCGGGTTGTTCACGAATCGCACGATCGCAGCAATCGAGCGGCAACATTGCCTGCCGATAGTGAGGGAGACGGCCTGCCCGCCGGACACCGACCAGGAGATCCGCGATGACGAACTCCCAAGCGCCTCGCCGGCCGCGTCGGCTTCTCCCTGGTGCTGGCGCTGATCGCCGCCAATGCGTCGGCGCAGGATGCCGACCACGTCAAGCAGAGGGCGGCCGAGATGCAGAAGCGCTTCGCCGCCGCCGACAAGAACGGCGACGGCCGGCTGACCAAGGAAGAGGCTCAGGCCGGCATGCCCTACGTCTACAAGCACTTCGACGAGATCGACAAGACCAAGCAAGGCTCGATCTCGCTCGCCGAGATCGCCGCCTACGCGCGCGAGCAGCGCGCCGCGCGCAAGGGCACGGCGCCGTGAGATCGCTGCAGGGGCTCAACGGACATCCTTAGGCGCGCTCATCGCGCTGTTGCGGGAGCGAAGCGTTCGCGCGCCGTCGCGCGCTGGGCTGTGACACGGCGCACCGGAGCTGGTGCTCTCGCCGATGCGGCGGCGACCGCGACCACTGAAGGCTCGGCGACGATGCGGACGCACCACGTACCGACGGCCGCTGTCTGGAACGCGATCGAAGCGTCGACGCACTCGACGCCGGACGGCGATGCGGCGACGACGCGGAAGACGACGCTGCCGTCGTCGTCGAGGCGCTCGACCCAGCCAGTGGCCGTCGCCGCGCCGAACGCGATGGCGGCGTTCGGCGAGCGATGGAAGACGGCACCGCATGGCTGCCAGTGCGCGCTCGAGGCGCCGGTCGATTCGGCGAGGGCTGCGAGGCAGCGTCGCGTCAGCTCGCCGGCGAGGTCGTCGCATGGCGAAAGGAGAGATCGAGAGGTGAGGAGAAGCAAGCTTCGCTCAGGCGTTGCAGTTCCATGGTCCGTGTGCTCCGGGCTGTTGCATTCGAGGCCCGCACACCTTAGACCGGGCGGTACGTCGCGGCGTCCCCCATTGATACGAGCGCGGCGCGGAAGAAGGCATAGGCCGGATGGCCGAGGCAGGCGCCATCGTCGCGGCGCGAGTCGCGCCGGGACATGCGGTCGTCAGCTCCCGTTGTCGAGTCCGAGGGCGCGGGCGCGCACCACCGCCTCGGTACGATTTCTGGCGTGGAGGGCGCGCAAGATGGCGGCGATGTGGATCTTGACGGTGCCTTCGGTCAGGCTGAGCTCGCGCGCGATGACCTTGTTCGGCGACCCGAGCAGCAGTCGTTGCAGCACGGCGAACTGGCGCGGCGTCAGGCCGGCGCTGTCGGGCTCGTCGGGCGCCGCGCCGGCGCGCAGATCGTCGAGCACGCACTCGGGCAGATAGACGCCGCCGGCCTGCACCAGTCGGATCGCCTGCAACAGCAGCTCGGATGCCGACGACTTGGGGAAGAAGCCGCGCGCGCCCGTCGCCAGAACGGCCCGCACGGTGGGAGGATCGTCCTGGCCGGAGGCAACGATCAGCGCCATGGCCGGAGATTGCGCCCGCAGTGCCCGCAGGCCCTCCAGGCCGTGCATGCCGGGCATGTTGAGATCGATCAAGGCCAAGTCGGGTTCGACCGTCGCGCACAGGCTCCGGGTCGTCGCGAAATCCTGGGCTTCGTAGACCTCGGCGTCGCCGTTGGCACGCTGCACCGTTCGCATGAGCGCGTCACGAACCATCGGATGGTCGTCGGCGACCAGAAACTTCATCGCCTGTCCCCTCTCGCCGCGGCGGTCGTCATGAGTAAAGGGCTTCGGCGGGCGCGGGCATCCGGTCGCGTGCGACCCGCGCCAGCCAACCGCGCAGACGTGCCGGCGCCACCGGCTTGCTGATGAAATCGAAGCCCCTCGTTCGCATGCGCGCAAGGCGGTCGGGGCTCGATTCGCCCGAGACGATCAGCGCCGGCAGGCGATCGCCGAAGGCTGCGCGCAGGGTGCGAACCACTTCGAGGCCAGTGAGCTCGCCGCGCAACCGGTAGTCGGCGACGATGGCGTGCAGGGCTCCGCTGGCCGACTTGCTCAGGTGCTCGAGGACGCCGCAGGCGTCGGCGCTGGCATAGACCGTGCAGCCCCAGCGCTCGAGCAGGAAGCGCGTGCTCTCGCGCACCTCTGGGTCGTCGTCGATGATGGCGACGTGCAGCGAGCCGAGGCTTTCGACGATGGCCTCGGCGGCCACCTTGGCGACGGCATCGGTGGTGGTGGGCAGTTCGATCGCGAAGCGCGTGCCCCGGCCGACGGTCGAGACGACCTCCAGCCGATGGCCGAGCAGCTCCGTCAGACGGCGCACGATCGACAGGCCCAGACCGAGACCCTGAGTGCGGTCGCGCTCGGGATTGCCGACCTGGTAGAACTCGTCGAACACCCGTTCGAGGTCGGCCGCCGCGATGCCGCGGCCGGTGTCCCAGACCTCGATCCGCCAACGGCCGCCTGCTCCGCCGCGCAGGCGCGCGCTCACCAGGACGCCGCCCGAATCGGTGTACTTCAGGGCGTTGCCGAGCAGGTTCAGGACAATGCGCTCGATCAGGATCGGGTCGCTCACGGCATGCACGCCCGCCGGCACCGGTGCGATTCGCACCGACAGGCGCAGCTTCTTGTCGGCGGCAATCGGCGCACATTCCTCGGCCAGCCGGTGCAGCAGCGGGCCGAGCGCGAACGCCCGCGGCCGCTTGGCGATGGCGCCGGCGTCCATGCGCGAGACATCGAGCAGCGCATTGAACATCGACTGCAGCGCCGATAGCGAGGTTCGCATCCGCTGGACGACGTCGCGCTGCTCCCCGCTCAGGCGGTCGTCGATCAGGGCGGCGGCCATGTACAGGCCCAGCGCATGGATCGGCTGGCGCAGGTCATGGCTCGCGGCGGCGAGGAACGTGCTCTTGGAGCGGTTCGCCGATTCGGCCAGCTCCTTCGAGCTGCGCATCTGCTTCAGCGCCCGCACCAGCTGCTCGCTGCTGGCACTGACGCGCTGCTCGAGCTCGCGGTTGATGGTTTCGATCTCTCGGCTGGTGGCGACGAAGCGGTCGATCAGCATCCATGCAACCAGCACCACAAACAGCAGGCCCGCGTAAGGCACGAGATAGATCGGGTTGTTGTCGTTGCCGGCGTGCGATGCGAGCCAGTCGCGCACCGAGAAGACGAGGGAGATCGCGCCGGTCAGGAAGAGCAGTACGCCACTGGCGTTGCGATGCCGCCAGGCGTAGTGCCCGACGGCGACGAAGCCGATCGCGACGATGCCGATCCAGAGCAGCAGCCACCAACCCTGGACGATCGCCTGCTTGTGGTTCGCCACGGCGATGGCCATGACGACCGGGCCGGACAACGCCAGCAGGCCGATCGCGCGGTCGAATCGCGGCCACTTCCAGCCCGCGAAGCGTACGCAGAAGATCACCAGCATCGCGACGAAGAACGAGTAGAGCGACGTCCACCAGATGAAGCGGGCATCGGTGCCAAGGATCGGCGCGGGTGCGACCGACCAGGCGTCGTGGATGGCCCAGCCGAGGGTGCCGAGGCCGAAGTAGCCGTACAGCGAGTCGCCGCTGCGCGCCCAGAGCAACAACACGCACAAGGCCAGGCTCGCGACCACGACCGCCACGAACGCCGGGCCGACGACCGAGCCGAGCATCCGCTGCTGGTAGCGTCGACCGAGCGCCGACGGCTCGCCGACGTTGAGCGACGAGATGCTGACGTACTCGGCTCCCGTGGCTTCGATCTCGATCACGTTCTCGCCGCGCCGGACGAATTCCTGAGCCACCTCGATGAGCCGGATGCGGTCGAGGCTGCGTGGCAGCGGGTCGAAGGGCCGGCCGAGCCGATCGGAGACGATGTGCCCGTTGAAGAGAACGCGGGCGTTGGCAATGAGGCCGGGTGCGCAGATCGCCAGGCGCTGCGGCTCGTGCGGCAGGTCGAACGACATGCGATAGGTCGCGCGCAGCGGCCCGGCGGCGCGGTCGGGCAACTCGACCGAATCGGGCAAGCGTACCGTCTCGCTGTGGCCGTCGATGGTGCGCTGCGCTTGCCAGATCTCGACGACACCGGCTTGCGCTGCGGTCGATACGGCGAACACCAGCAGCCCCGCGCACGCCGACACGATCCAGCGAAGCGCCCGCATCGCTCTCTCCGGCATACCTTCTCCTATGCATTCTTCCCGCGTGCGCGCCACCGCGCCCAAGCCGCCGCGCTCAGGCCGCTAAGCCACGCCGCCGGAGAATTTCCAATGTCGCGGTAGCAGGGCGAGATGAACTCGCAGGCCCGAGGCAGATCCAGCGATGTCTTTACCGTCATATTCAAAGCGCCCACACCCAGGCCAGGATCTGGGTGAAAAGCGTCGTGCATCGCGTCGTCCTCCGCGCCACCATGTCGGCAGCGAAGTGGCGAGCTTGCGGTTCGGTGCGTTACCGATCCGGTACGAATGGGGCGCGGTATCCGCTCGATGAATGACGCGTCGCGCGGCTGTCGCCTGCGGGCAACGTGGGCTCAGTGCCCGTCCAGCTCGTCTTGCAGCGTCGCCGTCTCGATCGCGCGCAGGTAATGGTCGACGGCCGCCGGCCCGATGCCGGCGCCGTCGAGCATTGCGCCGAGCCGCTCGACCAGACGCGCGTGCTGGGCTCGCAGGCGCTCGCGAAACGGGGCGGCCCACGCACCGGGCTCGCCCGCCAGGAAGGGTCCGCGGTAGAGCGCGAGCGTGCGCTGCAGTGCAGCCGGATCGGCCGCTTGCGACGGCAGTTCGGTCGCGTCGAAGGCCATAAAGTCGGCCCACACCACTTCAGGGTTGAGGTACAGCTGGCGGTCTTCGAGCCGCACCGCACGCTCGTTCTGAAGGAGCTTCCTCAGCCGGTGCAGAGTGGTGCGCAAGGCCTGGTCGGCGGCGTCGCCTTCGCTGTCGGGCCAGAGCAGGTCGGTGACACGGTGCTGGCCCACGCGCTGGCCGCCGAACGCGCACAGGCACTTCAGCAGCTCGAGCGGCTTCAGCTGGGCCTTGCCGGTGGAGCGCAGCGGCTCGTCGTCGCGCAGGATCTCGAACCTCCCGAGCGTATGCAAGCGGATCGGCCACGGCCAGGCCTGGGCCGCGACGGCGTCTTTGGGGGGCAGCAGCCGCCGGCGGCGGATTTGCCGGCGCACGTGCTCGGTATCGATGCCGGCCGCAAGGGCGCGGTCGTAGAGGCGGGCCGTGGCCTGGGCGCCGTCCATTTGCCAGATGGCGCCGTCGAGGGAGCGGCTGAGGCTCAGCGCTCCGGCAAGCCGCTCGAGGCCGGTCGAATCATCGCCGTGGGCGAAGGCGGCAGTGGCTTCGGTCTCGAGGCAAAGCAGATCGACAACGGGGCTGTGGATCATGCCGCCGATGCGTCGCGCCGCTTCGATCTGCGCGGCCCACTCGTCGCTGCCGCCTTGGCCGAGCAGCGCCCGCGCCAGGTCGATGCGGCAGTGCGCCTCGAGAAACGGCACGCCCGACTCGAGCGCCATTGCCAGCCCTTCGCGAGCGTGATCAATGGCCTGCGGCCAGTGGCCACGCTGCGCCGCGACGTTGCCCAGCAAGTGGCGATGGAAGGCGCCGTTGATGTGGCTGTGACCACGCATTGACGCCCCCATCGCGGCGATCGCGGCCTCGGCAAGTGCTGGCTCGCCCGCGACCAGGCAGCAGCGCGCCAGCTGGGCCGAGAGCAGGAAGTCAAAGCCATGCAGGCCGCTGCTTCGAGCCAGGACGAGCGCCTGGTCGACGGCGGCGCGGCAGGCCACGACTTCGCCGTGCACCGAGTGGTACAGCGCCACGGCACAGCTCCAGAGGATGAAGACAAGCGGCGACATGTCGGCGCCGATCCACGGCGCGATGCGGTCGACGACGCCGCGGGCCTTTGGCGTCTCGCCGCGCCACAGGAACCAGATGACGAGGTAGCCGCCGACCAGGATCGAGAGCTGGCGGTTGTCGGGGTCGAGCAGCGCCAGTGCCCGCTCGGACCAGGCTGGCAGCAGCGGGTGCTGCGGTTGGCGGTGAAGCAGGGTGCCCATCGCCCAGTAAGTGCGCATCTCGACGGCGGTGGTCGGAAACTCGGGGTGGCGTTGGCGCAGGCGCTCCCATTCGGCAATCCAGCCATCGGCGAGGTGGAAGTCGCGCCACTCGAAGAAGAAGCTCTCCATCGCGCCGGCCCACGTCGAGTAGAGGCCGGTCGCATCGTTGTCGCGCTGGAAGCCGGCGTAGGCGCGGTCGAGGTCGGCACGCGCCGCAATCGGGTCGAACGGCATCCGCGCCATCGCCCGCCAGTAGTGCAGCCATGGCTGTCGCTCGAAGGCCTCGACCGGCAGGTCGGCCAGCCAGGAGTCGAGCGTCTGGTGGCGCCCGGCTGCAATCAACGACGGCGCCTGACGCAGAGCCAGCGCCGCGAGGCCCAGCTCGTCAGCGGCGATGCGGTAAAGACCGGCAGCCGCGTCGGCCTGGCCGCTGCCGGCCAGCAGGTCGGCAGCGCGCTGCTGCAGAGTGCGCCAGGCCTCGGCGCCGAACGTGGCAGCGGCACGATCGAGCAGGAAGGCGCGAAAGAGCGCGTGATACTCGTACACCGGTTTGCCATGACCACGCTGGACCACGAAGCAGTTGCGCCGGTGCAGCTCGGCGAGCACGGCGTCGACGCCGGCGTGGCCCGACATCTGCTCGACGTCGGCAGCGGTCATCGTCGGCAGTGGCGAAGTGCACAGCAGCGCCGTTTGCACCGACGGCTCGAAGCGCTCGAACAGCTCGCTGGCGAAGTAGTCGAAGAGAAGCTGCTGGGTCTTGCCGGTGGCTTCCGGCAGTTCGACGGCGTGGTCTTCGCCGAGCAGCAGGGTGAAGCCGGCGATCCAGCCACGCGTGAGTTGCAGCAGGCGGTCGACAGGGTGCAGCGTGTCGGCGCCGACGCCGACAACTGCCTCGCGCGCCAGGGCCAGCGCGTAGCCTTCATCGGAGGTGAGGTCGAGCTCGGCGCCGTCGAGCACGACTAACTGCTCGTTGAGGCGCAGTCGTGCGTACGCAGGCGGTGGCTCGGTCCGGCTCAGCACCAGAATGTTCCAGCCGCCAGGCAGCGCGCTGGCCAGTTCGCGCACGACGTCGTGCAGGGCTGCACCGGACGACAGCTGCTCTACGTTGTCGAGCACCAGTACGGCCGGCGGCCCGATCGCCGCGACCAGCGTCTCGGCGTACCTCCGCGTAAAGCGGGCCAGACCGGGCCGGAATTCGGGCGTCAATGCCGGCAATGCGATGTCGCCGCGACCGGTCGCCTGGCGCAGTGCCAGGCCAAGGTAGTAGAAGACGTTGGCGACGTCGGCGTCGTCGGCATCGAGCTGCAGCCAGAGATGACGGATGCCTCGCTCGCCGAGGTAGCTGCTCGTCAGGGTCGTCTTGCCGGAGCCGGGTGAACCGGCGATCCAGACCACCGGCACACGACGCAGCGCGTCGAGTCGGGCGAACAGCCGCGGTCGCAACACGGAGCGATTGCCCTTAGGCCTCGAAATCTTGGCCAGGATACCGGGGGCGTCCTGCAGTGGCTCCATGACGAGACCCTTTCGGCCGACATCCGGCAGGTGCGCAATGCTACGTTGCCGTGCACGTTGTGGCATCCACAGAGGAGCTACAGCGGATGACCGTTACGCGAGGACTTCGATTCATCCTCTACAGAGGTCGAAGCCGGAGGGCAAGGCGACGGGCTGCCAGTGTCCTCGTCGCACCCGCCGTGCGCCACCGCTCGAAAGGCATATGCCGGCTGGCGCGGCGAAGCCACGCTTTCGAGAGATGCGCAGCTGCGGTGCGCTGCCTACATTGACCCGACTGATGCGGGCGTTCGCGTCAGGCCCGACTGCAAGGTCAATTCGAAAGGTCTGAAATGAGCGACGAATTCCGTTATCCCGAACATCGCACTCCTTCGGTGACGCCCTCGCGGGCCCTGTGGCTCCTGTTCATCGTGGCGATCGCGGCGGGCGCCTGGCTGACGCTTTCGCTGGCCGATAACCGTAGCCAGCCGGACCGACTGATCGCCGGTGACGCCACGGCCGAAGAGCGCCACGCGGTAGCCTCTCGCCCGCAGCGCCGGTGCCTGTGGCGGCATCGCCCGGGACCAGCGTACCGGCGGCCAGCACGATCTTCAACGGCAGCGACGGCATGCCGGTCGAAGAGACTGCGCAGACGTTCTAAGCTGCCGCGCGCGCGCTCGACGCGCCGGCGCTAGAAGGTCGTCGCGAACATCACCGCGACCGCAGCGCCCATCACCACCGTCGCCGCCCAGCCGAAGAAGCGGTGGCGCGGGCTGATCGTGAAGCGGCCCATCAGCTTCTTCGACTGGCCGATCATCATCAGCACGACCATGATCGGCACCGAGATCACGCCGTTGACGATCGCGCTCAGCACCAGCGCCTTGATCGGGTCGACGTCGAAGAAGCCCATCGCCGAGCCGATGCCGGTGGCGGCGATGATGATCAGGTAGAAGCCCCGCGCCTCGTGGAAGCCGCGCGAGAGCCCGGCCTTCCAGCCGAACAGCTCGCTCACCGCGTAGGCCGCCGAGCCGGCGAGCACCGGCACCGCGAGCAAGCCGGTGCCGATGATGCCGAGCGAGAAGATCAGGAAGGCGAAGTCGCCGGCGACCGGGCGCAGCGCCTCGGCCGCCTGGGCCGAGGTCTGGATATTGGTGGTGCCGTGCTCGTTCAGCGTCACCGCCGTGGCGATGACGATGCAGAGCGCGACGAAGTTGGAAAAGCCCATGCCGATGAACGTGTCCTGCTTGATGCGCGAGAGGTGCTCGCTCGCGTAGGCGGCGTTGTGGCGCAACTCGTTCGTCTCCGGCCGACGCCGGCTGTCCTCGACCTCCTGCGTCGCTTGCCAGAAGAAGAGATACGGGCTGATCGTCGTGCCGAGCACGGCGACGACCATCGCCGCGTACTCCTTGGCCGTCGTGCCCGCCGGCAGGAAGGCCCAAGGCTGGGCCGACTCGACGATCGCGCGATGCCACGGCACGCCCACCGCGAGCACCACCGCGACGTAGGCGAAGAGGGCGAGCGTCAGCCACTTGAGCACGCGCACCGTGCGCTCGTAGGAAAAGAAGATCTGCATCGCGATGCAGACGGCGCCGATCGCGAGCACGTAGAGCGGCTGCGGCCCGCCGGCGAGGAGCTTGACCGCCTCGGCCATCGCGCCGACGTCGGCGGCGATGTTGACCGTGTTGGCGATGACCAGCAGGGCGATCAGCGAGACCGTGAACCAGCGCGGGCACATCCGGTCGATGTTGGTCGCCAGGCCTTCGCCGGTCACCCAGCCGATGCGCGCCGAGAGCATCTGGATGCCGATCATCAGCGGCGTCGTCAGGAACAGGGTCCAGACGAGGGCGAAGCGGAACTGCGCGCCGGCCTGCGAATAGGTGGCGATGCCGCTCGGGTCGTCGTCGGCGGCGCCGGTGATCAGGCCCGGGCCGAGACGGCTGGCCAGGGTCGCACTGCTGCCGTTGCCGGCCTTGCCGGTGTCGCGGGAGTCGGGGGTCGATGGCGGCATGGCTGATTCTCTTCGGCCGCGGGCGGTGCCGCGAAACTTTCTCTGGCATGGGCTTTGCACGCATCGCGGCGCCGACCAGGAGAGCGAGATGCCCCCGACCGCCCCCGATCCCTTCGACGCCGACCGCCCGCTCGCCTTGCGCTGCGGCTGCGGCAGGCGGCATGCCGCGGCCGGGCAACGACACGCCGACGCCGCCGGCGGCCTGCGCCGAAGCGCCGATCACGCGCGCCAGGCTCGAGGCGACGCTCGTTCGCGCGCTGTTCCCGAGCGAGCCGCTGCGCCGCCGCTTCCTGAAGGCGGTGGGCGCCGGCACGGCGCGCGCCGCGATCGGCTCGCTGGTTCCGCTCGGCGCGCTCGAGGCGATGGCCCAGGAGAAGGGCCCGCTCGAGAAGAAGGATCTCAAGGTCGGATTCATCGCCATCACCTGCGCGACGCCGCTGATCATGGCCGACCCGCTCGGCTTCTATCGCCAGCAGGGCCTGAACGTCGCGCTGACGAAGACGGCGGGCTGGGCGCTGATCCGCGACAAGATGCTCAACAAGGAATACGACGCGACCCACTTCCTGTCGCCGATGCCGCTCGCGATCTCGATGGGCCTCGGCTCGGTGGCGCAGCCGATGCGCGTGGCGACGATCCAGAACATCAACGGCCAGGCGATCACGCTCGCCAGCAAGCACAAGGACAACCGCGATCCGAAGAACTGGAAGGGCTTCAAGCTCGCCGTGCCGTTCGACTACTCGATGCACAACTTCCTGCTTCGCTACTACCTGGCCGAAGCGGGCATCGATCCCGACAAGGACGTGCAGATCCGGGTCGTGCCGCCGCCCGAGATGGTCGCCAACCTGCGCGCCGGCAACATCGACGGCTTCCTCGGCCCGGATCCGTTCAACCAGCGCGCGGTCTACGACGAGGTCGGCTTCATCCACCTGCTGTCGAAGGAGATCTGGGACGGCCATCCGTGCTGCGCCTTCGGCACCAGCGAGGCCTTCATCCAGCAGAACCCGAACACCTTCGCCGCGCTCTACCGCGCCGTGCTCACCGCGGCCAACATGGCGCGCGATCCGAAGAACCGCGAGCTGATCGCCAAGGTGATCGCGCCGCCGGCCTACCTGAACCAGCCGGAGACCGTGCTGGCGCAGGTGCTGACCGGCAAGTACGCCGACGGCCTCGGTGCGATCAAGAACGTCCCCGACCGCGCCGACTTCGACCCGGTGCCGTGGCAGAGCATGGCGGTCTGGATGCTGACGCAGATGAAGCGCTGGGGCTACGTCAAGGGCGAGGTCGATTACAAGCAGATCGCCGAGCAGGTGTTCCTCCTCACCGACGCCAAGAAGCAGATGAAGGCGCTCGACCAGAAGACGCCCGAGGGCGCCTATCGCAAGTACCGCGTGATGGGCAAGGAGTTCGATCCGGCCAGGCCCGCCGAGTACGCGGCGAGCTTCGCCATCAAGCGCGCCTAGGAGACGGCAATGAGAGCAGCTTGGCGTTTGCGCTTGCAGTCGGGGCTGCTCTCGCTCGGCGTGCTCGCGGTCGTGCTGGTGATCTGGCAGGTCGCCGCGGCGCCGGCGCCTTCCGCTCGCGGCCGCGACCCACCTGAGCGCCGAGCAGATCGAGTACCAGAAGCTGCTCGGCAAGGACCCGGGAGCCGCGACCGCGAAGGTCACAGGCTTTCCGACGCTGGGGCAGATGGGCAACGACGATCGCCAGCAACCTCGCCCATCCGTTCTACGACAACGGTCCGAACGACAAGGGCATCGGCATCCAGCTCGGCTGGTCGCTGCTGCGCGTCGGCGCGGGCTTCGGCCTCGCCGCGCTGGTCGCGATCCCGCTCGGCTTCCTGATCGGCATGAGCCCGCTCGTCTACCGCGCGCTCGATCCGTTCATCCAGGTGCTGAAGCCGATCTCGCCGCTCGCCTGGATGCCGCTCGCGCTCTACACGATCAAGGACTCGTCGGTCTCGGGCATCTTCGTGATCTTCATCTGCTCGCTCTGGCCGATGCTGATCAACACCGCCTTCGGCGTCTCCAGCGTGCGCCGCGAATGGCTCAACGTCGCGCGCACGCTCGAGGTCACGCCGGTGCGCAAGGCCTTCGAGGTGATCCTGCCGGCGGCGGCGCCGACGATCCTGACCGGCATGCGCATCAGCATGGGCATCGCCTGGCTGGTGATCGTCGCCGCCGAGATGCTGGTCGGCGGCACCGGCATCGGCTACTTCGTCTGGAACGAGTGGAACAACCTCGCGCTCTCGAGCGTGATCTTCGCGATCCTCGTCATCGGCCTGGTCGGCATGGCGCTCGACCTGCTGTTCGCACGCGCCCAGCGCGCGGTCTCGTATGTCGACTGAGGGCGACGCCGTTCCTGCATCGTCGAGGGCCTCGCCAAGACCTTCGCCGGCGGCGTCGAGCCGGTGTTCGACCAGGTCAACTTCCAGGTCGCCACCGGCGAGTTCGTCTGCATCATCGGCCACTCGGGCTGCGGCAAGACGACGATCCTCAACGTCCTCGCCGGCCTCGAGCAGGCGAGCGCCGGCCATGTCTTCATGGCCGGGCGCGAGGTGGCCGGGCCGAGCCTCGAGCGTGGCGTCGTCTTTCAGGGCCATGCGCTCATGCCGTGGCTCACGGTGCGCGGCAACATCGCCTTCGCGGTCAAGAGCCGCTGGCCGGACGCGACGCCGGCCGAGGTCGCCAGCCAGGTCGAGAAGTACGTCGCGATGGTCGGCCTCGCCGGCGCGATCGAGAAGAAGCCCGAGGCGCTCTCGGGCGGCATGAAGCAGCGCGTCGGCATCGCCCGCGCGTTCGCGATCGAGCCGAAGCTGCTGCTCCTCGACGAGCCGTTCGGCGCGCTCGACGCGCTCACCCGCGGCACGATCCAGGACGAGCTGCTGCGCATCTGCGCCGAGACGCGCCAGACGGTGTTCATGATCACGCACGACGTCGACGAGGCGATCCTGCTCGCCGACCGCATCCTGCTGATGAGCAACGGGCCGCGCGCCGGCATCGCCGAGATCGTCCGCAACACGATGTCGCGCGCGCGTCGGCGGGCGACGCTGCACCACGATCCGCAGTACTACCGAATCCGCAATCACCTCGTCGACTTCCTCGTCGAGCGCTCGCAGGATCTCTCGCACGGCCGGGCGCCGGCGCAGCCGCCGGTCGTCGAGCCGGGGCTGGCGCCGGCCGACGAGCCCGGTCCGGGAGGAGCCGGCGCGGGCAACGTTATCCGCTTCAAGGAGCGCAGCGCCTGAAGCGCCGCCTCGTTTCATCCACCTCGCCACGCAGGAGCTAGCCATGAGCCGTCTCGCCGTCACCGAAAAGATCATCCTCGCCAAGGTCGCCAAGGGCATCAAGTGGAGCGACGTCGCCGCCAAGGTCGGCCTCAGCAAGGAATGGGTCACCGCCGCCTGCCTCGGCCAGATGACCCTCACCGCCGAGCAGGCCGGCGTCGTCGCCGCCATCTTCGATCTCGACGAGCACGAGAAGACCTGGCTCCAGGTCGTTCCGTACAAGGGATCGCTGCCGACCGCGGTGCCGACCGATCCGCTGATCTACCGCTTCTACGAGCTCGTCAACGTCTACGGCACGACCTTCAAGGAGCTGATCCACGAGGAGTTCGGCGACGGCATCATGAGCGCGATCGACTTCCACATGGACCTGAAGCGCGAGCCGCACGAGAAGGGCGATCGGGTCTCGATCACGATGTCCGGCAAGTTCCTTCCGTACAAGACGTACTGACGCCTAGGCCACCGGATTGAGGTAGCGGTGAATCGACTGCACCACGACCGAGCCTTCGCCGACGCCCGAGGCGACGCGCTTGACCGAGCCCGAGCGCACGTCGCCGACGGCGTAGACCCCGGGTCGTGAGGTCGCAAAGGGCGAGTCGGCATCGGCGCCGGCTCTCGCGCCGGTGCAGACGAAGCCTTGCGCGTCGAGCGCGAGGCAGCCTGCGGCCCACTGCGTGTTCGGCTCGGCGCCGATCATCACGAAGATGCTGCCGGCCGGCCGCGTCGTCTGGGCGCTGCTCTGCCGATCGGTCCAGGTGACGCTGCGCAGGTTGCTGTCGCCGGCGAGCGCCGTGACCTCCGAGTGCGGATGAAGACTGATCCGCTCGTGGCGCTCGATCCGCTGCACCAGGTAGTCGGACATCGTCGCCGCCAGGCCCCGACCGCGCACCAGCATGTAGACGTGCCGGACCGTGCCGGCGAGAAAGACCGCCGCCTGCCCGGCCGAGTTGCCGCCGCCGACGACCAGCACTTCCTCGCCCGCGCACAGGCCCGCTTCCATCGCCGTCGCCGCGTAGTAGATGCCGGCGCCCTCGAACCGCTCGTAGTCGGCGACGTCGAGCTTGCGATAGCGAGCGCCGGTCGCGACGACGATGGCGCGGGCGCGGACGCGCGCGCCGTCCTCGAGCTTGAGCGCGTAGGGCGCCTCGTCGCACTCGAGGCCGACGACGGCGCGCGAGAGTGCCAGACGGGCACCGAACTTCTGCGCCTGCACCTGCGCCCGGCCGGCCAGCGCCTGGCCCGAGATGCCGGTCGGAAAGCCGAGGTAGTTCTCGATCTTCGAGCTGGTCCCGGCCTGGCCGCCTGGAGCCATGCTCTCGACGACGATCGTCTGCAGGCCTTCCGACGCGCCGTAGACGGCCGCGGCGAGACCGGCGGGTCCGGCGCCGACGACTGCGAGGTCGAACACCTTGGCGTGGTCGAAGGCTTCGGTCAGGCCGAGGTCGTCGGCCATTTGCGGCAGCGACGGATTGCGCAACACGTGATGGCCGGGCGCGATCACCACCGGCAGGTCGGCGGCGCTGAGAGAGAAGCAGTCGAGGAACCCCGCCGCCTCGGCGTCGCGCTCGGTGTCGAGCAGGCGGTGTGGGTAGGCGTTGCGGCTCAGGAACTGCACCAGCCGCAACGTCGCGGCACTGTGCGGCGGACCGACGACGACGACCGCGCCGTGCTGGTGGCGGATCAGGCCGACGCGGCGCAGGATGAACGCGCGCATGACGATCTCGCCGATGTCGGCCTCGCTCGAGACCAGGCGACGGAAGTCAGCGCGCTTGATTCGCAGCAGGCGGCTGTCTTCGCCGGCGCGGGCGCTGACCAGCACCTGGCGGTCGTTGAAGAGGTCGAGCTCGCCGGCGAACTGGCGCGCGCGCAGGATCGCGAACACCTGCGGCTGGTCGTGCTCGTCGACGTCGAAGATCTCGATCGAGCCGTCGAGGACGACGAAGAAATCGACGCTGCGCTCGCCGCGCGAAAAGATCGCGGCGCCAGTCGCGAAGCGCTCCTCGCTGCCGTAGCGGGCGACGCGCCCGATCATCTCCGCACCGAGCTGCGGAAAGGTCTGCGCCTCGCGCGCCATCGGATCACTCGGATCGATCGCGCCGTCGGCCGATCCGTTGGCGGCGCGGGCAACGTAGGTGAAAAAGGGCATGCGCCAGTCTACGGTCGGCGGCCGCCACCGGCGCGCCGGTCACTTCCTTCAGCAGGGGCTGGCCTGCCTGAAAAGGCTAGGCCGGGACGAACTTCAGGGCGACGCCGTTGTTGCAGAAGCGCTTGCCGGTCGGCTTCGGGCCGTCGTCGAAGACGTGGCCCTGGTGGCCGCCGCAGCGGACGCAGTGGTACTCGGTGCGCGGCACGATCATCTTGCAGGTCGGTCTTCATCGCTACCGCGCCGGGGATCGAGGCGTAGAAGCTCGGCCAGCCGGTGCCGCTCTCGAACTTGGTATCCGAGGTGAACAGCGGCAGCTCGCAGCCGGCGACAGTCGAACCGGCCCTTGCGGTGCTCGCCGTTGAGCGGGCTCGAGCCCGGGGTATTCGGTGCCTTCGTGGCGCAGCACATCGTAGGCCGCGGGCGCGCAGGCGCTGCTTCCATTCGGCGTCGGAGAGCTTGAGCGGCTCGACCTTGGCGCCGGCACCTTGCTGCGCCGAAGCGAGCCGCGGCGCGAGGCCAAAGACGGAGAGAGCGGCGAGGAACGGGCGGCGGGTCATGGCGGAAGTCTCCTGCAATCGATGGCGATCCGTCGGCGCCGGCCGAAAAACCTTTCGCGGCGCGCCGATAACGCGTCAGGCGGGCGAGGCCGCGGCCGGGGGCCACGGCCTCAGCAGGTGGGCGTCTACCCGGTGCCGGATCGTAAAGGCCGGCGGCGCGTGCGCGTCGAGCCAGGCCGCGAGCGCGGCGTCGAACGCGGCGACCTCGGGCGCGCCCAGTGTCGCGCCGACGCCGCGACAGGCGCGCATGCGGCCGCGCCAGCTCGCGCGCGTGAACGGCACGTCGGCGTCGAACCAGAACATCGCCTCGACCCTCGCTCGGCCTTGCAGCCCACGTCGGCTCGCTGGCGATGGCCCCGGACCAGTCGCCGCCCTGCCACTGCGGATTGGCCGCGAGCACCAGCGCCTCGCTGGCGCGCGCAATCGGATCGGCGCGTGGCAGCCAGCTGAAGTGGGTCGTGACCAGCAGTCCGTCCGAGGTCAGGACGCGGCGCAGCTCGGCAAGCGTGCGCTCGACGTCGAAGTACATCCAGCACTGGCTTGCGATCGCGACCTCGAAGCTGGCGTCGGCGAACGGACTAGCCTCGGCCGCGGCGACGAAGAAATCGACGGCGAGCCCTTCGTCTTCGGCGCTGCGCCGGGCGGCCTCGATCTGGCCGGGGGCGATGTCAATACCGGTCACCATCGCGCCGCGGCGCGCGAGCTCGCGCGCGACCAGGCCGGTGCCGGTGCCGAGATCGAGAACGCGCTGCGCCGGCCGGCCGATGCCGAGCGCCGCCAGGACCTCGAACAGGCGCTGCGGCGGCCCCGGCCGATGCGCGGCGTAGTCGGCCGAGGTGCGGCTCCAGTCGATGGCGCGACCGCAGTCGATCGGCTCGGCGCGTCGGCCATCGCTCATGGTCAGGCGCCGGACATGCTCAAGACAGCGGCCAGAGCGCCCACATCCTGAGCGGCTGCTTCATGCGGCCGGCCTCGGCCTCGGCGCCGTCGCCCCAGCCCCAGAAGTAGTCGGCGCGGACGGCACCGACGATCGCTGTCCCGGTGTCCTGGGCGACGACGAGGCGGCGCAGCGGCCGGGTCGAGAGCGGCTCGCTGGTGTCGAGCCAGACGGGGGTGCCGTAGGGAATGCTCTGCGGGTCGACGGCGATCGAGCGGCCGGGCGTGAGCGCAACGCCCTGTGCACCTTTCGGGCCGACCGACGGATCCGGCAAAAGCTCCTCGCGGAAGAAGACGAAGCGCGGGTTGCTGCGGATCATCTCGTCGACGCGGCCCGGGTTCTGCCGCGCCCAGGCGCGGATCGCAGGCCACGACGCCTCGCTCGCACGCAACTCGCCTTGGTCGATCAGCCAGCGGCCGACCGACTGATACGGCTGGTCGTTTTGCGCCGCGTAGGCGATGCGGACGATTTTGGTGCCGCCATTTTCGCCGACGAACATGAGCCGTCCCGAGCCTTGGACCTGCAGCAGCAGCGCGTCGAGCCGGTCGCGTATCCAGGCGATCTCGCTGCCGCGCAGGCTCTTCTGCGCCGCGGGCACGGTCTCGAGCTGATGCCGGGTCCAGTAGGGCTTCTTCGTCGCCAGGTCGGGCGGCGGCGCGTAGAGCGCGACGCGAAAGCCAGGTCGCGGCTGGCGCGAGGCCTCGACCAGCGGCTCGAAGTAGCCGGTCGCCAGGCCGGACGGATCGCGTGCCAGCGACTCGATCCGGTAGGCGCGCAGATGCTGCTGCAGCCAGTCGCGCACGCGGGCGTCGCTGGGCGGCGCGGCAAAGGTCTGGCGCGCGCTCGCGCAGACGCCGGTCCAGGGCGCCGCCGGCCGCTCGCAGCTGCGCAGGAACGCGGGCCAGAACTCGCCGATTCGGTCGCCGCTCCAGCCCGGCAGATCGGCCCAGCGCGCGGCGACCCAGCGCGCGCGCGGCCGGTCGATCGTCGCTGCCGCGAGGTCGTCGCGCGATTCGGGCGCCGACACGACGGCTGATGCGCCAGCGCCCGGCGCCGCTGCCGCCGCCGGCGCTGTCGGTAGCGGCGCGCTCGAGCACGCCGCTATCCACAACGCGATGAGCAGCGCGAGGCTTCCTAGAATCGGCGTCGTCGCCAGCTGATTGGCGCGTGCCAAGGCGCTCGTCATGTGGGTCATTCTGCTGGAAGCGCTGGGCGCCTTGCTGCTGCTCCTCGTCATCGTCTGGTGGACGATGTTCGCCGGCCGCCGCAAGGGCGAGCGGATCGACGACGACGAGCCCTGAGCTCAGGGAACGAAGGCGAGGAACACGAACGCGGCAAAGATCACCAGGTGCACGGCACCCTGCATCACGGTCGTTCGCCCGGTGCCGAGCGTGATCGTGCCGACCGCGAAGGTGACGGCGAGCAGGACCAGGTCTTTCGGCGTCAGGCCAAGTGCGAGCGGCATGTGGAGCAGCGTCGCGGCGAGGGCGACGACCGGGATCGTCAGGCCGATGCTCGCCAGCGCCGAGCCGAGGGCGAGGTTGAGGCTGGTCTGGAGTCGATCCATGCGTGCCGCGCGCACCGCGGCCCAGGTCTCGGGCAGCAGCACCAGCAGGGCGATGACGATGCCGATCACCGACGCTGGCGCGCCCGCGCCCTCGAGCGCGCGTTCGACCGTCGGCGACAGCACCTTCGCGAGACCAATCACGGCGACGAGCGAGATCAGCAGCAGCGCGAAGCTCGCCCATGCTGTCCGCAGCGAGGGCGGCGCGGCATGGGTCGTCTCGTCGTCTGCGTCCACCGGTGGCAGGAAGTAGTCGCGGTGGCGCACCGTCTGCACGAACACAAACACGCCCCAGAGCACGAGCGAGGCGATCGACGCGAAGGCGAGCTGCGCGCCGTTGTAGATCGGCCCGGGGAAGCTGGTGGTGAACGACGGCAGGACCAGACAGAGCGTCGCCAGCGCGATCAGGGTCGCGAGCGACGCGGCGGCGCCTTCGAGGCGAAACGTCTGCTCGCTGTGCTTGATGCCGCCGGCCAGGAGGCACAAGCCGACGGCCCCGTTGGCGATGATCATGATCGCCGCGAAGATCGTGTCGCGCGGCAGTTCTGACTTGTCGCTGCCGCCGGCGAGCATCACCGAGACGATCAGCGCGACCTCGATCACCGTCACCGCGACGGCGAGGATCAGCGTGCCGAACGGCTCGCCGACGCGATGGGCGACGACCTCGGCGTGATGCACCGACGCGAGCACCGAGCCGCAGAGCGCCGGCACGGCGATGGCGATAAAGAGCGCGCCGACCGGCAGCACAAACCCCAGGGCGACAAGCCCGATCGAGAGCAGCGGCAGGAGGATTGTCCAGAGGGGCATGCGTGTGTCCTTGGTGGGTGCTGTCAACGCTCCTGGGCGGGTGCGAGACGTGGCGGCAGGATGAACGACGCCGGCCGCTGGCGCAAACGCCGGCGGATCGCGTGCTGGATGCGGCTCTGGTCGGAGAGGCGGATGCCGCGCGAACGCAGCGCGACGCGAAAGGCGAGCCAGAAGCTGACGCCGAGATTGAGCGTGCCGGTCGCGGCGATGCCGGCGACGCACCACCAGAACGGCGCGGTGGCGATGACGCCCAAGCCGAGCGCGCCGACCGCGGCGGCGAGCTGGCCGGTCGCGAGCGTGACGTGGCGGACGTCGAGCGGCATGCTGAAGAAGGCGAAGACCACCGGGACCAAGCCGAGCAGCATGCCGAGCGAGACGTTCGCTGCCAATCCCGAGATGTTGCTGCGCCAGTAGCGCGACCAGCGTCGCGCCCGCTCCGCGCCCAAACGGTCGACGATGCGCGGGTTCCAGGCGATCGCGCTGTCGAGCCGGTGCCAGACGAACCAGTTCTCGACCCAGCCGGCGATCAGCGAGCTGGCAAAGAGCAGCACGCCGGTCAGGGCGGCGAAGATGGCCGTCGGCCCGGCAAGGCTGAGCGAGGCGAGCACGTACTCGGCCGGCGCCCGGCCGACGACCGGAGCGCCGAATGCGGCGCGCGTCAGCCATTGCACGGCAAGCACGACCGGAACGACGGCGAGCAGGTTGCCGAAGATGCCGGCGGCCTGCGAGCGGATCAGGTGCGCGACCTCGTCAACGAAACGCTCGAGGCCTTCGTCGCTGGCGACGTCGCCGAGCTTCTCGGCCAGCGCCGGTGCGGTCATCGCCGGCTGCTTGGTCGCGACCGTGAAGTGGAGCATCTGGATCAGCACGAACGACGCCGCGTAGTTGAGGCCCGCCGCGAAGCCGGCCCAGAACGCGGCCAGGCCGATCGCGCCGAGGCCGAACTTGATCAGCGCCGTCGCTCCGAGGACGGCGCCGCCGCCGGCGGCGCTGCCCAGCATCTGTCGGTACTCGGTGGCGTCGCGCGTGATGTAGTGGTCGCCGGCATCGGCGCTGCGCTCGGCGACCTTGCGTGCGAGCAGCGAATAGTGGTTGGCGAAGAGGCCTGAGATCGAGCGCTGCTCGTCGGCGGCGTCGACCAGCGCGCCGACCAGGTGGAGTAGGTCCTGGGTCGGTTGCCCGCTCAGCACGCAGCCGAGCAACAGCTCGATGCGCTGGCTGCGCGAACGCAGCTGGTCGGCCTCGAAAACGACCGCGACCGAGACGCCGTGCGCCTCGAGGTGATCGTGGACGCTCGCCGCGCAGCGGCGACAGACGTCGAGCAGTGCGCGCAGGTATTGCGCCTCGCGCAGCAGCTGCGCGTGCCCGTCGGGCTCGCTCGATTCGGCGTGCTCGCGGATCAGTTCGGCGGCGCGCGCGAGCTGGCGAAACGGTTCGTCGACCAGCAGTTCGGGGCTCATCCGCTGGCGCAGTAGCGGCGAAAAGCCTGCGGCACGGATCGCGCTGGCGAGAAACATGATCGCCTCGAGGAACGGCGCCCGCCAGTCGCTGCCGTCATCGGCGAGTGGCGCCAGCAACGACGCCAGGCGGGCCTCGGTCTCGGCGTCGAGCTGGGTTAGCCAGGCAGCGTCGCTGCCGGGCGGAAAGAGCAGGTCGAACAGCTCGCCGAGGTCGGTCGTCGCCGGCGTGAGCGGCAGGATCCGAGCGCGCACGCGTCGACCGAGCTCGGCCCACAAGCCGGCGCGCGGCGCGAAGCCGAAGTCGGCGAGCAGCGCGGCACTGTCGACTTCGCGCAGGAACGAGATCAGCATCGCGCCGACGCGCTCTTGGTGCTCGGCGTTGCGTTCGATGACACCGAGCATGTGACGCAGGCGCAGCGCCGGTGCGGGAGTCGCCGGCCCTGCGTCGAGCGCGCCGGGCGCGGGCGCTCGCTCCTCGCCCGCGACCGGCGCGTGTCGGAGCCACTCGAGCAGGCGGATGATCCAAAGATGACGCTCGGCGAGCGAAGCCTTCGGATCGGCCGCGTTGAGCAGCGCGGTGAGATCCCAGGACGAGGCGCCGTGCTTGGCCATCTCGCCGCAGCCGACTAGTGCAGCGCGGAGGCGAGGGTCAGGCCGAACTCGCCGATCGGCGCATCGAACGGCTGCGCGTCCTCGGTCATGCAGAAGAAGGTGCCGCGCATCGTCCCGTTCGGTGTCGCCAGCCGGGTCCAGCTGGTGTACTCGAAGCTCTCGCCGGGCTTCAGCACCGGCTGATGGCCGACCACCGCCAAGCCGCGCACTTCCTCGACGTGGCCGTTGGCATCGCTGACGATCCAGTGGCGGCCGATCAGCTGGCCGGTGACGTCGCCGCTGTTCCGGATCGTGACCGTGTAGGCGAATGCAAATTGCCCGGCCTCGCGATCCGTTTGCTCCGGCAGGTGACGCACGGCGACGCTGGTCGTGAACTGGGGATGGGCCATGAGGCCATTCTAGGAGGCGGCCTCGGAGGCGCGACCTAGAATCGGCGCGACCGACATGCCGCGCTTTCGCATTGCTCCGAGCATTCTTTCGGCCGACTTCGCCCGGCTCGGCGACGAGGTGCGCGACGTGATCGCTGGCGGCGCCGACTGGATCCACTTCGACGTGATGGACAACCATTACGTTCCCAACCTCACGATCGGGCCGATGGTCTGCACGGCGCTCCGCAAGCACGCGGCCAAGGCCGACGGCACGAGGGTGCCGATCGACGTCCACCTGATGGTCGAGCCGGTCGACGCGCTTGCACAGGAGTTCGCCAAGGCCGGCGCCGACCTGATCAGCTTTCATCCAGCGGCGAGCCGCCACGTTGACCGCACCGTGCAGCTGATCAAGGATGCCGGCTGCCAGGCGGGCGTCGTCCTCAATCCGGCGGCGTCGCTCGACGAGATCGACTGGGTGCTCGACAAGGTCGACCTGGTCCTGGTGATGAGCGTCAACCCGGGCTTCGGCGGCCAGAGCTTCATTCCCTCGGCGCTGAAGAAGCTCGAGCAGTTGCGCCGACGGATCGACGCGATCGGGCGCGACATCCGGCTCGAGGTCGACGGCGGCATCAAGGTCGACAACATCCGCGCCGCTGCCGACGCCGGCGCCGATACCTTCGTTGCCGGCAGCGCGATCTTCGGCGACGGCGACTATCGCGCCGTCATTGACGCGATGCGCGTGCAGCTCGGCGATTGAGCCGCGCCCGGGCGCATTTGCCATGACCGATCCGGCAATGCACGAAGGCCACGATCACGCGCACGGCCACGGCCATGCGCACCATCATGGCCACGGCCATGGCCACGGTGCGGCCAACCTCGACCGGGCGTTCGCGATCGGCATCGCGATCAACGTCGCCTTCGTCGCGGTCGAGGCGTTCTACGGCTGGCGCGCCGATTCGCTCGCGCTGCTCGCCGACGCCGGCCACAACCTCGGCGACGTGCTCGGCCTCGTCCTCGCCTGGGCCGGCGCGTTCGCCGGCCGGCTCGCTCCCGATCCGCGCCACACCTATGGCTGGAAGCGGGCCTCGATCCTGGCCGCGTTCGCCAACTCGCTGCTGCTACTGGTGGCGATCGGCTCGCTCGCCTGGGTCGCGCTCGGCCGCCTCGCCGCGCCCGAGCCGATCCAGGCCGGCACGGTCATGGCCGTCGCCGCGGCTGGCATCTTCGTCAACGGCGCGACCGCGTTGCTGTTCCTGCGCGGTCGCCACGACGACCTCAACGCGCGCGGCGCGTTCCTGCACATGGCCGCCGACGCCGCGGTCTCGGCCGGCGTCGTCGCAGCGGCCGCGCTGACGGCGTGGCTCGGCTGGATCTGGCTCGACCCGGCGACAAGCCTGGCGATCGCTCTCGTCATCCTGGTCGGTACCTGGGGCTTGTTTCGCGACTCGCTGCACCTCATGTTCGACGGCGTGCCGACCTCGATCGACCTCGAAGCCGTCCGCGCCGAGCTCGCGGCGCTGCCCGGCGTCGCCTGCGTGAGCGACCTGCACGTCTGGGCGACCGGAACGACGCAGGTGGCGCTGACCGCGCACCTCGTCACTCCCGCGGGCCACCCCGACGATGCGTTCTATCGCGCCGCCGCGGCGCGACTGCAGGAGCGCTTCGCGATCGGCCACGTCACCCTGCAGGCGGCGACCGAGGAGCTGATGGCGCCGTGCGACGGCGCCGCGCCCGAGGCCGTGCCGGCGCGCCGCGAGCCGGTGAGCGCGCCATGAAATACAAGGACTACTACGAGACGCTCGGCGTGCCGCGCAGCGCGACCCAGGACGACATCAAGAAGGCCTACCGCAAGCTTGCCCGCAAGTACCACCCCGACGTCAGCAAGATGGCCGACGCCGAGGCGCGCTTCAAGGACATCAACGAAGCCAACGAAGTCCTGAAGGATCCCGAGAAGCGCGCCGCCTACGACCAGATGGGCAGCAACTGGAAGGCCGGCCAGGAGTTCCAGCCGCCGCCGAACTGGGACGCGGGCTTCGAGTTCCGCGGCGGCCAGGGCGGCGCTGGTCCGTTCGGCGCGGGCGGCTCGTTCGGCGGCGGCGAAGGGTTCGATGCGAGCGACTTCTTCGAGTCGCTGTTCGGTCGGCGCAGCGCCGGCGGCGGGCCGCGCCGGCGCGCCGACATCGCCGGCGAGGATCACCACGCCAAGGTCCTGATCGACCTCGAGGATTCGTACCGCGGCGCCGAGCGCAGCATCTCGCTTGCGCACGCCGGTCGAGGGCGCCGACGGCCGGATCACGATGCAGGAACGGACCCTCGACGTCCACATCCCGCGCGGCATCCGGCCGGGCCAGCACCTGCGGCTAGCGGGTCAGGGCGCGCCGGGAACGGGCGGCGCCAAGGCTGGCGACCTCTATCTCGAGATCGAGTTCAAGCCGCATCCGCGGTTTCGCGTCGAGGGCGTCGATGTCTATGTCGAGCTGCCGCTCGCGCCCTCGGAAGCGGCCCTCGGCGCGACCGTCGACGTGCCGACGCCGGAAGGGACGGTGCAGCTGACGATCCCGAAGGGCTCGCAGGCGGGCAGGAAGCTGCGCCTGAAGGGTCGCGGATTGCCAGGCAAGAACCCGGGCGACCTGTACGCGGTGCTCCAGATCGTCCTGCCGAAGGCCGACAGCGACGCCGGCCAGGCGGCGTACGAGAGCCTGGCGCGGGCATTCCCCGGCTTCAACCCGCGGGCGCATCTGCAAGGATGACCGTTCATGAGTCGAGCGATCTCCAGCGCGCTGCGCGGCAGCGTCGTCGAAGAGGAAGTGACACTGACGACGGTCGAGCTCAGCCGCGCCTGCCGAACGACCGAGCAGCAGATCGAGGTCTGGGTCTACGAAGGCGTGCTGCAGCCGAGCGGCGAGACGCGCGAGGATTGGCGCTTCGGCGGCGACTCGCTCGCCCGGATGCGCCGGGCGGCGCGCCTGATGCATGACCTCGACATCAACTCGGCCGGCGTCGCCCTCGCGCTCGATCTGCTCGATCGCATCGCCGAGCTCGAATCGCGTTTGCGGCGATGATGGCTCCATGAAATCGCTCGCACTCGCCCTCTTCGTCGCCGGGTCGCCAGCGTTGCCGGCATCGGCTGCGCCGGCCCCGGCGCCTCTTCGGGCAGCGCGCCGACGCTGTCGCGGCCGCAGATCGAGGCGATCGTCGCCAGTCCCGACCGCAGCGACGCCGATCGCCGCAACGACGTGCGCAGGAAGCCGGTCGAGATGCTCGCCTTCACCGGCGTCCGGCCGGGGATGACCGTGCTCGACGTCGTCGCTGGCGGCGGCTACACGAGCGAGCTGATGGCGCGTGCCGTCGCACCGGACGGCCGCGTCTACAGCCAGACCTCGCGCGGGCCGTCGCCGACGCTCGCCGAGCGGACCAAGAAGCCCGCCGGCGCGAACATCGTCGCCTTCGTCCAGCCGCTGGACAACCCGGTTCCACCGGCGCTGGCTTCCGGCAGCCTCGACCTCGTCACGCTGATGTTCAACTACCACGACCTCGGCGCTGCTGGCGTCGACCGCGCGCGCATGAACGCGGCGATCTTCGCCGCGCTCAAGCCGGGCGGCGCCTACGTCGTCGCCGACCACTCCGGCCGCGCCGGCACCGGCATCTCGGAGTCGGGGACGCTGCATCGCGTCGAAGAGACGCTGGTCCGGCGCGAGGTCGAGGCCGCGGGATTCCGCCTCGCCGCCGAAGGCATGTTCCTGCGCAACCCGGCCGATCCGCGCGATCGCGAGGAGCCCGATCCGCCGCAGCCGAAAGACGAGTTCGTCCTCAGGTATCGTGAAGCCCTGACGCGGCCCTTGCGCGCGGCGCGCGCGTTGCCCGGGATCGGCACGCCGGCGGCGGCCTTGACTTCCTTCAGCACGACGCTCGAGCGGATGTGGGTCACGCCGGGCAGCTTGAACGCGGTGTCGTGCAGGAACTGCTCGTAGGTCTTGATGTCCTCGACCAGCACCGTGATGCTGTAGTCGGCGGCGCCGGTCGTGCTGTAGCAGCTGACGATCTGCGGGCAGGCGGCGACGGCGCGCTCGAACTCGCGCACCGTGTTCTCGGTGTGCTGCGTCAGGTTGACCTCGGCCAGGACGCAGAGCGCGAGGCCGACGCTCTCGCGGTCGACGCTCGCGCCGTAGCCGCGGATCACGCCGGCGGCCTCCATGTCCTTGACGCGCTTCCAGCACGGCGTCGCCGACTGAGGCCGACCGCGGCGGCGAGCTGCTGCACCGTCTGGCGCGAGTCGCGCTGCAGCTCGGCGAGCAGGGCGCGATCCTTGTCGTCGAGAACGTACATGGCGATTTCATCTGGATTCGCAGAATGACATTCTACGAATCGCGCGAAGGCCGGGTGAATCAGAAGCACTTTCTCCGTCGCGTCAGTTAGATTGCCTGCTTCGGATCCAGTCCACGGAGGGCCGCCCATGCCTGCCTCGCTCGCCCGTCCCGACTACGCCCTCGCCGACAACCTCGGCGCCACCGGCCGGCACCGTCTTCCTGACCGGCACGCAGGCGCTGATCCGCCTGCTGCTGATGCAGCGCCAGCGCGACGCCGCGCTCGGCCTGGCGTCGCGGGGCTTCATCAGCGGCTACCGCGGCTCGCCGCTGGGCATGGTCGACCAGCAGGCGTGGAAGGCGGCCAAGCTGCTCGACGCGGCCGGCGTCAAGTTCCTGCCGGCGATCAACGAGGAGCTCGGCGCGACCGCGGTGCTCGGCACGCAGCGGGTCGAGTCCGACCCCGAGCGCACCGCCGACGGCGTGTTCGCGATGTGGTACGGCAAGGGCCCGGGCGTCGACCGCGCCGGCGACGCGCTCAAGCACGGCAACGCCTACGGCTCGTCGCCGCACGGCGGCGTGCTCGTCGTCGCCGGCGACGACCACGGCTGCGTCTCGTCGTCGATGCCGCACCAGAGCGACCAGACGATGCAGTCGTGGCACATGCCGGTGCTGGCGCCGGCCAACGTCGCCGAGTACCTCGAGTTCGGCCTGTACGGCTGGGCGCTGTCGCGCTTCTCGGGCAACTGGGTCGGCTTCACGGCGCTCTCGGAAGTGGTCGAGAGCGGCTCGACGGTCGACCTCGACGAGACCAACGCGCGCGCCGCCGCCTGGCAGGGCGGCGCCGAGGTCGAGGCGGCGACCGGCTTCGGTCCGCCCGGCCGACGGCCTGCACTACCGCTGGCCCGACCTGCCGTCGCTGAAGATCGAGCAGCGCCTGCACGCCAAGCTCGACGCGGTGCGCGCGTTCGCGAGGATCAATTCGATCGACCGTCACGATCGTCGCGTGCGCCGCAGCGCGACGGTCGGCATCGTCACCTGCGGCAAGGCGCACTTCGACTTGCTCGAGGTGTTTCGCCGCCTCGATATCCCGCTCGCCGCGCTCGCCGACGCGGGCGTTCGCATCTACAAGGTCGGCCTCGCCTATCCGCTCGAGCCGACGCGCCTCGACGCGTTCGCCGAAGGGCTCGACGAGATCCTCGTGATCGAGGAAAAGGCCGGCCTGGTCGAGCAGCAGCTGCGCGACCAGTTCTACAACCGCGCCGTGCGCCCGAGGATCGTCGGCAAGCACGACGCGGACGGCCAGCCGCTCGTCAGCGAGCTCGGCGAGCTGCGGCCGTCGCGGCTGATCGAGATCGTCGCCGCGCTGGCTCGCCGATCGCTTCGCCGCAGCTCGACCGGCGCCACCTCGTCCGCGACTTCACCGTCCCCGAGCTGCTCTCGAACGCGAGCGACGCGGTCAAGCGCGTGCCGTACTTCTGCGCCGGCTGCCCGCACAACACCTCGACCAAGGTGCCCGAGGGCTCGCGCGCGCAGGCCGGCATCGGCTGCCACTTCATGGCGTCGTGGATGGACCGCGACACCGAAGGCCTGATCCAGATGGGCGGCGAAGGCGTCGACTGGGTCTCGCACGCGATGTTCACCAAGGTGCCGCACGTGTTCCAGAACCTGGGCGACGGCACCTACTACCACTCGGGCTACCTGGCGATCCGCCAGGCGATCGCCGCCAGGACCAACGTCACCTACAAGATCCTCTTCAACGACGCCGTGGCGATGACCGGCGGCCAGCCGGTCGACGGCATCATCTCGGTCGACGGCGATCGCGCGCCAGGTCGAGGCCGAGGGCGCGACCAAGGTCGTCGTGCTCTCCGACGACATCGCCAAGTACGACGCGATCCACGCCAAGTTCCCCGCCGGCACCGAGTTCCACGACCGCGCCGAGCTCGACGCCGTGCAGCGGCGCCTGCGCGAGATGCAGGGCGTGACGATCCTGATCTACGAGCAGACCTGCGCCGCCGAGAAGCGCCGGCGCCGGAAGAAGGGCGAGCTCGTCGATCCGGCGCGGCGCCTCTTCATCAACGAACGCGTCTGCGAAGGCTGCGGCGACTGCTCGGTGCAGTCGAACTGCGTCGCCGTCGTTGCCGCTCGAGACCGAGCTCGGCCGAAAGCGCGCGATCGACCAGTCGAGCTGCAACAAGGACTACTCGTGCGCCAAGGGCTTCTGCCCGAGCTTCGTCGGCGTCGTCGGCGGCCGGCTGAGGAAGCGGCCAGGGCGCGCTCGCCGGGCCGGGCGCGGCGCGCTTCCAGAGCCTGGTCGCGGCGCTGCCGGTGCCGGCGGCGCACGAATGGACCGGCCCGTACGACCTGCTCGTCACCGGCGTCGGCGGCACCGGCGTCGTCACCGTCGGCGCGCGTGATCGCGATGGCCGCGCACCTCGAAGGCCACTCGGCGAGCGTGCTCGACTTCATGGGCTTCGCGCAGAAGGGCGGCTCGGTGCTGTCGTTCGTCCGCCTCGCCAAGGACAAGGCGGCGCTCAACCAGGTGCGCATCGACACCCAGCAGGCCGACGCCGTGCTCGCCTGCGACGTCGTCGTCGCCGCGTCGGCCGACGCGCTGCAGACGGTGCGCCACGGCCGCACGCGCGTGCTCGCCAACCGGCACGAGATTCCGGTCGCCGAGTCGCTCTCGAATCCCGATGCCAGCCTGCAGGTCGAGGCGCCTGCTCGACAAGCTCGACTTCGCCGCCGGCGCCGAGCGCGTCGAGACGATGGACGCGCAGCAGCTGGCGCAGGACTTCCTCGGCGACACGATCGTCTCCAACATGCTGGCGATGGGCTACGCGTGGCAGCGCGGGCTGGTGCCGGTCGGCCTGGCGGCGATGCTGCGCGCGATCGAGCTCAACGGCGTCGCCGTCGAGAGCAACAAGGCGGCGTTCTCGCTCGGCCGGCTCGCCGCCGCCGATCCGGCGGCGGCGCGCGAGCTGCTGCACGAGCCCGATCCGGCGAGCCCGCACGCCGAATCGCTCGACGCAGCTGGTCGAGCGCTCGGCGCGCTTCCTCGCGGCCTACCAGAACGCGGCCTACGCCGAGCGCTATCGCCGCGTCGTGCGGCGGTGCGCGCGCGCGAGCAGGCGGTCGTCGGCGCCGGCTCGGCACTTGCCGCCTCAGCCGCGCCGTCGCCGAGCAGCTGCGGAAGCTGATGGCCTACAAGGACGAGTACGAGGTCGCGCGCCTCTACACCGACGGCGTGTTCGCCAAGGCGCTCGCCGAGCAGTTCGAGGGCGACGACCTGCGCCTCGAGTTCTACATGGCGCCGCCCGCGCTCGTGAAGCCGAAGGGCGGCCGCGCCGCGGCGCCGAAGAAGGTGCGCTTCGGGCCGCTGGCTGCTGCCGCTGCTGAAGCTGCTGGCGCGCGCCAAGGGCTTGCGCGGCACGGCGTTCGATCCGTTCGGCCGCACCGAGGAGCGCCGCCTCGAGCGCCGCCTGATCGCCGAGTACGAGGCGCGGGTCGCCGAGCTCGGCCGCGGCCTCACGGCCGACAACGTCGCGCGTCGCGGCGGCGATCGCCAACGTGCCGGCATCGATCCGCGGCTACGGCCACGTCAAGCTGGCGAGCCTGGCGATTGCGCGGGCGCGCGAGAGCGAGCTGCTCAACCGCTTCGATCCCGAGCGCTATCCGCGGCCGACCGGCCCGGCCGTCGCCGGCCAGTTCCGCGGCATTCCGGTCACATCGGCCTGACGCTCGGCGCGGGGCGCGGTCGCCGGCGACCGCGTCTTCTCAGGCGGCCGGCAGGTACCGGCCGAGCTTGGCGAGCAGCGCCGCGCGCGTGAACGGCTTGACGATGAAGTCGGCGGCGCCGGCCTCCATGCTGCGCACCAGCGTGTCGAGACGCGCCTCGCCGGTCAGCATCACGACCGGGATCGCCGCCAGCTCGGGCGTGGCCTTGATCTGCTCGGTGAGCGCGACGCCGTCGCCGCCGGGCAGGACGACGTCCATCAGCACGAGGTCGGGCGCGACGGCGCGGATGCGCTCGAGCGCTGCGCGGCCGTCGGCCTCGAAGACGAGGTCGACCCGCTCCGACTCTCGAGCATCGCCGCGACCAGCGTGTGCAGGACGACGTCGTCCTCGACGACGAGCACGACCGGACGCCGCGGCGCCGCGCTGGCGCGCGCCGTCGCTGCGGCGGCTCGCCCGGCGGCGGTGATTCGCGCCGCCAGGCGCATGCTCGCGGCCAGGCGCTCGCGATCGACGGGAACCGGAAAGTACTGCACGTAGTCGTCGATCAACTGCCTCGCGGCACATGCGCGCCGCCGGCGGCGACGCTGACGGTGTTGCAAAGGGCGAGCACGTAAGGGCCGCTCGTCCTCGCCACCGGCCTGCAGTGCGAAGGCGTGGCGCTCGGCGGCCTGGAGCGATCCGAGCGCCAGCACGACGACGTGCGGTCGGTGCGACTGCACCTGCACGTGCGCCTGCTCGGGCTCGGTCGCAGATCGCCAGTCCGGCGCGCGAACTCCGGCGCCGAGCCGAGCGGCGACCTCGCGGCCGCTCTCGTCGTCGTCGGCGACGACAAGCGTGCGCAAGGGATCGGCGGGCGGGCGGGGACGCATGTGCGGCCGTATTCTGGTTGCTGCCACTGCCGCTCCGACGCAGCGCCGGCAGCGCAAGGCGTGAGCAACGCACGGCGCGCGCATGCGCCGGGCATGCACGGGGCCGGCGGCGTTCCTCGGCTGCTACACTTTTCGAATGGTCACGCCGCCTTTTCCCTCCCGCGCCAGGTCGCCCGACCGGGGAGCCTGGCCCTGGCGTCGCTGCCGGTCGCTCGCCCGAAGCTGAACCGCTTCCGGCACCGGCGCGTCTTGCGTCGGCCTCTCGGCGGCGAATGCCGCCGCACCCTGACCCGATCGATTCGCTGCGGCCGCGCGAGCGGCCCGCCCCAGACGTGGAGACTCGCCCGCGCGCGAGGATGCGATGACCGAACTCGAATTCAAGAGCCTGGCCCTGCAGGGCTTCAACCGCATTCCGCTGATCGCCGAAGCGTTCGCCGATCTCGAGACGCCGCTGTCGCTGTACCTGAAGCTGGCCTATGCGGACGGCCCGCCAGGCGCGGCCGGAGCGCAGGCCGGTAGCCGCTACAGCTTCCTGCTCGAATCGGTGGTCGGCGGCGAGCGCTTCGGCCGCTATTCGTTCATCGGCCTGCCGGCGCGGACGCTGCTGCGCGCGACCGGCTTTCGCAGCGAGGTCGTCACCGACGGCCGGGTCGTCGAGACCCACGAGGGCAATCCGCTCGACTTCGTCGCCGCCTACCAGCAGCGCTTCAAGGTCGCGCTGCGGCCCGGCCTGCCGCGCTTTTGCGGCGGCCTCGCCGGCTACTTCGGCTACGACGCGGTGCGCTACATCGAGCCGCGCCTGGCCGAGTCGGCGCGGGCGAAGGCGCTGCCCGATCCGCTCGGCACGCCCGACCTGCTGCTGGTGCAGTGCGAGGAGGTCGCGGTGATCGACAACCTCTCCGGGCGGCTGTACCTGATCGTCTACGCCGACCCCGGCGTTGCCGAGGCGTTCGCGACGCGCCCGGAGGCGCCTCGGCGAGCTCGTCGACCGGCTGCGCACGAGCGTCGCGGCGCCGGCGGTCGAGCGCGTCGCCGCCGAGCCGGTGCGGCGCGACTTCGCCAAGGGCGACTTCCTCGCCGCCGTCGCCCGCGCCAAGGAATACATCGCCGCCGGCGACCTGATGCAGGTGCAGGTCGGCCAGCGCCTGACCAAGCGCTACGCCGGCTCGCCGCTCAGCCTGTACCGCGCCCTGCGCTCGCTCAACCCGTCGCCGTACATGTACTTCTACGACATGGACGAGTTCCAGATCGTCGGCGCCTCGCCCGAGATCCTGGTGCGGCGCGAGGCGGGCGCCGAGCGGCGACAAGGTGACGATCCGGCCGCTCGCCGGCACCCGCCCGCGCGGCGCGACGCCCGAGCAGGACCGCGCGCTCGAGAGCCGAGCTCGGCAGCGACCCGAAGGAGCGCGCCGAGCACCTGATGCTGATCGACCTGGCGCGGAACGACATCGGCCGGATCGCCCGCACCGGCAGCGTCAAGGTGACCGAGGCGTTCGCAGTCGAGCGCTATTCGCACGTCATGCACATCGTCAGCAACGTCGAGGGCGTGCTGAAAGACGGAATGACCAACATCGACGTGCTGAAGGCGACCTTCCCGGCCGGCACGCTGACCGGCGCGCCGAAGATCCGGGCGATGGAGCTGATCGACGAGCTCGAGCCCGTGAAGCGCGGCGTCTACGGCGGCGCCTGCGGCTACCTCAGCTACGCCGGCGACATGGACGTTGCGATCGCCATCCGCACCGGCATCGTCAAGGACGGACTGCTGCACGTGCAGGCGTCGGCCGGCGTCGTCGCCGACTCGGTCGCCGAGCTCGAGTGGCAGGAGACCGAGGCCAAGGCGCGTGCGCTGCTGCGCGCCGCGGAATTGGTCGAGGAGGGATTCTAATGATCCTGATGATCGACAACTACGACAGCTTCACGTTCAATCTGGTCCAGTATTTCGGCGAGCTGGGAGAAGACGTGCGCGTGTACCGCAACGACGAGATCGACGTCGCCGGCATCAGCGCGATCGGCGCCGACGCCCTGGTGCTGTCGCCGGGTCCGTGCACGCCGGCCGAAGCGGGCGTGTGCGTCGAGGCGATCCGGGCGTTCGCCGGCAGAGTTGCCGATCCTCGGCGTGTGCCTCGGCCACCAGTCGATCGGCGCCGCGCTCGGCGGCCAAGGTCGTTCGCGCGCGGCGCCTGATGCACGGCAAGGCCGACGAGGTGAGCCACGACGGCCGCGGCGTTTACGCCGCGCTGCCGGAGCGCTTCTCGGTGATCCGCTATCACTCGCTGGCGATCGAGCGCGAGACGCTGCCAGGCGAGCTCGACGTCACGGCGACGGCGAGCGACGGCGAGATCATGGGCGTTCGCCATCGCGAGCTCGCGGCGACGAAGACGCCGCTCGAAGGCGTCCAGTTCCATCCCGAATCGATCCTTACCGAGCACGGTCACGCGATGCTGAAGAACTTTCTCGAGGCGACACGATGACGACGAACATGGTCGACCTGCGCAGCGACACCGTGACCCGGCCGACGCCGGCGATGCGCGTCGCGATGGCCGCCGCCGAGGTCGGCGACGACGTCTTCGGCGACGACCCGACGGTCAACGCGCTGCAGGAGAAGATCGCCGCGCTGCTCGGCAAGGAGGCGGCGCTGTTCGTCGCCAGCGGCACGCAGAGCAACCTCGTGGGGATCATGAGCCACTGCGGCCGCGGCGACGAATACATCGTCGGCCAGATGGCGCACACCTATCGCTGGGAAGGCGGCGGCGCGGCGGCGCTCGGCAGCGTCCAGCCGCAGCCGCTCGAGCACGCGCACGACGGCTCGCTGCCGCTGGCGGCGATCGAGGCCGCGATCAAGCCCGACGACTCGCACTTCGCGCGCAGCCGGCTGCTCTGCCTCGAGAACACGATCGGCGGCAAGGCCTTGCCGGTCGCGTACCTGGCCGCGGCGTGCGCGCTCGCCAAGAAGCGGGGCCTCGCGACGCACCTCGACGGCGCGCGTCTTTTCAACGCCGCGGTCGCGCTCGGCGGCGATCCGCGTGCCACCGCGCGCGACGATCGCCGCGCCGTTCGACAGCGTCTCGGTCTGCTTCTCGAAGGGCCTCGGCGCGCCGGTCGGCTCGGCGCTGGTCGGCTCGCGCGAGTTCATCGCCGGCGCGCACCGCTGGCGGAAGATGGTCGGCGGCGGCATGCGCCAGGCCGGGATCGTCGCCGCGGCGGCGCTGCACGCGCTCGACCATCACGTCGACCGCCTCGCCGAGGACCACGCGCTCGCGGCGCGCCTCGCCGACGGCCTGGTCGACGTTCCCGGCCTCACGGTCGAGGCGCCGCAGTCGAACATCGTCTTCGCCGACCTGAAGAGCGACCGCGCCGCCGGCTTGATGGCGCACCTGAAGTCGCGCGGCGTGCTCGCGACCGGGCTCTATCGGCTGCGCTTCGTCACCCACCTCGACGTCGACCGCGACGGCGTCGACCGCGCCGTCGCCGCGGTGCGCGAGTACCTGCACACCTGAGATCTGGAGCCGCCATGCCGATCACCAACACCGACGCGCTGACCCGAACCATCGAGCACCGCGAGATCTTCCACGACGAGATGCTCTCGCTCGTGCGCCGCATCATGAGCGGCGAAATGTCGCCGGTGATGATGGCGGCGATGCTGGTCGGCCTGCGCGTCAAGAAGGAGACGATCGGCGAGATCACCGCCGCGGCGCAGGTGATGCGCGAGTTCGCGACCAAGGTCGAGGTCAGGGACCGGACGCACCTGGTCGACATCGTCGGCACCGGCGGCGACGGCTCGCATACCTTCAACATCTCGACCTGCTCGATGTTCGTCGCCGCGGCGTGCGGTGCGCGCATCAGCAAGCACGGCAACCGCAGCGTCTCGAGCAAGTCGGGCAGCGCCGACGTGCTCGAGGCGCTCGGCGTGCCGCTGACGCTGACGCCGGCGCAGATCGCCGCGTCGATCGAGGCGACCGGCATCGGCTTCATGTTCGCGCCGAACCATCATCCGGCGATGAAGAACGTCGGCCCGGTGCGAAAGGAGCTCGGCGTGCGGACGATCTTCAACATCCTCGGCCCGCTCACCAATCCGGCCGACGCGCCCAACATCCTGATGGGCGTGTTCCATCCCGACCTGGTCGGCATCCAGGTGCGCGCGCTGCAGCGACTCGGCGCCGAGCATGCCGTCGTCGTCTACGGCAGGGACGGAATGGACGAGGTTTCGCTCGGCGCGGCGACCATGGTCGGCGAGCTGAAGAACGGCGAGGTGAGCGAGTACGAAGTCCATCCCGAGGACTTCGGCCTGACGATGGCGAGCAACCGGGCGCTGCGCGTCGAGACGCCGGCGCAGTCGAAGGCGATGCTCGAGGCGGTGCTCGCGAACGAGCCGGGCGCGGCGCGCGACATCGTCGCCCTCAACGCCGGGGCGGCGCTCTATGCCGCCAACGTGGCGCCGACACTGGCCGCGGGCGTGAGCCGGGCGCAGACGGCGATCGGCGACGGCTCGGCGCGGGCCAAGCTCGACGAGTTCGTCGCCTTCGCACGTCGCCAGGGCGAAGTCGCGGCACGATGAGCGACATCCTCGACCGGATCGCCGCCGTCAAGCGCCAGGAGGTCGCAGCGGGGCGGGCGCGGCGCGACCTCGCGAGCGTGCGTGCCGCGGCCGAGGCGAGCGCCGCCGGCGCGCGACTTCGCCGGCGCCTTGCGGCGGCGCGTCGGTGCCGGCGATGTCGCGGTGATCGCCGAGATCAAGAAGGCGAGCCCGAGCAAGGGCGTGCTGCGCGAGGACTTCCGGCCACGCCGAGATCGCGACCAGCTACGAGGCGCACGGCGCGACCGGCGCTCAGCGTTCTCACCGACGCGCCGTTCTTCCAGGGCTCGGCCGACTACCTCGCCGCGGCGCGGGCGGCGACGACGCTGCCGGCGCTGCGCAAGGATTTCATCGTCGACCCCTGGCAGGTGTTCGAGTCGCGGGCAATGGGCGCCGACGCGATCCTGCTCATCGCCGCCTTGCTCGACGACGCGGCGCTGCGCGACTTCGAGGCGGCCGCGCTCGCGCTCGGCATGGCGGTGCTGGTCGAGGTTCACGACGAGTTCGAGCTCGAACGAGCGCTCGCGCTGCGGACGCCGCTGGTCGGCATCAACAACCGCAACCTGCGCACCTTCGAGGTCACGCTCGAGACGACGCTGTCGCTTCTGGCGGGAGTTCCGCCGGGGCGGCTGATCGTCACCGAGAGCGGCATCGGCGCGCCGGCCGACGTCCGTCGCATGCGCGAGGCCGGGGTTCACGCGTTCCTGGTCGGCGAGGCGTTCATGCGCGCCACCGATCCGGGCGCCGCGCTCGCCTGCCTGGTCGCGTGAAGGCCGGCGATCTCGCGGCGGCGCTGGCGACGCTGCCGCCGCGCGTGGGCTGCGGTCCTGCCGGGCTGGACCGAGGACCGGCTGCGGGCGGTGCAAGACGCGGTCGTCGCCGTCTCGGGCGACCGGCCGATCGCTCCCGACGACCCGCTGCGCGCGTTGCGCGCTCGTCGATCCGGAGGCGGTCAAGGTGGTCGTCATCGGCCAGGATCCCTACCCGACCGCCGGCCACGCCGACGGTCTGGCGTTTTCGGCTGGGCGCGGCAGGCCGCGCTCGCTGGCGCGGGTGTTCGAACTGCTTGCCGAGGCGCGACCCGGGCTTCGTGCCACCGGACACCTGGGCGCTCGACGCCTGGGCACGCCGCGGCGTGTTGCTGCTCAACCCGGTCATGACGGTCGAGGTCGGCCGCAGCGGCAGCCATCTGGACTGCGGTTGGCAGGCACTCACTCGCGAAATTGTCGACTATCTGAGCAGGAAGGCGTCGCCGCCCGTGTTCCTTCTGTGGGGCGCCAAGGCGCGCGCGTTCTGGGCCGAGGCGAAGGCGCCCGGTTCGTTCGCGACGGTGCTGACGACGCGCCACCCGTCGTACGACTTCGACCGCTCCTTTATGGCTGAAGGGAACCATTTCGGCGCCACGGCTCACCTCATCGATTGGTGGGAGATCGGCCAATGAGCCGCAGGCCGTGCTACAGTCCCGGGTTCGTCTCGGAGGGGTGCCCGAGTGGCTAAAGGGGGCAGACTGTAAATCTGTTGGCTTACGCCTACGCTGGTTCGAATCCAGCCTCCTCCACCACGATCAACGCTTGTCTTTCGCTTCATGTTTCCTCGCGCGCGCAAGCGTGCGCGGCCTCCCAGAGCGGGAGTAGTTCAATGGTAGAACCCTAGCCTTCCAAGCTAATGACGCGGGTTCGATTCCCGTCTCCCGCTCCAGTTCGACAAGGGTTCCGGGCGAGCCCTTTTCAAACTGAAGTCGGTCGGTCAGCGGCTTCGGAAGAGGCGGCTGCTCGGCGGGCCCATGTGGCTCAGTGGTAGAGCACTCCCTTGGTAAGGGAGAGGTCGCGCGTTCGATCCGCGCCATGGGCACCAAGTGCTGCGCGAAGTAGGTCAGCGGGGTCGCAAGGCGACCTCTTATCGGATTTTTAGACGGAGTCTCTGGAAAATCATGGCAAAGAGCAAATTCGAGCGGACCAAGCCGCACGTCAACGTCGGGACCATTGGCCACGTCGACCACGGCAAGACGACCCTGACGGCGGCGCTGACCTCGGTGCTGAGCAAGCTCTTCGGCGGCGAGGCCAAGGCCTACGACCAGATCGACGCGGCTCCCGAGGAAAAGGCGCGCGGCATCACGATCAACACCGCCCACGTCGAGTACGAGACCAAGAACCGCCACTACGCCCACGTCGACTGCCCGGGCCACGCCGACTACGTCAAGAACATGATCACCGGTGCGGCCCAGATGGACGGCGCCATCCTGGTCGTGAGCGCGGCCGACGGCCCCATGCCCCAGACGCGTGAGCACATCCTGCTGGCGCGCCAGGTCGGCGTTCCTTACATCATCGTCTACATGAACAAGTGCGACATGGTCGACGACGCCGAGCTCCTCGAGCTCGTCGAGATGGAAGTGCGCGAGCTCCTCGACAAGTACGAATTCCCGGGCGACGCCACCCCCATCATCCACGGCTCGGCCAAGCTCGCCCTGGAAGGCGACAAGGGCGAGCTCGGCGAAGGCAGCATCATGAAGCTGGCCGAGGCCCTCGACACCTACATCCCCCAGCCCGAGCGGGCCATCGACGGCGCCTTCCTGATGCCGGTCGAAGACGTCTTCTCCATCTCCGGGCGCGGCACCGTTGTCACGGGCCGGGTCGAGCGCGGCGTCATCAAGGTCGGCGAGGAAATCGAGATCGTCGGCATCACGCCGACGCAAAAGACCACCTGCACCGGCGTCGAGATGTTCAGAAAGCTGCTGGACCAGGGCCAGGCGGGCGACAACGTCGGCATCCTGCTGCGCGGCACCAAGCGCGAAGAAGTCCAGCGCGGCCAGGTGCTGTGCAAGCCGGGCTCGCGTCAAGCCGCACACCCACTTCACGGCCGAGATCTACGTCCTCTCCAAGGAAGAAGGCGGCCGGCACACGCCGTTCTTCAACAACTACCGGCCCCAGTTCTACTTCCGCACGACCGACGTGACCGGCGCGGTCGAGCTGGCCAAGGACAAGGAGATGGTGATGCCGGGCGACAACGTCTCGATCACCGTCAAGCTGATCGCCCCGATCGCCATGGAAGAAGGCCTGCGCTTCGCCATCCGCGAAGGCGGCAGGACCGTCGGCGCCGGCGTCGTCGCGAAGATCCTGGAGTAAGTGATCGCAAAAGGGGCATAGCTCAATTGGCAGAGCGCTGGTCTCCAAAACCAGAGGTTGGGGGTTCGATGCCCTCCGCCCCTGCCACGGCAGGGCAATGACTCCAGCAGCGGCCATCGCAAGCGCCGCCCGGTAACGATTCACACATGGCAAATCCGACCACTCAATCCGTCGAGACCGTCTCAACCGCCGCCGACAAGGCCAAGCTCGCGACCGCCGCGCTGCTGGTCGTCGGCGCGGTCGTGGCGTTCTACATGCTCGGCAAGCAGGACCTGTGGCTGCGCGTCGTCGCGCTGCTGGCGCTGATGGTCGCTGCCGCGGCGACGTTCTTCACCTCCGAGCCCGGCAAGCAGCTGATCGCCTACGGCCAGGACTCGGTCCGCGAGGTCAAGAAGGTCGTCTGGCCGACGCGCAAGGAAGCGCTGCAGATGACGGGCTACGTGTTCGCCTTCGTCGTCGTGATGGCGCTGTTTCTCTGGTTCACCGACAAGACGCTCGAGTGGGTGCTGTACGACCTGATCCTCGGCTGGAAGCGCTAAGGAGCATCACATGACCGCAACGAGCGAAGCCGCCGTCACCCCCGAATCGTTCGCGCCGACCGCCGGCAAGCGCTGGTACGTCGTCCACGCCTATTCGGGCATGGAAAAGGCCGTCGAGCGCAATCTCCGCGAGCGCATCGACCGCTCCGAGATGAAGGAAAAGTTCGGCCGAATCCTGGTGCCGATGGAAGAGGTCGTCGAGCTCAAGAACGGCAAGAAGTCGGTCAGCGAGCGGCGCTTCTTCCCCGGCTACGTGCTGGTCGAGATGGAGATGGGCGACGACACCTGGCACCTGGTGAAGCACACCAGCAAGGTCACCGGCTTCGTCGGCGGCGCCAAGACGCGCCCCTCGCCGATCTCCGAGGCCGAGGTGCTGAAGATCGTCTCGCAGATGCAGGAAGGCGTGGAAAAGCCGCGCCCGAAGGTGCAGTGGGAAGTGGGCGAGATGGTGCGCATCAAGGAAGGCCCGTTCACCGATTTCAACGGCTCGGTCGAAGACGTCAACTACGACAAGTCGAAGGTTCGCGTCGCGGTCACGATCTTCGGCCGCGCGACGCCGGTCGAGCTCGATTTCGCCCAGGTCGAAAAAGTCTGATTCAGCGGCGGGAGACGGGCGCCACCCGGCGTCTCCCGCTGTTCGCATTCCGGGTAGCTGGACGAGGAGCCGAGCAGGTTCGCCCTGCAAGGCGCTTGAACTCGAAAAAGGAAACTCATGGCAAAGAAAATCGTCGGCTTCATCAAGCTGCAGGTGCCGGCCGGAAAGGCGAACCCGTCGCCGCCGATCGGCCCGGCGCTCGGCCAGCGCGGCCTCAACATCATGGAGTTCTGCAAGGCGTTCAACGCCCAGACCCAGGGCATGGAGCCGGGCCTGGTGCTGCCGGTCGTCATCACCGCGTTCGCCGACAAGTCGTTCACCTTCATCCTCAAGACGCCGCCGGCGTCGGTGCTGATCAAGAAGGCGCTCAAGCTCGAGAAGGGCTCGGCCCGTCCGCACCTCGACAAGGTCGGCAAGATCACGCGCGGCCAGGTCGAGGAGATCGCCAAGGCCAAGCAGCGTGACCTCACGGGCGCCGACCTCGAGGCGGCCGTCCGCACCGTCGCCGGCACCGCCCGCTCGATGGGCATCACCGTGGAAGGAGTGGTCTGACCATGGCCTCCGAGAACAGCAAAGGCAAGCTGACCAAGCGTCAGAAGGCTGTCGCCGGCAAGGTCGACAGCACCAAGCTCTATCCGCTCGACAACGCGCTCGCGCTCGTCAAGGAATTCGCGACCGCGAAGTTCGACGAGTCGATCGACGTCGCCGTCCAGCTCGGCATCGACGCGAAGAAGTCCGACCAGGTCGTTCGCGGCGCGGTCGTGATGCCCAACGGCACCGGCAAGACCAAGCGCGTCGCCGTGTTCGCCCAGGGCGCCAAGGCCGAAGAAGCCAAGGCCGCCGGCGCCGACATCGTCGGCATGGACGACCTGGCCGCCGAGATCAAGGCCGGCAAGATGGACTTCGACGTCGTCATCGCCTCGCCCGACACGATGCGCGTCGTCGGCACGCTCGGCCAGATCCTGGGCCCGCGCGGCCTGATGCCGAACCCGAAGGTCGGCACGGTGACGCCCGATGTCGCCCAGGCGGTGCGCAACGCCAAGGCCGGCCAGGTGCAGTTCCGGGTCGACAAGGCCGGCATCGTCCACGCGACGATCGGCCGGCGCTCGTTCGAATCCGACAAGCTGGTCGCCAACTTGCGTGCGCTGATCGAGGCGCTGCACAAGGCCAAGCCGGCGTCGAGCAAGGGCATCTATCTGAGCAAGGTGGCGCTGTCGTCGTCGATGGGCGTCGGCGCCCGGGTCGACCTGGCGTCGATCAACGCCCAGGCCGGCGCGGCCTGATTGAAATGAAAGGCCGTCGCGGAGGAGCGGCGGCCGAAGAGATGGTGGGCCGAGACGGCCGGGCGACCGGCAGTCTCGGGTCATCGAAGACCGCTGGTGTCGTCCCTCGGGGACGGCTTAATGGCCAGCGCAGATGGCGGTCCCGCCGAAGAGGATTGGTTCCTGTTCGGAAGGTCGCTGAACCGAAGCGCCCCGCCTCGCGGCAGGGCGCGTGACGAAAGGAGGGACTCTTGAGTCTCAATCGCAACGAGAAACAGACCGTGGTGACGGACGTGGCGGCCCAGGTGGCCCGCTCGCAGACGCTCGCCCTGGCCGAGTACCGTGGCATGACCGTCGAACACCTGAACGTGCTGCGCAAGACGGCGCGCGAGAAGGGCGTCTATCTTCACGTGCTGAAGAACACGCTCGCTCGCCGCGCCGTCAAGGGCACGCCGTTCGAAGTGGCCTCGGACGCCATGGTCGGGCCGCTGATCTACGGTTTTTCCGAAGACGCGGTCGCCGCGGCGAAGGTCGTGTCCGACTTCGCCAAGACCAACGACAAGCTGATCCTCAAGGCCGGCGCTCACGCCGGCAAGGCGCTCGACGCCAAGGGCGTGAAGTCGCTGGCCTCGATCCCGTCGAAGGAAGTGCTGCTCTCGCAGCTGCTCGGCCTGATGCAGTCGCCGATCGCGCGGATGGCCCGCGTGCTCGCGGTGCTGGCCGAAAAGCGCTCGGCCGGTGCTCCCGCCGCCGAGCCGGCCGCCGAAGCAGCGCCCGCGGCAGCTTGAACTTGCCGCAACAGCAACCATCTCTCAGAACTGGAATATCAAATGGCATTCGATAAAGACGCATTCATCTCCGCCCTCGACAGCATGTCGGTGATGGAGCTCAACGACCTGGTCAAGGCGATCGAGGAAAAGTTCGGCGTCTCGGCCGCGGCGATGGCCGCGCCGGGCGGCGGCGGCGGCGGCGGCGGTGCCGCCGCGGCCGTGGTCGAGGAGCAGACCGAGTTCACGCTCATGCTGACCGAGATCGGCGCCAACAAGGTGCAGGTCATCAAGGCGGTGCGCGAGCTCACCGGCCTGGGCTTGAAGGAAGCCAAGGACCTGGTCGACGGCGCTCCGAAGCCGGTCAAGGAAGCGATGGCCAAGGCCGACGCCGAAGCCGGCAAGAAGAAGCTCGAGGAAGCCGGCGCCAAGGCCGAACTGAAGTAATTGCTCTCGTGCGACGGGCTGGACGCCGGTTTCGGTGTCCGGCCTTTCGCGCTTTCCGTCGGGCTGATGGCCCTTCGAAAGCACCTGAAAGGGTCTCGCCCGACAATTCGGGATCCTTCCAGGTGATTTCAGAAAATAGTTTCTTGATCCGACTGCAAGGAACGGGTTTGGTCGGACTCCGGTGCAACGCCGGGGTTGTCCGCCAGCGGCAGGTAGTGGCCTGCCACCAAGCTTCGAGCGCAAGGCTCGAAAGACAGTCGCCTTCGCAACGCGTGGCCGCACCGGCCGTGCGTTCGTGGAATCCCAGGCCTCGGCCGGCCAGAGTTTCCTGAACGGAGTGTTCATGGCGCAGCAAGCAATCCCCTATTCCTACACCGAGAAGAAGCGCATTCGCAAGAGCTTCGGCAAACGCGAGAGCGTTCTCAACGTGCCCTATCTGCTGACGATGCAGAAGGACTCGTACGTCGCCTTCCTGCAAAAAGACGTTCCGCCGCAAAAGCGCAAGCCCGAAGGGCTGCAAGCGGCGTTCCTCTCCGCGTTCCCGATCGTTTCGCACAACGGGTTCGTCGAGATGAAGTTCATCGAATTCAACATGGCCAAGCCCGCGTTCGACACGCGCGAGTGCCAGCAGCGCGGCCTGACCTACGCCGCCGCCGTCCGGGCGAAGCTGCAGATGATCATCTATGACCGCGAGTCGGCGCAGGCCAAGACGGTCAAGGAGATCAAGGAGCAGGAGGTCTACATGGGCGAAGTTCCGCTCATGACCGACTACGGCTCGTTCATCGTCAACGGCACCGAGCGCGTGATCGTCTCGCAGCTGCACCGTTCGCCGGGCGTGTTCTTCGAGCACGACAAGGGCAAGACGCACTCGAGCGGCAAGCTCCTGTTCTCGGCGCGGATCATCCCTACCGCGGCTCGTGGCTCGACTTCGAGTTCGACCCGAAGGACATCCTCTACTTCCGCGTCGACCGCCGCCGCAAGATGCCGGTGACGATCCTGCTGAAGGCGATCGGCCTCAATCCGGAAGCGATCCTCGCCAACTTCTTCGTCTTCGACAACTTCCGCCTGATGGATTCGGGCGCGCAGCTCGAGTTCGTCGCCGATCGCCTGCGCGGCGAGATCGCCCGCTTCGACATCACCGACAAGGACGGCAAGGTCATCGTCGAGAAGGACAAGCGGATCACGGCGCGCCACGTGCGCCAGATCGAGCAGTCCGAGACCAAGTTCATCTCGGTTCCCGAGGACTACGTCGTCGGCCGCATGCTGGCGCGAAACGTCGTCGACGCCGAGACCGGCGAGATCCTGGCCAAGGCCAACGACGAGCTGACCGAAGCGCTGCTGAAGAAGCTGCGCCTCGCCGGCAGTCAAGGAAATCCCCGCGCTCTACACCAACGAGCTCGACGAAGGCGCCTACATCTCGCAGACGCTCGCGTCCGACGAGACCGCCGACCAGCTCGCCGCGCGCGTCGCCATCTACCGCATGATGCGGCCCGGCGAGCCGCCGACCGAAGACGCGGTCGAGGCACTGTTCCATCGCCTGTTCTACAGCGCCGACACCTACGACCTGTCGCGCGTCGGCCGGATGAAGTTCAACGCCCGCGTCGGCCGCGACTCGCCCGAAGGCGCGATGACGCTGTCGAACGAGGACATCCTCGACGTCGTCAAGATCCTGGTCGAGCTGCGCAACGGCCGCGGCGAGGTCGACGACATCGACCACCTCGGCAACCGGCGCGTGCGCTGCGTCGGCGAGCTGGCCGAGAACCAGTACCGCTCGGGCCTGGCCCGGATCGAGAAGGCGGTCAAGGAGCGCCTCGGCCAGGCCGAGACCGAAGCGCTGATGCCGCACGACCTGATCAACTCGAAGCCGATCTCGGCGGCGCTGAAGGAATTCTTCGGCGCCTCGCAGTTGAGCCAGTTCATGGACCAGACCAACCCGCTCTCCGAGATCACGCACAAGCGTCGCGTCTCGGCCCTGGGCCCGGGCGGCCTGACCCGCGAGCGCGCCGGCTTCGAAGTCCGCGACGTGCACCCGACGCACTACGGCCGGGTCTGCCCGATCGAGACGCCGGAAGGCCCGAACATCGGCCTGATCAACTCGCTCGCGCTGTACGCGCAGCTCAACGAGTACGGCTTCCTCGAGACGCCGTACCGCCGGGTTGCCGACGGCAAGGTGACGATGAAGATCGACTACCTGTCGGCGATCGAGGAAGGCAAGTACGTCATCGCCCAGGCGAGCGCGACGCTCGACGCCGAAGGCAAGCTCGTCGACGAGCTGGTCTCGGCGCGCGACAACGGCGAATCGGTGCTGACCTCGGCCGAGCGGATCCAGTACATGGACGTCGCGCCGACGCAGATCGTCTCGGTCGCCGCCTCGCTCGTGCCGTTCCTCGAGCACGACGACGCGAACCGCGCGCTGATGGGCGCGAACATGCAGCGCCAGGCCGTCCCGACCCTGCGCCCGGAAAAGGCGTTCGTCGGCACCGGCGTCGAGCGCGTCGCCGCGAAAGACTCGGGCACCGTCGTCGCCGCCAAGCGCGGCGGCGTCGTCGACTACGTCGACACCAACCGCATCGTCATCCGCGTCAACGACAAGGAAACGGTGTCGGGCGAGGTCGGCGTCGACATCTACAACCTGATCAAGTACCAGCGCTCGAACCAGAACACGAACATCCACCAGCGCCCGATCGTCAAGCGCGGCGACAAGGTCGACGCGGAGGACATCATTGCCGACGGCGCCTCGACCGACATCGGCGAGCTCGCGCTCGGCCAGAACATGCTGGTCGCGTTCATGCCCTGGAACGGCTACAACTTCGAGGACTCGATCCTCATCAGCGAACGCGTCATCGCCGAAGACCGCTACACCTCGATCCACATCGAGGAGCTGGTGGTCATGGCGCGCGACACCAAGCTGGGCGCCGAGGAAATCACGCGCGACATCCCGAACCTGGCGGAGAACCAGCTGGCTCGTCTCGACGAGTCGGGCATCGTCTACGTCGGCGCGGAAGTGAACCCGGGCGACACGCTCGTCGGCAAGGTCACGCCGAAGGGCGAGACGACGCTGACGCCGGAAGAAAAGCTGCTGCGCGCGATCTTCGGCGAGAAGGCTTCGGACGTGAAGGACACGTCGCTGCGCGTCGACCAGGGCACCAACGGCACGGTCATCGACGTGCAGGTGTTCACCCGCGAAGGGATCGAGCGCGACAAGCGCGCCCAGCAGATCATCGACGACGAGCTGAAGCGCTATCGCCTCGACCTGAACGACCAGCTGCGCATCGTCGAGGCCGACGCGTTCGACCGGATCGAAAAGCTCCTGGTCGGCAAGCCCGCCAACGGCGGCCCGAACAAGATCGCCAAGGGAACGGCGATCGACAAGGAGTACCTCGCCTCGGTCGAGAAGTACCACTGGTTCGACATCCGCCCGGCCGACGAAGACCTCGCCAACCAGCTCGAGTCGATCAAGAACTCGCTCGAGCAGACGCGCCACAGCTTCGACATCGCCTTCGAGGAGAAGAAGAAGAAGCTGACGCAGGGCGACGAGCTGCCCGCGGGCGTGCTGAAGATGGTCAAGGTCTACCTGGCCGTCAAGCGCCGCCTGCAGCCGGGCGACAAGATGGCCGGCCGCCACGGCAACAAGGGCGTCGTCTCGAAGGTCGTTCCGGTCGAAGACATGCCGTACATGGCCGACGGCACGCCGTGCGACATCGTCCTGAATCCGCTCGGCGTGCCGTCGCGGATGAACGTCGGCCAGGTGCTCGAGGTTCACCTCGGCTGGGCCGGCAAGGGCATCGGCCAGCGCATCGGCGACATGCTGCAGAAGGAGGCCAAGGTGGCCGAGCTGCGCAGGTTCCTCGACGAGCTCTACAACAAGAGCGGCGGCAAGACCGAGCGCCTCGACCACCTGAGCGACGACGAGATCCGCGAGATGGCGACCAACCTCTCGACCGGCGTGCCGTTCGCGACGCCCGGTCTTCGACGGCGCTGCCGAAGAAGAGATCCGCGCGATGCTGAAGCTCGCCTATCCGGACGACGTCGCCAAGGCCAAGGGCCTGACCGAGACCCGGACCCAGGCGACGCTGCACGACGGCCGCACCGGCGATCCGTTCGAGCGTCCGGTCACGGTCGGCTACATGCACGTCCTGAAGCTGCACCACCTGGTCGACGACAAGATGCACGCGCGCTCGACCGGCCCGTACAGCCTCGTCACCCAGCAGCCGCTCGGCGGCAAGGCCCAGTTCGGCGGCCAGCGCTTCGGCGAGATGGAGGTCTGGGCGCTCGAAGCCTACGGCGCCAGCTACGTCCTGCAGGAGATGCTGACCGTCAAGTCGGACGACGTGAACGGCCGCACCAAGGTGTACGAGTCGATCGTCAAGGGCGAGCACGCGATCGAGGCCGGCATGCCGGAATCGTTCAACGTGCTGGTCAAGGAAATCCGATCGCTGGGCATCGACATCGAGCTGGAGCGCAACTGAGCATGACGACCACCTTCGTTCGTTCAGTTCGCACCGCCACGAATTTCAGGAGAGAAGCATGAAGGGATTGCTGGACCTGTTCCGTCAGTTCACCCCCGACGAGCACTTCGACGCGATCAAGATCGGGCTTGCATCGCCCGAGAAGATCCGCTCGTGGTCGTTCGGCGAAGTCAAGAAGCCCGAGACGATCAACTACCGGACCTTCAAGCCGGAGCGCGACGGCCTGTTCTGCGCCAAGATCTTCGGCCCGATCAAGGACTACGAGTGCCTGTGCGGCAAGTACAAGCGCCTGAAGCACCGCGGCGTGATCTGCGAGAAGTGCGGCGTCGAGGTCACCCAGACCAAGGTGCGGCGCGAGCGCATGGGTCACATCGACCTGGCGGCGCCGTGCGCGCACATCTGGTTCCTGAAGTCGCTGCCGTCGCGGCTCGGCCTGGTGCTCGACATGACGCTGCGCGACATCGAGCGCGTGCTGTACTTCGAAGCGTACGTCGTCGTCGACCCGGGGATGACGCCGCTGAAGAAGTTCTCGATCATGAGCGAGGACGACTACGACGCCAAGCGCGCCGAGTTCGGTGACGAGTTCATCGCCCTGATGGGCGCCGAAGGCGTGCACAAGCTGCTGGCCGAGATCGACCTCGACATCGAGATCGAGAAGCTGCGCAACGACATGACCGGCTGCGAGCTGAAGGTCAAGAAGAACTCGAAGCGCCTGAAGGTCATGGAGGCCTTCAAGAAGTCGGGCATCAAGCCGCAGTGGATGGTGATGGAGGTCCTGCCGGTCCTGCCGCCGGACCTGCGTCCGCTGGTGCCGCTCGACGGCGGCCGCTTCGCGACCTCCGACCTGAACGACCTCTATCGCCGCGTCATCAACCGCAACAACCGCCTCGCGCGGCTGCTCGAGCTGAAGGCGCCGGAGATCATCGTCCGCAACGAGAAGCGGATGCTGCAGGAGGCGGTCGATTCGCTGCTCGACAACGGCCGTCGCGGCAAGGCGATGACCGGCGCCAACAAGCGCGCCCTCAAGTCGCTCGCCGACATGATCAAGGGCAAGTCGGGTCGCTTCCGCCAGAACCTGCTGGGCAAGCGCGTCGACTACTCGGGCCGCTCGGTCATCGTCGTCGGCCCGACGCTCAAGCTGCACCAGTGCGGCCTGCCCAAGCTGATGGCGCTCGAGCTGTTCAAGCCGTTCATCTTCTCGCGCCTCGAGGCCATGGGCATCGCGACGACGATCAAGGCGGCGAAGAAGGAAGTCGAGTCCGGCACGCCGGTCGTCTGGGACATCCTGGAAGAGGTCATCAAGGAGCACCCGGTCCTGCTGAACCGCGCGCCCACCTTGCACCGCCTCGGCATCCAGGCGTTCGAGCCGGTCCTGATCGAAGGCAAGGCGATCCAGCTGCACCCGCTCGTCTGCGCGGCGTTCAACGCCGACTTCGACGGCGACCAGATGGCGGTGCACATTCCGCTGTGCATCGAAGCGCAGATGGAAGCGCGCACGCTCATGCTGGCGTCGAACAACGTGCTGTTCCCGGCCAACGGCGAGCCGTCGATCGTGCCGTCGCAGGACGTCGTGCTCGGCCTCTACTACGCGACCCGCGAGCGCATCAACGGCAAGGGCGAGGGGATCATCTTCTCCGACGTCGCCGAAGTGCAGCGCGCGCTCGACAACGAGCAGGTCGAGGTCACGGCCAAGATCGCGGTGCGCCTGACCGAGTACGAGAAGGACAAGGACAGCGGCGAGTTCGTCGCCGTGACCAAGCTCGTCGACACGACGGTCGGCCGTGCGCTGCTGTCGGAGATCCTGCCGAAGGGGCTGCCGTTCTCGAACCTGAACAAGGCGCTCAAGAAGAAGGAAATCTCGCGCCTCATCAACACGTCGTTCCGCAAGTGCGGCCTGAAGGACACGGTCGTCTTCGCCGACAAGCTGCTGCAGGCGGGCTTCCGCCTCGCGACCAAGGCGGGCATCTCGATCTGCATCGACGACATGCTGGTGCCGAAGGAAAAGCCCGGCCTGATCGAGCGTGCCGAGAAGGAAGTCAAGGAGATCGAGCAGCAGTACGTCTCGGGCCTCGTGACCTCCGGCGAGCGCTACAACAAGGTGGTCGACATCTGGGGCAAGACCGGCGACGAAGTCGGCAAGGTCATGATGGCGCAGCTGTCGAAGCAGAAGACCACCGACCGCCACGGCAAGCAGGTCGACCAGGAGTCGTTCAACTCCATCTACATGATGGCCGACTCCGGTGCGCGCGGCTCCGCCGCGCAGATCCGCCAGCTCGCCGGCATGCGCGGCCTGATGGCCAAGCCGGACGGCTCGATCATCGAGACGCCGATCACGGCGAACTTCCGCGAGGGCCTGAACGTCCTGCAGTACTTCATCTCCACCCACGGCGCCCGCAAGGGCCTCGCGGACACGGCGCTGAAGACCGCGAACTCCGGCTACCTGACGCGCCGACTCGTCGACGTGACCCAGGACCTGGTCGTGATCGAGAACGACTGCGCAGACCATGAACGGCCTCAACATGCGCGCCCTGGTCGAAGGCGGCGAGGTCATCGAGATCGCTGCGCGACCGCGCGCTCGGCCGCGTCGCCGCGATCGACATCCTCGATCCGGAGACGCAGCAGACCATCGTTCCGGCGGGCGAGATGCTCGACGAGGACACGCTCGACGCGCTCGAGGCAGCGGCGGTCGACGAGGTCAAGGTCCGCACCGCGCTCACCTGCGGCACGCGCTTCGGCATCTGCGCCAAGTGCTACGGCCGCGACCTCGGCCGCGGCGGCCTGGTCAACGTCGGCGAAGCGATCGGCGTCATCGCCGCGCAGTCGATCGGCGAGCCGGGCACGCAGCTGACGATGCGCACGTTCCACATCGGCGGCGCGGCATCGCGCGCGGCGGTGGCGTCGAGCGTCGACGCCAAGTCGGACGGCACGGTCGGCTTCAACCCGACGATGCGCTACGTCACCAACGGCAAGGGCGAGCTGGTCGTGATCTCGCGCTCCGGCGAGATCATCATCGCCGATCCGCACGGCCGCGAGCGCGAGCGCCACAAGGTGCCGTACGGCGCGCTGCTCGGCGATCAAGCCCGACCAGCAGGTCAAGGCCGGCACGCGTGCTGGCCAACTGGGACCCGCTGACGCGGCCGATCATCACCGAGTTCGCCGGCAAGGCGAAGTTCGAGAACGTCGAGGAAGGCGTCACGGTGGCCAAGCAGCTCGACGAGGTCACGGGCCTGTCGACGCTGGTCGTGATCGATCCGAAGCGGCGCGGCGCGACCAAGGTCGTTCGCCCGCAGGTGAAGCTGCTCGACGCTGCCGGCAACGAGGTGAAGATCCCCGGCACCGACCACTCGGTGACGATCGCCTTCCCGGTCGGCTCGCTGATCCAGATCCGCGACGGCCAGGACCTCGCCGCCGGGCGAGGTGCTGGCGCGGATCCCGGTCGAAGGCCAGAAGACGCGCGACATCACGGGCGGCCTGCCGCGCGTGGCCGAGCTGTTCGAGGCGCGCACGCCGAAGGACAAGGGCACGCTCGCCGAGATGACCGGCACGGTCTCGTTCGGCAAGGAGACCAAGGGCAAGGTGCGGCTGCAGATCACCGACCCGGAAGGCAAGGTCTACGAGGAGCTCGTCCTGAAGGAGAAGAACATCGTGGTCCACGAGGGCCAGGTGGTCAACAAGGGCGAGTCGATCGTCGACGGCCCGGCCGATCCGCAGGACATCCTGCGTCTGCTCGGCATGGAAGAGCTCGCGCGCTACATCGTCGACGAGGTGCAGGACGTGTACCGCCTCCAGGGCGTGAAGATCAACGACAAGCACATCGAGGTGATCGTTCGCCAGATGCTGCGTCGCGTCCAGATCTCGAACCCGGGCGACACGTCGCTACATCCTCGGCGAGCAGGTCGAGCGCTCCGAGCTCCTGGGCAAGAACGACAAGATGCTGGCCGAAGGCAAGCTGCCGGCGACCCACATCGACGTCCTGCTCGGCATCACCAAGGCGTCGCTGTCGACCGACAGCTTCATCTCGGCGGCGTCGTTCCAGGAGACGACGCGGGTGCTCACCGAGGCGGCGATCATGGGCAAGCGCGACGAGCTGCGCGGCCTCAAGGAAAACGTCATCGTCGGCCGGCTCATCCCGGCGGGAACGGGCATGGCGTTCCACGAGGCGCGCAAGGCCAAGGAAGCGATGGACGACGCCGAGCGTCGCGCCATCGCGGTCCAGGAAGCCGAGGAGCTCGCGGCGGTGCAGATGCAGCAGGTCGATGCGGCGACCGACGCCGCGGCGGCAGCTGCGGCGGCGACCGAATAAGGTCGTTCGCCTGCGCGTCGAAAGGGCGGCCTTCGGGCCGCCTTTTTTTTGATCGGCTAGAACGCGTCGAGGGCGCGGGCGATCGCCGGCAAGAAGGTGTTCAGCTCGGCTCGCGTGCCTTCGGCCTGCAAGCCGAGCAGCGCCTCGCGCAGCGCGTCGCTGCGATCGCCGCGGCCGAATTGGGCGAGCGCCGTGCCGCGCGCGATCACGAACTCGCTCATCGGCAGCGGCTCGTCGGCGGTGTAGGCGCGGATACGGGCGCAGTTCGCGTCGACGCCATTCCAGTCGCCGATCTCGAGCAGCGCGTCGATCGCGAGCTCGCGCAGCTGGACGTGGTTGTGGCTGACGCAACCGAGCGCGAGCTGCCGTTCGCCTTCATCGAGAAAGCGCACGCGCGCCACCGGGTCGGTCTCGACCAGGGCGCGAACGCCGTACGCCCAGGGACCGATGTGGCCCATGCCGTGGGCACGGCAGATCGCGAGCGCTTCCTCCACGTCCTTCGAGCGCCCTGCCGCGCTCGCCACGTCGCAGCGCCACCAACGCCGTCAGCGCCAGCAGCTGCGCCTCGAAGCGCTTGACGCCGACGCTGCGGATCAGCTCCAGCGCCGTCGGCGTTCTGCTGCTCGGCATCGTCGCGGTCGCGGATCGCGCCGTCGACCCAGCCGACCAGCGTTCGTGCCATGACCTCGGCGCGCCGTTGCGAGGCGCGCAGCGCGAGCTCGATCGCCTCGTGACCGACGGCCGCGGCGGCTGGCGATCTCGTTCAGATGCAGGCTGGACCAGCCGACCATCGACAGGTTCGCCACCTCGAGTCGGCCGAAACCCTGGGCGCGGGCGAGGGCGACGCATTCGCGGAACTGCTGGTTCGCCGAGCGCATCCGGCCTTGGAGATAGTAGGCGTCGCCGAGCCCGCCGATCGCCGCGGCCTCGGCCTCCAGCGAGCCGCCGCCCGGGCGTGGTCGCGCGCCAGGCCGTGCTCGCGCAGGCACTCCTGCGTGGCGGCCGAGCGGGAACAGCAGGTTGCCGCGCAGGTGGTGCAGGCGCGACAGGTCGAGCGAACGCGAGGCGGCGACGGCCAGCGGCTCGGCCTCGTCGAGCGCGGCGAGGCCTTCGGCGATGCGGTCGTTGAGGCGCATCCCGGCGGCCGTCGCGACCAGCGCCTGTGCCCGCTCGCCATCGTCGGCGGCGACGGCGAGCGCGGCGCGGCTTGCCTCGATCGCATCGCCGGAGCGGCCGAGCTCGACCAGCAGCCGGCCGCGCGCCATCAGCAGGGCGAAGCGCGTCGCCTGCTCGGTCGCGAGCGCGAGGCCGCGCTCGGCCAACTCGAGCGCGACCGCGTGGCGGTACTGGGTCGCGACCGCATCGCTCGCCGCAAGGTAGGCGGCGGCGGCGCGCGGATCGTCGGCGCGGTCGAAGTGCTCGGCGGCGAGCACGAGGTCGCGCGAAAGGAACCACTCGGCGGCGCGCGCGTGCAGGGCGCGCCGCCGCTTGTGCAGCAGCGACCCATAGGCGCCGTCGCGGATCAGCGCGTGGCAGAACATGAGCTCGCTGCCGTCGGCGCGGACCAGGAAATTCTCGACCAGCAGCCTGCCGTCGTAGGCCGGCTCCTCGATCAGATGGCGCAGCGCCTCGACCGTGAAGCGCTGGCCGAAGACGGCGGCCGCCTGCAGCGCGAGCTTGTCGCGCGGCGCGAGCCGGTCCATGCGCGTATGGACGAGCGCCTGGATCGATCCCGGCAGGCTCGACTGCGCCGCCTCGCCGGCGTTGAGGAGCAGCTGCAGCAGGAACAGCGGATTGCCTTCGGCGCGCTCGACGCAGCTGGCGAGCAGCGCCGGCGTCATCGTCGAGGCCTGCGCCGCGAGCTGCAGCGACTCGTCGCCGTTGAGCGGGCCGAGGTCGATGCCGATGAGCGGCGCGCCGTGCAGCGTCGTGCGCCAGGCGCCCGCGCTCGGATCGCCGGCGAAGCGCGTCGTCATGACCAGCAGCAGCGGCTGGCGCGCGGCGAGCACGGCGAGCGCGGCGAGGCGCTCGAGCGTCCAGGCGTCGGCCCAGTGGATGTCCTCGACGACCAGGAGAAGCGGCCCGGCGCCGCTCGCGCCCGTCGCCAGCTCGCACAGCGCGTCGAGCGATCCCTTCTCGCGTGCCGCGGTGCTCATCGCCGCGGCGAGCGCGCGCAGCTCGACCGGCGGCGCGACGTCGAGCAGGTCGTGCAGGAAGAGGCGCCGCTCGGCGGCGATCGGCCGCGCCGCGTTCGCCTGCGCGAGCGCCTCGCGCCGGGCACTGCTCGTCGGCGGTGTCGCTGACGCCGAGCAGGCTGCGCGCCAGGCTGCGCACGGCGTCGCGGCCGGTCTCGGCGCCGAAGTCGAGCACCGCGGCGGCGTGGCAGGCGAAGCCGAGCGTGCGCGCCGCGGCGACGAACTCGGCGACCAGCCGCGACTTGCCGACGCCCGGGTCGCCGCGGACGACGACGACCCGGCTGCGCTTCCTCTCGGCGCACGCCTCGGCGACGGCGCGGAAGTCGCGCAGCTCCTCGTCGCGGCCGACCAGCGCGCCGCCGCGCCGCGCTCGGCGCCTGCTCTTTCGCCGCGCACCCGCACGGCGACGAGCGGCTGCTCCTTGCCCTTGACCTCGGTCGGCACGCCTTCGTCGGCGTCGAAGAAGTCGGCGACCTGGCGCCAGGTCTCGGCGCTGACGACGATCTCGCCCGGCCCGGCCAGGCTGCGCAGGCGCGCCGCGGTGTTGACGGCGTCGCCGGTGAGCGCGAAGTTGCCGGCGCGGGCGTCGCTCTTTCTGGCGACGACGAGGCCGGCATTGATTCCCGTGTGCATCGCCAGCGCGCGCGCGTGCGCCGGGCCGAGGGTGGCGACGAACGCGTCGACGGCGCGGTGCAGCGCGAAGGCGGCGCTGACGGCCCGGCGGGCGTCGTCGCGGTGGGCGAGCGGGACGCCGAAGAGCGCCATGATCTCGTCGCCGACGAACTGGTTGACGGTGCCGCCGTGGCGCTCGACGATCGCGGTCGCGTCGGCCTTGATCCGGCCCATCACCGCTTCGACCTCCTCGGGGTCGAGTGCTTCGTTCAGGGCGGTGTAGCCGGAGAGGTCGGAAAACATGACGGTGGCGTGGCGACGCTCGCCTTCTTCGGCGCGCAGTGCCGGGCGCCTCGGGCGCGGCGCTGCCGCAGGCGGGGCAAAATCGGTGGCTGTCGAGAAGTGCCGCGCCGCACTGGAGGCAGGCCTTGCCGAGCGGCGTGCCGCAGCCGCTGCAGAACCGGCCTCCGGGGGAATTCGTCGGCCTGGCAGCGGGTACAGCGCATGGGTGATCAGGCTCGGCGGCAAAGGTCGGATGATCCCGCCCCGCCACCGGCTCGGCAAGGGCTGGCTTGCGGGCTCTCCTGGCCGGCATACAATCATCGGCTTTTCTCGCCTCGCCACGTCCCTGCGGCCGGGCGCGAAGCCGCCTCAGCGAGCTGGCCCCTGGCCGTCTTCGGGGCGCTTCACCAACACGAGTTCTTATGCCCACGATCAACCAGCTCGTCCGCCATGGCCGCGAGACCGAGACCGTCAAGTCGAAGTCGCCTGCGCTGCAGGGCGGCCCGCAACGCCGCGGCGTCTGCACGCGCGTCTACACGACGACGCCCAAGAAGCCGAACTCGGCGCTGCGCAAGGTCGCCAAGGTGCGCCTGACGAACGGCTTCGAGATCATTTCGTATATCGGCGGCGAAGGCCATAACCTGCAGGAGCACAGCGTCGTGCTCGTGCGCGGCGGCCGGGTCAAGGATCTGCCGGGCGTTCGCTACCACATCGTCCGCGGCTCGCTCGACCTGCAGGGCGTCAAGGATCGCAAGCAGTCCCGCTCCAAGTACGGCGCGAAGCGCCCGAAGAAGGCGTAGCGCTCCGTAGAGCTACGCAGCACAGGAGGACGGCGTCGATGCCGTCCTGTCCGAGTAAGTGGAGGGCTTGTTAGTCCTCGCGAGGTCCGGCCTTCGGCCAGCGCCAACTGAAGCCAAAGGAAGTGCAATGCCGCGTCGTCGCGAAGTCCCCAAGCGGGACATCCTCCCCGATCCGAAGTTCGGCTCGGTCGATCTCTCCAAGTTCATGAACGTGATCATGGAGTCGGGCAAGAAGGCCGTTGCCGAGCGCATCATCTACGGTGCGCTCGACCAGGTCGAGAAAAAGTCCGGCAAGGATCCGCTCGAGATCTTCATCGTCGCCTTGAACAACATCAAGCCGATGGTCGAAGTGAAGTCGCGCCGCGTCGGCGGTGCGAACTACCAGGTGCCGGTCGAGGTGCGCCCGGTGCGCCGCGTCGCCCTGGCGATGCGCTGGCTCAAGGAATCGGCGCGCAAGCGCGGCGAGAAGTCGATGGCGCAGCGGCTCGCGAACGAGCTGCTCGAGGCCGTCGAGGGCCGCGGCGGCGCGATGAAGAAGCGCGACGAAGTGCACCGCATGGCGGAGGCCAACAAGGCCTTCTCGCATTTCCGCTTCTGAGCCTCGATCTAAGGCGCGATCACTTTTCTCACGCTCGTCCTCGGGCCGCGGCCTTCGCGGCGGCTCGGCACGGGCGCGACGCATCTGGAGTTTTCCATGTCCCGCAAGACCCCCATCGAGCGCTACCGGAACATCGGTATCTCGGCTCACATCGACGCCGGCAAGACGACGACGACCGAGCGCATCCTGTTCTACACCGGGGTCAACCACAAGATCGGCGAAGTCCACGACGGCGCCGCGACGATGGACTGGATGGAGCAGGAGCAGGAGCGCGGCATCACGATCACTTCGGCGGCGACGACCTGCTTCTGGAAGGGGATGGACTTCTCGCATCCCGAGCACCGCATCAACATCATCGACACGCCGGGCCACGTCGACTTCACGATCGAGGTCGAGCGCTCGATGCGCGTGCTCGACGGCGCGGTCATGGTCTACGACTCGGTCGGCGGCGTGCAGCCGCAGTCCGAGACGGTCTGGCGCCAGGCCAACAAGTACAAGGTGCCGCGCCTCGCGTTCGTCAACAAGATGGACCGCGTCGGCGCCGACTTCCTGCGCGTGCGCCAGATGATGATCGATCGCCTCAAGGCGAATCCGGTCGTGATCACGCTGCCGATCGGCGCCGAGGACAACTTCAAGGGCGTCGTCGACCTGATCAAGATGAAGGCGATCTACTGGGACGATTCGACCCAGGGGATGAAGTTCAGCTACGAGGACATTCCCGCCGAGCTGCAGGCCGAGTCCGAGAAGTGGCGCGAGCAGATGGTCGAGGCCGCGGCCGAGGCCAACGAAGAGCTGATGAACAAGTACCTCGAGTCGGGCGAGCTGACCGAGGCCGAGGTCATCCAGGGCATCCGCATGCGCACGATCGCCGGCGAGATCCATCCGATGCTCTGCGGCAGCGCGTTCAAGAACAAGGGCGTGCAGCGCATGCTCGACGCGGTGCTCGACTTCATGCCGTCGCCGATCGACATCCCGCCGGTGCCGGGCACCGACGACGACGACAAGCCGGTCGTCCGCCAGCGCACCGACGACGAGAAGTTCTCCGCGCTCGCGTTCAAGCTGATGACCGACCCGTACGTCGGCCAGCTGACGTTCGTTCGCGTCTATTCGGGGATCCTGAAGTCGGGCGATTCGGTGTTCAACCCGATCCGCGGCAAGAAGGAGCGCATCGGCCGGATCCTGCAGATGCACGCCAACCAGCGCGAAGAGATCAAGGAGATCCTGGCCGGCGACATCGCCGCCTGCGTCGGCCTGAAGGACGTCACGACCGGCGAGACGCTGTGCGACCCGCAATCGATCATCACGCTCGAGAAGATGGTGTTCCCGGAGCCGGTGATCTCGCAGGCGGTCGAGCCGAAGACCAAGGCCGACCAGGAAAAGATGGGCATCGCCCTCGGCCGCCTGGCCCAGGAAGACCCGTCGTTTCGCGTCAAGACCGACGAGGAGAGCGGCCAGACCATCATCTCCGGCATGGGCGAGCTCCACCTCGAGATCATCGTCGACCGCATGAAGCGCGAGTTCGGCGTCGAGGCGAATGTCGGCAAGCCGCAGGTCGCGTATCGCGAGACGATTCGCAAGCCGGTGTCGCGACGTCGAGGGCAAGTTCGTTCGCCAGTCGGGCGGCAAGGGCCAATACGGCCACGTCGTCCTGAAGATCGAGCCGCAGGAGCCGGGCAAGGGCTTCGAGTTCGTCGACGCGATCAAGGGCGGCGTCGTGCCGCGCGAGTTCATCCCCGCGGTCAAGAAGGGCGTCGAGGACTCGCTGCCGAACGGCGTGCTCGCCGGCTATCCGGTCGTCGACGTCAAGGTCACGCTCACCTTCGGCTCGTACCACGAGGTCGACTCGAACGAGAACGCGTTCAAGATGGCGGCGTCGTTCGGCTTCAAGGACGGCTGCCGCAAGGCCTCGCCGGTGATCCTCGAGCCGATGATGGCGGTCGAGGTCGAGACGCCGGAAGACTTCGCCGGCAACGTCATGGGCGATCTCTCGTCGCGGCGCGGCATGGTCCAGGGCATGGACGACATGGTCGGCGGCGGCAAGATCATCAAGGCCGAGGTGCCGCTGTCGGAAATGTTCGGCTATTCGACGACACTGCGCTCGATGTCGCAGGGCCGGGCGACGTACACGATGGAATTCAAGCACTACAGCGAGGCGCCGAAGAACGTCGCCGACGCGATCATCACCGCCCGGGGTAAATAACAGGACAGCGGGGTCACTGCGCGACCCCTTAAAGGAAGCTTTATGGCTAAGAGCAAGTTTGAACGGACCAAGCCGCACGTCAACGTCGGGACCATTGGCCACGTCGACCACGGCAAGACCACCCTGACGGCGGCGCTGACCTCGGTGCTGAGCAAGCTCTACGGTGGCGAGGCCAAGGCCTACGACCAGATCGACGCGGCGCCCGAGGAAAAGGCGCGCGGCATCACCATCAACACCGCCCACGTCGAGTACGAGACCAAGAACCGCCACTACGCCCACGTCGACTGCCCGGGCCACGCCGACTACGTCAAGAACATGATCACCGGCGCGGCCCAGATGGACGGCGCCATCCTGGTCGTGAGCGCGGCCGACGGCCCCATGCCCCAGACGCGTGAGCACATCCTCCTGGCGCGCCAGGTCGGTGTTCCTTACATCATCGTCTACATGAACAAGTGCGACATGGTCGACGACGCCGAGCTCCTCGAGCTCGTCGAGATGGAAGTGCGCGAGCTCCTCGACAAGTACGAATTCCCGGGTGACGCCACCCCCATCGTCCACGGCTCGGCCAAGCTCGCCCTGGAAGGCGACAAGGGCGAGCTCGGCGAAGGCAGCATCCTGAAGCTGGCCGAAGCCCTCGACACCTACATCCCCCAGCCCGAGCGGGCCATCGACGGCGCCTTCCTGATGCCGGTCGAAGACGTCTTCTCCATCTCCGGGCGCGGCACCGTCGTGACGGGCCGGGTCGAGCGCGGCGTCATCAAGGTCGGCGAGGAAATCGAGATCGTCGGCATCACGCCGACGCAAAAGACCACCTGCACCGGCGTCGAGATGTTCAGAAAGCTCCTCGACCAGGGCCAGGCGGGCGACAACGTCGGCATCCTGCTCGCGCGGCACCAAGCGCGAAGAAGTCCAGCGCGGCCAGGTGCTGTGCAAGCCGGGCAGCGTCAAGCCGCACACCCACTTCACGGCCGAGATCTACGTCCTCAGCAAGGAAGAAGGCGGCCGGCACACGCCGTTCTTCAACAACTACCGGCCCCAGTTCTACTTCCGCACCACCGACGTGACCGGCGCGGTCGAGCTGGCCAAGGACAAGGAGATGGTGATGCCGGGCGACAACGTCTCGATCACCGTCAAGCTGATCGCCCCGATCGCCATGGAAGAAGGCCTGCGCTTCGCCATCCGCGAAGGCGGCAGAACCGTCGGCGCCGGCGTCGTCGCGAAAATCCTCGAATAGGACTGCGCTCCAACGCGCAAACTCCCGCGGGCGGCATCGCCGAGAGCCCGCATCGCTCTTTGAAAGAACCGTCATGGCTACCCAGCAAAAAATCCGCATCCGTCTCAAGGCGTTCGACTACAAGCTGATCGACCAGTCGGCGCTCGAGATCGTCGATACCGCCAAGCGCACCGGCGCGATCGTCAAGGGCCCGGTGCCCCTGCCGACCCGCATGCAGCGCTTCGACATCCTGCGCTCGCCGCACGTCAACAAGACCTCGCGCGACCAGTTCGAGATCCGCACCCACCAGCGCCTGATGGACATCGTCGACCCGACCGACAAGACCGTCGACGCGCTGATGAAGCTCGACCTGCCGGCCGGCGTCGACGTCGAGATCAAGCTGCAGTAACCGGCGGCCGGCTTGTCGCCGGCAGCTACGGGCCCTGGCCAAAGCCGGGGCCTTCTGATAAGATCGCAGGCTTTTCCGCGATCACGCTTCGGGCCTTGGCTCTAGAAGGCGGGACGACAGGGAAAGCCAATCGTCAGCCCGGCCAATCGATGTCGGGCGTTGCAACAAAGGCCGCGCTTGCGTGGCTGGAGAACATTTATGACCACGACCTCGAACCCGGGCGAACGCCTGGGTCTGCTGGGCCGCAAGGTGGGGATGATGCGCATCTTCACCGACGACGGGGACGCGATTCCCGTCACCGTCCTCGACGTCTCGAACAATCGCGTCGCCCAGGTCAAGACCGCCGCGACCGACGGCTACACCGCCCTGCAGATCGTCTTCGGCGATCGCAAGGCATCGCGCGTCAGCAAGCCGGCGGCCGGTCACCTCGCCAAGGCGGGAGTCGTCGCCGGCGAGCTGATGCAGGAATTCCGCGTCGCCGACGCCGTCGCCGCCGAATACAAGCCGGGCGCGCAGATTCCGGTCGGCGTCTTCGCCGTCGGCCAGATGGTCGACGTGCAGGGCACGACGATCGGCAAGGGCTTCACCGGAACGATCAAGCGCCACCACTTCAAGTCGCAGCGCGCGTCGCACGGCAACAGCCGTTCGCACAACGTGCCGGGCTCGATCTCGATGGCGCAGGATCCGGGGCGCGTGTTCCCGGGCAAGAAGATGTCGGGCCAGCTCGGCAACGTCACCCGCACGACCCAGAACCTCGACATCGTCCGCATCGACGAAGCGCGCCAGCTGCTGCTCGTTCGCGGCGCGGTGCCGGGTGCGAAGAACGGCCACGTCGTCGTTCGCCCGGCCGTCAAGGCGCCCGCCAAGGGTTCGCCGAAGGCCGCAGCGAAGGGAGCTGCCTGATGCAACTCGAACTCCTCAATGAGCAGGGCCAGGCGACGTCGAAGTTCGACGCGCCCGACACGCTCTTCGCACGCGACTACAACGAAGCGCTGGTGCACCAGATCGTCGTCGCCTTCCAGGCCAACGCTCGTCTCGGCACGCGCGCCCAGCTCGACCGGGCGATGGTCAAGCACTCGACCAAGAAGCCGTGGCGCCAGAAGGGTACCGGCCGCGCCCGCGCCGGCATGACGTCGTCGCCGCTCTGGCGCGGGGGCGGTCGGATCTTCCCGAACAGCCCGGACGAGAACTTCACCCAGAAGGTGAACAAGAAGATGTACCGCGCCGGCATGGCGGCGATCCTGTCGCAGCTCGCGCGCGAAGGCCGCCTGGCCGTCGTCGAGTCGCTGACCGTCGACTCGCCGAAGACCAAGGGCCTGGCGCAGAAGCTGAAGTCGATGGGCCTCGACTCGGTGCTCGTCATCACCGACCAGATGGCCGACAACCTGATCATGGCGTCGCGCAACCTCGCCAACGTGCTCATCGTCGAGCCGCGCTACGCCGACCCGCTCGCCCTCGTGCACTACAAGAAGGTGCTCGTCACCAAGGGCGCGATGGAGCAACTGAAGGAGATGCTGTCATGAGCACGGCACCCGACACCTCGAAGGCCAAGGCCGATCCGAAGGTCGACGCCAAGGCGAAGAAGTCCGCCGAGGCCAAGCCCGCCAAGGAGGCGAAGGCGAAGCCCGCCACTGCGGTCGCAGCCGAAGCGGCGCCGAAGGCCGCCGTCGCCAAGAAGGCGGCAGCGAAGAAGCCCGCTGCCAAGAAGGTCAAGGCCGACGCCGACGCGCCCAAGCGCGCCGCGCACAGCGAAGGCCGACTGGCCCAGGTCCTGATCGCGCCGATCGTCAGCGAGAAGGCGACGATGGCCGCCGAGAAGCACAACCAGGTGCTGTTCAAGGTCATGCGCGACGCGACCAAGCCCGAGATCAAGGCGGCCGTCGAGCTGATGTTCAAGGTCACGGTCGACTCCGTGCAAACGGTCCAGCACAAGGGCAAGACCAAGCGCTTCGGCAAGGGAACCGGCCGGCGCGATCACGTCAAGAAGGCCTACGTCTGCCTGGCCGCGGGCCAGGAGCTGAACTTCTCCGGGGAGGGCGCGTAATGCCCGTCATCAAGGTCAAGCCGACGTCGCCGGGCAGGCGCGCGGTCGTCAAGGTCACGCATCCGCACCTGTACAAGGGCCGGCCCGAGGCATCGCTGCTCGAGCCGCAGATGCAGAACGCCGGTCGCAACAACAACGGCCACATCACGACGCGCCACAAGGGCGGCGGTCACAAGCACCACTACCGCGTCGTCGATTTCGTTCGCAACAAGGACGCGATCCCGGCCAAGGTCGAACGCATCGAGTACGACCCGAACCGGAGCGCCCACATCGCTCTGGTCGTCTACGCCGACGGCGAGCGCCGCTACGTGATCGCACCGCGCGGTCTGGAAGTGGGCTCGACGATCCTGATCGGCGCCGAGGCGCCGATCAAGGCCGGCAACACGCTGCCGATCCGGAATATCCCGGTCGGCTCGATCATCCATTGCATCGAAATGCTGCCCGGCAAGGGCGCGCAGATCGCGCGCTCGGCCGGCACGGCGTGCACGCTGCTGGCGCGCGAAGGCACCTACGCGCAGGTTCGCTTGCGCTCGGGCGAAGTGCGCAAGATCCACATCGACTGCCGCGCCACGATCGGCGAGGTCTCGAACGAAGAGCACAGCCTGCGCCACTACGGCAAGGCCGGCGCGAAGCGCTGGAAGGGTATCCGCCCGACGGTGCGCGGCGTCGCGATGAACCCGGTCGACCACCCGCACGGCGGCGGCGAAGGCCGCACCGGCGAGGGCCAGGCACCGGTCTCGCCGTGGAACACGCTCACCAAGGGCTATCGCACGCGCAACAACAAGCGCACGCAGACGATGATCGTCTCGCGCCGCAAGAAGTAAGAAGGTCCCTCCATGACTCGTTCGCTCAAGAAGGGCCCGTTCATCGACCATCACCTCGCGGCGAAGGTCGAGAAGGCGAGCGCCACCAAGGACAAGAAGCCGATCAAGACCTGGTCGCGCCGCTCGACGATCCTGCCCGATTTCATCGGTCTGACGATCGCCGTGCACAACGGCAAGCAGCACGTTCCCGTGTACGTGACCGACCAGATGGTCGGCCACAAGCTCGGCGAGTTCGCGCTCACCCGCACCTTCAAGGGCCACCCGGCCGACAAGAAGGCTGCGAAGAAGTAAGGATGGCCACGATGGAAACCAAATCGATCGTTCGCGGCGTTCGCCTCTCTGCCGACAAGGGCCGGCTCGTCGCCGACCTGGTGCGCGGCAAGAAGGTCGACCAGGCGATCAACATCCTCAACTTCACGCAGAAGAAGGCCGCCGGGATCATCAAGAAGGCGCTCGAATCGGCGATCGCCAATGCCGAGCACAACGACGGCGCCGACATCGACGAGCTGAAGATCACGCAGATCTACGTCGAGCAGGGCGCGACGCTGAAGCGCTTCTCGGCCCGGGCCAAGGGACGCGGCAACCGCATCAGCAAGCCGACGGCGCACATCTACATCACCGTCGGCAACTGAGGCGCAAAGGACACCATGGGACAGAAGATTCACCCGACGGGATTTCGCCTCCCGGTCACGCGCAACTGGTCGTCGCGCTGGTACGCGTCGAACAAGAACTTCGCGACGATGCTCGCCGAGGACCTGAAGGTCCGCGAGTACCTGAAGGCACGGCTCAAGAATGCCGCGGTGTCGCGCATCCTGATCGAGCGCCCGGCGAAGAACGCGCGCATCACGATCTACTCGGCACGCCCGGGCGTCGTGATCGGCAAGAAGGGCGAGGACATCGAGAACCTGAAGGCCGAGCTGACGCGCCGCCTCGGCGTTCCGGTCGCCGTCAACATCGAAGAGGTTCGCAAGCCCGAGATCGACGCGCAGCTGATCGCCGACTCGATCACGCAGCAGCTCGAGAAGCGGATCATGTTCCGTCGCGCCATGAAGCGCGCGATGCAGAACGCCATGCGCCTGGGCGCGCAGGGCATCAAGCTGATGTCGTCGGGGCGCCTGAACGGCATCGAGATCGCGCGCTGCGAGTGGTACCGCGAAGGTCGCGTGCCGCTCCACACGCTGAAGGCCGACATCGACTACGGTTTTTCGGAAGCGAAGACGACCTACGGCGTGATCGGCGTCAAGTGCTGGGTCTATCGCGGTGACCGCCTCGCCAACGGCGAAGCGCCGAACATCAACACGCCGGCCGGCGCAGAAGACGATCGGCGCAACCGCCGCGGTCCGCGGCCGGGCGGCCCGGCCGCGCCGGGTGGCCGTCCGCGCACCGGCGGTCCCGCGACGGTCGGCGAGCGTCCGCTGCGCGCCGCCGCCGGCGCCGAGCGCACCGACAAGTCGCTCGACCCGGGTGCTGTCGCCGCGGCGCCCGACGTCAAGGTCCCGGGCGCTGGCACCGAAGCGCCCAAGGGCCCCGCCGTCAAGCGCGTTCGCAAGGCGGCCACGCCCGCCGCGCCGGCAGCCGATGGCAAGCCCAAGAGCGACGGCAAAGGAGAGTAAGCATGCTGCAACCCGCACGCAGAAAATATCGAAAAGAGCAAAAGGGCCGCAACACCGGCGTCGCGACGCGCGGTGCCAACGTCTCGTTCGGCGACTTCGGCCTGAAGGCGACCGAGCGCGGCCGCCTCACGGCGCGCCAGATCGAGGCGGCTCGCCGCGCGATCTCGCGTCACGTCAAGCGCGGCGGCCGGATCTGGATCCGGATCTTTCCGGACAAGCCGATTTCGCAGAAGCCGGCCGAAGTCCGCATGGGCAACGGCAAGGGCAACCCCGAGTACTACGTCGCCGAGATCCAGCCCGGCAAGGTGCTCTACGAGATCAACGGCGTTCCCGAGGAGCTGGCGCGCGAAGCGTTCCTGCTCGCCTCGGCCAAGCTGCCGCTCAAGACCACGTTCGTCATGCGCCAGGTCGGCGCGTGATCGAATAAGGAACCGTGATGAAGACGTCTGACCTCCGCGCCAAGGATGCTGCCGGGCTCGAGAAGGAAGTGAGCGATCTGCTCAAAGCCCATTTCGGCCTGCGCATGCAAAAGGCGACGCAGCAACTCACCAACCACTCCCAGCTCGGCAACACCCGGCGCGATATCGCCCGCGTGAAGACGATCCAGGCCGAGAAGAAACGCGCCGGCGGCGCCGCGCAGAGCGCGCCCGCGGCGAAGAAGACAGGAGCGAAGAAATGAACGCCGATGTGACCCCGGGCGCCGCCGCGCCGGCCGAGCCGCGCGCCAAGAACACGCGCACGTTGATCGGCAAGGTCGTGAGCGACAAGCGCTCGAAGACGATCACCGTCCTGATCGAGCGTCGCACCAAGCACGAGCTCTACGGCAAGATCGTCGCGCGCTCGAGCAAGTACCACGCGCACGACGAGAAGGGCGAGTACAAGATGGGCGACGTCGTCGAGATCGCCGAGAGCCGGCCGATCTCGAAGACCAAGTCGTGGGTCGTGACGCGCCTGGTGCAAAAGGGCATCACGGTCTGATTCGGCGCGATTGCGCTGTTCTGCGAGACGAGGCGAACCATGATCAAAGTCGGTGACAAGCTGCCTGCGGGCAACCTGCAGGAATTCGTCGAGGTCGAGGGCGAGGGCTGCTCGATCGGCCCGAACACGTTCGACCTGGCCAAGCTGACCGCGGGCAAGACGATCGCGATCTTCGGCCTTCCGGGCGCGTTCACGCCGACCTGCTCGGCCAAGCACGTTCCCGGCTACGTCGAGCAGGCGGCGGCGCTCGAAGGCGGCCGGCGTCGACGAGATCTGGTGCGTGTCGGTCAACGACCCGTTCGTGATGGGCGCCTGGGCGCGCGACCAGAAGACCGCCGGCAAGGTCCGCATGATGGCCGACGGCAGCGCCGACTTCACCAAGGCGGCCGGCCTGACGTTCGACCTGACCGCGCGCGGCATGGGCGTTCGCTCGCAGCGCTACTCGATGCTGGTCAAGGATGGCGTCGTCAAGGCGCTCAACGTCGAGGCGCCGGGCAAGTTCGAGGTCAGCGACGCCAAGACGCTGGTCGAGCAAGCCAAGAGGCTGTAGCCGGCGCGGCCGGTCGCTGGCACGCGTCTGGCCGAACCGTGGCATAATCATCGGCTTCGCCTTCGGGCGAGGTCAAGCCCAATCACGGGGCCCAAGACTGTCGGCGTCTCATCCCAGAGAGGCCTTCAAGTTGGGAAGAGAGAACCAACATGATTCAAATGCAGTCGCGGCTCGACGTCGCCGACAACACGGGCGCCAAGTCCGTCATGTGCATCAAGGTGCTGGGCGGCTCGAAGCGCCGCTACGCCGCGATCGGTGACGTGATCAAGGTCAGCATCAAGGAAGCGGCGCCGCGCGGGCGGGTGAAGAAGGGCGAGGTCTATTCGGCCGTCGTCGTTCGCACCGCCAAGGGCGTGCGCCGCCAGGATGGCTCGCTCGTCAAGTTCGACGGCAACGCCGCCGTGCTGCTCAACGCCAAGCTCGAGCCGATCGGCACCCGCATCTTCGGGCCGGTGACGCGCGAACTCCGCACCGAGCGCTTCATGAAGATCGTCTCGCTCGCGCCGGAAGTGCTCTGAGCCGTCGCTGATTCAGGAACATTGCGATGAACAAGATTCGTAAAGGCGACCAGGTCATTGTCTTGACCGGCCGCGACAAGGGCCGCCGCGGCACGGTGCTGAGCCGCGTCGACGAAGAGCGGCTGATCGTCGAAGGCGTCAACGTCGTCAAGAAGCACGTCAAGCCGAACCCGATGAAGGGTGTCACCGGCGGCGTCGTCGACAAGACGCTCTCGATCCACCAGTCGAACGTGGCGATCTTCAACAGCACGACCGGCAAGGCCGATCGCGTCGGCATCAAGCTCCTGAGCGACGACGAGAAGAAGTCGCGCAAGACGATCGAGCGCGGCGTTCGCGTGTTCCGCTCGAGCGGCGCAGAGATCAAGGCTTAAGAGGCGAACATGGCACGTTTGCAAGAGTTCTACCGCGACAAGGTCGTCCCCGACCTGGTCAAGAAGTTCGGCTACAAGTCGACGATGCAGGCTCCGCGCATCACCAAGATCACCCTCAACATGGGTGTCTCGGAAGCGGTGTCGGACAAGAAGGTCATGGACCACGCGGTCGGCGACCTGTCGAAGATCGCCGGGCAAAAGCCGGTCGTCACCAAGTCGAAGAAGGCGATCGCCGGCTTCAAGATCCGTGACGGCGTGCCGATCGGCTGCATGGTCACGCTGCGCGGCGTTCGCATGTACGAGTTCCTCGACCGCTTCGTGACGATCGCGCTGCCGCGCGTGCGCGACTTCCGCGGCATCAGCTCGCGCGCCTTCGACGGCCGCGGCAACTACAACATCGGCGTCAAGGAACAGATCATTTTCCCCGAGCTCGAGTACGACAAGATCGACGCGCTGCGCGGCTTGAACATCTCGATCACGACGACGGCGAAGACCGACGAGGAGTGCCGTGCGCTCCTCACTTCGTTCAAGTTTCCGTTCAAGACCTGAAGGGCATCGACGTGGCCAAACTTTCCCTGATCGAGCGCGAGAAGAAGCGCGCCCAGCTGGTCGCCAAGTACGCGAAGAAATACGCCGAGCTGAAGGCCGCCGCCAACGACGCCAAGAAGTCGCGACGAAGAGCGCTACGCCTCGCGCCTCGAGCTGCAGAAGCTGCCGAGGAACGCTTACCCGACGCGTCAGCGCAAGCGCTGCGGCATCACCGGCCGCCCGCGCGGCACCTTCCGCAAGTTCGGCCTCGGTCGCAACAAGATTCGTGAGCTGGCGTTCAAGGGCGACATCCCGGGCGTCGTCAAGGCCAGCTGGTAACGATCCAAGAGCGTGCGCGCACAAGCGAGCCGACAGGAGTTTGATTCATGAGCATGAGTGATCCGATCGCCGATATGCTGACCCGCATCCGCAACGCGCAGATGGTGGAAAAGCCGAGCGTCGCGATGCCGTCGTCGAAGCTGAAGGTGGCGATTGCCAAGGTCCTGAAGGACGAGGGCTACATCGACGGCTTCGCGGTCAAGGGCGAGGGCGCCAAGCCCGAGCTCGAGATCGCGCTGAAGTACTACGCCGGGCATCCGGTGATCGAGACGATCGAGCGCGTCAGCCGCCCCGGTCTGCGCGTCTACAAGGGCCGCCACGACATCCCGAGCGTGATGAACGGTCTCGGCGTCGCCATCGTCACCACGCCCAAGGGCGTGATGACCGATCGCAAGGCGCGCCAGGTCGGCATCGGCGGCGAAGTGCTGGTTTACGTCTCGTAAGTGGACTCGCAAGAGAAGAGGCTCACATGTCACGCGTAGGAAAAATGCCGATCGCCATTCCCAAGGGAGTGGACGTGACGACCGGCGACGACACGATCAGTGTCAAGGGATCGCTCGGCACGCTGGTGCGGCCGGTGAATTCGCTCGTCGTCGTCAAGAACGAGGACGGCAAGCTGATGTTCACGCCGGCCAACGATTCGCCCGAAGCCGACGCGATGTCGGGAACGATGCGCGCGCTGGTCGCCAACATGGTCGGCGGCGTGACCAAGGGCTTCGAGAAGAAGCTCAGCCTGGTCGGCGTCGGCTATCGCGCCACCGCCCAGGGCACCAAGCTCAACCTGCAGATCGGCTTCTCGCATCCGGTGGCCAAGGAAATGCCCGCCGGCGTGAAGGTCGTCTGCCCGACCCAGACCGAGATCGTGATCTCGGGTTTCGATCGTCAGGCGGTCGGCCAGGTCGCCGCCGAAGTTCGCGCGCTGCGGCCGCCCGAGCCCTACAAGGGCAAGGGCATCCGCTACGCCGACGAGAAGGTGACGATCAAGGAAACCAAGAAGAAGTAAGGACGCGAGATGCTCAGCAAGAACGACCAACGCCTGCGCCGCTCGAAGCAGACGCGCACCCGCATCGCGCTGCAGCGCGTCGCGCGCCTCACCGTGCACCGCACCAACCTGCACATCTACGCCAGCGTCATCTCCGACGACGGCACGCGCGTCCTGGCGAGCGCCTCGACCGCCGAAGCCGAGGTGCGCAAGGATCTCGCCGGCGAGAGCAAGGTCTCGGGCAAGGGCGGCAACGTCGCCGCCGCGGCGGTGGTCGGCAAGCGCATCGCCGAGAAGGCGAAGGCCGCCGGCATCGACACCGTCGCGTTCGATCGCGCGGGCTTCCGCTACCACGGCCGCGTCAAGGCGCTGGCCGAGGCGGCGCGCGAAGCCGGCCTCCAGTTCTGATCGGCCGCACGGCAGACCAAGGAAATAGCAGATGGCAAAGTTTCATCCCCGCGCCCAGACCGAAGGCAACGACGACGGCCTGAAGGAAAAGATGATCGCGGTCAACCGCGTCACCAAGGTCGTCAAGGGCGGCCGCACGCTCAGCTTCGCCGCGCTCACCGTCGTCGGTGACGGCGACGGCCGGGTCGGCATGGGCAAGGGCAAGGCCAAGGAAGTGCCGGTCTCGGTGACCAAGGCGATGGAATCGGCGCGCCGCAACATGATCAAGGTGCAGCTGAAGAACGGCACCATCCACCACAAGGTGGTCGGCGAGCACGGCGCGTCGCGCGTCCTGATGGCGCCGGCCAAGCCCGGCGACGGCATCATCGCCGGCGGCCCGATGCGCGCCGTGTTCGAAGTCATGGGCGTGACCGACATCGTCTGCAAGAGCCTCGGCTCGTCGAATCCCTACAACATCGTCCGCGCCACGCTCGACGGCCTGAAGCGCTGCGGCACGCCGGCCGAGATCGCCGCCAAGCGCGGCCTGACGGTCGAAGAGATCCTGGGCTGATCGGAGAGCCAGCATGAACAGCAAGACCGCCGACAAGAAGACCGTGAAGATCAAGCTGGTGCGCAGCGTCGCCGGCACGCGCGAGTCGCATCGCGCGACCGTGCGCGGCCTCGGCCTGCGCAAGACCAACAGCGAGTCGACGCTCGAGGACACGCCGGCCGTGCGCGGCATGATCGACAAGGTCTCGTACCTGGTGAAGGTGCTCTGAGAGCGCCGCGAGGATCAAGAACATGGAACTGAACAGCATCAAGCCGGCGGCGGGCGCCAAGAAGGCGCGGCGTCGCGTCGGCCGCGGCATCGGCTCGGGCCTCGGCAAGACCGCGGGCCGCGGCCACAAGGGTCAGAAGTCGCGTTCGGGCGGCTATCACAAGGTCGGCTTCGAAGGCGGCCAGATGCCGCTGCAGCGTCGTCTGCCCAAGCGCGGCTTCAAGTCGCACCTGCTCAAGTACAACGCCGAAGTCACGCTGACCGAGCTGCAGAAGCTCGGCGCGGCCGAGGTCGACCTCCTGACCTTGAAGCAGGCCAAGGTGATCGGCGAAATGATCAAGAACGTCAAGATCATCAAGACCGGCGAGCTCTCGATCAAGGTCGCGCTCAAGGGCATCAACGCCACCGCGGGCGCCAAGGCGGCGATCGAGGCGGCCGGCGGCTCGATCGCCTGATCGCGGACCTAGAGAAGAAGACGACGAACGTGGCAACGAACGCGAATCAACTGGCCAAGAGCGGCAAGTTCGGCGACCTGCGCCGGCGCCTGTTCTTCCTGCTCGGCTCGCTCGTGGTCTACCGCCTCGGCGCGCACATTCCCGTGCCGGGGATCGACCCGAACCAGCTGCAGGCGCTGTTCCAGAACCAGCAGGGCGGGATCCTGAGCCTGTTCAACATGTTCTCGGGCGGTGCGCTGTCGCGCTTCACCGTGTTCGCGCTCGGCATCATGCCGTACATCTCGGCGTCGATCATCATGCAATTGATGACCTACGTCGTGCCTTCGCTCGAGGCGCTGAAGAAGGAAGGCGAGTCGGGTCGACGCAAGATCACGCAGTACACGCGCTACGGCACGCTCGGCCTGGCGCTGTTCCAGTCGCTCGGCATCGCCCTCGCGCTCGAAGGCTCGCCTGGCCTCGTGATCGCGCCCGGCTTCGGCTTTCGCCTGACCGCGGTCGTGAGCCTGGTCGCCGGCACGATGTTCCTGATGTGGCTCGGCGAGCAGATCACCGAGCGCGGCCTCGGCAACGGCATCTCGATCCTGATCTTCTCGGGCATCGCCGCCGGCCTGCCGAACGCGCTCGGCCAGTTCGGCAGCCTGATCTCGCAGGGCTCGATGTCGATCGTCGCCGCGATCTTCATCGTCCTGATCGTCGCCGCGGTGACCTTCGCGGTCGTGTTCGTCGAGCGCGGCCAGAGAAAGATCCTCGTCAACTACGCCAAGCGCCAGGTCGGCAACAAGGTCTACGGCGGCCAGTCGTCGCACCTGCCGCTGAAGCTGAACATGTCGGGCGTGATCCCGCCGATCTTCGCGTCGTCGATCATCCTGCTGCCGACGACGGCGGTGAGCTGGTTCGCGACCGGCGACAGCCTGCGCTGGCTGAAGGACCTGGCGGCGCTGCTCGCGCCCGGCCAGCCGATCTACGTCATGCTCTACGCCGCGGCGATCGTCTTCTTCTGCTTCTTCTACACCGCGCTCGTCTTCAACAGCCGCGAGACGGCCGACAACCTGAAGAAGAGCGGCGCCTTCATCCCGGGCATCCGCCCGGGCGACCAGACGGCGCGCCACATCGACCGGATCCTGTCCCGGCTGACGCTCGCCGGCGCGATCTACATCACCCTGGTGTGCTTGCTGCCGGAGTTCCTCGTCCTCAAATACAACGTGCCGTTCTACTTCGGCGGCACGTCGCTCCTGATCATCGTCGTCGTGACGATGGACTTCTGGGCCCAGGTGCAGAGCTACGTCATGAGCCAGCAGTACGAATCGCTGCTCAAGAAGGCCAATTTCAAGGCGAGCTGAGGCTCGACTTCCGCCCTAACCCCACGAGATCGAACCAAGGACCCCCGACGCGGAACGCATGGCGAAAGACGATGTCATTCAGATGCAGGGCGAGATTCTCGAGAACCTCCCCAACGCCACGTTCCGTGTGAAGCTGGAAAACGGCCATGTCGTGCTCGGGCACATCTCGGGAAAGATGCGCATGCACTACATCCGCATCCTGCCGGGCGACAAGGTCACGGTCGAGTTGACGCCGTACGACTTGAGCCGGGCACGCATCGTGTTCCGCGCCAAGTGATTTGGAGAGAGAAATGAAAGTCGCAGCATCGGTCAAGAAGATGTGCCGCAATTGCAAGGTGATCCGGCGCAAGGGCGTCGTGCGCGTGATCTGCACCGATCCGCGCCACAAGCAGCGTCAAGGCTAAGTCAGGAAGAACCATGGCACGTATTGCCGGCATCAACATCCCGCCCCATAAGCACGCCGAGATCGGCCTCACGGCGATCTACGGCATCGGCCGCTCGACGGCGCAGAAGATCTGCAACGCCGCCGGCGTTCCCTTCGACCGCAAGGTCAAGGACCTGACCGACGCCGATCTCGAGCGCATCCGCGAGGAGATCGGCCGCATGCCGATCGAGGGCGACCTGCGCCGCGAGATGTCGATCAACATCAAGCGGCTGATGGACCTGGGCTGCTATCGCGGCTTTCGCCATCGTCGCGGCCTGCCGGTCCGCGGCCAGCGCACCAAGACCAACGCCCGCACGCGCAAGGGCCCGCGCAAGAGCGGCGCGCTCGTCAAGAAGTGATGCCCGGCATCGCTTCGTCCAGGAACAGTTTCAGCAAAGGTCAGCAGCATGGCTAAGCCTCCCGTCAGCACCGCCGCCCAGCGCGTGCGCAAGAAGATCAGGAAGAACGTCGCCGACGGCGTCGCGCACGTCCACGCCTCGTTCAACAACACGATCATCACGATCACCGACCGCCAAGGCAGCGCGCTCGCGTGGGCATCGAGCGGCGGCCAGGGCTTCAAGGGCTCGCGCAAGTCGACGCCGTTCGCTGCGCAGGTCGCCGCCGAGACCGCCGGCCGTGCCGCGCAGGACCAGGGCATCAAGACGCTCGACGTGCGCATCAAGGGCCCCGGCCCGGGCGCGAGTCGTCGGTGCGCGCGCTGGCCTCGCTCGGCATCCGCATCAACTCGATCTCCGACGTCACGCCGGTGCCGCACAACGGCTGCCGGCCGCAGAAGCGGCGCCGCATCTGAGGCGTCTTCATTCATCAGCGGAGCATTCCCGCACTTTGTAAGACCACCGTCTGAGCGCCCAAGAACAACACTCGCCAGACTCGCGCAGGCCTCGACCGGCTTGCGTCAGAAGCTAAACAAGGACATCACGTGGCACGTTATCTCGGCCCCAAGGCCAAGCTTTCCCGGCGCGAAGCGACCGATCTCTTCCTGAAGAGCGCGCGCCGACCGATCGGCGACAAGGCGAAGTTCGATTCGAAGCCCGGCCAGCACGGCCGCACTTCGGGCACGCGCACCTCCGACTACGGCATCCAGCTGCGCGAGAAGCAGAAGGTCAAGCGCATGTACGGCATCCTCGAGCGCCAGTTCCGGCGCTACTTCGCGGAAGCCGAGCGTCGCAAGGGCAACACCGGCGCGAACCTGCTCGGCCTGCTCGAGTCGCGCCTCGACAACGTCGTGCTACCGCATGGGCTTCGGCTCGACCCGCGCCGAAGCGCGGCAGCTGGTCTCGCATCGCGCGATCACGGTCAACGGCGAGGTCGTCAACATCGCCTCGTACTCGGTCAAGGCGGGCGACGCGGTCGCCGTGCGCGAAAAGGCCAAGAAGCAGCTGCGCGTCACCGACGCCGTGAAGCTCGCCGAAGGCCAGGGCATGGCGGACTGGGTGCAGGTCGACGCGGCCAAGCTCGAAGGCATCTTCAAGAAGGCGCCCGACCGCGACCAGTTCGGCGCCGACATCAAGGAAGCGCTCATCGTGGAACTGTATTCACGATAAGACGCGTCGCGGTGCGTCGGCGCCAGCCGTCGCCCGTTCTCGGTTTTCTTTTGGCCCCGTCTGCCGGCAGCGGAGCTATCTTCATCAAGCCCGGCGCAGTCCATCAGCCTTATCGGTGTAACGAGCCGAGGGTATTGAGAGGAACAGGACTTCCATGCAAACGAATCTGCTGAAACCCAAAGCCATCAACGTCGAGCCGCTCGGCGGCAACCGCGCCAAGGTCACGCTCGAGCCGTTCGAGCGCGGCTACGGCCACACGCTCGGCAACGCGCTGCGCCGCGTCCTGCTGTCGTCGATGGTCGGCTACGCGCCGACCGAAGTGACGATCGCCGGCGTGCTGCACGAGTACTCGGCGATCGACGGCGTCCAGGAAGACGTCGTCCACATCATGCTGAACCTGAAGGGCGTCGTCTTTCGCCTGCACAACCGCGATGAAGTGACGATCGTCCTGCGCAAGGAAGGCGAAGGCGCGGTCACGGCCGGCGACATCCAGACGCCGCACGACGTCGAGATCATCAACCCCGAGCACGTCATCGCCAACCTGTCGTCGGGCGGCAAGCTCGACATGCAGATCAAGGTCGAGAAGGGCCGCAGCTACGTTCCGGGCAACCTGCGCCGCTACGGCGACGAGCCGACCAAGTCGATCGGCCGGATCGTCCTCGACGCCTCGTTCTCGCCGGTCTCGCGCGTCAGCTACACGGTCGAGAGCGCCCGCGTCGAGCAGCGCACCGACCTCGACAAGCTGGTGATGGAGATCGCCACCAACGGCGCGATCACGCCCGAAGAGGCGATCCGCTCGTCGGCCAAGATCCTGGTCGAGCAGCTGGCGGTGTTCGCGCAGCTCGAGGGCCAGATCGGCGACATGTTCGAGCCGATGCCCAAGACGACGACGCAGTTCGACCCGATCCTGCTGCGCCCGGTCGACGAGCTCGAGCTCACGGTGCGCTCGGCGAACTGCCTGAAGGCCGAGAACATCTACTACATCGGCGACCTGATCCAGCGCACCGAGACCGAGCTGCTGAAGACGCCGAACCTCGGCCGCAAGTCCTTGAACGAGATCAAGGAAGTGCTGGCGTCGCGCGGGCTCACGCTCGGCGCGCGCCTGGAGAACTGGCCTCCGCAGGGCTCGGACAAGCGATAAGAAGACACGAGGGTCGCTTCGGCGATCCCGGTGCACCCGCCAGTACCTGACACGGCTGGCGGTCTACAACAGGAAAGGAAAGCACCATGCGTCACGGACACGGACTCAGAAAGCTCAACCGCACCAGCGAGCATCGCCTGGCGATGCTGCGCAACATGTGCGTCTCGCTGCTCCAGCACGAGGCGATCAAGACGACCTTGCCGAAGGCCAAGGAACTGCGTCGCGTCGTCGAGCCGCTGATCACGCTCGCCAAGGAGCCGACGCTCGCCAACCGGCGCCTGGCGTTCGACCGCCTGCGCGACCGCGCCATCGTCACCAAGCTGTTCGCCGAGATCGGCCCGCGCTACCAGGCGCGGCCGGGCGGCTACACGCGGATCCTGAAGATGGGCTTTCGCGTCGGCGACAACGCGCCGATGGCGTTCGTCGAGCTGGTCGACCGGCCGCAGCCGGTCGAGGCCGAGGCCGCCGCCGAATCCTGATCGCAGCGTCGGCCGAGGTGCGCACGGCATGGCCGAGCCGCTCCTTCGCATCGCGCACCTGACGAAGAAGTACGGCGACGCCACCGTCGTCGATGACCTCTCGCTCGAGATCATGCCGGGCGAGTGCCTCGGCGTGATCGGCCCGAACGGCGCCGGCAAGACGACGACGATCCGCATCTGCCTCGGCCTCGCCGGCGCCGACGGCGGAACGATCGAGGCGTTCGGCCTGCCGCTGCCGGCCGCAGGTGCGCGAGGCCAAGAAGCGGATCGGCGTCGTCACCCAGTTCGACAGCCTCGACCCCGACTTCACCTGCGCCGAGAACCTGCGCGTCTACGGCGCGTACTTCGGCCTCACGCGCGCCGTGATCGACGAGCGCGTGCCGAAGCTGCTCGACTTCGCGGCGCTGCAGTCGAAGGCCGAGCGCCAAGCCGGGCGAGCTCTCGGGCGGAATGAAGCGGCGGCTCTCGCTCGGCCGCGCGCTCGTCAACGACCCCGACCTGCTGCTGCTCGACGAGCCGACCACCGGCCTCGACCCGCAGGCGCGCCACCTGATGTGGGAGCGGCTGCAGAACCTGCTCCAGCAAGGCAAGGCGATCCTGCTCACGACCCACTTCATGGACGAGGCCGAGCGACTGTGCGACCGGCTGATCGTCCTCGACCACGGCAGGAAGATCGCCGAGGGAACGCCGCGCAAGCTGATCGCCGAGCACCTCGAGAGCGACGTCGTCGAGGTCTATGGCGACGGCGCCGCCGCTGCCGCCGCCGCGCATACGGCGCTCGCCGAGCGCGTCGAGACCAGCGGCGAGACCGTCTTCTTCTACGTCCGCCAGGCCAAGCCGTTGCTCGATGCGCTCGCCGACGACCACACGATCCGCTACCTCCACCGGCCGGCCAACCTCGAGGACCTGTTCCTCAAGCTGACCGGTCGCCAGATCCGCGACGACGCCTGACCGCCACATGCTGATCTCGTTTTACGCCCCGCCGCATCTCACGGCCCGCTTCTGGCCGGTCGTGATGAGGAACCTGCTGGTCTGGAAGAAGCTCGCCGGCCCGAGCATCCTCGGCAACATCGCCGAGCCGCTGATCACGCTGGTCGCGTTCGGCTACGGCGTCGGCTCGCTGATCGGCGAGATCGACGGCATGCCCTACATCCAGTACCTCGCCTCCGGCAGCGTCGCCGTCAGCGCCGGGCTCGCGGCGACGTTCGAGGCGCTCTACTCGGCGTACTCGCGGATGGCGGTGCAAAAGACCTGGGACTCGATCCTGAATGCGCCGATCGCGCTCGACGACATCGTCTTCGCCGAGATGCTCTGGGCGGCGATCAAGGCGCTGTTCTCGTGCGCCGCGATCCTGGTCGTGATCTTCGTCCTCGGCATCAGCCGCGCGCCGTCGATGCTGCTCGCGCTGCCCGTGCTCGGCCTGGCCGGGGTCACGTTCGCGTCGCTCGCCCTCGTTTTCAACGCCCTCGCCAAGGGTTACGACTTTTTCACTTACTACTTCACCCTCGTCATCACGCCGATGACGTTCCTCTCGGGCGTCTATTTCCCGATCGCCCAGATGCCGCCCTGGCTGCAGGGCGTGGCCCAGGTGCTGCCGCTGAAGGCGGCGGTCGACCTGGTCCGACCGCTCGTTCTGGGCAACATTCCCGCCGATCCGGTTCAGCCGCTCCTGATCCTCGCAGGGTATGCGTGCAGCGGCTACTATCTGGCGCTGGTGCTCACCCGGCGCCGTTTCTTCCGCTAACCGGCCGATCCCGGTAAGCCGCTTCGGGCCGGCGCCGACCAATCCTCATGCAGCCACGAATCATCACCCTGGCGCAAGCCGCCTGGTCAACCCTGACCGACCGATGGCGTTCGCCTCCTCATCGTCGCCATCGCCCTGCTCGGCGCCGCCTGGCTGCAGCAGGCACGCGCCGCCGAGGACTTTCTCGAGCCCGACAAGGCGTTCCAGTTCTCGGCGCGCGCGCTCGATGACAAGTCGGTCGAGGTGACGCTATCAGATCGCCCCCGGCTACTACCTCTATCGCGAGCAGTTCAAGTTCGCCGCCAACGGCGCGACCCTCGGCACGCCGGTGATCCCGCCGGGCAAGGTCAAGTACGACGTAGACCTTCGAGAAGAACGTCGAGACCTATCGCGACAGCATCACGATCGTCGTTCCGGTCGAGCAGGCCGGCGCCGAGTTCCGCCTCGTCGTCACGAGTCAGGGCTGCGCCGACGCGGGCCTGTGCTATCCGCCGATGCAGAGCGCGGCGGCGATCGGCCTGGCCGCCTTCGGCGGCACCGGCACGGCGCGAATCGACGCGTCCGGCGGCGCCTCGCCCGGCGCGGCGCGGCACGGGCGCGGCGAGCGCGACCGTCGCCGCAGCAACGCCCGCGGCCGAGGTCTCGGGAGTCGAGGCGGTGCTGCGCGGCGGCTCGTTCTGGCCGATCGTCGGCGCCTTCTTCATCGCCGGGCTGCTGCTCTCGCTCACGCCATGCGTGCTGCCGATGCTGCCGATCGTCTCGTCGATCATCGTCGGCCAGGGCGGCTACGAGCGCGAGTCCGCCGGCCGCCGGCGCGGCGGCACCGGCGGCAGAGCCTCGGGCGGCGTGTCGCGTAGCCGCGGCTTCGCGCTTGCCGCGTCGTACTCGTTCGGCATGGCGGTCGTCTACACCGCGTTCGGCGTCGCCGCGGGCCTGGCCGGCGAGGGCCTTGCCGCAGCGCTGCAGAACCCGTGGGTGCTCGGCGCCTTCGCCCTCGGCCTGGTCGCGCTGTCGCTGTCGATGTTCGGCGTCTACGAGCTGCAGCTGCCGTCGTCGCTCGCCGGCCGCTTCACCTCGGCGGCGCAGAAGATGCCGGCCGGCCGCGTCGCCAGCGTCTGCGCGATGGGCGGCGTCTCGGCGCTGATCGTCAGCCCATGCGTCGCCGCGCCGCTCGCCGGCGCCTTGCTCTATCTCAGCCAGACGCGCGATGTCTGGCTCGGCGGCACCGCGCTCTTTTCACTCGCCGCCGGAATGAGCGTTCCGCTGCTGCTCGTCGGCGCCTCGGCCGGCGCCTTGCTGCCGCGCGCCGGCGCCTGGATGGTCGAGGTCAAGGCGGCGTTCGGCGTGCTGCTCCTCGGCGTCGCGCTCTGGACGGTCCAGCCGATCCTGCCCGGCCCGCTCGCGCTCGCGCTCTGGGGCATGCTCGCCCTCGGCACCGCGGCGCGCTGCTCGTGCTGCGCGCCCGCAGCCTCGCGCCGCGCGCCGTCGCCGCGCCGCCGCGCCTGGCGTGGCGTCAGGCGATCGCCGCCTTCCTCGCCCTCGATCGGCGTGCTGCAGGTCGTCGGCGCCGCGTCGGGCGCGACCGATCCGCTGCAGCCGCTGGCGCGCTTCTCGTCGCGCAGCGACGTCGACGCCTCGCCGGGGATGCCGCGCTTCACCCTGATCCGCAGCACCGACGAGCTCGACGCCGCCGTCCAAGAGCGCCGGTCGGCCCGTGATCCTCGATTTCTACGCCGACTGGTGCGTCTCCTGCAAGGAGATGGAGCGCTTCACCTTCACCGATCCGGCGGTGCAGAAGAAGCTCGCCGGTGCGCTGCTGCTCAAGGCCGACGTCACCGCCAACAACGACAGCGATCGCGCGCTGCTGAAGCGCTTTCGCCTGTTCGGCCCGCCCGGAACGATCTTCTTCGACGCCAGCGGCAACGAGGTACGCGCGGCCCGGCTCATCGGCTACCAGAACAGCCGCGGCTTCCTCGATACCCTGCGCAGCGCAGGGCTCTGAGGACGCGCTCGGCGCGGGAGCGCGCGTGGTAAACTCCTCTCTTCCAGTCGCGAGGTGGAGCAGTCTGGTAGCTCGTTGGGCTCATAACCCAAAGGTCGCAGGTTCAAATCCTGCCCTCGCAACCACCGAATCGAAAAAAGGCCCTCCGCGCGAGGGCCTTTTTCTTGGCCTCATCGATACCCGCATTTCGCCATGCGGTCAGGCCTAGCCGAATGGCCGATGGAAGCACCCCGTTCGGCGGGGTCGGGCACGCGCCTCGGCGAGCGTCGATAGTATTTGCCCTGAGAAGACAAGGCGCGCCGACGCAGCGCGTCATTTTTCGGGGAGTTGTCGATGTCGAAGATCGTTCGCCTGCATGGGCGTGCCGAGGGCGCGCCGTTCATCACCGCGAGCCTGCCGACGGTAAGGGCCTTGGCCGCCGCGTCGACCGTGATCGTCGCCGTCGTCGCCGCTCGCCGCGCTCAGCGGCTGCGGCGAGCCCGCCGACGCGCAAGGCGGAGCGGCGCACGCGCCGCCGGTCAGCGTCGCGCCCGCGGTGCAGCGCAGCATCACCGACAGCGAGGAGTTCAGCGGCCGGCTCGAAGCCACCGAGTACGTCGAGCTGCGGCCACGCGTTTCGGGAACGATCGACAAGGTCCACTTCGCCGACGGCGCGTTCGTCAAGAAGGGCGAGCCGATGTTCACGATCGATCCGCGCCCATTCGAAGCCGAAGTCGCGCGCGCGCAGTCGGCGCTCGCGTCGACCAAGGCCAAGCTCGAGCTGGCCCAGACGGAACTGGTGCGGGCGCAAAAGCTGCTCGATTCGCAGGCCGTGTCGCGGCAGGAAGTCGACCAATGGACCTCCGGGTCGCGCACGTCGCAGGCGGACGTCCTCGGCGCCGAGGCGGCGCTGCGCGTCGCCCGGCTCAACCTCGAGTACACGTCGGTGCGGGCGCCGATCACGGGGCGTGCTTCGCGCGCCAACATCACCGCCGGCAACGTCGTCAACGACCAGTCGGTGCTGACCACGATCGCCGGGGTGAGCCAGGTCTATGCTTACTTCGACGGCAGCGAGCAGACGTATCTCCGCTTCAAGGCGACTCCCGCCGGTGCCAAGACGCCGATCGTGCGGATGGCGCTCGCCAACGAGCAGGGCTTTCCCCACGACGGCAAGCTCGACTTCGTCGACAACCGCCTCAACCCGCAGACCGGCGCGATCCGCCTGCGCGCGAGCTTCGACAACAGCAAGGGCCAGTTCACGCCCGGCCTCGCCGCCAAGCTGCGGATGGAGGACCCGACGCCGTACGACGCGGTGCTGGTGCCCGATCGCGCGATCGGCACCGACCAGACGAAGAAGTTCGTCTACGTCGTCGGCAGCCGCCGGCCCGCCGCAGTTCCGCGAGGTCAAGCTCGGCTCGCTCCATGACGGCATGCGCGTCGTTCGCGGCAACCTCAAGGCGGGCGAGAACGTCGTCGTCGACGGCCTGCAGCGGATCATCCCGGGCGTTCCGGTCACGGCGCAGGTGCTGAAGGTCGACGCGCAAGGGATGCCGATCTTCCCGCCGCCGCCCGGCCCGCCCGGTGCTCCCGCCTCGGCGGCGAAGAGCTGAGCGGAGCGCGCATGGACATCTCGCGCTTCTTCATCGACCGGCCGCGCTTCGCCGGCGTGATCTCGATCTTCATCTTTCTCGTCGGCATGCTGGCGATCTTTCGCCTGCCGATCTCCGAATACCCCGAGGTCGCGCCGCCACAGATCGTCGTGCGCGCGCAATTCCCCGGCGCCAATCCGCGCGTCATCTCGGAGACGGTGGCGACGCCGCTCGAGGAGCAGATCAACGGCGTCGAGAACTTGCTGTACTTCGATTCGCAGGCGAGCGCCGACGGCAGCCTGACTCTCACCGTCACCTTCAAGATCGGCACCAACCCCGAGGTCGCCGAGACCGCGGTGCAGAACCGCATCAACCGGGCGCTGCCGCGCGTTCCCGACATCGTCCGCCAGATCGGCGTGACGACCGAGAAGTCGAGCCCGAACCTGACGATGGTCGTTCACCTCGTCAGCCCCGACAACAGCCACGACGCGCTCTACCTGCGCAACTACGGCCAGCTCAACGTCCGCGACGAGCTGCTGCGCATCCCCGGAATGGGCTCCGTCATCATGTTCGGCGCCGGCGACTACGCGATGCGCATCTGGCTCGATCCGGCCAAGCTCGCCGCGCGCAGCCTCACGACCGGCGAGGTCATCGCCGCGATCCGCGAGCAGAACGCGCAGGTCGCCGCCGGCACGGTCGGCGCATCGCCGGCGCCGCAGGGCACCGAGTTCCAGCTCGCCGTCAACACCCAGGGACGCCTGACGACCGAAGAGGAGTTCGCCGACATCATCGTCCGCACCGAGCCGGCGACCGGCGGGCTGATCCGCATCCGCGATCTCGGCCGGGTCGAGCTCTCGTCGGGCACCTATTCGCTGCGCAGCCTGCTCAACAACAAGGAAGCGGCGGCGATCGCGATCTTCCAGGCGCCGGGATCGAACGCGCTCGCGCTCTCGAACAACGTGCGCGCCAAGATGGAGCAGCTCAAGCCGGACTTTCCGGCGGGTATGAGCTACAGCATCGTCTACGATCCGACGCGCTTCGTGCAGACGTCGATCCAGAAGGTGATCGAGACCCTGTTCATCGCCATCGCGCTGGTCGTGCTCGTCGTCATCATCTTCCTGCAGACTTGGCGCGCCTCGATCATCCCGCTCCTCGCCGTGCCGGTGTCGATCGTCGGCACGTTCGCGTTCCTGCTCCTGCTCGGCTACTCGATCAACACGCTGACGCTGTTCGGCCTGGTGCTCGCGATCGGCATCGTCGTCGACGACGCGATCGTCGTCGTCGAGAACGCCGAGCGCAACATCGAGGCGGGCCTCTCGTCGCATGACGCGACCGTCAAGGCGATGCAGGAGGTGTCGGGGCCGATCGTCGCGATCGCGCTCGTGCTGTGCGCCGTGTTCATCCCGCTCGCCTTCGTTCCCGGACTCACGGGCCTGTTCTACAAGCAGTTCGCGGTGACGATCGCGATCAGCACCGTGATCTCGGCGTTCAACTCGCTGACGCTCTCGCCGGCGCTGAGCGCGCTGCTGCTGCGCCCGCGCGATGCGCCCAAGGACTGGCTGACGAGCGCGATGGACCGCGTCTTCGGCGGCTTCTTCCGCTGGTTCAACGGCTGGTTCGGCCGCAGGAGCGAAGGCTACGGCCGCGGCGTGACGAAGATCCTGCGCCGCAAGTCGATCGCGATGGTGGTCTACGCCGTCCTGCTCGCGCTGACCGCGTTCCTCTTCACGCGCATTCCCGCGGGCTTCGTTCCGGCGCCCGACAAGCAGTACCTGATCGGCATCGCCCAGCTGCCGGCGGGCGCATCGCTCGACCGCACCGACGCCGTGATCCGGCGCATGAGCGACATCGCCCTGAAGACGCCGGGCATCGTCGACGCGGTCGCGTTCCCGGGCCTGTCGATCGCCGGGTTCTCGGCTGCGCCGAACGAGGGCATCATCTTCTTCGGCCTGGCGCCGTTCGAGAAGCGTACCTCGCCCGAGCTGTCGAAGTTCGCGATCCTCGGCAAGGTCAACGGCGCGCTGCAGCAGATCCAGGGCGCGCGCATGTTCGTCGTGCCGCCGCCCGCGGTCGACGGCCTCGGCAACGCCGGCGGATTCAAGCTGCAGGTGCAGGACAAGGACGGCCTCGGCGAGCAGGCGCTTTACGGCGCGATCTGGGGAACGCTCGGCCAGGTCTACGGCAATCCGAAGTCGAGCATCGGCACGCCGTACTCGACCTACGACATCAACGTGCCGCAGCTCTACGCCAACGTCGACCGCGTCCGCGCCAAGCAGATGGGCGTCAAGCTCGGCGACATCTACGACACGATGCAGGTCAACCTCGGCTCGCTCTACGTCAACGACTTCACCAAGTTCGGCAAGACCTACCAGGTGATCGTCCAGGCCGATGCGCCGTACCGCGCCGACGCGCAGGCGATCGGCCAGCTCAAGACCAGGAACGGCGCCGGCGACATGGTGCCGCTCAGCGCGCTGATGACGGTCGAGCCGACCTTCGGCCCGACCCGCGTCACGCGCTACAACGGCTATCCCTCGGCCGACATCAACGGCGCGGCCAAGCCCGGCTTTTCCTCCGGCGAGGCCGAGGCCGAGATCGAGACGCTGCTCAAGCGCGCGCTGCCGCGCGGCATCGGCTACGAGTGGACCGAGCTCACCTATCAGGATCGGCTGACGCGCGACTTCACGCCGCCCGGCACGACCCGGCACGTGCCGGTGCTCGCGGCAGTGATGATGATCGCGGTGCTGCTCGTCGTCCTCGTCCTCGCGGCGCAGTACGAGAGCTTCAGCCTGCCGATGGCGATCGTCCTGATCGTGCCGATGTGCGTGCTCGCGGCGCTGTTCGGCGTCTGGCTCTCGCACTTCCCGCCGTTCGGCCAGCCGGGTGACCTCAACATCTTCACCCAGGTCGCGCTGGTCGTGCTCGTCGGTCTGGCGTGCAAGAACGCGATCCTGATCGTCGAGTTCGCGAAGGAGCTCGAGGAGCGCGGCGAGGCGCTGCTCGACGCGATCATCCACGCCTGCCGGATGCGTCTCAGGCCGATCCTGATGACCTCGTTCGCGTTCTGCGCCGGCGTGCTGCCGCTCATTTTCGGCAGCGGTGCCGGCAGCGAGATGCGCCGCGCGATGGGGATCGCCGTGTTCTCGGGGATGCTCGGGGTGACCCTGTTCGGCATCTTCCTGACGCCGGTGTTCTACGTGCTGCTGCGCACCCGGCGCAGCCGGCGGCTGCGGCGCGCCGCGGCGCCGCCGCTGGCGCCGTCGCAAGCACAGGCGCAACCAAGCGGAGGCGCGGGTGAATAGCGCGATGACCATACGCGCATCGGCTCGCCGGCTGCTCGGCCTCGCTCTCGCCGTCGCGCTCGCGGCGACCGGCTGCGTCGTCGGCCCCGACTATCACGAGCCGAAGCCGGCGCTCGACAGCCGGCTTCGTCAACGCGCCCGGCGTGAGCGCGACGCCGGCGTCGGCCGACATCGCCGCCTTCTGGCGCGGCTTCGGCGACGCAGACCTCTCGGCGCTGATCGAACGCGGCCTCGCCGTCAATGGCGACGTCCGCATCGCCCAAGCGCGGCTGCAGGAATCACGCGCGACGCTGCAGGGCACAAGCTCCGAGCAGTGGCCGAACATCGGCGTCGCCGCCGACGTCGGGCGCACGCTCACGCCGCAGTACCTGCTGCCCGGCATCTCGCGCAGCCAGCGCACGGTGAGCTTCTACGATGCTAGCTTCACCGCCAACTGGGAGCTCGACTTCTTCGGCGGCGTCCGGCGTGCCAACGAGTCGGCGGCGGCGCAGGTCGACGCGTCCGTGGCGGGCGATGCATGCGGCGCAGACGATCGTCGCCGCCGAGATCGCGCGCAACTACCTCGAGCTGCGCGGCCTGCAGCAGCGCGTCATCGTCGCGCGCGACTCGATCGTCAACCAGCGCGAGACGGTGCGCCTGACCCACGCCCGGCTCGACGCTGGACGCGGCACGCAGCTCGACGTCGCGCGTGCGCAAAGCCAGCTCGACAGCACCGAGTCGACCCTGCCGGCGCTGCAGGTCGCGACCGACCGCAGCGCCTATCGCATCGCGACGCTCGCCGCCGAGTCATTGCGCGAGGTCGCGACCCGACTCGCCGAGCCACGTTTGCTGCCGATGTTGCCCATCACCGATCTCTCGGCATTGCCGCTCGGCACGCCCGAGCACCTGCTGCGCCGTCGCCCCGACCTGGTTCAGTCGGAGCGTCTGCTGGCCGCGGCGACGGCCAACATCGGCGTCGCCACCGCCGATCTCTTCCCGCACGTCAACCTGACCGGCCTGATCGGCTTCGCTACCAATCAGGTCGGCTCCTTCGGTGCGCTCAACTCGCAGCAGTATTCGCTTGCCGCTGGGCTCACCTGGCCGCTGCTCGACTTCGGCCGCGTCCGCTCGCGCATCGCCGCGAACGAGGCGCGCTCGCTGCAGGCGCTCGCCGCCTACGAGCAGACGGTCGCAATCGCGCTCGAGGAGACCGAAGGCGCGCTCAGCCAGTTCAGCCACTCCGCCGAGCAGACCGACAAGCTCGCCAGCGCGGCACGCAATGCCGAGGAGGCGGCGCGCCTGTCGAAGCTGCGCTTCGATGCCGGCTCGTCCGACCTCCTCGTCGTCCTCGACGCCGAACGTCAATCGCTGTTCGCTCGCGACGCACTGGTGCGGGCGCAGGTCGACCAGGCGACTGCGCTGGTCAGCGTGTACCGCGCGCTCGGCGGCGGTTGGGACGCGACCGCGCCGTCGGTCGCCAGTGCGAAGTGAAGGACGCTGCGACGAGCGATCTTGCGCTCGCTGAAACGCGCGCCTGGGTCGAGCGTGCGGTGATCGGCCTGCAGTTCTGCCCGTTCGCGCGCGCGCCGCTGCGTAAAGGCCTGGTGCGTTACGTCGTCAGCGAGGCAAGCGACACGGCGGCGCTGCTCGCGGGCTTGATCGAAGAGCTGCAACTGCTCGCCGGCGAGCCCGCGGAGCATGTCGAGACCACGCTCCTGATCCACCCGCACGTGCTGACCGACTTCGCGGAATACAACGAATTTCTTGCTGTCGCCGAAGCTGCCCTGGTCGAGCTCGAGCTCGAAGGCGTGCTCCAGATCGCGAGCTTTCATCCGCACTACCAGTTCGCGGGCACGGCGCCCGGTGACCTCGGCAACGCCACGAATCGCTCGCCCTATCCGACGCTGCACATGTTGCGCGAAGCGAGCATCGAGCGCGCGCTCGCCGCGTTCCCGCACCCCGAAGCGATCTTCGAAGCCAACATCGCGACGCTCGAGCGTCTCGGCGCAGAGGGCTGGGCGGCGCTGCAGCGGCAGTGCCGCAACGACGCCGGCACGGACTGATCGCTCGTCACGCCGCGCCGAGCGGCACGAGCTGGCCGAGCAGCGTCGGGATCAGCTCGCTCACCGTCGGATGGATGTGGACCGCCCGCTCGATCACCTTGTACGAGGCGTCGGCGGCCATCACGTCGAGCAGCGAGTGGACGATCTCGTCGCCCTCGATGCAGAGAAGCGAAGCGCCGAGGATGCGCTCGCTCTCGGCGTCGACGAGCACCTTCATGAAGCCCTGCGTCTCGCCGCGCTCCTTGGCGCGGCCGACGCGCGTCATCGGCATCACGCCGACCAGCGCCGGCTTGCCGCGTGCGCGCACCTCGGCCTCGCTCATGCCGACCCGGCCGAGCGGCGGGTCGATGAAGAGCGCGTAGGTGCTCAGGCGGTCGCTGACGCGGCGCTTGCCGCCGTGCAGCAGGTTGTCGGCGACGATCTGGTGGTCGTTGAACGAGGTGTGCGTGAACGCGCCGCGGCCGTTGGCGTCGCCGAGCGCCCAGACGCCCGGGACGTTGGTGCGCAGCTCGTCGTCGACGACGATGAAGCCGCGCGCGTCGGTGGCGATGCCGGCCTTGTCGAGGCCGAGCTCGTCGGTGTTGGGCTTCCTGCCCACGGCGGCGAGCAGGTGGCTGCCTTCGAGCACCGGCACGCCTTCGCCGGCCGCCGCGTCGCCGAGCACGACACGGACGCCGCGCTCGCCTTCGCCGAGGCACAGCCGTCGCGCTCTTGACCGCGAAGTGGAACTCGATCCCTTCGCGCTCGAGGATCGCCTGCACCTCGTGCGACACGTCGGGGTCCTCGCGCGCGATCAGCCGCTCGCCGTACTCGACCACCGTGACGCGCGCGCCGAAGCGCCGGTACATCTGCGCGAACTCCAGGCCGATGTAGCTGCCGCCGGCGACGATCAGGTGCTCGGGCAGCGTGTCGAGCGCCATCATCGAGACGTTCGTCAGGACCGGCACGTCGGCGATGCCGTGCCACGTCGGCAGCACCGGCCGGCCGCCGACGTTGATGAAGACCTGCGGCGCCTCGAGCGTCGCGCCGCCGACCTCGACCGCGTGCGGCCCGGTGAAGCGGGCATGGCCCCAGACGAGCGTCAGGTTCGGCGTCGCCGCGAGCCACTTCGACAGGCTTTCGATCGACTGCGCGACGACGCGGTCCTTCCTCGCCTTGACCGCCTTCATGTCGACGCTCACGGCGCCGTCGATGACGACGCCGTAGTCGCCGGCGCGGCGCGCGACGTGGGCCGTGCGGGCGCTGGCGACCAGCGTCTTGGTCGGGATGCAGCCGTTGTTGACGCAGGTGCCGCCGAGGTGCTCGCGCTCGATCAGCGCCGTCTTCATGCCGGCCTGCGCCAGCCTGACCGCGAGGAACGGCCCAGCCTGGCCGCCGCCGATCACGATCGCGTCGTAAGAGCTCGTCATGGGGTCTCCTCTGCGTGCCGACGGCACGGCCTTGCCATCATCGTCGTTGCGAGGGCGCGCGTCTTACCGGAGCCGAAGCGACGTTGCGCAACGCCGCAGCCGAGGCCGTAGCGCGCTGGGCCAGAATCGCCGCCATGCCGGCCGAGATCGCCCACACGCGCAAGGCCGCCGCCTGGATGGCCGGCTGGCTGACGGCGATGGTCGTCATCGCCGTTGCCGGCCGCGAAGCGACGCGAACGCTGCACGTCTTCCAGATCATGGAGATGCGCTCGCTGCTCGGCCTCGTCCTGCTCTGGCCGCTGGTTCACGCGAGCGGTGGCGTGTCCGCGATGCGGACGCGCCGCCTCGGCGCGCACGTCGCCCGCAACACGATCCACTACGGCGCCCAGTTCGGCTGGTTCCTCGCCTTGACCATGATCCCGATCGCGCAGGTCGTCGCGATCGAGTTCACGAGCCCGGTCTGGACCGCGCTGCTCGCGGTCGCGTTCCTCGGCGAGCGCCTCGGCGCGGCGCGGATCGGCGCCGTCGTGCTCGGCCTGGTCGGCGTCACGGTCATCGTCCGGCCCGGGCTGGCGCACGTCGATCCGGGGCAGCTGGTCGCGCTCGCCGCGGCCGTCGGCTTCGCGGTCTCGATCATCCTCGTCAAGTCGCTGACGACGACCGAGAGCGTCGTCAAGATCATCTTCTGGATGCTCGTCGTCCAGTCGGCGATCGGCCTGGTTCCGGCGCTCGTCGTCTGGCGCACGCCGACGCGCGGCGGTCTGGCCGTGGATCGTCGTCATCGCGCTGTGCGGCACGTACTCGCACTTCTGCATGGCCAAGGCGCTGACGCTCGCCGACGCGATGATGATCGTGCCGATGGACTTCCTGCGCGTGCCGCTCTCGGCAGTCGCCGGCTGGCTCGTCTACGGCGAGCGCATCGATCTCTTCACCGTGGTCGGCGCCGGGTTGATCCTCGGCGCCAACCTTCTCAACCTGCGCCGGACGATCCCGGCACCTCAGGACGACACTCGCATGGCGACTTCCCGATGAGCGCAATCCCCTTCGACACTTCTGCCGCTGCCGCCGCCGCTGCCTCCGCGCCGCGCTGGCGCTGGCTGCCCGCGCCCGGCACCTGGAAGTACCACGCGCTGCTGCTCGCGCTCGGCATCCTCGTCCTCGGCCCGCTCGGCGGCGCTGACGGCGTCGTACATGAATTTCTCGATCGGCTTCTTCGTCGGCGGCCAGGTGCTCGCCGGCCTGCTCGGCTCGACCGTCACCTTCGGCTACGGCGTCGAGGGCAAGCACGGCGCCAACTACATCCAGACGGCGGCGGCATCGGTCGCCGGCATGAGCGCGATGGGCGTGCTGATCCAGGCGATGGTCTGGCTCGGCCTGCCGCAGCCGCCGATGTGGCACCTCGTCCTCTACATGCTGACGATCGGCATGTTCGGCGCCGGCGTCGGCATGCTCTACACGCCGATCCTGATCGACCGCATGAAGCTGGTCTTTCCCTCGGGCCTGGCGGTCGCCAACATCCTGCGCGCGCTGACCGATCCGGTGCTGCTGCGCCGCTCGGTTGCGCTGCTCGGCGGCGGCGTCGCCACCGGCCTGGTCGGCGGCATCGCCTCGGCCAAGATCGCGCTGCTCGGCGCGATCGAGCTCTCGACCTCGACCTTCGGCGCCGGCATGGTCGTCGGCGCGCGCATCGGCTTGGCGGCGGTGACGGGCGGGCTCATCGGCATCGTCCTGAAGCCGTACTTCGTCTCGATCGGCTGGCTGCAGCCGGGCGACCCGCCGAGGAAGATCATGTTCCTGATCGCCCTCGGCTGGATCATGGGCGCGGCGATCGTCGACATGACGCTGATCATCGGGCCGCGCCATCAAGCGCTGGCGCGAGACCACGGCCGCGCCGCGCGCAGTGCACGGCGACGACGTCGCCGTGCACGGGCTGGCGCCGCGTCCACACGGTGCGGCTCGTGATCTGGTCGATCTGCTGGGGCGCGGCGGTCGTCGCCGTCGGCCACCTCGTGCTGCACCAGCCGGTGCTTTACCTGGTCGTCGCGCTGTTCCTGGTGTGCGTCTTCGCGCTCGTCAACGGCATCTCGCTCGGCATCAGCGACTCGAACCCGATCTCGTCGGCGTTCGTCGTCTCGATCGTCATCATGGCGGCTATCGGCCTCAAGGACCCGACCGTCGGCCTGATGGCCGGCACCGTGCTTCTGGTCTCGACCAGCGTCGCCTGCGACATGCAGCAGGATCGCTCGACCGGCGCCCGCCTCGGCACCGACCGCGTCATGCAGTTTCGCTACCAGGCCGCGGGCATCTTCGTCGGCGCGCTGCTCGCGGTCGGCTTCGCCCGCCTCTTCATGGCCGCGTACCCGGTGCTGCTGCTCGACCAGACGGCGATGACCGAAGGCCAGCAGCCGGCGCAGTGGAACGCGGCGATGACCTTCAAGTTCGTCGGCATCCTGAAGAGCCTGACCGACGACAAGCCGTACCAGCGCACCGCGATCTGGATCGGCGTCGCTACCGGCCTCATGATCGAGCTCGTGCGCAAGATCGCGTTCGCGAGCGAGCGCTGGCAGCGCTACAAGAAGACCCGTGCCGGCGGCGCGGTCGACTTCGTTCTCGACTCGACGGTGCTGTCGTCGCCGTACGCGCTCGTCGTTCGGCGGCTTCGTCAACCTCGCGACGTCGCTCTGGCTCGGCGCCGGTGGTGTCGTCGCCAGCCTGATCGATGCGCATGCGGCGCGCAAGAAGAAGCGCGACGCGCCCGGCGACGACGGCGAGCTGCCGTCGGACATGACGAGCACGTCGCTGTTCGGCGGCGGCCTCATCGCCGGCGACGCGCTCGCTGCCCTGGGGCTGGGGTTGATCGCGCTCGGGGCGCTCGTCGTCGGTTGAGCGGCCGGTCGTTTGGCCAGCGCTTCTTCGCTAAAGTCCCGCACCCCAGCGGTATTGCAGCACCAGGCCGACGGTGTCGAAGCTCGTGCCGGTACGCGTGCTGATGCCGCTGCTGGCGTTGAACTTGATCGAGTAGTAGCGGTCGATCGGCACGGCGACCGTCAATCCCATGCGCGAATTGCTCAGCGCGTCGTCCTTGGGACGCGTCGTTGACGGTCGTGCGTCCGCCCCGGTAGAAGGTCGCCCCGAACGACGCCCAGATGCCGCGGCCGAAGTCATAGCTGAGGTTGGCCTGTGTCGAGTAGATCGGTGCCTGATCGAGAGACTGTCCGCCGAAGTAGTCGTCGTTGCGGGTGAACAGGGTGACACCGGCGGTCAGGTCGATCGTGAACGGGGCGAATGCCTTCGAAAAGCCGATGTCGGGCTTGATCGACCAGCGGTTGGTTCCGAGGTTGACGGCCCTGCTCGGATCGTACTGGCCCCACGGCGGAGTCACCTGCACGCTGGCGCCGACGACCAGGTCCGGCTTGTAGGCGGGATATTCCGGCAACGTCAGCGCCGGCGCGCCATAGAAATTGACGCTGAGGCGAAACCGCGGGTCACCCAGGCCGCTGATGTCGCGTTCCCTCGGTTGCCCCGCGACCAGCGCCGTTCCCGACAAATGCGAGTAGGGAACGATGACATCGAACTTGCCCGAGTTGCCCCAGAGGTTCATGCCACGCACATAGGCGACCACCCCGGTATCGATCTTGAGGTGGGCGTCGTCCAGCGGCAGCGACGGGTCGGTGGACAAGCCCCCCTGCGAATCGCGCGTAGCCCGTGGCAAGGAAGTTCAGCCCCATCGGCAGATTGCTGTAGGCCCGCGGCTCGAGCTCTTGCGCGTGCGCGGCCGGCGCGAACCGGGCGCCCAGCAGCGCCAGCGCCGCGGCACAGGCGCCGGCCGCGCGCGCGCGGGGCGTCCTCAACGCCACACGCCGCAGGCGAAGCGCCGCGAGTCGATCACGCTGCTCAACGGCCCATGCGCGATTGGTAGGCGCTCAGCCAGCGATCGTTCAGCGTCGGGTTGGCTTCCTTCGAGTCGGGTGCGCTGAAGATCACCTGCAAGGTGTTGTCGGCCTGTGGTCGCAGGTCGATGGTCACCGCGGCACCGGCCTTGGCACCGGTGATGCGGCCGCTGGCGCGGTCAGCGTTCGTGATCTGGACACCGACATCGGCGGCCGCACCGAGCGCGGCGTCCCAAGATCGGTCGAAGCTGGGAGGACTCGAGACCGTGGTCGTCGTGGGGTAGCCGTAGTAGGGGTACGGCGCGACGACGCAGCCGGCGCACAGCGCCGAGGCAGCGACGATCGAGAGGCACAGAAGTCGGGTCATGGCAGGGGCTCCTCCAGCGGTCCTGCCATCGTAGCGCCTGGGCGCTCGCCGATCGCCTCGCGAACGCCGCTCGTGGGCCGAGGGCGAGCCCTCGGCCCAACGCTCCGCCGCCGGTCCTAACGGTGATCGTGCGACGGCTGCTCGGCCCAGTGATGCTGGCGTTCGTCCTGACGTTGCCAATCGGCGCGGTGCCAACCGCGCTCGTCTTCATGGCGCCGGTCATACGACGAAAACCACGGGCGCCCGAACACGAACGCCGGAGGCGCGACGTAGACCGGTCGCGGCTGGACGTACACCGGTCGCGGTTCCACGTACACGGATCGCGGCTGAACATAGACCGGCGCCGCGTAGGCCGGAGGACCCTGGAAGCCGACCGAGAAGTAGACGTTCGGGTTGGCTTGCGCGGCCGAGGCCGCACCGAGGGCCGCGGCAGAGAGTGCAGCGGCGGCGACGAGCTTGGTGGAGAGGAAGGATTTCATGATGACTCCTTGAGTTGCGAGGAATTCATCTTGCGCGGCCCACCATGAACGCAACCTGAACGAATGCGAGATCGTCACGCCGCCTGCAAAACGATGTCGATCCGGGCACCGCCGAGGTCCGATCGCGACAGCTTCAGCTCGCCGCCATGGCTCGCCACCAGGTCGTTGACGACCGCCAGGCCGACGCCGTGGCCGGGGACCTTCTCGTCGCCGCGCACGTGCAGCTGCAGGATCGACTGGGTGTCGCCGAACCCCGGGCCGTCGTCATCGATCCGCAGATAGCAATCGGTCGCCTTCGCGCGTTGCGATGACGACGACCCGATGCCGAGCCCATTTGGCCGCGTTGTCCATGACGTTGCCGAGCATCTCGAAGGCGTCGCCTTCGTCGATCCGCCACTCGAGCGCAGGCAGACACTCGAAGCTGAAGGTCAAGTCCTTGTCGGCATACACCTTGGCGAGCGAATCGCGGATCCGGTTCAGGACCGGTGCCAGCGCCAGGTAGGGCGCGAAGCGCGAGGCACCGCTCGCCGCGGCCCGGCCGAGCTGGTGCTGGACGATGTCGTCCATGCGCGCGACCTGCTGAGTCACGACCGTCGGCAGCTGAGCCGGCTCGCCGAGCGCGGTTCGCAGCACCGCCAGCGGCGTCTTCAGGCTGTGGGCGAGGAAGCTCAGCGCTTCGCGGTAGCGCGTCTGGCGCAAGCGCTCCTGCTTGATCAAGGCGTTGAGGTTGCTTGTCAGGGCCGCGATTTCGGCGGGATAGCTTCCCGCGATCTCGGACTGCGTGCCGCGCTCGATGCCGCGGATCTCGCCCGTCACCCGCGCGAGCGGCGCCAGGCCCCATTGCAGGAGCAGCGTCTGCGACACGAGCAACAGCGCCGCGGCGCCACCGAGCCAGGTCCACGAGGTGCGTGCGAAGACGGCAATCTCGCGGTCGAACTCGGCCTTGTCTTCGAGCACCGACAGCACCAGCCTCGCTGCCTGCGCGCTGCCAGCCCAGTTGACGCCGTAGCCGATCGCGAGGTAGTCGCGGTCGCCCGCGCTGACCGTTTCCATGCGCCACTGTCCGACCGCAACGTCGCGCAGGAACGGCGGGCTGACGCCGACCGTCGACGGCGAGCGCCACTCGTCGCGGCGCGCCACGTTGACGATGCTCGCGTACAGGCCCGAGCCCGGAAGCGACAGGCGCGGCTCGGGGAATGCCGGTGGCATCACCAGCGTGCCGCCGGCATCGATCTCGGCGGCGGCGAGAAGCAGATAGACCGTGCTCTGCAGCTGCGCGAAGCGTGCTGCGCGGACGCTCTCGGCATGGGCGCGTTGCACCGCCAACGCAGCGGCGGCGACGAAAGCGATCAGGACCAGCGTGGCGCCGAGCATCAGGCGAGCGCGGATCGAGCCGTGCCGCCTCATCCGAGCGTGAACCGGTAGCCTCGTCCGCGCAGCGTCTCGATCGGCGCCAGCGTTCCGTCGGGATCGAGCTTGCGGCGCAGCCGCCCGATCAGCACTTCGAGCACGTTGCTGTCGCGGTCTTCGTCGTGGGGATAAAGGTAGTCGGAAAGCTCCTGCTTGGTCACGACCCGCGCGCGTTCGCGCACCAGGTACTCGAGCAGCCGGTACTCGAAAGCCGTCAGCTCGATCGCCGCGCCGTCGAGCTGCGCGCCCTGGGCGGAGAAATCGATCGCGAGCGGCCCGAGCGTCAGCACGTCCGACGTCGCATTCAGCGAACGCCGCAGCAACGCCTTGATGCGCGCTGCCAGCTCGGGGTATTCGAACGGCTTGACCAGATAGTCGTCGGCGCCGGCCTCCAGGCCGACGACCTTGTCCTGCCAACTGCCGCGCGCGGTGAGGATCAGGATCGGCAGCGTCCGGCCGTCGGCGCGCAAGCTCTGCACCACCCTCAGCCCGCCGAGCTTGGGCAGGCCGAGATCGACGATGGCGAGATCGACCGGGTACTCGCGCGCCTGGAACAGGCCGTCCTCGCCGTCTGCGGCCTGGTCGACGCGGTAGCCGTCGCCCTCGAGCTGGCGCGTCAGCCCGAGCCGGAGGGCCGCGTCGTCCTCGACCAGCAGCAGGCGCACGTCGGGCCTGCGCCGCTCAGCCCACGACGCGGCCGCTGGCGGCGTCGATCAGGATCACCCTGACGTCGCCCTTCGCGGTGAGCACCTTGACGCGCCACACCGGACGGTGATCGGCCTCGGCCTTCTCGACCGACAGGACGCGGCCGCTGGCGACGCGTTGCGCCGCCGCCGCCGCCTCGTCGCGGCTGACGTCGGCCCAGGCGGGAATCGCCAGGAAGATCAGCAGGGCGCAGAGAGGCGTGAGCAGAGCTTTCATGGCGGACAGGGTGCGAGCTGACGGACCGACAGGCGCACTATCGTCCCACAGGATCCACCGACACGCGAACCGGAACGAACGCGCCCGGGTTCTCGTTCATCAGCGTCGTGAAGTGCTGGCCGCGGTAGTCGTAAGTGACCCGGTAGCCGGCGACGCGGGTCTGGACATCGCCTACGACACGGCACTCGGTCACCTCGCGCGGCGCCTGCTCGTAGCTGGCGCGACGGTCGCGGTTGGCGATGTCGTTGCCGGCGAAGGCGCCGAAGACCGCGCCGACGGCGGTCGCGGCTTCGCGGCCGTGGCCGTGGCCGAGCTGGTTGCCCAGAAGCGCGCCGGCGACGCCGCCGATGACGGCGCCGCCGTAGTCACGGTCGTCGACGCGCCGTGTCTCGGCAACCCATCGGCTGCTGCACTCCTGGCGCGGCACGCCCACGCTCTCGTACTGCGGCTCGACGCTGGTGACGCGCGCGTTGTCGACGTAAGGCTGGGCGTTCGCGGCAAAGGCGGCGGTGGCCATCAGGGAGACAAGGGCAAGGCGCTTCATGGAAGACTCCTTTGGGTAGGGGTGAAGGCATCTTGCCCGCGCCTGTGTGAACCCAGGCTGAACGGAATCAGATTCGAAACACGAGGTGATGAGCCGCCGGGCCGTCCTTCAGGCGGCGGCCTGCGCTGCCTAGCGCAAATGCGCGGCGTAATAGGCCAGGATGTCGAGCTGTTCGACCGTGACCTGGCTCACCGCTTCGCCCATCGCCTGCGTGTAGCCGGGGCGCTGGCCCGACTTGAAGCCGCGCAGGCTGTCGCGCAGGTACTCCTCGCGCTGGCCGCCGATGCGTGGCACCTGTTGCCCGCCGCTCAAGTCGTCGCCGTGGCAGAACACGCACTTGTGCTGTCGCGCCAGCTCGAGTCCCTTGGCCATCCGCGCCGGATCGGGCGGGGTCGTGGGCGCCGCGGCGGGCACCGGCGGCAACGCGTCGATGGGGGCGGCGAAGCCGCGCAGATCGCCGTCCTTCATCGTCTTGGCGACCGCGGTCATCGCCTCGTTTCTGCGTCGGCCTTCGCGAAAGAGAAAGAGCTGCGTGATCGCATAGAAGCCGTGCTGCCCGGCGAGCACCGGCGTGCCCGGCATCTCGCTGCGACCGTTCGGGCCGTGACAGGCGGCGCAGAGCGACGCGAAGCGCTGCGTGTAGGCGCCGACATCGAGCGGGACGCCGGCGCGACCGGGTGCGACGCTGCACCCTTCGCAGGGCGGGCGGCGCCGGGCTTGGCCGCCGCTCCCGCCGAGCCGGCCGTTTGCGCGTCGGCGGCGCACGTCAGCATCGCCGCGACGATGCCGGCGGCGGCAACACCCAGGCCGCGCCGCCGCACCGTCACGCGCCGGCGGCGCTCGTCACGCTCGGCCGAGGTGCCCGTCACTTGCCATAGCTGATGCGATAGATCGCTCCGGCATGATCGTCGCTGACGAGCAGCGAGCCGTCCTTCATCACCAGGAAGTCGACCGGCCGGCCGAGGTAGGCGTTGTTCTCGACGAAGCCGGTCATGAACGGCTCGACTTTCGCGCCGCCCTTGCCGTCGGGCCATGCGACGTAGACGCCGTTGTACTTCTTGCTGCGGTTCCAAGGGCCGTGCAGGGCAATGAACATCGCGCCCTGGTACTTCGCCGGGAACATCTTGCCGGTGTAGAACTTCAGGCCGAGCGAGCCGGCATGTGGGCCGAGCAGCGCCGCGGGCTTGACGTAGTCGTCGCACGACTTGCCGCAGCCGAACTCCGGATCGGGGATGTTGCCCTGGTGGCAGTACGGGTAGCCGAAGTGCTCCTGGCCCGGCTTGGTGAGGTGGTTGAGCTTGTCGTTCGGGATTTCCTCGCTCAGCCAGTCGCGGCCGTTGTCGGTGAACCAGAGGTCGCCGGTCTTGGGATCGAAATCGAAGCCGACCGTGTTGCGCACGCCTGAGGCGAGCGTCTCGACGCCGGTGCCGTCGAGGTTCATGCGATAGATCTTCGCGTACTCGCCCGGGTCGCAGATGTTGCAGGGCGCGCCGATGTTGAAGTAGAGCTTGTCGTTCTTGATGCGCAAGTACTTCCAGCTGTGGTCCTCACCGCCCGGCAGCTTGTCGTACACCAGCTTGGGCTCGCCGGGGTTGTCCAGCTTGTTCTCGATGTCGTCGTAGCGCAGGATCTTGGTCGGCGTCCCGACGTACAGGTTGCCCTTGTAGAACTCGATGCCCGCGGCATCCGCCCGGACGGCGAGGTCCTGGCCGATTGTGGCAAGGCAGGGCGCTCTCGCAATGGCGCGAGGCCGTCATCCCATCCGTGTCGGCAGCCAGAGTGCGATCACCGGAAACGCGATCAGGATGACCAGCCGCACGATGTCGGTGGCGACGAAGGGCAGCACGCCCTTGAAGATGGTCGTGAAGCTGACGTCCTTGACCACGCTCTTGATCACGAACACATTCATTCCCACCGGCGGATGGATCAGGCCGAGCTCGACCGTCATGACGATGATGACGCCGAACCAGATCGGGTCGAAGCCGAGCGCGGTGACGACCGGAAAGATGATCGGCACGGTCAGGATGATCATCGCCATCGCGTCCATCAGGCAGCCGAGGACGAGGTACATCAGCATGATCAGCGCGAGCACGCCGTAGCGGCCGACGCCAAGTCCGGTGAGGAACTCGGTCAGCTTCTGCGGCGTCTGCGTGATGGTGAGGAAGTAGCCGAATAGCAGCGCGCCGATCAGGACCGTGAACACCGCTGCCGCAGTGCGCGTCGCCTGCAGCAGCGCCTCGCGCGTGTTGGCGCGGTTCAGCTTCCTGCGCAGCACGCCGAGCAGGAACGCGCCGCTCGCGCCGACGCCGCCGGCCTCGGTCGGCGTGAAGAAGCCGCCGTAGAGGCCGCCGATGACGAACACGAACAGGACCAGCGGCGCCCAGACGAGGCGCAGCGCGAGGACGCGCTCGCCCCACGGCTTGACCTGTCCTGCGGGCAGGAAGCGCGGCCGGATACGAACGATGAGGGCGATCGTCAGCACGTACATCAGCATCGCCAGCATGCCCGGCAGGATGCCGGCCATGAACAGCTTGCCGATGTCCTGCTGCGTCAGGATGGCGTAGACCGCGAGCACGGTGGAGGGCGGCAGCATCGCCCCGAGCGTGCCGCCGGCGGCGATCACGCCGGTCGAGAACGACTGCGGGTAGCCGAAGCGACGCATCTCGGGGTAGGCGACGGTCGAGAACGTCGCCGCGGTCGCGACCGACGAGCCGCAGATCGCGGCAAAGCCGCCGCAGGCGACGACCGTGGCATGCCGAGGCCGCCGCGCAGGTGGCCGAGGAACGCATCGGCGGCCTTGAACATCTCGCGCGACAGGCCCGACGCCGAGACGAAGGCGCCCATCAGCATGAACATCGGGATGACGCCGAAGGTGTAGTCGGTGACGGTTCGCAGGGACGTCTGGCCGACCAGCTTCAGCGCCGGCCCCGGGCCGACGATGACGCTGTAGCCGGTGACGCCGACGAGGCCCATCGCCATGCCGACCGGCACGCGCAGCATCATCAGCACGAACAGCGCGACGAAGCCGATGAACGCGATCCAGTCGTTGCCATCGCACTCGACGACCTTCGCTTCGCTCGCCTCTACCAGGTCTTCCGGATGGAACGCCAGCCGGTAGGTGCGGATCGCGATCAGCACCACCGCCGACGCGTCGCCGAGCCAGGCGACGGCGTAGAACGGCCAGGTCGGAATGTTGAGGTCGTAGGTGAGGACATGGTCGACGAAGGTCGCGCGCACCTTGTCGAACAGCATGATCGTCTGCACCCCGACGACGAACAGCAGCACCGTCGTCGCGAACACGTCGATGCGGCGCTTCCACTTCGCGCTCGCCGCGGTCCAGAGCAGGTCGACGGTGATGTGGCTGCCGCGGTAGCTGGTGGCGGCGATGCCCCAGAAGATCAGCGTGCCGAGCAGCATCTTGCCGATGTCGTAGCTGTCGGGGATCTGCCAGGCGAAGAACTTGCGCAGGACGACGGCGATGAAGATGTTCGCCGCGACGACGCCGACGAAGGTCGCGGCGCACCACTCGATCGCATCGATGACGCGATCCATGAAGTTGCGCCGGCGGCCCGGCGCCGGCGCGGTGGCCGCCGTCACGGCGCGTCGCGCTACAGGCCGGCCTTGTACTTCGCGACCGTGCTCCTGAGCGAGTCCATCACCTGCTTCGGGTCGAAGCCGGCCTTGGTTGCGCCCTCGGCCCACGCGGCTTCGGTCGGCGCCACTGCCCTGCGCCACGCGTCGAGTTGCTCCGCGGTCAGCTTGTACGACTCGTGGCCGGCCTGGCCGGCGAGCTTGGCGCGGCCGGCGAACTCGAAATCGGCCCACGGCGCCGCGACCTTCTCGGCCCATTCGGTCGTGCAGTGGTCGTCGATCACCTTCTTCTGCGCCGCCGACATCGATTCATACTTGTCCTTGTTCATCGCCCAGACGAACGGCGTCGTGTACAGCGGCACGTCCATGTGCTCGGTGACGACCTTGTCGATGCCGAACAGGCTGATCGAGCCCCACGGGAAGGTGATCGCATCGGCGACGCCGCGCTCGATCGCATCGCGCGCCTCGGGCGCCGACGCCTGGACGTTGGCGCCGCCGAGGAGCGTGACCATCTGGCCGATGGTGCTCGTCGCCGGCCGCACCTTGAGGCCCTTGACGTCGGTCGGCAGGAGCAGCTTCTTCTTGCTGTGGAAGGTTCCGGGGTCGTGGATGAAGGCGAAGCAGAACTTGACGTCCTTCATTTCGCGCGCCGCGTACTGCCGGTACCAGGCGTCGATCGCGGCCGAGCCGCTCTTGCCGTTGGCGAAGATGAACGGCAGGCCGGCGCCGGCCATCACCGGGAAGCGCCCAGGCTGGTAGCCGGGGTTGATGTAGGCGAGGTCGGCGATGCCGTCCTTGGCCATGTCGTAGTGGTCGAACGCCTTGCCGAGCTGCTCGGACGGGAACAACGTCGCCGTGATCGTGCCGTTCGACGCCTTGGTGATGTCGGCGGCCCAGGCGATGAGCGCCGGGTTGAGCGGATGCTGCGCCGGTACCCAGCTCGAAAGCTTGAGCGCGACCGGCTTGTCCTGCGCGTGTGCGGACAGCGTCGCGATGCACGCCAGCGCGGCAGTGGCGGCGAGGCGCAGCCAGCGCGCGGCAGTGAAAGAGGCGGGCGGGGCGTAGGTCATGGTCTCCTCGTTGTCGTGGATGGGCCGTTCGATGCGGCGAGCGTAGGGCCGAGCGAAGGCCGCGGCGATGGTGATCTTCCCTGCCATGGCGTTGCCTCGGCCGACATCATCATGGCGCTTGCTCGGTCGATGAGGCGGCGATCTCGATCGGTCGGCCCGGCCGCTTCGTCACCCAGCGGATCGGCTGCGCCTTCACTGGCCGCGCCGGCGCGCCGTGGCGCACCAGCGCCCGATCGAGCGCCAGCCCCGACTCGTCGGCAAGGGCGGCGCTACGAACGGCACCGATCGCCGTCGCACGCTCGTCGTCGCTCGCGAACCGACTCGCGACGGCGAGGTGGTCGAGGACGTGGGACAGGTTTTCCTTGCCGCGCTCGTTGGTTGCGCCATAGCCCTTGATCAGGCGGCCGCAGTCGGCGATCTCGGCGCCGAGCGCGGCGTGGCGGCGCGCCGCCGCCTCGATGCCGGCGAGCCAACGTTCAATCGCCGCCTGCTCGGCGGCGAAGCGGCTGCCGTGCGGGCGCAGCACGCGCGTCGCGGCGAGGGCGCGCAAGAGGAGGAAACCGAACACCGTGTCGGTGCGGATCTTGAGCGGCAGCGCGAGCGGCTCGTGGCCGCGCGCGACCCGCTTGCGGTCCCAGCGAACGAGCGCGGTGGCGAGGCGCTGGGGCAGCAGCCCGGCGAGCTCGGCGACGCCAGGCTTGAAGTGATCGACGATCGCGATCACGTCACCGCGCTCGGCCTTGACCTCGCGCTCGATCCGCGCGAAGCGCGACGCGCGCGTCTTCAGGTCGGCGACGCGGACGACGTCGTCGAACGCCATCCAGAGCGCGAGCCAGCGCGCGGCGGCGAGGGTCGTCGCATGCCCGTTCGCGACGGCCGGATCGCCGGCCTGCTCGGCGGCCAGCACCCGGCCGAGACGCTCGAGATAGAGATCGGCGTAACGTCGATCCTGGTAGTCGACGAGGCGGGCGTGGCCGAGCGCGACCAGCTCGCGCACCTCGGCCGGGAAGGCGGCGATCGCGCGGTCGACGTTCGGGTCGCTCGAGGCCGTCGCTTCGGGCGCCAGCGCCGCGGTTGCCGCGGCGACCGCCGCATCGACTGCGCGGCGCTCGTCGTGCAAGGCCGAGACGATGTCGAACGCGGCGGTGAAGCCGCGCAGGCTGGCGGCGGCACCCTTGTCGGATTCGCGGATCGTCTCCTCGCATGCTGCGCACGTCAGCGGCAGCACGCCGCTCGCGGCAATGGCGCCGAACAGCACGGCGCTGATCACGGTGCCGCTCTCGCGTGCGACCTTGGTCATGTCGAACACCTGCGCCTCGCGGCTGTGTTCGCGCACCAGCGCCAGCAGGTCGGCGCTCGCCGTGCGGCCGTCGCCGAGCGCCATCTTCTCGGCGGTCGTCAGGCTGCGGCTGGTCGAGCTGAGGACGTGGGTACGCTCGCGCGTCGCCATGCCGGCGCCGATCTGGCGCGCGGTCTCGAGCAGCTCAGACGACGCGAGCAGGTCGAGCGCCCCTGCGACCGGGTTCAAGCTGAAAACCGGCTTCTTGCCGCCAAGCTCGGCGTCGGCAACGGGAAAGACCTCGACGTAATAGGTGGTCGCGCCTGTGCGCTGGGCGACGCCGGGAATCGACGTGCTCTGCGCGCTGTGGCCCGAGCGCACGGCGGTGTCGACCAGCCACTCGGCGAGGACGCCGCCGCCTTCGCCGCCGAGCGCGGTGACGAGGATCGTGATCGGCTTCATTGCGTTCGTCATGCGAGCCTCATGCCGGCTGCAGCGCGCGCAGCGTCGCGCGCCGGAGCGTTGCGACGAAGCGCTCGTGCCAGCGCGGGTTCTGGACGATCTCGGCGCGATAGAACGAAGGGCAGAGCGTCGCCGCGTGCGCGTTCTCGCCGCATAGGCCGCAGCCGACGCAGCCGTCGATCACGGTCGCGACCGGATCGAGCTTGAGCGGATCGGGGTTGTCCTTCAGCGTCAGGGTTGGACAGCCGGAAAGGCGGATGCAGGCGTGGTCGCCGGTGCAGACATCGTCGTCGACGCCGTAGCGGACGCGAGCGACGCGCTTGCCGCGCTTCAGGAGCGAGGCGATCCACGGCCTGACGCGCCGCTGCCGCTCGAGCTGGCACTCGCCCTCGGCGATGATCACCTTGAGGCCGGCGAAGTCGGACGTGAACGCCTCGCGCAGCGTCTTCTTCATCTCGGCGACGCGGTAGGTATGGACGGTGCGCAGCCACTGCACGCCGAGGCCCTTGAGCGTCGACTCGATCGTCGTGTTGCGGTCGACCAGGCTTTGCTGGCGGTCGGGCGCGCGCGCCTTCGTTTCTTCGTCGGGCGTCGAGATGATGTCCTGCGTGCCGGTCGCCGAGGTGTAGCCGTTCTTCATGATCAGCAGCACCGAGTCGTCGCCGTTGAACAGCGACGACTGCACGCCAGTGAGCAGGCCGTTGTGCCAGAAGCCGCCGTCGCCCATGATCGAGAGCACGCGCCGCTTCATCATCGGTGCGACGCCGGCGCTCGACGCCAGGCTCATGCCATAGCCGAGGATCGAGTGGCCGGACGAGAACGGCTCGAAGGTCGCGAGCGCGTGGCAGCCGATGTCGGCGGCGATGTGGACCGGGCCGACGTCTTGCTGCGCCAGCTTAAGCGCGGCGAACACCGGCCGCTCGGGACAGCCGATGCAGAAGCCAGGCGGCCGCGCCGGCAGCGCCTCGCCGAGGCGCGCCGCGACATCGCTGCGGCGCGCTGCACTGGCGGCGAGCCAGGATCGGCCGGCGCTAACATCGGTCGCCGGAAGATGGTGCTCGACAAAGCCGGCGAGCCCGGCCGACATCACCTCGACCGTGTATTCGCCGGCCATCTGCAGCAGGTCCTTGCCGTGCAGCGCAGTCGTGCTGCCGGCGCGGTGCAATGCGGCGAGGATGTCGCGCTCGATGTATTCGGGCTGGCCTTCCTCGACCACAAGGACCGCGCGCTTGCCGGAAGCGAAGGCGACGATCTCGTCGGGCACGATCGGGTAAGTGACGTTGAGGACGAGCAGCGGCAGCTCGCTCGCGCCGAACGCGTCGGCCAGGCCGAGCTGCTGCAGCGCGCGAACGAGCGTGTTGTAGAGCCCGCCCTGGACGACGATGCCGACGTCGCCGTGCGCGCCGGCGTGGTGCTCGTTGAGCGCGTACTCGACGATGTAACGCCGCGCCGCCGGGATGCGCTCGTTCGTCTTCAGCTTCTCGTGGCCGAAGGTGACGGGCGGATGCGCCAGGCGCGCGTAGTCGAATCGCGCCGGCTCGGCCATCGTTTGCTGGGTCGAGATGCGGGGCGAGACGTTGTCCTTGCAGACGAACGAGCCGCGCACGTGGCAGGCGCGGATGCGCAGCTCGAGCATCGCCGGCATGTTCGACGCTTCCGAGAGCCGGAACGCATGCTCGACGATGCGCACCATGTTGCCGAGCTGGGGGCGCGGGTCGAGCATCAGCATGGACGACTTCAGCGCATATGCGTGCGTGCGCTCCTGGATCACGCTCGCGCCCTCGCCGTAGTCTTCGCCGACGACGATCAGTGCGCCGCCCGTGACGCCGGGCGACGACAGGTTGGAGAGCGCATCGGCAGCGACGTTGGTGCCGACGATCGACTTCCACGTCACCGCGCCGCGCAACGGGTAGTGGATCGAGGCGCCGAGCATCGCCGCCGCCGAGGCCTCGTTGGCGCACGCCTCGACGTGGACACCGAGCTCCTTCATGTACGGCTCGGCCTGGACCATGACGTCGAGCAGGTGCGAGACCGGTGCACCCTGATAGCCGCCGACGTACGATACGCCCGACTGGAGCAGCGCCTTGGTGACAGCGAGGATGCCTTCGCCGTGGAAGGTCTCGCCAGTGCCGAGGCGCAGCGACTTCACTTCCTTGCCGAAGGACACTTCCATGCTGGTCTCCTGCGGGCGCGCGCAACCTTTGTCGGCGCGTGCCCGGCGGCGATCGGACGGCCGTTTCTGGCGCCGAGCTTAGCTGTCCGGCGCGGCGGAGCCCCCGACCGCATGCCAAAGCGAAGGCGGACTTTTGTCACGCCGGGGAGGCCACAGCAGACGCGTGGACCGGGTTCGCCATTGGCGAAGCGATCGCCCTCCGCTGATCGGCAGTTGATTCGCCAAATCAAATCCGAAGCCCGCCGTTCCGAAAGAGATGGCGAGGACAAGAAATGAACAGCGCAGCGAAAACGCGGGGCTTCACGCTCATCGAAGTCATGATCACGGTGGCGATCGTCGGCATCCTGGCGACCATCGCCTTGCCGACCTACCGCGACCACATCCGCAAGTCGGTGCGATCGGAGGCCCAGGCTTACCTGATGGCGGTCGCGGGCCGGCAGCAGCAATTCCTGCTCGACACCCGCGCCTATGCCGGCACCCTGGCCACGGTCGCGATCAATGCGCCGGCCAGCGTGACCGCGGCCTACGACCTCACGCTGGCTGCGGTCGTCGGGCCGCCGCCGACGTTTCGCGTCGCGGCCACGCCCAAGGCGGGCACTGACCAGGTCTACGAGCGCTGCGGCGCGCTCGCCATCGACCAGGCAGGCGCGAAGACCGCTGCCCTGACCAGCTGCTGGTGACCCATGCGAACGCAGATCAGCTCTTTCCGCCACCCGTCGCGCACGAAGGCGCGCGGCTTCACGATGATCGAGCTGCTCACCGTCGTCTCGGTCTTGGCCGCGATCGTCGGCCTGGCGGCGCCCTCGTTCAGCGAGTTCCTGCAGGCACAGCAGGTCAAGGGTCTGTCGTACGACCTCGACCTGAATGCTGCGCGTCTTTGACGCGGTCTACCGCAGCGCGAGCGGGTCACGCGCCGCGCCGCCGACGTGCTCGCGGCTGAGCGGGCTCGTCAGCCGGCGAGTCGTCAGCACGCAACCCGGCAGCGCAACGGTGACGTGACGGCTGCGCCTTCTGATGATCACTTTCGACTTCAACGGCCGGGTCTCCTCGCCGACGAGTTCGGTCCGCATCACCATCAGCAGCACCTCGGGCCACCGCTGCGTGCAGCTCGACCCGTCGGGCCGGGCGCGGGCGATGGCGGGAGACTGCGCATGAGCGCGGCGCGCCATCCCAGGCGTCAGGCGGCGATCGGGCAGCGCGGCGCGCTGCTGATCGAGGTCCTGGTCGCGATCCTGATCTGCGCCTTTGGGCTGCTCGGCTTCGCCGGCATGCAGGCGCGCGCGGCGTCGTCCGAGTTCGAAGGCTTCCAGCGCAGCCAGGCGCTGGTGCTGGTTGAAGACATGGTGAGCCGCATGAACGCCAACCGCGCGCACGCCGGCGAATACGTCTCCGGCGGCCTCATCGGCGAGGGCGACCTGGTCGATTGCAGCGGGCTCGCTGCGGCCGCGCTCGACCTGTGCGAGTGGGGCAACCTGATCCGGGGCAGCGCGGAACGTCGCGGCGGCTCGGGCATCGGCGCGATGCTCTCCGCGCGCGGCTGCATCACGCGTGCGCCGACGAGGACGACCGCTACTTCATCCGCGTCGCCGGCGGGCGTGATGCCGACACCCGGCGCTGACACACTGGGCGCGGGACGGCATCCGACGAGACGGTTCGACGCACGGCGTCGTCGACGGTCTGCATCGCCCTGTTGCGCGATGCTCGGTGCAGCAGGCGCTGCTGCTGCTCGAGAGGGGCTGAACGAGGCGGCGCGCTTCGCGCCGCAGGAGACGCGGCGCACTTTTCGCATCCACATGAGCGACATCGGCGAGGCCGGGTTTCTGCGCCGCGTTGATGCCAACGCCCGCGTGCGCCGCGACGCGCGCGCCGGCGTGAAGATCGAGACCGCCGCTACACCGCCGAGCTGCTGCGCGAGGACCTCCGCCTCGCCGGCTTCTACGGCGAGACCTCGGTGGCCGGCGCGCTCTACACCCAGCCGGATCCGTGCAGCATCGCGCCGACGGGATGGGGCGGAACGCCGCTGACCTTGCCGACCGCGGTCCAGGGCTACCGGCCCAGCCGACGTCCTGCCGTGCCTCGATCATCGCAAGCTCGGCACCGACGCGCTCGCCGTGCGCCGCCTCGGCATCACGTCGCTGGACCCGGCGACGATCGCCGGCAATTCCCAGTACTACGTCCAGTACTCGTTCTGCGTCGGCGACGTCACGACGCCGCGGCTGATCTTCAGCAACGACCGGGCCGCGTTCACGCTGCGCAATCGCGCCTGCGCCGCACCCAACATCGTCCGGCCCTATGTCTCGCGGATCTACTACATCTCCGATTGCAACGTCTGCGACCCGCGGATGCGGTGCCGACGCTCAAGCGCGCGAGCTGGACTACGCCCAGATACGAGAACGCGCTCGGAACAGCGGCAGAGCGATCGATACGGCTTCGACATACGGCTAGCAGCCCGGCGTCTAGCAGACGGCTCCGGGTGCCGCCGGCCCGACGGCCGACTGGTCGAACGTGATGTCGCTCAAGGTCCACTACCTCACCCGCTCGCTCGAGAAGGCGACCGGCGCGAATCTCGCGACCGACCAGGAATTCGACCTCGGCGGCACGGCGGTGATCGCCACCGTCGCCGACGGCTACACGCGTCGCGCCTACAGCAGCGCGATCCGCCTGATCAACCCGAGCTCGGTGCGCGAGAGTCAGTGATGGGCTCGCCTCGATTACGCGAGCAGCGCGGCGTGACCTTGTTCGTCGCTCGAGCATGCTACGTCGTCCTGGCGATGCTGAGCGTCTGGGCCTTCAACGCCGGGACCATGAACCTGCGCGTCGTCGGCAATAGCCAAGCGCGTCAGGAAGTCGTGTCCGCGGCCCAGGCAGCCGTCGAGCTGACGATCTCAGCACACCGCTCTTCAGCCAGCACCCGCTGGCGGCCGTGGCGCGCGGCGCCGATTCCGATCGACCTCGACGGCGATGCGCGTGTCCGACTACAAGCGCCGCTTACGCCGGCGCCGTGGTGCTATCGGGTGCGCGTGCTCAAGGTGAACGAGCTCGACCCCGTCGTCAGAAGGCGATCGCGCCTGCCTCGGCTCGAGCTCGGCGCAGAACTCCGGGATCGAGACGGCGGGCTCGACGCCCCGTCGCGGGCGATTCGCTCTGCGCCGACAGCGAGTGGAACGTGCGCGCCACGGTTGCCGATCCGCGAAGCCACGCCACGGCGGCGGTCAACCAGGGGATCGCGATGCGCTCACTGACGACCGATACCGCCAGCGCATGCCCTTGAGCACCGGAGACGACGCATGAGACCCTCCCTCCAGAGCTTCTCGTTGCGCCGCCTTGTCTGCGGCCTCGCCATCGTGCTCGGGGCCGGCGCGGCGCATGGCGAGGACATCGACATCTATGCTGGGCCGAACATCGTCGGCGATCTGCCCAACGTGCTGTTCATCCTCGACAGCTCGGCGAACTGGGACAGCAGCATCCCCGTCCCCGACTGCTTCTTCAAGGACAACGGCGTCTTCACGCGCGAACGGGCCGACTGCGTCCAACCCGGCAAGGAGCAGGGGACGAAGATGGCGATCGAGAAGTGCGCCCTCTACAACCTGATCGACGCGCTGCCGGTCGCCAAGGGCTACGACGCCGACAACGACGCGCTATTCAACGTCGGCTTCATGCTGCTCAACGAGTCGCCGAACGACGGCGCTTACCCGCGCCGGGCGATCACGCTGCTGACGACAAACAACAAGGCTGTCCTCAAGACAAGATCGCCGCACCTCAGGATCGGCGGTGACAAGGGCTCGAACGCCGACTTCGCCAAGTCGATGTACGAGGCATACCTCTACTTCAAGGGCCGGGCGCCGTACCAGGGGCAGCGCGCAACAAGTGCGACCGAAGGCGTTCAGCGGCCGGCGCTACGCCAGCCCGGCGGCGGCTGGCGCGCGCGCGACTACTGATCGTCGTTCGCCAACGGATCGCCACAACCCCCGAGAACGCGCGCTGCGTGCTCAGCGGATGGCGGAACTCTCGGATCGCCTATCCGACCTCGGCGTCAGCAGCACCGACCAGAAGAACTGGGCCGACGAGTTCGCCCGCTTCATGCGCGGCGCCGACGTGAGCGGCAGGGACGGCGCGCAAGGGATCGTCACGCACGGCGTCGCGGTCATCGGCGCGTCGAGCGACATTTGGCTCTACCCGAACTTCATCCAGCGGCATCGCCAACGCCGGCGGCGGCAGCTTCTATTCGGCGAGCGGATGCCGACACGCTGGTGCTGGAGTTGCTCGAGATCTTCAACAAGATCCAGGCGGTCAACAGCGTGTTCGCCTCGGCCAGCCTGCCGGTCTCGGTGAACGCGCGCGGCACCTACCTGAACCAGGTCTACATGGGGATGTTTCGCCCCGACGCCGACGCGAACCCGCGCTGGCGCGGCAACCTGAAGCAGTACCAGTTCGGCCTCGACGAGCTCGGCACCGTTCAGCTCGTCGATTCGAACGGCGCGCCGGCAGTGAATTCCTCGACCGGGTTCATCAGCCCGAACGCGGTCTCGTTCTGGACCACCCCGAGCTCCTTTTGGGCCAAGCAGCTGCTCGGCACGCCGCCCTCGGCAAGCGACTCGGCCGATGGCGAAGTGGTCGAGAAGGGCGCAGCTGCCGAGCAACTGCGTATTGTTTATGCCACTGGACAGGACCAGCGCAACGTGTTGACGTGCATCAACTGTTCGAGCAAGACCACGCTCGGCACGTCGCCAGACGCTCTTTACGAACAGCAACAACCTGGTTACCAACACGATGCTCGGCGTTGCGACGGCCGCCGATCGCTCGAACCTCATCAACTGGGTGCGCGGGACCGATAACGCCGGCGACGAGCTCGGGCCGACGACGACGCCCGCCACGACGGTACGCCCTTCGATCCATGGCGACGTGCTGCATTCGCGGCCGGCGGTGTAATACGGCGGCGCGACCGACGTCGTGGTCTTCTATGGGGCCAACGACGGCATGCTGCACGCGGTCAACGGCAATCAGTCCGACAAGGGGGGCGGGAATGAACTCTGGAGCTTCATTCCGCAAGAAGCGTTCGGCAATCTGAGCCGGCTGCGCTCGAACTCTCCCAAGGTCCGCATCCGACCACTCCCACTGCGAGCACCGCCACGCCGCGCGACTACTTCGTCGACGGCCCGATCGGCGTCTACCAGCGTTTTGGCAGCGACGGAAGCGTCCAGAAGGCGATCATCTACGTCACCATGCGTCGCGGCGGCCCGCTGCTTTACGCCTTCGATGTCACGAACCCGAGCGCCCCCGCCTTTTTGTGGAGCAAGTCGAACGCTGATCTGTAAGTCCTGGGTCAAACCTGGTCGGAGCCCAAGGTTGCCACCGTCAAGGGATACTCGAACCCGGTGCTCGTGTTCGGCGCCGGCTACGACGCGACGGCAGAAGACGCGACCACGCCAGGGCCGGTGACGATGGGTAACGCCGTCTACGTGCTCGACGCGATCTCCGGAAACATGCTGCGCAGCTTTCCGACGGCACGCAGCGTACCGGCCGACGTGACGCTTGTCGATTCGGATTTCGACGGCTACATCGATCGGGTCTATGCCGTGGACCTGGGCGGTAGCCTCTATCGCATCGACTTCGAGTCGCCGGCGAACGGCGGTCCGTCCGATTGGACGATGTACAAGTTGGCCGATCTGTCGGGCGGCACGACTACGGGCCGCAAGTTCTTCTTCGGCCCGGACATGGTCGTGACGCGCTCCTTCACGGCGCTCCTGCTCGGATCGGGCGACCGCGAAAAGCCGCTGCTGGCGACGACGCGGGATCACTTTTTCGAGATGATCGATCGCAACCTCGGCAAGGGTGCAGTACCGAGTCCGACGACGATTCTGTTCAGCGACCTGGTCCCGGCCGGCGCGACCTCGAACGTGTCGGCGGCGGGCTGCTACGTCGCCCTCGATATCGGCGAGAAGGTGGTCAACGCGGCGACCTCGATCGGCGGCAAGAGGTACTTCGGCACGAACCGTCCGTCGGGCGCGCTGCAGTAGGGACGAACAGCTGCTCGGCCAACCTGGGGGTCGCGAAGAGCTACTCGATGCCACTCTTTTGCGTCGCGCCGACGGGCAGCATGCTGGCCGGCGGCGGCTTGCCGCCGAGCCCGGTAGCGGGCATCGTCAGCATCGGGTCAGGGAACGCGGCGCGCAAGGTCGCCTTCGTGATCGGGGCACCGAACCCGAAGAACTCGGGAATCGAGGCGTCGCGGGTCAACCCGTCATCAAGGTGCCGCGCAACCGGATCTACTGGTACCAGGAAGTGAACCGCTAGAGCTGCGGCGCGCTTCGCCTGAAGGCGAGCGGCCGAGCGGTTTCCGCGAACCGGCGCGGCGCCGGGACGCGGCGAGGATGAAACAGGGCGTGGGCGCCATTGAAGGCGCTCCGGCCGCTCCCAGATGCCGGCGATGCCCCTGCAAGCGATCTCGCTGCTCTTCCACGCCTACGTCGGCTGGCGTCTCGTGCCGCGCGCTCGGCTCGGTCGCCGGCGGCGCGTTGCTTGCGCTGCTGCTCGTCGTCTCGGCGCTAACGCTGCCATTCGGCCTCGGCGCTCGCCACGGCGGGGGCCGCCGCTTCGGCGTCCAGCTCGCCTGGGTCGGCCTGATCTGCATGGGCCTGTTCTCGTCGCTGTTCGTGCTCACTCTCGTGCGCGACCTCGGCCTGCTCGCGGTCGTCGGCGCTCGACGCGATCCGTCCGGGGACGATCGCCCTGGCGCCGCTGGTCGAGCCATCGGCGCGCGCGGTCGCGATCGCCGCTGTGCTGGTCACGCTCTGGGGCTTCGTCAACGCCCGCCGCACCGCGCGCGTCGTCCGCGTCGACGTCCCGGTCGCGGGCCTGCCGCCCGCGCTCGACGGCTTCACGATCGCCCAGATCAGCGACCTCCATGTCGGGCCGACGATCAAGCGGCCGTACGTCGAGGCGATCGTCGACGCCGTCAACCGCCTCGAGGTCGACGTCGTCGCCATCACCGGCGACCTGGTCGACGGCTCGGTGCGCGATCTCGCCGAGCACGTCGCGCCGCTCGCCGACCTGCGCGCCAGGGAAGGTAGCTTCTTCGTCACCGGCAACCACGAGTACTACTCGGGCGCCGACGCGTGGGTGGACGAGCTGCGCCGGCTCGGCGTGGCCGTGCTGATGAACGAGCACGTCGTCGTCCGGCGCGGCGACGCGCCGCTGGTCGTCGCCGGCGTCACCGATTTCAGCGCCGGCCACTTCGACCGCGACCAGGCCAGCGACCCGCGCGCCGCGCTCGCCGGCAGCCCGCCGGCGCGGCGCTGCGAATCCTGCTCGCGCACCAGCCGCGCAGCGCCGCCGCGGCCGAGGCCGCGGGCTTCGACCTCCAGCTCAGCGGCCACACCCACGGCGGCCAGTTCCTGCCCTGGAACTTCCTCGTCCGCCTGCAGCAGCCGTTCACCGCCGGGCTGCACCGCTGGCGCCGGATGTGGGTCTACACCAGCCGCGGCACCGGCTACTGGGGCCCGCCGAAGCGCATCGGCGCGCCGTCCGAGATCACCGTCCTGCGTCTGGTCGGCGCGCCCGTCGGCCGTCCGGCGACGGTGCCGGCGCCGCCTCGTGCGGCCGCGGTGGCGCCTGGAGTCTGACCCGCCTCGGGTCTTACAATTCGCGGGTTTTGGCCGGCGCCCTGCCGCCGCGCCGTGAGAGGAATCCACACCGTGTTCATTTCCGAAGCTTTCGCGCAGGCCGCCCCGGCGGCCACCGGCGCGGCCGACGGTCCGTTCGGCGCCCTGGGCGGCCTCGGCGGCATGCTGCCACTGGTGCTCATGTTCGTGGTGCTCTATTTCGTCATGATCCGGCCGCAGATGAAGCGCCAGAAGGAGCACAAGGCGATGATCGACGCGCTCGCCAAGGGCGACGAGGTCGTCACCTCGGGGGGCGTTCTCGGCAAGGTCTCGAAGATGGGCGACACCTTCGTCGGCGTCGAGGTCGCCAACGGCGTCGAGATCCAGGTCCAGCGCTCGGCCGTCGTCCAGGTGATGCCCAAGGGCACGGTCAAGTGACCGTCCGCGCGGGGGCTCGCCTACGGGGAGGTCGGCCGTGAACCGCTATCCGCTCTGGAAGTACGCGATCATGGCGATCGCGCTCGTCGTCGGCCTGGTCTACACGCTGCCGAACCTCTTCGGCGAGGCGCCGGCGGTTCAGGTGTCGAGCGGCAAGGTCACCGTCAAGCTCGACCCGTCGCTGGCGCCGCGGATCGAGGACATCCTGGCCAAGGCCGGCATCAAGCCCGACTTCGTCCAGTACAACGGCAATTCGGTGAAGGCGCGCCTCACCGACCTCGACGCGCAGCGAAAGGCCAAGGACGCGATCGGCGCCGCACTCAACCCCGACCCGAGCGACCCGACCTACATCGTCGCCCTCAACCTGCTGTCGCGCTCGCCCAAGTGGCTGACCGCGCTGCACGCGCTGCCGATGTACCTCGGGCCTCGACCTGCGCGGCGGCGTCCACTTCCTGATGCAGGTCGACATGAAGGCGGCGCTTACCAAGAAGGCCGACTCGACCGCCGGCGACGTGCGCACGCTGCTGCGCGACAAGGACATCCGCCACACCGGCATCAGCCGCGACGGCGACGGCATCGTCGTCCGCTTCCGCGACCACGACACGCTGGCCAAGGCGCAGGCGATCCTCGCCGACCAGCTGACCGACTTCGGCTGGCAGGAAAGCCTCGACGGCGCCGACTTCAAGCTCACCGGCAACCTCAAGCCCGACTCGGCCAAGCGCGTGCAGGGTGCGGCGATCACGCAGAACATCACGACGCTGCACAACCGCGTCAACGAGCTCGGCGTCGCCGAGCCGGTGATCCAGCAGCAGGGCGCCGACCGCGTCGTCGTCCAGCTGCCGGGCGTGCAGGATACCGCCAAGGCCAAGGACATCATCGGCCGCACGGCGACGCTCGAGATGCGCCTGGTCGACGAGAGCAGCGAGGCGCGCCTGGCGATGAGCGGCGCCGGCCCGGTGCCGTTCGGCTCGGAGCGCTATACCGAGCGCGGCGGCATCCCGCTGGTCGTCAAGCGCCAGGTGCTGCTCACGGGCGAGAACCTGACCGACGCCCAGCCCGGCTTCGACGGCCAGAGCCAGGAGCCGGCGGTCCACCTCACGGTCGACGCCCGCGGCGCGCGGATCATGCGCGACGTCTCGCGCGAGAACATCGGCAAGCGGATGGCGATCCTGCTGTTCGAGAAGGGCAAGGGCGAGGTCGTGACCGCGCCGGTGATCCGCGGCGAGCTCGGCAACCGGTTCCAGATCTCGGGCCGGATGAACACCGCCGAGGCCAACGACACCGCGCTGCTGCTGCGCGCCGGCTCGCTCGCCGCGCCGATGGAGATCATCGAGGAGCGGACGATCGGCCCGAGCCTGGGCGCCGAGAACATCGCCAAGGGCTTCCAGAGCGTGATCTACGGCTTCTCGGCGATCGCAATCTTCATGTGCCTGTACTACCGGCTGTTCGGCGTCATCTCGACGCTTTCGCTGGCGCTCAACCTGCTGCTCCTGATCGCCGTGCTGTCGATGCTGCAGGCGACGCTGACCCTGCCCGGCATCGCCGCCATCGCGCTCACGCTCGGCATGGCGATCGACGCCAACGTGCTCATCAACGAGCGCATCCGCGAGGAGCTGCGCGGCGGCGCGTCGCCGCAGGCGGCGATCAACACCGGCTACGAGCGCGCGTTCGCGACCATCCTCGACTCGAACGTGACGACGCTGATCGCCGGCCTGGCGCTGCTCGCCTTCGGCTCGGGGCCGATCCGCGCCTTCGCGATCGTCCACTGCCTGGGCATCATCACCTCGATGTTCTCGGCGGTGATGTTCTCGCGCGGCCTGGTCAACTTCTGGTACGGCCGGCAGAAGCGCCTGAAGGAAGTCTCGATCGGCCAGGTCTGGAAGCCGGCCGCCGCGAGCGCTCCGGCAAAGAGCTGACGCTCGCCCCTCTTCGACCACGAGACGCAGACCACGATGGAGTTCTTCCGCATCCGCCGCGACATCCCGTTCATGCGGCATGCGCTGGTGTTCAACATCATCTCGCTGCTGACGTTCCTGGCCGCGGTCTTCTTCCTCGCCACGCGCGGCCTGCACTTCTCGATCGAGTTCACCGGCGGCACGGTGATCGAGACCCAGTACGCCCAGCCGGCCGACGTCGCCAAGGTGCGCAGCGCGGTCGAGGGCCTCGGCCTGGGCGACGTGCTGGTGCAGAACTTCGGCAGCTCGCGCGACGTCCTGATCCGGGTGCCGCTGCGCGGCGACATCAAGAAGGAAGACCTCGTCAGCCGCGTCTTCGGCCAGCTGTGCAAGGCCGAAGGGGGAACGATCGCCGCGCGCGAAGGCGCGGCCGAGCAGGGCCAGTCGGCATCGCGTCAGGCGTGCGTCGCCGGCGACGTCGAGCCGGTGCGCCTCTCGCGCAGCGAGTTCGTCGGCCCGCAGGTCGGCAAGGAGCTGGCCGAGGACGGCGCCAAGGCGCTCGCCTTCGTCGTCATCGGCATCATGATCTACCTCGCCTTCCGCTTCGAGTGGAAGTTCTCGGTCGCGGCGATCATCGCCAACCTGCACGACGTCGTCATCATCCTGGGCTTTTTCGCCTTCTTCCAGTGGGAGTTCTCGCTCTCGGTGCTGGCGGCGGTGCTGGCCGTGCTGGGCTATTCGGTCAACGAGTCGGTGGTCATCTTCGACCGGATCCGCGAGACCTTCCGGCGCTTTCGCAAGCTCAACACCCACGAGGTGATCGACCACGCCATCACCAGCACCATCAGCCGCACCATCATCACCCACGGCTCGACCCAGATGATGGTGCTGTCGATGCTGATCTTCGGCGGCCAGACCCTGCACTACTTCGCCATCGCGCTGACGATCGGAATCCTGTTCGGAATCTATTCGTCGGTCTTCGTCGCCGCGGCGATCGCCATGTGGCTGGGCGTCAAGCGTGAAGACCTCATCAAGTCGCAGGGCAAGGAGCACGATCCCAACGACCCGAATGCGGGGGCGGTGGTGTAGAGTCGAACGCGACTTTCTCAGGACGATCCGACACCCCCAAGCCCCCATGCCCACCCCCGCCAACCCGACGGCATTGGCTCAGCAGGCGAGGCGGTCATATGCGGAGCGGCTGCTGGGAGGAATGCCGGTCGTCGTGCAGGCGATCGATCAGGGCGCGCGCCTTCTCGCCGCCTCGGTCGCCGAGCCGGCGGTGGCGCTCAAGCGCCGCGAGCTGGTGCCGGTACTGCAAGGCGCCTTCGCGATCTGGCAGGACAGCATGGCGACGCTGCTGCGCGCCGCGCTCAAGACCGGCACCGTCTCGCAGACGCGGCTCGGCGAGCTGCCGGTCCACGGCGCCTCGGCGAACAACAAGCTGAGCCTGGTCGACGACGACACTATCGAGCACGAGATCCTGAGCTCGCGCCTGGCGCTGGCGATGATGGACCGCGCCTCGTGGGAGTTCACCGACCTGCGCTCGCGCATGAACATGCTCGAGAGCCGCGACGAGCTCGACGCCAACGACATCCTGCGGCCGCACGTGCTGGCGCGGATCGTCACCAGCTCGTGGCTGTCAGCGCCGCTCAGCTTCGACGCCTGGCGGCTGCTGCAGTCGGTGATCCACGAGGAGCTTTCGCTCTTCGCCGAAGAGGCGTACCACGAGACCAACCGATTCCTGCTGCAGCGCCACGTCCTGCCCGAGGTCGACCTGCGACCTTTCATCCGGCGCTCGAACCACGGCAATTCGCGGCCTGCGGTGAGCGGCGGCGTCGGCGGCTTCGGCACGCCGACCGGAATGACGCCGGCCGGCCCCTCCGAATTCCATGCCGCGGCGCGGAGCCAGAGCGGCGCAGCAAGCGAAGTCGGGGATGAGACGCGGCTGATGACCCGCGCCGCGGGCCTGGCGCGCGGCACCGACCAGGCCGAGGCGGTGCTCGGCCGGCTGAACCGCCTGGTCGGCCGCCAGCTGCCCGACTTCGCCGACACCTCGCACGCGCCGGCGCCGCCGTCGCCGCGCCTGAACGCGGCCATCGCCGAAGCCCAGGAAGGTGTCGCGCGCCGGCTCGCCGGTGCCTCGGGCTCCGAGGGCGCGCGCGCCGCGGTAGGCACGCCGGCGCTGCTCGAGGAGCTGCACCAGAGAAAGCAGGCGCTCAAGCAGGCGGCCTCGTCGCCGGTCGAGCGGGCGACGATCGAGATCGTCGCCCTGCTGTTCCAGAGCATCCTGATGGAAGACGCGATTCCGGCCAGCGTTCGCGTCTGGTTCGCGCGCCTGCAGATGCCGGTGCTGCGCGTCGCCGTCTCCGAGCCCGATTTCTTCGCCACCGTCGAGCATCCGGCGCGGCGACTGATCGACCGCATGGGCTCGTGCGTGATGGGCTTCGACTCGTCGAGTCGCGCCGTCGGCGACATCCTCGAGAAGGAGATCAAGCGCGTCGTCCAGGTCGTCGAGGCGTATCCCGACACCGGCCGACGCGTCTTCCAGACCGTGCTCACCGAGTTCGAGAAATTCCTCGAGCACTACTTCAGGAACGAGAACGAGGCCTCGAAGAAGGGCGTCTCGCTCGCGGCCCAGGTCGAGCAGCGCGAGACGATGGCGATCCAGTACACGATCGAGCTGCGAAAGATGCTCAACGACGTGCCGGTGCAGGAAGGCGTGCGCGAGTTCCTGTTCCAGGTCTGGGCCGACGTGCTCGCCACCACCGCCGTCAAGTCGAGCAACGGCGACGCCACCAAGGACATGAAGCGCGCCGCCGCCGACCTGATCTGGTCAGCGAGCGCCAAGGTCTCGCGCGCCGAGCGCGCCGAGGTCATCCGCCGCCTGCCGCCGCTCCTGAAGACGCTGCGCGACGGCATGGACGACGCCGGCATTCCGGTGCCGAAGCAGGACGAGCACATCCAGCGCCTCAACAACTCGCTTGCCGCGGCGTTCACCGCCAAGGCGGCGGCCATCTCGCACGAGCGCCTCGAGGAACTGATGGGCCGCCTCGAAACCCTCGAGGAGCTTTTGCCCGAAGCCGAGGACGTCGACATCGACGAGTCGCTCGTGATGGATCTTTCCGGCCACGAGAGCTCCGAGCTCGAGGTCGTCGGCGAAGGCGGCTCGATGCCGACGCCGGCGATGCTCGCCTGGGCGCGCGAGCTGCAAGTCGGCAGCTGGTACATGCTCGACTACCGCAACCGCAACGAGGCGATGCAGCTCGCCTGGCAGGGCATGCGCCGCCAGCTGACCTTGTTCGTCTCGCCGCAGGGCCGCGGCGTCCTGTTCCAGCAGCATCGCCTGGCGGCGTTCCTGCAGGCCGGGCTGCTCGTTCCGGCGCAGGAAGAGGCGCTCACCGTGCGCGCGACGCGCAGCGCGATGGCCAAGCTCGACGGCGATCCGTCGCCGGCTCCTGAACTAGCTGAAAACGAACACTCTGTCCGGTTTCAGCTCGCTCGTTCGAGGAATCTTCGGTCCGTCAACTCGCTCGGGTGAAAGTGGGATCGACTGTCCACTTCACGGACAGCAAGTTGAGGGACGGAACGTCCCTAAGGACCGCAGGCCGGCGGCCGCGAACCTCAGTGAATGAGCCGGTCCGCCTCGTCGACGAAGAGCTCGTCGAGGATCAGCGCGTCGGGCTCTTCGCCCAGGCTCCAGAAGACCATCAGGACGATGATCTTCAGGTCCTCGAGGTCGAGCGGGCCACCCGGGATCGCGCTCGCCCGGTCGATCACCATCTCGCGCATCGGCGGCGGCAGCACGCCGGCCGATTCGAGGAAGGCAATGAAGCCGATCGACTGCTCGCCGAGATGCTCCTGCTCGGCCGGCGCGTAGACGCGGATGCTTTCGGCGTGCTGCTCACCGACCTTCGCCTGGGCGACGGCGGCGACGCCGTCGAGCCACGTCAGGGCGTCGGCGATCTCTTCGGATTCGAAGCCGACCGAGGTGAGCTTTCGGGTCAGCTGCTCGTGTCCAGGACACGCGTCCGGCCGCCAGTAGTTCTCGTAGAGGTACACGAGCACGTCGAACATGAAAAAGACTATACCGCAGCGCCTTGTTCCGATGTCCGAGCGTGGGATGAACGGCAGCGCGCCGGCGTCGGCGGCGCCGGCTCGCCTCAGGCGCGTTCGACGCGCTGGAACCGCTGCCCGGGCAGCCGGGCGACGCGCCCGGCGAGCTCGAGGTCGAGGAGCCGGGCCGAGAGCTCGGCGGCGCTCTGTCCGGTGCGGGCGATGAGCTCGTCGAGGCCGATCGGGTCGAAGCCGAGCGCGTCGAGCAAAGGATCTTTACCTGCCGGGGCGGCCACCTGACGTCCGCGACGAGGTTCGCGTCGTCGCGCGCGGCGGCGTCCGGCGAAGGCGGCAGCTCGTCGAGGATGTCGGCGGCGCTGTCGACCAGTTTCGCGCCCTGCTTGATCAGGGCATGGCAGCCGCGTGCCGTCGGCGAGTGGATCGAGCCCGGGATCGCGAACACCTCGCGGCCGGCCTCGGCGGCCAGGCGCGCGGTGATGAGCGAGCCCGACTGGACCGCGGCCTCGACCACGAGCGTGCCGCGCGCCAGGCCGGCAATGATGCGGTTCCTGATCGGGAAATTCTCCGGCAGCGCCGGCGTGCCGATCGCGAACTCGCTGACGACGAGCCCTTCGGCGGCGATCCGCCGCGTGAGGGCGCGGTGGCGCGCCGGATAGACGATGTCGAGCCCCGTGCCGACGACCGCGATCGTGCCGGCGCCGCCGGCGAGCGCGCCCTCGTGCGCCGCGGCGTCGACGCCGAGCGCCAGGCCCGAGACGACGACCCAGCCGGCCTGGCTCAGATGCGCGGCGAAGGCGCGCGCGTTTTCGAGCCCTTGCGGCGTCGGGTTGCGGCTGCCGACCACCGCGACCGCCGGCGCTTGCAGCAGTTCGCTGCGGCCGCGCGCATAGAGCAGCAGCGGCGGATCGGCGCTGTCGAGGAGGGCCGCGGGATAGCGCGGATCGCCGATGACGATGGCGTCGCGCGGCTCGTCGCCGTCGCTCGTCAGCCATTGCCAGCCCGCCGCCAGACGCGTCTCGAGCTCGTCCGGCACGCGCGCGAGCGCCGCGGCGATGGTCGGGAGCGACGACTTCCTTTCGCGCCTGGGTCGAGGCACCGATCGCCGCCTCGGCCGAGCCGAAACGGCCGAGCAGCGCGCGCGCCGACTCGCGGCCGACGCCGGGCGTCTCAAGCAGGCGCAGCCACGCCGAGAACTCGTCGCGATCGATCATGTGCGGGCGCCGACGCCGCGCCCGGAAGGAGCGGGCGCTTGCCGGCGAGAAGCTTCGCCTGGCGCCGGCAAGCGAACGCGCCGGTCGCCGGGGGCGAGTCTACGGCTGGGTGAAGCGGTCGCCGGGCGAGACCGGCTCTTTCACCGAGAGGATGAGCGCGTACGACATCCGGCTGAAGACGCGGAACACGAACAGCACGCCGTGGCGCTCGTCGGGCAGCTTGATCTGGACCTTGCGCTTCTCGGTCGGATCGTTGACGACCTTGCCGTCGCGGAACAGTGCCAGCACATGGCCGCGCTCGATGCCGTCGACCGCGCCGCGGTTGAGCGCGACGATCTGGTTTTGGCCGGCGGTCAGCGCGTCGCCGTAGAGCGAGACGATCTGGCCCGAGATCGGCGCCGCCGGCGGATGCGGCGCGTAGTTGGTGTACTCGCGCGCCTGCACCGGCGACAGGCGGTCGCCGACGCCGGCTTCCTTGCGGATGCTGGTGACGGTGAAGGTCGCCGGGATGATCTCGACCTTGCCTTGCGCGTTGGTGCGCGTCTCGCCCTGGACCGTGTACTCGGAGGCGCCGACGTAGGTCGCCTCGTAGCCGAGGATTTCCTTGGTCGTCGGGTCGCGCAGCGGACGAGGCTCGCGGAAGATCCGGTATTCGCGCTCGGGGCCGATGTCGCCGCGGACGTAGGCGGTGTCGCCGCGCGAGAGCAGCACCCGATCCTCCTGCGTGGCGACGATGCGCGGCGCGGCGGCCAGCTCGTCGCTGTCGAAGATCACCGCTTCGCTCAGAAACGGCTCGATCAGGTTGAACGGGATCGAGGCGATGCCGTCGATGGCGATGTCCTTCGAGCGAACCCGCGGCGAGAGGCCGGCGTCGCCGGCGCCGCCGACGGGCGCGCCCATGCGCAGGCGCGCGCGGCCGTTCGACTTGTCGAGGAACAGCACCTGGCCCGGGAAGATCAGGTGCGGGTTTCTCACCTGCTCGAGGTTCATTCCCCAGAGCTCGGGCCAGCGCCAGGGGCTCTTCAGGTACATCTTCGAGATGTCCCAGAGCGTGTCGCGCGTCTTGACGGTGTAGACGTCGGGCGCGGTCGGCAGGACCTCGCTCAGCGGCACGCCGGCGTCGGCGGTTTTCTGCGCCGTGGCGCGCTGCTGCGGCGTGATCGGAAGTTGGGCTCGGCGGCGAACGTGGCCGCGGCGAGCAGCGAGCCGGATGCGAGGACGGCGAGTTGCCGGAAGGCGGTGGGAGCAGGGAGAATTCGTCGGCTCATGCAGGAAGTCTCGAGGAGCGAACCGCAGCGCACGCGCGCCTGATCCGAAAGGTCTTCCGCAACGGCTTTCGAAGGCCGCCCGCGGTTCGGCGAAAATCTCACTTGGTTTCGCAGATTCTGCCCATAAAGCATTGATATCGCAACGAAAGTGCGCCCCTTCGGGTTGCATGCGTGAGACCTTTCTCACCTCTTTTCGTTGCGCGACATCCACATTGACCGCGCGCTGAATCGATTCGTCACAAATGAGCAAGTTGGACATCCTTCGCTACCCCGATCCGCGCCTGCACAAGGTCGCTCGACCGGTCGGTGTCGTCGACGAGCGCATCCGCCGTCTCGTCGACGACATGCTCGAGACGATGTACGAGGCCGAAGGCGTCGGCCTGGCGGCGACGCAGGTCGATGTCCACGAGCGCGTCATCGTCATCGACACCTCGGATGCGCACGACGATCCGTGCGTGCTCATCAACCCGGAGCTGATCGAGACGAGCGAGGAGATGACGCTGGTCGACGAAGGCTGCCTGTCGGTGCCCGAGATCTACGACAAGGTGCCGCGCCACGCGCGCGTTCGCGTCCGCGCGCTCGATCGCTCGGGCGAGGCGCGCGAGTTCGAAGCCGAGGGGCTGCTCTCGATCGCCGTTCAGCACGAGATGGATCATCTGCTCGGCAAGGTCTTCGTCGAATACCTCAGCCCGCTCAAGCGCACGCGCATCAAGACGCGGATGCTGAAGAAGACGCGCGACGAGGCCCGGGCCTAGCCCCGCAGCGCCGAGGCGAGGCATGCGACTCGCTTTTGCCGGCACTCCCGATTTCGCGCGCGTCGCCCTGGCGCGCCTGCACGCGGCCGGGTTCGAGATCGCGCTCGTCCTGACGCAGCCCGATCGGCCCAGCCGGGCGCGGCATGAAGGTGCTGGCGTCGCCGGTGAAGGCGTTCGCGCTCGAGCACGGGATCGCGGTCGCGCAGCCGCGCGGCCTGCGCCTCGACGGCAAGTTCGCCGACGACGCCGGCGCCGCCGAGGCGCTGCTGCGCGCCGCCGCGCCCGAGGTGATCGTCGTCGCCGCCTACGGCCTGATCCTGCCGCCGTGGCTGCTCGCGCTGCCGCGTCACGGCTGCCTCAACGTCCACGCCTCGCTCCTGCCGCGCTGGCGCGGCGCGGCGCCGATCCAGCGCGCGATCGAAGCCGGCGACGACATCACCGGCGTCACCATCATGCAGATGGACGCCGGCCTCGACACCGGCGCGATGCTGCTCGCCGAGACCGTCGCGATCGCGCCGGATCACACGGCCGGCGCGCTGCAGACGGAGCTCGCGGCGCTCGGCGGCGAACTCGTCGTTCGTGCGCTCGGTGCGCTCGCCAACGGTCCGCTCGTCGGCCGGCCGCAACCCGAGGTCGGCGTCAGCTACGCCCACAAGATCACGAAGGCCGAGGCGACGATCGACTGGCGCGAGCCGGCGGCGACGATCGAGCGTCGCCTGCGCGCCTTCGATCCGGCGCCGGGCGCGCGCAGCGTCCTCGGCGGCGAGACGATCACCTGCTGGCGCGGCGTCGTCGTGCCGGGCGGCGGCCAGCCCGGAACGATCGTCGCGCTCGACGGCGGTGCCGTGACCGTCGCCTGCGGCGAAGGTCGGCCTCGCGCTGACCGAGCTGCAGCGCGCCGGCGGCCGGCGCATGGCCGCCGACGCCTTGCTGCGCGGCTGGACGCCGCCCCGGGAGCGGCGTTCGCGCCGGGCGCGGCGGCCGCGGCTCCGGGCGAGGCGCCAGCGGCCCTCAATTTCCCGCCGGCGCCGCCGAAATAGCGGACGTCACTCCCGCTGTCCGCCATGCGCCGAACCGTCATCGCCCTCGTTCTCGCCGCGCCGGCCGCGCTGCTCGCCGGCTGCGACATGCTCGGCATCGAGTCGCCCGAGAAGATCGCCGCCGCGCGCGACGCCGACGGCAAGGCGATCGGCTCGGCCTGCCGCCACGCCGGCCGCGCCATCGAGGACTGCTTCGCGATCTACAAGAAGGCCGATCGCGCCGCCGTCTTCGCCGGCTGGCGCGACATGAACGACTACATGCGCGAGAACAAGATCGAGCCGGTCGCGCCGCAGCTCGCGGCGCAGGCCAAGGGCGCGACCGAAGCCCGTTAGTCGGCGCGGCGCGGCGCGCCTCAGCGCAGCGCCAGCGACTTGCCCGCGCCGACTTCGAACTCGCCGACGACGACGCGCTCGCCGCGCTCGCTCTTGACCCGGATCGTCGTCCGCAGGTCCCGCTGCGCCGCCGTACCGAAGCCGCTCGACAGCCACACCATCAGGCCGGTGCCGCTCGTCAGCACCTGCTGGCGATGGCCGAAGAAGTTGGCCTCGACGCGGTACTTGCCCGGCTTGGCGAGCCTGAGCGCGAACTCCTCGGGGCCGTAGCCGCCGGTCGCGTCACGCGTGATCGCGCCGCCCTGGTACGAGGCGTTGTGGCCGAAGAAGACTTCCTCGCCGTTCGGGTCGATCACGTGCAGGTCGACGTCGGTGTTGTCGGCGTCCCAGGCGAGGACGACGCGCAGGTCGAGCGGCAGGTTCCTGAGCAACCGCGCATCGATGCGCGAGACGTCGATCGCCTTGCCGTCGCGGCGCGCCTTGTCGACGACGCCGTTCAGCTCGGTGAGCGCGATCAGGTCGATGTCGGCGAAGCGCGGATCCCAGGCGCCGCTGACGACCTCGTACAGGCGATCGACCGCAGCCTGCGCTTGGCCGGCTTCGGCCAGCGCGAGGCCGAGGTCGCGGTGCGACTGCGGCTCGTTCGGCGCCAGCTCGAGGACGCGCTCGAAGATCGGCAGGGCCGCTTCGATCTCGCCGGCCTGCTGCAGGCGATAGGCGAGCAGGCGCAGCACCTGGCGGTTCTGCAAGGCCATCTCGGCCAGGTTGGAGAGCGCGCGCAGGCCCTGCGCCCGGTTCGCGCGATCGCCCTTGGCCAGGAAGAACTCGGCCGCTTCGAGGAAGAAGCCGACGCTCGTCTCGTTGGCGCGGCGCTCGTCGAGGTAGACGCGCGTCCATTCGTCGGCTCGTGCCGCCTGCATCCGTTTCAACGACGCGCTCGCGTGGACCGCCGGCGTGATCGCAATGGCGATCGTCGTGTCGGCCTGGTCGGCGTCTCCGCGACCGACCTTCTTGGCGCGTGCCAGCGCATCGCTCTCGGCCTGCGCCGCGAATCCGGACGGCGTGGTCGCGGGCGCCGGTGCGGCGGCGTTGCGCGGGATCTGGCGCACGTCGTCCTTGGCGGCTTCGCGCAGCGTGTCGGAGCGCTCGCGTCGCGCCGAAGCCTCGGTCGGCGTGGACAGCGCGCCGACCGCGCTCTGCGCCTCCGATTTTGCGATCTGCAGGGGTGCCGGCCGGTCGCCCTTCGGGAAGTCGCGGTTCCACCAGCTGACGCGCTGCTCGAAGCGGCGCGCGACCTGCGCCAGGCGCGCCGCATCGCTCTCCAAGCGCCGCTGGCTCGTGCCGGCGGCGATGCGGTCGTAGGCGGCGCGCAGCTCGGCCGGCGGCTCGATCTGGTTGCGGACGTAGTCCTCGACCTGCTCGAGAACGATCAGCGAGGTCTCGTGCGTCGCCAGGCCGAAGCGCTTGCCGAGCTCGCGGATCCGAACCTTGTTCGTGCGCGCCTCGCCTTCGAGCGACGCCAGGGTCAGGCGCGCCCACTGCAGCGCCGCCAGCCGTGACGGGTTGCGGCCAGCGTGGACGACGACGGTGCGCGTCGTCAGCGCGCCTGACGCGTCGCGCATCCGGATCGTGATCTCGGCGCTCGGCGCCGTCATGACACCTGCGACGACGAGCCGGCCCGATGCCGCGCTCTGCGATTGCACGACCAGCTCCGCGGCGCCGAGCGCGGCGACCTCCGCGACCGAGCTGCCGCGGCGCAGCAGCGCGTTGAGCGCGGCTTCGCGCGGCACGTTGGCAAGGTCGATGCTGCGCCCGCCGCTCGCATCGGCGAGCGCCTGCAGCGCCGCCGGATCGCTGCTCGCGGCGCTGTTGATCGCAAACACTGGCACCGGAAAGGCGAGGCGCCACGGCGCGCCGTAGGTCGCCAGGCCGTCACTGAACCAGAGCGCTTCGGCCGAGACGCCGTCGTGCGTGACCGCGCCGAGGTTGCTGGCGCCGTCGTACACCGTGCTCTCGAGGGCGTGGCGCAAGCGTGCTCCAGTCGCCGCCGCGGATCTCGAAGCGCAGCGGCGCGGCGGCCGTGTCGGCGACGCGGACCAGGTTGACGCTGGTGTCGCGCGCCGCCGCGAAGTAGGCGTCGAGCAGCGCCAACTCGCGGTCGATCTTGCGGCTCGCGCCCGATCCCGAAGCGTCCCAGACGATCTGCACGCGATGCGGTAGCGCGCGCGGAGCGGTCCGTTGGCTCACCGGCAGCTCGAGCGTGAAATAACTCTGCCCATCGCGCTCCTCGGTGGCGGCGGCAACGACCGCTGCCGGCGCTCGTCGGCAAGCGGACGACGAGCGGATCGCTCGGCAGCACGATGTCGCTCTTCGCAGGCGGGCGACGAAGCCACCGGCCGTTTCGCGCTCGAAGCGCAGGCCGAGCGCCTGCGCACCGCTCAACTCGGGCGAACTCGTCGCGCCGGGAACGCGCAGCGTCAGCTCAACGTTGGCGACGCGCTCGGCGTAGCCCAGCGGCACCTGCAGGCGTGCGCCGGTGGGCTCGACGATGCGCAGCTCGACCGTCCGCGTCCGTCCCGGCATCAGCGGATAGACGCGCAGCTCGTAGTTGTTGCCGACCGTCGTCTGCAGCAGCCCGGGGTCGACGCGGCGCCGGGCGATGTCCTCGAACACTTGCTGCGCGTGCGCCTTCTCGACCGGCACGGCGGCGCGCAGCGGCCGTCGACGTCGAGCGCGAAGCCGCTCACGATCTGGCCGGCGGCGAGCGGGAACTGGAGCTTGCCTTCGAGGGCGCGCGAGTTCGGGTTGAGGAGGACCATCTGCACGCGCGTTTCGGCGACGCCGGCGGCGACCTCGACCTCGACCTTGAGCGAAGTCAGCCGCACCGGCTGCTCGGCGCCCGTGACCTGCAGCACCGGCGCACGCCAGGCCGGCGGCGCGATCGAGACCGGCGGCGGCGACTGGGCGAGCGCCGAAGCCACGAGCGCGGCGGCGGCAATGACGACGAGACCGCGCGAGCGGCGAACGAGGCGAAGGTTGAAGCGAGCGGGCATGGCACGGTCTCCGACGGCGCCCGCGCGGAGTGCGAAGGCCTGCAGCGGTGAAACGTGCGGCGCCGGCGTTCGGGGTGAAAAAGCCGGCGCGTGTTCGGGCAAAAGCCAGCGCATGCGTGGGCAAATGCCGGTGCATGCGCTAGGAGCAAACGTAAAATGCGCGGCCTTCTGCCCGCTGAATGAACGTACTCCGCTTCGCCGATCTCGTTGCCGCCGGCAAAGTCGCGGACCGTCGGGTCTTCATTCGTGCCGACCTGAACGTGCCACAGGACGACGCCGGGCGGATCACCGAAGACACGCGCATCCGTGCCTCGCTGCCGGTGATCGAGACGGCGCTCGCCGCCGGCGCGGCGGTGATGGTCACTTCGCACCTCGGCCGGCCCAAGGAAGGCGAGCCGCGGCCGGAAGACTCGCTCGCGCCGGTCGCCGCGCACATGGGCGAGCTGCTCGGTCGCGCGGTGCCGCTCGCGCGCGACTGGATCGACGGCGTGGCCGTACGCGGCGGCGAGGTCGTCCTGCTCGAGAACTGCCGCCTCAACCGCGGCGAGAAGAAGAACGACCCCGCGCTGGCGAAGAAGATGGCCGCCCTCTGCGACATCTTCGTCAACGACGCCTTCGGCACCGCGCATCGCGCCGAGGCCTCGACCTACGGCATCGCCGAATTCGCGCCGGTTGCCTGCGCCGGGCCGCTGCTCGCGGCCGAGATCGACGCGATCACCCGAGCCCTGGCGAATCCGAGGCGGCCGCTGGTCGCGATCGTCGCCGGCAGCAAGGTCTCGACCAAGCTGCTCGTCCTGCAGAGCCTGGCGCAAAACGTCGACCGGCTGATCGTCGGCGGCGGCATCGCCAATACCTTCCTCCTCGCCGAAGGCCTGCCGATCGGCAAGAGCCTGGCCGAGCCGACGCTGGTCGACGAGGCTCGCGCCGTGATCGCGGCGATGCGCGCGCGCGGCGCCGACGTGCCGCTGCCGACGGACGTCGTCACCGCGCGCGAGTTCAAGCCCAACGCGGCGGCGACGACGAAGCGGGTCGAAGACGTCGGCGCCGACGACCTGATCCTCGACATCGGTCCCGAGAGCGCGGACGCGCTCGCCGCCATCCTTGCGAACGCCGGAACGATCGTCTGGAACGGCCCGGTCGGCGTGTTCGAGTTCGAAGCCTTCGGCCGCGGCACCGAGGCCATCGCGCGCGCGATCGCCGCGTCGCCGGCGTTCAGCCTCGCCGGCGGCGGCGACACGCTCGCGGCGATCGCCAAGTACGAGATCGAGAACGAGATCGACTACATCTCGACCGGCGGCGGCGCGTTCCTCGAGGTGCTCGAGGGCAAGACCCTGCCGGCGATCGAGATCCTCGAGCGCCGCGCGCGCCAAACACAATGACCGATTCCAACGTTCCCCGTGCCACCAAGATCGTCGCCACCCTCGGCCCCGCATCGAGCACGCCCGAGGTGCTCGAGCGGATGATCCGCGCCGGTGTCGACGTCATGCGCCTCAACTTCTCGCATGGCACGGCGCAGGACCACATCGACCGCGCGGCACAGATCCGCGAGGTCGCGAAGAAGGTTGGCAAGGAGGTCGCGATCATGGCCGACCTGCAGGGCCCGAAGATTCGCGTCGGCAAGATCGAGGGCGGCAAGACGATGCTGATCGCCGGCACGCCGCTCGTCCTCGACGCCGCCTGGAGCGAGCTCGGCACGAGCGACCGCGTCGGCCTCGACTACAAGGAGCTGCCGCGCGACGTCCGTCCCGGCGACACCCTGCTGCTGAACGACGGCCTGCTGCGCCTGGTGGTCGACGCGGTGCGCGGCGAGGAAGTGCACACGACGGTCGTCGTCGGCGGCGAGCTGTCGAACAACAAGGGCATCAACAAGGCCGGCGGCGGCCTGACCGCGCCGGCGCTGACCGCCAAGGACATGGACGACATCAAGGTCGCGATGTCGTTCCAGTGCGAGTACCTCGCGGTCAGCTTTCCGAAGAGCGCGACCGACATGGAGATGGCGCGCCAGCTTGGCAACGTCGCCGGCGAGAAGTGGAAGCACAAGCCACAGCTGATCGCAAAGATCGAGCGCAGCGAGGCGATCCCGGCGCTCGAGGCGATCCTGAAGGCGTCCGACGGGATCATGGTCGCGCGCGGCGATCTCGCGGTCGAGGTCGGTAACGCGGCGGTGCCGGCGCTGCAGAAGCGGATGATCAAGATGGCGCGCGAGATGGACCGCGTCGTCATCACCGCCACCCAGATGATGGAGTCGATGATCGTCAACCCGGTGCCGACGCGTGCCGAGGTCAGCGACGTCGCCAATGCCGTCCTGGACGGCACCGATGCGGTGATGCTCTCGGCCGAGACCGCGGCCGGGCGCTATCCGGTCGAGACGGTCGAGATGATGGCGTCGATCTGCGTCGAGGCCGAAAGCGCCGAGGAGATCTCGCTCGACGCCGGCTTCACCAACAAGACCTTCGGCCGGATCGACCAGTCGATCGCGATGGCGGCGCTCTTCACCGCCTACCACCTCGGCTGCAAGGCGATCCTGGCGCTGACCGAGTCGGGCTCGACCGCGCTCTGGATGAGCCGGCAAAAGATCCACGTGCCGATCTTCGGCCTGACCTCGCAAATCAAGAGCCAGCGACGGATGGCGATCTACCGCAACGTCACGCCGCTCCTGATGCCCAACTTCGACGACCGCGACACGGCGCTCAAGCACGCCGAGCAGCTGCTCGTCGACGCCGGCGTGCTCAAGCCCGGCGATACCTACGGCATCACCTGTGGCGAGCCGATGGGCTATCCGGGCGGGACCAACATGCTGAAGGTGGTTCGCGTCGCCTGACGACGAACGAGCCGATGAGCGCCGCGCGTCGCGGTAACCAGGAGCCTCCATGCTCGAACAGAAGATCAAGGAGACGTTCGGTGACGACGATCCCACCGGATTCGGAACCGGCTGGTGGAGCGGCGTTCTGTCGGCCTTCCTGGGCGTGCTCGCTTTCGGGGCGGTCGTGTGCCTGCATTTCCCTCAACTTCTGACTTCTCCCGAGCTGCGGCCCTATTACCCGATGCACGTCATGCGCCTGCTGATTCAGGCGCTGATCATCGGGGCGATCATTTTCGGAGTCGCATCCGCGGTGCTGCGAAGAAAAAAGATCCTGGGCTTGACCGGGATGTTGCTCGCTCTGGCCGCGACCCTGTTGGGCGGAGCCAGCGTTCCGATCAACGAAACACTGCACGACGGCCCGGCCATCGGCCTGGACTGGTTCCTGCTGGACTTGTTGCTCATGACGCTCATCTTTTCGCCGTTCGAAGTGCTGTGGCCGGCCTATCCGAGCAAAGCGTCTTCAGAAACGAATGGCTATTGGACGTGGGCTACTTCTTGTCCACCCATCTGCCGATCCAGATCACGTCTTTCCTGATCCTGCTTCCGGCCACGCAGCTCACGACGATCCTGGGAGTTCCCAGCCTGCTGGAGGCGATGAGTCGCCTGCCCTGGCTGCTGCAGTTCTTTCTCGCCATTCTGGTCGCGGACGTCGCCGAATACGCCGTCCACCGGGCGTTTCACGTCGTACCGTTCCTGTGGCGATTTCATGCCATTCACCACTCTTCCAAGGCGCTCGACTGGCTCGCCGGATCACGGTCTCATCTGGTGGACGACCTCCTGGTGCGCGGCTTCATTCTCATTCCCATGATGTTCGTGTTTCCGCACAACATCATCGTGGCCTATCTGCTCTTCGTCACACTCCATGCGACATGGACGCATTGCAACTTCAGCCCGAGCATCAAGTGGCTGGAGCCGTTCCTGATTTTCCCCGATACCACCACTGGCATCACACGTCGCAGCAAGAGGCGATCGACAAGAACTTCGCGATCCACTTTCCGTGGATCGACAGGATCTTCGGAACTCACTACTACCCCGAGGACAAGTGGCCGGAGAGCTATGGCCTCGACAACGAGAAGCTGCCGCCGGGCTTCTGGGGGCAGGCGCTCTACCCGTTCGTGCGCAAGAAGGCGACCTGAGCGCCTAGAAATTCAAGGCCGTCAGCGGAACCTCCTTGGGCAGTTCGGCGCCCCGGTCAGTCGCGCGCACCAGTCCCAGCGCTTTCATCACCTTGACCGCGGCAAAGCCGAGGTCGTATTCGGATTCCGCGTGACTCAGCCGCAAGAGGCCGGGCGCATGGTGATGGTTGTTTTGCAGACAGGCGCTGAAGGTCGCGGTGACCGGTAACCACTCGCCGATGTTCATCGCGTTGTCGCGCTCGTCGGCGTAGCGCCGGTAGCCGAATCGCCGGTCGTGGGTCCAGTAGTTCTGAATCATGTTGATCCACAGTGCGAAGACCCGGAACACGAGCCAGATCGCGGCCGCGAAACGAAGGTCGCGCACCACCAGCCACAGCAGCCAGAAATTGAACACTTGGGCGGCGACGGCGAACGCCGGGCTGGCCACCACGCGAAACGAGCAGGACTTGAAGATCTCGTCGTTGGCCAGATTGGCATGTGTCTTGTAGGGCCGCAGGCAGAGGTACAGCGTTCGCACGAAGCCGTCCGACGCGAGCTTGTTGGGATCGCCGGGATGATCGGCAAACGCGTGGTGAAGCCGGTGCCGGTTGACCCACGTGATCGGGTTGATGTAGACGCCGAAGATGTTGTTGACGACCATGATCGTCTTGACGAACCAGGGTTGGTAGTCGAGCGAGCGATGGGCGATTCCCAGGTGAACGACACATGACAGATACAGCCCGCCGACGAACCAGCAAGCGATGAAATAAGCCGCACCGATCGCAAGGCCCGCCCATGGGCCGAGGTCCGGCGGGGCGAAGTACATGCAGGTCAGCACGTAGGCAAGAATGATCGCGTACCCGGCGACGTTGTAGATTCGCAAGATCAACCTCCTTGGTTTTTCGTCGTGGGGCTTGAGGTCTGCGACGAGTCACTCACCTGCGCATGCATTCAGCTTAGCAGCGGATCCCTACGGTGCCGGCGAAACGAGCCGCGCTGCGCCTCATCGCTGGTGCGACCGCCGCTCGGGCATGATCTCCGAGTGCCCATCGCTGCCTTCGGCTGAACCCGGTGCTCGACGAGCTGCTGCTGGCGATTGACTGCGGCACGCAAAGCGTTCGCGCGTTGCTTTTCGATCCGAGCGGCGATCTCGTCGCCAGGGCACAGGTCGCCCTCGACGGCTATGTCGCGGCGCAGCCGGGCTGGCTCGAGCACGACGGCGACGCGTTCTGGACGGCGACGGCGCAAGCCTGCCAGCAGCTCTGGCGCGACCGGCCCGAGCTGCGCGGCGCCGTTCGCGGCGTCGCCGTGACGACGCAGCGCGGCACGCTCGTGCCGATCGATGCCCAGGGACACGCGCTCGCGCCGGCGATCGTCTGGCTCGACCAGCGCCGGGCGACACGCGTACCGCCGCTGAACGCTTTCTGGCGCGTCGCGCTGCGCGCGGCCGGTGCGGCCGGCACGGTGCGCTATTTCCAGCGCGAGGCCGAGGTCAACTGGTGGGCCGAGAACGAGCCGGCGATATGGGCCCGGGCCGACAAGGTGCTGCTCGTCTCGGGCTTCCTCAACTGGAAGCTCACCGGCCGATTCGTCGACTCGGTGGCAGTCGCAGGTCGGCTATCTGCCGTTCGACTTCAAGCGCCACGCCTGGGCCAGCGCCGGCGACTGGAAGTGGCAGGCGCTCGCGCTGCGCCGGGAGCAGCTGCCCGAGCTGCTTCCGGCCGGGACGGTACTCGGCGAAGTGAGCGCCGAGGCGGCGAATGCGACGGGCCTCGCGCGCGGCCTGCCGGTGATCGCCGCCGCTGCCGACAAGGCGTGCGAGGTGCTCGGCTCGGGCTGCATCGACGCCCACGTCGGCGCGCTGTCGTACGGCACGACGGCGACGGTCAACGTCTGCACGCCGCGTTACCGCGAGCCATTCGCGTTCGTCCCGCCGTATCCCGGCGGCGTTGCCCGGCCGCTTCGTCTGCGAGGTGCAGATCTACCGCGGCTACTGGATGGTGCGCTGGTTCAAGGAGCAGTTCGGCGACCGCGAGCGGCAGGCCGCGCGCGCCGCCGGGGTCGCGCCCGAGAGCCTGTTCGACGCGCTCGTCGACGCGCGTTCCGCCCGGTTCGATGGGCCTGATGCTGCAGCCCTACTGGGCGCCCGGCGTGCGCCATCCGGGGCTCGACGCCAAGGGCGCGATCATCGGCTTCGGCGACGTCCACACGCGCGCCCATGTCTATCGCGCGATCCTCGAAGGCCTTGCCTATGCGCTGCGCGACGGCGGCGAGCGGATCGCGAACAAGACGGGCACGGCGCTGACCGAGTTGCGCGTCTCGGGCGGCGGCTCGCAGTCGGACGCGGCGATGCAGCTCACAGCCGATATCTTCTGTCTGCCGGCGAGCCGGCCGCACACCTACGAGACGTCGGGGCTCGGCGCGGCGATCGTCAGCGCCGTTGCGCTCGGCATCCACGCCGACTTCGCGGCCGCGGTGCGCGCGATGACGCGCTGCACCCGCACCTTCGAGCCGATCGCCGCCAACGCAGCGCTGTACGAAGACCTCTACCAGCAGGTCTATCGCCGCATGTACCGCGGGCTGGCGCCGCTCTACGCGCGGATTCGCCGGATCACCGGCTATCCAGCGCCGGATTGAAGCGATGGCGCTACACCGCCCGCGGCTGCGCGAAGACAGCGTGACAATGGCACGATGAGCAGCGTGAATTCGGCCCTGACGATCGACGCCGTGCGCGCCGCCGCGTCGCGCCTGCGTGGGCGAGATCGGCGACACGCCGTGCCTACATTCGCGCACGCTGTCGGCAATCTGCGGCTGCGAAGTCTTCCTCAAGTTCGAGAACCTGCAATTCACGGCCTCGTTCAAGGAGCGTGGCGCGCTCAACAAGATGGCGCAGCTGACACCAGCCGAGCGCGCCAAGGGCGTGCTCGCGGTCTCGGCGGGCAACCATGCGCAGGCGGTCGCGTATCACGCCGAGCGGATGGGAATCGCGGCGACGATCGTGATGCCGCGCTTCGCCTCGAGCGTCAAGGTCGAGAACACGCGCGGCTTCGGCGCCGAGGTCGTGCTCGAGGGCGACACCTTCGAGGACGCGCGAGTCGCCGGCTTGAAGCTTGCCGAAGAGCGCGGCTACACGGTGGTGCATCCGTTCGACGACCTCGCGGTGATCGCCGGCCAGGGCACGGTCGCGCTCGAGATGCTGACGCAGCAGCCGGCGATCGACACGCTCGTCGTCGCCATCGGCGGCGGCGGCCTGATCGCCGGCATGGCGACGGCGGCCAAGGCGCTGCGCCCGGACATCCGCATCGTCGGCGTCCAGACCGAGCGCTTCCCGGCGGCCTGGAACGCGATCCACGACGGCAGCCTCGAAAGCCGCCAGGCGACGATCGCCGACGGCATCGGCGTCAAGTCGCCCGGCGCGCTGACGCTGCCGGTGATCAAGGCGCTGGTCGACGACGTCGTCCTGGTCTCGGAAGACGACATCGAGCAGGCGATGCTGATGCTGCTCGAGATCGAGAAGACCGTGGTCGAGGGCGCCGGCGCGGTCGGCCTGGCGGCGCTGCTGAAGGACCGCGCGCGCTTCGCCGGAAGACAGGTCGGCCTCGTCCTCTGCGGCGGCAACATCGAGCCGCTGGTGCTGGCCGAGATCATCGAGCGCGGCATGGTCAAGTCGGGGCGCCTGGCGCGCCTGCGCGTCGACGTCCGCGACGTCCCCGGCGCGCTCGCCGAGGTCGCGGCGCTGCTCGCGCGCCTCGGCGCCAACATCGACGAGGTCCAGCACCAGCGCGCGTTCACGTCGCTTTCGGTCGAGCGGGTGCAGATCGAGGTCGTGGTGCAGACGCGCGGCACCGCGCACATCGAAAAGATCCTCGCGGCGATGGGCGAGCAGGGCTACGACGCCGAGCGCGTCGGCTGAGTGCGTCGTGCAGCGTCGCACTCTTCTTCTGTCATCGGCTTCGCTGCTCGTCTTCGAAAGCTCTGTCATGGCCGCCACTCGCACCGCGCCGACCGCGCTCGCCTACGAACAACCGGGCGCGGTCGCGCTCGCCGCGGCGATGGCCGAGGGTCGGCTCACCTCGGAGCAGATCGTCCGCGACTGCCTCGAGCGCATCGCCGCGATCGACCGCGCCGGGCCGAAGCTGACGAGCGTGATCGAGCTCAACCCGGACGCGATCGCGATCGCCAAGGCGCTCGACGCCGAGCGCAAGGCCGGCCGCGTGCGCGGCCCGCTGCACGGCTTGCCGGTGCTGGTCAAGGACAACATCGCGACCGGCGACCGGATGAGCACCAGCGCCGGCTCGCTCGCCCTCGACGGCGTGCGCGCGCCGCGCGACGCGCACATCGTCAAGCGCCTGCGTGACGCCGGTGCCGTGATCCTCGCCAAGACCAACCTGAGCGAGTGGGCCAACATCCGCTCGACGCGATCGGTGAGCGGCTGGAGCGGGCGCGGCGGCCTGACACGAAACCCCTACGCGCTCGACCGCAACACCAGCGGCTCGAGCTCGGGCACGGCGGCGGCGATCGCCGCGAGCCTGGCGCCGCTCGGCGTCGGCACCGAGACCGACGGCTCGATCGTCTCGCCGGCGTCGATCTGCGGCCTAGTCGGGCTCAAGCCGACGGTCGGCCGGATGAGCCGCGACGGCATCATCCCGATCGCCCATACCCAGGACACGCCCGGGCCGATGACGCGCAGCGTCGCCGACGCGGCGCTGCTCTATGCGGCAATGAGCGGCCGCGACAGCGCCGACGAGGCGACCGCGGCGGCGCCCGCCGACGGCGCGCCCGGCAATGCGATCGCGCTCCCCGACGACGCGCTTCGCGGCGCGCGCCTCGGCGTCGCGCGCGCCTATTTCACGGGCTTCGACGAGGCCGACGCGCTGATCGAAAAGGCGATCGTCGACCTGAAGCGGCTCGGCGCCGAGATCGTCGATCCGATCGACCTCGCGCCGGCGACCTACAACGACGCCGAGTTGCGCGTCCTGCTCTACGAGCTGAAGGCCGACTTGCCGAAGTACCTCGCGAGCTTCGCCCCCGATGCGAAGGTGAAGACGCTCGCCGACGTGATCGCCTTCAACCGCGCCCACCAGAAGCGCGAGATGGGCTGGTTCGGTCAGGAGCTGTTCGACAAGGCCGAGGCCTACGGCGGGCTCGACAGCAAGGAATACCTCGACGCGCTCGCCGAGTGCAGGAAGGCCGCCCGGGACGACGGCCTCGATCGTGTCCTGAAGGCGAACCGCCTCGACGCGCTGATCGCGCCGACCGGCGGTCCGGCATGGCTGATCGATCCGGTCAACGGCGACCACGCGGGCGCTGGCTTCTCGTCGCCGGCGGCGGTCGCGGGCTACCCGCATCTGACCGTGCCCGCGGGTCTCGTGCGTGGCTTGCCGATCGGACTCTCGTTCGTCGGCGCGGCCTGGAGCGAAGCGCGCCTGCTCGCGTTCGGCCACGCCTACGAGCAGTCGACCATGGCGCGACGCGCGCCGACCTTCACGAAGCGGACGACGCCGCAGTGAGACGCGGGTCAGCGCGCGCGCCCTGCCTGATCGCGCGCCGCGTCAGCCTGCCATCCGGTCATGGCCGACGGCCCGGGTAATCGCGGACTTGCATCGATTTAGTAAATCGGTACATTGACCCGCCTTCCCTGGCCAATCACAGGAGACAAAGCCATGGTCTCGAAGTCTTGTTTGCGTCGCACCGGGCTGTCGTCGGCGATCGTCGCCGCAGGCTGTTTCAGCGCCGCCGCGCTGGCGGCGCCGCCCAAGGTGGTGACTGCCGCCAACTCCGATCCGCAGTGCTTCGCCCCCTGGGCCAGCGACACCAAGCTGTTCCAGTACCCGGCGAAGAAGGGCCCGTACCGGATCGCGCTGGCCAACGGCTACGTCGCCAACACCTGGCGCATCCAGATGATCAAGACCGCCAAGGCCTACGCGGCGCAGCCCGACGTCGCGGCCAAGCTGAAGGAGTTCAAGGTCGTCTCGACCGGCGAAGACGTCGCGGCGCAGATCGCGGCGATCAACAACTTCATCGATTCCGGCTACGACGCGGTCGTCGTCAACGCCCAGAACCCGGCCGCATTCAAGCCGGTGATCAAGCGCGCCAACGACGCCGGCGTCGTGCTGGTGGCGTTCGACAACATCCTCGACACCGACGAGGCGATCAACGTCAACGTCGACCAGAAAGGGCTCGGCAAGTACTGGGCCGAGTGGCTGGTGAAGAACGTGCCGAGCGGCGGCAAGGTGCTCGAGGTGCGCGGCGTCTCCGGCACCTCGGTCGATCGCGACCGCCACGACGGCATCCAGGAAGTGTTCAAGGCCTCGGGCAAGAAATGGGACACGGTCGAGGTGATCGGCAAGTGGGACGATCCGACGGCGCAGAAGGTCACCGCCGACGCGATCGCCGTGCACAAGAAGTTCGACGCCATCACCGCGCAGGGCGGCGACACCGGCGTGGTGCAGGCGATGATCGACGCCAAGCATCCGTTCGTGCCGTTCGGCGGCGAGACCGAGAACGGCTTTCGCAAGTTCTGCAGCCAGTACGCGAGCCAGGGCCTGAAGTGCGCCTCGGCCGGCACCGGGCCGGCGCAGGTGGCGGTCGCGATCAAGACGGCGATCGCCGCGCTCGAGGGCAAGGTCGTGCCGCAGTCGGTGAAGCTGCCGCTGGCCAAGGCCGAGCATCCGAACTTCAAGGACGGGGCCGACTACTACGCCAAGCTCTCCGACAACTTCTTCGTCGGCAACTCGTTCCCCACCTGCGGCATCAACTTCACGGCGCAGGAGATCATGGGCCAGACCGAAGCGAACAAGTAACGGTGCAGGCGTTGCGTTCGGGCCGGACGCTGCGCCTCCGGCCCGCGACGGGAAGCACGAAGCGAGGTGGCGCGGTGAGCCTGTTCGTGATGCAGGGCGTGGCCAAGCGCTACGGCGGCGTGCGCGCGCTCGAGGGCGCCGATCTCGCGGTCGAGGCCGGCCGCATCCACGCCGTGCTGGGCGAGAACGGCGCCGGCAAGTCGACGCTGATCAAGATCATGGCCGGCGTCGTCCAGCCCGACGCCGGCCGCCTGCTGCTCGACGACCGAGCCGGTCGCGTTCGCGTCGCCGGCCGCGGCGCACGCGGCGGGAATCGCCTGCATCTTCCAGGAGCTGTCGCTGATCCCCGACCTGCCGGTCGCCGACAACATCGCGATCAGCAACCCGCCGCGCCGCTTCGGCCTGATCGACCGGCGCGCGCAGCGCCGCATGGCCGAGGAGGCGCTGGCTCGCGCCGGCGCCGAGGACATCCATCCGCTGGCGCTGGTCAAGGACCTTTCGCTCTCGCGCCGGCAGATGGTCGAGATCGCCAAGGCGCTGGCGCGCAAGCCCCGGATCCTGATCCTCGACGAGGCGACCTCGGCGCTGACCGCCGCCGACGTGACGAAGATCTATTCGGTCCTGAAGCGCCTGCGCGGCGACGGCCTGGCGCTGGTCTACATCTCGCATCGCATGCACGAGATCGCCGAGCTGGCCGACGAGTGCACGGTGTTCCGCAACGGCCGCAGCGTCGCCACCTACCCGGCCGGCACGAAGAGCGACAGCGAGGTCGTCGAGCTGATGATCGGCCGCGAGTACGACGCCGTCTTTCCGGCGCTGGCGCCGCGCCCGACGCCGGCAGCGAAGCGCCGCGCCTCGAGCTGCGCCAGCTCGGCTGGACCGACCGGCTCGCACGACGTCTCGCTGCGCCTGCATGCCGGCGAGGTGATCGGCCTCGGCGGACTCGACGGCCAGGGCCAGCGCGAGCTGCTGCTGGCGCTTTTCGGCGTGCTGCGCGGCACGACCGGCGAAGTGCTGATCGACGGCCGGCCGGTCGACGATCTCCGGCCCGGCCGCGGCCAAGCGCAGCGACATCGGCATGGCGCTGATCCCCGAGGATCGCAAGACCGAGGGCCTGATGCTGGCGATGTCGGTGCGCGACAACCTCTCCTTCGCCGCGCTCGGCCGTGCTGTCGACTGCGGGCGTCGTCGACGCCGCGGCCGAAGCGCGAGGCGGTGGCGCGGATGGTCCGCCTGCTGGCGATCCGCAGCGACGGCACCGACCGTTCCCGCCAGCTCGCTCTCGGGCGGCAACCAGCAGAAGCTCGTGCATCGGCAAGTGGCTGATGATGGCGCCGCGCATCCTCCTGCTCAACGATCCGACGCGCGGCATCGACGTCGGCACCAAGCAGGAGATCTATGCCCTGCTGCGCCAGCTGGCCGACGCCGGCACCGCGATCCTCTTCTACTCGACCGACTACGACGAGCTGGTCGGCTGCTGCGACCGCGTGCTCGTGATGTACGACGGCCGCGTCATGCGCGAGCTGGTCGGCGCCGAGATCACCGAGCACGCGCTGATCAGCAGCGCCCTCAACATCGGCGACGACGGCGCGCGCCGCCGCGCGGCCATCGGCTCCTCGGGCATGAGCGGCGACTGGCCCTATCGCCTGCGCGAGCATCGCGGCACGCTGCTCGCGTTCGCTGGCGTTCGTCGTCATGTTCGCGATCTACGCCGCCAACCATCCGGTCGGCCTCAACGCCAACGTCGCCACGACCGCCGCCAACAAGGGCGTGCTGCTGGCGATCGTCGCCATGGCGCAGACGCTGGTGGTGCTGACCTCGGGCATCGATCTCTCGGTCGGCATGGTGATGGTGCTCGCCAACTGCCTGGCCTCGGTCGATCGTCGTCGGCTCGCCGCGCGCGACCGGCGCTCGGCGTGCTCGCCGTCCTCGGCGTCGGCTGCGCTGTGCGGCGCGATCAACGGCGTGATCGTCATCTACGGCCGGCTGCAGCCGATCGTCACGACGATCGCCACCGGCGCCATCTACTACGGCGCCGCGCTGGCGCTGCGCCGCGTTCCCGGCGGCGACGTCAACGCCTCGCTCGCCGAGGCGCTGACCGGCCAGCTGCCCGGCGGCAGCGTGCCGGCGAGCCTGGCGCTGCTGCTCGCGCTGGTGCTTGTCGTCTGGCTGCCGTTCCGTCGCTCGGCGACCGGGCGCGCCGCCTATGCGGTCGGCTCGTCCGAGCTCGCCGCCTACATGTCGGGCGTGCCGATCCGCCGCGCCAAGTTCGTCGCCTACCTGCTCTCCGGCCTGCTGGCCTCGATCGCCGGGCTGTTCCTCACCTGCATCACCTACTCGGGCGAGGCCTCGGCCGCCAACGGCAACACCTACACGCTCTATTCGATCGCCGCCGTCGTGCTCGGCGGCGTGTCGCTGTTCGGCGGCTCGGGCAGCGCGGTCGGCGCGATCTTCGGCGCGCTGATGTTTCGCACCATCGGCGACCTGCTGTTCGTGTTCAACCTCGACCCGCTCTGGCAGCCGCTGTTCCAGGGTCTCGTGCTCTCGGCGGCGGTGTGCCTCGGCGCGGCGCGGCTGCTGCGCGTGCGCAACCGGCTCGACCTCTATGGCTGAGGCCGACGCGACCGCGGCGCACGCGCGGCGGCCGAGCCTCGCCGCCGTGCGCCGCCACGTCGACCCGGCGACGCTGTCGGCGTTCGGCTGCATCGTCGTGCTGCTCCTCGTCGGCAGCGTCTACTCGAGCAGCTTCCTGTCGCCCGAATACCTGCTGCAGCAGCTGAAGGTCGCGTCGTTCCTCGGCGTCATCGCCACCGGCATGATGATCGTCATCCTGCTCGGCCAGATCGATCTCTCGGTGCCGTGGGTGGTCGCCGTCGGCGGCATGATGGCGACGGCGGCGACCGGCTGGGGCCCGCTCGGCGTGACGCTCGCGATCCCGGTCGGCATCGCCTGCGGCGTCGCCCTCGGCCTCGTCAACGGCGTCGGCGTCGCCTTCCTGCGCCTGCCGTCGATGGTCGTCACGCTCGCCGTCAACGCCGTCGCGCAGGGCCTGATGGTCGTGCACACCGGCGGCTTCTCGCCGCAGGACGCGTCGTCGCCGGCGATGCGCTTCATCGCCACCGGCCACAGCGTGCTCGGCATCCCGAACGCGCTCCTGGTGTGGGCGGCGGTCGGCGCGGCGGCGGTGTTCCTGCTGACGCGAACCACCTTCGGCCGCACCGTCTACGCGATCGGCAACCGCGAGCGCGCCGCCTACCTCTCGGGCGCGCGCACGCGCACCGTCGTGATGGCGGCGTTCGCGCTCTCGGGCGGCCTGGCGGCGTTCGGCGGCGTGCTGCTCGCCGGCTACGCCAGCAAGGCGGCGCAGGCGATGGGCGACCCCTACCTGCTGCCGGCGATCGCCGCGGTCGTGCTCGGCGGCACCTCGATCCTCGGCGGCCGCGGCAACTATCTCGGCACGGTCGCCGGCGTGATCCTGATCACCCTGCTGCAGTCGATCCTGTCGGTGATGCAGATGGAAGAATTCGGCCGCCACGTGATCTACGGCATCGTGATCATCGCGATGCTGCTGGTCTACGGCCGCGGCCGGCGCCATTCGGATTGACGCGAACGGAGAACACCATGGGCCTCGATCTCACCTCCAGCTTCCAGGTCGTCGACGCGCGCTTTCGCAAGCTCGCGCTGCCCTACATCCACGTCGAGCGGCTCTACACCGGCTGCCGCTGGGCCGAAGGGCCGGCGTGGTTTCCGGCCGGGCGCTACCTGGTCTGGTCCGACATTCCCAACGACCGCATGATGCGCTGGGACGAGACCGACGGCTCGGTCTCGGTCTTCCGCCAGCCCTCGCTGAACAGCAACGGCCACACCGTCGACTTCGAGGGCCGGCTGGTCTCGTGCGAGCACCGCGCGCCGATCGCGTGTCGCGCACCGAGCACGACGGCACGCGCACCGTGCTGGCCTCGCACTTCGAGGGCAAGCGCTTCAATTCGCCCAACGACGTGATCGTCAAGTCCGACGGCAGCGTCTGGTTCAGCGATCCGAGCTACGGCATCGACAGCGACTACGAAGGCGACGCGGCGGCGAGCGAGATCGGCGCGCAGCGCGTCTATCGCGTCGACGGCGCGAGCGGCGCGATCAGCGTCGTCGCGAGCGACTTCGTCCAGCCCAACGGCCTCGCCTTCTCGCCCGACGAATCGCTGCTCTACATCGTCGACACCGGCGCGACCCACGTCGCCGACGGGCCGCACCACGTGCGCCGCTTTCGGGTCGGCGGCCGAACGGCGCGCTCTCCGGCGGCGAGGTCTTCGCGACCTGCCCGGTGGGCCTGTACGACGGCCTGCGCGTCGACGTCCACGGCAACGTCTGGCTGAGCGCCGGCGACGGCGTCCACTGCCACGCGCCCGACGGCGACCTGCTCGGCAAGGTGCTGATCCCGGAGTCGGTCGCGAACCTGTGCTTCGGCGGCGCCAAGCGCAACCGCATGTTCATCTGCGGCACGACGTCGCTCTACTCGGTCTACCTCAACACGCGCGGCGCGCGCTAGCGCCGAGCGGCGCTAGCCGCGGCCGGCGCCGGCGACCTGCGCGTAGTGGTCGAGCATGCCATTCCAGCCGTTGGGCGAGCCGAACGCGTCGCGCATTGCCAGCGCGTCGGCGCCGTAGGCCTCGAGGCCACGGTGCTCGAGCTCGACCCGCGTCGTCCGGTCGTCGATCGCGGTGAAGCGGACGTCGACCTCGGTGTGCAGCGACGGATCGAACTGCCACTGCGCGTTCAGCTGCCAGACCAGCACGACGCGTCGCTCGGGCTCCCAGACCAGCACCTGGCCCCAGACGCACTCGACGCCGTCGACGCCGCGCTCGTACCAGCGGCCGCCGGCGCGCGGCTCGATCACGACCGCCGCGCAATCGGCTTCGCCGATGTGATGCGACGCCATCGGCCACCAGCTCTCGATGCGTGCGGTGAAGACCTCGAACGCGAGCGCGACCGGCGCGGCGACGGTGACCGACTTGCGCACGAGGACGCTGGCGCTGTGGGCGACTGAGCTCATTTCTTCTCCTTCGATGGACGGTGCGGCGCGGGCGCGCGCCAGGGCTTCGGCCTGCAGCCTTGAAGCGCGCCAGGCCGACATCCCAGAGGCTGTCGATGAAGTCGCGCATCGTCGCGATGCCGTCGGTGTCGGGGCGGTACAGATGCCGCGTGCCGATGGCATCGCGCTGCACGAGGCCGGCGTCGGCAAGCACCTTCAGGTGCTGCGACACCGCCGGCCGGCTGACCGGCAGTCGCTCGGCGACCTCTGCGACCGAGAGCGGCGAGCGCGCGATCAGCGTGAACACCTGCAAGCGCGTCGGATCGCCGAGCGCCGCGAAGCGGCGCGCCTGAAGAGCGGTCCTGGCAGTCATCTTGGTCAGCCGTTGATTACCGTAAGAATATGCTTACTGAATGGGCTTGTCAACGTCCAGAGCGCGGCGAAGAGCCTGGCTCAGCGGCGGCGGCTGGCGGAACGGATCGGCGCGATGTCCCTGTCGCTTGCGGGCCATCAAGCTCGTGACACACGAATCCGGCACCATTCATGCATGCGGACGTCGTTCCGCCTGCCCGCCGTCGAAGGACGCGGCCGAACGAAGTGAGTGAACCAGGGGAACGGAATGGTTGCAAAGAACCGGCTGGCGCGGAGCCAGGAGGTCGCCGAGAAGGTCGGGGTGGTGCTCAAAAAGCGCGCGCAGGGTGCGACCGAGCAATACGCGCGGCGCGTGACGCGAGGCCGTCAAGCCGAAAGGCGTGCAGCCCGCCGGCGCGCTTGCCGGTCCCGCCGAACCCGCTCGAGTTCTTCCGCTACGCCCAGGACGTGGCGCAGCGCCAGGTGCTGTTCTGGGACACGCTGCGCCAGCGCGGCGATCAGTTCGTCGAGCGCACCGCGCAGGGCCTGCCGCCGGTCCTGCACTTCGACTACGAGGTCGTGCTCGACGGCCGCTCGTTCGAGCGGCCGGTGAACTACGCGCTGCTGAAGATCACGCCGCCGGAAGGCGTCGTCGTCGATCGCAACAAGCGGCCGTACATCATCATCGACCCGCGTGCCGGCCACGGGCCGGGGATCGGCGGCTTCAAGGACGACTCGCAGGTCGGCGTCGCGCTGAAGGCCGGCCACCCGGTCTACTTCGTCATCTTCTACCCCGACCCGGAGCCCGGCCAGACGCTGATCGACGTGACGCGCGGCGGAGCAGCGCTTCGTCAAGAAGGTGCGCGCGCTCCACCCCAAGAGCGCCAAGCCGGCGCTCATCGGCAACTGCCAGGGCGGCTGGGCCGCGATGATGCTCGCGACCGCGAGCCCCGACGACACCGGGCCGGTCGTGATCAACGGCGCGCCGATGTCGTACTGGAGCGGCGCGTGGAGCGAAGGCGCGAGCGACAACCCGATGCGATACGCCGGCGGCATGCTCGGCGGCATCCTGGGCCGCGTCGCTGGCGGCCGACCTGGGCAACGGCAAGTTCGATGGCGCCCATCTGGTGCAGAACTTCGAAAACCTCAATCCGGCCAACAGCCTCTGGGACAAGTGGTACCACGTGTTCGACAAGGTCGACACCGAGCCGCCGCGTTTTCTCGACTTCGAGCGCTGGTGGGGCGGCTACTACCTGATGAACACGCGAAGAGATCGAGTGGATCACGCAAAATCTCTTCGTCGGCAACAAGCTGTGGTCGGGAGAGGTCAAGGGCGCCGACCGGCAAGGCGATGGACCTGCGCGAGATCAAGGCGCCGATCGTCCTGTTCGCCTCGATGGGCGACAACATCACGCCGCCGCAGCAGGCCTTCAACTGGGTCGCCGACGTCTACAAGAGCACCGACGAGATCAAGGCGCGCGGCCAGGTCATCGTCGGCCTGCTGCACGAGAACATCGGCCACCTCGGCATCTTCGTCTCGGGCAAGGTGGCGACGAAGGAGCACGCGCAGATCGTCTCGGTCCTGAAGACGATCGAGCGCCTGCCGCCGGGCCTCTACGGCATGGACATCAAGGAGCACAAGGGCGCCGCGGCCAGGTCGACTACGAGGTCGAGTTCCGCGAGCGTCGCCTCGAGGACATCGTCGCCGTCATCAACCGCTTCAAGCGCGCCGACGAGCAGGCCTTCGACGCCGTCGCGTCGGTGTCGGACTTCAACCAGCGCGCCTACGAGCTGTTCGCCGCCCGCTGGTGAAGGCGATGGCGAACGAGCAGACGCGCGAAGCTGGCGCGCGACTTCCATCCGCTGCGGTTGCAGAACTGGGCGTTCTCCGCACGCGTGAATCCGTGGCTGTCGTGGCTGGCGCCGGCGGCCGAGGCGGTGAAGGCGCATCGCCAGGCGGTGGCGGACGATCATCCGCTGCGCCAGGCCGAGCACGCCGGCGCGGAGATCGATCAGCGCTTCGCTCGACTACTACCGCGCCTTGCGCGACGCGATGACCGAGGCCAGCTTCTTCAGCCTCTACGCCAACGCGCCTACGGCGCAACCGGACGCGGAGCGCCGCTGGCGGCTCGACGCGCTCGCGCTCGCCCGAGGTCGAGAAGGCGCTGGCCGCGATCGAGCACCGGCGGCTACGTCGAGGCGCTGGCGCGCACCGCGTTCCTGATCGGCCACAGGAACGGCGGGAGCCCCTGCCGCTGTCGCGGCTCGAAATGCGCCAGGAGCTGGTCGACGAGTACGCCGACCTGCTGCCGCAGATCGATCCCTTCGACTGGCGCACCATTCGCGGCGAGCAGGAGATCATCGCGTCGCACGCGCCGGAACGCGCCGTCGCGACCTTGCCGACTGCTGCTCGCCGACGCCGCCGATCGCGCGCGCTTCCTCGCGCTGCTGGAACGGATCGTGGCCGACCGGCGCATCGCAGAAATCGGCTCCGGGTCGCGAGCAGGTGGCGATGTTCGAGCGGATCAGGAAGCTGCTCGGCGCCCGGGCCGAGCACCGGCCGCAAGCGAGTCGCGCCCGCGCACGCGCCGCGGCGCCGAAGCAGCTCCGCGCGCACCCATCCGGCCGCCACCACCCGCGCGGCGCGCGCCAACGGCAAGAAGAGGACGGCCCATGAGCGTCAAGCATGAGAAATACCAGCGCCTGATCGACTACTGCAAGACGCTCGCGCCGACGCCCACGGCGGTCGTGCATCCGTGCGACCGCAGCTCGATCGAGGGTGCCGTGCAGGCGGCCAAGCTCGGCCTGATCGCGCCGATCCTGGTCGGCCCGCGCGCGCAAGATCGAGGCCGCGGCGAAGGCCGCCAATGTCGACATCTCGGCCGCTGCCGCTGGTCGATGCTCCGCACAGCCATGCGGCCGCGGAAGCCGGCGTGCAGCTCGTGCGCGAAGGCAAGGCCGAGGCGCTGATGAAGGGCAGCCTGCACACCGACGAGCTGATGGCCGCCGTGGTGCGGCGCGAGACCGGGCTGCGCACGGCGCGCCGCGTCAGCCACTGCTTCGTGATGGACGTGCCGAGCTACGAGCACGCCCTGATCATCACCGACGCCGCGGTCAACATCGCGCCGACGCTCGAGGACAAGGTCGACATCCTGCAGAACGCGATCGACCTCGCCCATGCGATGCAGTCGATGAGGTGCGGGTGGCGATCCTCTCGGCGATGGAGACCGTGAATCCGAAGGTGCCGTCGACGATCGAGGCGGCGGCGCTGTGCAAGATGGTCGATCGGCACAGATCACCGGGGCCGTCGTCGACGGCCCGCTGGCGCTCGACAACGCGATCAGCGTCGAGGCCGCCGCGATCAAGAAGATCGACTCGCCGGTCGCCGGCCGTGCCAACGTGCTGATGGTTCCCGATCTCGAGTCCGGCAACATGCTCGCCAAGAGCCTCTCGTTTCTCGCCGGCGCCGAGCCGCCGGCATCGTCCTCGGCGCGCGCGTGCCGATCATCCTCACCAGCCGGGCCGACTCGCTGACGACGCGGATGGCGTCGTGCGCGGTCGCCGTGCTCTGTCGCCAAGTGCGCGCCGCGAAGGCGCCAAGCCGATCGCGTGACGTCATGGCCGGGCGTGATCCTCGTTCTCAACGCGGGCTCGTCGAGCCTCAAGTTCCGCGCCTTCGACGCCGACGACGCAGAGCTCGCCCTGGTGCTGCGCGGCCAGATCGAAGGGCTCTACACCGCCGCGCGCTTCAAGGCGAGCGACAGCGCGCGGCCAGGAGCTCGGTGCCAAGAGCTGGGACCCGAGCGCGCGCGCCGGGACACGCCGGCGCCATCGCCTACCTGGCCGATTTCCTGCGCGGGCAGAGCGCCGGCCACGAGCTCGTCGCCGTCGGCCATCGCGTGGTCCACGGCGGGATGGAATTCGCCCGGCCGGTGCGCGTCGACCCCGGCGTGCTCGCGCGCGCTCGACCGGCTGATCCCGCTGGCGCCGCTGCATCAGCCGCACAACCTCGAGCCGATCCGCATCCTCGCCGAGCTGCGGCCGAGCTGCCGCAGGTCGCCTGCTTCGACACCGCGTTCCATCGCAGCCAGCCCGAGGTCGCGCAGGCATTCGCGCTGCCGCCGGCGATCACCGAGCGCGGCGTGCGCCGCTACGGCTTCCACGGCCTGTCGTACGAGTACATCGCCAGCGTGCTGCCGCAGCTCGACGCGAAGGCCGCCGCCGGCCGGACGATCGTCGCGCACCTCGGCAACGGCAGCAGCCTGTGCGCGATGGTCGCGGGCAAGAGCGTTGCCAGCACGATGGGCTTCACCGCCGTCGACGGGCTGCCGATGGGAACGCGCTGCGGCAAGTCGATCCCGGCGTGATCCTCTATCTGCTCGACGAACTGAAGATGGATGCGCGCGCGATCGAGGACCTGATCTATCAGCAAGTCGGGCCTGCTCGGCGTCTCGGGCATCTCGAGCGACATGCGCGCGCTCCTCGCGAGCAGCGATGCGCGCGCGCGCTTCGCGGTCGAGCTGTTCGCCTACCGCATCGGCCGCGAGCTCGGCTCGCTGGCCGCGGCCGCCGGCGGCCTCGATGCACTGGTGTTCACGGCCGGCATCGGCGAGCAGCCGCGCCGATCCGCGAGCGCATCTGCCGCGACGCCGCCTGGCTCGGCATCGAGCTCGATGCGCGCCGCCAACGCGCGCGGCGGGCCGCGCATCAGACAAGCCGCCAGCAAGGTGTCGGTGTGGGTGATTCCGACCAACGAGGAATTGATGATCGCGCGTCACACGCGCGCGCTGGTGACCGGCATCGGCGCCTGATCGCTCGCCGACAGAGACGAGGAATCGCCCATGCCCCAGCCCACCGCTTCCGCCGAGCTGCCGCGCCAGATCCTGCACGGCAAGAAGGCGTTCGTCTGCGGCATCGCCAACGAGCACTCGATCGCATACGGCTGCGCCAGCGGCATTCCACGAGCTCGGCGCCGACCTCGCGATCACCTACGCCAACGACAAGGCGAGGGCGCACGTCGAACCGCTCGCGACGGCGCTCGACGCATCGATCTTCATGCCGCTCGACGTCGCCACGCCAGGACGACCTCGAGGCGGTGTTCGCGCGGATCGAGAAGGATTGGGGCCGGCTCGACATCCTGGTCCACTCGATCGCCTGGGCGCCGAAGGACGACCTCCAGGGCGGCCTGCTCGACTGCTCGGCGAAGGCTTCGCGAAGGCGATGGACATCTCCTGCCATTCGTTCATCCGCATGGCACGCCTGGCGGCGCCGCTGATGAAGGACGGCGGGACGCATGTTCACCATGAGCTACCACGGCGCGAGCAAGGTCGTGCCGAACTACAACGTGATGGGGCCGGTCAAGGCCGCGCTCGAGGCGTGCGCGCGCTATCTCGCCTACGAGCTCGGGCCGCGCGATATCCGCGTGCACGCGATCTCGCCCGGGCCGCTGAAGACCCGCGCCGCCTCGGGCCTGAAGGACTTCGACCTGCTCCTCAACGAGGCCGCGCAGCGCGCGCCGATCGGCGAACTGGTCGACATCATGGACGTGGGCTACACCTGCGCCTTCCTCGCCACGCCGTACGCCCGGCGCATGTCGGGCGAGACGCTGTACGTCGACGGCGGCGTGCACATCATGGCCTGAATCGGCCGCGCCAAACTCCGCTTCCGGTCCACCGAGAGATGCTGACCGTCAGCTACGCGCGCCAGACCCCGCCGGGCTGAGGCGGCGCCGTTCCTTTGCGTTGAGCGGGCCCTGCGGAAGCGTGCTACGGTGGCATGGCCGCTGCGGTTCGGCTGTCGAATCCGCACAGGGAGGTCAGGATGCGCATCCGTTTCTGGGGCACCCGCGGCTCGATCCCGAAGCCCGGGCCCGACACCCTCCGCTACGGCGGCAACACCTCGTGCGTCGAGGTGCGCAGCGCGAGCGGCGCGCTGATCCTGCTCGATTGCGGCACCGGCGCGCACGGCTTCGGCCAGGCGCTGCTCGCGGAGCCGGACGGGCCGCGCCGGGGTCATATCTTCATCAGCCATACGCACTGGGACCACATCCAGGGCCTGCCGTTCCTGGCGCCGCTGTTCGAGCGGGACTTCGAGTGGGACATCTACGGACCGCGCGGCCTCGGGCCGTCGATCCGCGAGACGCTCGCGGGCCAGATGCAGTACACCTATTTTCCGATCACGATCGAGCAGTTCGCCGCCAAGGTCCGCTACCACGACCTGGTCGAAGGCAGCGTCGAGATCGACGACGTCCGCGTCACCGCCCACTACATGAACCACCCGGCGCTGACGCTCGGCTACCGGATCGAGGCCGACGGCGCGTCGCTCGTCTACGCCACCGACCACGAGCCGCATACGCCAGCGCTCGCGCGCGGCGAGCGGCCGCCGCAGAGCGCCGACGAGGTTCACTACGCGTCGTTCGTCGCCGGCGCGGATCTCCTGATCCACGACGCGCAGTTCACCCTCGGCGAGTACGCGGAGCACCTCGGCTGGGGCCACAGCCCGGTCGAGTTCGCGGTCGACCTCGCCGCCGCCGGCGGCGTGCGCCGGCTCGCGCTCTACCACCACGATCCGACGCGCACCGACGCCGGGGTCGACGCGCTGGTCGCGCTGGCGCGCCGGCGCGCCGCCGGCACGGGAGTCGACGTATTCGGCGCCGCCGAGGGCCTGGTGGTCGAGCTCTTCGCGGCCGCGCCGGTTCGCGCCGCGCCGCAGCCCGCGCAGGCCAGAGAGCCGCTCGACGTTCCGGCGGCGGCGGAGCGAAGCGTCCTGATCGCCGTCGAGCCCGGGCCGGCGCGCGTGCTCGCGGCCGCCGTCCACGCCGACGGCAGCCCGCTGCTCGTCGCCAGCCGACGATCGCCAGCTGCTGCGCATAGTCCAGGACGAGCGCCCGTCGCTCGTCATCGTGCAGCGCGCGTTCGCCGGCAGCGACGCGCTCGAGCTGTGTCGCGTCATCCGTGCCATGGCGGGCTTCGACGCCACCAATCCGGCGCTGGTCGTGGTCGCGTCGGGCCAGCACGAGATGGACGTCGAGGCGGGCGTTCGCGCCGGCGTCACCGACTGGCTGCTCTGGCCGTTCAAGGAGACCTACGCGCGCACGCACATGCATCGCTGGGTGCTGCGCGAGGCGTGCCGCTGGGCGCCGGCACCGTTGCCCGACGGCGAGGCGCGCCGGCTCGACGCGCTGTACGCCCTGCGCGTGCTCGACACGCCGCCGGAAGAGCGCTTCGACCGCTACACCCGGATCGCCGCCGGCCTGTTCGACGTGCCGGTCGCGCTGGTCAGCCTGATCGATCGCGACCGCCAGTGGTTCAAGTCGCGCCACGGCTTCGACGCCATCGAGACGCCGCGCGAGGTGGCGTTCTGTGCCCACACGATCCTCGACCGCGCGGTGCTGCAGGTACCCGATGCGTTGCAGGACGCGCGCTTCGCCGACAACCCGGTCGTCGCCGGCCCGCCGCGGTTCCGCTTCTACGCCGGCGCGCCGCTCGCCGCGCCCGACGGCAGCCTGGTCGGTCGCTCTGCCTGATCGACGCCCGGCCGCGCGAGCTCGACTCGAAGCAGCTGATCCTGCTGCGCGACTTGGCCGACCTGGTCCCGCCGGGCCTCGCCGCCTGCGCCCGTGCAGCGTGGTGGCGCTGGTGGCGACGTCCTGGACGCGAGAAACTCGCTGAGGCTCGCCTGGGCGCCGCGCCGACTAAGATCGGAGGGCATGCTGCCCAACAGCGATTCGTCCCGGAGCGGGGCCCCGCATGGCTGAGCGATCGTTCGTCGAAGAGGTCTCGAAGCTGCGCCTCGGCGCTGGCGAGGTGTTTCGCGGCGAGGGGATCCTCGCCGTCACCAAGGCGCTGCTCGAGTCCGGCGTCGCCTACGTCGCCGGCTACCAGGGGGCGCCGATCTCGCACCTGATGGACGTCCTCGCCGACGCCGAGGACATCCTGGTCGAGCACGGCATCCGGTTCGAGAACAGCGCCAGCGAGGCGACCGCCGCGGCGACGCTCGCGGCGTCGGTCAACTATCCGCTGCGCGGCGCGGTGACCTTCAAGGGCCCGGTCGGCGTCAACGTCGCCGCCGACGCGCTCGCCAACCTGGCCTCGGGCGGCGTCATGGGCGGGGCGCTCGTGATCGTCGGCGAGGACTACGGCGAAGGCTCGTCGATCATGCAGGAGCGCAGCCACGCCTTCGCGATGAAGTCGCAGATCTGGCTGCTCGATCCGCGGCCGAATCTGCCGGCGATCGTCGCCGCGGTCAAGACCGGCTTCGAGCTCTCGGAGGCGAGCCGCACGCCGGTGATGCTCGAGCTGCGCATCCGCGCCTGCCACGTCCACGGCCGCTTCACCGCCGCCGCGAATCAGCGACCGAAATTCACGCTGGCCGAGGCGATGGCGACGCCGGCGCGCGACGTCAACCGGATCACGCTGCCGCCGATGAGCTACGCGCACGAGCGCGAGAAGATCGGCGAGCGCTGGCCGGCGGCGGTGCGCTTCATCGAAGAGCGCGGCCTGAACGAATTCATCGCCGGCGCGCCTGGCAGCGACCTCGGCATCGTCGTCCAGGGCGGCCACTGCAACACGGTCTTGCGCGTCCTCGAGCGGCTCGGCCTGGCCGACGTCTACGGCCGCTCGCAGATTCCGGTGTACGTGCTCAACGTCACCTATCCGCTGGTCGACGGCGAGGTGCTGCGCTTCTGTCGCGACAAGCGCGCGATCCTGATGGTCGAGGAAGGGCAGCCGAACTTCATCGAGCAGAACGTGGCAACGATCCTGCGCCAGGCCAGTGCGAGCGCGGCGCTGCACGGCAAGGACTTCCTGCCGCTCGCCGGCGAGTACACCCAGGCGCGTGGTGCAGGACGGCGTGCGCGGCTTTCTCGAGCGCTACGGCCGGCTCGCGCCGGTCGCCGTGCCGGCGTCGACGAGCGCGGGTCGCGCCGTGGCCGACGCCAGCGCCGTCGACGCTCGCCGCCGACGTCCACGCCCGCCCGCCCGGCTTTTGCACCGGCTGCCCGGAGCGGCCGATCTTCAGCGCCATGAAGCTGGTCGAGAGAGAGCTCGGCACGCATCACATCAGCGCCGACATCGGCTGCCACCTGTTCTCGATCCTGCCGCCGTTTCACCTCGGCAACACGACCATGGGCTACGGCCTCGGCACCGCGGGCGCCTCGGCGTTCAGCGCGCCGGTCGCGCGCAGCGCCGATGCGCCGGTGGCCAAGCGCGCGATCAGCGTCATGGGCGACGGCGGCTTCTGGCACAACGGCCTGACCAGCGGCATCGCCAACGCGGTCTTCAACCGCAGCGACAACCTGACCATCGTCGTCGACAACAACTACACCTCGGCGACCGGCGGCCAGGACCTGCTCTCGTCGAAAGGCGGCCACGCCTCGCGCAGCACCGGCCACGCGATCGAGCGCGCGGTCAAGGGCGTCGGCGTCGAGTGGGTCAAGACGGTGACGCACACCTTCGACGTCGCGGCGATGCGCGACGCCTTGCGCGAGGCGCTGACGACGAAGGCGACCGGGCCGAAGGTGCTGGTCGCGCAGTCGGAGTGCATGCTCAACCGGCAGCGGCGCGAGCGGCCGCTGGTCAAGGCCGCGGTCGCGCGCGGCGAGCGCGTCGTGCGCGAGCGCTTCGGCGTCGACGCCGACACCTGTACCGGCGACCATTCCTGCATCCGCCTCTCGGGATGCCCGTCGCTGTCGATCAAGGCCAACCCCGATCCGCTGCGCAGCGATCCGGTCGCGACCGTGCTCGAGAGCTGCGTCGGCTGCGGCGTCTGCGGCGAGGTCTCGCACGCGGCGGTGCTCTGCCCGTCGTTCTACAAGGCGCGGATCGTCAGCAACCCGACCGGCATCGACCGGCTGCTGCAGCGGCTGCGCGGCGCGGTCATCGGCGCGCTGCAGCGGCGCGATGCGCGCCGGCGCGCGCGCTTCGCCTTCTGAGCGAATCGATGGACGCCACGCCGATCAAGATCGCGATCCTCGCCATCGGCGGCGAGGGTGGCGGCGTCCTCGCCGACTGGATCGTCGATCTCGCCGAGCACAACGGCTGGCTCGCCCAAGCCACCTCGGTGCCGGGCGTCGCCCAGCGCACCGGCGCGACGATCTACTACGTCGAGCTGTTTCCCGCCGCGGCCGCCGTCGCTGCCGGCGCCGAGCCGGTGCTGGCGCTGATGCCGATGCCCGGCGACGTCGACATCGTCCTCGCCTCCGAGCTGATGGAAGCGGCGCGCGCGGTGCAGCGCGGCCTGGTCACGCCGGGCCGGACGACGCTGATCGCATCGACCCATCGCGTCTGGTCGATCACCGAGAAGACCGCGCTCGGCGACGGCCGCGTCGACGGCGCCGCGCTCGTCGCCCACACCCGCGCCGCGGCGGCGCGCCTGGTCTCGTTCGACATGGCCGAGACCGCCGAGCACGCGGGCAGCGTCATCAGCGCGGTCCTGTTCGGCGCGCTCGCCGGCAGCGGCGCGCTGCCGTTCGCGCGCGCCGCGTTCGAGGAGACGATCGCGCGCGGCGGCGTCGGCGCGGCGGCGAGCCGGCGCGCGTTCGACGCCGGCTGCGCGCGCGCGGCGACGAACGGAAACGCTGGGGCCGACGCGCGGTCGGCGAGCGTGTCCGACGGCTCCGAGCTGGCCGCGCCGTCGGTCGCGACGGCGTCGCTGCATCCGGCCATTCCCGCACCGGCGGCGGCGCTCGACCCCACGCGACCCGGCGGTCGCCGCCCTCGTCGAGCGCGCCCGCAGCGGCTTTCCGATCGAGGCGCAGGCGATCGTCCTCGAAGGGTTGCGCCGGACGATCGACTGGCAGGATCCGGACTACGCGCAGCTCTATCTCGACCGCCTCGCACGCCTGCAAGCGGCCGCGCCCGGCGCCGAAGCCGCTGCTGGTCGCCGAGAGCGCGCGCCACCTCGCGCTCTGGATGACGTACGAAGACACGATCCGTGTCGCAGCGCTGAAGACGCGGGCGACGCGCTTCGCGCGCGTTCACGACGAGGTCCGCGCCGACGCCGGGCAGCTGGTCGCGATCGACGAGTACCTGCACCCGCGCCTGCAGGAGATCTGCGAGACCCTGCCCGCGGGCGTCGGCCGCTGGCTCGAACGGCCGGGCTGGCCGCGCCGCATGGTCGAGCGGCTGACCGCGCGCGGCCGCGTCGTCACGACCAGCTCGCTCTCGGGCTTCCTGCTGCTCTACGCGATCGCCGGCCTGCGCCGCTTTCGCCGCGCCAGCCTGCGCTTCGCGCTCGAAGACGCGCGCATCGAGGCCTGGCTGGCCGAGATCGCGCGCGTCGCCGCGTCGGATCCGGCGCTGGCGATCGAGGTCGCGCAATGCCAGCGGCTGGTCAAGGGCTACGGCGACACGCATGCAGCGCGGCTGGACGAGCTTCACGACGCTGATGGGCGTCGTCGCCCGCGCCGGCGCGGCGCTCGCGCCGGCGACGCTCGCCGAGCTGCGCGACGCGGCGCTTGCCGACGAGCGCGGCGTGGCGCTGAACGCCGCGCTCGTCCGGCACGCGCTCGCCTGATCGATACCGCGCGAGAAGACATGGGCGAGCACTACCGAAATCATCCCGAGAGGCTACGCGCCCTGGTGGAGCCCGACCGCGTCCACCGCGACCTCTACATCGACCCGGAGATCTTCGCCCTCGAGCAGGAGCACTTCTTCGCCAACACCTGGAGCTACGTCGGCCACGAGAGCCAGCTGCCGAATGGCGGCGACTACCTCACGCTCGAGATCGCCGGCCAGCCGCTGGTCGCGGTGCGCCACGACGACGGCAGCGTGCGCGTGCTGATGAACCGCTGCGCCCACAAGGGCGCGCGCGTCGTCAGCGCGCCAGCCGGCAACACCGGCCGGTTCTTTCGTTGCCCGTACCACGCCTGGGCCTACAAGACCGACGGCGCCCTGCTCGCGATCCCGCTGAAGAAGGGCTACGAGGGAACGCGCCTGGCCGAGTGCGAAGCGGCGCAGGGGCTCGCGCCGGTCAGGCACGTGCGCAGCTATCGCGGCTTCGTCTTCGCCAAGCTGAGCGATGCCGGCGCCGATTTCGAGAGCTACTTCGGCGCCTCGCTCAGCTCGATCGACAATCTCGCCGACCGCTCGCCCGAAGGCGAGCTCGAGATCACCGGCGGGTGCCTGCGCTTCCTGCACGCCTGCAACTGGAAGATGTTCGTCGAGAACCTGAACGACACAATGCACCCGATGGTCGTGCACGAGTCGTCGGCCGGAACGGCGAAGCGGATGTGGAAGGACGAGCCCGTCGACAAGCCCATGCCGATGGCGATCGAGCAGTTCGTTCCGTTCGTCTCCGACTACAAGTTCTTCGACGACATGGGCGTTCGCGTCTTCGCCAACGGCCACAGCTATTCGGGCGTGCACTTCTCGATCCACAGCGGCTACTCGGGAGTCGAGGGCTACGAGGAGACGATGCACGCCGCCTACGGCGCCGAGCGCAGCGCCGAGATCATGAAGATCGCGCGTCACAACACCGTCTACTACCCGAGCCTGACGATCAAGGGCGCGATCCAGTCGATCCGCGTCGTCCGGCCGATCGCGGTCGACAAGACGGTGATCGAGAGCTGGACCTTTCGCCTGAAGGGCGCGCCGGCCAAGCTGCTCGAGCGAACGATCACCTACAACCGGCTGATCAACTCGCCGTTCTCGGTCGTCGGCCACGACGACCTGCACTCCTACCGGGCGATCCAGAAAGGGCTGCACGCGAGCGGCAATCCGTGGGTCAGCCTGCAGCGCGACTTCGACCCGGCCGAGATCGGCGCGGCCGAGCTCACCGCGACCGGAACGAGCGAGATCTCGATGCGCAACCAGTACCGCGCCTGGCTGCACTACATGACGGAGACGATGTGAGCGCAACCAGCCCGCCAATCACCGAGCGCGAGCTGATCGACTTCGTGGTCCGCGAAGCGCGCCTGCTCGACGACCGGCGCTACGAGGAATGGCTCGACCTCTGGAGCGACGACGGCATCTACTGGGTGCCGCTCTCGCCCGAGCAGAGCGACGGCATCCACCACAACTCGCATCTCTACGAGGACAAGCTGCTGCGGAGCCTGCGCGTCGAGCGGCTGAAGAGCCCGCGCGCCCATGCCCAGCAGCCGCCGAGCCGCGCCCATCACCTGCTGCAGGTACCGACGATCGAGCGCAGCGACGCGCGCGAGCAACGGCATGTGCTGCGCACCGCGTTCCACTACGCCGAGGCGCAAGGCGACGAAACGATCTTCCTGGTCGGCACGGTCTTTCATCATCTCGCCGCGCATGGCGGCCGGCTGGTGATGACGATGAAGCGGGTGGACCTCCTCAACGCCGAAGCGGCCCTGCCGGCCGTGCAGCTTTTCATCTGACCACCGAGCGATGCCCACCGTCTATTCCGCATTCACCCGCACTGCCGCGCGCCGCGGCGACGCCGAGTTCCTGTGCGTCGAGGCCGTGACGGCCGCCAGCTACGCGATCGATCCAGGCCCGCGCAGCTGGCGCGAGGTCGCCGGCGAGGTCGAGCGGCTGCGCGCCAACTACGCCCAGGCCGGCTACGGCCACGGCCATCGCATCGGCCTGCTGCTCGAGAACCGGCCCGCCTTCTTCACCCACTGGCTGGCGCTCAACTCGCTCGGCATCAGCATCGTGCCGATCCATGCCGACATGCGCCCGGCCGAGTGGCAGTACCTGATCGGCCACAGCGAGATCTCGCTCGCCGTCGCCCAGCCGGGCAAGGAAGCCGGACTGCGCGCCGCGGCAACCGAGATCGGCGCCGACCTGCAGACGATCCGTCCCGAAGTCGTCGGCCGGATCCCGGCGGCGCGCTCGCCGGCGCGCTTCGAGCGCCAGCCGATCGATCGCGACACCGAGTGCGCGCTGCTCTACACATCGGGCACGACCGGCAAGCCGAAGGGCTGCCGCCTCGCCAACGGCTACTTCCGGCGCGCCGGCGAGTGGTACCTCGGCCTGCACGAGCTGGCCGAGATCGTTCCCGACATCGAGCGCTTCATCACGCCGCTGCCGCTCAGCCACATGAACGCGCTTGCGTTCTCGTCGATGGCGGCGATCCTTTCGGGCGGCTGCATCGTCCAGCTCGACCGCTTCCATCCGGCCACCTGGTGGCAGAGCGTGCGCAACAGCCGGGCGACGATCGCGCACTACCTCGGCGTCATGCCGGCGATGCTGCTCGCCGCGCCGCCGAGCGAGCGCCGATCGCGAGCACAAGCTGCGCTTCGGCTTCGGCGCCGGCGTCGACCAGCGCCATCACGCGCCCTTCGAGGAGCGCTTCGGCCTGCCGCTGCTCGAGGCCTGGGCGATGACCGAAACCGGCGCCGCGGCCTGCATCATCGCCAGCCGCGAGCCGCGCCACGTCGGCACGAACTGCTTCGGCCGCGCCGAGGCCTTCGTCGAGACGCGGATCGTCGACGACAAGGGCATCGATGTCGCGGTCGACACGCCCGGCGAGCTGCTCGTCCGCGCCGCGGGCGCCGATCCGCGCAAGGACTTCTTCCTCGACTACCTGAAGGACGACGCGGCGACCGAAGAGGCCTGGGCCGACGGCTGGTTCCACACCGGCGACGTCGTCCGGCGCAGCGCCGCGGGCGACTTCCACTTCGTCGACCGGAAGAAGAACGTCATCCGGCGCAGCGGCGAGAACATCTCGGCGGTCGAGGTCGAGAGCGTCCTCAACCTGCATCCGGCGGTCGCCGCGAGCGCGGTCGCGCCGACCCCCGACCCGGTGCGCGGCGACGAGGTCCTGGCCTGCATCGTCCTGAGGAAGACCAGCGGCCCGGCGCCGGCGCAGGACAGCATCGCGGTCAGCATCGTCCGCCACGCGCTCGAGCGGCTGACCTACTTCAAGGTGCCCGGCTACGTCGCCTTCGTCGACGCCTTGCCGCTGACCGTGTCGCAGAAGATCCAGCGCGGCGAGCTGCGCGAGATGGCGCGCACCTTGCCGAACAAGCCCAACTGCGTCGACACGCGCGAGATGAAGCGGCGCCGGAAGCTGAAGCGGTGACCGCGCGCGTCGCCGGACGTTCCTCGTACGACGGCGTTGCCGTCGCCGTGCCGGTGACGGTGCCGTACCGGCGCTATTCGACCCAGGGCGCGCACTGGTTCATCGGCCAGGCGATGGAGGCACTGGTCGCGCGCTCGGGCATCGCCAAGGACGAGATCGACGGCCTGACGATCAGCAGCTTCTCGCTCGCACCCGACACCGCCGTCGGCGTCACCCAGCACCTCGGCCTGTCGCCGCGCTGGCTCGACCACATCCCGACCGGCGGCGCCTCGGGCGTGATGGCGCTGCGCCGTGCCGCGCGCGCGGTGCAGGCGGGCGACGCCGACGTCGTCGCCTGCGTCGCCGCCGACGCCAATCACGTCGAGTCGTTCCGGCAGATGCTCGGCGGCTTCAGTCACTTCGCGCGCGACGCCAGCTATCCGTACGGATCGGGCGGGCCGAACTCGATCTTCGCCTTCATCACCGCGCACTACATGCGCACGTTCGGCGCGACGCGCGAGGACTTCGGCCGGATCGCGGTCGCGCAGCGCGCCAACGCGCTGCGGAATCCGGACGCGCTGTTCAAGGTGCCGCTGACGATCGAGCAGTATCTCGCGGCGCGGCCGATCGCCGATCCGATCCACCTGTTCGACTGCGTCATGCCGTGCGCCGGCGCCGAAGCGTTCCTGGTGATGCGCGAGGAGCGCGCCAGGGACCTCGGCCTCGGCCACGTGCTCGTTCGCGGCGCTATCGAGCGCCACAACGCCTACGCCGACGACCCGGTGCTGGTGCGCGGCGGCTGGCGCGTCGACCGCGACGAGCTCTACGCGCAGGCGGGCGTCGCGCCCGAGGCGATCGACTTCGTCCAGACCTACGACGACTATCCGGTCGTGGTGATGCTGCAGTTCGAGGACCTCGGCTTCTGCGAGAAGGGCGAAGGGCCCGCGTTCGTTCGCGAGCGCACGCTGACGCACGACGGCGACTTCCCGAACAACACCAGCGGCGGCCAGCTCTCGGCCGGCCAGGCCGGCTGCGCCGGCGGCTTCCTCGGCATGACCGAGGCGATCCGCCAGCTCACCGACGATGCCGGCGAGCGCGCCGTGAAGGATGCGAAGCTCGGCCTCGTCTCGGGCTTCGGCATGGTCACGTACGACCGGTGCCTGTGCACCGGCGCGGTGATCCTCGGGAGATCGTCGTGACGATGCCGCTGATGAAGCCGCGCCGGAAGAATCCGGTGCTGCGCACGCGGCAGATGAATCTGCCGCCGTGGGCGCGCGGCCGCACCGCGCTCGCCATGACCGCCGCCGCGGCCGAGGGCCGCTTCGAACTGCAGGTGTGCCAGCGCTGCCAGGCGGTGCAGTACCCGCCGCGCGATGCCTGCCATCGCTGCCTTTCGCCGCAGCTGAAATGGACCGCGCAGAGCGGCGCGGGCGAGCTGCTGAGCGAGACCGTGCTCCACCACAGCAACGACTCGTTCTACCGCGAGCGGCTTGCCGTGGCGGCTCGGCCTGGTGCGGCTCGATGCCGGGCCGACGGTGATCGTGCATTTGCATGGTGACGTCGGCTCGCCGCCGCCGTGGCGCGGCGATGTTGCGTCGCCGCAGGCCGCCACCCCGGTGCGCGTCCACGTCGGCGCGCGCCTCGACCGCGCCGGCGCCGCGGTGCTGATCGGATTTCCGTTCGAGGAGAGCGAGCACATGGCCGACGACAAGATGCTGCGCGAAATGACCAGCGACCCGAAGTTCAGGAAGATCCTCGTCAGCGACGGCAAGACCGAGGTCGGCCAGGCGCTCGTCAAGGCGCTGGTCAAGGCCGGCGCCGAGATCGTCTGGGTCGGCCACGCCGAGCCGTGGAAGAAGCTGCCCGGGCTCGACGACATCACCGCCTTGCCGCAGGTGACGCTGGTGCCGCTCGACCTGAGCAACGGCCGATCGGTGAGCGAACTCGGCGGCGAGATCGGCGGCAAGGTCGACATCGTCGTCAACAACGCCGAGGTGCACCGCGCGTTCGGCATCGCCTCGCGCCACGGCACCGACGCCGCGCGCGCCGAGATGGACATCAACTACTTCGGCCTGCTGCGCCTGGCGCAGGAATTCGGTCCGGCGCTGAAGGGCCGCTCGGCCGACGGCACGACCCACGCCGCGGCGTGGGTCAACCTGCTTTCGGTGTACGCGCTCTCGAACTACCCGCCGCACGGCACCTTCTCGGCATCGAAGGCGGCGGCCTATTCGCTCGCCCAGTGCCTGCGCGCCGAGATGCGCCCGGCCGGCATCCGCGTCATCAACATCTTCCCGGGTCCGATCGACGACGAGTGGAACCAGAACCTGCCGCCGCCCAAGGTCGCGCCGGCGGCGCTGGCGAGCGCGATCGTCAAGGCATTGAAGGACGGGATCGAGGACGTGTATCCGGGCGACGTCGCGCAGGAGTGGCTCGAGCGCTGGCGCGAGAACCCGAAGGTGCTGGAGCGCGAGCTGGCAGCCGGGGGCTAAGAAAGCCTTCGCCGAGGCGTATCGTCAGCGGTGCGGCGCGCGCACCGAGACGAGAAAGCCTCGGGCGTCGCGAACGGCCTGTGCGCGCCCCGGATCGCTTAGCTCCCAGCCGTCGTGCAGGGTCCGCAGCTCACGCTCGGCACGGGCCTGTCCGAACGGCCTCGAGGGCGTGCCACACCGCGAAACCGGCACGCGTGAATCGCGCCCGCCAGACCGCTACGCGCCGAGGCGAGCGCGCCGTGCCGGCGAAGGGTGTGCTGTGCAGGGTCGATGTCGTGGTCATGCTGCCGGCTCCGTTCCGTGGACGAGGCTTCGGCGCCTCGGACCCATGCAGATTAGGGTGAGCACCGCGGGGAAGGAAATTGCGTTCTCGAATGCCCCCATCACCGCGACGAATCCAGGGCGTCCCCCGGCCCGGGAGCGCGAATTGCTCCAGCGCTCCGCAAGCGAGGGGCGCATCCGACCGACGGTCGGATTCGGCCTTGCGGACGGCGACTCGCCAAGGCTAGAGTCGCATCGTGATGCCGCGGGCTGTTTCAAGAACTGAAGGTGAAAAACAATGGCTAACTGGCTTCGAGCGCTCGTCCTACTGGTTCCCTTAGGCTTGGTCGCGTGCGGCGGCGGCGGCGGCGGCGGCGGTTCGTCGGCACCGGTCAATACGGCGCCGACGGCGAACTTCGCCTTCTCCTGTGCCGACCTGGCTTGCACCTTCACCAGCACCAGCACCGATCAGGATGTCGGCGACGCCATCGCCCTGTACGGATGGACCTTCGGCGACGCGTCTCCTCTCGTCACGACGGCCAATGCGTCGCACACCTTCGCGGCCGCGGGCACCTATAGCGTCACCTTGAACGTCGCCGACAAGGCCCAGGCCGTGGGCACCATCGTCCGCCAGGTCACCGTCACCGCGCCGCCCGTGCCCGCGGCGCCGCACGCGGCCTTCACCGTCAGCTGCGTCTCGCTCGACTGCACGTTCAGCGATACGAGCACCTTCGATGCCGGCAGCGTCTTCCAGTCGCGGCTCTGGGACTTCGGCGACAGCGTGACGCTGGCGGCGACCAATCCCGCGGTGCATCACTATGCGGCGACGGCGCTGACGACGTTCACGACGAAGCTGACCATCGTCGACACGGCGGGCAAGAGCAGCACGAGCGCTCAGACCATCGTCGTCGCGCCGCCGGCGACCACGCTCAACTGCGCAGGTGGCAACTGCACCCTCTCGCTCACGACGGCGTCACGCGTGACGGCAACGCTCCTGAGCCATTCGTGCGGAGCACAGAACAATCAATTCGTCATCACCGCGCCGGTGACCCAGACCATCTTCGCCGACGGCTGCTTCGATTCGATTGGCGTCGCCGTCCCCGTCAATGGCGGTAGCACCTTCGCCGCAGGGACCGTGCTGCAGGTCGCGGTTCTTTCCGGCACCGTTCCCGGCTCGAGCCTCGTGTTCACGCCCACGATACGGCTCACGGGCGATTTCGCCAACGGCTGGACGCTGACCTTCGACGACGGCTTCGGCGGTCCGGGCGAACCCGACTTCAACGATCTCGTCATCCTGATCAAGGCAGCGCCCTAGGGCAAGACTTCCAGGGCGCTAGCCGGCGAGCGATCCCAGGTCGAGGTTCGCGCCGCAGACGACGAGTAGCACGCGCTCGTCGGCACGCGGCTTGACCGTTCGCGTCGTCAGGGCCGCGAGCGGCAGCGCTGCCGCAGGCTCGACGGCGAGGCGCAGCTCCTGCCACATCGCCTCCTGCGCCGCGCGGATGTCGGCGTCGCTCAGGAGGTGCGCGGCGTCGACGTGGCGCTGCGTCAGCTGCCATGCGATCGCGCCGATGCGGCGCGCGCCGAGCGAATCGGCGGCGATCCCCGCCACCGGCACGTCGACCGGCTCGCCCGTTTCGCGGGCGCGAAAGAGCGTCGGCGCGAGCGTCGGCTCGAGCGCATCGATCCAGCAGCGGTCCTGGAACCACGCCGCGATGCCGGCGATCAGGCCGCCGCCGCCGACGCTCACCAGCACGCGGTCGGGAACCCCGGCGTCGTCTTCGACTTCGGCCGCAAGCGTGCCGGCGCCGATCACGACCTCGCGCTGGTCATAGGCGTGCATCAGCAGGGCGCCGGTCTCGGCCTGGCGCGCGAGGCTCGCCGCCAGCGCATCGGCATAGCCGGCGCCGCCGACGTTCAGCACGGCGCCGAGCTCGATCAGCCTGGCGCGCTTGGCGGCGCTCGCGCTTTCGGGGACGAACACCTCGCAGCGCACGGCCATCGCCCGTGCCGCGACCGCGACCGCGATGCCGGCGTTGCCGCCCGAGGCGATGACGACGCCGGCCGCAGGCAGCGGCTGGCTGCGCATCCGGTTGAACATGCCGCGCGCCTTGAAGCTGCCGCCGACCTGCAGCTGCTCGAGCTTGAGCCAGAGCTCGGCGCAGTCGATGCCGAGCCGGCCGCCCTCGATGCGCATGCAGCGGCGTACGGCGCACGTCGCCGGCGATGCGCCGGCGCGCGCTCTCGATGTCGGCGCGGGTGATGTCTTCGATCATGGTCATCGGCGCCAAGGGTAGCCCAGCCGCTATATTGCCCCGATGGACATGCCCGCTTCGCCGTCAGCGCGCGCCCTCGAGCTGGCGCGCTCGCTGGTGCAGATCAACACCGTCAGCCGCGAGTCGAACCTCGGCCTGATCCACTTCATCCGCGACGAGCTCTCGCGCCACGGCGTCGCGAGCACGCTCACCTTCGACGACGACAGGAAGAAGGCCAACCTCTTCGCCACCATCGGCGAAGGCAAGCGCGCCGGCGTGATCGTCTCCGGCCACACCGACACGGTGCCGTGGGACGGCCAGGACTGGTCGCTCGACCCGCTCGGCGCCGAAGTCAAGGGCGGCCGCCTCTACGGCCGCGGCAGCGCCGACATGAAGGGCTTCATCGGCCTGGCGGTGGCGCAGGTGCCGGCGTACCTCGCCGCCGACCTGCCATTCGCGATTCACCTCGCCTTCAGCTACGACGAGGAAGTCGGCTGCTTCGGCGCGCCGCGCCTGATCGCCGACCTGCGCGAGCGCGGCATCAAGCCGCTCGCCTGCATCGTCGGCGAGCCGACCGGGATGGTGCCGGCGCTGGCGCACAAGGGCGTGCATCGCTGGCGCTGCTGCATCAAGGGCCACGCGGCGCATTCGTCGCTGACGCACCAGGCGGTCAACGCGATCGAGGTCGGCGCGCGCGTCGTCGGCAAGCTCGACCGACATGGCCGAGCGCTGGCGCGACCAGGGGCCACGCTACGAGGGCTTCGACGTGCCCTACAGCACCGGCTCGGTCGGCGTCATCGAGGGCGGCATCGCCGACAACGTCGTGCCCGAGGACTGCCGCTTCCACTACGAGTTCCGCGACCTGCCCAACGCCGATGTCGCCGCGATGCAGGCCGAGGTGCGCGCCTTCGCCGCATCGCTCGAGCCGGCGATGCGTGCGGTCGCGCCCGAAGCCGGCATCCGCTTCGAGCCGATCTGCGCGACGCCGTCGTTCCTGGCGCGCGACGACGACTTCGCGGTGCTGCTTGGCGCGCCGCCTCGCCGAGGCCGAAGCGACGACGCTGGTCGCGTTCGGCACCGAGGCCGGCCTGTTCCAGCGCGCCGGCATCCCGACGGTGGTGTGCGGCCCGGGGTACATCGCCCAGGCGCACCAGGCCGACGAGTACGTCTCGCTCGCCCAGCTCGCCGCCGGCGAGCGCTTCCTGCAGGCGCTGACGACGATCGGCGTCGAGGCGCTGTCGACGCAAGCCGTGCGACCATTGGGTCCATGACCGCCACCGTCACCCCCCGCAGCGTCGCGCCGAAGAAGGCCAAGGCCCTTGCGACCATTGCTCCTTCGCTCCTCGCCCAACTCGCCGCGGCGCTCGCCAGCCGGCGCATCCGCGTCGTCGACCTGACGCAGACGCTCACGCCCGACTTTCCGCAGATCGCGCTGCCGCCCGAGATGGGCCAGTGTTGGCCGTTCCGGATCGAGGAGATCTCGGCCTACGACGCGCGCGGCCCAGGCTGGTACTGGAACAACTTCTCGTGCGGCGAGCACACCGGCACGCACTTCGACGCGCCGATCCACTGGATCTCGGGCAAGGATCTGGCGAACAACTCGGTCGACACGATTCCAGCTGAGCACTTCGTCGCCCCCGCCTGCGTCATCGACTGCTCGGCCGAGGCGACCGCCGATCCCGATTACCTGCTGACGGTCGCCGACATCGAGCGCTTCGAGGCCGAGCACGGCCGCATTCCCGAAGGCGCGTGGTTCCTGATGCGCACCGACTGGTCGAAGCGGAAGGACCCCGAGGCGTACCAGAACTTCGACGAGACCGGCCAGCACACCCCGGGGCCGAGCGCCGAGGCCGTGCAGTTCCTGGTCGAGCAGCGCAACGTGCTCGGCTTCGGCTCGGAGGCGATCGGCACCGACGCCGGCCAGGGCTATCACCTGCGCCCGCCCTACCCGTGCCACTACACGATGCATGGGGCAGGGCGCTACGGCCTACAGTGCCTCGCCAACCTCGATCTGCTGCCGGCCACCGGCGCGCTGCTGATCTGCCCGCCGCTGAAGATCGAGAAGGGCAGCGGCAGCCCGCTGCGCGTGCTGGCGCTGGTGGAAGCGACGGCCTGAGCCGCGCCGGCATGCCTCGCGTGCTCCACACTTGCGTTCCCGCTTTCGCAGGAAGCTGAAGATGTCGTCTTTGTCCCGATTCCTTTCCCTCGCGGCCCTCGTCACCGGCACGCTCGCCGCATTCGCCGCCGAGGCACAGATGAAGGTCGGCCTGATCGCCTCGTCGACCGGCCCGACGGCGGTGGTCGGCATCCCGCAGAAGAACACCGGCGCGCTGCTGCCGAAGAAGATCGGCGCCATCGACGTCGAGTACATCGTCTACGACGACGCCTCCGATCCGACCCAGTCGGTGGCGCTGGTCAAGAAGCTGCTCGCCGAAGACAAGGTCGACGCGATCATCGGCCCCTCCGGCTCGCCCAACGCGATGGGGACGATCGCCTTCGTCGCCGAGGCGAAGACGCCGATGCTCGCCCCGGTCGGAACGCCGGCGGTCGTGCTGCCGATGGATGCGCAGAAGGCCTGGGTCTTCAAGACGACGCAGAACGACGACCTGATCTCGGAGGCGCTTGTCTCGCACATGGCCAAGCACGGCGTCAAGACGGTCGGCTTCATCGGCTTCAACGACGCCTACGGCGAATCCTGGTACCGGACCTTCGTGCCGATGGCCGAGAAGGCCGGGATCAAGCTGGTCGCCAACGAGCGCTACGCGCGCAGCGACCAGAGCGTCGTCGGCCAGGCAACCAAGATCATCGCCGCCAACCCCGACGCGGTGCTCGTCGGCGCCGCCGGCGGCGGCACCGTGCTGCCGCACACGACGCTGGTCGAGCGCGGCTACAAGGGCCAGATCTACCAGACCCACGGCGCGGCGACGCCCGACTTCGTCCGCCTCGGCGGCAAGAACGTCGAAGGCGCGGTGATGGCGGCGAGCCTGATGCTGGTGATCGACCAGGTGCCCGACAGCAACCCGGCCAAGAAGGTCGCGCTCGACTACATCGGCGCCTACGAGAAGGCCTACCCGGGCACCAAGTTCTCGACCTTCGGCGCCAACGTCTACGACGCCGGCCTGTTGCTGCAGAAGGCGGTGCCGATCGCCGCCGCTAAAGGCAAGCCGGGAACACCGGAGTTCCGTTCGGCATTGCGCGATGCCTTGGAGCAGACCAAGGAGCTGGTCGGCACGCAGGGCGTCTACACGATGACCGCGGCCGATCACTCGGGATTCGACAAGCGCGGGCGCGAGCTGATGCAGCTGAAGGACGGGAAGTGGGTCCTGATCCCCGAATGAGCTTCGCTTTCGCCTGAGCGCTTGACCCGGATCGGGGACATGAGCGGAGCGGGCCACCCGGCATCCGAGGCCCGTGCGAGGAGCGGCCTTGCAAAACCCAACCTTCCCCGCTAGACTTGCTTTACTCGTCAACTATTCAGGCTTGATGTGAAGATCGTCTGCATCGGCGGCGGCCCCTCCGGCCTCTACTTCGCGCTGCTGATGAAGCGGCAGGACCCGTCGCACGAGATCGTCGTCGTCGAGCGCAACAAGCCCTACGACACGTTCGGCTGGGGCGTCGTCTTCTCCGACCAGACGCTCGGCAACCTGCAGGCGGCCGACCCCGAGAGCGCGGCGCAGATCCTCGGTGCGTTCAACCACTGGGACGACATCGAGGTCAACATCCGCGGCGCGAAGATCACTTCGGGCGGCCACGGCTTCTGCGGCATCGGCCGCAAGCGCCTGCTCAACATCCTGCAGGCGCGCTGCGAGGCGCTCGGCGTCGAGCTGCGCTTCGAGACCGACGTGCAGGGCGACGACCAGTATCCCGACGCCGACCTGATCATCGCCAGCGACGGCCTCAACAGCCGCATCCGCGCCAAGCACGCGGCGACCTATCAAGCCCGACATCGACCTGCGCGACTGCCGCTTCGTCTGGCTCGGCACGCACAAGCTGTTCGAGGCGTTCACCTTCGCCTTCGAGGAAACCGAGTGGGGCTGGTTCCAGGCGCACGCCTACCGCTTCGACGACGAGACCTCGACCTTCATCGTCGAGACGCCCGAGCGCGTCTGGCGCGCCGCCGGCCTCGAGACGATGGAGAAGGAAGACGCGATCGCCTTCTGCGAGAAGCTGTTCGCGCAAGTACCTCGGCGGCCACAAGCTGATGTCGAACGCCAGCCACCTGCGCGGCTCGGCGCAGTGGATCCGCTTCCCGCGCGTCGTCTGCCAGCGCTGGGTGCACCACAACGGCCGCGCGCCGGTGGTGCTGATGGGCGACGCCGCGCACACGGCGCACTTCTCGATCGGCTCGGGCACCAAGCTCGCGCTGGAGGATTCGATCGAGCTCGCGCGCTCGATCGGCCAGCACCCGGGCGACCTCGCGGCGGCGCTGCAGCACTACGAGGACCTGCGCAGCATCGAGGTGCTGAAGATCCAGAACGCGGCGCGCAACTCGACCGAGTGGTTCGAGCACGTCGACCGCTACGTCAACCTGCCGCCCGAGCAGTTCGCCTACTCGCTGCTGACGCGCAGCCAGCGCATCAGCCACGAGAACCTGCGCCTGCGCGACAAGGGCTACGTCGAGAACTACGAAGACTGGATCGCCGCCGCGGCCGGCAAGCGAGCGCGTCGCGCCGCACGGACCGATTCCGCCGATGCTCACGCCGTTCACGCTGCGCGGCGTGACGCTGAAGAACCGCATCGTCGTCTCGCCGATGGCGCAGTACTCGGCGGTCGACGGCGTTCCCGGCGACTACCACCTGGTGCACCTCGGCGCGCGGGCGATGGGCGGCGCGGCGATGGTCGTCGTCGAGATGACCTGCCCGAGCGCCGACGCGCGCATCACGCCCGGCTGCCCGGGCCTGTGGAACACGACGCGCAGCGCGACGCCTTCAAGCGCATCGTCGACTTCGTCCATGCCAACAGCGACGCCAAGATCGCGATGCAGCTCGGCCACGCCGGCGCCAAGGGCTCGACGCGCGTGCCGTGGGAAGGCGAGGACCTGCCGCTCGAAAGCGGCAACTGGCCGCTGATCTCGGCCTCGCCGCAGCAGTACCTCGACGGCGTCAGCGACTGGTCGGAGGCGATGACGCGCGCCGACATGGACCGCGTGCGCGACGACTTCGTCCGCTCGACCCGCTTTTCCGCCGAGGCCGGCTTCGACTGGCTCGAGCTGCACTGCGCCCACGGCTACCTGCTCTCGTCGTTCATCTCGCCGCTCACCAACCAGCGCACCGACGAATACGGCGGCTCGCTCGCGAATCGCCTGCGCTATCCGCTCGAGGTGTTCCACGCGATCCGCGAGGTCTGGCCGAAGCACCTGCCGATCTCGGTGCGGATCTCGGCGCACGACTGGGTCGAGGGCGGCATCACGCCCGACGACGCGGTCGAGATCGCGCGCATCTTCAAGGCCGCGGGCTGCGACCTGATCGACTGCTCGTCGGGCCAGGTGAGCAAGCTGCAGAAGCCCGTCTACGGCCGGATGTACCAGGCGCCGTTCGCGGATCGCATCCGCAACGAGGCCGGCATCCCGACCATCGCCGTCGGCGCGATCTCGGAAGCCGACCACGTCAACAGCATCATCGCCGCCGGCCGCGCCGACCTGTGCGCCGTCGCCCGGCCGCACCTCGCCAACCCGGCGTGGACGCTGCTCGAATCGGCGCGCATCGGCTACACCGAGGTCGAGTGGCCGAAGCAGTACCGATCGGCGAAGACCCAGCTCGAGCGCAACCTCGAGCGCGAGCGGCAGATGGCGGCGCAGGGCACCGGGCTCTCGGCGATCGAGCAGGCGAACCGGGCGCTCGGCGTATGAGCAAGCGTCACGACCCGTCGCACGCGCTGCTCGAAGACGCGCAGGAGCTCGGCCACGAGGCGCGCGCCGGCCACGGCGACCACGCGGCGCTGCGCCTCTGGCTGCGCATGCTCGCCAGCACGACCCAGATCGAGGCCGAGATCCGGCGCCGCCTGCGCGAGCGCTTCGGCATCTCGCTCGCGCGCTTCGACTACATGGCGCAGCTCTATCGCTACCGCGAGGGCATGAAGATGAAGGAGCTGTCGCGCTACCTGATGGTCACCGGCGGCAACGTCACCGGCCTGACCGACGACCTCGAGCGCGACGGCGCGGTGGTGCGCGAGAACAGCCCGGGCGACCGGCGCGCCTGGATCGTCCGCCTCACGCCCAAGGGCCGGCGCCACTTCGAGACCATGGCGGCCGAGCACGAGGGCTGGATCCTCGAGCTCTTCGCCGGCCTCGATGCCGCCACCGTGCAGCAGCTGCACGAGCAGCTCGGGCGGCTGCGCGTGCAGCTGGTGCAAAACGAACAAGCCGCCGAGGAAGCGCCATGAGCGACACGCCCCGCATCGATCCCGCCCTCGTCGCCGGCAACCGCCGCCCGCTCGCCGGCTACCAGGCGCAGCACGTCGCCTGGTCGCTGAGCGACGGCATCGCGACGATCACGCTCAACCGGCCCGAGCGCAAGAACCCGCTCACCTTCGACTCCTACGCCGAGCTGCGCGACCTGTTCGAGCGGCTGCGCCATGCGAGCGACGTCAAGGTCGTCGTCCTCGCCGGCGCGGGCGACAATTTCTGCTCGGGCGGCGACGTGCACGAGATCATCGGCCCGCTCGTCACGGCTGAAGGCGCCCGAGCTGCTGATGTTCACGCGCATGACCGGCGACCTGGTGAAGGCGATGCGCGTCTGCCCGCAGCCGATCGTCGCCGCGATCGACGGCGTCTGCGCCGGCGCCGGCGCGATCATGGCGATGGCGTCGCGACCTGCGCGTCGGCACGGCGCGCTCGAAGACCGCGTTCCTGTTCAACCGCGTCGGCCTCGCCGGCTGCGACATGGGCGCGTGCGCGATGCTGCCGCGGATCGTCGGCCAGGGCCGCGCCAGCGAGCTGCTCTACACCGGCCGCGCCCTCGGCGGCGAGGAGGGCGAGCGCTGGGGCTTCTTCAACAGGCTGGTCGAGCCGGCGCGCCTCGCCGGCGAGGCGCTGGCGCTGGCGCAAGGACCTCGCCGCCGGCCCGACCTTCGCCAACGGCATCACCAAGACGATGCTCCATCAGGAGTGGGCGATGACGATCGAGCAGGCGATCGAGGCCGAGGCGCAGGCGCAGGCGATCTGCATGCTGACCGAGGACTTCACGCGCGCCTACGAGGCGTTCGTCGCGAAGCAGAAGCCGCGCTTCGAAGGAAACTGAAGATGCTCACGCTGCACGGCTTCAGCCCGTCGGGCAACACCTTCGAGGTCGAGCGCATCGCGCCGATGATGGTGATGGCCGCGAACCTGCCGCGCCCGACTACCTCGACTGGCCGTTCTTCGAGCCGCGCCACCGCGCGCTCGCGGAGCGAGCTCGACGCCTGGGCGGCGAGCGCGGTCGGCCACGGCCACGGCGAAGATCGCGCCGCCGTCGACGCCGCCTGCCGCGCGCACGTGCGCGCGCTCGGCCAGGCCGGCTGGCTCGCCCACGCGATCGCCGGCCGCGAGCACGGCGGCGCCGGCGAGGCGATCGACACGCGCTCGATCTGCCTCGCGCGCGAGACGCTGGCGCGCCACGACGGCCTCGCCGACTTCGCCTTCGCGATGCAGGGCCTCGGCTCGGGCGCGATCAGCCTCGCCGGCACGAGCGAGCAGAAGTCGCGCTACCTGCCCAAGGTCGCGCGCGGCGAGTCGATCGCCGCGTTCGCGCTCTCCGAGCCCGACGCCGGCTCCGACGTCGCGGCGATGGCGTGCGCCGCGCGCAGCGACGGCGACGCGTACGTGCTCGACGGCGAGAAGACCTGGATCTCGAACGGCGGCATCGCCGATTTCTACGTCGTCTTCGCGCGCACCGGCGCGGCGAACGATCTGTCGGCGAAAGGCGCGCGCGGCATCAGCGCCTTCATCGTCGATGCCGACGCGCCCGGCTTCGCGATCGCCGAGCGCATCGACGTGATCGCGCCGCATCCGCTGGCGCGGCTTCGCTTCAGCCAACTGCCGCATCGCCGCAACTCGCAGCGCATCGGCGCCGAGGGCGAGGGCTTCAAGGTCGCGATGCGAACGCTCGACGTCTTTCGCACCTCGGTCGCCGCCGCCGCGCTCGGCTTCGCGCGCCGCGCCTTCGACGAGGCGATGGCGCGCGCAACGTCGCGCAAGATGTTCGGCGGCGTCCTCGGCGACTTCCAGCTCTCGCAGGCCAAGCTGGCGCAGATGGCGCTGACGATCGACAGCGCCGCGCTCCTCACCTACCGCGCCGCCTGGCTGCGCGACCAGGGCAGGAACGTGACGCGCGAGGCGGCGATGGCCAAGCTCGCCGCGACCGAAGGCGCGCAGCAGGTGATCGACGCGGCGGTGCAGATGTGGGGCGGCCGCGGCGTGCAGAGCGGCGAGACCGTCGAGAAGCTCTACCGCGAGATCCGCGCGCTGCGCATCTACGAAGGCGCGAGCGAGGTGCAGCAGCTGATCATCGGCCGCGACCTGCTCAAGGCGCACGGCCAGGACAAGGACAAGCCATGAAGAACGAAGCGCTCCTCCCCGAAGGCTGGCCGCGGCCCAAGGGCTACGCCAACGGCGTCGCCGCGAGCGGGCGCCAGATCCACGTCGCCGGCCAGATCGGCTGGACGCCGGCGATGGTGTTCGAGAGCGACGACTTCGCGACGCAGACGCGCCAGGCGCTCGAGAACATCGTCGCCGTGCTGCGCGCCGGCGGGGCGAAGCCCGAGCACATCGTCCGCATGACCTGGTACGTGACGAGCAAGCGCGAGTACCTCGCCGCCGGGCGCGAATCGGCCGCGCCTTTCGCGAGATCATCGGCGTCTACGACATCGCGATGACCGCGGTCGAGGTGACGGCGCTGATGGAAGACCGCGCCAAGGTCGAGATCGAAGTCACCGCCGTCGTTCCCGGCTGAGCGTTCCGATTCAGGAGATTCACATGGCCAAGGCCAAGGCAAGCTTCCACTGGGACGACCCGCTGCTGCTCGAGCAGCAGCTCACCGACGACGAGCGCGCCGTGCGCGACGCCGCCCGCGCCTACGCGCAGGACCGGCTCCTGCCGCGCGTGACCGAGGCGTTCCGCCACGGCACGACCGACGTCGCGATCTTTCGCGAGATGGGCGAGCTCGGCCTGCTCGGCGCGACCATCCCCGAGCAGTACGGCGGCGGCGCGCTCAACTACGTCTGCTACGGCGTCGTCGCGCGCGAGATCGAGCGCGTCGACTCGGGCTATCGCTCGATGATGAGCGTGCAGTCGTCGCTGGTGATGGTGCCGATCAACGAGTTCGGCAGCGAGGCGCAGAAGCAGAAGTACCTGCCCAAGCTCGCGACCGGCGAATGGATCGGCTGCTTCGGCCTGACCGAGCCGAACCACGGCTCCGATCCGGGCAGCATGGTCACGCGCGCACGCAAGGTCGCCGGCGGCTACTAGCTTCAGCGGCTCGAAGATGTGGATCACCAACTCGCCGATCGCCGACGTGTTCGTCGTCTGGGCGAAGGACGACGAAGGCGCGATCCGCGGCTTCGTGCTCGAGAAGGGCGCCAAGGGCCTCTCCGCGCCGGCGATCCACGGCAAGGTCGGCCTGCGCGCCTCGATCACCGGCGAGATCGTCATGGACGAGGTGTTCTGCCCGGAAGAGAACGCCTTCCCCGAGGTGCGCGGCCTGAAGGGCCCGTTCACCTGCCTCAACTCGGCCCGCTACGGCATCGCCTGGGGCGCGCTCGGCGCCGCCGAAGACTGCTGGCACCGCGCGCGCCAGTACACGCTGGACCGCAAGCAGTTCGGCAAGCCGCTCGCCGCCAACCAGCTGATCCAGAAGAAGCTCGCCGACATGCAGACCGAGATCACGCTCGGCCTGCAAGGGTGCCTGCGCCTCGGCCGGATGAAGGACGAAGGCACGGCGTCGGTCGAGATCACCTCGATCATGAAGCGCAACTCGTGCGGCAAGGCGCTCGACATCGCCCGCCTGGCGCGCGACATGATGGGCGGCAACGGCATCAGCGACGAGTTCGGCGTCGCCCGCCACCTCGTCAACCTCGAGGTCGTCAACACCTACGAGGGCACGCACGACGTGCACGCGCTGATCCTCGGTCGCGCGATCACCGGGATCGCCGCGTTCTGAAGCCCGCGCTGCCCACATGCCCATGGGTGCACGGTCGTCGCGTCGCCGGCTCTGCCTCGGCGTCGCTGCCTGGGCCGCCGCGTCGTCGGACAGTGCACGCAAGCAGGGCCTTCACACGTCGGCCTACACGATGCGCAGCGAAGCCGAGCTCGACGCGGCGCTGGCCGCGCTCGCCGCGGCTCCGCCTGAAGGACTGCTCGTGCTCTCGGACGGCTTCGTCGTCACGCACCGGCGCAAGATCCTCGACTTCGCCCTCGCGCACCGTCTGCCCGTGATCTCGGGATGGGCCGTCATGGCCGACAGCGGGGCGCTCTGCACGTACGGGCCGCGCCTCGAGGAATCGTTCGCGCGCGTGGGCTATTTCGTCGACCGCATCCTGAAGGGCGCCTCGCCCTCGGTCCTGCCCATCGAGCAGCCGACGATTCTCGAGCTCGTCGTCAACCTCAAGACATCGCGCCAGCTCGGCGTGCCGGTGCCGCAGACGGTGCTGGCGCGGGCCGACCGCGTCATCGAGTAGTGGCCGACGCCAGCCCGTTTCGCCTCGCGGCGTCAGTAGTTGGCGCCTCCGGGACACGAGCAGTCGGCCTGGCTTGCCTTGTCGTTCCAGCCGTCGCCGACGAAGCTGTAGCCCCGGTTGGCGGTGAAGTGGTGCCCGCCGCGATTGACGTCCTCCCACAAGGTGAGCGTGCAGCCGCCTTCGACCTTGAACGACGAGAGCTTGTCGTTCCAGGACGGCTCGTAGATGAAGCGATGGATGCCGTCGGACGTGCCGACACCGGGATCGGGGTTGCGGATCATGTACATGACGTCGCCGTTGCGCAGCGTGTAGTGCGCGCCGCCGAAGTCGCGGTGCTCGTAGAGCGTGCAGGTGCGCGCCTGCTTCGTGCTGTTGTCGGCCGGCGGCCTGGGAGCGGGGGCGGGGGCGGGCGCGGGGCCGGCGACGCGGGTGCCGGCCGCTCGGTTGTCGGCCGCCGCCTGCGCGCGCGCCTCGGGCGTGACGCAGACGTGATCGTTCGGTCCGGCTTCGCGCCACACGTAGCCTTGGCGACAGGTGTCCGGACCGTAGGCGCCGCCGCCCGGCTGCCGGCGCGCGGCCGCCTGCCCGTTGTCGCTGGCGGCTTGCGTGCGCGTCGCCGGGGGCACGCAGGTGTGGTCGCCCGCGAACGCCTCGCGCCAGACGTAGCCGCTGAGACACATCGGCTGGGCTTGCGCGGCCGTGATCGGCCAGGCCGCCAGCGCGGCGGCGCCCAGAAGAGCCATCCTCGAGAAAAACATGTTCTTCCTCCGCTGAGAGACGTTTGTGTTGCCGCCGGGCGGCGACGGCAATCGCCGCCGTCGCGGCGCCGCCGCGTTTTGCCATCCTGTCCGGCGAGCGGCGCTGCGACCCACATGCTGCCCGTGACTGGTCGCAGTGACTTCCCTACATTGGATGACGCTCGGCGGTGAAGACTCACCCAGCCCACCCCACGCCAACGACGATGCCCCACTCCGCCCACATCGACACCTTCGCCCGCGACCACCTGCCCGCGCCCGAGGCGCAGCCCGAGTTCCGCTTCGAGCTGCCCGAGCTGCAGTTCCCCGAGCGGCTGAACTGCGCCACCGAGCTGCTCGATCGCCACGTGCGCGAGGGCCGCGGCGACCGGCGCTGCGTCAGCGCGCCGGGCGGCCCGTCGTGGACCTACGCCGAGCTGCAGCGCCAGGCCGACCGCATCGCCCACGTGCTCGTCGCCGAGTGCGGCCTCGTTCCCGGCAACCGCGTGCTGCTGCGCGCCGCCAACAAGCCGATGCTCGTCGCCTGCTGGTTCGCGGTGATGAAGGCGGGCGGCATCGCCGTCGGCACGATGCCGATGCTGCGCGCCAAGGAGCTGGGCCAGATCATCGACAAGGGCCAGGTGACGATCGCCCTCTGCGACGCGGCCCTGCGCGACGAGCTCGCCGCGGCTGCGAGGCGGCGCCGCGGCTCGCGCACATCGTCTACTTCGGCGACGCCGCCGCGGCCGACGGCCTGGAGGCGCGCATGGCGCGCCACGACGCGCCGATTCACCAACGTCGACACCGCCGCCGACGACACGTGCCTGTTCGCCTTCACCTCGGGCACCACCGGCCAGCCGAAGGCGACGATGCACTTCCACCGCGACGTGATGGCGAGCTGCGTCTGCTTCCCGACGCACGTGCTGCGCGCCGCGCCCGACGACGTCTTCATCGGCAGCCCGCCGCTCGCCTTCACCTTCGGCCTCGGCGGCCTGACGGTGTTCCCGATGCACATCGGCGCCGCGACGGTGCTGCTCGAGAAGGCCGGCCCGCCCGACCTGCTCGAGGCCATCGTCGCGCACCGCGCGACCGTCTGCTTCACCGCGCCGACCTCGTACCGCGCCATGGCCGCCGGCGCGCGCGAGAAGAAGATCGGCGTGCGCGACGGCGGGACGCTGCGCAAGTGCGTCGCCGCCGGCGAGGCGCTTCCCGCCGCGACGCGCGCGCTCTGGAAAGAGGCGACCGGCATCGAGATCATCGACGGCATCGGCGCGACCGAGATGTTCCACATCTTCATCTCGGCCGACGAAGCGCACGCGCGGCCCGGCGCCACCGGCCTCGCCGTGCCTGGCTACCGCGCGCGCGTCGTCGACGACGACGGCAACGACGTGCCTGCCGGCACGATCGGCCGCCTCGCGGTGCAGGGGCCGACCGGCTGCCGCTACCTGAGCGACCCGCGCCAGGCCGACTACGTGAAGGGCGGCTGGAACTACACCGGCGACGCCTACCTGCAGGACGCCGACGGCTACTTCTTCTACCAGTCGCGCACCGACGACATGATCATCTCGGCCGGCTACAACATCGCCGCCGTCGAAGTGGAAGACGTGCTGCTCGCGCCACGAAGCCGTCGCCGAATGCGCCGTCATCGGCCACGCCGACGAGGAGCGCGGCCAGATCGTCAAGGCCTTCGTCGTGCTGCGCGCGCCGCACCGCGGCGACGAGGCGATGGTGAAGGCGCTGCAGGAGTTCGTGAAGGCGACGGTCGCGCCGTACAAGTATCCGCGGGCGGTGGAGTTTCGGGAGGCGCTGCCGCGGACGGAGACGGGGAAGCTGCAGAGGTTCCGGTTGCGGACGAACTAGATTCGTCGGTGGCTTTCGGCCAAGTTCAGGGCTTGTTCACCTCAAGCCAGCTGTGCTGCAACGAGCCGGCCGATGTCGGTAAAGACAGTCCGGAGCTGCGCGACCGTCGGCGCGCCTCCTCGCGTATAGACGCAGACCAGCAGCGGCCCACCCGAGGGCGGCCACACGACTCCGATGTCACCGGCCGCGTCCTTGCCGTTGTTGCCGGTCTTGTTGCCAATTCGCCAGCTTTTCGGCAGGCCTGCGCGTAGGCGGTTGGCACCCGTTTGGCAGTTGAGCATCCAGCCTGTGAAGCGTTCGCGCGAAGGCCGCGAAAGCACCTCGCCCAAGACGATGCGGCGGAGGTTTCCGGCCATCGCGACAGGCGTCGACGTGTCTTCGGGTTTTCCAATAGGCGTGCGGTTCAGCAGCGGCTCGTCGTGGTCGAGCCGCGAGACTTCGTCGCCGATGAAACGCCAGAAGGCAGTCACGGCCGCCGGGCCACCGACGCGCACGAGGAGTAGGTTTGCACAGGTGTTGTCGCTGAGCTCGACCGCGGCCTTGCACATGTCCGCCACCGAAAGAGCACCCTTTGCCAGATTGTCTTTAGCTACGGGCGCGTACTCCTGGATGTCTGCGATGCCATACGGAATCATCTGGTCGAGCGCATCTCTCCCGTCGTCGACTCGTTTAAGGACGAGGGCGGCCAGCGATGCCTTGAAGGTGCTGCACATGACGAAACGTTCACTCGCCCGCCAGGTGAGCTTCGCGCCCGTCGAGACGTTTTCGGCGTAGACGCCCACCCTTCCACCGCTCGATCGCTCATAGGCTTCGAGCGGCTCAGGCGCGGCCGCGACCCGGCCAGCTCGCGACCAGAGGTATCGCTGAGAGCAACGTGCGTCGATCCAAGCCCACGTGATTCTTCCTCCGGAACACGAACTACGGCGAGCCCGCGACGATCTCGATGACGCGCGCCTCGCCGCGTTCATGGCGCGCACGCAGCTGCCCGCAGCCGGCCTGCACGTCCTGCCCCGCCGATTGGCGCAGCTTGGTGAGAATGCCGCGCCGGTGCAGCTCGCGCGCGATGGCGCGTGACCGCTCGGCGTCGGGCCGCGCGAAGGCGAGGCCGTCGACGGCGTTGTACGGAATCAGGTTCAGCACCGCGTGCTTGCCGGCGAGGAGGCGAACGAGCCCGTCGATCTCGTCGGCGCCGTCGTTGATGCCGTCGAGCAGCGTCCACTGCACCTGCATCGGGTAGCCGGTCGCGCGCGCATAGGCGTCGCCGAGCGCGACCAGCTCGTCGGGCGCGATGTCGGGGGCGCGCGGCAGCAGGCGCGGCGCGGACCGCCGCGTCGGTGCTGTGCAGCGAGAGCGCGAGCGCGGGCTTGACGCGGCCCTGCGGCAGGCGCTCGAAGACCCGGCGGTCGCCGACGGTCGAGAAGACGAGCTGCTTGTGGCCGATGCCGCCGCCGGTGCCGAGCAGGTCGATCGCGTCGAGCACGGCCTCGAGGTTGTGCGCCGGCTCGCCCATGCCCATGAAGACGACCTTGGTCACCGGTCGCAGGCGCCGCGCGAGCACGACCTGGGCGACGATCTCGGCGCTGCCCAGCTGCCGCTCGAGCCCGCCCATCCCGGTGCTGCAGAACACGCAGCCGACGGCGCAGCCGACCTGGCTCGAGACGCAGAGGCCGCCGCGCGGCAGCAGCACGGATTCGACCGAGCGGCCGTCGGCGAGGCCGACGAGGAGGCGGCGCGCCCCGTCGGCGCCGGCGTGGTCGGCGCGCAGCACGGCGAGCGCGTTCAGCTCGGCCTCGAGCGCAGGCAGCGCGGCGCGCAGCGAGCGCGGCAGGAAGTCTTCCGGCCGACGCCGGCCGTGCGCCTGCGATTCCGCACGCGCCCATTGACGCAGCACGCGCTCCTCGTGGACCGGCTGCGCGCCGAGCCCGCGCAGGCGCTGGCGCAGCGTCGCGACGTGCAGCGCCGTCATGCCGTGCGCCCGCTCGGGTCGAGCGTGCGCCGAAGCGCCTCGAAGAACAGCTCCGACTGCAGGCGCTCGCCTAGCGTCTGGTCGCGCACGGCTCGGCCACCGATGCGTCGACCGGACCGGGGCCGCCCGGTCGACGCGCCAGCACCTGCGCCATGCAGGCGCGCTCGAGGTAGTAGAGGTCGTCTAGGCCCACGCCATGCGCTCGCCGCAGACGACCGCGCCTTGGTTGCCGAGGAAGGCGACGTCGGCGCGGCCCATCGACGCGGCGATCCGCTCGCCCTCGGAGGCATCGAGGGCCAGGCCGTTGTAGCGCGCGTCGACGGCGACGCGCCCGTGAAAGCGCATCGCGTTCTGCGACAGCGTCGTGTCGAGGCAGCGATCCGTGGTGAGGGTCAACGCGGTCGCGTACGGCATGTGCGTGTGCAGGACGCACGCCTTGCGCGCACAGGCGATGGATGGCGGCGTGGATGAACATGGCCGTCGGCTCGACGGCGTGCTTGCCGGCCAGGCGCTGCGCCCTGCGCCATCGACCATCACGATGTCGTCGCCGCTCACCTCGCTCCAGAGCAGGCCGCGCGGATTGAGGAGGAACCGGCCCGAGCCGTCCGGGAGCTCGATGCTGAAGTGGTTGCAGACGCCCTCGGCCAGGCCGTGATGTGCGGCGGCGCGCAACGCGAGGGCCAGATCTTCGCGCAAGGCTCCGCACGTCGTCGCCATCGAACTCCGAGGGGCTGTGGGTCGTCGTCATGGCGCTAGGCTCGCTTTCCTGTGATCGTGTCACGGGCCGGGCAGGGGAGGTGATTGTCTCGTCTCGCACGCCCGCGACGACCATCGCGGCGGGCTCGGGGGAAGTGAGGATGGCTTCCTCGAGGTCTCAACTCCAGGAGAAACGACATGGCCAGCAAGAACACGATCTGCCTTGGTACGACGGCACCGCCGAAGACGCGGCGAAGTTCTATGCCGCAACTTTCCCCGACAGCACAGTGGGCGCCGTTCGCCGCGCCCCCGGCGACTTTCCCAGCGGCAAGAAAGGCGATGTCCTGGTGGTCGAGTTCACCGTGGCCGGCATCCCCTGCATCGGCCTCAACGGCGGCCCGGAGTTCAAGCACAACGAGGCGTTCTCGTTCCAGATCGCGACCGACGATCAGGCCGAGACCGACCGCCTGTGGAATGCGATCGTCAAGAACGGCGGCCAGGAGAGCGCGTGCGGCTGGTGCAAGGACAAGTGGGGCCTGTCCTGGCAGATCACCCCGCGCGCCCTCACCGCACGGGATCGCCGACCCCGATCCCGCGGTGGCCACGCGCGTGTTCGAGGCGATGATGAAAATGGGGAAGATCGACATCGCCGCGATCGAGAAGGCGCGGCGGGGTTGACGTGCGAAAGTGACGCCGCCAGGCTCGCGCTCGAAATCGCCTGCTCAAGGCCGGGTCGACGCGCTGCCGATCTGCAGGAGCATCGCGGTCGTTCCTGGGCTATGGGCGAGATCGTGAAGGTCCGCCGGTCGCGATCCCGAGCCGGTTGAATGGGCGCTGCTGCTCGGCGGTGCAGCCGCGATGGCGGCGTGGCGCCGGCGCGGAGGTCAGCGGCGCGCGTTGAGAACGTCGCGCCGAAGGTAGAGCTCGCCGGCTCCGTCGCCCGGGGCCGCGGCGCTGAAGCTCAGAGCTTGGAGACGCGCTCCAGCTCGCTCTTGAACAGGGTCACCACGGCCGGATCGTAGGAGGCGGCGAACTTGTCGTAGACCGGCTTGACTTCGGCGCGCATGCGGGCCAGCTCGGCGGGGGCGATGTCGTTGTACACCATGCCCTTGGCCTTGAGCTCGGCCACGGCCTTGCCGGCGGCCTCGCGGCTGACCACGCGCTGGTAGTTCTGGGCTTCGATGGCGGCGTCCTGCAGCAGCTTCTGCTCCGCCGGCGACAGCTTGTCCCAGAAGCGCTTGCTGATCTGAACGGGGTTGGTCGCGTACACGTGGTTGGTGCCGCTGACGTACTTGTTCACCTCGTAGAACTTGCTCGACAGGATCACCGAATACGGGTTCTCCTGGCCGTCCACGGCCTTGCTTTCGAGCGCGCCGTACAGCTCGGCAAAGGGCATCGGTATCGGGTTGGCCTTGAAGGTCTTGAAGGTTTCCAGGAACACCGGGTTCGGAATCACGCGCAGCTTCAGGCCTTCCAGGTCCTCGGCCTTGGTGATGGGCCGCTTGCTGTTGGTGACGTTGCGGAAACCCAGGTCGAAGAAGCCCAGCACGACCACGCCCTTGTCCGCCAGCTTGGCGCTGAGCATCTTGCCCAGCGGGCCGTCGACCATGGCATCGGCCTGCTGGGCGTTGCTGAAGAGGAACGGGAAGTCGAAGAGGCCGAATTCCTTGACGATGCCGGCCAGCGACGTGGTCGACGCCACGAGCATTTCCTGCACGCCGCCCTGCAGCGCCGATTGCTGCTGCAGTTCGTTGCCCAGCTGGCTGCTGGCGTATTCCTTCACCTTGATCTTGCCGCCGCTCTTGGCCGCAACGATCTCGGCGAACTTCTTGACCCCCAGCTGGTCGGGTGGTCGGTGTTGTTCAGGTGCCCGAAGCGGATCGTCCGTTCCTGAATGTCCTGGGCCAGCGCCACACCGCCGGCGACGAGCAGCGAGAGCATCGCGGTCAGCTGGATCAGCTTCGATCTCATGGTTTCTCCAGTTCGCGTTCTGTCAGTCAGAACAAGATTCCGGATTCTAAATTTCCATGGACGCGGGCTACACAGGCTTCGCCCTGATACCTCCGGCGCTCGTTGTGAGGTACGAACCGTGGCGGCGGTGTCCCGCGTCGGTCTTGTCGGTCTCGCAGCGGGGGGCCTACTTTCGCCGCAGTTCACCGGCCGCGCCGAGCCACCGCTTTGCGTCGGCAGCCAGCCATTCGCGCGCCAGCGGGTCGTCCTTGAGATAGGCGTCCAGGAACGCCGTGCTGATGTCCTGCACGGCGATCATGCCCATCTGCAGCGCGCCCGGCGAAAGCTTCGCATCGTCCAGGCCTTCGCTGGCGCCGGACCGATCCGATCGTTTTCCGCCGTCCCCGGAGGCACCCCGCCGGCCGCCGCGTCGATGCTGGCCCGAGTCGTCGCCACCGCCCTTGCGGGCGCCATCTTGCGAGTGATTGGTCGCGTCGGCGTCCGTCTTCTGACCCTTGGCGTCGGAACTGCCGCTAAGCGCCGCATGAGGGAGGCCGCGCAGCGACAGCAGGTACTTGTCGGGTCCTTCCATGTGCATGAAAGGCGCGCCGCGCAGGGACGCGCCTTCGACCAGGCCGAGCGCATCGCCATCGACATCGCTGGTCACCGACATCACCGGCGCGCGGATGTCCCGATAGCGGGTGTCGAGCGAACCCTCGGCCACGCTCGCAAACGGACTCAATGCAATGGCGGCGCGAATCCGCACGCGACCGGTCGCGTCTTCGGCGCCTCGCACATGCTCGCCTGCGACGGTCATGGCCGTTAGGCGCCGAGGTCGAAACCGGCAACGGCCACCTTGCTCCAGTCCAGCTGCTGCCAGGGCGCCTCACCGGCAGCCGAGCGACGCTGACCCTCGGCGACCACCTCGGCCAGCAGCTGCACGCGCCGGCTCATCGCCGCGCCGACATAGTGCTGGCGGCCCAGGGCCTTGAACTCGCCCGCGCGTGCGAGGTCCGACCGCCAGGCTGCGGCGTCGTCGTCGAGCAATTGAACCGATACCACGGCATAGCCCGCCGCGGCCCACGCCGTGCGCCAGTGGGTGCCGGAATCGCTGGGCTCTCCGAGGCCGGGGAGGTAGATCACGACCGGCGTTGCTGCCGCGCCCGCGGGCTGGGCCAGGACGAGCGTGACCGATTGCCCCGACACCAACCATTTGGAGGTGGTCGTCGTGACCGAACCGTGTTCCGTGGCCGCGTATCCCTTCGCTTCGAACTGGCGAACGAACGCTTCCTGCGGGCGCGATGGGGGTGCGTCGCGCAGCCCGACAAAAACACTGACAGTCCTGCGAAGGTGACGGCCAGGAACGCGAGCGCACCACGGTCGCCGGGATCGTGGCTCGGTTTCGTTCATGTCCGCTTGGTGACGGTGCGGCATCCATGTGAACGCTTGATTGCTGTGCGGACGCGGGATGGCTGATTTTGAAGCGCCTGGGCCCCAGGCACTCTCGACTGAGGGTGAGATTGCCTTTCCGAGTCATTGACAAGGAGACGCCTGTGGGGCAGTGACTTGCTGCCGCGCACCAGATATGCTCGTCAGGCACTTCGTCCACGGTCTCAGCTCGAATGGAGAATCCATGAAGAAGAAAGCCGTCCATAGATCATCACCAGGCACCGCTGCTCGTCGCAAGGCGCCTCTCGCCACGCCGACGGATCTGGCGGCGGGAGCGACCAAGGACATCGCGGCGGCGATGAACGGGATCCTCGCGGACGTGTTCGCGCTCTATCTCAAGACCAAGAACTTCCACTGGCACATGAGCGGCCCGCACTTTCGCGACTACCACCTGCTGCTCGACGAGCAGGCGGACCAGATCTACGCGATGACCGACCCGATCGCGGAGCGCGTCCGCAAGGTCGGCGGCTCGACGCTGCGGTCGATCGGGCATATCGCGCGCATGCAGCGCATCGCCGACAACGATGCCGACTACGTCGAGCCGTCGGACATGCTGGCCGAGCTCCGCGAGGACAACAAGGCGCTCGCGGCGCGCCTGCGCCAGGCCCACAACGTCTGCGAAGAGCACCGCGACATCGCGACGGCCAGCCTGATCGAGGTGTGGATCGACGAGACCGAGCGCCGCACGTGGTTCCTGTTCGAGGCGGGCCGGCCGCTGGATGCCACGGGGCGGTAGCGCGCTCGACCATTCCGAAACGCCACCTGAAGCCGAGCGAACGGAGCGCAGCGCCTGCGCTGCGCTCAGTAGCCGGCCTCCAGCCTCATCGATCAGCCGACCGACATAGGCGATCGAATCGCGGATCGGCTGCGGTGAAGACAGGTCGATGCCGACCCGGCGCATCAGGTCGAGCGGAGGCAGCGTGCCGCCGGCGCGCAGCACGTCGAGCCATTGCGAGAGCACCGCCGGCCCGTCGTGGTTCGACTTCTCGGCCAGCGCGGTCGCAGCGACCAGCCCGACCGAATAGGTGTAGGGGTAGAGGCCGAGGTAGTAGTGCGGCTGGCGCATCCAGGTCATCGCCGCGCCGTCGTCGATCTCGACCGCGTCGGCCCAGAAGCCTTCGAGGATGGCGCGCTTGCGCTCGTTAAGGAGCGCCGCGGTGACCGGCTGCCCGCCTTCGGCGAGCCGATAGACCTGCCGCTGCAGCTCGGCCTCGAGCAGGTGGGTGACGAAGTTGTGGTGATAGGTGCCCAGCACCTGGGTCAGCACCCAGCGGCGCATGCGCGGGTCGGCGGCCTGGGTGGCCAGGAGATGACGGGCCAGCAGCACCTCGTTCATGATCGACGGCGCCTCGACGAACGGCATGGCCGGATCCGTGTTGGCGCGGCGTTGATGCTGCCCCGCCAGCATGAAGTGCCCGGCGTGGCCGAGCTCGTGGGCGAGGGTGAACGCGTCGCGCATCGAATCGGTCCAGGTCATCAGGATGAACGAATGCACGCCGTAGGGCGTAGCGCAGAACGCTCCCGATGCCTTGCCGACGTTGCTGGCGCGGTCGATCCAGCGGCTGCTCGGAACGCGCTCCGCACGAGCCGCACGTACTCGGCGCCGAGCGGCGCGAGCGCCTCCTCGAGCAGTCGCACCCGTTTCCTCGAAGCTTCACTGCGGGCTCGTAGTCCGGGATCGAGCGGCGCCTTGATGTCGCAGTACAGCAGCTTGTCGAGGCCGAGAACGCGACGGCGCAGGCGGGCGTAGCGGCGCATGTGCGGCGCCAGCTCCGCCTGGAGGATGTCGAGCACGTTGGTGTAGAGCTCGAATGAGATCTTGTGCGCGCTGAAGCAGGAAGCGCTCCGGTGCTGTCGGTAGTCCGCGCAGCCCTGCGCGAGCACGATGTTCTTGGCGACCTCCGTGGCGAAGGTTCCGCCCATCGTGTTCTGGTACGGCCATCGAGCCCGGCGCAGAACGACGCCCAGGCGGCGCGACGCACGCTCGTGTCCGCATCGGCTTCGTAGGTCGACTGATAGAGGTTGAACGAATTTGGATGCAAGGTGCCGGCTGCATCGGTGAACGGCGCGAACTGCATGTCGCCTGTCTTCGCCCGGCTGTAGATCGTGTGCGGCGCGTCGAGCACTTCGCCGAGGCTCGCCAGCACGCGCTCGGTCTCGGGGGAGAGCATGTGGGGTCGTAAGGCCGCCAGGTCGTCCAGGGTTGGCCGATAGGCGCTCAACGCCGGCTCGTCGCGCAGATAGGCGGCGAGCGTCGCTTCGGGCAGGGCCAGGATCTCGTTGTCGACGAACTTCAGCGCCGCCCGCACGCGCGCGCCGAGCGCGGCCGCGCTCGACAGGTCGGCCTGGTGGGCGGCGTTGCCGCCGTCCCCGGCCTCGTGCAGGCCGGCGAAAGCGTTCACCCGGTCCATCCGGCCCAGCAAGGCGTCGCGCGCATCCAGGCACGCCAGCAGCACCGCGGGGCCTGCCGCGAGCCGCCCCTGGTGCTGGACGACGCTCTCCAGCGAACGCTCGACGGCCGCGAGCTCCGCGAGCCACTCGTCGCGCGTGGCAAACAGATCGGCGAGGTTCCACGTGGTCTCGATGGCGACTTCGGAGCGGGTCAGAGGTTTGTTCATGGGTCGAGCGGATGTCGTCAAAGAAGGACGCATCTTCTCCGAGAACGCCATCGCGGCAGAAAACCCGACCGACGGCCCACAGCCGTCAGCTGATCGTCGGTGCGGCGCGCCGTCCCGGCTAGATTGCAGGCGATGAACCGAAACGCCGCGCTCTTCGGATTGATGTGCCTGGTCTGGGGCCTGACGTGGTGGCCGGTCAAGGTCGGCGCCGCCCACGTGCCGCCCATCTTTCTCGCGGCAGCGCGATTCATGTTGGCCGGTGCGCTGATGCTGGCCCGGGCCGGGCGCGATGCGCCGTCCGTTCCGCGATCCGTGCGCACGCGCCTCCTCGCCACCGCGCTGCTCGTCAACACCGGCAACTACGCCCTTCTGTTTTGGGGCATCGCCCGCGCGCCGACCGGCCTGGCTGCCATCGTCAACTTCGCGACGATTCCGGTCTTCTCGCTCCTGGCCAGCCACTGGCTCGAGGGGGAGCCGATCGCCCGGCGCCACGTCGCGGCGATCGCGCTCGGCACGCTCGGGCTCACGCTGCTGTTTGCCACGCGGGCGTTGGGCGCGCTCGGCACGGCGTCCGCGGCGTCGGCCGAGCTGTGGGGCTGGCCGCGATCGCGCTTGGCACTTTGCTCTACTGCGTCGGCGCCGTGCTGTCGCGGCCGATCGCCATATCGATGCCGGTCCTCACGCTTGCGGGCTGGCAGACGCTGATCGGCGGCATCGGCCTCAGCGCGCTGTCGCTCGCGCTGGAGCCGGTCGAGGCCCGGCACCTGCGCGCGCTCGCGAGCTGGCCGACCTTGCCCGCACTCCTCTTTCTTGTCGTCGCCGGCTGACTCGTCGGCTTCACGATCTACCTGGGCTGCTGCGCGACTGGGGCGCCTTTCGCGCCGGGCTCTACGCCTTAGTCAGCCCCGTGATCGCGATCGGGGTAGGCGTCGGGGTGCTGTCCGAGCGTCTCGGCTGGGCGGAAGGCGCGGGTGCCGTGCTCATGTTCGGTGCTGCCGCGATCGCGTTGAGGAAGGCACCTCCGCCAGCGGTCCCGGCGCGCTGAACGGCGCGGGCTATCGCCCCGCTCCGAGCAGTCGCGCCGGCAGGAACAGCAGCGCGCGCAGCGCCGCGAACAGCGCCTCGAACGTGATCCCGATCAGGCGAAACGGCAACGTCAGCAGCCAGACCAGCGGCCAGAGCAGCAGCGCCGCGAGCGCGAGCGGCCAGCACAGCACGAACAGCAGGCACCAGAGCAGGAGCGTGAACAGCGTTCTCATGGCGCGGCTCCGCCCGAGCGGAACGAGCCCGTGCCGAGGTCGAGGCCGGCGTCGTCGTTCGGCACCAGGATCCAGAGCAGCACGTAGAGCATCAAGCCGGTGCCGCCGCACAACGCGAACGCGAGGAAGATCAGGCGCCACAGCCACGCGGGCAGCCCGGTCGCCGGCGCCAGGCCGCCGCACACGCCGCCGAGCCAGCGGTCGCTGCGGCTGCGGCGCAGCGCGTGGAGTCGAGCTGCATGGCGGCGGTCGCTACCGGCGTGCGGCGTGGCGCCGAGGACGCGGCGCTTTCGCGCTGGCGAACTCCGCGTCGTTGAGGGCGCCGCTGCGGTGCAGCGCGGCGAGGCGTTCGAGGTCGTCGGCAAGGCCCATCGCGCGTCTCCTGTGGGATGGCGATGGCCGCACTCTAGGAATCGCGGGCCCGGCGCGCCAAGCGCGGTGCGACGAACTGCGTGCCCGGCCGGATGAACCGCGCGCCGCGTCGCTCGTGTGACGAACGGCGGACGGCTCCGCGCCTAGCTGGCGGTCGCCGTGTTCCGGAGGTGCAGCATCTCCAGACCGCGCAAGTTGATCAACTTCCGCCAAGCCGGCGAAACGTCGGGCTCGGCCAACGTCAACCCCAGCCGCTGCCGAAACAACTCCCCAAACGCCACCTCCGCCTCCATCCTCGCCAGCGGCGCCCCCACGCAGTAGTGGATCCCCGCCCCGAACGCCAGGTGCGGGTTCGGGCTCCTCGTGATCTCGAACCGATCCGGCTCCGCAAACACCGCCGGGTCCCGATTCGCCGCCCCGGTCATGAAGAAGATGACATCCCCCGCCGGTACCACCGTGTCGCCGATGGCATAGGGCGCCACCGCGTGGCGCCCCACCATGTTCACCGAGCTCTCGAAGCGCAGCATCTCGTCCACCGCGCCGGGCATCAGCTTCTCGGGGTCGGCGCGCAGCTGCGCCAGCGCCTCGGGGTGGCGCAGCAGCGTCAGCAGGCCGTTGCCGATCAGGTTGGTGGTGGTCTCGTGGCCGGCCACGAACAGCAGGATCAGGTTGCCCAGCAGCTCGTCTTCGCTCATGACGATGACGACGAGGCGCCGCTCCGGTGTCGTGCGCCGCCACCAGTGTGCCGAGCAGATCGTCGCGCTCGCCGCTGGCGCGGTGGCGAGCGATGTGCGCGCGCAGGTATTCCACCATCTCGGTGGCGGCGTGGTCGGCGGCCTGGCGTTCGGCGCGCCGCACCACGGGCTCGACGATCAGGGCCAGCGCGTCGGCCCATTGCTTGGTCTGCGCGAAGTCTTCGGCAGGCAGGCCGAGCACGTCGCATATCACGCGCACGGGAAGCGGCTGCGCCAGCGTAGTCATCAGGTCAAAGGTGGCGCCGTCTGCGCTTGGGAGCGCGGCCAGCAGCTCGGCGGTGATGACCTCCACCCGCGCGCGCAGCGCCTGCACCACCGCGGGCCTGAAGGCGGCGTTGACGAGCCGCCGCAGGCGCGTGTGCACGGGCGGGTCGTTGAACAGCATCCAGCGCTCGCAGGTGCGCTCCAGCATCGAATCGGCGACGAAGGGGCGCAGCTGCGCGTAGCCGGGCGTGCGCGTCACCTCGCGGCTGAGCTGGTTGCTGCGCAGGCCGGCGCTGCAATCGGCGTGGTGCGTGGCCAGCCAGATACCGACCACGTCGCGCTCGGCGCGGCCGCGCGCGCGCACCGCGTGCAGCACCGGGTGCGGGTCGCTGCGGAAGGCGGGGTCGCGCATGTCGATGGGGAACGGGGCGTTCATCGGCGGCTTTCGTGAGATGAGCGCATTCTCCATTCGAATCCCGGGCGACGAGGCAATGGTGAAGGCGCTGCCGAAGATCGCGAAGACCACCGTCGCGACGTAAAGGTAGCCTCGGGCAGTGGCATTCCGCGAAACGCAGTCGCGGCTCGATGCTTGGCGCGCGGTCATGTCGATCGGCGCAGCGCGGCGACGCCGCGGCACACGCCGGTGGCCATCCCGCCGGTGACGGCGAGCATCGCTGCGGCGTGCACGCCGACGGCCGCGAGCGCCAGCAGCAGCGAGCCCGAGGCGGTGGTCTGCCGGGCCGGTGCATCGCCGATGCACAGCGGGATCAGCGCCGGCACCAGCATCAGCCCCGCGCCGTGCGCAGTGGCGATCATGAAGGACCACAGCGCCAGCCCGGCTGGACCCGCAGGCGCTCGCACCCGAGGCGCGCATGGCGCCACAGATGCAGCGCCGCGGCGACGAGCAGCAGCCCGCCCGCCATCGCTTGCAGCGCGCGCGATCCAGCGCCAGGCCGAGCGCCACCGCGCCGGCCACGAGCGCGATCGACGCCGCGTGCCCGACGCCGATCGGTAGCAGCGCGCGCAGCGCGTCTGCCCGCGATCGCGGGCGCGCATGCCCCACGCGGCGGCGAGGAGCCAGCCGGTGGCGGGGTTCAGCCCGTGCAGGGCGCCCACTCCCGCCACCGCCAGCCAGGGCCACAGGCTCGCCATGACGTGCTCACGCGCTCGGCCGGCTCGCCGCTCAGGCCTGCGCTGCGCCGCACGCGCCGGCCGCGGCGTCGGGCTCGTAGCGGTCGTGGTGGCGCACCCACTCCATCTTGTTGGGCACGTCGCGCTCGTCGCGGCCCTTGGGCACGAGGTCGAGCAGGCGGTAGGTGCCCATCATCACTTCCACGCCGCGGCCGAAGGTCGAGTAGGTGTGGAAGACCTCGCCCGCGTCGTCCTTGTAGAACACGCTGATGCCGGGCGCTTCCGTGTTCGGGAAGCGGGTCATGCCGTAGTTGTAGTAGACCGCGCCCTCGACGCGATCTTCCGGCGCGAAGCTGACGTCGAAGTCGCTGGTTGAAGTCGTTCGCCGACGACGACACCCAGCGGAACTGCCAGCCCATGCGCGGCGGAAGCGCTCGATGTCGGCCAGCGGCGCGCGCGAGACGGCGACGAACGTGACGTCGCGATGCGCCAGGTGCACGTTCATGCCGTCGGTGTGGTCGGCCATGAACGAGCAGCTCGGGCAGCCTTGCTCCCAGCCCGGGCCGAACATGAAGTGCTGCACCAGCAGCTGGCGGCGGCCGTCGAACAGCTCGGCCAGCGAGCGCCGGCCCTCGGGTGCGTCGAAGACGTAGTCCTTGGCGACGCGCTCCCAGGGCAGCGCGCGGCGCGCGCGGGCGATCTCGTCGCGCAGGTGCGCGAGCTCCTTCTCGCGGGCCAGCAGCGTCTTGCGCTCGGCGACCCAGCGGTCGGCGGGGACGACGGGATGGTGCGTCGGGCCGTGGCGGTGGTTACGGCGGTGGCGGTGTTCATGATGAATCTGCTCCTGGTGTGATAGCCGACCTTACGACCGGGCGGCCTTGGCGCGGCGCACGGCGCGGACCTTGCCGCTGCTGCCGCCGCCGGCATAGAAAAGGTCGGCGCCGTCGGACTCGAGCCCGCTGACGCCGATGCCGTGCGGCATCTCGAGCCGCTCGAGCACGGCGCCGCTCTCCGGGTCGATGCGGCGGATCTCGCTCTGCGTCGCCTTCCCAGGTGCCGTGCCACAGCTCGCCGTCGACCCAGGTCACGCCGGTGACGAAGCGGTTCGACTCGATCGTGCGCAGGACGGCGCCGGTCGCGGGGTCGATCTGGTGGATCTTGCGTCGCGGTACTGCCCGACCCACAGGCTGCCCTCGGCCCAGGCGAGGCCCGAGTCGCGGCCGTGGCCGGGCGCCGGGATCGAGGCCAGCACCTTGCCCGTGGCGGGGTCGATCTTGTCGATGCGCGCCTCGGCGATCTGGTAGAGGTGCGTGCCGTCGAAGGCGGTGCCGGCGTCGCCGGCGTGTTCGAGCGTGCGCGTCGTCTCGCCGCTCTCGGGATCGAAGGCGATCAGCGTGGCGCCGGTGGCGGCCCAGACGTTGCGGCCGTCGTGGCTGACGCCGCCCACCTTGTCGGCGCCCGGGAACGGGCCGTACTCGCGCACGATCTCGGCCGCGCGCGCCGGCGGCTTCGGCATGTTGCCTGTCGTCGGCTGTCTTGCAGGGTCATGGCCCGACTCCTTGTTCTGCATATGCGCCGTGATCGGCGCGGTGCGAGCCAATCTACGTCGAGCGGCAGCGCGGCGGGGAGTAACAAGATCGTCGTGAATCCGGCCAGCGGCGGCGCCAGCCAGCGCTGCGCCCGCGCCCGCGCCGATGGAGCGCACCCGGCCCGCGGCCTCGAGCTCGGCGAGCGCGCGCTGCACGGTGCGCTGGCTCTCGCCGAGGGCGAGCGCGAGCGCCGAGGTCGACCAGGCGGCGCCGTCGGCGAGCAGCGCCAGCAGCGACGCCTGATCGCCGTCGATCGGCGGCGCGAGCACGACGACGTCGCGCGCGCCGCGCGGCGTGAGCGCGAAGCCGCGCGCGGTGGCCTCGACGCCGCGAGCGGCGCGGCGAGCGCGCGCAGGCGGCCGATCTCGACGCGCAGGCGCGCGCGATGCGTCTCGTCGGGGTGGCGGGTGCGAAAGGCGTGCTCGATCAGGGCATCGCGATCGACGTCGCCCGGCCACGCCTCGGCGAGCGCGCGCGCCAGCGCGAACAGGATCGGGCGGCGCGCCAGCGGCAGCCACGCCTCGCCGCGCGCAAGCCGCGCCGGCAGGCATCGACCACCAGCGCGCCCGAGGCGAGGAGCGCTGCGACCTCGTCGAGGCGCAGCGACTGCTCGTGGCCGGCGGCGAGGCGCCGGGCGGCGGGCCGCTCCAGCGCGGCGCGCGCCTCGGCCACTTCGGCCGCAGCGCCGGCACGCGCGCGCGCTCGGCCGCCTCGTGCGCGCGGGCCAGCGCGGCCCGCGCCGCGCCGATGCGCAGCGAGCGCAGCGCCAGCTCGGCGCGGCCAGCTCGGCCACCGCCGCGCAGCGACGGCGGCAGTCGCGCGCCCATCGAGCGGTGCCAGCGCCGCGGCGGCCTCGTCGAGGCGGCCGAGCAGCAGCAGCCGGCGCACCGCGATCAGCCGCGCCTGCAGCGCGTTGGCGCGATCGGCGCGCGCCTCGAGCGTGGCCGCCGCCGCCGCCAGCGCGCGCGGCGAGCCGCCGAGGTCGCGCATCGCGAGCGCCACCTCGGCCTCGGCGACGACGCAGCGGGCGCGCGCCAGCTCCTCGTGCGCGCCGAAGCCGCGCGCGGCGCGCCGCAGCAGCTCGCGCGCGCGCGGGTGCTCGCCGAGCTGCGCCATGGCGATGCCGCGCAGCGCCAGCGCCGGCGGGTCGTCGCGCAGCGCGACGCGCTTGAGCGCGCCGAGCGCGTCGCCGGCGGCGAGGGCGCGCGCGGCGGCGGCGATCAGGGAGTCCATGCGGCAGGTTAGCTTGTGCCCGCCGGGTCTTCCTGCTTCATATCTTCAGCCGTTCCGACGGATCCGGAAACCCGCTCACGTGCAGCCTCGGCTCTGTGAATTCAACGCCCAGGGCGCGCAGGCGATCTCGCGGCGCGCAGTCGCCCTCGACCGAGCGGCGGCATCGCGCCCTGCGACGATCGCGCGCAGCGCTGCCGGTCCCTCTCGTGCCGGCGCCCTACACACTGGAACGAGGGCTGGTCGGGTGCTGCACCGTGGCGGCGATAGTCGCCTGCGCACTCTGTGAACCGAAACCGAGCTGCCACAACGACGCTTCTCCTATCCACTCAGACCGCCTCTATTCCCTGATCATTCGTCTCCTTATTGAGTCTTGTTTTTATCGTGCGCGCCCGGCCCCCTCAACTGCGATCTGAGGGCCGTCGTCGCCCTGCTCCCGGGGACCTCCGACTCCTGCCCCCCCCCCCCCGGCCCCTCGCTCCCGTCTAATCGCGACTCCCCTCCCCTCACGCTCTTCGCTCTTCCCCCCCCCCCTCTCCCCCCTCCCCCCTCCGGCCTCAATCCCCGCTCTCCCCCCCCCCCCCCCCTCTCCTCTCCTCCCCCCCTCTCCTTCCCTCCCCCCCCCCGATGCCTGCACAGCAGAGGGTGATCTACGATCCGCTGACGATGAACCACCTACCCTGATCGATCTGCGCGCCGCGCCGGAAGAGGTCGCGCGAGGCATCGGCGAAGCCTGTCGCGCCCACAGGACTTTCTACGTCGTCGGCCACGGCATCGACGAGTCGCTGGGCCTGCGGCTCGAAGACCTGGCCGTCGCTTCTTCGCCCTTCCCGAAGCGACAAGGCGCGATCGCGATGGCGCTCGGCGGCCGGGCCTGGCGCGGCTGGTTTCCGCTCGGCGGCGAACTGACCTCGGGCCGGCCCGACTGGAAGGAAGGCCTCTATTTCGGCAGCGAGCTCGGCGCGAACCATCCGCGTGTCGCCGCGGGCGTGCCGCTGCACGGCGCGAACCTGATCCCCGGCGAACGTGCTGCCGGGACTGCGCCAGACCATGTTCGCCTGGATGGCCGAGGTGACCGCGCTCGGGCATCGCGTCATGGAAGGCATCGCCGCTCCTCGGGCTGCAGGCGGAATATTTCGCGCGGCGATCACCGCCGATCCGCTGATCCTGTTTCGCATCTTCCTCTATCCGCCGGACGTGCCCGGGCTCGGTCCGCAATGGGCGTCGGCGAGCACACCGACTACGGCCTGCTGACGCTGCTCCGGCAGGACGACGCCGGCGGCCTGCAAGTCAAGACGAAGCAGGGCTGGATCGAGGCGCCGCCGGTGCCGGCATCGCTGGTCTGCAACATCGGCGACATGCTCGACCGCATGACCGGCGGCCTGTACCGGAGCACGCCGCATCGCGCCGCCACAACACCAGCGGCCGCGAGCGGCTGTCGTTCCCGCTCTTCTTCGATCCCGACTTCGATGCCCAGATCGCGCCGATCCGCAGTGCCGCGACCGACGATCGCGAGACGCGCTGGGACCGGCGAGCGTGCACGCGTTCGCGGGCAATATGGCGACTACCTGCTCGGCAAGGTCGGCAAGGTGTTCCCGGAGCTCCGACGACTCTCTGATTTTTGAGATCATGCGGCTGTCTTCGATCAGGCGATTAGGAACCCGGATGGCTCTACTCGGCAAGGCGGCGCTGGCCATGTGGTGGAGCATGGCGCCCGACATGCTGTCGGAGTTCGAGGACTGGCATTCGCACGAGCACTTCCCGGAACGCCTGGCGATCCCGGGCTTTCGCCGTGCTTCGCGTTGGACCAGCGCGACCGGCGACGAGGGCGTCTTCGTGATGTACGAGCTGGACAGCCACGCGGTGCTGTCGTCGCGTGACTACCTGGCAAGCCTCAATGCGCCCAGCCCCTGGTCGACCCAGATGATGCCGCACCACCGCCACATGGTGCGATGCCAGTCACGCGTTCTCGAGTCCGCCGGCGGCGCGGTCGCGCGCCAGGCGTTGACCGTGCGCCTGTCGCCCACAACCGGCCGGGACGACGAGCTGCGCGCCTCGCTGCGGTCGCTCGTCGGCACGCTGCCGGGCCGGCCCGGCTCGTCGGCGCCCATCTCCTCCGCCAGAGGCCCCACCCATCGCCCAGACGACGGAGCAGAAGATCCGCGGCTCCGATCAGGTGGCCGACTGGGTCTTCGTCGCCCTCGGTTACGACGCTGCAGCGCTCGACGCGCTGGCGAGCGGGGAGTTGTCGGAATCGTCGCTCGTCGCCCTCGGCGCCGCACCCGGCTCGGTCGGCGGCAGGTTCGCGCTCTCGTATTCGGCCACGCCTGCCGACGTTGCCTGAAACCCTCGATCGGGCGCAGGTCGTCGACGACGGAAGCCTCCAGACTCGCCCTTGCTGCCGCTGCCGCGTCTCATCAAGTCGACGCTCGACGTCGAGGAACCGAGTCGAGTACGCGCTGGTCAGCCGGAGGGGCTCACCAGCGATCCGAACGCGTGATGGGCTGCCAGCGCGAGTCTTGCTTCTGATAAACGCCGATCGCTCCGTAGCGCTGCTCGCCCTCAGCGTTGAACCGCATCGTAGTCGTGACCGGAGCGATCGCGTCGACGACTTTCAGCTTGGCGCGCAGGGCAGGCGCGTCGACCGAGTTGACGCGCCGGATCGTGTCCGCGAGCACGAACACGGCGTCGTAGGCGTAGTGGGCGGCCCAGACCGGATCCGAGTTGTACGCAGTGTGAAACTTTCTGGCGAACTCCGCACCACCCGCGAACTCACTGACCTCTGCCGAGGCGGAGGTCACGTACAGGGTCTTGACGGGGTGTTCCGTGACGACTCTCTGAGTCCTGGCCACGCTGGTAGCGATCACCGGAAGGTCGCCGAGGCCGGCCGCGTTCATCTGTTCGAACAGAGGTAGTAACTGATGGTCTCGAACCGCCGCGATCAGGACCTCCGGTCGTGCCGCCTTCAGCTTGCCAACGAAGGTGGCGAAGCTGGGCGTCTTGTTGTCGACGGCCTCGCTGAGCTCGACTTTCTTCCCCATTTGGGCGAGCGCAGCGGTCGCGCCCTTCGCCAGCGGAGCTCCGAACGCGGTGTCCTCGTACAGGACGGCCACCTTGACGGCCTTCAAGGTCCGACGCCGGCGAAGCTGGCGATCGCCCGCGCCTGCAACTCGTCGCTCCCGATGAGCCGGAATGTGTTGCCCCGACCCAACTTGGTCAGCTCGGCCGCAGAGGAGGTGAACAGCTAGGACACGTTGCCGTCCCGGTAAATGGGGATGGTGGCTTCGGTGACGTCCGAGCTCAGATGGCCGATCACGGCAACAACCTTCTGGTCGACCAACGCCTGCGCGACTTTCTTGGCCTCTTCCGCGTTCGCTTTGTCGTCCACGGCGACGATCTCGATCCGCAGGACCTTTCCGTCGACCTTGTAGTTGGCGGCATTCAGGTCCGCCGCGGCGAGCTTCGCGCCGTTGACCAGATCCAGTCCGCGCGCCGCAGAGGGGCCGGACAAGGGCTGTGCGACGCCGATCTTGATGGTGTCGGGAATGCGCGGTCCGCAAGCTGCGAGCAGCATCCCCAGCAGCATGGCCGCGAAAGCAAACCACAGCGGCGAGCGGACAGAAGGCATGTCGGTTTTTCCGGTCGTTTCCAGGACTGCAGAACTATGCACATTGCGAGGCCCCTGTCGAGGCAGGTCTTCACGTTCGCGGGCCTCTTGCATGCCGCAAGCACTATGCTCAGTGCGGCCTCGGCGAGTCGTACGGCGACGCGCTCGTGCGCTGAACGCCGATCGCGGCGATCGCGAGGCAGCCCTCGCTGCCCTGCGCTAAGACGACCTGGCTGCACCGGCCGACGCTGCCGGTCGCGGCATGAATCGGCGAGGAGTCTCCATGCAGGCAAGGGTTTTCCTCAGGATCGTGGTCGCGACGGTGCTCGCGAAAGCGGCCATGCAGAACACCCAGCGAGACTACGCTTCGTACGCCGGCGGCGGCGCGTGACAGCCATGCTGCAGATCTGGGGTCGCCTCAGTTCGATCAACGTCCGCAAGGTCGTCTGGTGCGCGCAGGAGCTCGGCCTGCCGTTCCAGCGTACGGAAGCCGGCGGCCGCTTCGGCGTCGTGCAGACGCCCGCCTATCGCGCGCTCAATCCGAACGCGCTCGTGCCGACGATCGAAGCGACGACGGCGTCGACGGCTTCGGCTGTGGGAGTCGAACGTGATCGTGCGCTACCTCTGCGCCCGTCATTCGCGCAGGCAGCCTCTACCCCGAGCCGCTGGCGGCGCGTTTCGACGCCGAGCGCTGGATGGACTGGCAGCAGACGACGCTCAATCCCGCCGGCCGCGACGCCTTCATGCAGTGGGTGCGAACCCCCGCCGAGCGGCGCGACGCGGCAGCCGCGGAACGCTCCGCGCAAGCGACCGAGTCGCTCCTCGCGTTGCTCGAGGCGCATCTCGACGCGCGTGCCTGGATGTGCGGCGATCGCTTCACGATGGCCGACATCCCGATCGGCTGCGAGCTGCACCGCTGGTTCGGCCTGCCGGCCGACGCTGTACTCGCGCCCGGCGTGGCCACGTCTCGAGCGCTATTTCGCGGCGCTGCGCGACCGGCCGGCGGCGCGCGGCGTGCTCGACCTGGCGCTCGAGTGACGAGGCGCGCGCTGGCCGTGAGCGCCGCCGACAATGCGCCGATGCCGGATTTCTTCGCGCGCCTGCCTCTGCTCGTGTCCGCCCGCGACACGTTCGACACGGCCCGATACCGAAGCGCGCCCGACGACTGGGAGCTGGCGGTGACCGACATCGTCGACTCCACCGGCGCCATCGCCCAGGGTCGGCACAAGACGGTCAACTTCGTCGCCGCGATGGCTATCGCCGCGCTGCGCAACCTCTGCGCGCCGACCCGGGTTCCGTTCCTGTTCGGCGGCGACGGCGCGGTGGTCATGGTGCCGCCGGAATACGCCGCGAAGGCGCGCGTCGCGTTGGCGCGGGTTCGTGGCATGGCGGCGCGCGATTTCCAGATGACGCTTCGCGCCGGTCTCGTTGCGGTGAAGGAGCTGCGCCGTCGGGGAAGCGATGTCCTCGTCGGTCGCTACGAGCCCACGCCCGGAAACAGCTTCGGCGTCTTTCTCGGTGGCGGAGTCGGGCTGCTCGAAGCCTCGATCCGGGGCCGCGGCAACGCCGAGCTGGCCGAGCTCGCGGCCGTGCCGGATGCGCTCGACGACGGCGCGCCGGTCGACCTCGAGGGCCTGTCCTGCCGCTGGGACACGCTCCATTCGGCCCATGGCGCCATGCTCACCTTGATCCTTCAAGGCGCCACCGATCTGAGCGACGTCTATGCCCGCGTGGTGGCCCTGGCCGGACCGGATGCGGAGACCCGGCCGGTGCGCCAGGACACGCTCAAGACCCGTTGGCCGCCGGCCGGTTTCATGCTCGAAGTGCGCGCCCGGCGCCGCGGCGGATCGCTGCTCGTGTGGGCTGTTCGCGTCCTGTTCGATTCGCTGCTGGCCCGAATCCTTCTGGCGCGCGCCAAGCCGACCGGCAGGTTCGACCCGCAGCGCTACCGAAGCGAGATCATCAGCAACACCGACTTCTGCAAGCACGACGAGACGGTCTGCCTGGTCATCGATTGCGCGCCCGCCGCGGTCGACGCCATCAGGAGCTATCTCGACGCAACGGCGCCGGCACGCGGCATCCGCTACGGCATTCACGTCTCGCAGACGGCCCTCATGACCTGTCTCGTGATGGCTCCCGCGGACAGCCTTCACGTTCACTTCGTCGACGGCGGCGCCGGTGGCTACACGAGCGCGTCGCGCAGCATGAAGAGCGCCGCATCAGGCGTTGCGCGCTAGCAGACTCTCTCGCGGCCTTTCTGGAAGGCAGAGCATCAAGACCGTGCGCCGCTGCAAAGGCAGCGCTGGCCCGCTGCGTCGCAACCGCAGTCGCAGCCAGGCGCACAGGCGCATGCCGCGGCCGTGTCCCGACGTTGGGTGGTCGCGACAGCCTGGCAGCCGCAATTGCAGCCCATGCCGGGGCATTCGACGCATCGGCACGGGGAAGTGGAGGGAACGTTCATGGCAATCTCCTGTGAATCGAACCCGGCGGATCCGTGCCGCGAATTCTGTTCAGGCACCCGGCTTCGGACTTGAACGAAACGGCTAATCTCGTGCGTGGTTGATCGCACCCAGATCGAAGCGGGAACGGCGGCGTCGCGGCCTATCGCCGGCATCGGCCGGGTCCTGCTCTGGAGCGGCGGCAGCCTCTGGATCGGCCGCGATGCCGGTCTCGGCGACAGCCATGCGCATCACGCGATCCAGATCGCGCTGGCGCTGGATTCGCAGTTCCGGATGGCGGCTGGCAACGACGACTGGCGCGCGCATCGCGGCGCCATCGTCATGCCGCATCGTCGCCATCGGTTCGATGGCTGCGGCCAGCGCATGGCCATGATCTTCGTCGAGCCTGAGACGGCGCAGGGAAGGGCCCTGCTCGAGCGCTGCACGGATGCCGACATCACCGATCTCGACATCGCCACCGCGGACGCGCTCGCGGCGCCGTTGCGCACCGGCTATCTCGCCGTCGCGGCGAACGACGTGCTGATCGCGATCGGCCAAGACGTCGTGGCCGCGTTGGCCGGATCGGTCCCTGCCGCAGGCGGCGTCGACCCGCGCGTCGGCCGGGCCATCGCTTGGCTGCGCGCGCGGCTCGATTTGCCGCTGTCGCTGAAGGACGCGGCCGCGGTCGCGAACCTCTCGCCCAGCCGCTTCCGCCACCTGTTCGTGGCGCAGACCGGCGTCTCCTTTCGCGCCTATCTGCTGTGGGCGCGGGTCGAGGCGGCGGTGGGCGCCGCGATGAACGGCCAGTCGTGGACGGCCGCGGCGCAGGAAGCCGGCTTCGCCGACTCCGCGCACCTGAGCCGGACCTGCAGGCGCATGTTCGGCTTTGCTCCCGCCACGCTGATCAAGGAGCATGCTGCGGTAACGCCGCGGTAACGGCGGGCGGGTACAACGCCATCATGGGTCGCGACGGCCGCCCGGTCGCGGCTCGAGCCGTCGAGGAGTCGCCCATGAAGGCAAGGCTTTTCTGCAGGATCTGCGGCGCATCGTCGCTTGTGCTGGCGGCGTTGACCGCGTCGGCGCAGAGCCGGCCACCGACCACCGAGCAGCTCGGCAAGGACCCGGGCGCGTTGCGCCAGGAGGCCGAGCAGCAGCGTGCGCAGGAGCGGGCGCAGCAGCAGCAAGGCAACCAGCAGCAAGCTGACCAGCAGTGGAATGACACGCTGCGCCAGCAGCAAGGGCGCGCCGCCGCCGATGCCGCGCAGGGCCAGGCGGTGCTGCGCACCTGGCAGCAGCGGCCGGCGCTCGCGCCCGAGCACAACCCGCTGCTCGGACGCTGGCAGTCGCTCGGTGCCGGCAAGCGCGCGGCCGCTCCCGGGGTGTCCCCCGAGATGGCCAACCTCGCGGCCGCGCTGCTCGGCGGCATCACCGGCGGGATGTGCGATTCGATGCTCGGTCGCGGCACGATCGAGTTCCGGCCCACGGCGCTGGTCGCGATCGGCAGCGACGGTCGCGAGCGCGCGATGTATCGCGCCCAGTACCGCGGCGGCGGCGCGCGGGTCGTCGTCCTGCCGCAGGGCGGGACGACGTTCACGCACATGATCATCGACTTCGACGGCCCCGACCACGCGACGGTCGCGGCGGTCGGCTGCGCGCTCGCGCGCTCCGGCGCCGGCAGCGTCGGCAGCGCCAAGCCGACGTCGGCAAACGTCGCCGCCGCGGCAACGACCACGGCGCTGTCGGCCGACGCCGCGCCGACCACTCAATGGACGCTCCTCGGCACCACGCCCGCGAACGGCGGCATGGATGTCTACATTGCGCGCGCGTCGATCCGCCGGTCGGGCGCCCTGGCGCAGATGTCGGACCTGTGGGACTTCAAGACCGCGCACGTGTTCGAGGGCAAGCCCTTCCTATCGACGCGCAACCAGTACGAGTACGACTGCGTCACCTCGCGCCGACGCATGCTGTCGACGACCGGCTTTTCCGGACACATGGGGCAGGGCGCCGTCGTCGGATCCGGCAACTCCGTCGCCGCATGGGAAGAGATCGCGACGACCGGGCCGGTCCACGACCACTGGAAGGCCGCTTGCGCCCGGTCGTGACGCGGGTCAGAGCGACTTCAGGTACTGCACCAGGTCGGCCGACTGCTGCGCGCTGAGGCCGAGCGCGCGACGCGTGTTGTAAGTCGCGACCACCTGCTCAAGCGTTGCCGCCGATCCGTCGTGGAAATACGGCGCGTGCTGCCAGACGCCTTTCAGCGGCGACGTGCGATAGCGCTTCGTCGCCGAGCGCGACGCGTAGCTCGGCGACTCGGGCTCGGCCATCGAATCGGCCGGCGGATGGAGCGTGCTGTTGGCATCGGTGTAGAGCGTGCCGCTGTGGCAGGAGGCGCAACCACCGATGCCGGCGAAGACCTGCTGGCCGCGCGCCGCGGCAGCGGGATCGAAGCTGCCCGCCGACGGCGCCGGCGCGGCGATCGACAGCTGATACGCCTGGAGCGCCGGCAGCTTGCTGGTCACGAGGTCGACGTTGCCGTGGCTGATGCTGACACCCAGACGCGGTTCGTTGAAGCTGCCCAGTCCGCCCATCTGGGTCACGGCGACATAGCGGTTCCAGTACGCCAGCTCGGTGCCGTCGCCGGTGAAAGTGACACTGTTGATGCCGGCGAGGCCGTAGGCCGGCGGGATGACGGCGGGCCGGTTCAGGCCGTCGATGTTGTGACGCGGATCGAACTTGCCCGCGCCCCAGGAATTGAACTGCGCCTTGCCCGCCGCGTCGACGGCCGGCGAGAGCGCGAGGATCGCGCCCGGGTTCAGGTCGCGGTTGGGCCAGCCGTCGAGCCGCTTGCCGATGCCGGGCGCGAACGAGTTGTCGACCGTCGAGTGGCAGAGCGCGCAGGTGACGCCGACGTGCGTGAGCTGGTCGCGGCCGCCGACCGATTCGACCGTGCCCTTGAGGCCGACGACGGCGTCGAGCTTGAGCAACGCGATGGTGGTCGCCGGGCTGTGCAGGTCGACGCTGCCGTTCTGGATGCCTTGCACGACAGCGGCCGGCAACGCGTCGGCATCGACCTTCAGGCCGACCGAGAGGGCGGTGACGGGATCGACCGCGGCGCTGATGACTTCATGCATGCGCAGCGTGTCGGTCCAGTGCGCCTCGTCGCCGAAGGTGTCGAAGCGAAAGATCTGCTGGCCCTGCGCGACGAGCGCGGCCTGATCGGCGGCGCTGCTGTCGTCGCTGCCGCCGCCGCAGGCGACGAGCGTGCAGGTGGTAGCCGAGGTGATCGCGAGCGAGGCGATCAGGCCGGACCTGAGCCATCGGCTGCGCGCCTCGGTTTGGCAATCTCGGGCAAAGCTGCGCCCGCGGGAGCGTGCGTCCTGCATGATCGTTTCCTTTCAGTGAGAGGCCGGCATGCGGGGATGGCATGCCGCCGGGGTCAGTGCTTGTCGTTCAGCGCGTGATGCACTCCCGCGTCTTGCGGCTGCCCGTGAGGCAGGTCGTCAGGTCGGCGCGATCGAAAGGGAAGAAGTCGGAGGGCATGTCTTGCTTTCGCCCCATTCGATGCGTCCGCGATCCGCCGCGTTCCTGACTCTTCTCGCTCGACCCGCGCCCGACTCCCGGCGCCATCGGCGCCGCCGCTCAGATCGTTGCGAGCGCCTGCTTCAGGTCGGCGCTCAGGTCGTCGAGGTCCTCGACGCCGACCGACAGCCGGACCAGCGCATCGCCGATGCCGAGCTTCGCGCGCGTCTCGGCCGGGATCGTCGCGTGGGTCATGATGGCCGGGTGCTCGATCAGGCTTTCGACGCCGCCCAGGCTCTCGGCGAGCGCGAAGATCTGCACCGCCTCGAGAAAGCGCCGCGTGCCGGCGAGGTCGGTGCGCAGGTCGAGCGAGATCATGCCGCCGAAGCCGCCGCGCATCTGGCGCTTCGCGAGCGCGTGCTGCGGGTGCGATTCGAGGCCGGGGTAGTGCACGCGCGCGACCTGCGGCTGCGCTTCGAGCCACTGCGCGAGCGGCGAGCGCGCTCGCGACATGGCGCTGCATCCGCAGCGCCAGCGTCTTGACGCCGCGCAGCGCCAGGAAGCTGTCGAACGGGCTCGCGATCGCGCCGACCGCGTTCTGCAGGAACCCCAGGCGCTCGCGCAGGGCGTCGAGCCGGTCATCGTCGGCCTCGACTTCGCCACGACGGCGATGCCGCCGATCACGTCGGAGTGGCCGTTCAGGTACTTGGTCATCGAGTGCACGACGACGTCGAAGCCGAGCTCCAGCGGGCGCTGCACGTACGGGCTCGCGAAGGTGTTGTCGGCGACGCTGACGATGCCGCGGGCGCGGCAGATCTCGGCGATCGCGCGCAGGTCGGCCAGGCGCAGCAGCGGGTTCGTCGGCGTCTCGACCCAGACCAGCTTGCGTGTCGGGCCGCAGCGCCGCGAGCAGGTTCTCGGGGTCGGTCAGGTCGACATAGCTGAAGCGCAGGCCGGCGCTGCGCTGACGCACCTTGTCGAACAGGCGGAAGCGTGCCGCCGTAGAGGTCGTCGCTCGAGACGACGTGCGCGCCGGCGTCGAGCAGCTCGAGCACGGTCGAGATCGCGGCCAGCCCCGAGGCGAACGCGAACGCCTGCGCGCCGCCCTCGAGGTCGGCGACGCAGCGCTCGAACGCGAAGCGGGTCGGGTTGTGCGAGCGACCGTAGTCGTAGCCCTGGTGCACGCCGGGGCTGGCCTGGACGTAGGTCGAGGTCGCGTAGATCGGCGGCATGATCGCGCCGGTGCTCGGGTCGGGCGACTGGCCGGCGTGGATCACGCGGGTGTCGAAGCCCAGGCCGTCGGTGTTCTTGGGTTGATGGCTCATGTGAGCGTCCTTCGCAGGTGGTTCAACAGGTCGAAGCGGGTGATCAGGCCGTGGAAGCCCTGCGCGTCGGCGACGATCGCCACATGGCCGCGCTCGAGGACGGCTTCGAGCTCGGCCAGGCTCGCGCTCGGCGCAATCGTCGTCGGCGCATCGGTCATCGCGCTCGCCACCGGCTGAGCGGAAGCGCTCGGCGTCGCGGTGCACGCTCAGCAGCAGGTCGGACTCGTCGATCACGCCGACCAGCCGGTCGCCGTCGAGCACCGGCAGCTGCGACACGTCGGCCAGCGCGCATGCGCTGGAACGCGGTGAGCAGGGTCTCGTCGGGCGTCACGCTGATCACGTTGCCCTCGCTCGGCCGGCGCGCGACCAGGTCGCGCAGGTCGCCGAACCGCGGGCGCGCGAGCAGGCCCTGGTCGATCATCCAGTTGTCGTTGTAGACCTTCGAGAGGTAGCGCGTGCCGGTGTCGCAGACGAAGCTGACGACGCGCTTCGGCGCGGTCTGCGCGCGGCAATAGCGCAGCGCGGCGGCGAGCAGCGTGCCGGTCGACGAGCCGCCGGCGATGCCCTCGCGCCGGAGCAGCTCGCGCGCGGTGCCGAAGCTCTCTTCGTCGGCGATCGAGTACGCGGCGCGCACGCCCGAGAAATCGGCGATCGCCGGAATGAAGTCCTCGCCGATGCCCTCGACGGCCCACGAGCCGGCCGCGCCGATCGTGCCGCTGCGCGTGTACTCGGCGAGGATCGAGCCGACCGGGTCGGCGAGCACGAACGCGAGCTCGGGCCGGACGCCGCGGAAGTAGCGCGTCAGCCCGGTCAGCGTGCCCGACGAGCCGACGCCGACGACGATCGCGTCGACGTCGTGGCCCATCTGCTCCCAGATCTCGGGGCCGGTGCCGGTCTCGTGCGCGAGCGGGTTCGCGGGGTTGTTGAACTGGTCGGCGAAGAACGAGCCGGGGATCGTCGCGGCGATGCGCCGCGGCGAGGTCCTGGTAGTAGTCGGGGTGGCCCTTGCCGACGTCGGAGCGCGTGACGTGCACCTCGGCGCCCATCGCCTTCAGGTGCAGCACCTTCTCGGTCGCCATCTTGTCGGGCACGACCAGCACGACGCGATAGCCCTTGGCGCGGGCGACGAGCGCGAGCCCGAGGCCGGTGTTGCCGGCGGTCGCCTCGACCACCGTGCCGCCCGGGTTGCAGGCGGCCGTCGCGCTCGGCGGCCTCGATCATCGCCAGGCCGATGCGGTCCTTGATCGAGCCGCCGGGATTCTGCGATTCGAGCTTGAGGAACAGCGTGCACGGGCCGGTGTCGAAGCGCGTCACCTCGACCAGCGGCGTGCGGCCGATCAGCGCGAGCACGGCCGGCGGCGAAGCGGGAGAGAGGAGGGTCGATGGCATGGCGTCGCTCGCGGCTGGCGCGGCCTCGTGAGCCGCGCTCGAAGCGATGGTAGTCGCGGCCCAGGGCCGTTCGCGCTGTCGGGGACATGCACCGGCGCCGATGACTCCCGCCATCGCTCAAGCCCGAGCGGCTTGGGCCGCGTGCAGCGCCTTCACCGTGGCGATCGTGTCCGCCGCGTCCGCGCCCTTGTCGTTCCGATAGCCCTTCACGCGCGCGAACCGCAGCGCCAGGCCGCCGGGATATTGCGGGCTCTCCTGCAGGTCGTTGAACGCGATCTCGACCACGAGCTCCGGCCTCACCCAGACGGTGTAGCTGTCGCGATGGTCCTCGCGCGCGAGCAGCTCGTGCGTCTGCCATTCGAGCAGCGCGTCGGTCATGCCCTTGAACGTCTTGCCGAGCATCACCCAGCCGCTCGCTGAATACGCGCCGATCCGGATCGCGCGCGCCGAGGTGCAGGTTCGACAGCCAGCCCTTGCGGCGGCCGTGGCCCCATTCGGCGGCGAGCACGACGAGGTCGAGCGTGTGCGCGCGCTTGACCTTGAGCCAGCTCGCGCCGCGCCGGCCCGCTTCGTAGGGCGCGTCGAGCGCCTTGGCCATCACGCCTTCGTGGCCGCGCGCCAGCGCATCGGCGTAGAAGTCCTCGGCGGCGGCGACGTCGGCGGTGACGATGCGCGGGATCACCAGGTTTTTCGGCAGCGCCGCGGCGAGCGCGTCGAAGCGTTCGTGCGCGGGTCGGTCGAGCAGCGAGACGCCGTCGATGTGCAGGCAGTCGAAGAAGTACACCGCCAGCGGCAGCTCGGCGCGCATGCGCTCGACGTCGAGCTTGCGGCCGAAGCGGCGCATCGTCACCTGGAACGGCAGCGGCGCGCCGTCGGCGGCGAGCGCGACGGCCTCGCCGTCGAGGATCAGCTCTTCGGCCGGCAGCGCCTGCAAGCGCCTCGACGATCTCGGGCGCCGACGCGGTCACGTCCTTCAGCGCGCGGGTGTAGACCGTGACCGTGCCGCCCGCCTTGTGCACCTGCACGCGCGCGCCGTCGACCTTCCATTCGAGCGCCGCCGTGCCGAGCTTGGCCATCGCGCCGGCGATGTCGTCGGCGGGCGTCGCGAGCATCGGCTGCACCGGCCGGTGCAGGGCGACGGCGAAGCGCGCGAGGCCCTCGGCGCCGTGCCCCGTCGCCGTCGGCCAGCGCCACGCGCGCGACCTCGCGCAGGTTGCCGGTGACCATCGCCGCGCGGCGCACCTCGGCCGCCGGAATTCCCGCGGCGGCGGCGATCGCGTCGAGCATCACGCCTTCGAGCGCGCCCTGGCGCAGCTCGCCGACGAGCAGGCGGACGAGGAAGTCCTGCTCGGCGGCGCTGGCGCGCGCGAACAGGGCCGCGAGCGCGGCGCTGCGTGCGGCGGCCGAGCCCTTGCCGCTCGTGCGGGCGACGGCGTCGAGCGCGGCGTCGGCCTCGCGCAGCGTCAGCGTCGGCTCGGCTGCAGCCGCGGCCGTGCCGCGCAGCGCCGCCAGCGTCGCCCAGCCGACGCCGATCCGTCCTTGTCGCGTCTCGCCCGAGAGCCAGGCGACGGCGATCTCGACCTCGTCGGCCTCGGCGCCGCGCAGGAGCGGCGGCGATCGCGTCGCGCTTGGCGAGCCGGCTCGCAGTCTCGGCGGCGCGGGCCGAAGCGTCGACGAGCGTGGCGAGCAAGGTGGCCATCGCCTCATTCTCGACTCCGCCGTAGCATGCGGGCATGAGCGAGCCGACTCCGTACGCGCCGCCCGCCGTCTGGACCTGGAACCGGGGCAACGGCGGCCGCTTCGCCAACATCAACCGGCCGACCGCCGGGCCGACGCACGACAAGGCGCTGCCGGTCGGCCGCCATCCGCTGCAGCTCTATTCGCTCGGCACGCCGAACGGCGTCAAGGTCACGGTGATGCTGGAGGAGCTGCTCGCGCTCGGCCACGCCGGCGCCGAGTACGACGCCTGGCTGATCGCGCATCAACGAGGGCGAGCAGTTCGGCAGCGGCTTCGTCGCCGCCAATCCGAACTCGAAGATCCCGGCGCTGGTCGATCGCAGCGGCGCGGCGCCGGTGCGGGTGTTCGAGTCGGGCGCGATCCTGCTGTATCTGGCCGAGAAGTTCGGCGACGCCTTCCTGCCCGCCGGCGGCGCAGGCGCGCGCCGAATGCCTGTCGTGGCTGTTCTGGCAGATGGGCAGCGCGCCCTTCCTGGGCGGCGGCTTCGGCCACTTCTACGCCTATGCGCCGAGCAAGATCGAGTACGCGATCGACCGCTACGCGATGGAGGTCAAGCGCCAGCTCGACGTCCTCGACCGGCGCCTCGGCGAGAGCCGCTACCTCGCCGGCGACGACTACACGATCGCCGACATCGCCGTCTGGCCCTGGTACGGCACGCTCGCCAAGGGACAGCTCTACGGCTCGGGCGAGTTCCTCCAGGTGCAGGACTACACGCAACGTCCTGCGCTGGACCGACGAGATCGCGCGAGCGCCCGGCGGCGCAGCGCGGCCGGATGGTCAACCGCACCTGGGGCCAGCCGGCGAGCCAGCTGCACGAGCGCCACGACGCGAGCGACTTCGAGACGCGCACCGCCGACAAGCTCGCGCCCGCCGCCTGACATCCGCGCCTGCGCGACCGCGACCATGATCACGCTCTACGACTGCGCGACCGCACCGAGCCCACGCCGCGCGCGCATCCTGCTGGCGGAAAAAGGCGTCGCCTACGAGACGGTCGAGATCGACCTGCGCAACGGCGAGCAGCTCGAGTGATGCCTACCGCGCGGTGAATCCGCAATGCACGGTGCCGACGCTGCGCACCGACGACGGGCTGCTGCTGACCGACAACGCGGCGATCACGGCCTGGCTCGAGGCGCGCTTTCCCGAGCCGCCGCTGCTCGGCGTCACGCCCGCGGAAAAGGCCGAGATCGCGAGCTGGAACTGGCGCGTCGAGTTCGAGGGCCTGCTGGCGATCGCCGAGGCGATGCGCAACAGCGCGCCGGCCATGGCCGAGCGGGCGCTCGCCGGGCCGGTGAACTACGCCCAGATCCCCGAGCTGGCGCAGCGCGGCCAGGCGCGGGCACGCCAGTTCTTCGCCACGCTGAACGAGCGCCTGGCCGGCCGCGAATATCCTCGCCGGCGACCGCTTCAGCATCGCCGACATCACCGCCGTCGTCGCGGTCGACTTCGCGCGTGTGATCAAGCTCCGGATCGACGAGCAGGTGCCCGAGCTGCAGCGCTGGCGCGCCGGGATGGCGCTGCGGCCGGCGATGGCGCTGTAGGCCGCACATCTCGCGCGTTTGTCCGGCAAGGGCTCCCGGCAGGCTGGCACGGACGCGGCCTTCTAGAATTCACCTTTTCGCCCGCTTCAGGATCGCGCCATGCCACTCGTCTCGATGCGCCAGCTCCTCGACCATGCCGCCGAGAACGGCTACGGCATCCCGGCCTTCAACGTCAACAACCTCGAGCAGGTGCAGGCGGTGATGAGCGCGGCCGACGAGGTCGGCGCGCCGGTCATCCTGCAGGCCAGCGCCGGCGCGCGCAAGTACGCCGGCGAGCCCTTCATCAAGCACCTGATCGAGGCCGCGATCGAGTCGTGGCCGAAGGTGCCCCTGGTCATGCACCAGGACCACGGCCAGAGCCCCGACGTGTGCCGCAGCGCGATCGAGCTCGGCTTCTCGTCGGTGATGATGGACGGCTCGCTCGAGGCCGACGGCAAGTCGATCGCGAGCTACGACTACAACGTCGGCGTGACGAAGAAGGTGGTCGAGATGGCGCACGCGCGCGGCGTCACGGTCGAAGGCGAGCTCGGCTGCCTCGGCTCGCTCGAGACGATGCGCGGCGACAAGGAAGACGGCCACGGCACCGAGGCGACGATGACGCGCGAGCAACTCCTCACCGACCCGGAGCAGGCTGCCGACTTCGTCAAGAAGACCCAGCTCGACGCGCTCGCGATCGCCATCGGCACCAGCCACGGCGCCTACAAGTTCACCCGTAAGCCCACCGGCGACATCCTCGCCATCGACCGGATCAAGGAGATCCACCGCCGGATCCCGAACACGCACCTGGTGATGCACGGCTCGTCGAGCGTGCCGCAGGAGCTGCTCGCCGAGATCCGCGAGTACGGCGGAGCGATGAAGGAGACCTACGGCGTGCCGGTCGAGGAGATCCAGGAAGCGATCAAGCACGGCGTCAGGAAGATCAACATCGACACCGACATCCGCCTGGCGATGACCGGCGCGATGCGCAAGTACCTGGCGCAGAACCCCGAGAAGTTCGATCCGCGCGACTACCTCAAGCCGGCGCGCGAGGCGGCCAAGAAGATCTGCCGCCTGCGCTACGTGCAGTTCGGCTGCGAGGGCCAGGCGGCGAAGATCAACGCCCAGCCGCTCTCGGACGTCGCCAAGCGCTACGCGCAGGGCGAGCTGGCGCAGACCGTGGTGTGAGCGCCGCCGTGCGGCGCACGCGGCGCCGCTGCTCGAAAGCCGCCTCCATTCGCTGCCGCTGCTCGCGCGCGGCAAGGTGCGCGACAACTACGCCGTCGGCAACGACCGCATGCTGATGGTCGCGAGCGACCGGCTCTCGGCGTTCGACGTCGTCATGGGCGAGCCGATTCCGGGCAAGGGCGAAGTGCTGACGCGGGTTGCGCTCTGGTGGTTCGCGCGCCTCGGGCACATCGTTCCCAACCACCTCACCGGCGACGATCCGGAAAGTGTCGTCGCCGCCGACGAGCGCGACCAGGTGCGCGGCCGCTCGATGCTCGTCAAGAAGCTCCGGCCGCTGCCGATCGAGGCGGTGGTGCGCGGCTACCTCGCGGGCAGCGGCTGGAAGGAATACCAGGCGAGCGGCGCGGTCTGCGGCGTGATGCTGCCGCCGGGCCTGCGGAACGCGTCGAAGCTGCCGGCGCCGATCTTCACGCCGGCGACCAAGGCCGAGGCGGGCGAGCACGACGAGAACATCGACTTCGAGCGCGCGAGCGACATGATCGGCGCCGAGCTCGCCGCGAAGGTGCGCGACACCGCGATCCGCCTCTATGCGGAGGCCGCCGCGCACGCGCTGACGAAGGGCATCATCATCGCCGACACCAAGTTCGAGTTCGGCCTCGACGAGAGCGACACGCTGACCCTGATGGACGAGGTGCTCACGCCCGACTCGTCGCGCTTCTGGCCGGCGGAAAGCTACGTCGAAGGAACGAACCCGCCGAGCTACGACAAGCAGTTCGTGCGCGACTGGCTCGAGAGCGTTCGCATCGACGGCGAGCCCTGGAACAAGCGGCCGCCGGCGCCGCCGATGCCGGCCGAGCTGGTGCGAAAGACCGCCGCGCAGTACGCGTCGGCGCTGGAGCGCCTCACCGGCGCGACGCTCGCCGCGCGCTGAGCACGCGGCGAAGGGCCGCGTTCAGCGCGGCTCGGAGGTCTTCCACGCCGCCATCAGCGTGTTCGACGGCAGCGTTTCGTCAAGCAGCTTCTTGCCCTGCTCGACGCCCGCGACCGGTGCCTTGGTCAGGTCGGTGAGGCCGATCTGCATCAGCACGCTCGCCTGGTCCCAGTAGATGTGCTCGTGGTAGAGCTTGTCGCCGCGGAACTTGACGATCGCGACCAGCGGCACCTCGACCCGCTTGCCCGTGGGCGCGACGCCGGGAAGCATCCACGGCACCTCGGTCGTGTGGGTGAAGCTGAACAGCATCTCGTCGACGATCTGGGTCGCGCCGACGGTGCGCGAGATCGGCTGCAGCGCCGTGTCGGGCGGGTTGCTGTTGACGAAGTGGTGCTTGTAGAAGCGCGACAGCATCTTCGCGCCGACGCCGCCGGTCATCGTCGGGATGTGGTTGACGTAGGGCTCGGCGACCATCGTCGCCATCGTCGCGTCGACGTCGCGCGTCGCGAACTCGTACTCGCAGTGCTTGTCCCACAGCGCCGCCAGGTCGTAGACCGGGCCGATCTCGCGCTTGAGGGCCGTGAGGCTGCGCTGGTGCGCCATCAGCGCCGAAGCCTTGTCGTAGTGGTCGCCGCCCTTGCGCGCGAAGGCGTGGTCCTGGCCCGGGTACAGGTACAGCTCGACGTTGGCGCGGCCGCGCGCGGCGGCGGCGATCTGCGCCTGCGCCTCGGGCGGGCAGAACTTGTCGAGTGCGGCGACGTGCATGACGAGCCGGCCCTTGACCTTGCCGATCTCGTCGATCGCCTTCTCGATGCCGACGCCGTAGTAGGCGACGGCGACGTCGGCGTCGGTGCGGGTCGCGGCGAGGTAGGCGAGCTTGCCGCCGAGGCAAAAGCCGAGCACGCCGATCTTGCCGTTGCATTGCGGCATCGCGCGCAACGCGTTGATCGTCGACTGCAGGTCGGCGACGCCCTTGGCCTCGTCGAAGCCGCCGTAGAAGCCGAACGCGCGCTGCATGTCGGCGTCCGTGTGGCCGAGCTGAACGCCCGGCTCCTGGCGCCAGAACAGGTCGGGCACGAGGACGACGTAGCCTTCCTCGGCGTAGTCGTCGGCGACCTCGCGCATCGTCTTGTTGACGCCGAAGATCTCCTGCGCGATCACGAGGCCGGGGCCGCTGCCCGACTTCGGGACGGCGAGGTACGCGCCGAAACTGCCGCTGCCGTCGCTGGCCTGGATGGTGATGGGAAGGTGTTGCATCGAAGAGCTCGCTGGAAGAGGAGGGCGGAGCGCGCCACTTTACTTCCAACTCTTCATCAGTAAACTATCTCGGCCGCTTCTCCCGCGGCCTCCTGGAGCGCGTATGAAGCCGTTGACTCGTCGAACGATGCTCGGGGCCGGCGGAGTCGCCGCCGTGGGCCCTCTCACCGCGCTCTTTCCGGCGCTCGCGTTCGGCCAGGCCACCGACTCGCTCACCATCGCCTACAACGTCGCGCTGCCGAGCTGGGATCCGACCAGCGGCCCGTCGTCGGTGAATCCGACGCTGCAGGCGCTCTGGAAGAGCGTCTTCGACCAGTTCATCGACCAGAACAACGACGCGTCGTTCAAGCCCGGCCTGCTCACCAAGTGGGGCTGGAACGCCGACAAGAGCAAGGTCGAGATGGAAGTGCGCTCCGGCGCCCTCTGGCACGACGGCCAGCCGGTGACGGCGCAGGACATCGTCTGGAACCTGAACCGCGCCGCCGATCCGAAGACCGGCAATCCCGGTGGGCGCGATCATCTGGTCGAGCGTCACCAACCTGAAGGCCGAGGGCAACAAGATCACCGGCGACGTCAAGCAGTACGTCGCCGATCTCTTCAAGTGGATGGCCTTCCTCACCGGCTACGCGATCCCGCAGCAGCACTACGAGAAGGTCGGCGCGGCCGGCTTCGAGAAGCAGCCGATCGGCTCGGGCCCGTACCATGGTCGACGAGTTCGTCGCCGGCTCGTACGTCAAGCTGAAGGCGTTCGAAAAGTACTGGGGACCGAAGCCCGCGTTTCGCAACGTCACGGTCAAGTTCGTCACCGACCCGAGCGCGCGCGTCGCCGAGATCGAGAGCGGCAAGTCCGACATCACGCTCGGCATCCCGTTCGAGGAGTACGACCGGCTGAAGGCCAAGCCGGGCCTGGCCGGGTCGGCGGCGCCGATCTCCGACATCGCGATGATGTTCATCTCGAGCGTCGAGCCGATGACCGACCCGAACGTGCGCATGGCGGCCGTGCATGCGGTCGACAAGGAAGCGATCGTCAAGCAGCTCCTGCGCGGCTACGGCGTCGTCATCCACACGCTGCAGGCGCCCGGCTACGCGGCGTTCGACCCGACGATCAAGGTCAAGTACGACCCGGAACTCGCCAAGTCGCTGCTTGCCAAGTCGGGCTACAGCCCGGCCAAGCCGGTGAAGTTCAAGGTCCAGACGACGCGCGGCTATCTGCCGAAAGACTACGAGACGGTGCAGGCGATCGTCGGCATGTGGCGCAAGGTCGGCATCGACGCCGAGATCGAGGTCTACGACATCGCCAAGCACTTCGAGCTGCGCATGAGCGGCAAGCTCGCGCCGATGGCGTACTACGACTGGGGCGATTCGATCGGCGACCCCAACGACTCGACCGGCTTCGCGATGTTCAGCATGAGCCCGCACTCGGCGTGGAAGAGCAAGGAGGTCGACGCGATGATCGGCCCGCTCTGGGGCGAGAAGGACGAGGCCAAGCGGATCGCCGGCTGGAAGAAGGTCGACCGCTACATCGCCGAGAACTCGCTCGTGCTGCCGCTCTACCAGCAGGTGCAGCCGGTGATCTACAAGAAGAGCCTCGTCTTCAAGCCGAACGCCGCCGGCTTCGTGATGGCGCAGACGATCAAGAAGGCTTGACGCCGACGCGGCCTGCGGTCTTTCCCCCCGACAGAAAGCGACCCGACATGCACACTTCCTTCGTCCGCGTCGCGCTGTGCGCCGCTCTGGCCCTCGGCGCGTCCTCGGCCTCGGCCGGCGAGAAGACGATCCCGGGCATCCGCGGCCTCGACCACATCGGCGTCACCGTTCCCGACATCGAGCAGGCGGTGACGTTCTTCACCGACGTCGTCGGCTGCAGCGAGGCGTTCCGCTTCGGGCCCTTCATGGACGACAAGGGCACCTTCATGCAGGACCTCGTCAACGTCGATCCGAAAGCGGTCATCAAGCAGATCGTCATGATGCGCTGCGGCCAGGGCTCGAACATCGAGCTGTTCCAGTACAGCGCGCCGGGCCAGCGCACCGAGGAGCCGAAGAACAGCGACCACGGCGGCCACCATCTCGCGTTCTACGTCAAGGACATCGACAAGGCCGTCGCCAAGGCCAAGGCCGATGGCCTGAAGACCTTCATGGGTCCCGTTCCCGATCAAGGAAGGCCCGGCGGCCGGCCAGTCGATCACCTACGTCCTCGCGCCCTGGGGCATGCAGCTCGAGCTGATCAGCTACCCGAAGGGCATGGCCTACGAGAAGACCGCGAAGACGCGCCTCTGGGCGCCCGGCCACTGAGCCGCGGCGCGCGCGCCGGGCGTCCGCTGCCGCGCTCGGCGCCGCGTTCCGTCTCGCGACGATGAGCCCGCTCGTTCTGGTTCGTCGCCTCCTGCTCGTCGTGCCGACGCTGTTCGGCGTCGCCCTGGTCGTCTTCGTGCTGATGCGCGTCGTTCCGGGCGATCCGGTGTCGATGATGATCGGCCCCGGCGCCACCGCGCAGGACATCGCCGCGCTGCGCGCGCTCTACGGCCTCGACCACGGCATCCCGACCCAGTTCGCCTACTACCTGGGCGACCTCGCGCGCGGCGAGTTCGGCGTCTCGATCTCGAGGAAGCAGCCGGTCACCGAGCTGATCGCGGCGCGCCTGCCGTTGACGCTCGAGCTCTCGGCCGTGGCGACGCTGCTCGCGCTCGCGCTCGGCGTCGCCGCGGCGCTGGTCGCGACGCACTGGCGCCAGCGCGCCATCGAGCGCGGCATCGATGCCGCCACCGGCGTCGTCACGGCGATCCCCGATTTCCTCTGGGGCCTGCTCGGCATCCTCGTGTTCGGCGTGCTGCTGCCGGTGCTGCCGGTGTTCGGCCTGATGGACTCCGACCTGCGCTTCGAGTCGCGCAGCGGCTTCGTCCTGCTCGAGAGTCTGTTGCGCGGCCGCTTCGACGTCGTCGGCTCGGTCCTCTGGCACCTGCTGCTGCCGGCGGTGGCGCTGGCGCTGCCGCTGGCGGCGATGATCGCGCGCGTCCTGAAGGCAAGCCTCGCCGAAGTGCTGACCCAGGACTACGTGCTGGTGGCGCGCGTGAAGGGCTTCGGCCCCTGGCGCGTGCTGCTGCGCGAGGCCTTGCGCAATGCCCTCTCGCCCGCGCTCACGCTCGCCGGGGTGCAGTTCACCTTCCTCATCGGCGGCACCGTGCTGATCGAAAAGCTGTTCGGCCTGCCCGGCCTCGGCAGCATGGCGATCGACGCGGTGACGAGCCGCGACCTGCCGCTGATCCAGGGCATCGTCCTGACGTTCGCGCTGATCTTCATCGCCGTCAACCTCGCCGTCGACATGCTCAACAGCGTCCTCAACCCGAGGCTGCGCGGCCATTGAACGCGACCGACGCGCGGCGCCGCGTGCACCTGACGGCGCGCGCCTGGTTCGGGATCGCGGTGTTCGCGCTGCTGGTCGTGGTCGCGCTCGGCGCGAACGCGCTGGCGCCGCACGACCCGCTCGAGCAGGACCTGCTCGCCGCGTCGATGCCGCCGGCGTGGGCGGCCGAGGGCGACGCGGCGCATCCGTTCGGCACCGACACGCTCGGCCGCGACATCCTCTCGCGCCTGATCTGGGGCGCGCGCCCGGCGCTGATCGTCGCCCTCGCCGGCGCATCGCTCGCCGGATTCGTCGGCACGCTGCTCGGTCTGCTCGCGGGCTTTCGCGGCGGCGCCGTCGATGCCCTGGTGTCGCGCGCCGTCGACGTCTGGATGTCGTTTCCGGCGGTGCTGCTCGCGATCGTGCTCGTCGCCGTGATCGGCACCGGCCTCACCGCCGTCGTGCTGGCGATCGCGATCATCGACTGGACGCGCTTTTGCCGCGTCGTCCGCGCCGAGACGCAGGCGCAGGCGCGGCTCGACTACGTCGTCTCGGCGCGCGTCATCGGCCTGACGCCGACGCGCACGCTCCTGCGCGAGGTGCTGCCCAACGTCGCGCCGCTGCTGCTGACCCTCTTCACGCTCGAGATGGGAATCGCGGTCGTCGTCGAGGCGATCCTGTCGTTCGTCGGCCTGTCGCTGTCGAGCGACGTGCCGACCTGGGGCGGCCTGATCCAGGAAGGGCGCCTCTACGTGCACCAGACGCCATGGCTGCTCGGCCTACCGATCGCCGCCGTCGTCGTCACCGTGCTCGGCTTCAACGCCCTCGGCGACGGCCTGCGCGAGTCGCTCGACCCGGTGCTCAGGCGCTGACGCGATGGTCGACCGCATCCTCGCGATCGAGCACCTGCACGTCGGCCTGCCGGCGCGGCGCGGCGCCGGTCCGCGCCTCCTGTTGCGCGGCGTCGACCTCGCGATCGATGCCGGCGAGGTGCACGCGCTGGTCGGCGAATCGGGCGCCGGCAAGAGCATGGTCGGGCGCAGCGTCCTCGGCATCCTGCCGCCGGCGGTGCGCGTGTTCGAGGGCAAGGTCACGCTCCTCGGCCGCGACTGGCTGGCGCTGCCGGAGCCCGAGCGGCGCCGTCATCTCGGCCGCGACGTGGCGCTGATCCCGCAAGACCCGCAGACCGCCCTCAATCCGGCGACGACGATCGGCCAGCAGACGAGCGACGTGCTGCGCCTGCACCTGGGCATGGGCCGCAGCGACGCGCGCGAGCGCGCCGAGCAGCTGCTCGCGGCGGTCCAGATCCGCCAGCCGGCGCGGGTGCTCGACCAGTATCCGCACGAGCTTTCGGGCGGCATGCGGCAACGGGTGCTGATCGCGATCGCCTTCTCGTGCAAGCCCAAGCTGATCGTCGCCGACGAGCCGACCACCGCCCTCGACGTGACGGTGCAGCGCGAGATCCTGCGCCTGCTGCGCGCCCTGCAGCGCGACGAGGGCGCGGCGGTTCTCTTCATCACCCACAACCTCGGCCTCGTCGCCAAGCTCTGCGACCGCGTCAGCGTGATTCACTCGGGCCGGATCGTCGAGGACGGCGACGTCGGCGCGATCTTCGCCGCGCCGAAGAGCGACTACACGCGCGCCCTGTTCGCGGCGACGCCGCGCCACGACCGGCCGGCGGCGGCGCTGCAGCCGATCGCGCCCGCCGTCACCGCCGCCCTGCTCGACGACGCGCGCGCCTACGACCGGCGCTGGCAGGAGCCGCGCCGTGGCTGAGCCGCTGCTGTCGCTGCGCGGCGTCGACCTCGCGCTGCCCGATCTCGCGCGCCGCCCGTTCCTCGGCCGCGCGCCGCTGCGGCCGATCCTGCACGGCATCGACATCGACGTCGCCGCGGGCGAGTCGGTCGCGCTGGTCGGCGAATCGGGCTCGGGCAAGTCGACCCTCGCGCGCACGGTGCTGCGCCTGCACGAGCCCCAGGCCGGTCGGATCGTCTTCGCCGGCCAGGACATCACGCACGCCGACGAAGACGAAGTCACGCCGCTGCGCCGGCGCATGCAGATGATCTTCCAGGATCCGATGTCGTCGCTCAACCCGCGTCGTCGCATCGGCGAGATCGTTGCCCAGCCGCTGCGCGTCGCCGGGCGCGAGGCGGGCGCGGCGACGGTGTCGCGCCTGCTCGCGCGCGTCCAGCTGCCGGCCGACTTCGCCGCCCGCTATCCGCACGAGCTCTCGGGCGGGCAGCGCCAGCGCGTCGGCATCGCCCGCGCGATCGCGCTGCAGCCGGCGCTGATCGTCGCCGACGAGATCGTCTCCGGGCTCGACGTGTCGACCCAGGCGCACATCCTGCTGCTGCTGCGCGAGCTGAAGCGCGAGCTCGGCCTGGCGCTCATCTTCGTCACCCACGACCTGTCGGTCGTTCGCGTGCTGTGCGATCGCGTCGTCGTGCTGCGCGAAGGGCGAGTCGTCGAGACGGCGCCGGTCGCCCAGCTGTTCGCGCGGCCGGGAAACGCCTACAGCCGGGCCTTGCTGGATGCGATACCGTTGCCCGACGTCGATCCGCATTGGCTCGACCGCGCCAGTGACGAAGGGGAGAGGAAGATGAAGGTCCAGGGATGCACGGCGCTCGTCACGGGCGCCAATCGCGGTCTCGGCCGCGCGCTCGTCGACGCGCTGCTCGCCGCCGGCGCCGCCAAGGTCTACGCGACGGCCCGCGATCCGTCGTCGCTGCGCGCCCTGGCCGACGCGTCGGGCGGCCGCGTCGTCGTGCGCGAGCTCGACGTGACGCGCGACGATCAGGTCGCCGCCGCGGCCGTCGCCTGCGGCGACGTCACGCTCCTGATCAACAACGCCGGCATCAATCGCCACCAGGGCCTGGTCGCGGCGAAGTCGCTCGACGATGCCAAGGCCGAGATGGCGAGCAACTATTTCGGCACGCTCGCCATGTGTCGCGCCTTCGCGCCCGTGCTGAAGGGCAACGGCGGCGGCGCGATCGTCAACGTGCTGTCGATCCTCGCCAAGGCGACGATTCCGGCGATGGGCTCGCTCTGCGCCTCCAAAGCGGCGTCGTTGCGCATGACCGAGGGCGTTCGCGCCGAGCTAGCGGCGCAGGGCACGCTCGTCGTCGCCCTGATGCCGGGCGCGCTCGACACCGACATGGAGCGCGACTTCCAGGGTCCGAAATCGGCGCCCGGCGAGGTCGCCAAGGAATTGCTCGCCGCGATCGACGCCGGCAGCGAGGAGGTCTATCACGGGCAGATGGCCGAGTGGATCAACGGCGTCCTGACCGGCGACGCGAAGTCGCTCGAGACCGAGCTCGCAAAATATCTGCCTGGCTGACGGCGCGCCGGCGCGACCCGGCTAGAACAGCGCCATGCTGAGCTTGCGCCGGTAGGCGTCGACGACCGGATCGCTCGGCGCCGCGAGCGCCTTGCCGGCGATCTCGAGCGTGCCTTTCTTCGGCGCCTCGGCGGCCTTGGCCGCGGCGCTCGGCGCCTTCGTCATCAGCTGCAGGATGGCGACGTAGTTCTTGCGCGCGAGCTCGTCGTTCCAGGCCTTGTCGCGCATGATGATCTCGAGCAGCTCGTCCATCGCCTGCGTGTATTCGCCAGCGGCGAAGTGCGACTGGGCAAGCTCGAAGCGCGAGTCGAAATCGCGCTTGTTGGCGGCGATGGCGGCGGCGAGGGTATCGCGCGGCCTCGCCTTCGGCGCCGCTTCGCGGGCGGCGATCCAGTGCCCGGCGGCGGCCAGGCGCGGGTCGAGCACCGGGCTGGCGGCGACCGGTTCGAAGGCGGCGCGCGCCTCTTCGACGCGGCCGGCGTTGAGCAGCGCGCGCAGGTAGTCGTAGCGCGCGGTGTCGTTGGCGGGATTGGTGGCAAGCGCGGCCTGCAGCTTGTCGATCGCCGTGTCGGTGTCGCCTTCGGCGAGCAGTTCCTCGGCCGCCTGGACCTCTTCGTCGGCGGCGTGCTCGTCGGCGCTGGCGACGTGCTTGTCGAGGAACTTCCTCACCTCGGCGTCGGGCAGCGCGCCGACGAAGCCGTCGACCGGCTGGCCGCCCTTGAACAGGACGCAGAACGGAATGCTGCGCACGCCGAACATCTGCGACAGCTGCTGCGCGATCTCGGGCTCCTCGTCGGCGTTGAGCTTGACCAGCTTGAAGCGGCCGGCATAGTCGGTCTCGAGCTTTTCGAGCACCGGGCCGAGCGTCTTGCACGGGCCGCACCACGGCGCCCAGATGTCGAGCAGCACCGGCTGCGCCAGCGAGGCGTTGACGAGGTCGGTTTCGAGGTTCTGGTGCGTGATGTCTTGCATGGTCGTCGAAGGCGAAGGGAACAGGCACCGTGGCGGCGGTCGATCCGAGGTAGGTGAAGCCCTGCCGCCTACAATTCAAGCCTCTTCATCCGCCACCTCGAAAGCGACCGCCTTGAGCAGCGCCCCAGCGGTGATCGGCGTGGTCATGGGCTCCAGCAGCGACTGGGAGACCCTGCGCGCCGCCACAGAGATTCTCGCCGAGTTCGGCATCGCCCACGAAGCGCGCGTCGTCTCGGCGCATCGCATGCCCGACGACATGTTCGCCTACGCCGAAGCGGCGGCCGGCCGCGGCCTGAAGGCGATCATCGCCGGTGCCGGCGGCGCCGCGCACCTGCCCGGCATGCTGGCCGCGAAGACGGCCGTGCCGGTGCTCGGCGTTCCGGTCGAGAGCCGCGCCCTGAAGGGCCTCGACTCGCTCTATTCGATCGTCCAGATGCCCAAGGGCATCCCGGTCGCGACCTTCGCCATCGGCAGCGCCGGCGCCGCCAACGCGGCGCTGTTCGCGGTCGCGATGCTGGCCACCGACGACGCCGCGCTGCGCGCCAAGCTCGAGGCCTATCGCCTGCGCCAGCGCGAAGCGGCGCGGGCGATGACGGCCGATCTGAAGTGACGTCCGGCTCGGCCGGGTTGCCCGCCAGCGCTGGCGAGCGGCCGTATCTCGCTCCCGGCGCGACCCTCGGTGTCGTCGGCGGCGGCCAGCTCGGCCGGATGTTCGTGCACGCCGCGCAGGCGATGGGCTATCGCACGGTCGTTCTCGATCCCGACCCCGACAGCCCGGCCGGGCTGGTCGCGCACGAGCACATCCGGAGCGACTATCTCGATCCGGCGGGACTCGATCGCCTCGCCGCGATGTGCGACGCGATCACGACCGAGTTCGAGAACGTTCCGGCGACTGCGCTGGAGACGCTGGCGCTGCGCCGGCGGGTCGCGCCGGCGGCCGCGGCGGTCGCGGTCTGCCAGGACCGCGCCGCCGAGAAGGCGGCCTTCGTCAAGAGCGGCGTCGCCTGTGCGCCGCACCGGCTGATCGCGACCGTCGCCGATGTCGACGCCGTCGATGCCTCGCTCTTTCCGGCGATCCTGAAGACGGCGCGGCTCGGCTACGACGGCAAGGGCCAGGTCGCGGTCGTCGAGCGCGGCGCGCTGGCCGCCGCGTTCGCGGCGCTCGGCGGCGTCGCCTGCGTGCTCGAGAAGCGCTTGCCGCTGGCGGCCGAGATCAGCGTCGTCGTCGCCCGCGGCAGCGACGGCGCGATCGTCCACCTGCCGGTCCAGGACAACGTCCACCGCGCCGGCATCCTCGCCGTGACGCGCGTCCCGGCGCGCGCCGCGATCACTGCGGCGCAGCAGGCACGAGGCGATCGCCCACGCCGAGCGGCTCGCGCTCGCGCTCGACTACGTCGGCGTCCTCTGCGTCGAGTTCTTCGTCCTCGCCGACGGCGCGCTCGTCGCCAACGAGATCGCGCCGCGGCCGCACAACTCGGGCCACTACAGCATCGACGCCTGCGACCTGTCGCAGTTCGAGCTCCAGGTGCGCGCCCTGACCGGCGCGCCGCTGGTCGCGCCGCGCCTGCATTCGCCGTGCGTGATGCTGAACCTGCTCGGCGATCTGTGGCAGAACGGGCGGCATCGCGCGCGAGCCCGACTGGCGCTCGGTGCTCGCGCTCGCAGGCACGCACCTGCACCTCTACGGCAAGCGCGACCCGCGACCGGGCAGGAAGATGGGCCACCTCACGCTCACCGCGGCGAGTGCCGAGGCAGCCGAGGCACTTGCCGGCGAGGCCGCGGGGCGCCTGGGCCTGCCCTGGCTCGGCCGCTGCCGGCGGAGGCTGAGCGCGGTGGTCCTCGACGGTCTCGACGCCGCGGCGATCGATCGCGCCGCCGGCCTGATCGCGTCCGGCGAGCTGGTCGCGTTTCCGACCGAGACCGTCTACGGTCTGGGCGCCCGCGCCGACCACGACAGCGCCGTGGCGCGGATCTTCGCCTTGAAGGGCCGGCCGCCGGCGCATCCCCTGATCGTCCACGTTGCCGATCGCGCCGGCGCCGAGCCGTTCATCGCGACGATGCCGGCGGTCGCCGCGCGGCTGGTCGACGCCTTCTGGCCCGGGCCGCTGACGGTGATCGTCGCGCGTGCCCCGGGCGTGGCCGACGCCGCCGCCGCCGGCCAGGCGACGATCGGCCTGCGCTGCCCGGCGCATCCGGTCGCCCATGCGTTGCTGAGGAAGGCGGGCGCCGCCGGCGTCCCCGGCATCGCCGCGCCGAGCGCCAATCGCTTCGGCCGCGTCAGCCCGACGACCGCCGCGCATGTCGTCGACGAGTTCGGCGCCGGGTTGCTGGTGCTCGACGGCGGCCCGACCCGGCTCGGCATCGAGTCGGCGATCGTCGACTGCGCGAGCGGCCGGCCGGTGCTGCTGCGCCCGGGCGTGCTCAGCCGCGAGCGCATCGAGGCGGCCGCCGGCGAGCCGCTCGGCGCGCCCGACGCGGCCTCGCCGCGCGCTCCCGGGACGCTCGCCGCGCACTACGCTCCTGCGGCGAAGGTGCGCCTGATGCCGACCGAGATGCTGCGCACGGCGCTGAAGGTGCTCGGCCCGGAGCCGCTCAGGCTGGCGGTATATTCCCGCTCCGTGCCGTCCGGGGTTGCCCCTGGCGCGGTGCACCGGCGCATGCCGGCGCGGCCCGAGCAGGCCGCTCATGAATTGTTTTCGATCCTGCGCGAACTCGACCGCGAGGGCGTGCATCTGATCTGGGTCGAAGAGCCGCCGCCCGATCCCGAATGGGACGGTGTTCGCGATCGGCTCAATCGCGCCGCGGCATCGTGACCGGGGCGCAGCCCGAATTCCTGGAGCCTTGAATGACAGTGAAGTTGAGTGATGGAAGCCGACGCGTGCTCGCCGGCATGGCGATCTGTGCCGCTCTCGTGGCCAGCTCGTGCGGCGGCAGCAGCACGACAACGAAGTTCATCCCCGGCCGCATCATCTCGTTCGGCGACGAGTCGAGCATGATCATCGACGTCAACAACGATAGCAACGGCGCCAAGTTCTCGGTCAACGCGGTGGTGTCGAGCACCGACCCGACCCTCGTCTGCGGCGTCAATGCGATCTGGAATCAGAGCGTCGCGGCGAGCTTCGGCCTCGTCTTTCCGGAATGCAATCCGGGCTCGACGGCGGTCACCGCGCCGGTGAGCCGGATCCGCGCGACCCGAGGCGCCCGCGCCGCCGACCTGACGGCGCAGATCGACGCCCAGCAGGCCGATTCGCCGCTCGGCCCGAGCGACATGGCGACGCTCCTGATCGGCCAGAACGACATCATCGAGCAGTACTTGCAGTACCCGACGTTGAGCGAGGTCCAGCTCACGGCCAACGTCGAGGCGGCTGGCGTCGAGACCGCGCGGCAACTGAATCGGCTCGCCGACCTGGGCGTCAAGGTACTCGTTGCCACCGTCCCGGACATCGGCGTCACGCCGTTCGCGTACGCCGAAAGAGCCGCCAATGCCGATACCGACCGTGCCGCGCTCCTGACCCGCCTGACGCAGAGCTTCAACGGCAAGATGCGGGCGACGATGTACAACGATGGCCGGCGCATCGGCCTGATCCTGCTCGACGAGGTGATCGACACCATCGCCGCGAACCCCGGGCGTCGACGGCATCACCAACGCCACCGATCGCGGTCTGCGACCTCACCCAGTCCAAGCTGACGCCGCCGTCGAGCCTCGACTGCACGACGCTGACACTGCGTGCCCAACGGCAGCACCGCCTATCTCTGGGCCGATTTTCGCCACTTGAGCGATAGCGGGCAGAACATCCTCGGCAGCAACGCGATCACGCGCGCGCACAACAACTCGTTCTGAGCCGCGCCGGGCTCAGGGCGGCGCGGGAGAAGCTCCCGGAGACAGCGCCGGCGCGTCGCTCGCCACCCACTCGGCGATCGCGTCGAGCGCCGGCCGTGCGCCATTGGCGTTGGCGTGGTTGACGATGGCGACGACCACGTAGCGCCGGCCCGAGTCGGCGAGGACGTAGCCGGCGATGCCGACGACGTCGCGCAGCGACCCCGTCTTCAGGTGCGCGCGCCCGGGCGTGCCCTTGGAGCGGCTCAGCGTGCCGTCGACGCCGGCGACCGGCAGCGAGCTCATCAGCTCCGGCATGACCGGCGCTCGACCAGGCCGTCGGCGAGAAGGCGACCGAGCAGTCCCGCGCTCAGGCGCGACTCGCGCGAGAGACCCGAGCCGTTGACGATCACCGCCGTCCCCGCCGCGGCGCCCACCTTGTCGCGCAGCCATTGATCGACGACCTCGCGTGCCGCCTCGGGCGTGCCGGCGCCGCGCTGGGTCGCGCCGAGCGTCAGGAAGAGCTGCTGCGCCATCACGTTGTTGCTGAGCTTGTTGACGTCGCGAACGACCTCGGCCAGGCTCGGCGAGCGCAGCTCGAAGCTCGGCGCCGTCGTCGGCGCGACACCGTCGCGGACGACGCCGCCGAGGCGCCCGCCGAGCTCGAGCCACATGCCGGCGAGGACGCGCTCGTTGTAGCTCTTCGGATCGGCATAGGCGAGCGGCCAGACCTTTTCGCCGCACGCCGCCCTGGTAGGCGCCGGCGAGGCGGATGCGCGTCGGCTCGCTGAACTCGGCCTTGAGGACGCCGCGCCAGTCGTCGCACGCGCCGCCGACGAGCGGCACGCTCGCGTCGATGCGGACGCCGGCGAGCGGCGGATCGGCGGCGACCATCGCCACGCCATGCGCCGGATCGGGCGTGATCGTCAGCAGCACCGCGCGATAGTTGAGGAGCAGCGCGTCGGCGCCGGCGTTGTAGGGCCGGAACGGCTCGCCGTCGAAGTCGGCCGGGTTGAGCTCGCCCGGGACGAAGGCGCTTCGGTCCATGACGATGTCGCCGCGGATCTCGCGCACGCCGGCCTGCTGGACGCGGCGCATCATGCAGCCAGATCCGCTCGAGGACCAGCTTCGGATCGCCGTTGCCCTTGATGACGAGGTCGCCGGCGAGGACGCCGTTCGTGACCGGGCCCTGCAGCCAGACCGGCGTCGACCAGGTGAACGCCGGGCCGAGCAGCTCGAGGCCGGCGTAGGTCGTGACCAGCTTCATCAGCGAGGCGGGGTTGACCGGCTTGTCGGCCTGCCAGGCCAGGCGGGGCCGCGCTGCGTCGACCTCCTGGACCCAGGCGACCATCGCCTCGCGCGGAATGCCGCCGCGCGCCAGCGCCGCTTCGACGGTGCGCGGCAGGGCGCGCGATTCGATCGCGGCGCGCCGTGCGATCGCGCTGCCCGGACGTGGTGCCGGCGCCGGTCGGCGCCGCGCCGGCGGCGCTCGGCGCCAAGGCCGCGATGCAGCACAGCGCGAGCAGCCGGCGTCTTGCCGGACACGCCTCCGCGCGCTCCGGCAAAGAGCCTCGATCGCAACCGCATGGCACCATGATCGCACGCGCTCTGGCGCGCCACGGCACGCCGCTAAACTCGTCGCGTGACCTTTTTCAACGACGCGCCAGGCCGCGCTTGCGCTATGGCGACGCTGATCGCATTCGACACCGCCACGGAGCGCATGACCGTGGCCCTTCGGCACGCGCGAGCGCGTCTTCGCGCACGACGGCGAAGGCGGGCGCCAAGGCGTCGGCGACGCTGTTGCCGGCGATCTTTCGCCTGCTCGACGAGGCCGGCATCGCGCTCGCCGACCTCGACGCGATCGCCTTCGGTCGCGGCCCGGGCGCGTTCACCGGTCTGCGCACCGCGTGCTCGGTGGCGCAGGGCCTGGCGTTCGGCGCTGGCAAGCCGGTGCTGCCGATCGACAGCCTGCTCGCCGTCGCCGAAGACGCGCGCGCCGCCGGCCTGGCGCCAGACCCGCGTCTGGGCCCTGATCGACGCGCGCATGGAGCAGATCTACGCCGCCGAATACGAGCACGTCGACGGCCGCTGGTCGACCCGCGCGGCGCCGTTCCTCACCGATTGCGATGCGCTCGCCGAGCGCTGGCGCAGCCGAGCCGCCGCAGGCGATCGCCGGCAACGCGCTCACCGTCTTCGCCGGCCGTCTCGCCACCGGCGACGCCGTGCTCGCGCCCGACGCAACGCCGAGCGCCGTCGCCCTGCTGCACCTTGCCGAGCAAGCCTGGGCCGACGGCGCCGCCGTCGATCCCGCGCTGGCGCTTCCCCTCTACGTCCGCGACAACGTCGCCCAGACCACCGCAGAACGCGAGCTCGCGCGCCAAAAAAAGGACCCCAGCGGGGTCCGCCCCTCCCTCTCGGAGGGAGGGGAGCGAAGCGGGGAGGGAGCGATCCTGTCGAGCCTGCGCAAGTGGCGCGCGCGCGGTCGCGCCATGAGCGCTCAAATCGACCGTCGAGCCCTCACCCGGCCGATGACCGTCGCCTCGCTCGACGGCGTGCTCGCGCTCGAGGCCGAGGTCTATCCGTTCCCGTGGACGCGCGGCAACTTCGTCGACTCGCTCGTCGCCGGCTACGCCGCGTGGACGCTGAACCATGTCGACGGCGACCTGATCGGCTACTGCGTCGCGATGGCGGGCGTCGAGGAGATGCACCTGCTCAACATCACGATCGCGCCGAGCGCGCGCCGGCGCGGCCACGCGCGCCGACTGCTCGCCGAGCTGGTGCAGCTGTGCCGCTTGCGCGACGCCGGCAGGCTCTGGCTCGAAGTGCGCGAAAGCAACGGCGAGGCGCGCGAGACCTACCGTCGGCTCGGCTTCGCACCGGTCGGGCGGCGCAAGGACTACTACCCCGCGCCCGCCGGCCGGCGCGAGGACGCGGTCGTGATGAGCCTCGACGTCGGCGAGGCGACCGAGCTCGATGCGCTGGACTGAGCGCCAGCGCGCGATGCTGCGCGAGATGGGCGTGCAGCTCTGGTCGCACGAGAGCGCCGCGGGCGCAGCGGCGGTCGCCGCCGAGCGGAGCGAAGCGCCGCGTTCGCGGTGCCAGCGAGCGCCGAGACGCCGCCCGCGCGCGCAGCGGCGCCGCAACGCGGCCAGAGCGCTGCGCGCCAGCCACCGCCAAGCTCGCGCCGGCCGACTGGCTCTTCGTCGGCGAGCCTTTCGACGACGCGCAGCAGGAGCAGTTGCTCGACAACATGCTGCGCGCGATCGGCGTCGCCCGCTCGGCGCCGGCACGCGAGCGACGCGCGACCTTCGTCGCCGTCGCCGCCTCGGGCGCAGCGGCCGATCGCGACGCGATCGCGACGGCGATCGCCGCGGTCGCGCCGCGCGCCATCGTCGCCCTCGGCCGCGCCGCCGCCGCCGCCGTGCTCGGCAGCGACGCGCCACTCGGCCACTGGCGCGGGCGCCGTCACGAGCGCGACGGCGGTGCCGGTGGTCGTCACCTTCTCGCTGGCGTTTCTGCTGCGCCATCCCGAGGAGAAGGCCAAGGCGTGGGCCGACCTGTGCCTCGCCGTCGCGGGCCATCGCGCCGTCGGCGGCGTGACGGCAGCGCGGCGGCGCCAAGGCTCAGCGCTTCTTGGTCGGCCGCTTCCAGCCGGGCAGGCTCGCCTGGCGCGCGCGCGCGACCGTGAGCTGGCCGGCGGGCGCGTCCTTGGCGATGGTCGAGCCGCCGCCGATCGTCGCCCCGGCGCCGATCTCGACCGGTGCGACCAGCACGACGTTGCTGCCGATGTGGGCGTCGGCGCCGATCGTCGTGCGGTGCTTGTTCGCGCCGTCGTAGTTGGCGGTGATGCTGCCGGCGCCGTAGTTGACGCGCTCGCCGACGTCGGCATCGCCGATGTAGGCGAGGTGGTTCGCCTTCGCGCCCGCGGCCCAGGGTCGAGGCCTTGATCTCGACGAAGTTGCCGACATGGACGTCGGCGCCGAGGCTCGCGCCGCCGCGCAGGCGGCTGAACGGGCCGACGATCGCGCCTGCGCCGACACTCGCGCCGAGTGCTCTCGCCGTCGATGTGCGTGTAGGGGCGGATCGTCGCGCCGGCGGCGACGCTCGCGTTCTTCAGCATGCAGTAGGCGCCGACACGAACGCCGTCGCCGAGCTCGACCTTGCCTTCGAAGATGCAGCCGACGTCGATCTCGACGTCGCGGCCGCAGCACAAGCTCGCCGCGCTGGTCGAGGCGCGCCGGGTCGGCGAGGCGAACGCCGGCCGCCATCAGCCGCTCCGCCGCCGCGCGCTGGTAGCGCCGTTCGAGGTCGGCGAGCTGCGTCGGGCTGTTGACGCCGAGCACCTCGGTCTCGCTGCGGGCGGCGACGCCGGCGACCGCGAAGCCTTCCTTGACCGCACTGGCCGACGACATCGGTCAGATAGAACTCGCCTGCCGCGTTGTCGTTGTTCAGCGCTGCCAGCCAGGCCTTGAGGCGGCGCGTCGGCGCCGCCATCACGCCGGTGTAGATCTCGCGGATCGCACGCTGCTCGGGCGACGCGTCCTTCTCCTCGACGATCGCGGCGACGGCACCGTTGCCGCCGCGGACGATGCGACCGTAGCCGCGCGGCTCGGCGAGCTCGACCGTCAGCAAGGCGAGCTGGCCCGGCGCGGCCGCCGCGACCAGGCGCTGCAAGGTCTCGGTCTCGATCAACGGCACGTCGCCGTTGAGGACCAGCGTCGTGCCGTCGTCGTCGAGCAGCGGCGCGGCCTGCTGCAGCGCATGGCCGGTGCCGAGCTGCGGCTCCTGGCGCACGAACGACGAGCCCGGGCGCGCTCGTTAGGCGCTCGACCTCGGCGGCGCCGTGGCCGGTGACGACGATGACGCGTGCCGCCCCCAGGCCGGCGGCGGCGTCGAGAACGTGTTGCAATAAATGGCGCCCGCCGAGGCGGTGCAAGACCTTCGGCAGCGCCGAGCGCATCCGCGTCCCTTGTCCCGCCGCCATGACCACGACGTTCAACACCATGCTGCCATCCGCGTTGCCCCGGGCCCGCGCCCGGTCGCCGATTATCGCGGCGCTGTCGCTGGCGCTGCTGCTGGCGCTGACCGGCTGCAGCATGCTCAAGATCGGCTATTCGCAGGCGAGCACGCTGGTCTTTCGCTGGCTCGACGGCTACGTCGACTTCGACGACGCCCAGGCCGATCGCGTGCGCGCGGCGCTCGACGAGGCGATGGCATGGCATCGGCGCAGCCAGCTGCCCGACTACGTCGACCTCTGGTTCGCGCCGAGGCCGAGGTCATCGGCGACGCCACGCCGGAGCGCATGTGCGCCTGGGGGCGCGAGCTGCGCGCCCGCATCGATCCGGTGTCGCAGTATCTGGCGCCGACGATCGCCGAGGTCGCGCTCACGCTCACGCCGGCGCAGATCGCCCACATCGAGAAGCGCTACGCCAGCAGCAACGACGACTGGCGCGACGAGCACTGGCAGCGCGATCCGAAGAAACGCCAGCAGGCGTCGCGTCCAGCGCGAGATCGAGCGCGCCGAGAACTTCTACGGCAGGCTCGACGGGCCGCAGCGCGAGCTGGTCGCGCGTGCCGTCGCCGCGTCGCCGTTCGACCCCGAGGTGGCGTTCGCGGAACGGCAATGGCGCCAGCAGGAGGTCGTGGCGCTGGCGCGGCGCCTGCGTGAAGGCGGCATCAGCCGCGACGACGCGGTCGCACAGGTGCGGGGCTATCTGCAGCGCCTCGACCATTCGCCGCGCGATGGCTATCGTGCCTACGCCGAGCATCTCGCGGCCCACAACTGCAGCTTCGCGAGCGATCTGCACAACGCCACCACCCCGCTCAGCGGCGCGCGGCGGCGCTGAAGCTGAAGGGCTACGAGATCGACCTGCGCGAACTGATCGCCGACACCGCCGGCTGAACGTTCCCGGATTCAGGGCTTGGCTTCGACCGTGATGCGGTGCGGATTCGTTTCGCTGCCCGCCGGGAAGTCCTGCAGCGCGGCGATGAACAGGGCGGGAAGCGTCCGGTCGGGCGTCGAGTACAGGCCGCCGCTTTGGGCGCGTCCTTCGTAAAGCGGCTCGCCCGAGCGCTTGTCGCGGATCAGGACCGCGACTTCGCGCTCGTAGTACGGAGTGCCGTACCCGGGCGGGCCCCAATATCCGCGCGCGCCAGCCGGGTCCCCAGAAGGGCGCGCCGACAAAGCGGGCGCGGCCAAGTGGCTGTCGCCAGGCCCAGTAGCTACCCCAAGTAACCACCCCAGTAGCCGCCGTACCAGAACGGGTCGTCGTAAGGCGAGCGGTCGACCGCCGTGATGCGAGCGCCGATCTGAATCGTCACATCCGGCTATCGCCGCCTCGGCGGCCGGCCTGAAGCCGGCGCCTTCGACGGCGCAGCCGGGCGGCATCTTCGAGCAGTTGCGCCGCCTGCGGTTGGACTTGCTGCGACGGCAGCCTCTCGAACGCGTAGGTCGTGGCGCTGCGGTCGGTCGGCCAGCGGCTGTAGCTCGACACGTCGGCGTCGATGTTGTCGAGCGATGCGCAGCCGGCAAGGGCGAAGGCGGCCAGGGCCGCGACGGCGCTTGATCATGACGATTCTCCTCGGGCCCGCGCGCGAAGGCCGGAACCCGAGCGCCAGGAACGACGGCCTGCATGACGCGCTGCGTCACCGGCTCTTCGTGATCGAAGGCGCGGTCGCCGCCGGCGTCGGCGACGCCGGTCGGTTGGAGTCGCGGCGAAGCCGAACAGGTTCCGGTCGAGGAGATGCGAGGGTACGACGCGCGCCATCGCGTCGAAGATGCGATCGATTCGCCCCGGGTCCTCGCGCTCCCAGTCGCGCAACATCGCGCCGATGCGCACGCGCTGCAGGTTCTGCTGGCTGCCGCAGAGGTTGCAGGGAATGATCGGAAATGCGCGCTCGACGGCCCAGCGCTCGAGGTCGGCTTCGGCGACGTAGGCGAGCGGCCGGATGACGACGTGCTTGCCGTCGTCGCTGACCAGCTTGGGCGGCATGGCCTTCAGCCGGCCGCCGAAGAACATGTTCATGAACAGCGTCTGGACCATGTCGTCGCGGTGATGGCCGAGCGCGATCTTGGTCGCGCCGAGCTCGCTCGCGACCCGATAGAGCACGCCGCGGCGCAGGCGCGAGCAGAGGCTGCACATCGTCTTGCCTTCGGGGATGAGGCGCTTGACGACCGTGTACGTGTCCTGCTCGACGATGCGAAAGTCGACGCCGAGCGCGGCCAGATATTCGGGCAGCACGTGGGCCGGAAAGCCGGGCTGCTTCTGGTCCAGGTTGACGGCGACGATCGAGAAGTCGATCGGCGCCCGGGCGCGCAGCTCGATCAGGATGTCGAGCAGGGCATAGCTGTCCTTGCCGCCGGAGACGCAGACCATGACGCGGTCGCCGTTCTCGATCATCGCGAAATCGGCGATCGCGCGGCCCACTTGGCGGTGCAGGCGCTTGCCGAGCTTGGCGGTCTCGACCGGTAGCTTGCGGCGCGGCGCCGCCACGGCGGCGGGCAGGGCGGAGCGTCATGGCCACGATTCCTACAATGTGCCGGTGCACGAGGGCTTGGACGACAGCAGTGTATCGGCGGCCCTGGCGCGACTCGTCGGCGGGGCGATCGAGCGCGCCGGCGGCTGGATCCCGTTCAGCCGCTTCATGGCGATGGCTCTCTACGCGCCCGGCCTCGGCTACTACGCGAGCGGCCGGACGATCGTCGGCCGCATGCCTAAGGGCGGCAGCGATTTCGTCACCGCGCCCGAGCTCTCGCCGCTGTTCGGGCAGGCCCTCGCCCGCCAGCTCGCGCAGGCGCTCGACGCGAGCGGCTGCGACGAGATCTGGGAGTTCGGTGCCGGCTCCGGCGCGCTCGCGGTCGAACTGCTCGCCGCGCTCGGCGATCGCGTTCGCCGCTATTCGATCGTCGAGCTGTCTGCGCCGCTGCGCGAGCGCCAGCGCGAGGCGACGCGCGCCTTCGCCGACCGCGTACGCTGGCTCGACGAGCTGCCGCCCGCCTTGCGCGGCGTCGTCGTCGGCAACGAGGTGCTCGATGCGATGCCGGTCGAGCTGATCCATTTCGACGGCGTCGCCTGGCGCGAGCGCGGCGTCGTTCGCGCCGAAGGCGGCCGGCTTCGCCTGGAGCGATCGGCCGAGCACCAAGCGGCCGCCGGTCGCGACGCCGTTTCCCGCCGGCAGCACGACCGAGCTGCACGAGAACGCGCGCGCGTTCGTCGCGACGCTCGCCGACCGCCTCGCGCACGGCGCGATCTTCCTAATCGACTACGGCTTTCCCGAAGCGGAGTACTACCACCCGCAGCGCTCGGGAGGAACGCTGATGTGCCACCGCGCGCATCGTGCCGACACCGATCCCGCTGGTCGACATCGGCCTGAAGGACATCACCAGCCATCTCGATTTCACGGCCCTCGCCGTCGCCGGCCAGGACGCCGGGCTCGACGTCGTCGGCTACACGTCGCAGGCGCGATTCCTTCTCGACTGCGGCTTCGGCGAGCTGCTGGCCGGCGCCGCCATCCGCGCGCGCGTCGACGCGATCCGGCTGGTCCACGAGCACGAGATGGGGGAGCTGTTCAAGGTGCTGGCGTTCGCCAAGGGCGTCGACTTCGCGCCGATCGGCTTTGCCAGCGGCGACCGACGCCACCGCCTCTAGGCGCGATCAGCCGGCCGGCGACGGCGACAGCGCCTCGACCGCGCGCACGCGGGCGGCGAGGATCGCGGCGCCGATCGCCGGTCCGGCAAGGCCGCGTGCGGCGGCCTCGGCGGCGATCTGTGTCGAGTCGACGGCAGTCGCCAGGCGCAGCGCCTCGAGCAGGCGCGCTCGCTGCGGATAGGGCGTGTCCTCGAGGCCGAGGCGGCCGCGCGCATCGCATTCGCAGGCGAGCAGCAGCTCGCCGAAGCGATCGGGGCGACGCCAGGCGTCGCAGCGATCGAGCAGGCGGACGATCGCCGCCGCGCCGAATTCGCCGCTGCGGTGGACGTTGCCGTGCTCGCGCGCCGTTATCTCGGCGAGCGAGCTGCAGGCGTTGTCGACGCGCAGCCGCTCGCTCATCTGCCGCACCAGCGCGACGCTGCGCTCTTCGTGGCCGAGGTGGCGCGGCAGGATCTCGGCCGGCGTCGTGCCCTTGCCGAGGTCGTGGCCGAGACAGGCGTAGCGCACCGCGAGCGAGGTCGCGAGGCGCGCCGCCATGTCGAGCACCATCAGCAGGTGCACGCCGGTGTCGACCTCGGGATGGAAGTCGGCGCGCTGCGGCACGCCGAAGAGGCGGTCGACCTCCGGCAGGACGCGGGCGAGCGCGCCGCACTCGCGCAGGACCTCGAACATGCGCGAGGGCCTCGCTTCCATCAGGCCGCGCGACATCTCCTGCCAGACGCGCTCCGGCACGAGCGCGTCGACCTCGCCGTTGCGCACCATCGCGCGCATCAAGGCCACGGTCTCGGCGGCGACGCGGAAGTCGGCGAAGCGCGCCGCGAAGCGCGCCACGCGCAGGATGCGCACCGGATCCTCGGCGAACGCCGGCGAGACGTGGCGCAGCACCTTGGCGGCGAGGTCGCGCTCGCCGCCGTAGGGATCGATCAGCGCGCCGTCTTCGTCGCGCGCCATGGCGTTGATCGTCAGGTCGCGCCGGCGCAGATCGTCTTCGAGCGTGACGCTCGGGTCGGCGTGGAAGGCGAAGCCGCGATAGCCCGGGCCGGTCTTGCGCTCGGTGCGCGCGAGCGCGTGCTCCTCGCGCGTGTCGGGATGAAGGAACACCGGGAAGTCGCTGCCGACGGCGACGTAGCCTTCGTCGAGCAGGCGCTCGACATCGGCGCCGACGACGACCCAGTCGCGGTCGACGACCGCATGGCCGAGCAGCGCATCGCGCACCGCGCCGCCGACGAGGTAGCGTTTCATCGCGGGAAGTCTAGGTCAGCTCACAGAGCGTTACGAAGGCGCGATGAACGGTCGTTCATCCCCCACGGCCGCGGGATGACTGACGCCGGAGCTGCAACCTCTACATTGCCGACGTTTGCAGCGTGGCGTGATCGCTTCATGGCGCCTCGCCGCAAGCATCGCTGAGAGCGCTGTCGCCGCGGCAACCGGCGACGGGTAAAGCGGACTTCGGTCCGCTTCTTTTTTACTCGATCACCGCCTCGCGCGATGCGTCGCCTGGGCTGCTGCGGTACGGCTCGTCGACGGCCAGGAAGTCGTGCTCGGCGCGCGCCGCGGCGCTCCATTCCTGCATCGCCGGCAGCGCCAGCATGCGCGCGACGTAGCGCCGCGCCTCGGCGCCGAGCGGCAGGTCGTAGCTCTCGACGCGCGCGCACACCGGTGCGAAGTAGGCGTCGACGGCGCCGAACTCGCCGAACAGGAACGGTCCTCCGGACTCGGCCAACGCCTCGCGCCACATGGCGTCGATGCGGCGCAGGTCGGCGGCGACGTCGGGCCACTCGGCGAGCACGCGCGCGCCGACCTGTGGCAGCGAGAGCTCGATGTTCATCGGGCAGCGCTCGCGCAGGGCGGCGAAGCCGCTGTGCATCTCGGCGCTCAGGCAGCGCGCGCGCGCTCGCTGCTTGCGATCGAGCGGCCAGAGGCGCTTGTCCGGGAAGCGCTCGGCCAGGTATTCGGCGATCGCCAGCGAATCCCAGATCGCGAAGCCGTCGTCGTCGACGAGCAGCGGCACCCGGCCCGAGGGAGCGAGTCGCCAGCAGCGTCGTCTTGAACGGCGATCCCTCGGTCCAGTCGAGCCGGAGCGGACGCTCGCTGAAGGCGATTCCGGCCTGCTTCATCAGCAGCCAGGCGCGCAGCGACCACGACGAATAGTTCTTGTTGCCGATGTAGAGGTCCATGCACCGTTCCTTCGCTGCCGCGAAGGACCGAGATGCTAGGCCAACGGCGGCGATCGGCCGATGCCATTTCGGCACCGCTCCGATGCGGCGGGCGCATCGCTCCCGCGGCGAGCGCCAGCGAACGGCGGAGATGGATCAGCCGCGACGCGCGCGCGCGCGCCAGGCCTCGAGCCGCGCCTCGCCGAAGACGTGGCCGAGGTAGCGCGGCGCAACCGCGTCGAGCGGCGTCGTCTCGACGCCGACGCGATCGAGCCCGGGCAGCTTGCCGCTGGCGACGTTGGCGACGCGCATCGAGTCGAGGTTGTCGCGCGACATCAGCGTCTTGCCCGGCAGCAGCTCCATCACCAGCGCCTGCAGCTTGCCGAGCGCGCTCGGCAGCGCGAGCACCGGCCGCGGCGAGCCCGACCAAATGCCGGCCAGCGCGACCAGCTCCTTCAGCGTGTAGACGCGCGGGCCGCAGCACTCGATCGTCAGGCCGTGCGTCGATGGATCGTCGATCGACGCGGGCGATCGCGGTGGCGACGTCGTCGACCCACACCGGCTGGAAGCGCGCGCTCGCGCCGGCGAGCGGCAGCACCGGGAAGATCGACAGCAGCCCGGCGAAGAGATTGAGGAAGCGGTCGCGCTCGCCGAAGATCACCGAAGGGCGCAGCACGGTGAGGTCGAGCCCGGCCGCGCGCAGCGCCGCTTCGCCGCGCGCCTTCGAGCGCAGGTACTTGCTCGGCGCATCGACCGCCGCGCCGAGCGCGCTGACGTGGATGACGCGGCGCTACGCCGGCGTCGCGGCAGGCCTGCGCCAGCCGCTGCGGCAATCGGACGTGGACGCGCTCGAACTCCTTTTCGCTGCCGTGCAGGATCGCGACCAGGTTGATCACGACGTCGGTGTCGCGCAGCATGCGCGCGAGGGTCGCGTCGTCGTGAATGTCGCCGCAGGCGATCTCGACGGTCGGCAGCAGCTGCAGGTGGCGCGCGCGTGGGAAGCGGCGCGTGGCAACGCGGATCCGGCCGTCGCCGCCGCCGGAACGCTCGACCAGCTTTTCGCAGACGCTGCGGCCGACGAATCCGGTCGCGCCGAGGATGAGGAAGTTGGTCACGGGGCAGGGTCTCGTGCCGGCCGCGGCGCCAGCGAGCGACGATTCTCGCCGAGCCGGCGAAGCGCCGTCAGGGCAGGTCCTTTTCCGGCGGCGGCGCGTTCGGGTCGGGCGGGCCGATGGTGCGGCCGAGGCGCGAGCGCAGTGTGGTTCCCTTGCCGCCGAGCAGCGCCGCGTAGTAGGTGCTGTTCGTGAGCACCTTCTTGACGTAGTCGCGCGTCTCCGGGAACGGAATGTTCTCGACCCAGACGGCGGCGTCGAGCACCGGTCCTTCGCGCCACTTGCGCGGGCGGCCCGGGCCGGCGTTGTAGGCCGCCGCGGCCATCGCCTGCGAGCCGCCGGCATCGTCGAGGACCAGCTTCAGGTAGGCGTTGCCGAGCCTCAGGTTGGTGTCGCGGTCGGTGATGAGCGAGGCGCTGTAGGGCATGCCGATCTTCTTCGCCGTCCACTTCGCGGTCGCCGGCATGAGCTGCATCAGCCCGGAGGCGCCGACGCCGGAGCGGGCATCGACGACGAAGCGCGATTCCTGGCGGATCAGGCCGTAGACGAACGCCGGGTCGAGGCCGATCTCTCTCGCGCGCGCCGTCACGTCCTTGCGCAGGGGCGTCGGGAAGCGCTGCTCGATGTCGACCTCGGCGCGCGTCTTCTCGCTGGTGTTGATGCAGCGGTCCCAGACCTCGCGCTCGCAAGCGAGCTGCGCCGCGGCGAGCAGCTCGCGCTCGCCGAAACCGCGAATCGAGTAGTTCCACTCGCGAACGCCTTCGTTGCGCAGGCCGATCGAGATCAGCGTCAAGCCGCGCGCCAGGCCGGGATCGGCTGCGGCCGCATCGCGCTCGGCGGGAGTGAGCGGCGCCGGCCGTGGCGGCAGCGTCTGCACCTGGCCGAGGTCGTCGGCGGCGAGCGCGCCGTAGTAGTTCAGCTGCCCGGCGATCACCGCGAGCTGCTCGCGGCTGCTCGCGAGCAGCGCCTCGCCCTCCTGCGAGTCGCGCGCCAGCGCCTGCAGGCCGCGCGCCTTCCAGTAGACCCAGGCGGCGTCCTTCTGCTCGTTCGGCGACATCGCGTTGATCGCCTGGACCACCTGCTGCCAGCGACCGCGGCCGTCGTCGGCACGCAGCGCCGCGCGCACCTTCCACGCCAGCATCTCGTCCGAGGGATCGATCTCGCGCCCGCTCTTGCCGAGGACGCGCGCGCCGCGCAGGAACTGGTCGGCGGCTTCGGGCTGCAGCTTGATCGCGGTCTGCCGGGCGATGCTCGTCCAGGCGTACGCCGCCAGCTCGGCGCGGCAACGCTCGCTCCCAGCGGTCGGCGAGCAGGGTGGCGGCCGCGTCGCTGTCGCTCGCCGCCAGGCGCGCCAGCGCGACCGTCGTCAGCTCGGCATCGGTGCGGCTCGCGGCGCTTGCCTTCCTCGCCAGATAGCGGACCGGGCTGTCGATGATCTCGCCGAGCGCGCTGCCGGCGCTGTCGGAGATGAGCCCGGCCGCCAGCCGCGCCGCGCGCGGCCGGTTGGCCTCGATGCTGGCGCGCACCTTCTTCCAGATGTCGGCCGGGATCAGCTGCTTGGCATCGGCGAGAGTCGCGGCAAGGTAGGCGCAGCCGTCGTCGGCGTCCTTCTGCGCCAGCCACGCGGCAATCCCGGCCTCGCGCACGTCCTTGCCGGCGAGCAGGTCGTTGGCGAGCGCGAAGCAGGTGACCTCGCGGTCGTCGTTCATGCGAAAGCGCGGGTATTCGGCGACGAAGGTGGCGTTGTCGCGCCGGCGCACGAGCTCGAGCAGCCAGTCGTTGCGCATCCGGTCTTCGACGTAGGTGCCGCTCCAGCGCTGTGCGAACGCCGCGAACTCGGCCGGCTGGACTTCATTGACCCGGTTCGTCAGCTCCCAGTAGTCGACCCACATCGCCAGCGGGTTCTTCTCGGCCGCGGCCTGGGTTCGCAGCGCCGCGAGGCGATTGCGATCGTGCCGGCGCAAGGCATCGCGGGCTTCGACGACGGTGCCTTCCAGGCCCTGCGCCCGAGCTGGCAAAGGTGAAGTCGCGGCGCCAAAGAGGATCGCCAGCGCGAGCGCCGCGACGCTGGTGGCGCGCTGCGCCGTGTCGGTGCGGGGCGGCTCATATACTGACCCGGTTCGCTCTGCAGTCGTCACTCGCGTCCTGACAAATTCGTGAAAGTTGCGCCCGCATCGTCCGTCGCGCCGCTCGCCGCGCGACGCGCCCTTCGGGCCCGCCTGCTCGCCGAACGCGAGGCGTTCATCGCCTCCGCCGGTGCACGCCGACGCCGAGAAGTCCCTCGCTAGCGCGCTGCGCGGCGTGATCGCCCGCCTCGAGCCCGAATGCCTCGGCCTGTACTGGCCCATCGCATCGGAATTTAACGCAGCCGCGGCGCTCGCCGCCGACCCGGCGCTCGACAAAGTCGCGCGCGCGCTGCCATATGCACGACGCGATCCGCGCGCCCTCGAGTTCCGGCGCTGGAACGGCGCCGCGCCGACGCTCGTCGACGAGTGCGGCATCGGCACCGGCGACGGCGCCGCGGCGCTGCCCGACGTCGTCGTCGTTCCCTGCGTCGGCTTCACCGCCGCGGGTCATCGCCTCGGCTACGGCGGCGGCTACTACGACCGCTGGCTAGCGGCGCATCCGCACGTCGTCGCCGTCGGCATCGCCTGGGCGAACGCCGAGCTCGACCTCGCCACCTTCGCGCCCGAGCCGCACGACGTGGCGCTGGCGTTCATCGTCACCGAGCACGGGGTTCGCTGACGCCCGCGTAGCGGCCGCGGCACGCGCGCTCAGCAGGGCGCGCGGCGCGTCGCCGACCGCGGCCCGCGTCGCCGCCGCTTCGGCCTCGACCCAGGCGCTGAACTGCGCCACCTCGGGCCGGGCCAGGCTGCCGCGGCGCGATCAGCATCCAGTACGAGAACGGGCTCGTGATCCGGCCGGCTTCGCCGAACGGCTCGACCAGCTCGCCGCGCTGCAGCGCCTCGAACACGAGCGGCACGCGCGCCAGGGCGACGCCGTGGCCGGCGAGCGCGGCCTGGACCTGCTGGTAGGTGAAGTTGAGGTAGAGCCAGCGCTTCGGCTCGAGGGCGGCCTGGTCGTGGCAGGCGAGCCAGTGGCGCCAGCTCAGGAACTCGGTGCTGGCGCGGTCGTCGTCTTCCTCGAGCAGCGTCTGGCGGGCGAGGTCGGCCGGCGTGGCGAGCGGCGGCGCGGCGCCGGCCTTGATCCGGTCCCAGAGGCTGCGGCTGACGGTCGGCGTCAGCGTCTCGTCGAACAGGTGCTTGCCGCCGACCGGCGCCTGGCTCGGGCTGCAGTAGCGCAGCGCCAGGTCGAGCTCGGGGTCGTCGAGATCCTCGATCGCGTCGTGCGCCGAGACGCGGATGTCGATGTCGGGATGGCTGCGCTGGAACGCCTCGATGCGCGGCAAGAGCCAGAGCGAGCCGAACGACGCGAAGGTGGTGACGCTGACCCGCCGCCGGCTGCGCGAGCGGCGGATGTTCTGGACGCTGGCGTCGAGCTTGGCGAGCAGCGGCTCGACCGAGCGCAGCAGCGTCTGGCCATCGGGCGCGATCTGGACGTGGCGCGTGCCGCGGACGAACAGCTGCGCGCCGAGCTCGTCCTCGAGGCCCTTGATCTGGCGGCTGACGGCCGACTGGGTGACGTGCAGCTCGTCGGCGGCGGCGCCGAAGCTGAGCGTCCGCGCGACCGCTTCGAAGGCCCGCAGGTTGGTCAGCGAAAGTGGTCGGCGCGATCGGGCACTCATGCTTGCCGAGCATCAATCGATGCTCTCGGTTTCATTGGATTTACCAGCGAGGAGATGACGATCATAGCGGCACGGTCAAACGAAGGAGATAGATGATGAATACGCAAGTAATCAAGAGCCTGGGCCGGGTCTGCCCCGGGCGCCGTGCGCACCCTTCGCCCCGGCCGGATTCTGCCCCTCGGATCGGCCGGCGGCCGCCTCGAGGTGCTCCACGGCCGGGTCTGGCTGACGCGCTCGGGCGACCTCGACGACCATGTCATCGACAGCGGCCAGGGGCTGCTCGTTCCGCCGCATGGGCAGCGCGCTGGTCGAGGCCTGGGGCGACGGCGAGCCGGCGCTGGTGGCCTGGCGTCCCGGGACGCTGCTCGACCGCCTCGGCGCCGCGGTCAACGCCGCCTTCGGTCGTTGCTGGGAGATCGTCGATCCGGCGCGGCGCATCGGCGCCGGCTCGATTCGCCGCGGCGATCGCGCTGGTGTCCGGCGCGTTGCTGTTCGGTCCGCTCTCCGACGCGCGGACGCGAACGCCTCGCCGCGCCGGCGGTTCTGCACAATAGCGCGGGCACGAGCTCGCGCGTCAGCCTCGACGCCGGCGTCCCGAAAGGATCATCCGTCGATGCAGGAGCCGGCCAACGCCCAGGAGCTCGCGGCGCTGCGAACGAAGCTCGTCGCCGCGCGACAGGCGCTGCCTGACCGGCTCGAGCGCTCGGTCGAGCTGCAGCAGATCCTGCGCGCCTGGCTGGTCGGCCGGCGCGAGACGTCGATCGGCGCCTACTGGCCGATCAAGGGCGAGTTCGATCCGCTGCCGGCGCTCTATCGCTGGTCCGAGGGCGGCGTCGACGGCAGCCCGCGCCGGATCGGCCTGCCGGTCGCCGACCGCGTCACGCAGTCGCTGCGCTTTCACGTCTGGTATCCCGGCTGCGAGACCGAGCTCGACGCCTACGACATTCCCAAGCCGAAGGGCACCGACGAGTTCCTGCCGCAGATGCTGGTCGTGCCGTGCCTCGGCTTCGGTGCCGGCGGCGTTCGTCTCGGCTACGGCGGCGGCTTCTTCGACCGCACGCTGCGCGCCCTGACGCCGCGCCCGGTGACGGTCGGCGTCAGCTTCACGCACGGCTTTCTGCCGTTCCTGCGCGCCGTCGGCCGACGACCTGCCGCTCGATGCGCTGCTCACCGAAGACGGCGTGATGTGGCAGCGGCCCGGAGCCGGCCGGTCGCCTGTAGCGCTCAGGCGGCGGCGAGGCGCTTGCAGATCTCGAGCGTCAGCGGCGACTGGTTGAGCGTGTAGAAGTGCAGGCCGGGCGCGCCGCCTTCGATCAGGCGCCGCGCCAGCCGCGTCACGACGTCGAGGCCGAAGGCGCGGATCGACGCCGCGTCGTCCATGAAGCCTTCCATCTTGAGCGCGACCCAGCGCGGGATCTCGATGCCGTCGCGCGCCGCGAACTGGGCGATCTTCGCGTAGTTGTGGAACGGCATGATGCCGGGGACGATCGGCACCTCGACGCCGAGCGCGCGCACCTCGTCGACGAAGTGGAAGTAGGCGTCGGGGTTGAAGAAGAACTGGGTGATCGCCGAATCGGCGCCGGCCTTCACCTTGGCGGCGAAGTGCTGCAGGTCGCGCTTGGCGTAGCGCTGCTGCGGGTGGTATTCGGGATAGGCGGCGACCTCGATGAACCAGTCCTCGCCCTGGGTCTCGCGGATGAAGCTGATCAGCTCGCTCGCGTAGCGGAACTCGCCCGCGGTCGCGGTGCCGCTCGGCAGGTCGCCGCGCAGCGCGACCAGGCGGCGGATCTTCTGCGCCCGATAGGTGGCGAGGATCTCGGAGATGCCGTCCTTGGTCGAGCCGACGCACGACAGGTGCGGCGCCGCTTCCTGGCCGAGCGCGGCGATGTCGCTCACCGTTGCCAGCGTCTTGTCGCGGGTCGAGCCGCCTGCGCCGTAGGTGACGCTGAAGAACTCGGGCTCGACCGTCGCGAGCTCGCTCGACCACCGTCTTCAGCTTCTCGCTGCCGACCGGCGTGTTGGGCGGGAAGAACTCGAAGCTCACCGGAACCGGAAGGCGCGTCGTCATGCGTGTCGAGGTTCCGTTCGCCGGCCAGCGTCGCATGGAGAAAGAACTCGCGCGCGCCTTCGCTGCCCGGGGTCGGCGCTGTCGAACCAGTCGCGCACGTCGAGGCCGTTCGCGGCGCAGGCCTTGCGCAGCTGCTTCTCGACGTGGCCGTAGGCGCTCGCATCCTTGACCTTGCCGCCCGGGCCGATGTCGACCGGCTGCAGCTCGAACTGCGGCTTGACGAGCAGCAGCAGCGAGCCGCCGAGCAGCGGCACGAGCGCCGGCAGCACCAGCGCGAGCGAGATGAACGAGAGGTCGCCGACGACGAGATCGAAGCGGCTCGAACGGCAGCGCGCTCGCTTCGAGATGGCGCGCGTTGACGCCTTCGAGCGCGGTCGACGCGCGGGTCGGCGGCGAGGCGCGGATGCAGCTGGCCGTGGCCGACGTCGACGCCGACGACGTGCTTCGCGCCGCGCTGCAGCAGCACGTCGGTGAAGCCGCCGGTGCTCTGGCCGAGGTCGAGGCAGGTCATGCCGGTCGACGTCGATCGCCAGACGCGTCAGCGCGCCTTCGAGCTTCAAGCCGCCGCGCGAGACGAAGCGCAGCTCGGCGTCGTCGGTGATCTCGACGTCGGCGCCGGTCGGCAAGTCTTCGCCCGCCTTCGCCGGCGACGCGCCAGCCCGCGGGCGCGCGCCAGCGCACGGCGCCGGTCGCGATCAACCGCTGCGCGGCCGATCGCGTCGGCGCCATGCCGCGCTCGACGAGCAGCTGGTCGGCACGCATCGCCGTCGTCGCCGTCCGCTCAGTAGCGGTAGGTGTCGGGCTTGTACGGCCCTTGCTTCGGCACGCCGATGTAGGCCGCCTGCTCGTCGGTCAGCTCGGTCAGCATCGCGCCGACCTTCTTCAGGTGCAGCCGCGCGACCTTCTCGTCGAGGTGCTTGGGCAGCACGTAGACCTTGCCGACGTCGTAGGCGTCGCTGTGCGTGAAGAGCTCGATCTGGGCGATCGTCTGGTTGGCGAAGCTCGAGCTCATGACGAAGCTCGGGTGGCCGGTGCCGCAGCCGAGGTTCACCAGCCGGCCCTTGGCGAGCAGGATGATCTTCTTGCCGTCGGGGAAGATGACGTGGTCGACCTGCGGCTTGATCTCTTCCCAGTTGCAGTTCTTCTCGAGCGCGGCGATGTCGATCTCGTTGTCGAAGTGGCCGATGTTGCAGACGATCGCCTGGTCCTTCATCGCCGCCATGTGCTCGTGGCGGATCACGCCCTTGTTGCCGGTGGTGGTGACGAAGATGTCGGCCTTGTCGGCGGCGTACTCCATGGTCACGACCTTGTAGCCTTCCATCGCCGCCTGCAGCGCGTTGATCGGGTCGATCTCGGTCACCCAGACCTGCGCCGAGAGCGCGCGCAGCGCCTGCGCCGAGCCCTTGCCGACGTCGCCGTAGCCGGCGACGCAGGCGACCTTGCCGGCGATCATCACGTCGGTCGCGCGCTTGATGCCGTCGACCAGCGACTCGCGGCAGCCGTAGAGGTTGTCGAACTTGCTCTTGGTGACCGAGTCGTTGACGTTGATGGCGCGAAACAGCAGCGTGCCCTTGGCGCTCATCTCCTTCAGGCGATGCACGCCGGTCGTCGTCTCTTCGGTGACGCCGATGATCTCGGCGGCCTTCCTCGAGTACCAGGTCGGGTCCTCGGCGAGCTTGGCCTTGATGCTGGCGAAGAGGCACGTCTCTTCCTCGCTCGTCGGCTTGGCGATCACGCCCAGGTCCTTCTCGGCGCGCTTGCCGAGGTGCATCAGCAGCGTCGCGTCGCCGCCGTCGTCGAGGATCATGTTCGGGCCTTCGCCCTTCGCTCCCTTGGCGGCGAACTCGAAGATGCGGTGCGTGTAGTCCCAGTAGTCCGAGAGCGTCTCGCCCTTGTAGGCGAACACCGGCGTGCCCTTGGCGGCGAGCGCGGCGGCGGCGTGGTCCTGGGTCGAGAAGATGTTGCACGAGGCCCAGCGCACGTCGGCGCCGAGCGCCTGCAGGGTCTCGACCAGCACCGCGGTCTGGATCGTCATGTGCAGCGAGCCGGCGATGCGCGCGCCCTTCAGCGGCTGCGCCTTGGCGAACTCGTCGCGGATCGCCATCAGGCCGGGCATCTCGGTCTCGGCGATCCGGATTTCCTTCCTGCCCCAGTCGGCAAGCTTCAGGTCGGCAACGTGATAGGGGGCCGCGGCGTGCGGCTTCAGAACAGCGTTCATGTCAGGGCTCCAATGCGAAAGCGGAACCCGCACGCCGGACATCTGAAGGGAGGCAGAACTCACCCACGAGGACCATCGTGCGGGTGAGCGCGGTTGCAATATGCGGTTGCCGAGCCTGGGACGCGGCCCTTCCGGCCCCGCCTTGCAACGCTCCTCGGCAAGCGTTCGAATTCTAGCGCGGCGCGCAGCCGTCGCGTGCGGACCGGCTCTTATCATCGGCCGCGTGATCCCGCCTTCCGTCACGCCGTGGTCGCGCTGCGACCCGCGCCTCCTGCGCGGCGTTCGCGGCGTCCTCACCGACATCGACGACACGCTCACCACCGACGGGCAGATCCCGATGGGCGTCGTCGCCGCGCTGGCGGCGCTGCAGGCCGCGGGCCTGCCGGTGATCGCGGTCACGGGCCGGCCGCTCGGCTGGAGCCGCGAGGTCGCGCTGCCGACGCCGCTCGCGGCGATCGTCGCCGAGAACGGCGCGGTGGCGTTGTGGCGCGAAGGCGACGAGGTCCGCGTCGAGTTCGCCGACGGCGAGCCGGTGCGGGACGCGAACGCCGCTCGCCTGCGTGCGGTCGCGGCGCGCATCGTCGCCGAGGTGCCCGGCGCGACGCTGTCGCACGACAGCGTCGGCCGAGTCACCGACATCGCCATCGACCACGCCGAGTTCGCCCATCTCGATCCGGCGCAGATCGACCGCGTTCTCGCGCTGATGCGGCGCGAGGGAATGAACGCGACCGTGAGCTCGATCCATGTCAACGGCTGGTTCGGCGCGCACACCAAGCTCACCGGCGCGACCTGGATCGTGCGCCGTCTCCTCGGCCGCGATCTCGATGCCGAGCGCGACGCGTGGCTCTACGTCGGCGACTCGACCAACGACGAGCCGATGTTCGCCGCCTTCCCGCTCTCGGTCGGCGTCGCCAACATCGTCGACTTCGCCGACCGGCTGCGGCGCTGGCCGGCGTACGTGACCGCGCTCGATCGCGGCCGCGGCTTCGTCGAGGTCGCCGAAACGCTGCTCGCGGCGCGCGGCGCGTGATGACGGGCCGGCCGCTGCCGACACTGGTCGTCGCCGCCGCGCTCGCCCTCGGCTCGGCGATCTCGCTCGGCCTGGCGCGCTTCTCGTACGCGCTGCTGCTGCCGCCGATGCGCGCCGACCTCGGCTGGAGCTATCTCACCGCCGGAGCGATGAACACCGTCAACGCCGCCGGCTACCTCGCCGGCGCGCTCGCCGCGCCGGCGGCATTGCGTCGCTTCGGCGCGCGCCCAGTGTTTCTCGCCGGCGCGGTCGTGACGGTGCTGGCGTTGCTCGGCCACGGCCTGGTCCTCGACGACGGCACGCTCTATGTCCTGCGCTTCGTGACCGGGCTCGGCAGCGCCGGCACCTTCGTCGCCGGCGGCCTGCTCGCCGCGCGCCTGGTCGCGGCGCCCGCGGCCATGGCGCAGCCGGGCGCGGCGACGCGGCGAGCAGTGGCCTCGTGCTCGGCATCTATTACGGCGGCACGGGAGTCGGCATCGTCGCTTCGGCCCTGGTCGTGCCGATCCTCGTCGAGCGCGGCGTCGCGCACGCCTGGCAGGGCGCGTGGCTCGGTCTCGCGGCGCTGGCCGCGATCGCGACGGCGGTCGCCGCGGCGGCGACGCGCGCCGCGCTCGCAGGCCGCCGACGCGCCGCGGCCGAAGCGCCGCGCTCGCCGCGCAGCCCGCTTCAATGCGCTCGCGTTCGCGCCGGCGCTTGCCGCCTACCTGCTGTTCGGCCTCGGCTACATCGGCTACATGACGTTCGTCGTCACGCTGCTGCGCGAGGAGCGGCTCGCCGGCGACATAATCGTCGCCTTCTTCGCGATGCTCGGCGTCGCCGTGGTCGCCTCGTCGTGGCTGTGGGCGGGGCTCTTGCAGCGGGCACGCGGCGGCGGCGCGCTCGCGCTCCTCAACGCGCTGCTCGCCGCCGCGACCTTGCTGCCGGTCGTGAGCGCGCGGCCGACGGTCGTCTTCGCCTCGGGCCTGCTGTTCGGCGCGGTCTTCCTCTCGCTCGTCGCCTCGACCACCGCGCTGGTGCGCCACAACCTCGCGCCGAGCCGAGTGGCCGAAGGGAATCGCCGCGTTCACGATCGTCTTCGCCGCCGGCCAGATCGTCGGCCCGAGCGCGGTCGGCTTCATCGCCGACCACTTCGGCGGTCTGCGCGCCGGCTTCGCGTGCTCGGCCGCGGTGCTGGCGCTCGCGGCCGCCGTCGCCTGGCAGCAAAGGCCGTTGGCGAGCGGCCGGTGATCGTTCCGGCTCCGGCTAGAGGCCGAGGAATTCCGCGAGCCGCGCGCGCTCTTCCTTGCAGCGCGCTGCGAAACGCCGCATCGCGTGCGGGCGCGCTCGCGACGAAATGCGATTCGAGCGCGAGCCGGCCGTTCTTCACCGCAGCGTTGCTCCAGCCGATCACCGCGTCGCCGCCAGAGCAGCGGCAGCGCGTAGTAGCCGAGCTTTCGCTGCGCCGCCGGCGTGTAGGCCTCGAAGCGATAAGTCCAGCCCCAGAGCAGCTCGAAGCGGCGCCGGTCCCAGACGATCGGATCGAACGGCGCGAGCAGGCGCACGCGGTCGTCGACGGCCCAGCGCTTCGAGCGCGGGTTCTCGTCAGCCGGCCAGTACCAGTGCGCGCCTTCGATCTTCGCGCTCGCCCAGCGCTCGCGGGCCGCGGCAAGCGCGATGCGGGTCTCGGCCTGCAGATGCGGCGCGCCATAGCGCAGCAGGCGCACGAGGTAGACGAGGCTCGACGCGGGCAGCGGCGCGTACTTGCCCATGACGAGGTCAAGCAGCGCGGCGGCGCGTTCGCGCCGCGCCGCGGGGCTGATGTCGGCCGGCGCGTGCTCGACCGCGGCGTAGATGCGCGTGCCGTTGTCGCGCCGCTGCACGCGCAGCAGGCCGCGGTAGTGCATGCCGTCGAGCAGGTGCGTCGTCGCTAGCCCCGAGCCGCCCCAGGCATTGACGTGACGGCCGTGCGCGAAGTGCTCTTCGACGAAGTGGGGATGCGTCGCCCCGCGCTCGCGGATGAAGGCGAGCACCTCGGCGGCCTTCCTCTTCGTTGCTGCCGTCCACGCCTGCTTGACGGTGCGCGGATGCATCAGCGCGAGATGGCGGCGCGGCAGGAAGCCGTAGTTGACGAACGCGTCTTCCTCGACCTGCAGGCGCGCATAGCGCCGCTCGAGATCGCCGGCGTGGTAGTCGGCGACGCGGTGGCGCAGGATCAGGTCCTGGGCGCGCGCCGGAGCGCGGATCGGGTCGGCCTGGACGAAGCCGAGCTTGTCGATCGCGCGCGTCAGCGTCGTCGGCTTGAACAGCGTTCGAGCGACTGCGTAGCGGCGCAGATCGTCGAGGCTGACCGATCCGGCCATGCGCCCGACGGATTCGGCGGCGCGCGGCCTACAGGCCGGCGGCGGCGCGCAACGCTGCCGCCTTGTCAGTCTTTTCCCAGCTGAACTCCGGCTCGTCGCGGCCGAAGTGGCCGTAGGCCGCGGTCTTCTCGTAGATCGGCCGCAGCAGGTCGAGCATCTGGATGATTCCCTTCGGCCGCAGGTCGAAGTGCTCGTTGACGAGCGCCGCGATCTTGTCGTCGCTGATCTTGCCGGTGCCTTCGGTGTAGACGGTGACGTTCATCGGCTTAGCGACCCCGATCGCGTAGGCGACTTGGATCTGGCACTGGCGCGCGATGCCGGCGGCGACGATGTTCTTGGCGACATAGCGTGCCGCGTACGCGGCCGAGCGGTCGACCTTCGACGGGTCCTTGCCCGAGAACGCGCCGCCGCCGTGCGGGCAGGCGCCGCCGTAGGTGTCGACGATGATCTTGCGACCGGTGAGGCCGCAGTCGCCCTGCGGGCCGCCGATGACGAAGCGGCCGGTCGGGTTGATCAGGTAGCGCGTGTTCTTCAGCCACTCCTTCGGCAGCACCGGCTTGATGATCTCCTCGATCACGGCCTCGACGAACGAGCCCTTCATCTTGGTCGGCGTCTCGCTCTGGCTCGGGTCGTGCTGGCTTGAGAGGACGACGGTGTCGATCGAGTGCGGCTTGCCGTCGACGTAGCGCATCGTCACTTGGCTTTTCGCGTCGGGCCTGAGGTACGGCATGCGGCCGTCCTTCCTCAGCTGCGCCTGGCGCTCAACCAGGCGGTGCGCGTAGTAGATCGGCGCCGGCATCAGCTCGGCGGTCTCGTCGCAGGCGTAACCGAACATCAGCCCCTGATCGCCGGCGCCGGTGTTGAGGTGGTCGTCGCTCGCGTGGTCGACGCCCTGGGCGATGTCGTTGCTCTGCTTGTCGTAGGCGACGAGCACCGCGCATCCCTTGTAGTCGATGCCGTAGTCGGTGTTGTCGTAGCCGATACGCTTGATCGTGTCGCGCGCGACCTGGATGTAGTCGACATGGGCGTTGGTCGTGATCTCGCCCGCGAGTACGACCAGGCCGGTGTTACACAAGGTCTCGGCGGCGACACGCGAGCGCGGATCCTGTTTGAAGATCGCGTCGAGAATGGCGTCGGAGATCTGGTCCGAGACCTTGTCGGGGTGGCCTTCGGAGACCGATTCGGAAGTAAAGAGGAAGTCGTTCGACACGCTGTGCTCCAAGTGCTGAGAAATCGGCTGGCCCGTCATCGAGAGATGCGTTGCCGGCCTGGGCTCTGGAGCTGCGGCGAACGCTTTAGCGGAATGTCTTTTCCGTCGCCCCGCAAGTAGTTCAGTAACTCGGCGACCGACCGATTATAGGTCGCCGGGAGGATCGGCGAGTCGATACTTGACCCTGCGCGCAACCCGCGCGCAACGTCCTGCCGGCCGTCATCGCCGGCGCGAGTCGACGCTTGGGCGCACGCCTGTTACTGGCCGCGTTGTGGCTGTTCCATTGGTTGCCGCTGCCGATCCAGGCCGCGTGCGGCAACGCCCTCGGCCGTCTCGGCTGGTACCTCGTCGCCGGGCGGCGCAAGGTTGCGCTGAAGAACCTCGCGCTTTGCTTCCCCGAGCTCGCGCCGTTCGAGCGCGAGCGGCTCGCGCACGAGCACTTTCGCTGGCTCGGCCGGAGCCTGCTCGAGCGCGGCCTGCTCTGGTATGCGTCGCCGGAGCGGTTGAAGCGGCTGATCCAGGTCGAGGGCGACGTAACGCTGGCCGAGCGCAGCGAGCGGCCGGTGATGTGGCTCGCGCCGCACTTCATGGCGCTCGACGTCGCGGGCGTCTCGGTGCTGCTGTTCCAGAAGCGAAAGGGCATCTCGATCTACCAGCGCCAGAGCGATCCGGTCCTCGACCGGGCGCTGCGGCGCGGGCGACTGCGCTTGGGCAACGCCGAGATCTTCGCCCGCGACGACGCCGGTCGTGCGCTCGTTCGTGCGATCCGCCGCGGCGACGCCTTCTTCAACCTGCCCGACATGGACTTCGGCACCCGCGATGCCGCCTTCGTGCCGTTCTTCGGCATCGAGGCGGCGACGCTGCTCGCGCCGTCGCGGATGGCGCGGGCGTTGAACATGATCGTCCAGCCGGTCGTCGCCGAGATCCTGCCCGGCGGCGAGGGCTACCGCGTCCGCTACGAAGAGCCGTGGGCCGACTTCCCGAGCGACGACGCGGTTGCCGACGCGGCGCGGATGAACCGCTGGATCGAAAGCGAGATCCGGCGCAACCCGGCGCAATACCTCTGGGTCCATCGCCGCTTCAAGACCCGGCCGCCGGGCGAGTCCGCGCTCTATTGAAGCGCGTGACGGACGGGATAATGGCCGCATGCGCGTTCGTTTCACCAAGATGCAGGGGGCCGGCAACGATTTCATCGTCCTCGACGCGACCCGCGATTGGATCGAGCTCGACGAGGCGCAGGTCAAGGCGCTCGCCGATCGCCGCTTCGGCATCGGCGCCGACCAGATCCTGATCGTCGACAAGGCGCCGCGACCCGGGGTCGACTTCGGCTACCGGATCTTCAACGGCGTCAGCGGCGACGAGGTCGAGCATTGCGGCAACGGCGCGCGCTGCTTCGTACGCTACGTTCGCGACCACGGCCTCTCCGACAAGCAGACGCTCATCGTCGAGACTCTGAATCGCCGCCTCGAGCTGCGCCAGCAGGACGACGGCCGGGTCACGGTCGACATGGGCGCGCCCGACTTCGATCCGGCGCACGTGCCGTTCGACACCACCTGGCTCGCGCCGCACGGCGGCGACGCCGGCCTGCCGCTCTGGCCGGTCGAGCTCGGCGAGGGCCGGAGCGTCGATCTCGCGGTGCTCTCGATGGGCAACCCGCACGCGGTCCAGATCGTCGCCGACGTCGATCGTGCGCCGGTCGCGAGCGACGGGCCGCGGATCGAGCGCCATGTCCGCTTCGCGCAGGGCGTCAACGCCGGCTTCATGCAGGTCGTCTCGCGCAACGCGATCCGCCTGCGCGTGTTCGAGCGCGGCGCCGGCGAGACGCTGGCGTGCGGCACCGGCGCGTGCGCGGCGGTCGCCGTCGGCATCCGCCTCGGCCTGCTCGATGTGAAGGTCGACGTCGCGACCCGCGGCGGCACGCTGACGATCGAATGGCGCGGCGGCAGCACGCCCGTGCTCATGACCGGCCCGGCCGAAACCGTCTACGAAGGAGAGATCGACCTGTGAGAAAAAATCCGTGAGCACCACTTCCGCAACGACGCCGCTCGGCGTGCAGGGAATCACCGAAGGCGACATCGCCAACTTCCTCGCGGCGAGCCCCGGCTTCTTCGAGCGCCATGCCGAACTGCTCGGCAGCATCCAGCTGACCAGCCCGCACGGCCAGCGCGCCGTCTCGCTGCAGGAGCGGCAGATGGAAATGCTGCGCGACAAGATCAAGGGACTCGAGCGGCAGATCGTCGAGATGGTCCGGCACGGCCAGGACAACGTCGCCATCGCCGAGCGGCTGCATCGCTGGACCCACGCGCTGATGCTCACCGCCAACGCCGCCGACTTGCCCGACGTCGCTGGCGCGCGAGCTCGCGCACCAGTTCCTGATTCCGCAGGTCGCGATCCGCGTCTGGGGCGGGGCCGAGGTGTTCGCGAGCCTGCCGTTCGCGCGCCCGGTCGGCGCCGACGCACAGACTTTCGCCGCCAGCCTGGCGACGCCCTACTGCGGCGTCAACACCGGCTTCGAGGCGGCAGAGTGGCTCGACGAGCCGGCGCGCGCGCTCTCGATCGCGCTGATTGCGCTGCGCCACGAGAGCCGGCCGGGTGCGTTCGGCATGCTCGTCCTGGCGTCGCCCGATCCGACCCGCTACAGCGCCGACATGGGCACCGAGTTCCTGGTCCGCATCGGCGAGGTCGCGAGCGCCGCGCTGACGCGGCTGCTGCCGGCGCCGTGAACGCTGCCGGTGACGCGAGCGACGGCGGCGCGTCCGACGCCGACATCGCCCGTCACCTCGAGTACCTGAAGGTCGAGCGTCGGCTCGCCGAGCGAACGCTGGCGATGTACGGCGACGCCTTCGTGCGCCTGCAACGATTCGCCGCCGCCGCGCCGGTCGCACTGCGCGCGGCCGAGACGCACCACATCCGCCACTGGGCGGCGCATCTGCACGGCGCCGGCTTGGCGCCGCGCTCGATCGCGCTCGTGCTTTCGGCCTGGCGCGGCTTTTATCGCTGGCTTGGCCGCGATGGCCTGGTCGCCGCCAATCCGGTCGCCGGCGTGCGCGCGCCGCGCGCGCCGCAGCCCTTGCCGAAGGCGCTCGCGGTCGATCATGCGGTGGCGCTGGTCGAGCACCGCAGCGAAGGCGGCAATCGCCGCCTCGCCGCACGCGACGCCTGCATCGCCGAGCTGCTCTATGGCTGCGGCCTGCGCGTGGGCGAGCTGGTCGGCCTCGACGTCGTCGCCAGCGGCACGGCCGCTGGCTGGGTCGATGCCGCGTGATGCGACGGCGCACGTCCTCGGCAAGGGCAGGAAGCGCCGTGCAGTGCCGGTCGGCCCACCGGCGCTGCGTGCGCTCGCCGAGTGGCTGGTCGCTGCGCGGCGAGGTCGCTGCCGGCGACGAGGCCGCGCTCTTCGTCGGCAGCCGCGGCAGGCGTCTGAGCGCGAGTCAGGTCCGCTCGCGTCTGAAGGCGATCGCGATCGCGGCCGGCGTGCCGACGCACGTCCATCCGCACATGCTGCGTCATTCGTTCGCGTCGCACATGCTGCAGTCGAGCGGCGACCTGCGCGCCGTGCAGGAGCTGCTCGGCCACGCCAACATCACGACGACGCAGGTCTACACCAAGCTCGACTTCGGCCATCTCTCGAAGGTCTACGACGCGGCCCATCCGCGCGCGCGACGCAAGTAGCGGCGCCGGGCGTCAGCGCATGACGGCGCGGCGCAAAGAGGGGTCGGCGTAGGCCCAGGCGCGGTCGGCATCGGCGGCGATCCGATCGGCTTCGCTCTTCCGGCCCTGGCGCGCCACCGCTTGCTGCAGCCCAGTCAGCGCCCAGCCGTTGGCCGGTTGCGCCGACAGCGCCGCGCGATACGCCTGCTCGGCATCGCTCCAGCGCTGCGAGCGCAGCATGACGTCGCCGAGGGCGAGGCCGGAGAACGCGCCGAGGAGCGGCGGCTCGTTCGCCTCGAGCGCGGCCTCGAGCTCGATGGCGTGGGTGAGCGAGCGCTGCGCCGCGTCGGGCTGGCGGTCGGCGGCGGCGATCTCGGCCTGCAGCCGGCTCGCCAGGATGTCGAGCACGGTGCGCGCCGGGTCGTCGCCGAACAGCGTCTTGCCCTGCAGCGCGGGCGCATCGAGTTCCGCCTGCAGCGATGCCGCGCGACCGCGTGCCTCATCGAGGCGGCCGGTGCGAAGCAGCGCGACGCCGCCGGCGTAGTCGAAGATCGGCGCGGCGACGCCGCCGTCGCCGGTGGGGCGCGGCTCGCGCAGCACCTCGTCCCAGCGCTCAAGGCGGACCAGCGTCAGGAGCGGCCCGCTGCGCATGAACTCGGCGTTCAGGCTCTTGCCCGCCGCAGCTCGCTCGGCGGCGGTGCGCGCTTGCGTCAGCGCGAGGTCGCCGCGCCCTTCGCTCAGCGCCGCGAACCAGAGGAAGTGGCTGTTGTGGCCGTTCCAGTTCACGCTCGGCGCGAAGCCCTGCGCCTCAAGCACCTTCTGCAGATTCGCCTGCGCGGCGAGCGCGGCCTCGTTGACCTGGACCGCGTCGTGGTAGCGGCCGATGCGCACGTAGATGTGCGACGGCATGTGCAGCAGATGCGGCGAGGCGGGGGCGAGCTTGCCGAGCCGATCGGCCGCCGCCAGCGCGCGCTCGGGGCGACGGCTCGAGTCGACGGCATGGATCAGGAAATGGTTGAGCCCAGTGTGCCCGGGGTCGACCTGCAGCGCGTGCTCGAGGCGCTCGGTCACGCTGCCGATGGCGCCCACGGGCGCGCCGGTCTTCTTGTCCCACCAGTCGCCACGCGTTGCGATCATCACTGCCTCGGCATAGAGCACGAGCACGTCGGGATCGCTCGGGTAGGCGTCGGCGATGACGCGCATCCGCTCGGCGTAGACGATGTCGAGCGGATGCGCCTTCGCGCTCCCGCCGGGGCCGCAGATCGGCGCATCGGGCACGCTCGGGCCGCGGGCCGATGCATCCGCAGCGGCGCCGTAGCGGTCGCTCATCGCCGCGATCAGCGCGCGCTCGCGCTGCGTCGCGTTCTGGCTGTGTCGGGCGGCCCAGGCGATGTATCTCCGCGCTTCGCCGAGGTCGCCGCGCTCGGTGTCGTTGATGTCGGGGCCGGCGGCCTTGGCGACGCCCCACGCGCACATCGCGCAGTCGGGGTCGGCGGCGAGCGCGGCCTTGAACGCGCGTGCGGCCTCGCTCTCGTTGAAGGCGTAGAGCTGGGCCAGGCCGCTCGTGAACCATCGCTGCGCTTCCGGCTGGGAAGTCGTGATCGTCATGCGCGGATTGCCGTAGCCGTTGAGGATCGGCGCGCGGCTGCTGCGGTCGGGCGCGAAGCTGGTGGCGCACGAGCCGAGGACGAGCAGGACGGCGATGCCGGCGACAGCGGCCGGCAGAGAACATGGCGATCGCATTCGTGTGCTTCGGAGGACAGGTGCGACGCTTATAGAGGGGCAGTCGCGTCGGCGTCAACGGGATTCGAGCGGGCGGGGAGAATCTGCCGATGAAGACGATCCGCCTCCGACCCGGGAAGGAACGCTCGCTGCTGCGCCGCCACCCCTGGGTGTTCGAGGGCAGCGTCGCCGGCGGCAAGGCCGACTCCGGCGAGACGGTTCGCGTCGAAGACAGCGCCGGCCGCTTTCTCGCGTGGGCCGCGTACAGCCCGCAGTCATCGATTCGCGTCCGCGCCTGGAGCTTCGACGAAAGCGAGCGCATCGACGCCGCCTTCTTCGCCGCCGCATCGCCGCCGCGGTGGCGATGCGCGCGCGCCTGGCGGTGGCCAGCGACGGCGTCCGCCTCGTCCACGGCGAGGCCGACGGACTGCCGGGGCTGGTCGTCGACCGCTACGGCGACACGCTCGTGGCGCAGTTCCTGTCTGCCGGCGCCGAGCGCTGGAAGCCGGTCATCGCCGAAGCATTGATCGCGGCCACCGGCGCAGCCCGCCTCTACGAGCGCAGCGACACGTCGGCACGGCAACGCGAAGGGCTGCGCCGCCGACGGTCGGCTGGCTGCGGCCAGTCGCTGCCGCGGCCGCGACCGCGTCGACAGCGCTGACGATCAGCGAGCACAACTGGCGCTTCGAGCTCGACGTCGCCAACGGCCACAAGACCGGCTTCTACCTCGACCAGCGCGACAACCGCAAGCTGTTCGCCGAGACCGTGCGCCACTTCGGCTTCGCGCGCGTCCTCAACTGCTACTGCTACAGCGGCGGCTTCAGCGTCGCCGCGCTCGCCGGCGGCGCGGCCGAGGTGACGGCGATCGATTCGTCGGCGCCGGCGCTGTCGCTCGCCGAGCGCAACGTTGCACTGAACGGCTTCGACGCCGCGCGCCACCGCGCCATCGATGCCGACGTCAACCAGACGCTGCGCTCGCTGCTCGAGGCGGGCCAGAGCTTCGACGCGATCGTCCTCGATCCGCCGAAGCTCGCGCCGACGGTCGCCCACGCCGAGCGCGCCGCGCGTGCCTACAAGGACATCAACCGGCTCGCGCTGTTGCTGCATCAAGCCGGGCGGCGCGTTGTTCACGTTCTCGTGTTCCGGCGGGATCGATGCCGACCTGTTCCACAAGATCGTCGCCGGCGCCGGCATCGATGCGGGCATCGATGCCTTCATCCATGCTCGGCTCGGCGCGGCGCCCGATCACCCGATGACGGTAACCTTTCCCGAAGGCGGTTACCTGAAGGGCCTGGTCCTGATCAAGCGCTGAGCGGCAGCGCGACCCGGGTCTCGAACTTGGCGCGGCGGACGCTGAAGAACGCCTTGACGTTGCGAACGTTCGCGTCCTGCGTGAAGAGCCGGCCGACGAGCGCGTCATAGCCGGCCATGTCGCCGACCTGGACGACAAGAACGAAGTCGGGACCCGGGAGAGACGCGATGGCACTGCTGGACCGCGCCCTCGGCGACCGCGCGAGCCTCGAACGCGTCGATCGCCTCGGCCGATTGGCGATCGAGCGAAACCTCGACGATCGCCGTCAGGCCGTGGCCGAGCGCCTCGGGTGAAAGCAGGGCGACGCGGCGTTCGATGACGCCCTCGTCGACGAGCCGCTTGACCCGCCGCAGGCAAGTCGCGGGCGACACATAGACCCGCGCCGCAAGGGCGTGGTTGGTCAGCGACGCGTCGTTCTGCAGCACGGCGAGGATCTTCAAATCGGTTCCGTCGAGATTCGATATTCGATTGAATGTTCCAAATCGATGCTTCATTTGGGTGAATCAATCTCGAAATCAGATTGATCGTAAGATTATTGCAAATCCGCTATCAATATTGCAAAGTAAGTTCTTGCGATGGCCAATAGAGTGCCGCTTCCATCTTCGCCTCCAAGGGTCGCCCCATGTGTGGAATCGTCGGCGCCGTCAGCTCGCGCAACATCGTCTCCGTGCTGGTCGAGGGACTGCGCCGGCTCGAATACCGCGGCTATGACTCGTGCGGCGTCGCCGTGCACCAGGGCGGCCGGCTGCAGCGCGCGCGCAGCACCGCGCGCGTCGCCGAGCTCGCCGCCAGCGTCGTCGCCGACCATCTGGAGAGCGGCACCGGCATCGCCCACACGCGCTGGGCGACCCACGGCGCGCCGCTCGTCCACAACGCTCATCCGCACTTCTCGCACGGCCCGGGCGCGCGCATGGCCGACGGGGGCGAGGCGTCGGGAATGGCGGCCGCGGGCCGGATCGGCCTGGTCCACAACGGCATCATCGAGAACCACGACGAGCTTGCGCGACGAGCTCAAGGCGAAGGGCTATGCCTTCGTCACCCAGACCGACACCGAGGTCATCGCCCACCTCGTCGATCACCTCAACCGGGGCGACCTCCTCGAGGCCGTGCAAAGCGCGCTGCCGCGCCTGCGCGGCGCCTACGCGATCGCCGTCATCTCGCGCGACGAGCCGCATCGCGTCATCGGCGCGCGCCAGGGCTCGCCGCTGGTCCTCGGCGTCGGCACCGAGCCGCAAGCGAACGAGAACTTCCTCGCCTCCGACGCGATGGCGCTTGCCGGCGTCACCGACCGCATCGTCTACCTCGAGGAAGGCGACGTCGTCGACCTGCAGCTCGGCAAGTACTGGATCAGCCACGCCGACGCCAAGGGCGATTACAAGGCGGTGCAGCGGCCGGTGAAGACGGTCGTCGCCCACACCGGCGCGGCCGAGCTCGGGCCGTACCGGCACTACATGCAGAAGGAGATCTTCGAGCAGCCGAAGGCGATCGCCGACACGCTCGACGCCGTCCCCGGCGTCTCACCCGAGCTGTTCGGCGACGGCGCCTGGCGCGTCTTCAAGGAGATCGACTCGGTGCTGATCCTCGCCTGCGGCACGAGCTACTACAGCGGCTCGGTCGCCAAGCACTGGCTCGAGTCGATCGCGAAGATCCCGACCAGCGTCGAGGTCGCGAGCGAGTACCGCTACCGCGACAGCGTGCCGAACCCGCGCACGCTCGTCGTCACGATCTCGCAGAGCGGCGAGACCGCCGACACGCTAGCCGCGCTCAAGCACGCGCGCTCGCTCGGCATGGCGCACACGCTGACGGTGTGCAACGTCGCGACCAGCGCGATGGTGCGCGAGTGCGCGATGGCCTACCTCACGCGCGCCGGCGTCGAGATCGGCGTCGCCTCGACCAAGGCGTTCACGACCCAGCTCGTCGGCCTGTTCCTGCTCACGCCTGGCGCTGGCGCAGGTGCGCGGCCGGCTCAGCGATGCCGACGAGGCCAAGCACCTGAAAGCGCTGCGCCACCTGCCGGTGGCGGTGCAGGCGGTGCTCGCGCTCGAGCCGCAGATCATCGCCTGGAGCGAGGAGTTCGCGACCAAGGAGAACGCGCTCTTCCTCGGCCGCGGCATGCATTACCCGGTCGCGCTCGAAGGGGCGCTGAAGCTGAAGGAGATCAGCTACATCCACGCCGAGGCGTATCCGGCCGGCGAGCTGAAGCACGGCCCGCTCGCGCTGGTCACGTCGCAGATGCCGGTGGTCGCGATCGCGCCCAACGACGCGCTGCTCGAAAAGCTCGAAAGCAACCTGCACGAGGTGCGCGCGCGCGGCGGCGAGCTGTTCGTCTTCGCCGACGCCGACACGCGGATCCGCCCGGGCGAGGGCGTTCGCGTGATCCGCATGCCCGAGCACTACGGCGCGCTCTCGCCGATCCTGCACGTCGTGCCGCTGCAGCTGCTCGCGTATCACACGGCGGTGGCGCGCGGCACCGACGTCGACAAGCCGCGCAACCTGGCGAAGAGCGTCACGGTCGAGTGACTTGCGCGACTAGTTCACTGAACCAGAAGAATTGGCGGTAATGCGCCATGTTGGATCATCGTATTTCCACTTCAGCGGTTTGGGGTCGTTGTTGTACTGGCGGATATAGCGCATGAGCTTCTTGTCGAGGTCCTTGGGAGATGTGAAGATGCCTCGCGTGATGACGTCGCGCTGGATTCGGGCGAACCAGTTCTCCACCTGGTTGAGCCACGACGAGTACGTCGGGGTGTAGTGGATATGCACGCGCGGATGCTTGATCAGGAACGCTTCGACGAGCTCGGTCTTGTGGCCCCATCACCCACAACACTGATGTTGGCGTCCGGCGCGGGGCGGGCGGGAGATCCGAGATTTCCCAAATCGTTCATGACCTACTCCGAGGGCAATGGATGTGCACTGCAACCGCCGGCAATCGGGGGCGGCAGAGTTCAGCGACTGATGCAGACGCTCGATCTGCTCCGCAAGTTGCGGCGAGATCGGCGCCATGGACTCAGCGCGGCGGCGCGGCGACCGTGCGAGTAGCGCAGCACGCCGGCATGGAAGCGAAACCAGCTTGCTGCATCGACCAGCTGACCGGCTTTGCAGTGGAAGTCCGCGACCCAGCACACGCCGTCGCGCTCGTAAATCGCCACACTCTGGTCGTCATCCACGTGGATGACGTTGCCCTGATCGGTCAAGGCAAGACGCGCGACTTTCATTTCGTTCAGCTCTCCGACGTGCACTGGGGCTTCAACGGCCCGGCGGTCAATCCCGAGGCGGCGACGACCCTCAAGCGCGCCGTGGCCGCGGTCAACGCGTTGTCGAGCCCGCCCGATTTCATCGTCTTCACGGGCGACCTCACGCACACGACCGATGACGCGCAGGAGCGACGCAAGCGCATGCGCGAGTTCAAGGCGATCGTCGCCGATCTGAGCGTGCGCCAGGTGCACTTCATGCCGGGCGAGCACGATGCCTCGCTCGACAACGGCGCGGCGTTCCAGGAGTTTTTCGGCCGCTCACCCGCTACAGCTTCGACCACGATGGCGTGCACTTCGTTGCCGTCGACAACGTCTCCGATCCGGCCGGCCAGCATCGGCGCCGAGCAACTCGACTGGCTGAAGGGCGATCTCGGCAGACTGAGCGTCGACGCGCCCATCGTCGTGCTAACCCATCGGCCGCTGTTCGACCTCGTGCCGAAGTGGGACTGGGCGACGCGCGATGGTGACCAGGCAATCGCGATCCTGATGCCGTACCGCAACGTCACCGTGTTCTATGGCCACATCCACCAAGAGCACCATCACATGACCGGGCACATCGCCCATCATGCCGCGCAGTCACTGATCTTTCCCTTGCCTGCGCCTGGATCGCAGGAGCGGCGCGACCCCATCCGCTGGGATCCAACGTAACCCTACCGTGGCCTCGGCTTTCGCGAGGTGAGCGAGGCCGGCAATGCTGCGCCCGTCCTGCGCGAGCGACCGCTTGGGGCGGCCTGACCATGCGCCGTCGTCAACTGCTGCTTGCCGGCGCGCTCGGCGGCCTCGGCGCCCTGGCAGGGGCACAGCCGGCAGAGAAGGTGATCGCCGTCGTTGCCCGCAAGTTCGTGTTCCTGCCGAACGAGATCGCCCTCCGGCGCGGCGAGGCGGTCGTGCTCGAATTCACCGCACCCGAGGTCGTGATGGGCTTTTTCGCGCCCGACCTAAACCTGCGCGCTGTCATCGTTCCTGGCCAGGTCGCGCGTGTCCGCTTCCAGCCAGATCGCGTGGGCCGCTTCGATTTCCTTTGCGACATCTTTTGCGGCGAGGGGCACGAAGGGATGTCGGGGAAGATCGTCGTCAGCGCGTGACGAATCACATCCGATCCGGGACTCTCAGGGCGAGCACAGCCGTGTCTTATGTCGGCGTGCTTCGAGATCAACGCGCGCCACCGGACTGCTAGGAAGGGTCCGAAGGCGTGTTGACCTTCGTGCGATCCCGAAGGAGGCTCATGGCCTGCACTGCGTCGTCGACACTCCAGAACAGCCGATCCGGGTGGCCCAGTCCTGCAGGGTCCGACCGCTCCAGCAAGTCCCTGACCGCTTCCTTGACACGGGCCAGGACCAGTCGAATACCGCGGATGCGCAATTGCCCGTTGAGCTCTTGGAGGCACTCGAGCGCGGTACTGTCGAGATCGACGCTTTCCTCGAGGCTGACGACGAGCGATTGGACCACGTCGACCTCGCCGAGTCGACGCATCACCTCGCTGGCCACTCGCTCGGCGCTCGCGAAGAACAACGGCTCTTCGGGACGCAGCAAGAGCACCCCGGGCACGCGGGTGACGTCGGGTTGGCCGTCGAGGTGAACGTAGTCGCGCGAGTTCTGGAGTTGGCCGAGCTCGTGAACAACGGGAAGGCTGAACCGACGCAGCGCGGCGACGACCGACACGGCGACAGCGAGCAGCAACCCGTTCAGGACGCCCAGAATCAGCACCGACAGCGTCGCGGCGACAATCAGGAAGCGATCACGGTTGAGCTTCCAGGCGGCCATGAGCGGTCGTGGCGACAGGGCATGCCATAAGGCGCTGACCACCGCGACGGCGAGGACGGGCCGAGGCAGCAAGCGCAACGCGGGCAAGGCTAACGCGAGTGCCAGGACCATGACCACCAGCGCCGCAGCGCCGGCCCATCGACTGCGCGCCCCCGCCTCGGCGTTGGCTGAACTCGCGGAGAAGCCCGCTCCCACCGGCATGCCTTGCAACAACGCCGTGCCGAGATTGATCGCCCCGAGTACCAGGAACTCCCGATTCGGATCCAGAACATCGCCGTGCGCCAGGGCCAGGGTCCTCATGCTCCCCCAGGACTCGGCGACGATGAGGACGGTCAGCCCGAACGCCAGCTCTGCGGCCTGAAACCAGGCCGCGGGCGTCAGATCAGGAAGACCCAGCCCGAGGGTGGGCCGCTCGATGGCGCCGACCTCGGCGACGCCGAGCGAATGCAGGTCGAACGCCTTCGCCGCAAGGATGGCCAGGATCATCACCACCAGGGACGCAGGAACCCGGCGCCACCGGCGCAAGAGCACGATCAGCGCCCCGGCGACGATCGTCACGGCGACCGTCGGAGCGTGCCAGGCAGACGGTTGCGTCACCACTTGCCAGACGATCCGCCATGGATCCGATGCCGCCGGCGATGAAAGGCCGAGCGCATCGGGCAATTGTTTCACCACGATCGTGATCGCCAGCGCGAAAGCGAAACTGCGCAGGACCGGTCGCGACACGAAGGCAGAGAGCTGGCCCTGACGGGCGGCCGCAAGCAGGAGCAGGATCACGCCGGCCAGTCCGGCGATCGCCACGATGGCATCGGCGTACGCTGTCGCGGGCAGAGTGAGGGCAGCTGCGGCGGCAAGCGTTGCCGTCGAAGAGGTCGGCGCGACGATCGCAAACCGACTGCCGCCGAACAGCGCGTACGCGAGCAAGCCCGCGAGCGCAGCCGTCAAGGCGTGCGTCACGGGCAACCGGGCGAGCCCGGCATAGGCCACCGCCTCCGGGATCAGCAGTCCGGCGACGCACAGCCCGGCGCCCACGTCGAACCACGTGCTGCTCGAGCTGTCCCCACGAATGACGGCTTCAGGCAAGCCCGACCTTCGACGCCGTGTTGGCATCAAACGCACCGCTGTGATAGGCGGCATCGAATGCCTGTGCATCTCGCAAGACCTGGGCTGCACACACCAAGGACGCATCGAGCAACTTCTGCCGCCACTTCGCGCGGCGGCCGAAGTCGATCAGCTCATCGGCCGTTGCGGATCCATCGCGCCCGGAACTGCGCAGCTGCGCCCAGGCAACCATCCTGGCCATTGTCTGCATCGTCTGCTCCAGCGCGCCGCGCCCCTGCGTCGCCGCATTGAGAGTCACGCGGTCCTCGGACGGCTGCAAGGCGCGCAGGACGTAGGACCTTTTCGCCAGCGATACCGGCTGAAGAAACGCAGGCGAGACCGCCTGCACGCGCCGCTGGATCGCAACGACGCGATGCGCTTCGGTGGGCCAGTGGGGCTGACGCACCGTGAGCCGGGAGGCCAGCACCGAGGGCATTGCCTCCTTCAGGTCGAGAAGATAGTTGCCGTCAGGAGAGCCCTTGCCGGTCACGAGAATCGCGTAGCGATCGACGCCGAGACTGCCGGTGCCGGCAATGCGGCGCGCTACGTCGAGCACCTTGTAGAAATCCGGCTGAGGCTGGGTCAGGGCGAAGCCCGTCATGAAATCTTCGACGAGAGCGCGTTGTTCGCTGCTTGGGGGCAAGGCCTTGATACCGTCGGTTCGCAGCCGGCGAAACTTCCCTCTCGCTTGAGTCCGGGTGTTCAGAAAATCGGCTCGTCGACGCGACTGCAAGCCCTCCAAGAGCGACCGCACGAGTCCTTCAGCCGTGTCGCGCTCGACCCAGTAGGCCTTGCCTAGCCCAAGCGCCGTCGCGTACGACTCGACGAACAGGGCGCAAAGATCTTCAGCCTCGGACTTGCGGACCGTGACGTTGTCCGCAGCCACCCGCAGACTGCTCACCATGCGCACGAGGTCCCAGGCGGCTGGCGCCAAGGCCGCTTCGTCGAAGTCGTTGATGTCGAAATAGACAAGCCGGTTGTCGCCCTTGAACGAGCCGAAGTTCTCTAGGTGGAGGTCGCCGCACGACCAGACCAACGGACTTGAATTGAAGATTCCGCTGCGCGGCAGGCGGGCGTAGAAAAGGTGAGCACTGCCGCGAAAAAACGCGAAGGCACTGGCCCGCATAGCCTGATATTTGAGATGCAATCTCTGCGGATCGCGACCGCTGTTGAACGTCTGAATCCGCTGCACGACGTCCATCAGGGTCTCCGTCTTCTTGCGCTGTGCCGTCCGACCAAGCAGAAATCGCGCGTCTGCTGCGAACCCTGCCACGCGCCACCGCGTGCACTGCTCATGCCGACATCAATTTGGATTCACAACGAGCAAAGTGAACGTGTCCTTGAGCATCGACGCCCGCGGCCGGGGCTGCTCCGTCGTCGGCGGCGGCGTAGGGCCGAAGGATGCCGTCACCAGGTACAGAAGATGCGAAGCCGGATCCAACGCGAGGGTCCTGGCACGCGGCTGGGTGACGATGGTCGTCGCGACCCTGAAATGCTCCGCGTCTTCTTCGCGCACGACGGTGAGTGTGCCTTCGCCGTTGGCACTAAACACTCGCCCGGACGCAGGATCGAATTCAACGCCGTCCGGCTCGCCGCCAATGGGCAACTGCGATACCACGCGTCCGGAGGTCGCGTCGACAACTGCCATCGTGTGATTGGCGCAAACGACGAAAAGACGCTGATGTGCAGCATCGATGGCTAGCCCGGTCGGCTCTTCGCACGGCTTCAACGGCCACCGCGTTTCGACCCGACTGCCTGATTCATTCAGAACGACGATCTCGCTGCTGTCCTCGATGTTGACGAAGATCCGACCCTGAGCGTCGTCGGATACGGCCACTTCGGGCTTGCCCCCGAGCGGTACGGTCGCCAGTACTTTCAGACTGGGCGCGTCGATGACCGTGACATCCTTGCTTCGGCCATTGAAGGCGAAGATGCGCTTGACGCCTGGCACATAAAGGATGGCGTCAGGGTTGTCGCCAGGAATGGCGATCGTTGCCACGATCCGCAGATCGTCGAGTGCGAACACGCTCACCGTGTTGGCTCGCCCATTCGACGTGAATCCGCGGTTGAGCTCCTGCGCGAGGGCGACGCCATGAACTCCGGCCGTGCCCGCGATCTCGGACACGACGGCCTGGGCAGCGACGTCCCAGACCTGCACGCGGTCGCCTCGCGTGATAAACACGCGACGACGGCGGGAATCGAAAGTCACGAAGTCCCACCCGCCCGGTCCGCCGATCACGTGACGCTCGACCAACGGCGCGCTCGGAGGCGGCGCTGGTGAAAGCGGCCATGCCACCCCCGGCGACAAGAACAATACGACTACCGTGAACGCCAGTCCGGCGGCGCGTAGAGTCAGAGAAGGATTCATCGGATGGTCCGTTGGCAGATGCGATGCAGTCTATCGACGATCGGCGGAAACAGGCGCATTTCTTGTGCATTTCCCCCAGGCTTGCTAGCGAGCTCGGCAGGATCAGGAGGGCTCGGCGATCGAGCATGAACGGACATTTCACAATCGTTCGCTGAGCTTGAGGCCTCCGAGATCGGGCCGCTCCTTCTAATGTGACCCCTCGTTGTTCAAGGTGATTTGACTTCCAAGGAGAGTCAATCGCGGGCGTGCGGGTTCCCGCTCCTCTCGATGAGCGTTGGCTCGTCGACGCCGATCGTCGTTGTAGGGATCCCCTTGTCAAATCGAATCGGGTTACGTGCGTCGCTCTGCCAAAATGTTCAGCGACCCTTAGGTCGAATCCTGAGTCTGTCCATCAATCGACCCAGACCAAGAGAAGGAACAAGAGAATGCGACCTCGATCAACGCGGTATCTTGCATATGCTTGTAGCGCAGGGATGTTCGCCGGTGGCGCGGGCGCGCAATCGAGCACCTCGGACGCTCAGGACTTTCGTGCGGTCTATCAACAGATCGTCGAAATCAACTCGTCCCATTCCGGCGGTGGTACCAGCAAGGTCGCGGCGGCGGTGCGTGAGCGTCTGTTGGCTGCCGGCTTCCGGCCCGACGAGGTCACGCTGATGGAGCCCTTCCCGGGCAAGGGGAACCTGGTGGCGCGCTTCAAGGGCAGCGGGCACAAGCGGCCGATGCTGCTGCTGGCGCATATCGACGTCGTCGAAGCGAAGCGTGAAGACTGGAAGACCGACCCCTTCAAGCTGGAGGAGCACGACGGCATCTTCACCGCGCGTGGGTCGATCGACGACAAGGCGATGGCGGCCAGCTATGTCTCGGCGCTGATGCAGCTCAAGCGCGACGGGTTCGTTCCGAACCGCGACATCGTTCTCGCCCTGACTTCCGACGAGGAGCGAGGCGATGTGCCGTCGAACGGCGCCAACTGGCTGCTGAAGGAACACCGCGACATGGTTGATGCCGAGTTCGGTATCAACGAGGGTGGGCGCGGCGAGCTGAAGAACGGCAAACCCTTCGTGCATGTGATGCAGGTCGGCGAGAAGACCTATCTCGAATATGAGATGGAGGCAACCGGGCCGGGCGGTCACAGCGCCCGCCCGACGCCGGACAACACGATCTACGACCTGGCCGAGGCGCTGGTGCGCCTGCGCCAGTATCGTTTTCCCGTGCAGCTCAACGATGCGGCACGCACCTACTTCCAGCGCGTCGCGCCGCAGCAGCAGGACCCCGCGCTGCGCGCCGACTTCCTGGCCGTCGCCGGCGGCCAGCCCAGCGCCGAGGTGATTGAGCGCCTGTCGAATCGCTCCAACATCGTCGGCTTGCTGCGAACCACCTGCGTCGCGACGATGGTCAAGGCCGGACATGCGCCGAACGCGCTGGCACAGACCGCGACGGCGACGATCAACTGCCGCGGCCTGCCGGATCAGGACCTGGATTTTGTGACCGCCAAACTGGTCGAGATCGCCGGCGCCAAGGTCAAGGTCAAGCAGACCGAACACGAGACACCGGCGCCCAGCTCGCCGCTGAATCCGGACATCATGCGCGCCGCCGAGCGCATCACTGCGGAGATGTGGCCTAGCGTGCCGCTGGTGCCGACCATGGGCGTCAGCAGCACCGACAGCCGGAGTTTCCGCGCCGCCGGGATCCCGATGTACGGCGTCTCCGGTCTGTTCGTGGACCCGGAGAACACCGGGGTACATGGCCTGAACGAGCATATCGGCGTGCGCCAGCTCAAAGACGGCCGCGAGTTCATGTACCGAATGGTCAAGGCCTTGGCAACAGATTGAGTTGCGGATTGCGCGGGCAGGCTGCCTTCCGGCATTGATCCCTGCTTCGGGTCGACCGCCGATCCTCCTATTCGCGATCGCGATCGGAGCCGCTGTTCGGGGGTGACTGCGGATCCCAAAGCGATCCCAAGCAGACCGGGGAGCGCAAGTCTCCGTCGAGAAAGCCGACGATCACCTCATCCCCCACCTCGGGCGAGAACACCGCGGCTCGGCGTCCGGACGTCACGCACAGGGCTGCCCAACTGGGTTCAGCCGCGATCGCCGGGATCGTGACGAGAACCCGCCCCCGTTTCATGGGGTCGGCGGTGCTTTTCACGATGGCACGACGGAGCCCCGAAGACTCGTTCACTCGCGTCCCTGCACTCACCTGCGACCATGGCGCAGGATAGCGCGTCAGTCCCGGTCGGACAAGGCCGGCAGCGCTGCGTTTAGAGCACTGCGCGCTTCGGCTCACGCCCCGAGCGGGTCGGCGCGGCGCCGCCTGGTCCCGCCAGGACTTCCGCCGAGATCGCCGCGACAACCAGCTTGCGGAAGCGTACGACCGCCGCATCCATCGGCAGAAGCATCATCGGCGCGTCGCGGTCGGCGTCGATCGCCCGGCTCTGGGCGGTGATCATCGCCCGGTCCTCCTCGAACGCGACGATGAGTGCACGGTGCAGCGCCTCGGCGATGAGATGGTCGCCCTCGTCGACGCGGCGCGACTGCTGGAAGAAGTAATGCGTAGTCGTCTCGGTCTCCGGCGTCACCGTCTGGCAGCTGTGCAGGCGCACGGCGCGTCGCATGTCGCCGTCGACGTCCTCGACCGGACGCCCGCCCGAGTGCATCAGCAGCGTTCCGGGCAGGACGAAGTCGTAGATGAACCAGCGGTCAAGGTTGCCGCTGAGCTCGCGCACGGCGCTGTAATAGGGCGGCGGAGGGACGTCGTGGACTTTGCGGGTGACGCGGATGCCGCGCGGCACCGCTTCGATCGTCGCCCGCGCCTGTGCGATCGCGGTTGTCCCGCCGAGCGTCTTCTCGTGCACATAGCTGAGGTGCGAGAAGTCGAGCAGGTTGTCGCAGATCAATGGCTGCGGGGTCTCGTAGTGAAGGTAGCCCGGCACATAGTCCCACTCGGGGTCGTCGCAAGAGAAGTTGTCGGGCAGGAGCGCGGGATCGGCGCGAGACGCCGCGCCCATCCACACGAACACCCACCTGTTCTTCACTGCGATGGGGTAGTTTTGAACGCGCGCCTTCTCGGGTACAGAGTCGGCGCCCGGGATTTCGATGCACTTCCCGGTCGCATCGAAGAGCAGGCCGTGATAGCCGCAGCGGATGCAGTCGCCTTCCTTTCGTCCCCTGGAGAGCGGCGCGAGCCGGTGGCAGCAGCGGTCGCGCAGCGCGACGATGCCGCCGTCGCCGGTGCGGTAGAGCAGGATTGCCTCGCCGAGGACGGTGCGGCTGAACAATCCGTCGCGGGGCACCTCGTGATCCCAGGCGATCACGTACCAGCAGTTGCGAATGAACATTGACATCTCCTCGTGGGCCGCGCTGCGATCGCCGTGACCAGCATAGGGCGCGACCCCGGGGCCTTGCCTCGGGACTGTCCCGACGCCAGCGAATGAGACGTCAAATCCCAGTTCAGATGAGACCGATGTCGCGACCTGCAGAGCCAGGGAAGACTTGCTGGATCTGCGCGCGCGAGAGCCCGTAGAGACGACCGAACAGACCACCCAGCACGCTGCGGTATTCGTTCAGGACGGGGTAGTCTCGGTTCTGGAACAGGTTTCCGGGTGCGACGGCGATCTGCTCGCCGGCGACGCGTCCGCCGCGCACGGCGCCGCCGAGTACCCAGTAGACGCTACCGTGGCCATGGTCGGTGCCGCGGTTGCCGTTCTCCTTGAACGTGCGCCCGAACTCACTGATCACGACGACGGTGCTGTCGCGCCACGACGGACCCATCTCGTCGGCGTAGGCCGCCAAGCCCTTGCCGAGCTCGGCGAGGCGGTTCGCCAGGTAGCCTGTCGCCGCGCCCTGCGCGACGTGAGTGTCCCAGCCGCCAATGTCGACGAAGCCAAGCTGGTAGTGCGCACGCATCAAGCGCGCGATGCGGCGCGCCTCGCCCTCGAAGCCCTTGGCCGTGATCGCGTTGCGGCTGGTGGCGAACATCTCGCCAGCCGCGCTGACGCCAGGGTCTCCATCGATGTCGCGCATCGCGCCGTCGCGTACCGCGAAGCCTTCCTTCACCGCGCCTGCGAGCGCCGAGCCTACGTACATGTCAGCGATGAGCTGCGCCGGGCGAGTATCGAGCGTGGGCTTGGCCGGGCTGACGAGCGCAAGGTTCGGCACCTGCAGCGCACCGCGGAACGTAAGGGGCAGCTGGTCGGTGAAGGCGATCGCGTCGCGGGCGCCGATCAGCTGCGCCAGCCGGTTCATGAATCCCGACTGGAAGTCGCGCGGGCCCACCAGCGGCTGACCGAGCTCGATGCTGTCCTGTGTCTCGAAGTGGCTGCGCGAGGTGTCGTCGGTGCCTGCGAAGGGCACGAACGCGAGTTGCTTGCGATCGAAGAGCGGCTGCATCGTGTCGATCAATGTCGGGTGCAGGCCCCAGTCGGCATCGAGCGGGATGGCCGCGTCGGCCACCGTGCCCGGCCGCGCGACGGCAATGTTCGGGCGCTGCTCTAGTAGAAGCTGCTCGCGACCGGTACGAGCAGGCTCGCCGCGTCGTACGCGCCGCGCAGAAAGACGACCAGGACGCGCGGCGTGCCGCACTCGGCCGCCATCAGGCGGAGGCCGGTCGCGGCGAGCGATGCGGCGCCTGTGCAGCGCAGGAAGTGTCGGCGTTTCATTGCAGTCCTCTCGAGCGATGTGCGCCGGGCCTAGCGGTACATGAACTCCGGCGACGACAGCAGCAAGACATTCCATTCCTGCGGCGACGCGCTGGCTGCCAGCGGTGCGCGTGCGCGCGCCGAAGGTCGGCGCGAGCGAGGCGTAATAGAGCGCGTTCGACAGCTGCGGGAACGCAGGGACCTCCGTCGGCGCAGGCCCGTCGGTTTTGAACAGGCCGGCGCTGCCCGAACCGATGATGCGCGCGATCTCGAAGCGCGTCGTCATCTGCCCCGAGCTTGACCAAGCCGCCTGGTCGAGCGGGTAGCCGTCGGGCGTCTGCCGGTTGTAGCGCCCCTCGCCGAGGCGGCCGAGCCAGCCGAGCATCGGCGCCGCGTTGAGGATCGGCTGTCCGTCGTAGGCCAGCCGCGCGGCCGATACGACGTAGTGCATCGGGTCCTTGAACTTGCGACCGAGCGATGGCGCGAACTCCGGCGCATCGAACATCGCCTGAAGGACGACCGCGATCCGGCCATCGCTGGCGACGAAGGCCCGGCTCATGCGCTCGACAAGCAACGGCGACGGCTCGTCCGCAACGAAGTACACGGCGAGCTTTCTGCTCACGTGGCGCGCCGTTGCGGGGTGGCGCGCCAAGCGGTCCAGCGTCTCGACGATCTCGTCCCAGCCGCGGCCGGCGACGCGTTCGCCGAGGACCGACTTGTCGCCCATGTCGTGGCGCGCCGGGTTGAATTCGGTCCCGCCGCGGCGGACGTAAAGCGGCCGCTGCGCGGCGCTCAGGTTGGGCGTTTTGTCGCTGAAGTTGATGCCGAGCCCCGTGAGAACGCGGCCGAGCTCCTGTACGTGCTTCTGTGAACAGCCGCCGTCGACGCCGAGGGTGTGGAGCTCCATCATCTCCCGCGCGAAGTTTTCGTTGATGCGATTGGCCGCGTTCTGCTCGTTGTCGAGGTAACGGATCATCGCCGCGTGAGTCGCGCTGGTCATCAGCAGGTCACGGAACCGGCCGAGCGAGTGCGTGCGGAGGCTCGCTTCGTAGTCGCCGACCATGGCGCGAAGGTTGGCCTTGTACTGGTGCACGTTGAAGTGGTTGAACCAGAACCACGTCAGTTGCTCCGATAGCTGCTGCGGCGAGTAGAGCGCGAGCAGCAGGGTCTCGGTCGCGGCGTCGTGCGCGAGGCGATTCAGGTCCCGCTGGTACGCCTGTTGGGCGGCCTTCTTGGCGTCATCGGAGGCAATCGCGTCGGCGTCACGCCGGCGCTGGTCCATGTCGAGCACCACGCCGTCATCGGCTTCTGGTGCAGCGACAGCGTTTCAATCTGCGCCTGCACCGTCGCCGGCAATTCGGCCTGGCCGGAGGGCTCGAGTTGCGCCCTGATGTAGTCAGATCGCGACGAGCGATTCCACGCGTCGACGGTCGCGCTGTCGACGCCCCAGGGGATACGGTTGAGAAGGGAAAGATCGGCCGCGTCTGCGCCGCCGCGGTGCTCGGTCGGTTGCCTCCCGGGCGCGGCGCAGCCGGCCAGCAACGCGGGAATGGCCAGACCGAGGCCGCTCGTGGCGACGAACGCGCGCCTTTGGAGGAAAGGACTCGTCATTGACCCTGCAAGCCTTGGTCCATGCCTATGCAACGAGGCGCCGCAGCCCAAGGTGTACCGCCTTTGCAATCGTTACAAGGGCGGAGTGGGGTTGCCGCCCAGTTTCTCGGAAGCTATTCTTCCGACTGGATTGCACCAGTGCTGCGGCGCTGTCGTTGCGGTCGCTTGCCGGCAGGCCGTCCGTCCGGGTTTTTCTGCCGCATTCCTTTGTGACGCCTCGGTCGCAGGTTCGCCGCAGCGCAATTCAAGCTCTTGTCGAAGGGGGATCGATGTTCATCCACCGTACCGGCGGCCGGCATGACTCGACAGAGGGACGGACGATCGCGACGAGATCTAGGTCGTCGATTTTCTCGTGGCTGTCGGTCGGTGCGCTTGCGCTCGCGACGTCGATCGCGGCACGGGCCGACAACAACTCGTACGCGGTCATGCTCCAGAACAACGCGATGTGGCAGGCAAACCTGACCAAGCAGATGATCAACCTCGGGGGTACGCCCACGTCGGGCTCCGGCGGCTCCGCGGCGCCCGCGCCCTGCCTGCCGCCGTACCAACTGCAGCGAGGTGTGGACGGCCACGTGCCACCCGAACTGCAGGGCGATCCGCGCTATCAGGCATACCTGCGCTGTTCGCAGGGCACTTCGGCTGCACGCGACGCACGGGCCACGGTGCAAGCGCCTTCACTTCCGCCCGGCGCGCACCTGCCGATCACCGCGACGGACTTCGTGCCGGCTCGGCCCGGCCGTCCGTTCGTCGATCAGGCCATCGCCGGTATGGCGCTCACGCCCGAGCAACGCACGCAGCTTCGCAACGGCGCAGAGGAAATGTTCAGGCGTGTGGCCGCCACGTATCGGGGCAACAACGTCGCCGTCTCGGTGACGGTGGCCTACTCGGCAGCGATGCTGACGCTGAACGGCGCCGAGATGAACGCTCAGCAGACCCGCGAGTTCGTCTTCGGCGTCAACGATAGGCTCGCCAGCAATCCGCGCTTCGCATTGATGACGGCCCAGGAAAAGCAGAACGAATCGGATCGCTTGATCTTCCAGGGCTTCGTCATCGCGGTGCTGCGCGACGTCGGCGCGCGCGATCCTCAGGCGAGGCAGCAGGCGACCGGGCTCGCGCGTGCGGTGATGACGCAGCTCAACGGCACCTGAGCGCCGAGCGCCAAACGCAGCGGGAACCGCCTGCTTCGCCTTTACATAGAAATGCAAAGCTATGTGAATAGGCCTGCGATGGGCCTCGTTTTGCTCAGTTCATCGAGTCGATGGCCGATGTTTGATGGGCACCCCTCTCATCCACAGGTCGATCATGAACATTTCGGGCACTTCGAATTCCATCTCTTCCTTCAGCGCACTGCAAAGCCTGCAACCGCAGCCGGTCGTGGGCGACGCCGATCCCGCCGATGCCGGCACGAGCCGGCCGCACCGGGCACATGGTGGCGGCCACATGCGCCAGGCAGTGACGCAGGCGCTGCAAAGCCTGGGCCTGTCAATGCCGAGCACGAACTCGACGAGCGCCACGTCGTCGACATCGGGCGACGGCGGCAGCAGCGACTCGAGCTCGACATCGGCGACAAGCGGCGTGCAGCAGGACATGCGGCAATTCATGCACTCGCTCTTCGAGGCCGTCAAGAACGGGTCTTCATCGAGCACGTCGACAGCGACCGGGGGCAGCGACCCGCAGTCGACCTTCTCCTCCGGTCTGTCGTCGCTGATCTCGCAGGTCAGCGCTGGCAGCGCGCCGGCGGATTTGCAAGCTGCGTTCTCGAAGCTGACGTCGGACCTTCAGGCCTCGGGCGCGACGGCGAACTCGACCGATGCCGCGTCGACGTCCGCCGCGGGCGCTGTGCCGGCGACGCTGCAGGCCTTTCTCACCAACCTGCAGCAAGGTCTCGGCTACGGCAGTTCGAGCGCCTCGGCGATCGGCAGCCTGGTGACGGCGCAGGTCTGAGCGACGAGGGCTGCGAACCCGGCGGCGGGGATACTCTGAGGCCGCCGGTGACGGCAACGGCTGAAGGCCGGATGCGTGAGTTCGCTGCCGCCCCGAAGCCGTCGGAAGCCGGCCCTCGGCACCAACTAGGAAGAGCGACGGGAGCGGCCGTTCGATTGAGGCACCGCGGGGCTACCGGGAGACGTCAACGTCTCGCGTCTCCGGCAGCAGCGCCATCGCGACGAGGCTGATCGCGCTCGTGGCGACGATGTACCAGGCCGGCGACACCGGGTCGCCCGTGGCGGCCATCAGCCAGGTGACGACGAGTTGTGTCGTGCCGCCGAACACCGTCGCCGCGATCGCGTAGACCAGCGAAAGCGTCGTGCTGCGGATCGCCGTCGGGATCAGTTCCGGGACCGCGACCAGGCTGGCGGCGCCGCTCATCGCGGTCAGTATGGCCAGCACGGCGACGACGATGAACAGCGTGCCTGCCGTCGGCGTGCCCTGCAGCCAGACGAGCATCGGCACAATCGCGAGCATCAGCGCCGCTCGCGGCACGATCATCAACACCTTGCGCCCGTAGCGGTCGCATAGCCAGCCGGCGAAAAGCGCGCCGGCGAAGGTCAGCAGGCCGGCCAGCAACACGGAGCTCTGGGCAACCGCTGGCGGCAGCTTCAGCGCCTTGATGGCATAGCTGGCCATGAAGTTGCCGAACTGCGACGACACGACGCCCGACATCATCAGCAGGATGCCCAACACCACCCAGCGCCTCTGCTTCTTGAAGACGGCGCCCACGATCTGCGTCGTCGATGCGCTGGCGTGCTGGTCGAGTGTCTCGGGCAGGCTGCGGCGAATGTAGATCGCGATCGGCACCAGCACAACGCTGAACAGGAACGGTAGGCGCCAGCCCCAGGAGGCCAGGTCGTGCGGTGACAGCGCTGTCGACACGATCACGCCGAACAGCCCGCCGACGGCCACGGCCAAGCCCTGGCTCGCTATCTGCCAGCTGGTATAGAAGCCGCGCTTGCCAGGCGGCGCAAGTTCGAGCAGCAGCGCCGTCGCCGGCCCGATCTCGCCGCCGAGCGCCAATCCCTGCAGCAGGCGGCAGACGACGACGATGATCGGCGCGGCGATGCCGATCGCCGCGTAGCTCGGCGTGGCCGCGATGCCGAGGGTGCCGACGGTGATCAGCGCCACCGTCAGGATCAGCGCCGGCTTGCGCCCCGCGCGGTCGGCGAATGCGCCGATCAGCACGCCGCCCAGCGGGCGGGTGAAGAAGCCGACGCCGAAGGTCGCCGCCGACGCCAGCAGCGAGGCGAATTCGCCGGCGATTGGGAAGAAGGCCTGCCCGATGTAGATCGCGAAATAGGCATACAGCACGAAGTCGTAGAACTCGAGCGCGTTGCCGGCGATCGCGGCAGCGACCGCCTTGCGTGAAATCTCCGGCCGCGCGGACGTGATCGGCCTGGCTGCGGCGCTGGCAGGCGCCGCGCTGGCAGGCGCCGCGCTGGCAAAGGCGCCGGCGATACCGGTGATCGGGGTGCTCATGACGAGGCTCCTGTGAATTGCGGGATCAGAGGGATGACTGGGAACACGCTGGGACGAAATCAGACCGGCACGCGCTGCAGGCCGGTCAGTGCCTGCACGAAGGCCTCGCGCCCCTGGCGCCAGACCTCGGCCTTCCATTCGGCGACCTCGGGGTAGAACGCGGCCTTGAGTTCGGCACGCAGGGCGGCGGTGTATTCGGCGTCGGCGCCGCGCCGCCAGCTCCAGTGTTCGGCGCGAAGCGCCTGCTGCACGCGCTCGCTCGGCCACGTGCCGAATTCGAGGCAGATGTTGGTGTGCTCGGCCTGCGGGCACTCTTCGAACTGGGCGAACTGCACCGGACCGGTCATCGGCACGCTGGACGAGGTGCCGGTATGCACCGACGTCACATCACCCCACCAGCGCTGCGCGCGTTCGAGGATCTTCGGGCCCTGGTCAGGCGACGCGAAGATGCGTTCGCCGTGGCCGTAGGGCCCGAGGCCGGTATGGATGTCGATGGACGCGATCTGCCGGCACTGGCGACCGTGGCGGCGAAGAATCGCGCGCAGCGCGCGGTTGCTCCAGGTCGGCTCGTGGCCGCCGAAGAACATTCCGTCCGCATAGGCGTACTGGCCGAGCGAGATTGCGCGCTGCATGCCCCTGGCGCCGACGCGCGTGGCGTAGTCCGCCAGCGCCGCGTCGTCGGCTGAGGCTGGCGGCCAGGTCGCCGGCAGCAGTAGATCGTGGATCTCGGCATAGCCGGCGTTGACCGGCAGCGGGACGTCGAAGTCGATGCAGTTGCGGTTGAGGTCGACGTTCTCCTGCGTCACCCGGCGCGAGTGCGAGAAGCCGTAGGGGTTGAGCGCGTGAATGTACAGCGCTGCGGTGTCGTGCGCCTTCGCGCCGAGGAACTGGGCCGGCTCTCCGAGTTCCAGCAGTCCGGTCTGCACGGCGGAGCCACAGTAGCCTTCGACGCCGTGCACGCCGCTGAGTACGATCAGCAGCCGAGCCGCGTCGGCCGGGCCATCGCGCACGACGTCGACGGCGAGCTCCTCGCCATCGACGCCAGGCAGCTCGAGCACGCTCGACTCGACGACCAGGTCGCGCCGCGCCGCGGCATCACGAAAGCGGCGCCGTGCCTGGACGTAGCTGGTCGAGAACAAGGCGCCGGGATCGGCGATGTCGGGCAAGGCGCGGGTCGCCTGCGTCCGTCGAGAGGGCATGAGCGAGGCGGGTGCGTTCACGTGTTCGGAGGGGATGGAGGTGGATGCGGTGGCGCAGGCTCACGCGGCCCGGCGCCGTGCCCTCCGGCCGCGGCAGGCATCGCCGAAGGCGCCGAAAATCGCACGGGCGAAGACGTTGTCACCGACGCGCATCTCCGGATGCCACTGCACCGCGACCACGAAGGCCGGCGCGGCAACGACCGTGAAGGCCTCGATCAGTCCGTCCGGGGCGGTGGCCTCGACGCGCAGGCCCGGGGCCAAGCGCTCGATGCCCTGGTGATGCAATGAATTCACGGCGACTCTCGTCGTACCGGCCAAGCGCGCGAGCAGTCCGCCTGGCGCCAGTGCAACCTCGTGTGCATCGTCGTACCAGCGCGCGATCGGGCGCGCGTGGTCGCCTTCGCGATGATCGAGCCGGCCCGGCTGCGTGTGCACCGCGCGCTCGAGCGTACCGCCGAAGGCGACGTTGAGCTCCTGGAAGCCGCGGCACACCGCGAGCACCGGAACGCCTGCGGCCACGAGCGCCGGCAGCAGTGCCAGTACGGTGGCGTCGCGATCTGGGTCGGTCAAGGTGGTCGACGGCAGAGGCGCGGCGCCGTAGCGCTCAGCCTGCACGTTCGACGGCCCGCCGGTCAGCACCACGCCATCGACGGCTGCGATTAGCGACGCGGCATCGATGGCCGCGCCGGCCGCAGGCAGCACCAGCGGCAACGCGCCGCTGACGTCATCCACCGCGCGCACGTAGCCGTCGAAGGCCTGGTGCGTGGCATGCCCTTGTTGCTCGCCACGGTCGGCCGTGATGGCCACGACGGGGCGGGAGGCGAGATGGTGTCGAGACGGGTTCATCGGTCAGATGCTGGAATGGCGGCGGCGCCATTGCCGGCAATGTAGGGAGCGGCAATAAATGCGTAAAGTGCATTTATATTTGCGTGGAATTGCAAGTACTGCATACGACTGGAGCACGCCCCATGAACACCCGCCAGTTACGCCACTTGCTCGCCGTCGTCGATCACGGCTCGGTCAGCGCGGCCGCAGACCAGGTAAACCTCAGCCAACCGGCCCTGTCGCGCAGCCTGCGCGCGCTCGAGGACGAGTTGCGTGCGCCACTGTTCGACCGCCACGCGCGGCGTCTCGTGCCGACGCCGTTTGCGCAGGCCTATCTGGCGCGAGCGCGCCGCATCGTTCGCGAGGAAGCCGACGGCGCGCGTGAACTGGCGCTGATGCATTCCGGTCGCGCCGGCTCATTGGCCTTCGGCATGGGATCGGCGCTCGCGCGCAGCCTGCTTGGACGCCTGCTGATCGAACTGATGGCGGCCGCGCCGGGCCTGAAGCTGCGAACGCTCATCGATACCGCCGACCGCCTGCTCGACGCGCTCCGCAAGGAGGAACTGGACTTCTTCGTCGGTGACGTGCGCCTTGCGGATACCGACGACGAGTTTCAAGTCGAGCCGCTGCACGCGTGCCGCTTCGGCTGGTTCGCGCGCCAAGGTCACCCGTTGCAGGGGCAGGCGGCGCTGGCTATCCAGAAGGTGCTGCGCTACCCGCTCGTCGCGCCGGGATTCATCGAACCGGCCGCGCAGCGGCAGTTCATGCGCCGCTACGGGCTGACCGGCTCGATGCTCGATCGCTTCACGCTGCAGTGTGCCGATGGCGGCACAGTACGCGATGTGCTCGCGGCCACCGATGCCATCCTGCCTGCCATTGAGCTGACGATGCTCGAGGAATTACGCGACGGCAGCGTCGTCGCGCTTGACGTGGTACCGGCTCTGGATGCCGAGTTGATGCTCGGCATCGTGCACCGCGCCGGACGCACGCTTGTGCCGGCGGCCGCGCGCGCATTCGACTTCGTGCGCCAGTACTTGGACTCGCCGGACCGGCATCCGATGCAGCGCGGCGACGTGGCCGGGTGAGACTTAGTTGAGGTCCTTTTCCTTCCAGAACTTGGAGCCGCCCAAGGCGAGGCCGGCTTCGAGGCCCTTCTTGGTGAGCGTGTAGCTCTCGGCATCCTCCATCGCGTTCGAGCCCTTGCCGCCACCCTTCGACTTGTCGTTGGCGCCGACACCGGCCGTCACGCTGCCGCTGCCGACCCAGCCGCTTTCGATGAACTTGCTCATCGCCGCGGTCGTCTTGAAGATGATCAACATCTCGGTCTCCGACGCGCCGAGCTGCAGGCCGGCGCTGGCACCGCCGACGCTCATGTAGGTGTTCTTCTGGGTCGCGTTGTCGTGCACGAGACCGGTACCGCCGGAGCCACCGATCAGGAAGCTGACGCCGTAGGTGGTGAAGATCGCGTAACCCGGGGCCTTGCCCACCGCGGGCATCAGTTCCGGCTTGGCTTTGTAGAAGCGCTCCAGCGAAGCTTGCGTCTTCTTAACGATCTCCGCTTGCTTCGCCTCCTTGTCGGCGGCGAACGCGGCGCCGGACACGAGCGACAGCGACAAGACACCGAGGCCAAAGACTTTGTGCAATTTCATGGACCTTCTCCCGTGGTGATGATTTCGGTCGGCAACGCCCGAGGGCAGAACATCGAGCCGGCCGGAAAGATATCACGGCCCGTTCGGGCGACCTAACGCGCCGCAGCGGCTCGGCGAGCGAGCGATGGCACAGACCGCCCTAGCGGCCGCGCCCGAACAGGTTGCGCCAGCGCAGCGGCTCCCGGTGGGCCGCCGGATGGCTGCGCGAGATCATCAATGCCCCGGTGAGGTAGAGGGCGTTCAGGAGTCGGCTCGCCCGCGACAGGCTCATCCCGGGCCAGCCGGCGATGTCGCGCAGCGGCACCGCTTCCTGGCGCAACCGCTCGACCGCTGGCCGGAGCGCGCCGAGCGAGCTCGGCAGGTCGCGGACACCGCTCGAGACCAGCTTGTAGGCTACCCGGCCACTGATCTCGTTCAGCACCGCGCCGCGCGGCCCGTGCAGCGCCACCGCCCAGAGCAGCCCTTCCATCGGCCGGTATCTTTCCGGGTGGGCGACGCGCTGGCTCAGGTTGTCGCCGGGCGGCCGGACGTGCGGCGGCTCGGCGCTGATGAGCGCCAGCTTGCCCAGGCCGTCGCCGGCGCTGAGCTGGGCGACGTCGCGCGGCGAGTGATAGACGAACTGGCGCGGAAAGAGCGTCACCGGCCAGACGAAGGAGCCGTATTCGAGGTACAGCAGCGCCGCCTCGCGGTGGCGAATGCATGCTGCGATGACTTCGAGCACGTCGCCGTTGACCGGATCGATCTCCAGCTGGTGCAGGTCGGCCAGCAGCGTCGTCGGCAGCAGGGTCGGTCGATCGTCGGCGCCGAAAGGGCTGGCCTCGGCCGCCTCGCGCGCACGCTGAAAGGCGCTGATGCGCCAAAGCGTCGTGTCGTCGAATGGATCCATGCCGGAGTGGGAAGGAAACGGGTTCGTCGGGGCCGCTCACATTCAAGCGCAGAGCGGGTTTCCGAGGCAAGCGAAGGGTATGCGCTTTGGCAACCGGTGCGCCCGCTTTAGGGTATGCGCGACCGTGTCAATCGGTAACGATCGTTACCATGGCGGGTCGCGCCGGGTCGGCGTCGCGGAGGCCCATGGGATCGCGTCCGAAGATCGAGGAGTGGCTCGGCGTCGCGTGCATGGTCGTGCTGACCCTGATCACGCTCGGCAACGTGCTGACACGCTACCTGACCGACGAGTCGTTCGCCTGGACCGAGGAGATCTCGGTGTTCCTGATCGTCGTCATGACGCTCGCCGGCGCGGCGTCGGTCGCCGGCCGCGACGGTCACATCCGGATCGAGTATTTCTACGATGGCGGCAGCGCCGCTCGGCGGCGCGTGCTGCGCGCTACTGACGGCGGTGGCGACGGTGCTCGTCTTCGCCGTCCTCGCGGTCCTTTTCGGCATCACCCTCGCCGACGAGGTGCGTTACGCCGAGACGTCGATGGGCCTGGGCGTTCCGCGCTGGTGGTTCACCGCGGCGATCCCGCTGCTCTGTGCGGCGATCGCCTTGCGTGCCGCGTGGGCCGGCTGGCGCGCCTGGCGCGATCCGCCGGCGCGGTCGGCCTCGGCCGAGCTCGAGGAGCGACTGTGACGCGGCGGCGGGGCCGCGAATGATCGCGACGCTGCTCGTCGTTCTCTTCATCGCGCTGATGCTTGCCGGCGTACCGATCGCGGTCGCGCTCGGCCTCGGCGGCCTCGTCGCCATCGCTGCGGCCAACGCCGACTCGCCCTGGTGGGGACTGCTCGCGGCGCCGCAGAACATGCACGCGTCGATCGCCAAGTACCCGCTGCTGGCGCTGCCGATGTTCGTCCTCGTCGGCTCGATCTTCGACCGCTCCGGCGTCGCCCGCCGCATGGTCACCTTCGCCGAAGCGTGCGTCGGTCGCGCGCCGGGAACGCTCCCGGCGGTCGCGATCCTGGTCGCGATGGTGCTCGGCGGCATCTCCGGATCGGGGCCGGCCAACGCCGCGGCGGTCGGTGGCGTGATGATCGCGGCGATGGCCAAGGCCGGCTATCCGGCGGCGTTCTCGGCCAGCGTCGTCGGCGCCGCGGCGGCGACCGACATCCTGATCCCGCCGTCGATCGCCTTCATCGTCTACAGCGTCAACGTCCCCGGCGCGTCGGTGCCGGCGTTGTTCGCCGCCGGCATGGTGCCGGGCATCCTCGCCGGCCTCGCGCTGATCGTTCCCGCGGTGCTGATCTCGCGCCAGCACGGCTTCGGCGCGGCCGAGCGCGGCCTGGCGCGGCCGCCTTTCTGGCGTTCGCTACGCGACGCCGCGTGGGGCCTGGCGGCGCCAGTGCTGATCCTCGGCGGCATGCGCGTCGGCTGGTTCACGCCGACCGAAGCGGCCGTCGTCGCCGTCGCCTACGGCCTCTTCATCGGCATCGCCGTGCACCGTTCGATCGCGTGGCGTGATCTCTATCCGATCTTTCGCCAGGCGACCGAGGTCTCGGCCGTGATCATGCTGGTGCTGGCGCTGGCCGGAATCTTCGCGTACTCGGTCAATACGCTCGGCATCGCCGACCCGCTGGTCGCCTGGGTCCAGGGCCTCGGCCTCGGCTCGACCGGAACGCTGATCCTGCTGTTCGTCGTCATGACCGTCGTCGGCATGGTTCTCGACGGCGTCTCGATCTTCCTCGTCTTCCTGCCGCTGCTCTATCCGCTGATGCTCGCCTTCAACTGGGATCCGGTCTGGTTCGGCGTGCTCCTGACGATGAAGATCGCGATCGGCCAGTTCACGCCGCCGATGGCGGTCAACCTGATGGTCGCGTGCCGGCTCGCGCACGTGCGCATCGACGAGACGATTCCCTGGGTCGGCTGGCTGATCGTCTCGTTCGTGCTCGCGACCCTGCTCGTCCTGTTCGTCCCCGAGATCGCGCTCTGGCTGCCGCGGCGGCTGGGCTACTGAACCTCATTCACCGAAGGAAGTGTCATGCTGAATCGTCGCAAGCTCGTTGCCGCCCTCGGCGTCGCCGCCTTCGGCGCGCCGCACGTCGCCCGCGCCCAGGCCGCCTACAAGGCCGAGTACAAGATGTCGACGGTTGTGCCGCCGGCGTTCGCCTGGGGCAAGGGCGGCGAGATCTTCCTCACGCTCGTCAAGGAGCGCACCGCCGGGCGAATCAATATCAAGCAGTACCCGGGCGCATCGCTGGTCCAGGGCCAGCAGGACCGCGAGTTCTCGGCGATGCGCCAGGGCGTGATCGACGTCCTCTGCGGCGCGCCGATCAACTGGACCTCGACCGTGCCGCAGCTCGGCATCTTCACGTTGCCGTTCCTTATCCCGGACCACAAGGCGTGGGACGCGGTCTTCGCCGACGACGCGCTGGTGCGCGACTACTTCGAGATGGTGCGAAAGGCCGGAGCCGAGCCGCTCGCGATCGGCGAGACCGGCTATCGCCAGATCAGCAACAGCAAGCATGCGGTGATCAAGCCCGACGACATGAAGGGCCTCAAGATCCGCGTCGTCGGCAGCCCGATGTACGGCGAGATCATGAGCTCGATGGGCGCGAATCCGACCTTCATGAGCTTCGCCGACGCGCAGCCGGCGCTCGCCTCGGGAGCGATCGACGGCCAGGAGAATCCGCTCGAGGTCTTCCTCGCCGCGAAGATCCACACCCTCGGCCAGAAGTACGTGACCAAGTGGAACTACTCGAACGACATCCTGCTGTACGCGATCGCCGCGCCGGTCTGGGCCAGCTGGACGCCGGCCGATCAGCGAATAGTTCGCGAGTGCGCCGTCGACGCCGCGAAGCAGCAGGTCGCGCTGGTCAGGAAGCTGTTCGCCGAGGACGTGCAGCGCGTCTCGGCGCTCGGCGTCGAGGTGCACGTGCCGACCGCCGCCGAGATGGAGGCGTGGCAGATCGCTGCGCGTCGGCCTTACGCGCGCTACAAGGCGCAGACCCAGCCGCAGCTCGTCAGCCGCGTCGAGGAGATCGTCGCGCGGACGCGCAAGACATGACGGCGCAGGCGCGGCGGCCGCTGCTGCCGATGGAGGATTCGATCTTCTTCAAGCTGGTCCGGGTCGTCAATCTCACGGCGCGGCCGTTCGTCGAAACGATCGGCCGTGCGCACCGGCTGACGCTCAACGAGTGGCGCGTCATGCTCGTCCTGGCAAGCCATCCGGGCAGCGCGGCGCAGGACGTCGTCGCCCACACCGGCCTCGACAAGATGACCGTGAGCCGCGCCCTGGCCGGCCTCGACCGGCGCGGCCGGCTGGTCCGGCGCGAGGACCCGCGCGACAAGCGGCGCGCGCTCCTGACGCTGAGCGCCGCGGGACGGCGCGTCTACGAGCAGATCGGCGTTGGCGGCAAGGCGCGCGAGCAGCAGCTCTTCGCCGCGCTCTCGCCGCTCGACCAGGCGCAACTCGGCCGCACGCTCGACACGCTGATCACGACGCTGCTCGCGGCCGATGCGGCGCCGGCGCCGCGCCACGGAAGCTAGAAGCCGAGCAGGTTGGCGCCGCTGCCGGCGACCTGCTCGCGGCCCTCGGCCCAGACCAGCGCGATGGCGCCGAACGGCGCCGCCATCCGCACCGTCGCGCCCGGCTCGATGACGACGAAGCAGTTGGCGTAGGCCTTGCTGTCGTTGACGATCAGCTCTCCGCCGCGGACCCAGAGCTCGACCCAGTCGCTCGCCTGCCAGGCCGGCACCGTCGTCTCGGGACGCAGCTGCCACTGCAGCATGCGGCGCGTCAGGCCGCTGCCGGCGTAGTCGTAGACCGGCTGGCGGCGCAGGCCGGCGATGCCGGTCTCGATCGGCACGACCCGGTCGACGTCGACGTTGATCTCGGGCGCGACCTCGGGCGCCGGATTCCTGAAGTCGCGATAGGTCGAGCCGGCGTGGATTCCGGAGATCAGCTGCTCGCTCTTCGGATAGGTCACCGGCCCCTCGAGCTTGGAGACGAGCACGCTCGGCACGTAGGCCATCGCGTCGTGGGTCGAGCCGCGGAAGTTGATCCCCATCTGGTGCTGCAGCACCGGCCCGTGGTAGTCGGTGAGGCCGCCTTCGAGGATGAAGCTCGACGCCACGCCCTGGTGCTGGTGCACGCCGCTGCGCACGAACCGGTCGAAGCGGATCAGGCCGAGGAACTCGCCGCGCTCGTCGTCGATGCGGATCGTCTTCATCGTCAGGCCGGGCCGCGCCGTTTCCTCCCACGGCATCGGCGTCGCGTCGAAGACGTGGACGCGCTTGCGCGATTGCCGGGTGTAGACCGAAGGTCGCATGGCGGGCTCCTCGTTATGCCTGCTCGCATACTACCCGAGCAGACCAGATCGTAACGATCGTTACCGATCGATCGACGGTTCGCCAATCCCTCCGGCGACCCCGGGCAGAGCGCAGCGCGCTACCGGCAGCGCCTCTGGACAGGCGTCGGCCCGTTCGCTACCTTTGCGCCTGCAACACCGCGCGAGCTCAGGAGGTTCAACATGCCAAGCGCCTGTCATCGGCCGATCGTCGCCGCAATCTTTTTCGCCAGCGGTGCAGTGCTTGCCGCCGAGCCCGCGGGCAGCCCGTCGGCCCACGTTGCCGCGGTGGCGTGGGATCCGGCCGGCATCGCGCACACGATCGATGCCGCGCGCCAGGCGCGCGAACACGGCGACGTGATGGGCGCCGAGCGGCTCTGCCATGACGCGTTCCAGAGCATCGACACGAGCGCGCTCGCGGCTTACGACGCCTATGCGGATCGGCTGAGGGCCGAGCAACGGCCCGAGGAGGCGACGGTACGGGCGCAAGCGGCGCGACTGCACGAGGTCAAGGCGCAGCAGGGCCAGAGCAGCCCGCAGCCGACGAGCACCTACCTCGGCTTTTCCACCTCGGGCGGATTGAATGCCTACGCCGATCTGTTGCAAAGCCTGCACGAGCCCGATGAAGGGGCGCGGATGAGATCGCTCGCGCTCGCCTACCAGCAAGTGCAGCAGGCGCACTTCCAGCGCACCCAGATGTTCCAGCAAGGCAAGGATCCGCGCGGCGCCTGCTGAACATCGGCCGGCAGCGCGCTGCCGCCGACCGCGGGCTTCAGCTGTCGATCTTGACCTTGCCGTCCTTGACCACCTTGGCCCACTTGACGAGCTCGGTCGAGATGAACTTCTGGAACTTCTCGCGCGAGCCGCCGCCGTCTTCGGCGCCATAGGTGTCGAGCTTTTCCTGGACGTCGGGCTGCGCCAGGACGGTGTTGACGTCGCGGTTGACCTTCTCGGCGATCGGCGTCGGCAGCTTGCCCGGGCCGACCAGGCCGTACCAGGTCGTCGCCTCGAAGCCGGGAAAGCCCTGCTCCTGCATCGTCGGCACCGTCGGATGGCCCTTGGCGCGGTGCGCGCGCGTCTGCGCGATGGCGTTGACCCTGCCGTTCTTGACGTGCGGCGTCGCCGCCGTCATGGTCTCGAAGCTGTACATGATCTGGCCGCCCATCAGGTCGGTCAGGAGCGGGCCGCTGCCCTTGTATGGAACGTGCAGCGCGTCGACGCCGGCCTGCAGCTTGAACATCTCGAGCGCGAGGTGCTGCGCCGAGCCCTGGCCGGCCGAGCCGAAGGTGATCTCGCCGGGACGGGCCTTGCACAGCGCGACGATGTCGGCAACGGTCTGCGCCTTCTGCGCCGGGTTGGCGATCAGCAGGTTGGGCGTGACGCCGACGAGCACGATCGGCACGAAGTCGCGCTCGACGTTGTAGCGCAGCTTCGGCTGCAGGCTCGGCGCCAGGCCGTGGCTGTTGATGTGCGCCATCAGGAGCGTCGCGCCGTCGCTCGGCTGCTGCGCCTCGTATTCCGCGGCGAGCACGCCGGCGACGCCGGCCCGGGTCTCGACGATCACCTGCTGGTTCCACATCTGGGTCAGCTTGGCGGCGACGACGCGGGCGAGCGCATCGGTGCCGCCGCCCGGCGGAAAGCCGACGATGATCCGCACCGGCGCGTTCGGCCATTCCTGCGCGAGCAGGCGCGGCGCGGCGAGCGTCGCGACGGCGGCGCTGGTCGCTTGAAGAAGAGTGCGTCGTTGCATCGCGTGATCCCTGGTGAGCTAGGCGGCCCGGGCGAGCGCCGAGGGCGAGGCGTGGCTCGCGAAGTGCTCCATCGCCGCCTGCACGCCGCTGGCCGCAAGACGCACGCCGGCGAGCTTGAGTCCCATCTCGCAGCCGGCAAGCGCGCCGAGCAGCGTGAGGTCGTTGCTGTCGCCGAGGTGGCCGATCCGGAACATCCGGCCCTTGACCTTGCCGAGGCCGGTGCCGAGCGAGCAATCGAAGCGCTCGTAGATCAGGCGGCGGATCGCGTCGGCGTCGATGCCCGGCGGCATCATCACGCCGGTCAGGACCGGCGAGTAGCACGCCGGCTCGGCGCACTGGATCGGCAGCTGCCACGCGTCGACCGCGGCGCGAACGCCAGCGGCCCAGCGATGGTGGCGGGCGAACACGTTCTCGAGGCCTTCGCCGAGCAGCATCTCGAGCGACTCGTTGAGGCCATAGAGCAGGTTGGTGTTCGGCGTCGACGGCCAGTAGCCGTCGACGTTCATGGCGACGATCTCGTCCCAGCCCCAGAAGGCACGCGGCAGCTTCGCCTGCTTCGATGCCTCGACCGCGCGCGGCGAGATCGCGTTGAAGCCGATCCCGGGCGGCAGCATCAGGCCTTTCTGCGAGCCGCCGACGGTGACGTCGATGCCCCACTCGTCGTGGCGCAGGTCGGCCGAGGCCAGGCCCGAGATCGAATCGACGAGGAGCAGCGCCGGATGGGCCGCGGCGTCGATCGCTTTGCGCACGGCGGCGATGTCGGAGAGCGCGCCGGTCGAGGTTTCGTTGTGGACGACGCAGACCGCCTTGATCTTCTTCTCGCCGTCGCGGCGCAGGCGCGCCTCGACGAGATCGGCCTGCACGCCGCGGCGCCAGTGCGGCGCTTCCGGCAGCAGCGGATCGCTGCCCGGCGCCGCGAGCACTTCGATCGCGAGGCCGAGGCGCGCCGCCATCTTGATCCAGAGCGATGCGAAGTGGCCGGTCTCGACCATCAGCACCGCGTCGCCCGGGCGAGAGCGTGTTGACCAGCGCCGCTTCCCAAGCGCCGGTGCCCGAGGCCGGATAGATCACCACCGGATGGCGCGTCTTGAAGACCTGCTTGACCGCGGCGAGCACCTTCCTGCCGAGCGCGCCGAACTCGGGCCCGCGGTGATCGATCGTCGGCAGGCTCATCGCCCGCAGGATGCGATCGGGCACCGGGCTCGGGCCGGGGATCTGCAGGAAGTGGCGGCCGGAAGGATGGAAGTCGAGGTCGAGCATCATTGGGCCTTGTGACGTCTGCATTCTTGCATTCCGCCTCAGGCGCCGATTCGGCGTTTGCACTAGCCGCAGAGCTGGCGCGACGCCTGCGCGCCGAGACCGAAGGCGAGGTCCTGTTCGATGCCGCGGCGCGCGGCCGCTACGCCACCGACGCGTCGATCTACCAGGTCATGCCGATCGGCGTGCTGGTGCCGAAGAGCGACCGCGACGTCGCCGTCGCCATCGATGTCGCGCGCGAGCTCGGCGTGCCGGTGCTGGCGCGCGGCGCGGGCACGAGCCAGTGCGGCCAGACGACCGGTGCCGCGCTCGTCGTCGACACCAGCAAGCATCTGCGCCGGGTGATCGCGGTCGATCGCGAGCAGCGCACGGCGACGGTCGAGCCCGGCGTCGTGCTCGATCAGCTCAACGCGCAGCTGAAGCCGCTCGGCCTCTGGTTTCCGGTCGACGTCTCGACCAGCGCGCAGGCGACGATCGGCGGCATGGCCGGCAACAACTCGTGCGGCTCGCGCTCGATCGAGTACGGCAACATGGTCCACAACGTGCTCAGCATCCGCGCGCGGATGGCCGACGGCGCCGAGGTCGATTTCGGCGCGGTCGATGGCGCGACCGGCCGCGCCGCAGAGATCGCCGCCTTCGTCCGCGAGCTCGCCCTCCGTCATCGCGGCGAGATCGAAGCGCGTTGGCCGAAGGTGCTGCGCCGGGTCGGCGGCTACAGCCTCGACATCTTTCATCCGCAAAGTGAGAAGCCCTACACCGACGACGGCAGCGTCAACCTCGCGCACCTCCTGGTCGGCGCCGAAGGCACGCTCGCCTGGTCGCGCGAGCTGACGCTGAAGCTCGCGCCGTTGCCCGGCGCGAAGGTGCTCGGCGTCGTCAACTTCCCGACCTTTCGCGCCGCGATGGCGGCGGCCCAGCACATCGTCACGCTCGGTCCGACCGCGGTCGAGCTGGTCGACCGGACGATGATCGACCTCGCGCTTGCCAACCCGGCGTTCGGCGCGACGATGCGGACGGCGCTGCGCGGCGAGCCGGCGGCGATCCTGCTGGTCGAGTTCGCGGGTGACGCCAAGGCAGGACTCTTGCCGCGCCTGCAGCAGCTGGTCGAGCTGATGGGCGACCTGGGCTTGCCGGGCAGCGTCGTCGAGATGGCCGACGATGCGGCGCAGAAGAACCTGTGGGAGGTGAGGAAGGCCGGCCTCAACATCATGATGAGCCTGAAGGGCGACGGCAAGCCGGTCAGCTTCATCGAGGACTGCGCCGTGCCGCTCGCGCACCTCGCCGACTACACCGACGCGCTGACCGAGGTCTTCACGCGCCACGGCACGCGCGGCACCTGGTACGCGCACGCCTCGGTCGGCACGCTGCACGTGCGGCCGATTCTCGACATGCGCCGCGACGGCGCGCGCCAAGATGCGCGCCATCGCCGAGGAAGCGTCCCTGCTGGTGGCGAAATACAAGGGCGCGTTCAGCGGCGAGCACGGCGACGGCCTGTGTCGCGGCGAATGGATCGCCTGGCAGTTCGGGCCCGCGCTCACCGAGGCGTTCCGGGCGATCAAGAACGAGCTCGATCCGGGGCGGCTGTTCAACCCGGGACGGATCGTCGACCCGCCGCGAATGGACGACGCGACGCTGTTCCGCTTCCCGCCGCCGACCGCGGCGGCGCCGTACCGGACGATCGCGCTCGTCCCGGCGCTCGACTGGTCGGCGTGGGACGTGCAGAACGATCCGCGCACCGAGCGCGTCAGCGCGCCGGGCAGCGGCGGCGATTCGACCGGCGGCTTCGCCAAGGCGGTCGAGATGTGCAACAACAACGGCCACTGCCGCAAGTTCGACGCCGGAACGATGTGCCCGAGCTTTCGCGTCACGCGCGACGAGGAGCACCTGACCCGCGGCCGCGCCAACACCTTGCGCCTGGCGCTCTCGGGTCAGCTCGGCGCAGATGCGCTGACGAGCGAGGCCGTGCACGACGCGATGGATCTGTGCGTGTCGTGCAAGGGCTGCAAGCGCGAGTGCCCGACCGGCGTCGACATGGCGCGGATGAAGATCGAGGTCCTCGCCCACTACAAGAAGCGCCACGGCTACACGCTGAAGGACCGGCTCATCGCCCACCTGCCCGACTACGCCGCATGCGGCGAGCCGCGTGCCGTGGCTCGCCAACCTGCGCGAGCACGTTCCCGGCGCGGCGGCGCTCGGCGAAAGGCTGCTCGGCCTCTCGGCCCGGCGGCGCCTGCCGCGATGGCGTCGCGACACCTTCTGGCGCGCCCGCGACCGCTCGCTGTTCGCCAGCGCCGAGGCGACGATCGCCGCAGCCCGTTCCGGCGCCAAGGCCGCGCTCCTCTTCGTCGACACCTTCAACGGCATCTTCGAGAGCGAGAACGCGCTCGCCGCGGCGCGCGTGCTGCGGGCCGCCGGCTACACGCTGCACACGCTCGACAAAGCGCGGCGGCCACCACTGCTGCGGCCGGACCTATCCTCGCCAGCGGCATGGTCGACGAGGCGCGCGCCAAGACCGGCGCGCTGGTCGACGCGCTGCTGCCGTTCGCCGCGGCCGGCGTCGCCATCGTCGGCCTCGAGCCGTCGTGCCTGCTGACGCTGCGCGACGAAGCGCTCGTGCTCGGGCTCGGGGCGAAGGCGAGCACCGTCGCGGGCCAGGCGCTGCTGTTCGAGGAGTTCATCGCCCGCGAGGCCAAGGCCGGCCGCTTCGAGGTCGACTTCACGCCGCTCGCGCAGCCGATCCTGGTCCACGGCCATTGCCACCAGAAGGCGTTCGCCGCGGTGACGCCGATCCTCGACGTGCTGCGCCTCGTTCCGGGCGCGAAGCCGGAGCTGATCGAGACCTCGTGCTGCGGCATGGCCGGCAGCTTCGGCTACGAAGCGAGCCACCACGACGTCTCGCTGCGGATGGCCGAGGCGAGCCTGCTGCCGGCGATCCGCAAGGTGCCCGAGGCGATCGTCGTCGCCGACGGCACGAGCTGCCGCCAGCAGATCGCCGATGGCGCCGGCCGCGAAGCGCTGCACGTCGCGCGACTGCTCGAGCGCTGTCTGCCCGGAGCGTCGCGATGACCTGGTCGATCGTCGCGCGCGACGCCGACGGCAGCTTCGGCGTCGCGATCGCGAGCCGCTTCTTCGCTGTCGGCGCGCTCTGCATGCACACGCGGCGCGCGGTCGGCGCGCTGGCGACGCAGGCGCTGATGAATCCGCTCTACGGCCCGGCGGGAATCGAGTTGCTCGCCGAGCGTGTCGCCGCCGAAGAGGTCGTCCGCCGCCTCACCGACGCCGACGACGGCCGTGCCCAGCGCCAGCTCCATCTCATCGGCGCACGCGGCCGCGGCGCCGCCTACACCGGTGCGCAATGCGTCGAGTGGTGCGGCCACGAACTGCACGACGACTTCAGCGTCGCCGGCAACATGCTTGCCGGCGCCGACGTCCTGCAAGCGACCGCCGCGGCGTTCATCGCCGCCGCCGGCCGGCCGCTCGCCGAGCGGCTGCTCGCGGCGATGGCGGCGGGCGAGGCCGCCGGCGGCGACAAGCGCGGCAAGCAGGCCGCGGCGCTGCGCATCCACGCGGCGAGGACTATCCGAGCCTCGACCTGCGCGTCGACGATCACGTCGAGCCGGTGGTCGAGCTGCGCCGCCTGTACGAAAAGAGCCTCGAGCGCTTCCAGCCGTTCGTCGCCTGCCTGGCCGGCCGCAACGATCCGGTCGGCCTGCTGAATCGCGACGAGATCGAGGCCCGCGTCGGCGCGTTCACGGCGGCGCGCCAAGACGACGCCGTTGGCCCGCGCCTTGCGTGAGCGCGCCATCGTTCATCGACTTTCCGGAGACCGACCATGACCTTCGTTCGCCGCTTTCTCGCCTGCGCGATGCTCGGCTGCGTCGCGATCGCCGCCCATTCGCAGACCCTGCGCGTCGGTCTCGCCGAGGATCCCGACGTGCTCGACCCGACGCTTGCCCGCACCTTCGTCGGCCGGATCGTCTTCGCCGCGCTCTGCGACAAGCTGTTCGACATCGACGAGAAGCTGCAGATCGTGCCCCAGCTCGCGACCGGCTACGAATGGTCGGCCGACAGCAAGACGCTGACGATCAAGCTGCGCAACGACGTCACCTTCCACGACGGCGAGAAGCTCGACGCCGCTGCCGTCAAGTTCAACCTCGAGCGGCACAAGACGATGGCCGGATCGAACCGCAGCGGCGAGCTGCGGCCGGTGACGAGCGTCGACGTCGTCGATCCGACGACCGTCAAGCTCAACCTCTCGGCACCGTTCACGCCGATCCTGGCCGCACTCGCCGACCGCGCCGGAATGATGGTTTCGCCCAAGGCCGCGAAGGCCGAGGGCGCGAACTTCGGCGCCCATCCGGTGTGCTCGGGACCGTTCAAGTTCGTCGAGCGGGTGGCGCAGGACCGGATCTCGTTCGAGCGCTACGCCGGCTACTGGAACAAGGCCGAGGTCCACTTCGACAAGATCGTCTACACGCCGATCGTCGACTCGACGGTGCGCCTCGCGAACCTGCGCTCGGGCCAGTTCGATCTCATCGAGCGCGTCGCGCCGTCCGACATCGAAGGGCTGAAGAAGGACAAGAACCTGAAGGTCGCGCGCATCACCGAGATCGGCTACCAGGGACTCACGATCAACGTCGGCAAGAGCGATCAGGCGCAGAAGAATCCGCTCGGCAAGGACGCCAAGGTGCGCGAGGCGTTCGAGCTCTCGCTCGACCGCGCCGGAATCGTCCAGGTGGTGATGGACAACGAGGCGACCATCGGCAACCAGTGGGTCGCGCCGGGCAACGCGTACTACGCCAAGAACGTGCCCGTGCCCAAGCGCGACGTCGCCCGGGCCAAGGCCTTGCTCAAGGAAGCGGGCGTACCGAACCCGAGCTTCACGCTGGTCACGCCGACCACCTCGGACGCGCAGCGGCTGGCGCTGGTGGTCCAGGCGATGGCCAAGGAGGCGGGCTTCAACGTCAAGATCCAGTCGACCGAGTTCGCGACCTCGCTCAACATGGCCGACAAGGGCGACTTCGAGGCCTACGTGCTCGCCTGGAGCGGTCGCGCCGACCCCGACGGCAACATCTACAGCTTCGACGCCTGCAAGCAGCCGCTCAACTACGCCGGCTACTGCGTCGCCGAGGTCGACGATCTGCTCAACGCCTCGCGCACGCAGCGCGAGCCGGCCGAGCGCAAGAAGACCTACGAGCAGATCGCTGCGCGCGTGCTGAAGGACCGGCCGATCGTCTACCTCTACCACCGCAACTGGCTCTGGGCCTACAACGCGAAGCTGGGCGGGCTGCGCAGCGTTCCGGACGGACTGGTGCGCGTGGTCGGATTGAAGATGGCGCGCCGTGATCGGGGCGATCGCGCACGCTCGAGCTGACGCGGCCATGCTCGAGTACCTCGTCAAGCGCGTCGCCACCATCGTGCCGACGCTGGTCTTCGTCTCGATGCTGATCTTCGGCCTGCAGCAATTGCTGCCCGGCGATCCGGCGGTGATCCTCGCGGGCGAGGAGCGCGATCCGAACGTCGTCGCGTACCTGCACCAGAAGCTCCATCTCGACGACGCGCTGCCGGTGCGCTATGCGCTACTGGGTCGGCGGCGTCGTTCGCGGCGATCTCGGCGAATCGGTGCGGACGCAGCAGCCGGTGCTCGACCTGATCGTCCAGAAGCTGCCGGTGACGCTCGAGCTGGCGCTGCTGGCGATGGCGGTCGCGCTCGTGATCGGCATTCCCGCCGGCCTGATCTCGGCGGTCGCGCCGCGGCACGGCGTGGGACTACGGCGCCAATGCGTTCGCGCTCTGGGGCCTGTCGACGCCGAACTTCTGGCTCGGCATCCTGATGATCCTGCTGTTCTCGGTGCAGCTCGGCTGGCTGCCGGCATCGGGCTACGTCAGCCCGTTCGAGAGCCTCGGCGCCAACCTCGCGGCGATGGCGATGCCGGCGTTCGTGCTCGGCAACGCGATCGCCGCCGTGCTGATGCGCCACACGAGCAGCGCGATGCTCCAGGTGCTGCAGGCCGACTACGTCCGCACCGCGCGCGCCAAGGGCTTGCGCGAGCGCAGCGTCGTCATCAAGCACGCGCTGCGCAACGCGCTGACGCCGATCATCACCCTCGGCGCGCTCGAGTTCGGCACGCTGCTCTCGGGCGCGGTGCTGACCGAGCAGGTGTTCACCATTCCCGGCTTCGGCAAGCTGATCGTCGACTCGGTCTTCAACCGCGACTACGCCGTCGTGCAGGGCGTCGTCCTGGTCACCGCGACCGCCTACATCACGCTCAACCTGCTCGCCGACCTCGCCTACTTCGCGGTCAATCCGCGCCTGCGCCAGTGACGACGGCCGCGGTCCTCGCCAGCAGCGGCGAGAGCCTCGCCGCATCGACGCGCGCCGAGGCGGGACCGTGGCGGCGCGCCTGGCGCCGATTGCGGCAGTCGCCGCAGCGCCGTCTTCGGTCTCGCCGTGGTCGCGGCATTCGTCGTCGTCGCGCTGTTCGCGCCGCTGGCTCGCGCCGTTCGATCCGATCGAGACCAGCTGGAGCGCGATCCGCCAGGCGCCTTCGGCGGCGCACTGGTTCGGCACCGACGAGATCGGCCGCGACGTGCTCTCGCGCGTCGTCTGGGGCACGCGCGCATCGCTGCTTGCCGGCGTCGTCTCGGTCTCGATCTCGCTCGCCTTCGGCGTGCCGATCGGCCTGGCCGCGGGCTTCGTCGGCGGCTTCGTCGACGGCGTGATCTCGCGCCTCACCGATGCCTTCCTCGCCTGTCCGTTCCTGATCCTGGCGATCGCGCTCGCCGCGTTCCTCGGCCCGAACCTCACCAACGCGATGATCGCGATCGGCATCTCGGCGACGCCGATCTTCGTCCGCCTGACGCGCGCCCAGGTGATCAACGTCAAGGTCGAGGACTTCATCGAGGCGGCGCGCGCGCTCGGCAACGCGCCGCTGCGGATCGCGCTGCGCCACGTGCTGCCGAACGTGCTGCCGCCGCTGATCGTGCAGGCGACGCTGGCGATCGCCGCCGCGGTGATCGCCGAGGCGAGCCTGTCGTTCCTCGGCCTCGGCCAGCAGCCGCCGGCGCCGAGCTGGGGCAGCATGCTCAACACCGCCAAGAACTACGTCGACAACGCGCCCTGGATGGCGGTCTGGCCCGGCCTCGCGATCTTCGTCCTCGTGCTCGCCTTCAACCTGCTCGGCGACGGCCTGCGCGACGCGCTCGATCCGCGCCAGCGCTGAGGTTGCGGCGCTTCTTCAGCGCGGGCCCTGGTCGAGAGCGACGCCGGGCTCGACCTGGGAAACGCCGATGCCGCATCGGCGATGATTCGGGCCCCCGTGGCTGCCGTGGTTTGTTCATGCGCTCTCTGATCCGGTTTCTCTTCGCCTGTCTTCTTGTCGCACCGCCTCTCGCCTTCGCGGCCGAGGGGATGTGGACGCTCGACAACCTGCCGCGCGCAAAGATGCAGGCCGAATACGGCTTTGCGCCGAGCGACGCTTGGGTGCAGCACGTGATGCGATCGGCGGTTCGCCTGGCTGGCGGTTGCTCGGGCTCGTTCGTGTCGTCGTCAGGGCCTGGTGATGACCAATCACCACTGCGTCCGAAGCTGCCTGCGAGATCTGTCCACCGCGCGGCGCGACCTTGCCCGCGACGGTTTCCACGCCGCCACGCGCGCCGCCGAGCGGCGCTGTCCCGCGATGGAGCTGAACCGTCTCGAGCAGGTCAGCGACGTCACCGCGACCGTGGTGGCGGCGACGCGCGGCCTCGACGGCGAGGACTTCAAGCGTGCCCAGAACGCGGTCCGGGCACGCCTCACCGCAGCCTGCGAGGGAGGGGACGGGGCGACGATCCGCTGCGATCTCGTCAGCCTGTATCGCGGCGGCATCTACCAGATCTACCGCTATCACCGCTTCAGCGACACGCGCCTGGTCTGGGCTCCGGAAGACGCGATCGCCGATTTCGGCGGCGATCCCGACAACTTCGACTTCCCGCGCTACGCGCTCGATGCCGCCTTCCTGCGCGTCTACGAAAACGGCAAGCCGGCGGCCGTCGCCGACTGGTTTCCGTTCAGCGCCAAGGGCGCCGCGGCGGGCGAGTTGACGCTGGTCGTCGGCCATCCGGGCGGCACCGATCGCCAGCTCACCGTCGCCCAGCTCGAGACGCTGCGCGAAGTGAAGATGCCGGACACCTTCGTGCGCATCGCCGAGTATGCGCGGCGTGCTCGAGCAATACGGCGAGCAGGGACCGGAGTTCCGGCGCTTCGCCGACTCGACGCTGCTCGGCATCGACAACCGCTACAAGCTGCTGAAGGGCGAGACGCTGGCGTTGCGCGACCCCGAGCTGATGCGGCGCAAGCGTGCCGAAGAGGAGGCCTTGAAGGCGTTCGTGAACGCCGACGCTTCGTTGCGGGCGAGCACCGCCGGCGCCTGGACTGCGATCGAGAAGGCGCAGGCCGACTACCGCGACCTCGCCGGCGAATACGAGCTGATCGAAGGGACGCGCAGCTACAGCAGCGAGTACTTCAGCATCGCCCGGCGCCTGGTGCGCGGCGCCGCCGAGCGCCCGAAACCCGACGCCGACCGGCTGCCCGAGTTCGCCGACGCGCGCCGGACCGAAGTCGAGCAGGAGCTCTTTTCGCCGGCGCCGATTTCGCCCGACTTCGAGAAGACCAAGCTCGCCTGGGCGCTGACCAAGATGCGCGAGCGGCTCGGCGCCGACCATCCGGTCGGTGAAGCAGGCGCTCGGCAAGGAGTCGCCCCGGCAGGTCGCCGAGCGCCTGGTCGCCGGAACGACGCTGGCGAACATCGACGTGCGCCGTGCGCTCTGGGACGGCGGCCAGGAGGCGATCCAGCGCTCGAGCGATCCGTTCATCCGTTTCGCGCTCGCCCTCGACCCGGCGGCGCGCGCGGCGCGCAAGCGCTACGAGAACCAGGTCGACTCGATCGAGATGAAGAACGGCGAGCTGATCGCGCAGGCGCGCTTCGCGCAGTCCGGTCCCGGCGCCTACCCCGACGCGACGTTCACGCTGCGCCTGTCGTACGGCGAAGTGAAGGGCTGGGTCGAGGGCGGCGTCGCGGTCGCGCCTTTCACGCGCGTCGCCGGGATCTACGAGCGCCAGACCGGCGCCGAGCCGTTCGCGCTGCCGGCGTCGTGGTTCGCGGCCAGGGAGCGGATCGATCCCGCGCTGCCGATGAACTTCGTCAGCAGCAACGACATCATCGGCGGCAACTCCGGCAGCCCGATGCTCAATCGCGACGGCGAAATCGTCGGCCTCGTGTTCGACGGCAACCTGCTGTCGCTCGGCGGCTCGTTCGCATTCGACGAGCGGGTCAACCGCACCGTCGCCGTCCACAGCAGCCTCATCCTCGAGGCGCTGCGCAAGATCTACGGCGCCGGTGCGCTCGCCGACGAGATCGCCGGCCGCTAGCGCGGCGGCGGCGGCGCGCCCATCACCGCATCGGGCAGCGCCGTCGCGATCTGCGGCAGCGATGCAGATCAGGAGCACGGCGAGGAACATCAGGGCGACGAACGGCAAGACGCCGCGGATGATCTCGCCGAGCGTGATGTCGGGCGCGATGTTCTTGATCACGAACAGGTTCAGGCCGACCGGCGGATGGATCAGTCCGGCCTCCATCACGATCGTCATCAGGATGCCGAACCAGACCAGGTCGAAGCCGGCGGCCTTGAGCGGCGGCAGGACGATCGGCGCGGTCATCAGGATGATGCTCACCGGCGGCAGGAAAAAGCCGAGGACGATCACCAGGAACAGGATCGCCGCCAGCAGCAGCCACTTCGACAGCTGCAGCGCGACGATCCATTGCGCCGTCGACTGGCTGATGTGCAGGTAGCTCATCACGTACGAGAACAGCAGCGACATGCCGATGATGAACATCAGCATCGTCGATTCCTTGAGCGTCGCCGACAGGATCGGCGCCACGTCGCGAACGCGCCAGACGCCGTAGACGACGGCGATCAGGACCAGTGCGAGCAGGGCGCCGAGGCCGGCGGTCTCGGACGGCGTCGCGAAGCCGCCGTAGAGCGCGACCATCACGCCGATCAGCAGGATCACGAACGGCAGCACGCGCGGCAGCATCTCGACCTTCTGGCGCAGCGTGAAGCGCTCGTCGTCGAGCAGCGCCGAGCCGGTGCCGAAGGAGGCGTGCGCGGCGGTCGCGTTGCGGTGCTCGCGGCGCCAGCGCAAGGCCGCGTAGGCGGCGAACAAGCTCGACCAGCAGCAGCCCCGGGCCGATGCCGGCGAGGAAGAGCCGACCGAGCGACTGCTCGGCGGCGACCGCGTACAGGATCATCGTGATCGACGGCGGCAGCAGGATGCCGAGCGTGCCGCCGGCGGCGATGATGCCGGCCGCGAAGCCCGGCGAGTAGCCGCGCTTTCGCATCTCGGGGATGCCGGCCGAGCCGATCGCCGAGCAGGTCGCCGGGCTCGATCCGGCCATCGCCGCGAACAGGGCGCAGGCGAATACGTTGGCGATGCCGAGGCCGCCGGGAACGCGGCTCATCCAAGCGTGCAGCGCGGCGTAAAGGTCCTGGCCGGCGCGCGAGCGGCCGATCGCCGCGCCCTTCAGGATGAAGAGCGGGATCGACAGCAGCGTGATGCTCGCCATCTCCTCGTAGACGTTCTGGGTGATCGTGTCGAGCGAGGCCGCCGGCATGAAGAGCGCCATGAAGAGCACCGCGACGCTGCCGAGCGCGAACGCGATCGGCGCGCCCGACATCATGAAGAGGAGCGTGACCAGGCCGAACGTCAGCCCGAGGGCGAGCATCGACATCAGCGGCTTCCGGCGAGGGCGCGCATCCGGTTGACGCTCGCCGCCAAGTGCACCAGCAACTGCAGCGCCAGCAGCGTCATGCCGAGCGTCATCAGCAGGTACGGGATCCAGAGCGGCGGCGCCCACGACGACGAGGTCGTCTGGCCGTCGACCCAGGCCTCGCGCAGCAGCGTCCACGACTTCCACGCGAACAGGCTGCAGAAGGCGAGGCAGAGCAGATCGACCGCGGCGCGGCGCACGGCGTCGACTCGCTTCGAGAGCAGCGTGCGCCAGCGCCTCGATGCCGACGTGGCCGCGGATCGACTGCACGAACGCGCCGCAGAGAAAGGTCGCGCCGACGAGCAGGAACACGGCGGTCTCGTCCTGCCAGTCGGTCGACGACTTGTAGAGGTAGCGCGTGACCACGCTCGAGGTCAGCACGAGCGAGGCGGCGAGCAGCGCCAGCATGCCGAAGCCGACCACTGCCCGGTTGGCCAGCGCCAGCGCGCGCGCCAGCGGCAGAGCAGGCGCGGCGTCGCCGGATCGATGCCGGCGGCGGCGCCGGCGCTGCCGAGGCCGGCGGCAGACTCGCCGCGCCGGCGGCCAGCAGCGCGGCGTCGATCGGCGCGCCGGGCCCGATCCCGGCGCCCGAAGGTTCGCTCACGCGAGCAGCTTTTGCGCCGCCTTCAACAGCGCGGCCGAGGTCTCGCCGCGCTCGCCGTAGTCTTTCCACGCGGTCTCGCGGGCGATCGCCTGCCATTTGCGGACGGTCGCCTCGTCGAGGTCGAACACCTTCGCGCCGGCCTTGGCGTAGACGTCGGCGGCGATCTTGTCGTCGGCCTTGGCGGCTTCGGTGGCGAATTTCTCCTGATCGGCGCCGGCGGCCATGATGATGTCCTGCTGCGCCTTGGGCAGCTTGGCGAAGATGTCCTTCGACATCAGCAGCGGCTCGAACATGAACCAGTACGCCTTGTTGCGGCCGCTGGTCAGGTTCTTGGCGATCTCCTCGAGCTTGAACGAGATGAAGCTGGTCGAAGAGGTCATCGCCGCGTCCATCGCGCCGGTCTGCATCGCCGCGTAGATCTCGTTCGACGGCAGCGAGATCACCGAGGCGCCTGCGGCCTTCAGCATCAGGTCCATCTCGCGGCTGCCGCCGCGCACCTTCAGGCCCTTGGCATCGTCGGGCTGGACCAGCGGCGTGGCGCGGCTGGCGACGCCACCGGCCTGCCAGATCCAGCTCAGGACGACGATGCCTTTTTCGTCGAGCGTCTTGGTCAGCATGCGGCCGACCTCGCCGGTCTTCCAGGCGGCGCCGACCTCGTAGCTCGGCACCAGCGCCGGCATCAGGCCGATGTTGGTCTCGGGCACTTCGCCGCCGGCGTAGGAAAGCGGATAGAGGCTGATGTCGAGCGCGCCTTTCCGGAGCGCCGAGAACTGGGCGTTGGTCTTCATCAGCGACGAGCCGGGATAGACCGCCGCCTTGAGCGCGCCGTTGCTGTTCTTTTCGATGTCGGCAGCGAAGCGTCGGCACAGGCGATCGCGAAAGTCGCCTTCGGTCACGCTGCCGCCCGGGAACTGGTGCGAGATCTTGAGCGTGCCGGCCTGGGCCCAGGCGCCGCCCGCCATCGGCGCCATGCCCGCGGCGGCCATGCCGCGCATCCATTCGCGTCTGTTGATCGCCATCATCGTCTCCTGTATATGGTTCGAATCGGCGCATTCTGGGCGCCTGCCGGGCGGCCCGCTATTGGGAGTCTCGCCAAGCGGCCTTTGCCTGTCCTGCGGCGACCGGGCGCGGGCGACGCGCCACGCCGAGCTCGCATTCGAGCGCCGGATCCCAGCTGCCGAGCCATGCGGCGGCACGATAGGTCGACTGCAGGAAGCGGAGCAGGAGCGATTCCGGGTCGGGCGCGGCGCGAACCAGCTCGTACGGCAGCAACCATTCGCCCATGTCCTTCGACCAGACCGCGCCGGGCGGATCGATCTCCGCCTGCGCGAAGCCGGTCGGCGTCGGATAGGCGTACGAATAGAACGCGGCCTGCGGATAGGCGGCGCTTCCGGGCCAGAAGCCGGCGCTGCTCACCTCGTGCGAATAGGCCTCGCGCGTGACCGCGTCGGGCAGGCCGGGAATGCCGCCGGGATGCAGCGGCGCCGGTCGACCCGAGAAACGCGTCACCGCGAGGTCGAAGCTGCCCCAGAAGAAATGAACCGGGCTCGCCTTGCCGAGGAACGCGGTCCGGAAGTGATGAAAGACGCGGTCGACGCGAACCAGCGCGCGCCAGAACGCGTTGGCCGCGGCAGCGTCGTAGGCGGCGTGGCGCGTGTCCTCGGGGAACGGGATCGGCTCGGCGACTTCGTTCGGCATGACGTTGATCGCCACCTCGACGCCGGCGGCGGCAAGCTCGCTGATCACGCGTCGGTAGAACGCCGCGACCGACATCGGCGCGAGCGCGAAGCCGCGCTCGGGCGCGCCCGAGGCGCGAACGACCAGGCGGTGGTCGACGAAGTCGAAGTCGATCTCGACCGCGCCGTCGCCGACGTGGATCGCCGACGTGCCGAGGCCGCGCGCGGTGACGTAGAGCGGCACGTGCCAGCCGTGGTTGAGCCAGGGCGTGAGGGCGAGGCGGACCTTGCCGACGATCTGGGTCCAGCGCTGCAGCGTCTCGGCGGTATCGCGCCAGGCGATGTAGTGAAGCGCCGGCCAGGGCAGCGCGGCAGTGGCGTCGTTCATGGTGGCTCCTTCGAGCGTCTCTCGCGCGATCCTTGCGCGGTCATTCAGCCTTGATGCCGGCGCGCTTGACGACCGCCGCCCAGCGCGCGGCGTCGCTGCGCATCAGCGCCGCCATCTCCTCGGGCGAGCTCGGCGCGACCTCCATGCCTTGCGCGGCGAGCGCGCTCCTGACCTCGGCGAGCGCCAGCGCGCGCGTCATGTCGGCGTTGACCTTCAGGATGATCTCGCGCGCGGTGCCGGCGGGGGCGAGCATGCCGTACCACAGGTCGGCCTCGACGCCGCCGATAGCCGAGCTCGGCCAGCGTCGGCACGTCGGGCGCGAGCGCCGAGCGATGCGCGCCGGCGGCGGCGAGAACGACCAGCCGGCCGCCCTTGACCTGCGCCATCGCGACGTGCACCGGCAGGAACATCAGCGGCACGTCGCCGGCGAGCAGCGCGCTGACTGCGCCGGCGGTGCCCGAGAACGGAATGTGCGTGATCGAGACCTTGGCCTCGAGCTTGAACAGCTCCATCGCCATGTGATGCGGCGTCGCGATCCCGGGCGAGGCGTAGTCGAGCGCGCCGGGCTTGGCGCGCGCCGCCTTGACCAGCTCGTCGACCGACCTGATCTTCGCCGCGGCGCTGGCGACGAGCAGGAACGAGCCGGTCGCGCAGAGGCCGATCGGCGCCAGGTCCTTGAGCGGGTCGTAGCTCATGTTCGCGTACAGCGCCGGATTGATGATCAGCGTGTTGACGCCCATCAGCAGCGTCAGGCCGTCGGGCGGCGCTTTCGCGACCGCCGCGGCGCCGAGGTTGCCCGAGGCGCCGGGCCGGTTGTCGACGACGATCGCCTGGCCCCACGCGCTGCCGAGATGCGGGCCGAGCGTGCGCGCCAGGATGTCCATGCCGGTCCCCGGCGTGTAGGGAACGATGATCCGGACCAGCTTGCCGGGCCACGCCTGCTGCGCCCGGGCGACACCGCGAGCGAGCAGGGCGAGCGCGCCGGCGGCGATCGATGCGGCGACGCGGCGGCGCCGCCAGCGGGGAGCAGACATCACGACGAGGATCCTTTCGTTTGCGGCGATCTGGCTTGCGCGGTTTCGGTACGCAGGCCGGCGACCTGCTTGTAGTTGTCGGCGATCTGCGCCAGCTCGGCGCGCGAGACGACGTCTTCGATGCGCGCGAACGGCTTGTCGCCCGAGCGCTCGTGCACCTCGCGCAGGATCGTATCGGGCGGCGTGCTGCGGTTGGCGAGAACGACCTTGGCCGTGGCCGGGTTGCGGACCCGGTCGTACGCGGCCAGCGCTTCGGCGCCGATGCCATGACGCGCGAGCTGGTCGGCGAGGCAGCGCGCGTCGAGGATCGCCTGGCCGGCGCCGTTCGAGCCGCGCGGGTACATCGGATGCGCCGCGTCGCCGAGCAGCGTGACGCGGCCGAAGCTCCAGCGCGGCAGCGGGTCCTGGTCGACCATCGGGTAGGCGAGCACGGTCTCGGTCGCGCGGATCAGCGCCGCGACGTCGAGCCAGTCGAAACGCCAGTCGGCAAAGCGCGGATAGAAATCGTCGAGGCTGCCGCGCGCTGTCCAGTCGCGTCGCACCGGCTCCGCGCATTCGAGCTCGGCGACCCAGTTGACGAGCTGGCGGCCGCGGCCGTCGACGTCGTTTCTGATCGGGTAGATCACCATCTTGCCGACCGAGAGCCAGCCGGCGCGGACCATCGTCGCGCCGCTCAGGAACGGCGCATGCGGCACGACGCCGCGCCACATGTTGACGCCCGACCAGCGCGGCGGGCCTTCGTCGGGATAGAGCTGCTTGCGCAGGGCGGAGTGGATGCCGTCGCAGGCGACGGCGACGCTGCCTTCGACCGGGTCGAGCGCCTCGCCCGTTCGGCCCGCGCAGGCGCAGCCGCACGCGATCGTCGCCGAGCGGATCGACGCCGACGCAGGCGTGGCCGAGGACGATCCGCTCCGCGCCGATCCGCTCGCGGGCCGCGGCGAGCAGGACCGCCTGCAGGTCGGCGCGGTGGATCGAGAGCTGCGGCACGTCGTGACCGGCCCAGCGACCCGCGGGCTCGCTGTAGACGTGCTGGCCGAAGCGGTTGAAGAACGCCGCTTCGCGCGTGATCACCGCGCGCCGCTCGAGCTCGCCGAGAACGCCGAGCGCGGTCGAGCTCCGCGCTCGCGTGCGGCAGGACGTTGATGCCGACGCCGAGCGGCGCCATGTCGGCCGCTGCCTCGTAGACGCGGCAGGCGATGCCGGCGTGGTCGAGGCAGAGCGCGAGCGTCAGGCCGCCGATGCCGGCGCCGACGATGACGACATCGCCGGCACCGCCGCGGGAAGTGCTGCTGGCCATGAATCATTGTGAGGCGCGCGCCGGATGCGGTGCTAGATTCGCCGGCCTGACCCATGCCGCCCGCCAGACATGACCGCGCTCTCGATCCTCGTCGTCGGCCTGCTGCTCGGCATGAAGCACGCGACCGAGGCCGACCACCTCGCCGCCGTCGCCACGCTCGCGACCCGGCAGAGCTCGCTCGCGCAGACGCTGCGCCAGGGCCTTGCCTGGGGCGTCGGCCACACGCTGACGCTGGTGCTGTTCGGCGGCGCGGTGCTGCTGCTCGACCAGGCGATCTCGCCCGGTCTCGAGCAGGCGCTCGAGACCGCCGTCGGCGTGATGCTGTTCATCCTCGGCGCCGACGTCCTGCGCCGCCTGGCCCGCGACCGGATCCATTTCCACGTCCACCGTCACGAGCCGCACACCGCGCATGTCCATGCGCACAGTCACCGCGGCGAGGGCGCGCACGCCGAATCGGCGCATCGCCACGCACACGCCGCGCGCTGGCCGCTGCGCGCGCTCGCGGTCGGCATGATGCACGGCCTGGCGGGCTCGGCCGCGCTGGTGCTGCTGACGCTGCGGACGGTTCCGTCGCTCGGGCTCGGCGTCGGCTACATCGCCCTGTTCGGGGTCGGCTCGATCGCCGGCATGGCGCTGCTGTCGGTGGTCATCGCCGTGCCGCTGCGGCTGTCGTCGGCGTACCTGACACGGTTGCACCACGCGATGGCCGCGCTGGTGGGCGTGTTCAGCTGCGCGCTCGGCGCGTTCATGGTGATCGAGATCGGCTACCTCAAGGCGCTGCTCGGCGCCTGAGGCGCGTCGTCGTCAAGGCTTTGCGGCGTCGAAGATCTCGGCGCAGCGCGACAACCTGGTCTTGCCCTGGCCGTCGTACATGACCTCGAAGCCGCTGATGCGACCGCGCGCGTCGGCGGAAATGCGCAAGCTGCAGATGCGGTCATCGACGCCGGCGAACCCGGTCGGCGAGTCGCGCGCCGAGACCCAGACGAACTGCAGCGTGTTGTCGGGGAGTTCGCGGCGCTGCTCGGGCCGGCCGTAGCGGTCGAAGAACTCGCCGACGGGCATGCCGAGGGCCCGGGCATTGATGGTCGCAACGGTCTGTTCGTTGTCCTTGAAGATCCCGCAGCCGGCAGAGCGCGCCGAGGGCAAGGGCAGCGGCGAGCGCGGCGCGAAGGGCGGGGGTCATGGACAACGTCGGTCTCCTGCTGCCATCGATGATGCCTTCTCTGGGAAAACCCGCCGCCGGGCCGTGGCGCCGGCAACGAATAATGAATCGCCCCTCGTCTCGCGTTGCTCCTGGACTCTTCTTGCGTTTGGAACCCCCGACATGAGTCGAACGATTGCCCGCCTGGGCGCTGCCGCCGCGTGCGCCGCCAGCCTCCTTCTGGCCGCGCCGGGCGTGCCTGCCCAGTCCGCGGCCGGCTTTCCCGGCAAGCCGATGCACATCGTCGTCACCTTCACGCCGGGCGGCGCGCCCGACATCCTCGCCCGGCTGATCGGCGATCGCCTCGCCACGACCTGGGGCCAGCCGGTGCTGATCGACAACAAGCCGGGCGCCGGCGGCAACACCGGCGCCGACTTCGTCGCCAAGGCGCCGCCCGACGGCCTGACGATCGTCGTCGGCACCGTCGGCACGCACGCCATCAACGGCGCGCTCTACGCCAAGATGCCGTACGACATGGTCAAGGACTTCGCGCCGATCACGCTGCTGGCGACGACGCCGAACCTGCTCGTCGATCAACAACGACGTGCCGGCGAAGACCTTGCCCGAGTTCATCGCCCTCGGCAAGCGCGAAGGCAAGATGACGTTCGCGTCGTCGGGGTCGGGCACCTCGATCCACGTCTCCGGCGAGCTGTTCAAGACGATGACCGGGATCGACATGACGCACATCCCGTACAAGGGCCGCGCCACCGCGATTCCCGATGTGCTCGGCGGCAGGGTGACGATGATGTTCGACAACATGCCGTCGAGCCTGCCGCTGGTGAAGGAGGGGAAGCTCCGCGCGCTCGGCGTGACGAGCGCGGCAGCGCTCGCCGGCGGCGCCCGAGATCCCGACCATCGCCGAGCAGGGACTGCCCGGCTTCGAGGCGGTGTCGTGGTTCGCGCTCTTCGCGCCTGCGGGAACGCCGCGGCCGATCGTCGACAAGCTTCAGGCCGAGGTGAAGAAGATCCTCGCCTCGCCCGAGATCGCGAAGAAGCTCGCCGAGGTCGGCCTCGACCCGGTCGGCTCGAGCCCCGACGAGCTCGCCGCGTATCAGCGCGCCGAGATCGCCAAGTGGGCGAAGGTCGTCAAGGACTCGGGCGCGAAGGTCGAATGACCCGCGCTAGTGGTTGAGCAGGATCGAGGCGATGACCCCGGTCGCGATCGCGGCGAGCACGTAGTCGTTGCCGGCCTGGACCCAGTGGTAGCCGCGCGGCGGCGCGCTCAGGTGATGGCCGCGCCAGTCGTCGACAACGTAATAGCGGCTGTTGTACTCCGCCGGCAGGCGGTCGCCGCGATACCAGGCATGGTCGGGACCGGCGCCGCGCACCGTGCCGGTCGCCGTGGTAGCTGTTGCCGTGGTTGTCGTCGATCGCTGGTAGGCGTGCGGGTCGCCGTGGTTGCTGCGATCGGCCTGGCCTCTTTGCGCCGCCCGCTCGTTCGCCTGACGGTTGCTTTCCTGCGCTTGGCGCGCATCTTGCGGCCACGGGCTGCCTTGGCCGAACGCCGCGCCGCTGGCGCCGAGCGCTAGCGCGACGAGGCTGGAGAGGATTTTTTGCTTCAGCATGGTGTGCTCCTGATCGTGTGAGTCCCCATGGTGGAGTGCGGTTCCGACCGGAGCTGTAGGAGAAGTGGAGAGCGCGCTGTCGGGCGTGCTGCCGGACTGCTCAGGCGGCCGATGCCGGCTTGGTGCACCACGTCAAGGTCGGGCGCCGAGAGGCGCTGGCGCTTCGAGCGGCGCGCCTCGAGCGCTGATGCCGCGAGCGTGCCGGCGCTCTATCCTCTCGGCCGATGAAGCCATCCGCTGACGCCCGGTCTGCTCGGGTCGCCGTTGTCGTCATGGGCGTGTCGGGCTCGGGCAAGTCGACCGTCGCGGCCGGCATCGCCGCGGCGCTCGGCCTCGCCTTCATCGACGGCGACAGCCTGCACACGCCGGCGAGCGTGGCGCGGATGCGCGCCGGCATCGCCCTGACCGACGACGATCGCTGGCCGTGGCTCGACCGAATCGGCGCGTGCCTCGGCGACGTCGCGCGGTATCCGCAGGGCATCGTGATCGCGTGCTCGGCGCTGAAGCGCGCCTACCGCGATCGCATCCGCGCCGCCGCGCCGGGCGTGCGCTTCGTCTTCCTCGACGGCCCGGCGGCGCTGATCGAAGCGCGGATGGCGACGCGCACCGGCCACTACATGCCGAGCACCTTGCTCGCCAGCCAGCTGCAGACGCTCGAGCCTCCGGGCGCCGATGAAGGCGACGTCGTCCGGGTGCGCGATCGAGCTGTCGCCCGACGAGATCGTCCGCCGCGCCGCTGCGGCGCTGACCTCGGGCGGTGCGTGATGGCTGAAGCGCCGCTGCAGCGCTACCGGCAAAAGCGCGACTTCAAGGTCACGTCCGAGCCGACCGGCGCGGCCTCGCCGGCGAGCGGCGCGCCGCGCGCCGCGGCGCTCTCGTTCGTGATCCAGAAGCACTGGGCGAGTCGCCTGCACTACGACTTCCGCCTCGAGCTCGACGGCGTGCTGCTCAGCTGGGCGGTGCCGAAGGGGCCGTCGTTCGATCCGAAGAAGATGCAGATGGCGATCCACGTCGAGGACCATCCGCTCGACTACGCGGGCTTCGAGGGAACGATCCCGAAGAAGCAGTACGGCGCCGGCACGGTCATCGTCTGGGACCGCGGCACCTGGGAGCCGGTCGGCGATCCGCGCGCCGGCATGGCCGAAGGCAAGCTCGTCTTTCGCCTGCACGGCGAAAAGCTCGCCGGCCTCTGGGAGCTGGTGCGAATCGCCAAGCCGGGCGACAAGCAGGACCCGTGGATGCTGTTCAAGAAGAAGGACGAGTGGGCGCGCGCCAGCGCCGACTACGACGTGATCGCCGCGCTTCCCGACAGCGTCGTCGCCCATCCGCTCGGCCCGGTCGAGGCGCGCGAGCCGCGCGGCGCGGCGGCGGCGCGGCGCGGCGACGCCGACGCCGCGCCCGATCTCTCCGCCGCCGTCGTCGCAGCGCTGCCGGCCAAGCTCGAGCCGCAGCTGGCGACGCTCGTCGCCACGCCGCCGAGCGGCGACTGGATCGTCGAGACCAAGTTCGACGGCTACCGGCTGATGGCGCGCATCGAGCGGCGGCAAGGCGAAGCTGATCACCCGCGGCGGCCACGACTGGACCGGCAAGATGAAGTCGCTCGCCGCCGCGATCGAGGCGCTCGGCATCGACTCGGCGCTGGCTCGACGGCGAGATCGTCGTCATGGGCGAGGCCGGCGTTCCCGAGTTCAACGCGCTGCAGAACGCGATCGACACGGCGGCGAGCGACGCGATCGAGTACTTCGTCTTCGACCTGCCGTTCCACGGCGGCCGCGACCTGCGCAAGGTGCCGCTCGCGTCGCGCCGGGCGCTGCTGCAGTCGCTCGTCGCGCCGGCCGACGGCGAGCGGATCCGCTTCAGCCAGACTTTTCCGGCGACGCCGGCGCAGATGCTCGAGGCCGCGGCGAGCATGCAGATGGAAGGGATCATCATCAAGCGCCCCGACGCGCCCTACGTCTCGGCGACGCAGCGAGACCTGGCTCAAGCTCAAGTGCTCGCTGCGCCAGGAGTTCGTCGTCTGCGGCTTCACCGATCGCGCCAACGCCGCGGCCGAGGTCGGCTCGCTGCTGCTCGGCTACTACGAGGGCAAGGTGCTGACCTACGCCGGCAACGTCGGCACCGGCTGGAACGCGCGCACCGGCCATGCGCTGCACGCGCGGCTGCGCGCGCTCGAGGTCGACCAAGCCGCTGTTCGACGCGGCGACGATCCAGCCCGGCCGCTGGTCGCGGCGCACCGCCGGCGGCGAGCGCTGGGTCAAGCCCGAGCTCGTCGCCGAGGTCTCGTTTCGCGAGTGGACGCCCGACGGCCACATCCGCCATGCGGTGTTCCAGGGCCTGCGCAGCGACACGCCGGCGCGCTCGGTGACGCGCGAGATCGCGCGCGAGGCGCCGGCCGCGGCCGCCGCCGGCGCGAGCGCCGCGGCCAAGCCGCGCGGCGAGCGTCAAGGTCACGAACCCGGACCGGGTGATCGATCCCTCGACCGGCCTGACCAAGCTCGCATCTCGTGCGCTACTACGAGAGCGTCGCCGAGCGCATCCTGCCGCATCTCGCCGACCGGCCGGTGTCGCTCGTGCGCGCGCCGCAAGGGCATCGCCGGCGAGCTGTTCTTCCAGAAGCATCCCGAGACGCGGATGCCCGGCCTGCGCGAGCTCGACCGCTCGCTCTGGCCGAATCATTCGGCGCTGCTCGCGGTCGACAGCGCCGACGCGCTGCTCGCCGCGGCGCAGATGAACACGATCGAGTTCCACACCTGGAACTCGACCGCGAAGGACATCGACCGGCCCGACCGCATGGTCTTCGACCTCGATCCCGGCGAAGGCGTCGGCCTGGGCCCAGGTCCAGGAGGCGGCGCACCTGATGCGCGCGATGCTGACCGAGCTGGCGCTCGAGAGCTGGCTCAAGACGAGCGGCGGCAAGGGCCTGCACGTCGTCGTGCCGCTCGCGCCGAAGCTCGACTACGTCACGGTCAAGGCGTTTTCGCAGGCGGTCGTGCAGCACCTGGCGCGGACGATTCCGCAGCGCTTCGTCGCCAAGAGCGGCGGCAGCAACCGGGTCGGCCGGATCTTCGTCGACTACCTGAGCAACGGCCACGGCCAGACCACCGCGGCGGCGTTCTCGGCGCGCTCGCGGCCCGGCCTCGGCGTCTCGATGCCGGTGGCGTGGGAGCAGCTGATGGCCCTCAAGGGCGGCGCGCAATGGACCATCGCGACGGCGCGCGAATACCTCAGCTTCGAGCAGGGCGATCCCTGGGCCGGCTACTGGAAGAAGCGGCAGACGCTCGACGTCGGCGATGAAAACGCTGGGCTGAAGCGAGCGGCGGATTTGCAACGGTCGGCGTGACAAGCGCTTGGGTCTTGACCGTATGCTCGCCCGTCCCGCCGCGCAGGGCACGCCCCGAAGCGGCGAAACAAGGAACATCCATGGCTGCGCGATCCATCGCCTCGCTTTCGCTGTCCTTCGGTCTGGTCTCGATCCCGGTCAAGCTCTATTCGGCGACCGAGAGCGCGGCGACCGTGCGCATGAACATGCTCGCCAAGGACGGCTCGCGCCTGAAGCAGCAGTACATCTCCGAGAAGGACCAGACCGTCGTCGAGCGCGCGGAGATGGTCAAGGGCTACGAGTTCGAGAAGGACCGCTTCGTCATCTTCCAGCCCGACGAGCTGAAGGCGCTGCAGGAAAGCCCGAGCCACACGATCGACATCGTCGCCTTCATTCCGGCGACGGCGATCGACCCGATCTTCTACGACAAGGCCTACTACCTCGCCCCCGACAAGCGCGGCGGCAAGCCGTACAACCTGCTGATCGAGGCGATGCGCGCCGAGCGGCCGCTGCGCGCTCGCCAAGTGGGCGTGGAAGGCCAAGCAGTACGTGGTCCAGGTGCGCCCGGCCGAAGACGGCCTGGTGCTGCAGCAGCTGCTCTACGCCGACGAAGTGCGCTCGATGAAGGAGCTCGACATCGAGAAGGTCACGGTCTCGCCGGCCGAGCTCAAGCTGGCGATGCAGCTGATCGAGCAGATCTCCGAGGACACCTACGACCCGACGATGTTCGAGGACGAGGAGAAGAAGCGCATCCTCGCCGCGATCGACGAGAAGATCGCCGGCAAGCACATCGTCGCCGCCGAGCCGCACGAGCCGCAGGCCGGGGCGCAGGTGATCGACCTGGTCGAAGCGCTGCGCGCGAGCCTGGGCGCCAAGAGCGCGGGCAAGGCCAAGCGCGACACCGCGCCAAGGCCGCGGCGCCGCGGCCGAGCCGGCGCCGGTCGAGGCGGCCAAGGAGCGCAAGGGCGTCAAGCGCGCCGCCAAGGTCGAAGACGCGGTGGCTGCCCCGGCACGCGCGCGGGCGAGGAAGTGATCGAGGGGGCGCACGCGAGCACCTACACGATCCGCAGCATCCAGGAGATGCTCGGCCTTTCGCGCAGCGTCATCGGCGGCCTCATTTCCGCGGGGTTCGTCGTTCCGAGCCGCGGCCCGAAGAACGAATACCGGTTCACGTTCCAGGACGTCGTCCTGCTGCGCACCGCGGTCGAGCTGCAGGCGGCGCAGATCTCGCCGCGCAAGATCCTCGCCGCGCTGAGAAAGCTGCGCGCGACGCTGCCGGCCGAATTGCCGCTCACCGGCCTGCGCATCACCGCGGTCGGCAACGACGTCACGGTGCGCGACGGCCGCTCGCAGTGGCACGCCGACTCGGGCCAGCTGGTGATGGACTTCGAGCTCGCGCCGGCCAAGGGAACGGTCGCGTTCCTGCAGCGCGTCCCGTGGCGGCGAAGCGCCGCCGCGTCCGGTCGATGCCGACGCCGGCGGCCGCGCTCGCCCCTACGCCGCGCCGCTGCGCGACGATGCCGCGGCCGTCTTCAGCCGCGGCGAAGCGCTCGAGGCGAGCGACCGGCGCGGCGCCGAGGCGGCGTATCGCCAGGTGCTGGTGCTCGACCCCGATCACGCCGACGCCTATCTCAACCTCGGCGCGCTGCTGTGCGAAGGCCGTCGCTGCGACGAGGCGGTGGCGCTCTACGACGAGGCGCTGCGCCGCCATCCCGACGAGGCGCTGCTCCACTTCAACCGCGCGATCGCGCTCGAGGACCAGGGCCGTCTGGCCGAGGCGCTCGCCAGCTACCACGCCAGCCTGCGCCTGGCGCCGGATCTCGCCGATGCGCACTACAACGCCGCGCGCCTGCACGAGCAGCTCGGCGACGCGAAGCAGGCGGTGCGCCATTTCAGCGCCTATCGGCGCCTGCAGCGGGCGCACTGATTTCGGCGACCTTCTTGGCGGTCCGGTGACGCTGACGCTCACGGCAGCGACCATCGCGGCGCCGTATCCTCGCCGCACCGCAACGACGCGAGCCTTCTCGCAGTGCCATGAGCCAGCTCTTCGAGCCCTTTCAGATCGGTCCGCTTGCGCTCGCCAACCGGATCATCATCGCGCCGATGTGCCAGTACTCGGCGAGCGAAGGCTCCGCCGTCGACTGGCATCTGATCCACCTCGGCCACCTCGCGCTCTCGGGCGCCGGCCTTCTGATCGTCGAGGCGACCGCGGTCTCGGCCGAGGGCCGCATCACCGCCGGCGACCTCGGCCTCTATTCCGATGACAACGAGGCGGCGCTGGCGCGCGTCCTCGCCGCGGTGCGCGCCAACTCGCCGATCAAGATCGGCATGCAGCTCGCCCATGCCGGTCGCAAGGCGTCGAGCCGCGCGCCCTGGGAAGGCGGCGCGCAGGTGCCGCTCGGCGAGCCCGGGCTCGTGGCCGGCGGTCGCGCCGTCGGCCGTGCCGCATTCGCCCGCCGAGCAGGCGCCGATCGCCCTCGACGCCACCGGGCCTGGCGAAGATCCGCGCCGACTTCGCCCGCGCCGCGACGCGCGCCGCCCGGCTCGGCCTCGACGGCCTCGAGATTCACGCCGCGCACGGCTACCTGCTGCACCAGTTCCTGTCGCCGATCGCCAACCAGCGCAGCGACGAATACGGCGGCAGCCTCGAAAACCGGATGCGCTTTCCGCTCGAGATCTTCGACGTCGTCCGTGCCGCCTTCCCGGCCGGCAAGCCCGGTCTGGGCGCGGATCTCGGCGACCGACTGGGTGCCCGGCGGCTGGGACATCGACGGCACGGTCGCGCTCTCGCAGGCGCTGAAGGCGCGCGGCTGCGCCGCGATCCACGTCTCGAGCGGCGGCGTCTCGCCGCAGCAGAAGATCGCGCTCGGCCCGGGCTACCAGGTGCCGTTCGCGCAGCGCGTCAAGGCCGAGGTCGGCCTGCCGACGATCGCCGTCGGCCTGATCACCGAGCCCGAGCAGGCCGAGACGATCATCGCCAGCGGCGAGGCCGACGCGGTCTCGCTCGCCCGCGCCATGCTGTACGACCCGCGCTGGCCGTGGCACGCCGCCGCCGAAGCTCGGCGCCCGCGTCGTCGCGCCGCACCAGTACTGGCGCTCGCAGCCGCGTCAATACAAAGACCTGTTCGAGAACGCAGCGTTCGGCGCGCGCTGAGCGGCCGCCGCGCGCCGATGCCATGATCGGCGCATGAAACTCAAACCGCTCGGCCGCACCGGCCTCTTCGTCTCCGAGCTCTGCCTCGGCACCATGACCTTCGGCGGCGGCGCGGAGGGCATGTGGGGCAAGATCGGCCAGCTGCAGCAGGGCGAGGCCGAGCGGATCATCGGCAGCGCCGTCGACGCCGGCATCAACTTCATCGACACCGCCGACGTCTACGCCGCCGGCCGCTCGGAAGAGATCACCGGCCAGGCGCTCAAGAACCTCAAGCTGGCGCGCGACAACGTCGTCGTCGCGACCAAGGTCTTCGGCGAGACCGGCCCGGGCGCGAACCAGCGCGGCGCGACGCGGAGCCACATCGTCTCGGCGCTGAAGGAGAGCCTGCGCCGGCTGCAGCTCGACCACGTCGACCTGTACCAGATCCACGGCTTCGATCCGGCGACGCCGATCGAGGAGACGGTGCGCGCGCTCGACACCTGGTCCAGCACGGCCACGTGCGCTACGTCGGCGTCTCGAACTGGGCGGCGTGGCAGATCATGAAGGCGCTCGGCATCGCCGAGCGGCTCAACCTGGCGCGCTTCGAAAGCCTGCAGGCGTACTACACGATCGCCGGCCGCGACCTCGAGCGCGAGCTGGTGCCGATGCTGCAGAGCGAAGGCATCGGCCTGATGGTCTGGAGCCCGCTCGCCGGCGGTTTCCTGAGCGGCAAGTACGGCCGCGACCAGAAAGGCGAGGCCGGCGACCGTCGCACCACGTTCGATTTCCCGCCGGTCGACAAGGAGCGCGCCTTCGACGTCATCGATGTGATGCGCGAAGTCGCGACCGAGCGCGGCGTCTCGGTGGCGCAGATCGCGCTCGCCTGGCTGCTGCACCAGCCGGCGGTGACGAGCGTGATCATCGGCGCGAAGAAGGCCGAGCAGCTCGCCGACAACATCGGCGCGACCAAGGTCGAGCTTTCCGCCGACGAGCTGGCGCGCCTCGGCGCGGCGAGCGCGCTGCCGGCCGAGTACCCGGGCTGGATGTTCACCCGCCAGGGCGAAGTGCGCCGCAAGCAGCTCGCCGACGCCGTGCGCACGCCGGCTGCGCCGCGGGCCTGAGCGCTATTTCGGCGACAACGCGATCACCTCGCCGCTGTCGCGCTTGAGGTAGATCACCTCGCCGACCTCGCGCACCTCGTTGCACGACGCGTTGGCGCCGCGCAGTCGCGAGCACAGCTTGCCGTCGTCGGTGTGCCAGTCGCCGGTGCCGTGAAAGCCGGTGCTGGTGTCGACGAAGAAATAGCCGTTCGACTTGTAGTCGATGCGCCACTGCGTGCCGTCGGCGAGCGTTGCCGCGTAGATCTTGCCGGCGAACCGTTCCTTGAGCGCGGCGGCCGACGACGTCGTTCCGTCGGCGGGGAATTCCTTCGGCACCGTCTGGGCCGACGCCGAGGCAACGACCAGGATCGAGAGCGACAACACGAGAGCTTTCACGACAGCACCTCCGGATCCGAGTGGCGGCCATCGTCGCGCGCCGCATCGGCGGCGTCATCCTCTGGCTGAAGGACGCTTCGGCACAATGGGCCGGTCGCCTTCGGAGCAAGCGCCCATGGAACAACGCAAGGTCTGTGTCGTCACCGGCTCGTCATCGGGCATCGGCGCGGCGACGGCCCGGCTCTATGCCCGAAGCGGCTGGGACGTCGTCGTCAACTACTCGCGCGAGGCGGCGCCGGCCGAGGCGGTCGCCGGCCGAGTGCCGCGAGCTCGGCGCGACCGCGCTGGTGGTTCGCGCCGACGTCGCCGCCGACGCCGATTGCCGTCGCCTCGCGGCCGAGGTCGAGCGCCGCTTCGGCCGCGCCGACGTCCTCGTCAACAACGCCGGAACGACCAAGTTCGTCGCCGCCAAGGAGCTCGACGGCCTCGACGCCGACGACTTCCAGCGCATCTACGGCGTCAACGTCGTCGGCGCGTTCCAGATGGTTCGCGCCCTGCAGCCGATGCTCGCGGCGCAGGCCGGCGCCGGCATCGTCAACGTCTCGTCGATCGCCTCGTTGATGGGCACCGGCTCGTCGCTCGCCTACATGGCGAGCAAGGGCGCGCTCAACGCGCTGACGATCGGGCTCGCGCGCGCGCTCGGACCGCAGATCCGCGTCAATGCGATCGCGCCCGGCCTGGTCGAGACGCCGTGGATGCAGAAAGGGCTCGGTGCCGAGCGCTACGCGGCGACGGTGCAGAGCTACCGCGCCCGTTCCGCGCTCGACGCCGTGATCACGCCCGAAGACGTCGCCGACGCAGCCTGGTTCCTCGGCGCCGTCGCCGCCAAGACCACCGGCGAGGTGCTGCTGCTCGACGCCGGCCTGCGCCTGACGCGCGGCTGAGCGACGCATGCACGGACTTCGGCCGCGCGATGCTCGCGCACTTCCCGCTCGAGCCCGGCGGCGTCTACCTCAACCACGGCACCGTCGGCGTGACGCCGCTGGCGGTGATGCGCGCGCGCGCCGCGATCCTCGACGAGATCGAGCGCCATCCGGCGCGCTTCATGATCCGCGAGCTGATGAACCTCGGCCTCACGCCGCCGCCGGAAGCGCCGCGCCTGCGCGCCGCCGCGGCGCGGGTCGCCGCGTTCCTCGGCGTCGCCGGCGACGGCCTGGCGTTCGTCGACAACGCCAGCAGCGGCGTCAACGCCGTGCTGCGTTCGTTTCCCTGGCAGCCCGGCGACGAGCTGCTGATCCACGACCAGGCCTACGGCGGCGTCGCCCGCGCGGCCGCGTTCATCGCCCGCGAGCGCGGCGCGACGGTCGCCACCGTGGCTGCTGCCGTTTCCGGCGCGCGATCCGGCCGAGTTCGTTCGCGCCGTCGAGGGCGCGATCACGCCACGCACGCGCCTGGCGCTGCTCGATCACGTCGTCTCGGAGACCGCGCTGGTGCTGCCGCTCGCCGAGATGGCGGCGGCATGCCGCGCGCGCGGCGTGCCGGTGCTCGTCGACGGCGCCCATGCGCCGGGGGCGATTGCGCTCGACATCGCCGCGCTCGGCGTCGACTGGTACGTCGCCAACCTGCACAAATGGGCGTTCGCGCCGCGCAGCTGCGGCGTTCTCTGGGCCGCTCCCGGGCGGCGCGGCGCGCTCCATCCGGGTGTGATCTCGTGGGGCGTGACGAACGACGACTGGCTGCAGGAATTCGACTGGACCGGCACGCGCGATCCGTCGCCGTGGCTCGCCGCGCCTGCCGGGCTCGACTTCATGCGCGACGTGCTCGGCGTCGCGGCGATGCGCGAGTACAACCACCGCCTCGCCTGGCAGAGCGCCGAGCGCCTGGCGCAGCGCTGGGGGCAGCCGTGGACGACGCCCGAATCGATGGTCGGCTGCATGGTGAGCGTGCCGCTGCCGGCGCGCTTCGCCGCCGACGCCGCCACCGCCTCGCGCCTGCGCGATGCCTTGCTGTTCGAGCACGGCATCGAGTGCGCCGTGATCGCGCGCGCCGAGGCGCTGTGGGCGCGCCTCTCGCTTCAGGTCTACAACGACGGAGACGACATCGAGCGCCTGGCGCACGCCGTCGACTCGCTCGCCTAGCCAGCAGCGGCGCGGCCGGATGAGCCGAGCACTCGGCCGACGGCTAAGCTTGGCGCTCGCCACCGACAAGATCAGGAGACTTCGCCATGCCCCATCTACCCGGACTCGCGTTCGACCTGGGCGAGACGATCGCGATGCTGCGCGACTCGGTACAGCAGTTCGCCGACGACGAGATCGCGCCGCGCGCCGCCGACATCGACCGCGACAACGTCTTCCCCGCCGACCTCTGGAAAAAGCTCGGCGCCCTCGGCCTGCACGGCATGACGGTGAAGGAGGAATACGGCGGCAGCGATCTCGGCTATCTCGCCCACATCGTCGCGATGGAAGAGGTCTCGCGCGCTTCGGCCTCGGTCGGCCTCTCGTACGGCGCGCACTCGAACCTCGCCGTCAACCAGCTGCACCGCAACGGCAACCAGAAGCAGAAGGAGAAGTACCTGCCCAAGCTGGTCTCGGGCGAGCACGTCGGCGCGCTGGCGATGAGCGAGCCCAACGCCGGCTCGGACGTCGTCAGCATGAAGCTGCGCGCCGAGGCGAAGGGCGACCGCTACGTCCTCAACGGCGCCAAGATGTGGATCACCAACGGCGGCGACGCCGACACGATGATCGTCTACGCCAAGACCGACATCAACGCCGGCCCGAGCGGGATCACCGCGTTCATCATCGAGAAGGGCATGAAGGGCCTGTCGTTCGGCGCCAAGCTCGACAAGCTCGGCATGCGCGGCTCGAACACGTATCCGGTCTTCTTCCAGGACTGCGAAGTCCCGGCGGAGAACGTGCTCGGCAAGGAAGGCGGCGGCGTCAAGGTGCTGATGAGCGGCCTCGACTACGAGCGTGCCGTGCTCTCGGGCGGGCCGCTCGGCATCATGGCGGCGTGCCTGGACGTCGTCCTGCCCTTCATCCACGAGAGGAAGCAGTTCGGCCAGTCGATCGGCGAGTTCCAGCTGATGCAGGGCAAGCTCGCCGACATGTACTCGACCTGGTCGGCGTCGCGCGCCTATGTCTATGCCGTGGGCCAGGCGTGCGATCGCGGCGATCACTCGCGCACGCTGAGGAAGGACGCCGCCGGCGCGATCCTGTACTCGGCCGAGAAGGCGACCTGGATGGCGGGCGAGGCGATCCAGGCGCTCGGCGGTGTCGGCTACACCAACGAGTACCCGGCGGGCCGCCTGTGGCGCGACGCCAAGCTGTACGAGATCGGCGCCGGCACGAGCGAGATCCGGCGCATGCTCATCGGTCGCGAGCTGTACGCCGAGAGCATGTGATCGGCACGACGCGGGTCGCCAGCGCCGCCGCCGCTCGCCGTCCGACAGACGCGCGCCGCTAGCGCGGCATCGACCGGATCGAGACCGGCCCGGCGGCGAGCTTGATCCGCTCGTTGGTGTCGACCAGCTTGCCGTCGCGGATCGTGTAGACCGCGAGCGCCTTCTCGACGTCGAACTGGACGATCACGGTCTTGCTGTCCTCGCTGAAGACGACGCCCTGCGCGGCCTCGCCGCCGGGGATCTCGTTCACCTTGGTCGCGGTGCCGTCGCGGATCTCGAACAGCGACACCGTGCCGAGCTTTCGGCGACCCGGATCGGTGGTGAGCAGGTTCGATCCCGCCATCGACGAGACGGCGATCCAGCGGCCGTCGGGCGAGATCGCGACGCCCTCGGGCGTCGCCGAGACCGAGATCTGCTGCACGGCGCGAAACGGCCGCTTGCTGACGTCGACCAGGGTGACGACGTCGGCGTCGTCGACGGTGCGGGCGGTGCCGGTGTTGCCGATCACCGCCCAGCGGCCGTCGCTCGAGATGTCGATCGCGTACGGGTTGACGCCGGTCGAGATCCGCTCCTTGGTCAGCGCGACGTTGCTGCCGTCGATGCTCAGCACCGAGGCGCCGTTCTCGTCGCGCAGGGCGACGATCGCCGCCTTGCCGTCGTGGGTGAAGGAGACGCCCGACATCCGCTTCTCGCCGACCTTGACCGAGCCGACGAGCTTCAGCACCTTGCCCTCGATCGTCAGCACCTTGACCGTGCCGTCGTGCGCGGCGGCAAGCAGCAGCGTGCCTTCGCGGTTGATCGATAGGCCGTTCGGATGGCCGCCGACGTCGACCTTGGCGATACCGCCGGCGGCGTGGCTGCGAGATCGACGACCTGGAGGAAGTTGTCGAAGAGCTCCTTCTTCGCGGCGTAGTCGTAGCGCGTCGGCGCGGCGACGATGGCGAGCTTGCCGTCGGGCGTGATCGCCACCGCCTGCGGCGGGCCCTGCACCGTATGCTCGATGCCGACGTCCACCGTCGCCTTCAAGACCGGCGGGAAGCGCGAGGCGTCGAGGACAACCAGGCTGTCGCGCGGTGCCGGCTCGGGGAAGGTGGCGACGCCATCGACGCGGACGAACTTGCCGTCCTGCGCCGAGACGATCAGGTCGGCCGCGTGCGCGGCGCCCGCGGCCAGCGCGAGCAGGCCAAGCGCATGGCGTGCGCTCGAAGCAAATGAAATCATGGGTCTCCTCCGGTTGGCGATGCGCTCGGGCAACTTGCGGCGCCGATCCTAGGCTTCCGCGGACGTGGCGAAAAAGAGGGGCTACCCTGTGCCTCGTTCGACGGCGGGGGATGCTCTTGCGCCCGCGACGTTAAGCTCCCGGTCACCGCACCAGGACAAGAACGGAGACCATGGCCGCGTTGAAGTCGCGCATCGACACGCGCTCGGAAGAGTTCCGGCAGCAACGCCGCGTCCTGCAGCGCAGGTCGACGACCTGCGCGCCAAGGCGGCCGAGATCGCGCTCGGCGGCGACGCCAAGTCGCGCGAGCGCCATGCGGCGCGCGGCAAGCTGCTGCCGCGCGACCGCGTCGACGGCCTGCTCGACCCGGGCACGCCGTTCCTCGAGATCGGCCAGCTCGCCGCCTACGGCATGTACGACGGCGAGGCGCCCGGCGCGGGCATGATCGCCGGCATCGGCCGGGTCCAGGGCCACGACTGCATGATCGTCTCCAACGACGCGACGGTGAAGGGCGGCACCTACTACCCGATGACGGTGAAGAAGCACCTGCGCGCGCAGGAGATCGCGCAGCAGAACCGCCTGCCGTGCATCTACCTGGTCGACTCCGGCGGCGCCAACCTGCCGAACCAGGACGAGGTCTTCCCCGACCGCGAGCACTTCGGCCGCATCTTCTTCAACCAGGCCAACATGAGCGCGCAGGGCATCGCGCAGATCGCGGTCGTGATGGGCTCGTGCACCGCCGGCGGCGCCTACGTGCCGGCGATGAGCGACGAGACCATCATCGTCAAGAACCAGGGCACGATCTTCCTCGGCGGCCCGCCGCTGGTGAAGGCCGCGACCGGCGAGGTCGTCAGCGGCCGAGGAGCTCGGCGGCGGCGACGTGCACACGCGCCTCTCGGGCGTGGCCGACCACCTCGCCGACGACGACCGGCACGCGCTGGCGATCGCGCGGCGCATCGTCGCCAGCCTCAACCGCACCAAGCCCGCGACGGTGACGCTCGAGCCGAGCGAGGAGCCGCTCTACGACCCGAAGGAGATCTACGGCGTCATCCCGCACGACACGCGCAAGCCCTACGACGTGCGCGAGGTCATCGCCCGCATCGTCGACGGCTCGCGGTTCGACGAGTTCAAGGCGCGCTACGGCGCGACGCTGGTCTGCGGCTTCGCGCGCCTCTACGGCATGCCGGTCGGCATCATCGCCAACAACGGCATCCTGTTCTCCGAGATCGGCGCAGAAGGGCGCGCACTTCATCGAGCTGTGCTGCCAGCGGCACGTGCCGCTGCTGTTCCTGCAGAACATCACCGGCTTCATGGTCGGCAAGAAGGACGAGAACGAAGGCATCGCGCGCGACGGCGCCAAGATGGTGACGGCGGTCGCGACCGCGCAGGTGCCCAAGTTCACGGTGATCATCGGCGGCTCGTTCGGCGCCGGCAACTACGGCATGTGCGGCCGCGCCTACTCGCCGCGCTTCCTGTGGATGTGGCCGAACGCGCGCATCAGCGTCATGGGCGGCGAGCAGGCGGCGGCGTGCTCGCCACCGTCAAGCGCGACGGCATCGAGGCGCGCGGCGGCGCGTGGTCGGCCGAGGAAGAGCGCGCCTTCAAGGCGCCGATGCTCGAGCAGTACGAGCACCAGGGCCATCCCTACTACGCCAGCGCGCGGCTGTGGGACGACGGCGTCGATCGACCCGGCCGACACGCGCCGCGTGCTCGGCCTCTCGCTGGCGGCGACGCTGAACGCGCCGATCCCGGCGACGAAGTTCGGCGTGTTCCGGATGTGACTTTGGGGTCGCCCTCTGCATCTCTTTCGCGCACGCGGTCTCGGGTCGGCGGGCGGAGTGTTCCGCTCCATGTCCCCAGGCCCGAGGCTGAAGCCTCTGGCCTCCTCCCCGCGTGAGCGAAGAACGGAAGACAAGAACCATGTTCAACAAGATCCTGATCGCCAACCGCGGCGAGATCGCCTGCCGCGTCATCGGGACGGCGCGGCGGATGGGCATCGCCACCGTCGCCGTCTATTCCGATGCCGACGCCAACGCGCGCCACGTTCGCCTGGCCGACGAGGCGGTGCACATCGGCCCGGCGCCGGCGCGCGAGTCGTACCTGGTCGGCGCGAAGATCATCGCCGCGGCCACGCGCGACCGGCGCCGAGGCGATCCATCCCGGCTACGGCTTCCTGTCGGAGAACGACGCCTTCGCCGAGCAGTGCGCGCAACGCGGGCATCGTCTTCATCGGCCCGCCGCCGCGGCGATCCGCGCGATGGGCTCGAAGGCCGCGGCCAAGACGCTGATGGAGAAGGCCGGCGTGCCGCTCGCGCCCGGCTATCACGGCGACGACCAGGACCCGGCGCTGCTCGCGCGCGAGGCCGGCAAGATCGGCTACCCGGTGCTGATCAAGGCCAGCGCCGGCGGCGGCGGCAAGGGCATGCGCCGGGTCGACAAGGGCGAGGACTTCGCCGCCGCGCTCGCCTCGTGCCAGCGCGAGGCGAAGAGCGCGTTCGGCGACGACCGCGTGCTGGTCGAGAAGTACGTGCTCAAGCCGCGCCACATCGAGATCCAGGTCTTCGGCGACAGCCACGGCAACTGCGTCTACCTGTTCGAGCGCGACTGCTCGGTGCAGCGCCGCCACCAGAAGGTGATCGAGGAGGCGCCGGCGCCGGGCATGACCGCCGAGCGCCGCGCCGCGATGGGCGAGGCGGCGGTCGAGGCGGCGAAGGCGGTCGGCTACGTCGGCGCCGGCACGGTCGAGTTCATCGCCCATCCCGACGGCCGCTTCTACTTCATGGAGATGAACACGCGCCTGCAGGTCGAGCATCCGGTGACCGAGATGATCACCGGGCTCGACCTGGTCGAGTGGCAGCTGCGCGTCGCCGCGGGCGAGCCGCTGCCGCTGCACGCAGGAGCGAGCTCGCGATCGACGGCCACGCGATCGAGGCGCGCATCTACGCCGAGGACCCCGACCGCGGCTTCCTGCCGTCGACCGGCACGCTGATGCACCTCGTGCCGCCGCCCGAAAGCGACGGCGTGCGCATCGACACCGGCGTCGAGGAAGGCGACGCGATCACGCCGTTCTACGACCCGATGATCGCCAAGCTGATCGTCCACGGCGCCGACGCGCCGCGGCGCTGGCGCGGATGCAGCGCTGCGCTGGCGCAGTACCGGATCGTCGGCGTCGCCAACAACGTCGAGTTCCTCGGCCGCCTGGTCGCGACGCCGTCGTTCGTCAGCGCCGATCTCGACACGGCGCTGATCGAGCGCGAGCACGACGCGCTGTTCCCGGCGCCGGCGCAGCCGGCCGAGGACGCCTGGCTGCGTCGCCGCCTGCGCCGAGGTCGAGCGCGACGCGGCCGCGGCGCAACGGCGCGAGCTCGCGCCGCGAGCGCGGGTCGCCTTGGCGCGCGCTCGATGGCTGGCGTCTCAACGGCCGGGCGCTGCGGCGGCTCGGCTTTCGCGCCGGCGAGACGAGCGCGAGGTCGACGTCGCGCGCTGGCCGGGCGGCGGCCTGGGAGCTGTCGCTCGACGGCGCGCGTCGTCGCGCCGCGGCGACGCTCCGACGGCGAGCTCTGACGGCGACGCTCGGCGCGCGCCGGCTGACCGCGACCGTCGTCGTCAGGGCGACAGGCGCCATGTCTTCGTCGCCGGCCGCCGCACGTGCTGAGCCTGTCGATCTGCTCGGCATCGCCGGCGCCGAGCACGAGGAGGAGGGCACCGGGCTGCTCGCGCCGATGCCGGGCAAGGTGATCGCGCTGCTGGCCAAGCCGGGCGCGGCGGTCGACAAGGGCGCGCCGCTGCTCGTGCTCGAGGCGATGAAGATGGAGCACACGATCAGCGCGCCGCGCGCCGGCACGGTCAAGTCGTTCCGCTTCGCCGCCGGCGACCAGGTCGCCGAGGGCGGGAGCTGGTCGAGTTCGAGTAGCGCGCGCGCCGGCTCAGCTGCGCGGCTCTTCCCAGTCGAAGCGCCAGATCGCGATCGCCGCGAACAGCGCGCTGAAGGCGAGCAGCACGGCGATCGGCGCGATCGCCGCGTCGAAGCCGAGGCCGCGCCAGGTCATGGCGTCGAGGCCGTCGACCGCCCAGCGCGTCGGCACGACCAGCGAAGCCGTCTGCAGCCAGGGCGGGAAGACGAACGACGGCACCCAGGCGCCGCCGAGCATGACCATCACCAGCGTCGCGAAGATCGCCAGGCCGCGCGTCGCCTCCGGCGTCTTGCCGATCGCCGCGATGAGCAGGCCGAAGCTCGAGGTGAGCAGCGCGAAGGCGATGGCGATGCCGACGAAGCCGGCGAGGCTGCCGTCGATGCGGACGTGGAAGATGGCGATCGCCGCGGCGTAGATGATGGCGAGCAGGATCAGCGCGGTGATCGCGCCGCTGGCGATGTGGCTGCCGAGCAGCAGGCTGCGCGAGAGCGGCGCCGCGCGCAGCCGCTTCCACAGGCCCAGCCGGCGCGCCAGCAGCACGCCGACGCCGACCTCGATGCCCATGAAGAGGATGAACTGCACGCCCATGCCGGCGAACGCGTGGGCATAGCCGTTGTACGGCCGGTCGGGGCGCGCGGTCGACTCGACGGCTCGGTCGTGAACGGCAGGCTGAAACGCGACTGCCGCGACCGGCGGCGCCCGCGATGCGCCGGCGCGCCGCCGCCGAGGCTGTCGCCGATCGCCTTCATCACGTGCTGCGCAGCAGGCCGTGCACCATCGTCAGCGCGGTCGCCTGCGAGGGTCGTAGTGGACGGCGACGACGGGCTTGGCGCCGCCGCCCATGAGCGCGCGGGCGCCTCCGCCCGAAGCCCGGCGGCAGCACGATCGCGGCGCGCACCTTGCCCTCGCGCGCCAGCGCGATCGCCGCGGCTTCGTCGCCTTCCTTGACCTCGAAGGCGGCGTCGGCCTTCACGACGGCCGCGACCGCCTTCGAGAGCGCGCTCGCGTCGCGGTCGGCGAAGGCGATCGGGATCCGCGTCGGCTTGTCCCGCCCGAGCCGAAGATCGCGCCGAAGAACGCGGCGATGACGATCGGCGCGAGGATCGACATGACGAGCGCGCGCCGGTTCGAGAAATAGAGGACGAGGTCCTTCTTGACCAGGGCGCGGAAGGCGGTGAGGTTCATGGGTCTCAGTCCCTCAGTTGGCGGCCGGTGAGCGAGAGGAAGACGTCTTCCAGGTCGGCGCGGCCCGACGAGATGCGGTGCACGCCGTGGCCGTGCGCGGCGAGCCAGGTCAGCAGCGCCGGCGCGGCGTGCCCCAGGTCGGCGACGCCGGCGTGCAGGCGGGTTCCGTCCTGCGTCGCCGGGTGATGCCGGTCGGCGCGCCGAGGGCGGCGAGGTCGACGGGGCCCTCGACCTCGAGCTCGAGCGTCTCGACCGCCGGCAGCCGCTTGTACAGGCCGGCAGCGTGTCGCTGGCGACGACCCGGCCGTGGTCCATGATGACGACCCGGTCGCAGAGGCGCTCGGCCTCTTCCATGTAGTGGGTCGTGTAGAGCAGCGCCTTGCCGCGGTCGCGCAAGCTCCTCGAGGTTGTCGAAGATCGCGTTGCGGCTCTGCGGATCGACGCCGACGGTCGGCTCGTCGAAGATCAGCACGTCGGGGTCGTGGACCAGGGCCGCGGCGATGTTGAGGCGCCGCTTCATGCCGCCGCTGAAGGCTGCGGCTTGTCCTTGGCGCGGTCGGCCAGGCCGACCAGCTCCAGCGCCGCGTCGACGCGCTCGCGCAGCAGCGCGCCGGCGAGCCCGTAGAGCGCGCCGAACAGCTCCAGGTTGGCCGCCGCGCCGAGGTTCTCGTAGATCGAGAGCTCCTGCGGCACGACGCCGATCCGGCGCTTGGCCGCGGGCGTGTTCTCGGTCAGCTCGCGGCGGCGCGCCGGTGCCGACGAAGACCTCGCCGCGGTCGGCGCCGACCAGGCCGCAGAGCATCGCCACGGTCGTCGACTTGCCGGCGCCGTTCGGCCCGAGCAGGCCGACGATCTCGCCGGCGGCGACCGCGAGCGACAGGTCGGCGACGACGGTGCGGCTGCCATACGATTTGCAAAGGCCTTGGCTTCGAGCATCGGGTCCTCCCTGTGAACGAGCGCGACTCTAGCGGCGCCCGGCGGCGCGGCGCGAAGCGACGGATCGACGGCGGCGCGGCGCCAACGGCGAGCGGCAGGGCGCGAAGGCGCGCGGGCAGGACAGGAGACGACATGCGAACGGTGACGCGGGGCGAGTTCGAGGGCGGATCGGTGTTCATCGACGGCGACTGGAAGCCGCTGTCGGAAGCGAAGGTCTCGATGTTCGACTGGGGCTTCACCCGCTCCGACGTCACCTACGACGTCGTCAGCGCCTGGAAGGGTGCGTTCTTCCGTCTCGACGACCACCTCGACCGGTTCTTCGCCAGCCTCGACAAGCTGCGCATGAAGATCCCGTACAGCCGGGCCGAGGTGCGGCAGATCCTGCACGGCTGCGTGCGCGCCGGCGGCCTGCGCGATGCCTACGTGGCGATGGTCTGCACCCGCGGCGTGCCGCCGCCGGGCTCGCGCGATCCGCGCCTGGCGACGAATCGCTTCTACGCCTACGCGGTGCCGTTCGTCTGGATCGCCTCGCCCGACAAGCAGCGCGCCGGAATCGACCTGCATGTCAGCAAGCGGGTGCGGATCGCTCCGGAGTCGGTCGATCCGACGATCAAGAACTACCACTGGATGGACCTGGTGCTCTCGATGTTCGACGCCTACGACCGTGGTGCCGACACGAGCTGCGTCGTCGACGCCGAGGGCAACGTCGCCGAAGGGCCGGGCTTCAACGTCTTCATGGTCAAGGGCGGCGTGGTGCGTACGGCCGAGCGCGGCGTGCTCGAGGGCATCTCGCGCAGGACCGTGATCGAGCTCTGCGGCGTGCTCGCGATCCCGCTGCGGATGGGGCCGCTGGCGGCGGCGGAACTCGCGGGCGCCGACGAGGTGTTCCTCAGCTCGACCGGCGGCGGCGTGCTGCCGATCGCCAGGATCGACGGCCGCCCGCTCGCCAGCGCCTGGCCCGGGCCGGTGACGCGACGCCTGCAGGACGCCTACTGGGCATTGCACGAAGAAGCCGCGCTATGCGATCCGATCGAGCGCTGAGCGCCGGGCTTGCAGTTCCCGCGGACCCCCCAGTTGAGCGGCTGGGCTCGCCGTTCGGCGGATTCGCCCCGGCCGGCGGCGGCGTACCTTGCGGCCACTTCCCACGACACGACACGTCGATGAACACCGTCCCACCCCGACCGACGCGCTGCGCGCCCATTCCGACCGGATCGCGGAGATCGTCGCACGCTCGGCGCCGGCACCGTCGCCGTCCTCGGCCGGCGCGGCGCGATCGCGTCGGCTGCGTCTGGCGGCCCGGCCTCGTCGTCACGGCCGCGCACGTCTTTCGCCGCACGCCGGCGGCGCTGACGCTGGTCGATGGCGCCGGCGCGAGCCACGCCGCGACGCTGGTCGGCATCGATTCGTCGACCGACCTGGCCTTGTTCCGCCTCGCCGACGTGCGCCATTCCCCCGTCGCCGCCGGCGACGGCGCCGGTCCGCGCCGGCCACTTCGCGATCGCCGTCGGCCGCAGCGGCGAAGGCGACACCGTCGCCAGCGCCGGCGTCGTCAACCGCGTCGGCGGGCCGTGGCAGACCTGGCTCGGCGGCGCCATCGACCGCCTGATCCGCCTCGACGGCGGCGTCTACGACGGCCTCTCCGGCGCGCCGGTCGCCGACGCCGACGGCGCCGTGATCGGCGTCGCCACCGCGGCGCTGTCGCGCAGCTACGGCATCGTCGTGCCGACCTCGACGGTGGCGCGCGTCGTCGACGCCCTGCTCGCGCACGGCCGCGTCGCCCGGCCCTGGCTCGGCATCGGCGCGCAGACCGTGCCGTTGCCGGCGAGAACCGCGAGGCGCGGTGGGGCGGCGGCGGAGCCGGCGAGAACGGCCTGCTCGTCACGTCGCTGGCGGCGGGCGGCCCGGCGGAGCGCGCCGGCCTCCTGATCGGCGACATCATCGTTCGCGCCGCCGAGGGCGCGGCCGCCGACCTGCGCGACCTGCGCGATGCGCTGGCGGCCCACGTCGGCCAGACGTCCCGCTCGCGGTCCTGCGCGGCGGTGCGCCGCTCCAGCTGCAGGCGAGCGTCGGCGAGTGGCCGGGCGAGCGGCGCTGCCATTGAGGACGGACGCCATGATCCGGTTCGCGCTCGCGTCGCCGTCTTCGCTGGTGCGCGCCGGCCTCGCCGCCGGCCTCGGCGCGCAAGGCGACTGCGCGGTCGTGCTGAGCGCGGCGACGCTCGCCGAGCTGGTCGAGGCCGGCTACGGCGGCGCCGAGATCGTCGTCGTCGACCGGCGCCGAGGCCGAGAACGAGCTCGATCCGGTCGCGCCGGCCGGCCCGCGCTTCATCCTCCTCGCCGACGCCGACGACGAGCGCGTCGGCGAGTGGCTCATCGACGGCTGCTCGGTGCTGCCGCGCGGCGCCGCGCCGGATCAGGTCGCCGGCGCGGCCCGGGCCGCGCTCGCCGGCCTGGTCGCGACGACGCCTGCCTATGCCGCCGAGGCCTTGCGCTTCGAGCGCGTCGGCGAGCGGCGCAGCCCGGCGCCCGGCTTCGAGTCGCTGACGCCGCGCGAGCGCCAGGTGCTGGCGGCGATGAGCCACGGCCTGGGCAACCGCGAGATCGGCGGCGCGCTGGGCATCTCGGCGCACACCGCCAAGTTCCACGTCGCCCAGATCATCGCCAAGCTGCAGGCGCAGTCGCGTGCGCATGCGGTGGCCAAGGCGCTGCGCGCCGGCTTCGCCGACGCCTGAGCGCGGCTGCTCGCGCTTCCGCCGCGCCGCCAAAGAGAATGACGCCCTGACGCATCGACGTCGAAAGGGTGTTTCGTGACCACACAGCAGATCGCCGCGCAGCTGAGCGCGTACGTGTCGAGCGCGCTCTCGTCGCCGACGGAGCTTCTCGCCCTCTTCTCCGTCATCGTCGCCGGCGTGCTGCAGGTAAGCAGCTCGTTCGTCAAGACGATGGTGCCGCTGCGCTGGCTCGCCGTCCTCAGCAACTTCGGCTTCCTCGCTTTCGGCGTTCTCCATCCTCAGCTCGTCATGGCGCTGCTGCACGGCTGCCTGCTGCCGATCAACGTCGTCCGGCTGACCGAGATGACGCGCCTGACCCGGCGCGTCAGCGCGGCGACCACAACACCGATCGCTCCGGCATCTGGCTGCGGCCGTACATGAAGTCAGCCAAGCAGAAGGCGGGTGACGTGCTGTTTCGCCAGGGCGACGAGGCCGAGCACCTCTACATCCTGGTCGAGGGCCGGGTCGATTTCCCCGAGGTCAGCGGCAGCGTCAAGCCGGGCGAGATCTTCGGCGAGATCGCGTTCTTCTCGCCCGAGCGGCGCCGCACGCTGAGCGCCGGTGCGGCGAGGACTGCGTCCTCCTCAGCATCGACCAGAGCACGGTGCGCCAGCTCTATTTCCAGAATCCCGGGTTCGGATTCGAGATCGTCGGCCTGATCGCCGGGCGTCTCCGCCGACATCGCCCGCCTGCGCGCCCAGCTGGCCAGAAGCACGCGGACCTGAGGCGGCGCGGGCGCCGGCGAAGGTCATCGTCTTCGTCGTCGCGCCGTCGTCTTCGCTGTCGTCGGCGAGCGACTCGATCGAATCGTCGTTGCCGGTGATCGACTCGGCCGAGTCGAGTGCGTCCTTCGAGCGGGCGATGCGGTCGGGCGCGATGTCGGCGCCGTCGCGCGCGCCTTCGGGAACCGCCTCGGCGCGCTCGCCGGTGCCTTGCATCGCTGTCGCTGTCGGCGGCGACCGGCAGCGCGCCGCCGCCGCCAGGCCTTCCTCGGGACGGTCTTCATTCGCGCCTCGCCCTGGACGTCGCTGCCGCTGTCGGAGCTGTCGCTCGGGCCGAGCGTCTCGGCGTCGCGACCGGGGGCCTGCTGGGGCGCGCGGTCGCCGCCGAGGATGCTGCTGTGGGACATGAATTCGCTCCGGATGATGCGCGGGACGGGCAAGCGCCATGCCGTTGACGCCTCAGACGCGTTCGACGATCACGGCGATGCCCTGGCCGACGCCGATGCACATCGTGCAAAGAGCATAGCGGCCGCCGCTCCTGTGGAGCTGATTGACCGCGGTCGTGACAAGGCGAGCGCCGCTCGCGCCGAGCGGATGGCCCAGCGCGATCGCGCCGCCGTTCGGATTGACGCGCGCGTCGTCGTCGGCGAGGCCCAGGTCGCGCAGGACGGCGAGGCCTTGCGCGGCGAACGCCTCGTTGAGCTCGATCACGTCGATCTGCGCCAGCGCCAGGCCGGCGAGCTCGAGCACCTTTCGCGTCGCGGGTGCCGGCCCCATGCCCATGATGCGCGGCGCGACGCCGGCGGTCGCCATGGCGAGACGCGCGCGCGCGACCAGACCGTGCCGCGCTGCGGCGCGCTCGCTCGCCAGAATCAGCGCGCAGGCGCCGTCGTTGACGCCCGAGGCATTGCCGGCCGTGACCGTGCCGTCGGGGCGGACGACGCCCTTCAGCTTGGCCAGCGCCTCGAGGCTGGTGTCGCGCGGATGCTCGTCCTTCGCGACGACGATCGGGTCGCCCTTCTTCTGCGCGATCGTCACCGGGACGATCTCGCCCTCGAAGAAGCCGGCCTTCTGCGCCGCCACGGCCTTCTGCTGCGAGGCCAGCGCCATCCGGTCCTGTGCCTCGCGCTCGATCTTGAACTCGGTGGCGACGTTCTCCGCCGTCTCGGGCATCGAGTCGACGCCGTACAGCTCCTTCATGCGCTTGTTGACGAAGCGCCAGCCGATGGTCGTGTCGTAGACGGCGTTGGCGCGCGCGAACGCGCTCTCCGCCTTCGGCATCACGAACGGCGCCCGGCTCATGCTCTCGACACCGCCGGCGATCATCAGCTCGGCCTCGCCGGCGCGGATCGCGCGCGCGGCGGTGCCGACCGCGTCCATGCCCGAGCCGCACAGGCGATTGATCGTCGCGCCCGGAACGCCTTGCGGCAGGCCGGCGAGCAGCGACGCCATGCGGGCGACGTTGCGGTTGTCCTCGCCCGCCTGGTTGGCGCAGCCGTAGAGGACGTCGCTCACGGCCGCCCAGTCGACCTTGGCGTTCCGCTCCATCAGCGCCTTGATCGGGATCGCGCCGAGGTCGTCGGCGCGCACCGACGACAGCGCGCCGCCGTAGCGGCCGATCGGCGTGCGCACCGCGTCGCAGATGAAGGCGTGGACGGACTCATGATCTCGCTCCTCAGGCGCGGCCGAGCGGCGCGCCCGTTCGGACTGCAATTCGTCGAAGCTGATGCCGTCGACGGTTTCGACGACGACCAGCCCGCGCGGCGTCACGTCGATCACCGCGAGGTCGGTGTAGATGCGGGCGACGCAGCCGATGCCGGTCAGCGGGTAGCTGCAGCGCTCGACGATCTTCACCTCGCCGCTCTTGGTCGTGTGCTCCATCATCACGTAGGTCTTCTTGGCGCCGATCGCGAGGTCCATCGCGCCGCCGACGGCCGGGATCGCGTCGGCCGCGCCGGTGTGCCAGTTGGCGAGATCGCCGGTGACCGAGACCTGGAACGCGCCGAGCACGCACACGTCGAGGTGGCCGCCGCGCATCATCGCGAAGCTGTCGGCGTGGTGGAAGAACGAGCCGCCGGCCAGGAGCGTCACCGGTTGCTTGCCGGCGTTGATGAGGTCGTAGTCCTCGTCGCCTTCCTTCGGCGCCGGGGCGATGCCGACGATGCTGTTCTCGCTGTGCAGGACGATCTCGAGACCGGCCGGCAAATGATTCGCGACCAGCGTCGGCAGGCCGATCCCGAGGTTGACGACCGAGCCGTCCGGGATGTCGCGCGCGACTCGTGCGGCCATCTCGGCGCGGCTCCACCTGGGGCTGCTCATGACGGCTCATGTCGGTTGCCTGAAGCCGCCGGCGCTCGTCGCGACGCGCTCGATGCGGACGATGCGCTGGACGAAGATCCGGCGTCACGACCGCTTCGGGATCGAGGCTGCCGAGCGCGACGATTCGTGCACGGTCGCGATCGTCGTCTTCGCCGCCATCGCCATCACCGGCCCGAAGTTGCGCGCCGTCATGCGGTAGGTGAGGTTGCCCCAGCGGTCGCCCCGCTCGGCCTTGATGAAGGCGTAGTCGGCGTGCAGCGGCGATTCGAGGACGTACATCCGGCCGTCGATCTCGCGCGTCTCCTTGCCCTCGGCGAGGTCGGTGCCGTAGCCGGTCGGCGTGAAGAAGCCGCCGATGCCGGCGCCGGCGGCGCGGATGCGCTCGGCGAGGTTGCCCTGCGGCACCAAGTCGAGCTCGATCTCGCCGGCGCGATAAAGACGATCGAAGTGATGGCTGTCGGTCTGGCGCGGGAACGAGCAGACGATCTTTCGGACGCGTCGTGCCGCGAGCAGCGCTGCCAGGCCGGTGTCGCCGTTGCCGGCGTTGTTGTTGACGATCGTCAGGTCCTTCGCGCCCTGCTCGAGCAGCGCGGCGACGAGCTCGTTCGGCAGCCCGGCCGTGCCGAAGCCGCCGATCATCACCGTCGCGCCATCGGCGACGTCAGCGACCGCGTCGGCGAGCGAAGCGACCTCTTTCTCGATCATCGCTCGCGGGCGAGCGTGGAGGCGCCGATTGCGCTCGGAATACGCGTGCCGAGCAGGTTCAGGTTCGGGCCGTTCAGGACCAGGATCTTCGGCATGGTCGTCTTCTTGCGACGCAAGGCGCGACGCGGCCGACATTGTCACGCCGAACCAGCCTCGGCAGGCGTCGCGGCACCGCCGCGACGCGCAGCGCAAGGATCAGCGCGGACTGCCGCGTCGAACCAGATTGACGATCGCCAGCAGGATGATCGCGCCCAGCAGTGAGACGCCCAGGCCGGCGAGGCTGAAGTCGTTCTGGTTGATCGTGCCGGTGCCGAACATCGGCGCCAGGAACCAGCCGCCAAGGAGGGCGCCGACGATGCCGACCACGACATTCAAGATGACGCCCTGTTGGGCGTCGGTCCTCATGATCATGCTGGCGACCCAGCCGATCAGGCCGCCCACCACAAGCCAAATGATGAAGTTCATGTCTTCCCCCGTTTCAAGCCGTTGAAGACGACCCGCCAGCCTGAGGGGCGAGCGGGCCGGCGCTGACGCTTCGCAACGTCTGCGGAGGGCAGGCGCCGGAAACGTTCGTAGCCTATGCGTCTGCCGCGGCGCGGCCCATGAGGCGCTACCCCTAGGCGGCGTCAGCGGCTTCCTACAGGGTCGAGGAACGGCCGGCGCCGGGCGCGACCGTTGTCAGGCGGCGAGCACCAGCGCGCCCTGGTAGAGCGCGAGCAGCACCGCGCTGACGCCGATGTTGGCGGCCAGATGGCGGCCGCCGTTGCCGACCTTCAGGCCGAGCCGCGTGCCGACGCAGGCCCAGACCGAGACCACCAGCAGCGCGCCGGCATCGCGTGCCTCGAGCCGTGGCCGCTGGCCTGGGCAAGGCCGACCGCGCCGACCCAGAAGCCGACCGCCATGACCGTGGCGGCGGTGATTTCGTTGAACGAGGGTCTGCGCAGTTCGATGCCGAAGAAGGTCATGGCGGAAGAGCGAGTGGAAGGCAGAGTGATAGCGTAGGCGGCCCGCAATCGTTGCACCGTCGATGAACCGGGCCGGACGGCGTCAATTCCGCCGATCGCCGCGGGCCGGGCGGCGCGCCGCTTCACGGTCGCTTCATCGTCGGCACGCGATCGGCCGCCGCTGTTTCGCATTTTCTTCGCCGCGCCTGGCCGATCGTCGCGGCTGCGTCGCAGGTCGCGGCGCAACCCGTCGAAAAAGGCACACCATGGCAAGCCGACGCTTTGCCCTGATCGCCAGATCGTTCGCCCTGGCCGGCGTCTTCATCGCCCTGACGCTCGCCCTGCAGTCGGTGGGCGGCATCGTCGCCGAGCGCGAAGGGCGCCTGCGCGAGGCCGAGCGCAGCGTCGCCGCCAGCCTGGCTGCGGCACAGACCCTCGTCGGCCCGGTGCTCGAGCGCGATTGCAGCGAAAGCTGGGAGGCGACCCAGGGCGAAGGCAAGGACCGGAAGACCGTCACCGAGCGGCGCGATTTCAAGCTGAGCGCGACGCCGGCGACGCTCGACGTCACCGGCGAGGTCGCGATCGAGCCGCGCTATCGCGGCATCTTCAAGGTCAACGGCTACGTGTTGAAGGCGCGCCTGGTCGCGGCCTGGAACGACGGCGCGGCGCTCGTGCCCGAAGCGCGCCACGCGGGCTCGCGCCTGCACTGCGATGCGCCGGTGCTGTTCGTCGCCCTCGGCGACGCGCGCGGCGTGCGCAGCGCCGCGATGCAGATCGACGGCATGGCCGCGCCGGTGCTCGCCGGCACCGGGCACGCGGCGCATCCGCGCGGCTTTCATGCCGACGTCGCCGAGTCGTTCGCCGGCGCGCGCCGGCCGCTGCGCGCCGAAGTCGGCATCGAGCTCGTCGGCACCGGCGAGCTCGCCTTCGCGCCGGTCGCCGGCAGCACCCGGGTCGCGCTCGCGTCGGATTGGCCGCATCCGTCGTTCGCCGGCCGCTTCCTGCCGATCGAGCGCCAGCTCGGAGACGCCGGCTTTTCCGCCCGCTGGCAGCTCAACGCGCTGGCGACGACCGCGCCGAAGGCGGCCGCGGACGGCGCGCCGGCGTGCCGCCTCGACGACAGCGTCGACGACGCCCCGGTGAGGGCCGGCGCAGCGGCTGCGTCGAGACCTTCGGCGTCGCCTTCATCGACCCGGTGAGCCCGTACGTGCTGAGCGACCGGGCGACCAAGTACGGGCTGCTCTTCATCGCATTGACCTTCGTCGGCGTCGCCGCGGTCGAAGTGCTGCGCCGGGTGCGCGTTCATCCGATCCAGTACCTGCTCGTCGGCTCGGCGCTGGCGGTTTTCTTCCTGCTCCTGGTGAGCCTCTCCGAGCACGTGCCGTTCGCCGTCGCCTACCTCGCGGCGGCGGCGGCGTGCACGGCGCTGCTCACCTTCTACGGCTCGTTCGTGTTGCGCGGCAGCCGCGCTGGTGCGTCTTCGGCGCCGCCATCGCCGCCTTGTACGGCGCCCTCTACGCGCTGCTGCAGCTCGAGCAGACGGCGCTGCTGTTCGGCTCGATGCTGCTGTTCGCGGTGCTCGCCGCGCTGATGGTCGCGACGCGCCGGATCGACTGGTATGGGTTCTTCGACCGCCTGCGCAGCGAGCCGGCGCCAGCGGCGCCGTGACCGGCAAAGGCGTGACGATCAGATGCGGAAGATCCGCTTCAGCTCGTAGGGCGGCACGACCTCGAGCTGGTCGTAGCGGCACGCCTCGGGCGGCTTGTCGGGTCGCCAGCGCAGGAAGGTGGTCGCGTGGCGGAAGCGGTCGCCTTGCAGGTGGTCGTACTTCACCTCGCAGACGCGCTCGATGCGCAGCGCTTGCCACGACAGGTCCTTGCCGGCGCTCCAGCGGCTGGTCGCGCCGGGCATGCGTTGCGGCGCCCCGCCGCGATAGCGTCTTCGGCGCGGCGTCCTGCTCGGCCCAGTCGCGCCAGGGATGGCCGGCGAGGGCGTTGCGGCGCAGCGGCGCCAGCTCCTTCGCCAAGCCGCGCCGCATCGCCATCGTGAACGACGACGTGACGCCGACGTGATGGAGCACGCCGGCGTCGTCGAACAGGCCGAGCAGCAGCGAGCCGATCGCCTCGGCGCCGCCGTCTTCGGTGCTCTTGTGCCAGCGAAAGCCGGCGACGACGCAGTCGGCGGTGCGCGCGTGCTTGATCTTCAGCATCGCCCGCTTGCCCGGCTGGTAGGGCGCGGCGAGCGGCTTGGCGATGACGCCGTCGAGGCCGGCGCCTTCGAACTCGCGCAGCCACGCCGTCGCGACGTTGCGCTCGCGCGTCGCCGGCGTGAGGTGAAGCGGCGGCGTCGCGCCGGCGAGCAGCCCTCGAGCGCGGCGCGGCGCTCTTCCTGTGAGCGCTCGGCAGGCTCGGGCCACCGCGGCGAGCAGGTCGAAGGCGACGAACGACGCCGGCGTCGTGCGCGCGAGCTTGGCGACGCGCGACGCCGCCGGATGCAGCCGCTGCTGCAAGGCGTCGAAGTCGAGCCCGTCGGCGCCGACGACGACGATCTCGCCGTCGACGATGCAGCCGGCCGGCAGCCGCGCGAGCAGCGCCTCGCGCAGCTCGGGGAAGTAGCGATCGAGCGGGCGCAGGTCGCGGCTCTGGATCGACACGTCGCCGCCGGTGGCCGAAAGACGATCGCGCGAAAGCCGTCCCATTTCGGCTCGAACAGATAGTCGCCTTCGCCCGGCAAGGCAGCGACCGCCTTGGCGAGCATCGGCTCGATCGGCCCGCGGGGTCGAGGCGCAGGCGGGAAGAGGTCGCGGCATGGCCGATGCGGGCAATCCGCGCGCCCTCAGCCGCGGGCGGCCGCCGTGCCATCATCGCGCGCACCTTGGCACCGCTTCCGATCGACCGCTCCTGGCGCCCGGCGATGAGTTGGCTCGGCGGCGCGCTCCTGTTCGTCGCCGTCGTGCTGTTGCTCGAGCACGCCCGGCCGCTGCTGCTGCCGGTGACGATCGCCATCGTCTTCACGTTCGTGCTCTCGCCGCCGGTGCGGGCGCTGCAGCGCGCCGGCGTCCACGAGTACATCGGCGCCGGCCTGGTCATCGGCGCCGTGCTCGGCGTGGCCGTGCTGCTGCTGATGCTCGTCGCCGCGCCGGCGGCGGCCTGGTGGGCGCGCGCGCCGATCATCGTCCGCGAGCTGATCGAAGCCTTGCAGCGCTGGCAGGACGCGCTCTTTCCCTACGCGACGCCGGCGCCGCTGGCGCGCGCACCGCTCGCCAGCGCCGACCCGCTCGGCCAACGGATCGCGAGCGAGGGCTGGATCTTCACCCGTCTGGCCATCGGCGAGACGATCTCGTTCGCCCTGTCGGCCTCGGCGACCGTGATCCTGCTCTACTTCCTGCTCGCTTCCGAGCGCTGGTTCGTGCAGCGCACGATCGCCGCGATCCGCCGGCCGCGCGCGCGCGCGCTGGTGCTCGCCGGCGTGCGCCAGGCGCAGCGCGACATCGGCCTGTTCATCAGCACGATGAGCCTGGTCAACCTCGCCCTCGGCGTCGCCACCGGGCTGGCGCTGTGGCTGATCGGCATGCCGAACCCGGTGCTCTGGGGGACGACCGCGGCCGTGCTCGCGTTCATCCCGTACCTCGGCCCGCTGCTGATCACGCTCTTGCTGCTGCTCGCCGGCAGCGTCACCTTCGGCACCGGGGCGGCAATGCTCGCTCCGCCGGCCGCGTTCCTCGTCCTGCATGGCATCGAGGCGAACTTCCTGAGCCCGATGATCATGGGTCATCGGCTGCGCCTGCGGCCGGTGTTCGTGTTCCTGTCGGTGATGCTCTGGGGCTGGCTCTGGGGCATCGCCGGGGCGTTCCTGGCCGTGCCGTTGCTGCTCGGTCTGCGCGCGGTGTGCAAGCGCCTGCCAACGCTGCGCCTGGTCTGCCTCTACCTGGAAGACGACTAGGTCCGGGGCCGTCGCCGGTCCGGTCATCGCGGCGTCATGGAAGTGCCGCAGCATCGACGCATTGCGGCGGCGTCCTACTTCGTTTTGGCATGACGATTGCCAGAATTCGCCGATGGACGTCTCTTCGCGCCCGATGCGCATCGCCTACGTCACCGAAACCTATCCGCCCGAGCTCAACGGCGTCTCGCTGACCGTCGATCGCACCGTCCGCTTCCTGCGCTCCCGAGGCCACATCGTCGAGCTGATCCGGCCACGCCAGCCCGGCGAGGCTGCGCTCGATGCCGGCGACGAACTGCGCACCCTTGGCTGCGCGATTCCGGTCTACCGCGAGCTGCGCTTCGGCCTGGCCCGCGTCGGGCCGCTGGTGCGTCGCTTCCAGCGCCCCCGGCCCGAGCTGGTCCATCTGGCGACGCCGGGGCCGCTGGCGTGGGCGGCGCTGGCCGCGGCGCGCGCGCTCGGCATCGCCACCACGTCCGACTTTCGCACCAATTTTCACCAGTACAGCCGCTACTACGGGATCGGCTTTCTCGCCAACCCGGTGCTCGGCCTGCTCCGCCGCTTCCACAACCTGGGCGAGCGTACCTTCGTGCCGACGCGCGCCGCCGCGCGCGAGCTGCGCGCGGCTGGCTTCCACGATCTCACCATCGTCGGCCGCGGCGTCGACACCGAGCGCTTCACGCCGGCGCTGCGCAGCGCCAAGCTGCGCCGCCAGTGGAGGCCGGCGACGGCCCGGTGCTGCTCATGGTCGGCCGGGTCGCGGCCGAAAAGAACGTCGCGCTCGGTCTGCGCGCGTTCGAGCACGCGCGCGAGCTCAGGCCCGACGTGCGCATGGTCGTCGTCGGCGACGGCCCGGCGCGACGCCGGCTCGAGGCGGCCCATCCCGATGTCCGCTTCGTCGGCGTGCAGCGTGGCGCCGAGCTCGCGGCGCACTACGCGTCGAGCGACGTCTTCCTTTCCCGAGCCTGTCGGACACCTTCGGCAACGTCGTCCTGGAGGCGCTGGCCTCGGCGCTGCCGGTGGTCTCGTTCGCCGTCGCCGCCGCCGCCGAGCATGTCGACGACGGCGTCAGCGGCCGGCTCGTCGCCGCCGGCGACCAAGCCGCCTACCTGGCCGCGGTGCGGGCGATCACCGCCCCCGGCCTGGCGCTCGCGGCCATGCGCGCCGCGGCGCGCGCCGCCGCGGGCCGCGCCACCTGGCCCGAAGTGCTGGCGCGCTTCGAGGCCCGCCTCGAGGACACCGTCCATGCGTTCGAAGCACCGTCCGCACGCGTTCCCGTCGTGGCCTGAGCAGCAGCTCTGGATCGAACGCGAGCGCCTGGTCGCGCTCTGGATGCACGGCGCGGCGACGCGCGTCTGGGTCGTGCGCCTGCTCGCCGCGGTCAGCCGCGTCGGCGACGGCTGGCTCTGGTACGCGATCATCGTCTGCCTGCCCTGGGCCGGCGGCGCCGTCGGCACGTCGGTGTCGGTGCGCATGGTCGGCGTCGGCATCGTCGATCTCGTCGTCTACCGGATCATCAAGCGCTGGATCGCGCGGCCGCGGCCGTGTCGCACCTGCCCGGGCATCCGCGAATGCGCGCGCCCGCTCGACGAGTTCAGCTTCCCGAGCGGGCACACGCTGCACTCGGCCGCGTTCAGCCTGATCCTGACCGTCTACTACCCGATGTTCGCGCTCTTCGTCTGGCCGTTCACGGTCCTGGTCGCGGTCTCGCGCATCGTCCTCGGCCTGCACTACCCGAGCGACGTGATCGTCGGCGCGCTGATCGGCGCGGTCATCGCCGCGGTCAGCTTCAATCTGCTCTAAAGTCGTCGTCGTCCAAACGGTGCCGGCCTCGGCCGAATGCGCCCGGCGCATGAAGTCGGCGATGGTCGACGGTCGCCGCTGCTTCAACGCGCGCTGCAGAATCGCCTGCCACGAGCGGCGAACGGCGACGAAATCGGCATCGCGCGGGTGCAGCTCGATGCGCAGCACCGGGTTGCGCCGCTCGGCGAGATCGACCAGCCGGTTCCAGGCGAGCGAGGTGCTGCGCCGCCATCTGCTCGCCGTGCTGTAGACGATGCTCTGGCTGGTCTCGGCGGCCTGCGACGGCAGGTGAACCAGCTGGCGCAACGTCGCGGTGTAGTCGAACGACCGTTCGAGCAGCGCGGCGCGCGCGCCCGGGCCGAGCAGCCACGCGGGCGCGACGAAGCCATGGAGCGGCCAGCGGTTCTTCGCGAACCACTCGATGCCGATGTCCATGCGCGCCAGCGCCTCGGCGCGCGAGAGCGCCCAGAACTCGCCTTCGCCGCGGGTGTAGTGCGAGCGCCGCAAGGCGTCGAGTCGGCCCTGCGGCGCACCGTCGTCGCGATGGGTGCAGCCGTGCAGGGCGAGCTCGTCGCCGCGTCGGACGCGCTCGCCGAGCCAGGCTTCGAACTCGGCGCTCGGCGCCTCGTCGTGATAGCGCGGCACGGCCAGGATCGTCACCGGCACGTCGCCCGCGACCTGGCGCACCGCGGCGAGGGTCGCGCGCACGCCGGACGCGTCGACGGCGCGGCGTCATGGAGGACGATGCAGAGCGTGGGGTGGGTGGTCGCGTCGGCGAAGGCTCGAGTGGGTCATCGTCGTCAGGCGCGGGCCGGATCGTCGCCGGCGCGGCGACGGTGGTGGTCCGCGGCAGCGCCGATCAGGCGCAGGTAGTGGGCGGTGAAGCCGGGCAGGACGCGCTGCCAGTCGCTCGCTTCAGCGCGGCGCCGCACGGCGATGGCGCGCGCCGCAGCGGCGTCGCGGTCGCCGGCGAAGAACGCGGCGATGGCGGCGGCGAAGTCCGCGCCGCTGCCGCCCGCGACCGCGCTGCCGGTCGTGCCGTCGACGAGCTCGGCCAGCCCCTCGGCGGCGCGCACGATCGCCGGCGTGCCGCAGGCCATCGCCTCGAGCACCGAGAGGCCGAAGGTCTCCTGGTCGCCGGCGTGGACGAAGGCGTCGGCGCTCGCCAGCGCGGTCGCGAGCTCGCCCGCCGAGGCGACGAAGGGCAGCACGACGACGCGCTCGGCGGCGGGCGGCGGCGTCGGCCCGGCGCCGATCGCGAGCAGCGCGTACGGCGCGCCCAGGCGGCGCACCGCGTCGACCAGGACGTCGAGGCGTTTTTCGGGTGCGAACCGGCCGGCGTAGACGAGCAGGCGCGTCGCAGCCGAGTAGCCGTGGCGCTCGCGCCAGGCCGGGTCGCGGCGCGCCGGATGAAAGAGCGCGGTGTCGACGCCGAGCGGCTGGCAGGCGACGCGGCCGACGCCCCAGGCGTCGAGATGCGCTGCCATGCTGCGGCTCGGCGCGAGGACGAGATCGAAGCCGGCGTAGACATGGCGCGCGTAGCGTTCCGCCGCGCGCGCCGCGGCGGCACCGAAGCGCCGTCCGCCGGCCAGGCGGGCGAGCGCGACCAGGTTCGAATGGCAGTAGGCGACGGCCGGGATGCCGAGCGCCTGCGCCGCGTCGCGCGCCGCCCAGGCGACGCGATAGGGATCGCCGGCCTCGATGACGTCGGGCGCGAGCGCGCTCAGCACGCGGGCGATCGCGGCGCGTCGAAACGGCAGGCGATAGCCGCCGCTGCCAGGCAGCGCGATCGACGGCAAGATCGCGACACCCGCGTCGCCAGCGGCGACGCGCGGCACGGCGATCGTGTGACGCCAGCGCGGCTGGCGGGCGAGCCACGCGTTCTTGGTCTGCAGGTAGCGGCGCACGCCACCGCCGGTCGGACTCCAGAACATCGTCGTGTCGACGAGGTGGAGCGATTCGCTCATCGGCCGATTGTGCCTAGCCCGACCGCCCGTCGAGGCCGCGCGCACGGGGCACGGCCGCGAACCCTCGCTGACACAAATCTGGGACGCCGGCCTCAGGCGGCGACCGACGCGAAGCCGATCTCCCTCTTTGCCTTCGCGGTCGTCTGCCGTGTCGTCGCGTAGTCGCGCCAGGCGACGCTCTTTTCCTCGATGCGCTCGTGCGCGTTGCGAATCGTCCAGTGGGCGCCGCTCGTCAGCGCCGCGAGCTCGTCCCATTGGCACGGCACCGAGACGCCGAGGCCGGGCCGGGCGCGCGCCGACCAGGCGCACGCCGTGGTCGCGCCGAAGGCGTTGCGAAGGTAGTCGACGAAGATCCGGCCGACGCGATTCTTCGGTCCGCTCTTGACGACGAAGCGCTCCGGGAAGGGTCTGCGCCATGTGCTCGACGATCGACTTCGCGAGCGCCTTCACGGTGTCCCAGTCGTCCTTCGGCGTGATCGGCACGACGACGTGCAGGCCCTTGCCGCCACTCGTCTTCAGGAAGCTCTTCAGGCCGAGCTGGTCGAGCAGGGCGCGGGTCAGGTTCGCGCCTTCCTGCATTTGCCGCCAGGCGACGCCTTCGCCGGGATCGAGGTCGAACAGGATCCGGTCGGGCCGGGTGACGTCCTTGATGGTCGCGTTCCAGGTGTGAAACTCGATCACGTTGGCCTGCGCGGCGCCGATCAGCGCGGCAAACGAATCGATCTCGATCATCGGCTCGTGATCGGGCGAGATTTCCGGGTCGAGCAGGCGCAGCTCGGGGATGCGCAAGGTGCCGGCATGGCGCTGGAACAGGACCGCTCCGGCCAGGCCGCTCGGCGCGCGCACCAGCGATACCGGTCGCTTGCGAGATGCGGCAGGATCAGCCGGGCGACGTCGAGATAGTGGTTGACGACCTCGAGCTTGGTGATGCCGGTCGACGGATCGACGACGCGATCGGGATGGCTGATGCGAATGCCGGCGACCGTCGGCTCGGCATCGGCGCTCTCCGCGACGGTGGTTTTTTTCGCCGCGTCCGGCGCGGCGCGCGGCTGCACCGGCGCCTTGCTCGCCGCTTTCGTGGCCGTCTTCTTGCGCGCCGGCGCCGCACGCTCGGCGCCTCGATCTCGGCCGGCGATGCCGCCTCCTCGCGCGTGATCGTTCGCGCATCCTTGTCGTCGCGCAGGCCGTGGAAGACCGAGTGGCGGATTCGTCCGTCGGGCGTCCATTCGCCGAACGAGACTTCGGCGACGAGCCTCGGCTTGACCCAGTGGCCGCGCACCTCGCGCGGCTTCTCGAAGAATGGCGTCTCGTCGGCGGGGATCGCGGCGAGCGCGCTCTTCACCGCCGCAAGCGTCTTTTGGTCGAAGCCGCTGCCGACGCCGCCGGCGAAGCGAAGATGGCCGGCCTCGTCGTGGATGCCGAGCAGCAGCGAGCCGATGCCGGTGCGCGAGCCCTGCGGATCGGTCCAGCCGCCGACCACGAACTCCTGGCGCTGGGTGCACTTGAGCTTGATCCACGTGGGGCTGCGCCGCGACACGTAGGGCGCGTCGGCGCGCTTGCCGATCATCCCTTCGAGGCGCATGCGGCAGGCGTTCTGCAGCAGCTCCTTCGGGCTGGCGTCGAAGTCCTGGCTGAAGCGGACCCGCGCCTGCACCGGCGCGCGGTCGAGCAGCGCGGCGAGCGTCGCGCGGCGTTCGACGAGCGGCACCTGGCGCAGGTCGTGACCGCCGTAGTAGGGCAGGTCGAAGACGAAGTACTGGATCTCTTCGGTGCGCGCCGAGTCGAACGCGTTCTGCAGGGCGTTGAAGTCGGGCGCGCCGTTGGCGCCGTGGACGACGATCTCGCCGTCGAGCCAGCCCGAGCCGATCGCGAGCGACTTGATCGCCGCGACCAGGCCCTTCATCCGCGTCGACCAGTCGTTGCCTCGGCGGGTGAACAGGCGCACGTCGTCGCCGTCGATGCGCGCCAGCACGCGGTAGCCGTCGAACTTGATCTCGTAGATCCAGCCGGGTCGCCCGGTGCCTCGGCTGACCAGCGTCGCCAGTTGCGGCGCAAGGGTGAGCGGCAACGCCGCCTTGACCGCCCTGGGAGCCGGCAGCGGCAAGCGGTGCGGCTCGCCTCGGCTTCGCGCCGCGGCGCGGCGCGCCGCGTCCGTCGCGGCCTTGCGCCGCGTGCGCTTCGCGGCGACCTTCGCGGCCTTCGCCGGCGCTCGGGGTGCCTCGTCGATGTGCGATCGGAGACGACGCTGCCCGGCTCGGCGTCGACGACGCTGTACTCGGCCGACGGGCCGCGCGAAGTCGTCGCGTTCCTTGATCAGCAGCCACGGCTCCTGGCGCTCGCCTTCGCGGCCGTGCATCCGCACGAGCGTCCAGCCGCCGCGCAGCTTCTTGCCGTCGAGCCGGAACTTGAGCTTGCCTGCGCGGTAGCCGGCGCGCGCGTCGCCGATCGGCTCCCAGCTGCCGTTGTCCCAGACGATCACCGCGCCGGCGCCGTACTGGCCCTTCGGGATCGTGCCTTCGAAGCCGCCGTAGTCGATCGGATGATCCTCGACGTGCACCGCCATCCGCTTGTCGGCGGGGTCGAGGCTCGGGCCCTTCGGCACCGCCCAGCTCTTCAGCGCGCCGTCGAGCTCGAGGCGAAAGTCGTAATGCAGCCGGCTCGCGGCATGCTTCTGGACCACGAACGAGAGCGCGCCGGCCGACGCCGTGCCGCCTTGGGGCTCGCTCGTGATGGCGAAGTCGCGCTTCTCGCGATACCGCTGCAACGCGTTCTTCACCGTGCGTTCCGATCAGTTCGCCAGGGCTGCATGACGCGCGGGATTTCGTCCGGCAGCTCGCGGGCGAGGAAACCGAGCGTCGCGATCCGCTCGGCGAGTGCGTGGCCGGCGCGGGCATGCACCGCGACGCCCCAGGCGGCCGCCTGCACGAGCGCGCGCGCCGCGCGCGGCCAGGCCGCCGATGATGCCGGCGAGCACGTCGCCCGAGCCCGACGTGCCCAGCCCAGGCTGGTCGCTCTCATGGCGCCAGCAGGCCCCGTTCGGTGCGGCGATGATCGTGAGCGCGCCTTTCAGGACGACGACCGCGTTCCAGCGCGCCGCCGCCTCGCGCGCATGGCGCTCCGGCTCGGCGCTGATCCGTCTCCTTGGTCAGCCCGGTCAGACGCGCCATCTCGCCGTGATGCGGCGTCAAGACCACGACGCGCTCGAAGCGGCGCACGTCGATCACGACGTCCATCGCCAGCGCGTCGAGGATGACGGCCGCGTGAGTCGCTCGCTTGACGATGCGGCGCGCGAAGGTCCGGGTCGCGGCCGCGTCCTGCAGCCCGGGGCCGATGAGGATGGCGTCGACCTGCCCGACCAACGATTCCAGCTTCGCGAGCCCGTCGGCAGCGGGGCCGCCGCTGAGCGTCTCGGGAACGGCGATGACGCGCGCTTCGGGCAGCGCCAGCGCGAGGCCGACGGCGACCGACTCGGCCGTCGCGACAGCGAGCTTGCCGGCTCCCGCGCGCAGCGCCGAAGTGGCTGCCAGCACCGCGGCCCCCGGCGTCTCGGCGCTGCCTGCGACGACGAGCATCGAACCGCGCTCTTCCTTGTCGGCGCCGCCGCCGGGCTGCGGCAGCGGCCAGTCGCGCAGCAGGGAGGCATCGATCGCCAGGGTCTCGGTCATCACGATTTCGTTGCCACCGGCTGGTCCGGCGCGGCGGTGACGGGCGCGCCGGCCGCGCGCAGCGGCGCGATGAAGTTCTCGAGCTGGAGGACGAGCTTGCCGCGCCGGCCGGCGTGCGGATCGAACTCGTACGACGGTGATGCCGCAGTTGGGAACGTCGCCGCAGCCGGTCGAGCGCGAGCACCTGCGCCTCGTCGAGGCGGTCGAGCAGATAGCGCAGGCAGTTGACGATCACTTGGTGGCAGACGACGAGGACGCGATCGCCCCGATATTCGCGCGTCAGCATGTCGAGAAAGCTGCGCAGGCGCAAGATCACGTCGCACCAGCTTTCGCCGCCGGGCGGGCGAAAGTAGAACTTGCCGACGTGCGCCCGCTGCTCGGCGAGCTCGGGATACCTGGCGCGGATGCCGAGCGGCGTCAGCCGGTCGAGGATGCCGAACTCCTTTTCGCGCAGCCGCTCGTCGCGGACGCAGGCGATGGCGCCGATGTCGCCGTTGGTCTTGTTTCCGTGCGCGCGCAATGCGGCGAGGACGCGGTCGCCGGTCTCGCAGGCGCGGACGTAGGGCGAGCTGAGCACGATCTGCGGCTGCTCGTCGCCCGGCAGGGCGGCGAACCAGTCGCCGAGCGCGTCGCTCTGCTGCTCGCCGAGCGGCGACAACGGCACGTCGACATCGCGATCGGCGATATCGATCGCGGCAAGGCCGCCGAGCTCGGCCGCGTCGCGGGCGACGTTGCCGGCGCTCTGGCCGTGGCGGACGATCCAGAGCGTTTGCGGCCACTTCTGTTCCAAGCGGTCCTCGGCGTCAGTGCAAGTCGCTCCGGCGCAGCAACGGCCGTGCCCAGGGTCGCCCGGTGTAGGCTTGCGCCGTGCCCGGCCGGTGCGGCGGGGCATCGACACCCTTGCGGAGCGCTTCATGAACGACGACCTCTTTTCGCTCGCCGGCCGCTCGGCCCTGATCACCGGCGGCTCGCGCGGCATCGGCCGGATGATCGCCGCAGGCTTCCTCAAGGCCGGTGCCCGCGCCGTCTACATCTCGTCGCGCAAGGCCGAAGCGTGCGACGCGACCGCGCGCGAGCTGTCGGCGCTGGGGACCTGCGTCTCGCTGCCGGCCGACGTCTCGGACGCGCAGGGCGTGCAAGCGCTCGTCGCCGCCTATGGACAGCACGAGTCCGCGCTCGACATCCTGGTGAACAACGCCGGCGCCGCTTGGGGCGAGGACTTCGACACCTTCCCCGAAAAGGGCTGGGACAAGGTCGTCGACCTGAATCTGAAGACGCCGTTCTTCCTCACCCAGGCGCTCGCCGGGCCGCTGCGCAAGGCGGCCAGCGCCGACGCGGCCGGCCAAGGTGATCAACATCGCCTCGATCGACGGCATTTCGGTCAACCCGCAGGAGACCTATTCGTACGCCGCGAGCAAGGCCGGCCTGATCCAGCTGACGCGGCGCATGGCGCTGCGGCTGGCGAAGGAACACATCGTCGTCAGCGCGATCGCGCCCGGCGCGTTCGCGTCGGAGATGAACCGCGACGCGCGCGACCGGGCCGACGCGGTAAAGGCACGCATTCCGTCGGGCCGGATCGGCGTCGACGACGACATGGCCGGCGCGGCGATCTACCTCGCGTCGCGCGCCGGCGACTACGTCGTCGGCTCGACCCTGGTCGTCGACGGCGGCGTGACGCATGCCCGCTGAAGGCCGTCGACGAGCTCAAAGCCCGTTGTCTGCGTACGGACAAAACCTTGATTTTCGTACGCTGATGAACTAGGCTCGCCAGCATCGTCCCACGCGGGGCGATCCGACCCCGGCTCGATGAGCGCTCTTCTCGTTCCCGCCTCCGCTGCCGTCGACCTCGGCTCGAGCCGATCGGCCGCGGCGGCGCTGCGCACCTTCTTTCGCCTCGCCGACGCCTGGGAGCTCTCGATCGCCGAGCAGACGACGCTGCTCGGCGTCGCCCGGACCACGCTCTACCAATGGAAGCAGGGCAAGGTCGCGCCGCTCGATCGCCACCTGCTCGAGCGGCTGTCGCACCTGTTCGGCATCTACTCGGCGCTGCAGATCCTCTTTCCGGCCTCGGGCCGGGCCGACGAGTGGGTCAGGAAGGCCAACAGCGCGCCGCTCTTCGCCGGCCGCTCGGCGCTCGATCGCATGCTCGGCGGCCAGGTCGCCGACCTGTTCGTCGTCCGCCAGTACCTCGACGCGCAGCGCGGCGGCAAGGCATGACCGCGGTCGATGCCAAGACAGTGCCGCTCCGGCGCGTCTCGTGGCGGCCGTCGTACCGGCTGATCCCGTCGCGCTATCCGACCGTCGGCCTCTACGACGCGATCGCCGATCCGGCCGATCTCGACGTCGTGTTCGCGATCGAGGCGCTCGCCAATCCGCGCATCCGCGACGAGATCGGCGAGCTCGCCCTGGTGCCCAAGGACGAGCGCGTCAGCGGCCCGGGGGCGACGCCGGTGATGGCCGCGTTCACGCACCTCAATCCCGAAGGCTCGCGCTTTTCCGATGGCACGTACGGCGTCTACTACGCCGCCCATTCGCTCGAGACCGCGATCGCCGAGGTCAGCCATCACCGCGCCGTCTTCCTGCGCCGCACCGCCGAGCCGGCGATCGACGTCGACATGCGCCTCATCACCGCCAACGTCGAGGCCGAGCTGCACGATCTGCTCGAGGCCGACGCCGCCGCCGGCACGTCGAACCGCTTCGCCTCGGTCCTCGACCCCGACGACTACGGCCCGTCGCAGAGCCTGGGTCGGCGCCTGCGCGCTGCCGACAGCTGGGGCATCCGCTACCCGAGCGTGCGCCACGCCGGCGGCGAATGCGTCGGCATCCTCCGGCCGCGCGCGCTTGCGCCACGCCAAGGCGGCGGCGCACCTCGCGCTGCACTGGGACGGCGCGCGCATCACGCACTGGTACGAGAAGCGCTCGCCGCACGCCGTCAACGACTGAGCCGCGACGCCCGGCGTCGGCCGTGCATTTTCTGCCGACAAGCGACATTCCGTCACGGGCTGGGCTCCCCGGCTCCGGTATGGTCGCGGCAACGCCCCGCCTGCGACCCCATGACCTATACGCTCCTCGTCTTCGCGCATCTGCTCGCGGTCTCGATGGCGCTCGGCGCGATCGTCGCCACCGACCTCCGGCTGCTGTCGAAGCTGACCCAGGATCGCACGCGGATCGCGCCGCCGAACGAGTTCGTCACCCGCATCGTCATGGTCGCGCTGCTCGTGCTCTATGCGACCGGTGGCGCTCTGGTCTGGAACGGGCTGCTCGATCGCGCTGACTACCTCGCCAATCCCAAGCTGCAGGCCAAGCTTGTCCTGGTCGTGCTGCTGACGATCAACGCCTTTGTCCTGCACCGCCTCACCTTCCCGCGCCTGGCGCGCGGCCGTCGCGTCGCGCGCTGGCATGCATCGGACTGGCTCATCATCGGCGTCCCCGTGGCCGTGTCCAACTTCCTCTGGATGTTCGTCGCCTTTCTCGGCGTCGCGCGTGCCTGGAACAAGACGATGCCGTTTAGCGACATCATGGCGATCGCCGCCGCGCTGTATTGCGTCGCCCAGGCGGTGGTCATCGCGATCCTGGCCGTCGCCGCGAGCGGCGCTGATCCGAGAACGAACCCGCGCTCGGCCCGGGTTCGTCGCTGGCTCGCATCGCTCGGCAACCTCGGTCCCTTGGCGGTCGCCGATGAGGAGCCGCCGCCTCGTCTTGCCAGCGGCGCTGACCTCAATTCGCTGGTCGTGAACGACGCAAGCGGGATCGCGCCGGCGCCTTCACTGAGGAACTTCAGCGAGCGCGTGGCCGGCGGCCTGTGACCGGGTATTGCGGATCGGTATAGCCCGGGCGTCGACGCATGCCCCGGCGCGACCAGCGAGTCGACCAGCGCCTCGTCGTCGGCGTCGAACGGAGCGCGCAGCGCGTCGAGATATTCCTGCCACTGCGCGAGCGTCTTCGGCCCGCCGATGACGCCGTGCACGAGGGCGTTGTTCCAGACCCAGCCGAGCGCGAACTGCAGCGGCGTCAGGCCGCGCGAGCGCGCGTGCGTCGACGATCTTTTGCGCCAGCGCCAGCGACTCGGGCCGGAACTCGGTCTGCATGATGCGCATGTCGTCGCGCGCCGCACGCGAGCCTTCGGGCGGCGCGGCGCCGGGCGCGTACTTGCCCGAAAGAACGCCGCGCGCGAGCGGGCTGTAGGCGACGACGCCGAGGCCGTAGTGGGCGCAGCACGGCAGCAGCTCGGTCTCGATCGCGCGCGTCATCGCGTTGTACGGCGGCTGGCAGACGATCGGCGGCCGCAGCCCTGCGCTGCGGCAGAGCTCGGCGATCCGCGCCGTGTTCCAGGCGCGAAAGTTGGAGATGCCGAAGTAGTGGACCTTGCCGGTCGCGCGCAGATGCGCCATCGCCTCGACCGTTTCCTCGAGCGGCGTGGTCGCGTCCTCGCGGTGCAGGTAGAGGATGTCGACCCAGTCGGTGCCGAGGCGCTTCAGGCTGGCGTCGAGCGCGCGCACCATGTGCCGGCGCGACAGGCCGCGGTCGTTGACGCCGTTGCTGGTCGGGTTGGCGAGCTTGGTCGCGACCACCCAGCGCTCGCGGTCGGCGGCGATCAGCCGGCCGGTGATGCGCTCCGATTCGCCGCCGGCATAGGCGTCGGCGGTATCGATGGCGGTTGACGCCGGCATCGCGTGCCGCGCCGATCATTCGCCCGGCCTCGGCCTCGTCGGTCTGGTCGCCGAACATCATCGTGCCGAGCCAGAGCCGCGAGACCTTCAAGCCGCTCGCGCCGAGCGCCGTGGCGACGGTACGGTCATCGGTCATGGCCTGGCTCTCCGGAAGAGGATGCGGCGGCGACGAAGCGATCGCGCAGCTCGCGTTTCAAAATCTTGCCGATGGCGCTGCGCGGCAGCTCGTCGACGAGCTGCAGGAAGGCGATCCGCTGCGTCTTGCCGAGCTGCCCGTTGGCCCAGGCGCGCAAGGCCTCGGCGTCGAGCGTCGCGCCTTCGCGCGCGACGACCCACGCGGCCGGCGTCTCGCCCCAGCGCTCGGACGGCACGCCGGCGACCGCGGCCTCGGCGACGTCGGGGTGCTGGCGCAGCACCGCCTCGAGGTCGCTCGGATAGAGGTTGAAGCCGCCGCTGATGATCATGTCCTTGCGCCGGTCGACCAGCGTCAGGAAGCCGTCGTCGTCGAAGCGGCCGACGTCGCCGGTGCGGATGAAGCGCTTGCCGCTCGCGTCGAACCACTCGGCCTCGGCGGTCTTTTCGGGCTGGCCGTGATAGCCGCTCATCATCCCGCCCGAGTGGCCGACGACCTCGCCGGTCGCGCCGCGCGGCAGCTCGTGCCCGGCCTCGTCGATCAGGCGGATGTCGTGGCCCTCGCCGGCTGGCCGACGGTGTGCAGCTTGGCCGGATGCTCGTGCGCGGCGAGGATGCAGGTGCCGCCGCCTTCGGTCATGCCGTAGAACTCGACCAGTCCGCCCGGCCAGCGCGCGGACGACGTCGGCCTTGAGCGCGGCCGCGAACGGCGCGCTGGTGCTGAACTTCATCTGGAACGAGCTCAGGTCGTGGTCGCCGAAGCGCGGGCTCGCCATCAGCCGCTGGTACTGCACCGGCACCAGCATCGTGTGCGTGACGCGATGGCGCGCGGCGAGCGCGAGGTAGCGGTCGACGTCGAACTTCGCCATCAGGACGACCGTGCCGCCGAAGGCGATGGTCGGAAAGAAGACGACCAGCGTCGTGTTCGAGTAGAGCGGCGTCGCCAGCAGCGTCACCGTTTCCGGGCCGTAGCCGAAGCGGCCGCCGCGCATCACGTGCGTCCAGCGCATGCCGTGCGACTGGACGATTCCCTTCGGCGTGCCGGTGGTGCCCGAGGAATAGATGATGTTGAACGGCATCTCGGGCCGGGTCGCGACCGGGCGCGGCGCGCTGCCTTCGGCGGCGAGCCAGTCGTCGAAAGGCGTGCCGGGCGCGTCGGCGGCGAGCGCGACCCGTGGTGGCAGGCCGCTGCCGTCGCCGAGGACGTCGTTAGCGCTGGCGTCGACGAACAGGATTCGCGCCCCGGCGTCGCCGAGCATCGAGCGAAAGCTCGCCGCCGTGACCGATGCCGCGAGCGGCGCGACGACGACGCCGGCGCGCAGCGCGCCGAGAAAGAGCGCCGCATAGCGCGTCGAGTTGAGGGCGCAGATCGCGATCGCCTCGCCCGGCGCGACGCCGTCGCGCTGCAGCGATGCGGCGACGCGGTCCATGGTCGCGTCGAGGTCGCCGTAATCGAGGGTGCTTGCGGCGTCGACCAGCGCCGGCCGGCGCGGCGCGGCGCGCGCGTGCTCGCGAACGAGCTCGGCGATCGGCCGGAACGGCAGGTCGGGCGCCGGCGCAGCGGCGCTCGTCGTCGGCTTCGTTCATGGCGTCGCGCCGGGATCGATCCTGACCATCCGGTCGACGAGGCGATCGAGCGCGCCGGCGAGATCGTCGCAGCGGCCGGTGTGCACCGCCGAGGTCTGGATGATCGTGCTGCGCGGCGCGACCAGCCAGTGGAAGCGCTCGCGCAGCGACAGCTGGCCGAGCGCGCCGGCGTCGGCGCCACCGGCGCAGACGGCGCTCATCGCCGCGAGCGCGCTCTGCACCAGCGCCGAGGTCGATGCCCGGGTCGAGGGCGCGCAGGCGCGCCTCGTCGACGGCGAAGCGCGCCGCGAGGTAGCCCTCGGAATCGGACGAGACGATCGCGCCGACGTTGACGAACTCGCCGCGCTCGACGCGCGGCACGACGCGAACGATCGCGTAGTCATACGTGCAGCGATCGGGCACGTGCCGCCTCCTCTGCGAAAGCGCGCGGTGCCTGCAGGCGGCGCGTGAGATAGCCGGCGTAGGCGGCGCGGTGCTCGGCCTTGCCGGCGAAGAGCGGCTCGTCCTCGAGCCAGGCGTCGGGGATCAAGGCGACGACCGCGGCGATCGCGTCAGCATCGAGGCGCGCGCTCATGGTCGCGTCGGCCGCGGCGAGGTCGCCAGCGAAGCGCAGCAGGACGTGATCCTTGATCGGCGCGAACGGACTCGTGACGCGGCTCATGAAGTCGCGCCAGTCGTGGTGGAAGTAGAGCGCGGCGCCATGGTCGATGAGCCAGAGCTTGCCATGCCAGACGAGCATGTTGGTGTTGCGCGCGGTCCGGTCGATGTTGGTGACGAAGGCGTCGAACCAGACGATGCGCGCGGCCAGGTCGGCGGTCGGGCTGCAGCACCAGCGGATCGAAGCCGATCGATCCGGGCAGGTAGTCGAGGGCGAGGTTGAGGCCGGCGCTGCCGTCGACGAGATCGGCGCTGGCGCGGATCAGGTCCTGGATCTCGGCGTCGGGCTCGGTCCGCGCCAGGTCGGCGTCGAGCAGGGCGAACACGATCTCGGGCACCGGCAGGCCGGCGGCGCGGGCGAGCTCGCCGGCGACGAGCTCGGCGATCAGCGCCCGCGGTCCCTGGCCGGCACCGCGGAACTTGAGGACGTAGAGCCCGTCGTCGTCGCCTTCGACGATCGCCGGCAGCGAGCCGCCTTCGCGCAGCGGCGTGACGTAGCGGGTGGCGCGGATGGTTCTCACCGCGGCCCACCCGTCGCAATCAGCTCGTGGGTGCGGTAGGCCATGAAGGCCAGATAGAGGGCCAGGCCGAAGTACAGGCCGAGATACTCGAGCCGGCGCCGCGGCGCGATCGTGTAGTAGCTCTGGTTCTCGGCCGCCTTCGGGTCGTACTTCCAGGCCTTGACGAGTTGCGGCGCGGCGAGCAGGCCGATCAGCAGAAACATCGGGTTGGGATGCCAGAGGAACATCGCGCCGAGCAGCGGCACGCCGACGAACCAGATCCGCGGCGAGAGCACGGCGGTGATCCGGCCGCCATCGAGCGGTGCCAGCGGCAGGAGGTTGAAGAGGTTGAGGAAGAAGCCCGAATACGCGACCGCCATCAGCCAGCGCTCGCCGTTGGCATCGGCCGTGAGGTAGCAGGCGATCGCGGCAACGGTGCCGAGCAACGGCCCGGCGAGAGCGACATAGGCCTCGGTCTCGACATCGCGCGGCTGCTCCTTCAGGTCGATCCAGGCGCCGACGAACGGGATGAAGGTCGGCAGCCCGACGGCGAGGCCGCGCTGCCTCGCGGCGAGGTAGTGGCCCATCTCGTGGGCGAACAGCAGGATCACGAACCCCGCCGCGTAGCGCCAGCCGAAGACGAAGGCGTAGACGACGAGCGATATCAGCATCGTGCCGCCGCTCGCGAACAGCTTGCCGAGCTTGGCACCCGACAGGACGAGGAGGAGGAGCTTGATCACGGGGAGCGCCGATTCTAGGAGCGGGTCTTGAAACGCCGCGGCGCGCCGCCATCTGCCGACGCGCCGCGCCTGCGGCGTATCCGCCTCGGGCGGCCCTTTTCATTCGTGCCGGAACCGTCGATGGACAAGCAAACCCTTTCCTTCCAGGCCGAGGTCAAGCAGATCCTGCACCTCGTCACCCATTCGCTGTACTCGAACAAGGAGATCTTTCTCCGCGAGCTGATCTCGAACGCGTCCGACGCGTGCGACAAGCTGCGCTTCGAGGCGACCCTCAAGCCCGAGCTCTACGAAGGCAAGACCGAGCTCGAGGTCCGCGTCGCCTTCGACAAGGAGGCGAAGACGATCACCATCAGCGACAACGGCATCGGCCTTTCGGCCGAGGAGGCGGTCGCCAACCTCGGCACGATCGCCAAGAGCGGCACGCGCGAGTTCGTCTCGGCGCTGCAGGGCGACCAGAAGAAGGACGCGCAGCTGATCGGCCAGTTCGGCGTCGGCTTCTACTCGGGCTTCATCGTCGCCGACCGGATCACCGTCGAGTCGCGCCGCGCCGGCCTGCCGGCACGAAGAGGGCGTGCGCTGGACCTCGGAAGGCGCCGGCGACTTCGAGGTCGAGACGATCACTCGCGCCGAGCGCGGCACCAGCGTCATCCTGCACCTGCGCGAAGGCGAGGACGAATTCCTCAACGGCTGGAAGCTGCGCTCGATCATCTCGAAGTACTCCGACCACATCTCGCTGCCGATCCTGATGCAGAAGGAGGAGTGGGACGCCGAGGCGAGCAAGCAGGTGACGAAGGACGAGTGGGCGCCGGTCAACAAGGCGTCGGCGCTCTGGTCGCGGCCGAAGGGCGAGATCACGAAAGAGCAGTACGAGGAGTTCTACAAGCAGATCAGCTACGACAGCGAAGCGCCGCTCGCCTACACCCACAACCGGGTCGAGGGCCGGAGCGAATACACGCAGCTGCTCTACATCCCGGCCAAGGCGCCGTTCGATCTCTGGAACCGCGACAAGCGCGGCGGCGTCAAGCTCTACGTCAAGCGCGTCTTCATCATGGACGACGCCGAGGCGCTGATGCCGGTGTACCTGCGCTTCGTCAAGGGCGTGATCGACTCGAGCGATCTGCCGCTCAACGTCTCGCGCGAGCTGCTCCAGGAAAGCCGCGACGTCAAGGCGATCCGCGAAGGCTCGACCAAGCGCGTGCTGTCGATGCTCGAAGGCCTGGCCGAGAGCGACGACGCGGCCGAGAAGGAGAAGTACGCCGCGTTCTGGAAGGACTTCGGCGTCGTCCTCAAGGAAGGCATCGGCGAGGACTTCGCCAACCGCGAGCGCTTGACCAAGCTCTACCGCTTCGCGTCGACGCACGACGACGGCGGCACGCAGAACGTCTCGCTGCCCGAGTACGTCGAGCCGCATGAAGGAAGGCCAGGAGGCGATCTACTACGTCACCGCCGAGACGCTGGCGACGGCGAAGAACAGCCCGCAGCTCGAGATCTTCAAGAAGAAGGGGATCGAGGTGCTGCTGCTGACCGACCGTGTCGACGAATGGCTGCTCTCGCATCTCCACGAGTACGACGGCCATCCGCTGCAAAGCGTCGCCAAGGGCTCGGTCGATCTCGGCAAGCTCGCCGACGAAGCCGAGAAGAAGCAGGCCGAGGAAGCGGCGACCGCGTTCAAGCCGACGCTCGAGCGGCTCAAGACCTCGCTCAAGGATCGCGCCAAGGATGTCCGCGTGACGACGCGCCTGGTCGATTCGCCGGCCTGCCTGGTGGTCGAGGAAGGCGACATGAGCGGCCATCTCGCGCGCCTCCTGAAGCAGGCCGGGCAGGGCGCGCCGGCGGCGCAGCCGATCCTCGAAGTCAACGCCGAGCACCCGCTGGTCAAGCGGCTCGAAACGAGCGAGCACTTCGACGAGCTCGCCGGGATCCTGTTCGATCAGGCGCTGCTCGCCGAGGGCGGCCAGCTCGAGGATCCGGCGGCCTACGTGCGGCGCGTCAACGCCTTGCTGCTCGCCTGAGCGAGCCGCTCAGGCCGGGCTGCCGAGCGGCGGCTCGGCCATCGCCTCGAGCTGCTCGGCCAGGCGCGTGCACTGGTCGGCCCAGTAGGCCGGGCTCGCGAACCACGGGAAGTTGATCGGAAACGTCGGGTCGCTCCAGCGGCGCGCGATCCAGGCGCTGTGGTGCAGCATGCGCAGCGTGCGCAAGGGCTCGACCAGCGCGAGCTCGCGCCAGTCGAACTCCCGGAACGCCTCGTAGCCCTCGAGGACGTCGAGCAGCTGGCGTGTCTTCGCCGCGCGATCGCCCGAGAGCAGCATCCACAGGTCCTGCACCGCCGGGCCGTTGACCGCGTCGTCGAGGTCGACGAAGTGCGGGCCGGCATCGGTCCAGAGGACGTTGCCGGGATGGCAGTCGCCGTGCAGGCGGAGCGCATGCGCCGCGGCGCTGTCGAAGGCGCTGCGGCAGGCGGCGAGCGCCTGATCGGCGAGACCGCGCCAGCGCTCGGCGACATCGTCGGAAACGAGCCGGTGCTCGAGCAGGAAATCGCGGCTGATGTCGCCGTAGGTCGCGACGTCGAGCGTCAGCCGATGCGCGAACGACGCGCGCGCGCCGACAGCGTGCATCCGGCCGATGTAGCGGCCGAGCCAGCGCAGCACCTCGCGGTCCTCGAGCTCGGGCGCGCGGCCGGCGCGGCGCTCGGTGACGCCGAAGCGATAGACGCCGCCGGCCTCGGTCGTCAGGCAGGCGAGCGTCGCGCCGGCGCTGCGTACGCTCGGCGCGTGCGGCGAGGCGGGATCGAGCTCGATCGCCAGCGGCGCGGCCACCGGAATTTCGTTTTGCGCGAGCTCGCTGGCGAAGGCGTGCTCTTCCAGGATCTGGGCGTCGCTCCAGCGCGCGGGGCGATAGAACTTGGCGACGACGACACGGCCGCCTTCGAGAAAGACCTGGAAGACGCGGTTCTCGTACGAGTTGAGCTGGATCAGCCGACCATCGCCGCGCCAGCCGGCGGCGTCGAGCGCATCGAGGACGGCTGCCGGCGTCAGGTCCGCGTAGGGCACCGGCCCGGGTGGCGCGACGACGACGTCAGCAGACATGGAAGGGCGCCGGCCCGCGCCGACGCCGGACGCTAGTGATGCGAGCGCGACGCGTGCGGCGCGGGCGTGTCGACGACGACGCCGGCGGGCTCTTCGGCATCGTCGCGTTCCTTGGCGCCGTAAGGCGCTTCGCCGTTGCGACCACCGACGGCTGCCGTCGTGGCCGTTGGGCATTGCGCGACGCGCGCGGGTTGGCGAACGAGAGCGAGGCGAACTCGCTGTTGCCGAGGCTGTCCTGGCGACTGTCGGGCGCGAAGAACGAATCCTGGAACACCGAGGAGTCCTGCCAGAGCGCGGTGCGCTGCGCACGCCGGCTGGCGACGGTGCTGGCGAGCGAATCGCGCGCCTCGTCGAGGTCGCGCGGCGGCACGAGTCCGGGTTGCGGGCCGCGCGCCGTCGCGGCAGTGCTGCTCGGAACGAGCAGCTGCAACTCGGCCGCCGTCGGCAGGTTGTCGACCGGACAGCGCAGGTAGCGAATGCGGCAGGCGCCGAGCACCGACTGCTTGATCTGCAGGATGCGGCGTGAGTTGCCGCGGTCGGTGTCGAGATCGATGGCAGCCAGGACGCGGCCGTTGGCGCTGCAGACCGCGAAGGTGACATTGATCGCGCCGAGCAGGTCATACCAGTAGCGCACGCGCGCCGGGTCGCCCGGCTGCGAGAAGCGAACCAGCGGCAGCTTCGACAGGACGACGTGATGCGGAAGCGCCTCGCGCAGGAGCTTGTAGACGCGGCGCTCGTCGGTGGAAAAGACCGGGCGCGCCGTGAGGGCCCATTCGGTCGGCAGCGGCGGCGGTCGGCGCGGCCGGCGCGCCAGCCAGATCCGCGACCAGCGCGATCAGGAGGGCCGCCGCCACTGCGATCCACGGGAGCCTGTCCATCACGAGCGGTCCACTCCAAAGCGCCGATATTCCCGGCGCGAGCGCCAGGGGAAGTTGCGCATGTTAGCGGGGTGCGCGCTCGCGCGGCCATCCCCCGTTCGACCGCAGCCCAGCAAATACGTCGCCGACCGGGCGGGCGGCTACGAGTCCGCGGCGGCGGGCGTCTCGCTGGTGCCGCCGGCCTCGCCTGCGGCGACACGGCTCCGGGCGTCGCGAATGCTCCTTCAGGCGGTAGTCGAGTTCCGCCGCGCGCTCGCCCAGGGCCTCGTCCAGGTGCGAGGCGAAGGAGTCGGGCGGCAGCTTGAGCCAGGCCTCCGTCTCGGAGCCGTCGCGCTCGACGGTCGCCCCGGCGTCGCGCGCCAGCTTGAGCATCGCCGTGTTCTCGCTCAGCGCGTGGATGAAGATGGTCTTCACGCCGCGGTTGCGGGCGTGCAGCATGGCGTGGTCGAACAGGCGCCGGCCGAAGCCGCGGCGGCGCGCCTTGGGCAGGACCGAAACGCCGAACTCGGACGCCGCGGCGCGTGCGCGCAGGGCGTCGCCCTCGCGATGGGCGAGATGCGCCATCGCGATCAGCTCCAGGCGGCGGTTGAAAATGCCGAACACCTCGTCTTGCTCGAAATCGATCGTGTCGACGTAGCGGTTGATGTGCGAGTCCTGGGCCGCATAGCCGAAGCGCAGGTAGCGCGAACGCTCGTCGAGCGCCGTCAGATGGGCGACGATGCGGTCGCGGTGACGCGGCCCGAGCGACCGGATCGGCACCCAGGACCAGGGAGAATGCGCCGGCTCGGCCGCGGACGAGTGCGCGACCTCGCTGGCGTCGGAACGGCTGGGCCGGTGGAAGGGGAAATGAAGCATCGGGTAAACCCTAGGTTTGCGGCGCAGTGTAGAGGCATCCGCTAGGGAGCGTGTACCAGCCGGAAGCGCGGTCTACGCCCGTCCGGCGCCGAATTCAAGGCTGGCGCTGCTATACTTGAGGGCTTTTCGCGATTTGCCTCGGCGAAAAAGAGGTTTGCTCCGGCAAGCCAGTTCCCGCGACGTGCCAGAGCCCGCCTTTCGAAGCGCGGCCGACCACCGAAGCGACACGGAGGCTGCAATCTATCGCCAGAACCCATGAAAACCTTCAGCGCCAAAGCCGCCGAAGTGACGCATGAGTGGTTTGTGATCGACGCGACCGACAAGGTCTTGGGCAGGGTGGCCAGTGAAGTCGCCCTCCGCCTGCGCGGCAAGCACAAAGCCATCTACACGCCTCACGTCGATACCGGCGACTTCATCGTCATCGTCAACGCCGACAAGATCCGCGTCACCGGCAACAAGGCCGAAGACAAGATCTACTACCGCCACTCGGGCTATCCGGGCGGGATCCGCGGCATGAAGTTCAAGGACATGCAGGCGCGCCATCCCGGCCGTGCCCTCGAGAAGGCCGTCAAGGGCATGCTGCCCAAGGGCCCGCTCGGCTACGCGATGATCAAGAAGCTGAAGGTGTACGCGGGTGACACGCATCCGCACACCGCCCAGCAGCCCAAGAAACTCGACATTCTTCAGGACGCGCCGCGATGATCGGAAACTGGAACTACGGCACCGGCCGTCGCAAGTCGTCGGTCGCCCGCGTCTTCATGAAGAAGGGCAGCGGCCAGATCCTCGTCAACGGCAAGCCGGTCGAGGAATACTTCGGCCGCCAGACGTCGATCATGGTCGTCCGCCAGCCGCTCGTGCTGACCGCCAACGACGCCGCCTTCGACGTCAAGGTCAACGTCCACGGCGGTGGCGAGACCGGCCAGGCCGGCGCCGTGCGCCACGGCATCACGCGCGCCTTGATCGACTACGACGTGGCGCTCAAGGGCGACCTGAGCCGCGCCGGCTTCGTCACCCGCGACGCGCGCGAGGTCGAGCGCAAGAAGGTCGGCCTGCACGGCGCCCGGCGCAGGAAGCAGTTCAGCAAGCGCTGATCGGCTCGTCCTGTCGCAAGGCCGCCCCCGGGGCGGCCTTGTCATTTGCACGGTCCGGCCGCATGTGGAGATATCCGCACGACCCCGGTCGCCGGCCGGTTCGCCGATAATCGGGGTTCTCGCCTACCCAGGAGCGTCGCATGAGCGCAGTCGCCGACAACATCATCAGCTCGCCCGAGGCCGACGCGCCGCCGCCGCCTTTGGTCTTCACCGACAGTGCCGCGAACAAGGTCAAGGAGCTCGTCGACGAGGAAGGCAATCCCGACCTCAAGCTGCGCGTCTTCGTTCAGGGCGGCGGCTGCTCCGGCTTTCAGTACGGGTTCACGTTCGACGAGATCGTCAACGACGACGACACGTCGATGAGCAAGAACGGCGTCACCCTGCTCATCGACGCGATGAGCCTGCAGTACCTCGCCGGCGCCGAGATCGACTACAAGGACGACCTGCAGGGCGCCCAGTTCGTGATCAAGAACCCGAACGCGACCACGACCTGCGGCTGCGGTTCGAGCTTCTCGGCCTGAGCGAAGCCTTCCGACCTGGACAAGCCGCCGCGAGGCGGCTTTTTCATAGCGCCGAAGATCCCTCGGTCAGCCCGCGGGGTAAAGCGCGCCGAGCACGCGCGGGCCGGCGGCCCCGGTCGCCGACGCGACATTGCCCGGAGATCCGTTCGACGAACGCCCGCGCCAGCCAGGCGAATGCGGCCGCCTCGACCTGATCCGGCGGCAGGCCGCGCTCGCCGCTGGCGACGACCGGCGTCGGCGCCATCGTCCGCGCGAGACGCGCCATCAGATCGGCATTGAAGGCACCGCCGCCACAGACGATCAGCTCGGCCGCGTCGGCTCCATAGGTTCGGCACGCGTCGGCGCAGACGCGCGCGGTCAGCTCGGCGAGCGTCGCCTGCACGTCCTCGGCGCGAAGGCGCGGCTGCGCCTGGGCGCGGCCGAGGCGCGCGTCGAGCCACTCGGCGTTGAAGAGATCGATGCCCGTGCTCTTCGGCGGTGCCAGGGCGAAGTAGGGCTCGGCACGCAGGGCGTCGAGGAGGCGCGCATCGACGCTGCCGCGCGCTGCCTCGGCACCGTCGCGGTCGAACGGCCGGCCGGTGGTTCGCTGGCACCAGAGATCGAGCAGCGCGTTGGCCGGGCCGCAATCGAAGCCCGTCGTCGCGCCGTCGCGCGCCAGCAGCGACAGGTTGGCGATGCCGCCGAGGTTGAGAACCGCCACGGCGCGATCGCCGCGGCCGAAGATCGCGCGATGAAACGCCGGCACCAGCGGCGCCCCCTGGCCGCCGGCGGCGATGTCGCGGCTGCGGAAGTCGGCGACGACGTCGATGCCGCGTCAGCTCGGCGAGAAGCGCGGGCGCGTTCAGCTGCACGGTGTAGCCGGTGCCGTCGAACTCGGCTGGGCGATGCCGGACCGTCTGGCCGTGGCAGCCGATGGCGACGATGTCGGCGCGTGCCAGCGACGCTTGCTCGAGCAGCGTCTCGACCAGGGCGCGCGTAGTCGCGCGCCAGGGCGTTGCCTGCGAGGGCGGCGCGGTGGATCTCGTCGGCGCCGGATCGGTTCAGCGACTGCAGATCGCGCCGCAGGCTCGCGCCGAAATCCCGGTGCTCGTGCGCAACCACGCGGATCGGCGCTGCGCCGTCGTCACTGCCGGAAAAATCGACGACGACGCCGTCGATGCCGTCGAGCGACGTGCCCGACATCAAGCCGATATAGGCGCGGCTCATCGCGCGCCGGTGCGCCAGTCGGCTATTCGCCGAGGAGCGGCGCGCGCTGCAGCGTCTCGGCGACGCCGAGTTGCGAGCGCGCGCTCAGCGCGAGCTGGCCGAAGCGCGCCTTCGCCGCAGGCGCCACGACCGCTGCTTCCGACGTCTGCGCGACCAGCATCGGATCCTGTTGCCGGCCGTCGATCTTGATCTCGAAGTGCAGGTGCGGCCCGGTTGCCCAGCCGGTCTGGCCGACGGCGCCGAGGGTCGCGCCCTGCTCGACCCGCTGGCCCTTGACGACGTCGATGCGGCTGAGGTGGGCATACACGGTCGAGCGGTCGTTGCTGTGCTGGACGTGGACGACGTTGCCGTAGCCGTTCTGCCAGCCTGCGAACTCGACCACGCCGTCGCCGATCGTTCGCACCGGTGTGCCTTGCGGCGCGCCGTAGTCGACGCCGTTGTGCTGCTTCCAGGTATTGAGGATCGGATGCATGCGCATCGAGAAACCCGAGGTCACGCGCGAGAACTCGAGCGGGCTGGCGAGGAACGAGCGCTGCTTGCCCTGGCCGTCGAGGCCGAAGTAGCCGCCCTTGCCGTCGCCGTCCTTGAACCACATCGCCGAAAACGTCTGGCCCTTGTTGACGAACTCCGCGGCGACGACGCGGCCGGTCGCCGGCCCCCAGCTGATCGGCTCGCCGTCGGCAGTCAAGGCTTCGTACACCACCGAGAAGGTCGCGCCCTTCTTCAGCTCGCGGTGAAAGTCGATGTCGTTGGCGAAGATCTCGGCGAGCTGGGTCGCGACGCCGTCGGGAATCCCGGCTTCGTCGGTGGCGGTGAAGAGCGAGGAGCGGACCGTACCGCTCGCCATCACCGACTGCGCGGCGAGTGGCACAAGCGGTCGTGTCGGCGACCAGCTTGTCGGCGATGCGCTGGATGCGCAGGCGGGTGAACTGGGTCGGCAGCTTCTCGGCGCTCGGCGCGGCATAGCGTGCCACCAGCTCTTCGAGCCGGCCGCGCGAGTCCACGCGGACCTGCACCCGCTTGCCGGCGCGGCCTTCGAGCAGCCTTTTCGCGATCGGGTCGCTGCGCAGGAATGCCGCGGCGGTCAGGTCGGCGACGTTGAGACGCGCCAGGAGCGAATCGGCGGTGTCGCTGGCGCGGGTCAGGTCGGTGCGGAAGAGATCGAGGTCGACTTCGGCCAGCGCGTCGAGCTGCGTGTGCAGGTCGACCGGTGTGACGCTTTCGACGATCGTGCGCTGCGGCAGATCGGCGGCGTCCGGAACTTGCGGCGCGATGCCGAAGGCGGTCGCGGCGAAGCCGGCCAGGCCGAGCGAGACGGTCGCGGCCAGAGTCTTGGGGTAGCGCGAAGCGAAGCTTGCGACGTGCGCCGAGGCATAGGCCCAGGCGACCTCAGCGGGTGCCAACGATTTCAATTTCAGCGGAGCTCGGTGCTCGGTTCGGTCGGCGCGGCCTTGTGGGGAGCGCTTCGGTGGATCGTCGGGGCCGGGGCGCCACTAGAATCGTGGTGCGCTCCGACTCCCCAAGTAGGAGCTTTCCTGCGGCGTGGTAGGACGCCGCCGCGCAGTATACCGGCCGTTCGCGTGCCCAACTTCCGTAACAGCCAGTGATGTCTGCCTCTTTTCCTGCGCCCGTCGGTGCCCTCGAAATATCCCGTTACCGACTCGGTCCGCGCTGCGCTAGAGCGTTCGCGCCGCCGGGCCAGCGAGTTGCTGCCCGAAGACGAGTGGCTCGCCAAGCTGGCGCGCTCGGAAGCGACCGGCGTTCCCCTGCGAATCAAGCTCGGCCTCGATCCGACCGCGCCCGACATCCACCTCGGCCACACCATCGTCCTCAACAAGCTGCGCGAGCTGCAGGATCTGGGCCACACGGTGATCTTCCTGATCGGCGACTTCACCTCGATGATCGGCGACCCGTCGGGGCGCAACACCACCCGGCCGCCGCTGACGCGCGAGCAGATCGAGGCCAATGCGAGGACTTACTACGCTCAAGCGAGCCTGGTGCTGCGACCCCGAGCGAACCGAGATTCGCTACAACTCGGAGTGGAGCGACCCGCTCGGCGCGCGCGGCATGATCCAGCTCGCGGCGCGCTACACGGTGGCGCGGATGATGGAGCGCGACGACTTCAGCAAGCGCTTCAAGGCCGGAACGCCGATCAGCGTCCATGAATTCCTCTATCCGCTGATGCAGGGCTACGACTCGGTCGCCCTGCGCTCGGACCTCGAGCTCGGCGGCACCGACCAGAAGTTCAACCTGCTCGTCGGCCGCGCCCTGCAGGCCGAATACGGCCAGGAGCCGCAGTGCATCATGACGATGCCGCTGCTCGAAGGCCTCGACGGCGTCGAGAAGATGTCGAAGTCGAAGGGCAACTACATCGCCATCTCCGAGCCGGCCAAGGACATGTTCGCCAAGCTGATGTCGATCAGCGACGAGCTGATGTGGAAGTACTTCGATCTGCTGAGCCAGCGCAGCCCGGCCGAGATCGCGGCGCTGCGCGCGGCGACCGCTGCCGGCGCCAACCCGCGCGATGCCAAGGTGCAGCTGGCCAAGGAGATCACCGCGCGCTTCCACGGCGCCGCCGGCGCCGACGCCGGCGCGGCCGACTTCGACCTGCGCGCGCGCGGCGGCATTCCCGACGAGATCGAGGCGGTTGCGCTCGACGGCGCGCCGCTCGGCATCGGCGCGGTGCTGAAGCAGGCGCGCCTGGCGCCGTCGACGAGCGAGGCGCTGCGCCTGGTCGACGGCGGCGGCGTCCGCGTCGATGGCGCCGTCGTCGCCGATCGGGGGTTGAAGCTGCCGGCCGGCACCTTCGTGGTCCAGGTCGGCAAGCGCAAGTTCGCCCGCGTCACGCTGCGCTGACAGGCCCGGGCACCGACGTGCAGGTCAAGACGTTACTGCGCCTGTCGGTCGCGACCGCGTTCGCGGCGATCGTCATGAAGACGATCGCCTGGTGGATCACCGGCTCGGTCGGCCTGCTCTCCGACGCGATGGAGTCGCTGGTCAACGTCGCGTCGGCGCTGTTCGCGCTGGCGATGGTGACGATCGCGGCGCGCCCGGCCGACGAGGACCATCCGTTCGGCCACACCAAGGCCGAGTACTTCTCGAGCGCATTCGAGGGCCTGATGATCGCCGCCGCGGCGATCGCCATCGTCTGGGCCGCGGTGGCTGCGCTTCCAGCACCTGCAGCCGCTCGAAGGCGTCGGCATCGGCGCTGACCTTGACCGTCGCGAGCTCGGTCCTCAACGGCCTGCTCGCCTGGAAGATGATGGCGGCATCGCGCCAGCATCGCTCGGTCGCCCTCGAGGCCGACGCGCGCCACCTCTACGCCGACGTCTGGACCTCGGCCGGCGTCGTCGTCGGCGTGATCATGGTCCAGCTGACCGGCTGGCTCTGGCTCGACCCGGCGATCGCGATCGGCGTTGCCGCCAACATCATTCGCGAGGGCGCTCGCGTCGTCTGGGGCTCGGTCGACGGCCTGATGGACAAGGCGGTCGAGCCCGAGGTGCAGGCGAGCATCGAGCGCACGCTCGCGCGCTTCGCCGACGAGCTCGGTCCGCTTCGACGACATGGTGACGCGGCGCGCCGGCAGCCGGCGCTTCCTCGACATGCACATGCACGTGCCGGCGAGCTGGACGCTCGGCCGCGCGGCGGCGCTGCGCGGCGAGGTCGAGCAGGCGCTGATGGACGAGGTGGCCGGGCTGCGCGCGTCGATCCAGCTGCTGCCGTCGAACGTCGAGGCGCAGTTCAACGCCGTCGGCCACGCCAGTGATCGCGCTGGTGCAGCGCGTCGCCGCGGCGCGCGTCGAGATCGCCGGCGAGCGTCGTCGGCGCGATCGGCCGCGGCTCGCTGCTCTTCGTCTGCGCCGAGCCCGACGACGGCGAGGCGATCGCCGACAAGCTCGTCGCCAAGGTGCTCGGCCTGCGCATCTTCGCCGACGCCGCCGGCAAGATGAACCTGGACCTCGCCGACGGTCGGCGGCGGCCTGCTCGTCGTCAGCCAGTTCACGCTCGCCGCCGACACGTCGCGCGGCAACCGGCCCGGCTTTTCGGCCGCCGCCGCGCCCGAGCTCGGGCCGCCGCCTCTACGAGCGCGTGCTGGCGACGGCGCGCCGGCTCACGCGCCGGTCGCCAGCGGCGAGTTCGGCGCCGACATGCAGGTGAGCCTCGTCAACGACGGCCCGGTCACGATCCCGATCACGTTGCGCGCCTGAGGCGCGCGCCGCTGCGCCGCGCCTCAGTCGGCGTATTGGCCGGCTGCCTTGATGATCGGGCCCGCACTTGGCGATCTCGGCCTCGACGAACTTCTTGTGCTCGGCGCCGCCGAGGACGGGCATCGGTGACCGCGCCGGCGCTTTTGCGTGGCAACCACCGATCTCGTTCGAAGCGACGGGGTCAACCCGGGCGGCGCAGGTCCTCGATCACCTTGCCGTCGTTGGGCAGGCTGCCTGCGGCAACGAACGCGACCGCGCCGCGCAGCTTGGTCACGTCGCGGATCGTCTCGGCAATGCGCTCGCCGAGGCCGTCGATCGTGCCGCGCGCCTCGGCGCGCAGCGTCATGCGGTCGTCGGCCATCTCGCCCTCGACGACGAGTCGCGCCCGCTCGATCTGCGGATGACGGCGCACGATCTCGGCCACCTGCGACGGATGGACGAACATGCCGCGCACCTTGGTCGACTGGTCGGCGCGGCCGAGCCAGCCGCGGATGCGCTGGTTGGTGCGACCGGTCGGGCAGGGACCGGCGAGCACCGCGGACAAATCGCCGGTGGCGAAGCGGATCAGCGGGTAGTCGGGGTTGAGCGTCGTCACGACCAGCTCGCCCACCTCGCCGTCGGCGAGCGGATCGCCGGTGCCGGGGCGAACGATCTCGACCAGCACGCCTTCGTCGACGACCAATCCGTCGCGCGCGGCAGTCTCGTACGCGACCAGGCCGAGGTCGGCGGTGCCGTAGGTCTGGTAGGCGGCGATGCCGCGCCGGCCGAGCCAGTCGCACAGCGCCGCCGGCACCGCCTCGCCGCTCAGCGCCGCCTTGGCGAGCGAGGGCAGGGCGACGCCGGTCTCGTCGGCCTTCTCGAGCAGCACGCGCAGAAAGCTCGGCGTGCCGACGTAAGCGTTCGGCGCCAGCGCGGCCATCGCCTGCAACTGCAGCTCGGTCTGGCCGGTGCCGCCCGGAAAGACGGTGCAGCCGATCGCGTGCGCGCCGCTTTCCATCATCGCCCCGGCGGGCGTGAGGTGATAGCTGAAGCTGTTGTGGACCAGGTCGCCGGCACGAAAGCCCGCGGCGAAGAGAGCGCGCGCCATGCGCCAGTAGTCGGCGCGCGCCGACTCGGGCTCGTGGATCGGCCCGGGCGAGGCGAACACGCGCAGGGCGCGCTGCGCGGCCGGCCGCTGCGCGCCCCAGCCGATCGTCGCGAAGCCGCCGAGCGGGTCGGCTGGGCCCGCGCGCTTCTGGCGCTTCGAGCAGTTCGGTCTTGCGCAGGACCGGCAGCGCGGCGAGCGCCGCGCGCGAAGTGATGGTCGCGCCATCGATGCCGTCGAGCCGCTCGGCCAAGGCCGGCGCCTGCGAGCGAGCATGGGCGATCTGCGCCGGAATCGCCCGCCACAACGCCGCCTCGCGCTCGTCAGCGGAGCGCGTCTCGAGCGCGTCGAAGTGATCGCCGCGAGCGGCGCCGGATGTGGTCACGGTGCGGGCCGCGCTGCTACTCATCGTCGAGCCTGCGCGCGCGCAGCTTGGCTTCGTCGACCAGCTTTCGCTGCTCGGCCGGGGTTGCCAGCGGGAATCGATCGAAGCCCGCGCCGCCGGGCTTCTTCAGTTCGGCGTGGAGAACGCCGCCCTCGTCGTGGAAGTGGATGAAGGCGTCGCGGCGCGCATAAAACACGCCCGGCTGGGTCTCCTTCACGCCCTTGATCTCGCGCAGCTGGCGCAGCACGGGCTGCAGCGAGCGCAGGGCTTCGGCATCGGCACGGGCCATGGTTTAGTCCTCAGGAGAGCCAGCGCTTGCGGCGCTTGTAGCTCTTGACGTCACGGTAACTTTTGCGTTCGCCGGAGGCGCTGCCGGTGCCGAGATAGAACTCGCGCACGTCCTCGTTCTCGCGCAGCGAGGCGGCCGCGCCGTCCATGACGACCCGGCCGCTTTCCAGGATATAGCCGTAGTCGGCATAGCGCAGCGCCATGTTGGTGTTCTGCTCGGCCAGCAGAAAGGTCACGCCCTCCTTCTGGTTGAGGTCCTTGACGATCTCGAACACCTCTTCGACGATCTGCGGCGCCAAGCCCATCGAGGGCTCGTCGAGCAGCACCATCTTCGGGTTGGCCATCAGTGCCCGGCCAATGGCGCACATCTGCTGCTCGCCGCCGGAGGTGTAGGCGGCCTGCGAGGCACGCCTTTCCTTGAGGCGCGGAAAGTAGCGATAGACCTTCTCGAGCGTCGCCGCCGATCGCGGCCTTGCCGTCCTTGCGCGTGTAGGCGCCGGTCATCAGGTTTTCCTCGATCGTCAGGTGGGCGAAGCAATGCCGGCCTTCCATGACTTGGATCACGCCGCGCTCGACCATGTCGGAGGTGCTCAGGCGCTCGATCCGCTCGCCGCGCAGCTCGATCGACGCCCTTGGTCACCTCGCCGCGCTCGGCGCGCAGCAGGTTGCTCACGGCGCGCAGCGTCGTCGTCTTGCCCGCGCCGTTGCCGCCGAGCAGGGCCACGACCTTGCCCTCGGGCACCTGCAGCGACACGCCCTTCAGCACCAGGATGACGTGCGAATAGATGACCTCGATGCCGTTGACATCGAGCAGGACGGAGGGAGTCACGGTCATTCCTCGACTCGCTTTTCAAAGCGCCGCACACGACGCTTTGAAAAGGGGCCCCATCGGGGCCCGCCCCTCCCTCTCGGATGGAGAGGTTGGGGCAGGGAGCAGCCCGCTCAGGCGCTCGCGGCTGAGGTCGTCAAACCCTTCAGGTTTGACAATCCGCTGGCGTGCGCCGGGTCAGCTTCTTTTCCTCGGCATACTTGTTGGCGGCGGCTCTTGACCATCGGCTTGATGATCTGCTCGTCGGCCTGCAACCACTCGGAACTGAAGACCCACTTCGTGCCGTCCCAGGTGTGCACGCGCACCCAGTTGGCGCCCATGTGATCAGCGCAGCTGGTCGAGATCGGCCGCATCACGCCGGCAAAGCCGAGGGCGTCGAGCTTCTTCTGGTCGAGCGCCAGGTTTTCCAGGCCCCAGCGGGTCTCCTCGCCGGTCATGACCTTGCCCTTGCCATAGCGCTCCTGCGCCCGGCGCACGCCTTCGACGCCGATCATGGCCGACATCGCGCCGCGCATGTAGAGCACCGAGCCGACCTCTTCCTTCGGGCCGGTTCCCTGGCCCTTGCCATGGACCATCGACAAAATGTCCTTGACGACCTTGGAGTTGGGCTCGGCACCGTGTTGCATCGCCACCGCGTTGTAGCCCTTGGCGCCCACGCCGAGGTCCTTGACGTCCGGCTCGGCGCCCGACCACCAGCCGCCATACATCTTCTCCCGCGGGTAGCCGGTCGCCTGCGCTTCCTTGATCGCGGTGGAATTCATGACGCCCCAGCCCCACAGCAGTACGTAGTCGGGCCGGCTCTGGCGGATCTGCAGCCAGGTCGACTTCTGCTCGACGCCGGGGGCGGTCACCGGCAGCAGCTGCAGCTCGTAGCCCAGCATCTTCGAACGCTCCTGCAGCAGGGCGATCGGCTCCTTGCCATACGGGCTGTCGTGATAGACGAGGGCGATCTTCTTGCCCTTCAGCTTGGCCATGCCGCCTTCCTTCTTGCCGATCTCCTGGATGATCGCGTCGGCGGCGACCCAGTAGGTTCCGGCGATCGGGAAGTTCCACTTGAACACGCCGCCGTCCTGCGATTCGCTCAGGCCATAGCCGACCGTGACCAGCGGGATCTTGTCGCCGGGCGCCTTGCCGGTGAGGGCGAAGGTGATGCCGGTCGAGAGCGGCTGGAACAGGGTCGCGCCGCCGTGCTTGCCCTTGAGCCGCTCGTAGCACTCGACGCCCTTGTCGGTGGCGTAGCCGGTCTCGCACTCCTCGAAGATGATCTTCACGCCGTTGATGCCGCCGCGCGCATTGACGAGCTTGAGGTAGTCGACGTAGCCGTTCGCCCAGGGCACGCCGTTCGGCGCGTAGGCGCCGGTGCGGTAGGGAAGGACCGGGAAGAACTGCTCCTTCTCCTGGGCGAAGGCGGCTGGTGCGGCCAGGCCGGTCGCCAGCGCGATGCCGGACATCAGCATTGAAAAAGCCAGGGATCTCGATTTCATGTCTTGTCTCCAGAAGTGGGCACGCGACGGTGCGTTGGTGAAAAGTCTGTTCTTCTTGTCAGTGCGGGAAGGGCCAGAGGCGCAGCTTTTCCTTGGCCGTGGACCAGAGCCGCGCCAGGCCGTGCGGCTCGACGATCAGGAAGAACACGATCAGCGAGCCGAAGATCATGAAGGTCAGGTGCGAGGCCATGGCCGTGTCGATCGGGATGCCGAGCAACTGCGGCAGGTTGTCGAGCACGATCGGCAGGACGACGATGAACGCGGCGCCGAAGAAGCTGCCCATGATCGAGCCGAGGCCGCCGATGATGATCATGAACAGGAGCTGGAACGAGCGGTCGATGCTGAACGCGGCCGGCTCCCACGAGCCCAGGTAGACGAAGGCCCAGAGGCCACCGGCGACGCCGACGATGAAGCTGCTGACCGCGAAGGCCGTCAGCTTCGAGTAGACCGGGCGGATGCCGATCACCTCGGCGGCGACGTCCATGTCGCGGATCGCCATCCACTCGCGGCCGATGGCGCCGCGCACCAGGTTCTTGGCAAGCAGCCGCGAACACGATCAGGAAGGCCAGGCAGAACACGTACTTCTGCGCCGGCGACTCGATCGGGTAGCCGAACACGCTCAGGCCCGCGACGCTGACCGACCCGGAGGGCGAGTCGTGGGTGAACCAGCGGATCCGCAGGAACGCCCAGTCGACGAAGAATTGCGCCGCGAGCGTGGCGACGGCAAGGTACAGGCCCTTGATCCGAAGCGAGGGGATGCCGAACATCACGCCGACGATCGTCGCGAACACGCCCCCCAGCAGCAGCGAGGCGACCACCGGCATGCCGTCGATGCGCACCTGGAAGTTGTAGGCCGCGTAGGCGCCGACCGCCATGAAGGCGCCCGTGCCGAGCGAGATCTGGCCGCAATAGCCGACGAGGATGTTCAGGCCGAGCGCGGCCAGCGACAGGATCAGGAACGGGATCAGGACCGCGCGCATCAGGTATTCGGAGGCAAGCAGCGGCACGGCGACGACGGCCAGCGCGAGCAGCACGAGCGATCGCGATCCGGTCCTGCAGGATCGGGAAGACCTGCTGGTCGGCGCGATAGCTGGTCTTGAACTGGCCGTTTTCGCGGTAGAGCATGCCGTCAGACGCGATCGATGATCTTCTCGCCGAACAGGCCCTGCGGGCCGGACGAGGAGGAAGGCCAGGGCCAGGACATAGGCGAACCAGATCTCGACGCCGCCGCCGAACATCGGCCCGATGTAGATCTCCGAGAGCTTCTCGCCGACGCCGATGATCAGCCCGCCGATGATGGCGCCGGGGATCGAGGTGAGCCCGCCGAGGATGACGACCGGCAGCGCCTTCAGCGCGACCAGCGAGAGCGAGAACTGGACGCCGAGCTTGCTGCCCCAGATCACGCCGGCGACCAGCGCGACGAGGCCGGCGACCGCCCAGACGATGACCCAGATCCGGTCGAGCGGAATGCCGATCGATTGCGCCGCCTGGTGGTCGTCGGCGACCGCGCGCAGGGCGCGCCCGGTGGCCGTCTTCTGGAAGAACAGCGCGAGCAGCGGCGACCAGGACGGCGGCGATCACCGCCGCGGCGAGGTCCTCCTGGTTGACGAGGATGCCGCCTCGAAAGGTCTTCTCGAAGAGGAAGATCGGCTCCTTGGGCAGGCCGACGTCGATCTTGTAGATGTCGTTGCCGAACAGCGCCTGCCCCGCGCCTTCGAGGAAATAGTTGATGCCGAGCGTGGCCATCAGCAGCGTGATGCCCTCCTGGTTGACGAGCTTGCCCAGCACGAGCTTTTGGACCGGCCAGGCCATCGCCACCATCACCAGCGCGGCGCCGGCGAAGGCGACCACGTTGTCGAGGAACTTGTTGTCGAGCCCGGTGAGATGCGGCAGCCACTCGGCGAAGCGCGCCATCGTCAGCGCGGCGAAGAGGACCATCGCGCCCTGCGCGAAATTGAAGACGCCCGAGGCCTTGAAGATCAGCACCAGGCCGAGGGCGACCAGCGAATAGAGCATGCCGACCATCAGGCCGCCGAACAGGGTCTCGAGAAAGGGGCCCATCAGTGCACCGTTCCGAGATAGGCGCTGACCACGTCCGGGTTGTTGCGAACCTCTTCGGGCAGGCCGTCGCCGATCTTCCTGCCGTAGTTGAGCACCACGACGCGGTCGCTGATGTCCATCACGACGCCCATGTCGTGCTCGATCAGGACGATGGTCGTGCCGAACTCGTCGTTGACGTCGAGGATGAAGCGGCTCATGTCCTGCTTTTCCTCGACGTTCATGCCCGCCATCGGCTCGTCGAGGAGCAGCACCTGCGGCTCCATCGCCAGCGCCCGCCCGAGGTCGACGCGCTTCTGCAGCCCGTACGGGAGCCGCCCGACCGGGATCTTGCGGTAGGCCTGGATCTCGAGGAAGTCGATGATGCGCTCGACGACGACGCGCTGCTCGGTCTCCTCGCGCTCGGCCGCGCCCCAGCGGATCGCCTGCTGGAAGAGGTTGCTGCGCATCTTCAGGTGGCGTCCGGTCATGAGGTTGTCGAGGACGCTCATGCCCTTGAACAGGGCCAGGTTCTGGAACGTGCGGGCGACGCCCATCTGCGGCGACCTGGCGCGAGTTCATGTGGCTTGAAGGTCTGCGCCGCGCAGGCTGATCGAGCCCTCCTGCGGCTGGTAGACGCCGTTGATGCAGTTGAGCATCGAGCTCTTGCCGGCGCCGTTCGGGCCGATGATGGCGCGGATCTCGTGCTCGCGGACGTCGAAGCTGATGTCGCTCAGCGCCTTGACGCCGCCGAAGCGAAGGCTGATGTTGTGCACGTCGAGGATGACCTCGCCGATCTGCCGCGCAGCCATCACGCGGCGCGCCCGACCGAGGCGAAGGTCGGCACGTCGACGATCTTCAGCGTCGCCGCGACCTTGCCGATGCGTCCGTCCTCGAACTTCACCTGCGGTCTCGACGTACTGCTCGCTCTTGCCGGCGTAGAGCGCGTCGACCAGCACGTCGTAGCGCTCGGCGATGTAGCCGCGGCGGACCTTGCGGGTGCGGGTCAGCTCGCCGTCGTCGGCATCGAGCTCCTTGTGCAGGATCAGGAAGCGGCTGATCTGGCTGCCGGCGAGCTTCTCGTCGGCGGCGAGGTCGGCGTTGACCTTCTGGACGCAGTCGCGGATGAGCGCCGAGACCTCGGGCTTCTGCGACAGCTCGGTGTAGCCGCCATACGGGAGGTTGCGCTTCTCGGCCCAGTTGCCGACCGCCTCGAGGTCGATGTTGACGAAGGCGCAGACCTTCTCGCGCCGGTCGCCGAAGGCCACCGCCTCCTTGATGTAGGGAAAGAACTTGAGCTTGTTCTCGACGTACTTGGGGGCGAACAGGGCGCCGTCGTGGTCGCCGCCGACGATCCGGCCGACGTCCTTGGCGCGGTCGATGATCTTCACGTGGCCGGCGGCATCGAGAAAGCCCGCGTCGCCGGTGCGGTACCAGCCGTCGGCGGTCGAGCACCTCGGCGGTCGCCTCGGGGTTCTTGTAGTACTCCTTCAGGAGGCCGGGCGAGCGCACCAGGATCTCGCCGCTCGGCTCGACCTTGAGCTCGACGCCCTCGATCGGCACGCCGACGGTGTCGGAGCGGGCCTCGTTGTCGGGCTGCAGGCAGACGAACACCGCGGTCTCGGTCGAGCCGTAGAGCTGCTTTAGGTTGATGCCGAGCGAGCGGTAGAAGGTGAAGAGGTCGGGGCCGATCGCTTCGCCGGCGGTGTAGGCGACGCGCACCCGCGAGAAGCCGAGGGTGTTGCGCAGCGGCGCGTAGATGAAGAGCTTGCCGAGCGCGTAGCGCAGCCGGTCGAGCGCGCCGACAGGCTTGCCGTCCATCAGCGCCGGGCCGACCCGGCGGGCCAGCGCCATCGCCCGGTCGAACAGCCAGCGCTTGAGCCGGCCGGCGTCTTCCATGCGGATCATGACGCTGGTGAGCAGGCCCTCGAAGACCCGCGGCGGCGCGAAGTAGTAGGTCGGGCCGATCTCCTTCAGGTCGATCGTCACCGTGCTCGCCGACTCCGGGCAGTTGACGACGTAGCCGCAGACCAGCCACTGCGCGTAGGAGAAGATGTTCTGGCCGACCCAGGCCGGCGGCAGGTAGGCGAGCACCTCGTCGTCGGCGGTGAGCTTGTCGAAGCGGGCGCCGGCGCGCGGCGCGGTCGATCAGGGTGGCGTGGGTGTGCACGACGCCCTTGGGATTGCCGGTCGTGCCGGAGGTGAAGAACATCGCCGCGACGTCGTCGGGCCTGCGCCTGCTCGACCTCGGCCTCGAAGAAGCCGGGATGCTTGCGTCCTAGGCGCGGCCGGCGGCGACGAGCGCATCGAGCGGCGCGCAGGCCGGGCTCGCTCGTAGTGGCGCAGGCCCCGCGCATCGTCGAACCAGATGCGCGAGATTCGCGGGCACGAGGCGCGGACCTCGATCATCTTGTCGACCTGCTCCTGGTCCTCGACGATGGCGAAGGCGACTTCGGCATTGCCGATCGGGAAGACGAACTCGGTCGCGGCCGCGTCCTGGTAGAGCGGCACCGGAATCGCGCCGAGCGACTGCGTCGCGAGCATCGCCGCGTAGAGGCGCGGCCGGTTCTCGCCGATCACGACCAGATGCTGGCCGCGCTTCAGGCCGGCTTCGGCCAGGCCGCAGGCCATGCGCCCGCACGAGCGCCGCGAGCGCGCTCCAGGTGAGCGTCTGCCAGATGCCGAAGTCCTTCTCGCGCAACGCCGGCGCCACGGGCGGCGGCGGCGTGCTCGAGCAGGAGGCGGGGAAAGGTCGTCGGCACGATGAATCTTCGAACGAGGGCAGCCACGCGCCGGGCGGCCGCGCGTTGATCGCGACTCTAGGAAAATTTTGACGCCAAGTTGTCGTTCTGCCGACAATCTACGGGACAACACCCTCCGGTGTATCCCTCGGCCCGCGCCGGTTCAGGCCTTGACGAGACCGTGCCGGTGAAGCTCGACACCGCCGTCTCGCTGCCGTCGGGATCGGGCCGGACGACGTCGATCCGGTAGACGGCGATGCGGCGGCTGCGGCTCACCTCGATCGCGCGCGCGACCAGCCGCTCGCCGGCGCGGACCCCGGCCTGGTAGGTGATGTGCGCGGCGATTCCCGAGGCGAGCGGTCCGTGCGAGTTCGACGCCAGGCCGAAGGCGCTGTCGGCGAGCGAGAAGATCGCCCCGCCGTGGCAGCCGCCATTGAAGTTGAGGTGCCGCGCTTCGACCGTCATCGCCACTTCCGAGCGGCCGGGGCCGCCGGCGAGCAAGGTGATGCCGAGCGCGGCGCACAGGCCGTCGTGCGCGAGCCAGGCCGGCGCCAGCCGCGGCGTCGCCGGGCGATCGCCGCCGGATCGGGGACGGGCGCGAGCGGCGCCGCCGCGGCGTCGCGCAGGCGCCGCGCCGGCCGACGCCGAGAGCGCGTGCGCGTCGAGCGCCTCGAGCAGGCCGTCGATGCCGTCCTGGCAAGGGCGCGGACGACGACGACGCGCGGCTTCCAGGCGTCGGCGTCGGGGCTGCGGCGCAGCGTAGCATCTCGCGCATCTCCCGCGCCGTCTGCTCGGCGAGCGGCAGGTCGCCCTTGCTGACGGCGAGCACGTCGGCGATCTCGAGCGTGCCGGCCTTGAGCGCCTGGACGTCGTCGCCGAGCCCGGGCGGGCAGACGACGACCCGGTGTCGGCGAGCGCGGCGATGCGCGTTTCCGACTGGCCGGTGCCGACGGTCTCGACGATGACGCGGTCGAAGCCGGCGGCGTCGAAGGCATCGACCGCCGCCCGCGCCGCGCGCGACAGGCCGCCGAGCTCGCCGCGGGCGGAGAACGAGCGGACGAAGGCGTTCGGATGGGCGCCGTGCTCGCCCATCCGGATCCGGTCGCCGAGGACGGCGCCGCCGCTGATCGGGCTCGACGGATCGAAGGCGAGGACCGCGACCGCGAGCCCCGCTTCAGCCAGGCGCCGAGCAGGGCGTCGACCAGCGTCGACTTGCCGCTGCCCGGCAACGCCGGTGACGCCGACAACCCGGGCCCGGCCGGCGCGCGCGGCCAGCGACGCCGCCACCTCGCGCGCGCCGGGCGGGTCGTCGTCGAACAGGGTCAGCAGGCGGGCGAGCGCCCGCCGGTCGCCGGCGAGGGCGCGCTCGGCAAGCGCGCGGCGCGAGGGTCCAGGAGGCCACGCGCTCAGACGATGGCGAGCGGATGGCCGAAGCCGAGGTCGAGGCGCAGCCGGGTGCAGATCTCCTCGTTGGTCAGGCCGGCGCGCGCGCCGTCGACGACGGCGGCGAAGACGTTGCCGTCGCTGGTCTTCGGCGGCGCGGGTGAGGCGTCGAGCGCTGCGTCCACGTCGGCGCGGAGCGCTGTGCCTTGCAGCGCCGCGAACGCGTCGAGGTGGCCTGCATCTTCGCCCGGTCGGGCCGCTCGACCGGCGGGCGATGGCCGCGTCGTCGTCGGCGCGGTAGTTGTTGACGCCGACGATCGTCTGCTCGCCGCGTCGACCCTGCGCTGGAAGCGCATCGCCGAGGCGCCGATCATGCGCTGCACCAGCCCGGACTCGACCGCCTTGTACATGCCGCCGGCGTCGTCGATCGTCTTCATGATGGCGAGGATCTTCGCCTCCATCGGGTCGGTCAGCGACTCGAGGTAGAACGAGCCGCCGAGCGGATCGATCACGTCGGTGAGGTGGGCTTCCTCACGCAGGATGTTCTGGGTCGCCACGGCGATGCGCGCCGCGGCCTCGCCCGGCACCTGGAACACCTCGTCGTACGAATCGGTGTGGAGCGACTGCAGGCCGCCGAAGATGCCGGCCATCGCCTGCACGGCGACCCGGGCGATGTTGTTGAGCGGCTGCTGCCGGGTAAGGTCGACGCCCGAGGTCTGGGCGTGGAACTTGAAGCGCCAGGCCGCCGGGTTCTTCGCCCCGAGGCGCTCGCGCGCCAGCCGCGCCCAGATCCGCCGGCCGGCGCGGAACTTGGCGATCTCCTCGAAGAAGCTGAGCGAGATGTCGAAGAAGAAGGTGAAGCGGGGCAGGAACTCGTCGGGGTCCATGCCGCGGGCGATGCAGTCCTCGGCGTTCTGCACCGCGCTCGAGAGCGTGAAGGCCATCGCCTCGGCCGGCGTCGCGCCGGCCTGCTGCATGTGCTGGCCGACCACCGACATCGGGTTCCAGCGCGGCACCTACCGTCTGCAGAAGGCGATGTGGTCCATCAGCACCCGGCGCGCGCCCGGCAGCGAGAGCCGGTAGAACATGTGGTTGGCGACGTAGTGCGAGAGATAGTCGCTCTGGTTCGAGGTGCCGGTGACTTTTTCCAGTCGATGCCGCGCCGCTCGGCGGTGACCAGCATGAAGGCGAGCAGGGTGAAGGGCGAGGGATCGTTGAGCGCGCAGGAGATGCGGACGTCGACGCTGGCAGGCAGCGGTCCATGTGGTCGGCGTTGTTGACCACCACGCCGCAGGTGCCGAGCAGCTCGGGCTCGACCGAATCCATGTCGTAGCCGCGGTAGACCGAGTTGCACGGGATCAGCGAGACCGCGGTCGCGCCGCGGGCGATGATGCCGAGCAGCCGCTCGTTGTAGTCGGCCGGCGTGCCCAGGCCGATCAGCTGCCGCTGGGTCCAGGTGCGGCCGCGGTGCATGGTGGCGTAGATGCCGCGGGTGTAGTCGGGCTGGCCGGGAAAGCCGAGCGGCTCGGCCTGGCCGTAGGCGGCCCAGTCGCCCGGGCCGTAGAGCGGCCGGACGGGATGCCGGAGACGTTCTCGGTGGCGCGCTCGGTGCTCATGGTCCGGCGTACTCGCGCTCCCAGCGCGCCTTCGCGCGCCGGCCGCGAGCGAACGGCGATTCGACCGGCTTGTTCATGGCGTGTTCTCCTTGTCGGCGTGGGCGCCGGCCTGGCGGGCCTCGAGCGCGAACTCGCGGATGCGGGCGGTGATCTCGTCCATCGTGCCGCCGGGATGGAACACCTGGCGCACGCCGCTCTCGAGCAGCAGCGCCTCCTCGTTGTCGGGGACGATGCCGCCGACGACGACCCGCATGTGGCCGAGGCCGGCAGCGCGCAAGGCGTTCATCAGCTTGGGCACGATCAGGTGGTCGGTGGCGAGGGAGGAGATGCCGACGACGTCGACGTCTTCCTCGAGGGCGAGCTTGACCACCGCGGCGATGGTCTGCCAGGGCGGGGTGTAGATCACCTCCATGCCGGCGTCGCGGCAGGCGGCGGCGACGATCCGGCTGCCGCGGTCGTGGCCGTCGAGGCCGATCTTGGTGACCAGCACTCGCGGCCGGAACGTGTCATGGAGCGTCGTCATGCGGTGTCCTTCACCCTTTCGCCGAGGCCGCTCTTCAGCAGGCCGACGAAGCGCCGGGCGATCCTCGCGGGCGAGGAGCCGCCGTCGTCGCGATACCAGGTCTGGCTCCAGTTGAGCGCGCCCATGAGGAACAGGCGCAGGTCCGAGCGGCTGACCGAGCGAGCCAGCGGCAACGCCGCGATCAGCGTCGCCCAGCGCGCCTCGTAGGCGTCGCGCAGCGCGACCAGCTCGTCGCTCACCGCCGGCGCGTCGCTCGGCCGCACCCGGATCACGACCTGCGAATAGTCGGTCTGGTCGAGCAACGACGCGAGATGGGCGACGCAGCCGGCCTCGAGCCGGGCCCAGGGCTCCGCGAGCGGCGCGACCGCGGCGTCGACCGCCGCCGAGATGCGCTCCACCCCTTCCTTGTAGACCGCGACCAGGAGCGCTTCCTTGGTTGCGAAGTGGCAGTAGAGCGACCCCGGCAGCATGCCGATCGGGCCGACGATCTCGCGCACCGATGCGGCGGCGAAGCCGCGCGAGGCGAAGGCGCGCGCCGCTTCGTCGAGGAGTTGCGGGAGGCGGCTCGAGGCGCGCCGCGCCGGCGCAGGGCTGCGCCCGCGGGGCGACGGCGGCGTCGATCGCAGAATGGATTCGATCATGGCTCTAATTAGAAAGACAAACACTTGTTTGGTCAAGGAAGACCGGTGTCGGCGCGTCGTCGGCCTCGCGCCACGCCGCCGTTGCGAGAGCCTGCGATGGGAGGCAGGCGCTAGCGCCGGCGCGGATTGCTGATGCCGGCGGCCACGTGCCCCGAGGGCACGTGCGCGGCGCGCTCTCGATGTGGCCGGTCTGGTCGTCGAAGAAGAAATCGGGCTCGAACTCGCGCAGGAACTCGCCCTTGGGCAGGCCGCCGAGGAACATGGCCTCGTCGACCTCGACCTTCCAGTCCATCAGCGTGCGGATCGCGCGCTCGTGCGCCGGCGCGCTGCGCGCCGTGACCAGCGCGGTGCGGATGCGCATGCGGTGCCCGGCCCTGCTGCAGCCGGTGCAGCGCGGCCAGCAGCGGCTTGAACGGGCCGGCGGCCAGCGGCGGCGCCGCCTGCGCTGCTCGTGCGGCTGGAAGGCGTCCAGCCCCTGCACTGGAAGACCTGCTCGGCCTCGTCGGAGAACAGCACGGCGTCGCCGTCGAAGGCGATGCGCACTTCGTTCGGGAAGCGCGCCGCTGGCCCGCACCGACTCGGTCAGCACCCGCGCTGCCGGGAAGCCGGCGACGAGCGCCCGCGCACGTCGGCCTCGTTGACCGACAGGAACAGCTTGGCGCCCAGCGGCCGCAGGTAGCCGAAGGGCGAGTCGCCCCGGGTGAACACGCCGCGCTGCAGCTGGATGCCGGCCTGCGCCGAGCGGAACACGCGCATGCCCGACACCGGGTCGTTGCGCGAGAGGATCACGACCTCGACCCGCTGCGCCGTCGCGTCGTTGAAGGCGAGCAGCTTGTGCACCAGCGAGAAGGCGATGCCCGGTTGGCCGGCACGTCCAGCCGCTCGAGCTGCAGCCGCATGTAGCCGGTCGTCGCCGCTTTCGAAAGGCGGTTTTCCTCCTCGAAGTCGAACAGCGCGCGCGACGAGATCGCGACGACCAGCTTGCCGTCGAGCGAGGCTGCCATGCGCGCATGATAGGTCCTGTCGGGAGCGCGGATGCGCTATTGACGAACTGGTTGAGCTGGATGATCGGCATCAGCACCGCCAGCACGATCAGCATCACGACCCCGCCCATCGCCACGATCAGCAGCGGCTCCAGCAGCGTGGCCAGCTGCAGCGCCCGCCGCTGCACTTCGCCGCCAGCTGGTTCGCCGCGCGCTGCAGCATCACGGGCAGCTGGCCGGTCTGCTCGCCCAGGCGGGCGAACATCGCCAGCAGGCCGGGGAAGCGCTTCTTCCCGCCAGCGCCGAGGCCAGCGGCGCGCCTTCGCGCACCAGCACCAGCGCATCCAGCGCGTCGGCGCGCATGGCGTGGTTGCCCAGCGTCTCGGCCGCGGCCTGCAAGGCCTTCAGGATGGGCACGCCGGCGCCGGCCAGCATCGCCAGCGTGCCGGCGAAGCGCGCCGCGTTGTAGCCGCGCGAGAGCTGGCCGACCAGCGGCAGGTTCAGCCAGCCGGCGTCGAAGCGCTGGCGGAAGGCTCGCTGCGCAGCATCAGCGACGAGCACGGCGCCGCCGACGAGGGCGACCAGCAGCACCAGCCAGCCCCAGCTGCGCACGAAGGCGCTGATCGCCAGCATGCCACCGTGAGAAGGGCAGCGCATGCTTGCTGCTGGCAAACACGGTGGCCACCTGCGGCACCACGTAGGTGACCAGGAAGATCACGATGACGACCGCGATCACCGACACGATCGCCGGGTAGAGCGTCGCGCCGATCAGCTTGCCCTTGAGCGCCTGGCGCTCCTCCAGGTCGTCGGCCAGGCGCTCGAGCACCGCGCCCAGCGCGCCGCTCTGCTCGCCGGCGGCGACCACGCCGCGATAGATGTCGTCGAACTCGCGCGGCACGCTGGCCAGTGCGCGCGCGAACGGCGCGCCGGCATTGACCTCGCTGCGCAGGTGCGCGACCAGGTCGCGCTGGCGCTTGTCCTCGGCCTCGTCGGCGAGCGCGGTCAGCGCGCGCTCGAGCGGCAGGCCCGCGGCACCAGGCCGGCGAGCTGGCGCGTCCAGACCGCCAGCCCGGTGGAGTGAAGACCTTGCCGCGAGAAGCGCGGCCCGCGGCGTGCGGGCCGGCGGCGATCGACCTGCGTCACCGCCAGCGGCACCAGTCCTGGGCGCGCAGCTGCGAGCGCGCCGCGCGCCGATTCGGCCTCGAGGATGCCGGTCGCGCCTTGCCGGCGACGTCGAGCGCTTCGTATTGTAGGCGGGCAAGCAGGGCATCGGCCGGCGCTCAGTCGCGCGTGACGCGCAACACTTCCTCGGGCGAAGTGACGCCGTCGGCACGAGCCGCTCGCCGTCGTCGCGCATCGAGTGCATGCCGCGGCCTGCGCCGCGGCGATGATCTGCGGCTCGGCGGCGCGGCCGTGGATCAGGGCCCGGATCTGTCGTCGACGACCATCAGCTCGTAGACGCCGGTGCGGCCCTTGTAGCCGGTATCGCGCAGTGCTCGCAGCCGACCGGGTGCCAGGGCCCGTCGGCGTCGAGCTTGCGCAGTAGCGCAGAGCTTGCGCACCAGGCGCTGCGCCAGCACGCCCAGCAGCGAGGAGCTGAGCAGGAAGGGCTCGACGCCCATGTCGATCAGGCGCGTGACGGTGCTCGGCGCGTCGTTGGTGTGCACGGTGGCCAGCACCAGGTGGCCGGTCAGCGAGGCCTGGATGGCGATCTGCGCGGTCTCGAAGTCGCGGATCTCGCCGATCATGATGACGTCCGGGTCCTGGCGCAGGATCGCGCGCAGCGCCTTGGCGAAGGTGAGGTCGATCTTGGTGTTGACCTGCGTCTGGCCGATGCCGGGCAGCTCGTACTCGACCGGGTCTTCGACCGTCAGGACGTTGGTGCCGGCGGTGTCGAGCCGGCCAGCGAGGCGTAGAGCGTCGTCGTCTTGCCCGAGCCGGTCGGGCCGGTGACGAGCATGATGCCGTGCGGCTGCTTGATCAGGTGGTTGAACTTGCGTCAGCACGTCGCCGCTCATGCCCAGGCCTTCGAGCCTGAACTTCGCCTCGCCCTTGTCCAGCAGGCGCAGCACCGCGCGTTCGCCGTGCGCCGAGGGCAGCGTCGAGACGCGCACGTCGACCGCGCGGCCGCCGATGCGCAGCGAGATGCGGCCGTCCTGCGGCAGGCGCTTCTCGGAGATGTCGAGCTCGGCCATGATCTTCAGGCGCGAGATCAGCGCGGCGTGCAGCGCGCTGTTCGGCTGCACCACCTCGCGCAGCGTGCCGTCGACGCGAAAGCGCACCGAGCTGCGCTCGTAGGGCTCGATGTGGATGTCGCTCGCGCCGTCCTTCGCGGCCTGCGTCAGCAGCGCGTTGAGCATGCGGATGATCGGCGCGTCGTTGGTGGCCTCGAGCAGGTCTTCCACCGCCGGCAGCTCCTGCATCATGCGCGAGAGGTCGGCCGCGCTCTCGACCTCGCCGACCACGACCGCGGCGCTCGACTCGCCGCCCGCGTAGGCCGCGGCGATGCGGCCGGCGAGCGTGCCGGGCGACTCGCGCTCGAAGCTGTCGACCTCGTACAGGCGCAGCACTTCGGCCAGCGCCGGCAGGCCGCCGTCTCGGGCGCCCAGAGGACGAGCGCGCCGTCGTCCTCGAGCAGCAGCGGTGCGTCTTGGCCCAGGCGTAGGGCAGGGGATGGCGTGCGCCCATGGCGACTCCGCTGGGCGCCGACGCGGACCCGGCCGCCGGCGCGGGACCGGCGCCGTGGCGGCGCGGCCGGCGCCGGCACGATGTCGGCGGCGGCAGCGGCGCCGGCGCTCGGGCTGCGCGGGCTTCGGCTTGAGGGCCGGCCCGACTCGGCGCCGGGCGAGGTCTGCGGCGCCGGATCGGCGCGTTGCTGTTCGCCAGGTCCGGCAGCGGCGGCGACGACCGGCGCCTCGTTGACCGGCATCACGATGTTCGGGCGGCTGCATGCTCCTCTGCTGCGCGCGGATCGGTCGTAGCGGTCGACGACGAGCCGGTCGCTGTCGGCGTCGCGCATCACGATCGGCCGCAGGAAGACCATCAGGTTGGTCCCTTCTTCGAGCGGCTCTCGCTCCTGAACAGGGTGCCCAGGACGGGATGTCGCCGAGCAGCGGCACCTTCGACTTGTTGTCGCTGTAGTCGTCCTCGATCAGGCCGCCGAGCACCATCATCCGGCCGTCGTCGACGAGGACGTTGGATTCGATCGAGCGCTTGTTGGTCGTCGGCCCGGCGTTGCGGTGCCGGTGCGCCTGGACGACGAGCTGAGCTCCTGGAAGATCGTCATCCGCACGGTGCCGTTCTCGCTGATCTGCGGCTGATGCGCAGCGTGATGCCGACGTCCTGGCGCTCGATGGTCTGGAACGGGTCTGGCCGCGGTGCCGCCGGTGTTGGTGAACTGGCCGGTCAGGAACGGCATGTTCTGGCCGACGACGATCTTGGCTTCCTCGTTGTCGAGCGTCACCAGGTTCGGCGTCGAGGATGTTGGCGTCGGCCTGCGTCTGCAGGAAGTTGGCGATCGCGGCGAGCCCGTAGATGCCGTTGAAGTTCCGCACCAAGCCGATGTTGAGGCCGCTGCAGGCTGCGCGACGGCGGCGAGCCGTCGGCCTTGCCGCCGGCGATGCCCACCGCCAGCGGGATGAGGTTGTTGGTCGCGAGGTTGCCGGCGGTGGCCGAAGTTGGTGCCGCCGACGACCGATGTTGGGCGCTGCCGCCGATCAGGCCCTGCCACTGGAAGCCGAACGCGCCGCCTTGGTGCCGGTGACCTCGACGATCAGGCTCTCGACGTAGACCTGCGCGCGCCGCACGTCGAGCTGGTCGATGATCGGGCGCATCTGCCGGTACTGCGGCTCGGGGGCGGTGATGATCAGCGAGTTGGTCGCCGGGTCGGCCTGGATGAGGCCGCCGGTCGACGGCGCCGCGGACGGCGTGATCGGCGCCGCCGCGGCGCTGGACGAGATTCGCGGTGCCGCCGGTGAGCGACGGCGCCGTTGCGCGGATTGCGCCGCCGCCTGCCGCGCCGCCGCGTCGACCCGCCGCCGCCGCCGCCGCCGCCGCCGCCGCCGCCGCCGATGCGAACGCGGCGCGCAGCACCGCGCCAGCTTCGTCGCGTCGGCGTTCTTCAGGTAGACGACCCAGATATTGCCGGCCGCGGCCGAGCCTTGCGGCGGCGGTCGAGCTTGGCGATCAGCTGGCGGATGCTGCCATCGCGCCGGGTTGGGCGCGCACGATCAGCGAGTTGCTGCGCGGGTCGACCAGGATCGAGGGCGCGGCGCGAGCGTCGCCGGCGCCGCCCGGGAGCCGCGCCGGCGGTCGGCTGCCGCCTGTCGATCAGGCGCTGCACCAGCGGCACGATGTCGGCGGCGACCGCGTACTTCAGCGGGATCACCTCGACGTCGCCGCCCGCCGGCTGGTCGAGCGCGGCGATGATCTTGCCCAGGCGCTGCAGGTTGTCGGCGTAGTCGGTGATCACCAGCGAGTTGTTGCCCGGGTTGGCGTTGATCGTGTTGTTCGGGCTGATCAGGGGCCGCAGCACCGGCACCAGGTTGTTCGCGTTCTCGTGGTTGAGCCGGAAGATCTGCGTGAGGACCTGGTCGCCGCGGCGCGACACGTCGCCGACCGAGACCGTGCCGGTCTGCAGCTTCGCGTCGGCCTCGGGCACGACCTTGAAGAGGCCGCCGACCTCGACGACCGTGAAGCCGAGGCCGCGCAGCGCGGACAGGAAGTTGACGTAGGCCTCGGCGGCGCCAGCGGCTCTTCGCTGTAGAGGGTGATCGTGCCCTTCACGCGCGGGTCGACGATGAACTGCTGGCGCAGGATCGCCGCCATCGCGCGCGACACGGCCTCGATGTCGGCGTTGACGAAGTTCAGCGTGACCGGCGCGCCGCGAAAGCGCGCTGCGGTGCGGCGGGGCCTGCGGCCGGGCTGCGCCGGCAGCGCAGCGAGGAGAGCGTCAGCGCCACCGCCGTCAGCGCCGCGCCGGCCTCGGGCGGCGGATCGTTTGGCGGGGCGAAGGGTCATGGTCATCCGATCGAGATGATCGACCGGGCGCCGTCGCGCCGACCGATGATGTTGAGCAGGTTGGAGAGCGCAGCCTCGTCGACGGCCGCCGAGCGGGCTTCGCCGCGGAACTTGACGCCGGCGGGGCCCCAGGTGCCGCTGCCGAACAGCTGCAGCGGGCCGTCGGTGGTGGTCAGCGACAGCAAGGTCGCGCTGTCTGGCTGGCGCCGCCGGTGAGGGTGACGCGATAGCTGCCGAGGGTCTCGAGCGTGGTCAGGCGCGAGGATACGGCCTCGAGCTCCAGGTCGAGCTTGCCGTCGAGGCGCCAGCGGCCCTCGACCTGCTCGATCGAGAAGCCCGGCGAGGATCGATGCGCGTGCCGCCGAGCTGCAGGGTGTTCCACGGCGTGCCGAGGCCGCCGAGCCAGGCGCTCGGCCATTGGCCGCGATCCCAGCCGGCCGGTGGCGCGTGGGTGGCCCTGATCCGGCCGAGCCCGGGCGGATCTGCAGCAGGAGCGTGCCGTTGATGCAGCAGTCCTGACGTGCGGCGACCTCGACGCCGTAAAGCGCGGCGCCAGGGTCCACTCAGGCGGCCAGGCAGGAAGCTCGCGTCGCGGCTGTCGGCGCCGCCGGTCAGGATCGGCACGGCGCTGCCCGACCAGATCGTGCCGCGCGCGTCGGCCAGCAGCAGGCGCTGTTGGTCCCCGAGGCGACCGCGTTGGCGAGCCAGGACGCCGGCGCGAAGGCACCGGCCGACGACGAGGCCGACCAGCGCGCCGGCGATCGCCCAGCGCACCGCCGCGCCGCGCGCTCGACCCAGGCCTGCTCGGCGAGCGTCGACTCGCTCCAGCCGGTCGAGCGACGGTCGGCGCCCAGAGCTGGCGGTCGCGCTTCTTGCGGATCACGAGGCGCCTGCCAGCGTGAGGGAGATCGAGCCGGTGTAGCCGCCGGCGGCCTTGACCAGCTGGCCTCCACCGGCCGGGCGCGCGCCGCGCGCGCGCCTCGCCGAGCCAGCTGCGCAGGGCGTCGCCTGGATGGCGTTGAAGCTGAGCACCGCGCGGTCGCCCTGAACCGACAGCTTGGCCCCGGTGCCGAGCTGCTCGGTCGCGGCGCGCAGGGCCTTGCTCGCCTGCTCCGGGGGCACCGGCGAGGCGCGCGCAGGCCCTGCTCTCGCTGGCGGCGAGCTGCATCTGCTGCAGCTGCAGGTCGAGCTGGTCGAGCTCGAGCGGCGCCTCGCGCAGGACGCGCAGCGGCGGCTGCACAGCGTCAGCCAGACCAGCAGCAAGGCGACCGCGACCGCCATGACGACGATCAGCTGGCGCTCGCGCGGCGCCCGCGCCTGCCAGAAGCGGCCCGCCTGCTGGCGCATCGTGCCGGCGGCGGGCAGCAGGGCGGCGGGCCATCCGTGCGCTCCGGGGCGGCCGCGGGTGATGACCATCCGGCCTTCGCTGGCGTTGACCCGGAACCCGCGGGCTGGATCACGCCGCGGAACTGCTCGATCTGGGCGTCGCTCCAGCCGCTGGCGGCGAGCGTGAGCTTGCCCGGCTCGAAGCGGATGTTGTCGACCGGCGGCCGCTCGCCCGGCCAGGCCGCGGCGGCCGCCTGCAGCATCGGCTCGAGGTCGCTCTCGCCGGCCTTGCCCGCGAGGGTGCGCAGCGACTGCGTCTCGCGCAGCATCACCGCCGCTGCGTCGCGCTGGACGTCGCCGGCGCCGACGCGCGGGAAGGTCTTCTTGACCAGCGCCTGGATCGCGCTCTTGCGCGCGTCGATCGCGTTCTGCTGATGCCAGGCCCAGAGATTGAGGCCGACGATCTGCGCCAGCACCAAGAGGGCGATGCCGATCCGCACCGGCCGCCAGGCCGGGCTCATTGCCTGGCGCAGCCAGTCGCCGAGCGCGCGTGCGCCGCGGGTGCGCCGCGCGAGGTCGAACTGGCGCAGGTTCCACAGGCTCCGGCCGGCCTGCAGCAGCCGCTGCTCGGTCGGCATGACGTTGACCGGCGCGCCGAGCCAGCGCTCGGCCGCGCTCGCCGCCAGCGGCGCCGCCGACCAGCGGGTGGCGGCCGGTGCCGGCGAAGGGACGATCGCGCGGGCGAGCCCGCCGTCGAGGCGGACCGTGGCGACGCCATCGACGCTGGACCAGGTGATCTCGACGCTTTCGAGCGTGCCGACGCCCGACCCCGCCGGGGCGCGGAAGTGGCCGGACGGTGGATCGTCGGGCCAGGCCATCGGCACGACCCGATCGACGAAGACGCCGCCTTTCTGCAGGCCCGCGAGCTCGTCCTGCAGCCACGCCTTGTCGACCGCGGCGACCCAGGTCGGCTGGCCGGCGACGGCGAGCGGCGCGACCGCGAGGTGGACCGTCTCGGCGTCTTCGAGCAGGGCTTCCTCAAGCACGCCGATGAGCGCCGAGCGCAGGCGCGAGGGCGGCGCCTTCGGCAAGGTGATGCGATGCCAGCTGACGTCGGCCTCCTGGACCACGGCGATCACGATCGAGCCACCCGGGAGCAGCGCCGCCGCGGCCTGGCCCTGGGCGTCGACCTCGATGCCGTCGTTGCTCGTGACGTAGATGTACTCGCGCCGACGCGACGGCGCGGCCGCTTCTTCCGTGGCGACGCCGGCGCGCAGGCGCCGGTGCTCGGGAAGCTGGAGGACGATGGTCGACATGGCGAGGCGGCGAAGGCTAGCGCGATTTTAGGGACCGCGACCACGCGAGCCCGTTGGCAATCAAGGACTTGCGCGACATCTCGAAACGAAATTCCCGCACTGGTTCTCGTTTTGCCGGAACTTCACGAGCCGCCGAGCTCGCGGCTGGCGACGCGCTCGCGCTGCAGGACCTTGACATCGAGGTTCGGGAACCGCTGCACGAGCGAGCGCTGTTCGAGCACCACGTCGCCGAGGCGGAGGCGACCGCGCACCTCGAAGAAGTCGGACTTGAAGCCGACATGCGCCGCGGCGCTGGCCGACATCGCCGGCGCCAATGCCTGCAAGTCGGCGGTCGACTTGAGCGGCACGCGCTGACGCGACTGGACGATGCGCTCGGCGGTCGCCAGGTCCAAGCCGGTCGCCGCCCCGAGAACTTCGCGCGTCGCGGTGTTGGCGTTGACCAGTGATTTCGTGGCGTTGAGACTCTCGGGAAGGATGGCGACGTAGGGCTCGAGCGCGCGCACCGACTCGGGATCGACACCGAACCAGGTCAGCTGGCGCGTCATGACGGGATAGAGCGGAGGATCGGCCGGCGGTGCGGTGGCGCCGCTCGCCGAAGAGGCCGCCGGTGATACCGGCGTCGCGGCCTGCAGGCCGCTCGCGATGCGTGTCGCCACATCGATCGACACCCCGACCGTTTCGCACAGGCGACTCAGGATGACCATCTCTTCCGGGTCGATGCTGCGGTTGAGATTGACCAGGTTGCGCAGGTTGTAGCGCGCCTGCACGTCGCTGATCGAGCCCGAGAGAAAAGCATCGGGCGCGTCGTCGGTGTTGTCCTTGTCGGCGGCGAGAAAGGTCGACAGGCGCGCCTCGGCCAGCGGCACCGCCCACGGCTCGCCGAGGTGGTCGATGCCGTTCGGTCCGCCGCTGCGCGCGTCCTCGCGCAGGATCAGGCGCGCCCAGTCGAGCGCGCCGGCGAGGATCCACGCCGACTGCGCCCGCGACCGCTCGGCGGCTTCGACCTGGATCGCGCGCCATTGCTGCCAGACCATCGAGCCGGCGAGGGTGGCGACGAGGGCGACGATCATCATCGCGGTGAGCAAGGCCGCGCCGGTTTGTTCGCGTCGCAGACAGGCGGGCGCCTTTCGCTTCGCGGTGCACGGTGCTCCCTCTCCGCTTCGCTCCCCTCCCTCCGAGAGGGAGGGGCCGGCCCCGTTGGGGCCGCTCTTGTTTGCGGCGTGTTCATGGCGCGATCAGGATGTCGCGGGTGAGACTGCCGTCAGGCCGCTGTCGGGGGCGAAGTCGAGGACGACGCGCACGCCGCTCGGCAGGAGGGTGCGCGGTGCCGCCGCCGACGCGGCCGAAGGCGCGGTCGGCAGGACGTCGCCGGTCGACTGGCAGTTCGCCCAGGCGTTGCCCTGGAAGAAGTAGACGTGCCACTGGTCGAGGCCGACCATCGCACGCAGCTGGCCGGCTTCGTTGCCCTGGAACTGCTGCGTGCGCAGCCAGCTGTCCTGCAGGCTGCGCGTCGTCGTCACCGCCGGGCCGGCCCAGCGCTGCCAGACCGAGCCGCCGCGCTCCTCGGGCCGGAGCGACCAGACGACGACCTGCAAGCCGTCGTCGGTACGCCGCGTCAGGCGCACGTTCTGGCCGTCGCAGGCAAGCGCCGGCACGGCGTTCGTCTCCTGCAACGCGGCCAGGTCCTGTTCCCACTGCGCGATCACCGTCTCCATGCGCAGCGTCCGTTCGAGCCGGACCTGGTTCGACTCGCGCGAGCGGACGATGCCGTCGACACCCTGCCACGCCATCAGCGACATGATCGCCATGATGACCAGTGCGACCAGGACCTCGATCAGCGTGAAGCCGCGACCGCGGCGCGCCGGCGCGTGCATCACGTGTCGCCCGATGACGGTCGACAGCAGCAGGATCTGCCGTCCGGCCTGATCGAGCAGCACCGCATCGACGCGGCGAAAGTTCGGGTTCGGCGTCGGCCGCACGACGAGCTTGCCGGCATAGGTGCGACCGAGCTGGTCGCAGCTGAAGTCGCCATCGCCGATGTCGGGGTATTGGTGCGCCAGCTTGATCGCGGTCAGACGGTTGTCGGCGCACCACTGCGCCGCGGTGACGTCGGCCAGACGTGCCGTGTTGTCGGTGAGCGAGCCGGCCGCGCGTATGCCGGCGCCGAGCGTCACGGCAACGATCGTCAGCGCGACCAGGACCTCGATCAGGGTGAAGCCGCGCGCGGCCGGCCGGCTCACGGCGAGGGCATGCCGCCCTCGGCGACGGCGAACGGGCCGATGCCGTCGGTGCTGAGGACGAGGCGCTGGTTGTCGAGGCGAAGGAGGATGCGCTGCTCGCCGATCAGCGGCTCGGGGCCGAGCACGATCGCGCGCGCGCCGATCACCTGCGCCGCCGTGCTCGCGTCGAGCCAGCGGGTCGGCAGCTGGTCGGTCGCGGGCAGACCGACGAAGCGAAACCCGCTGCCGTCGGCCTGCTCGGAAAGCGGCTCCCAGCGTGCCGCCAGTCCCGATGCGCGCGCCTCGGCGCGTGCCGATTCGAGCAACGCGACCAGGCGCGCCGCTTCCTGCTCGAGCTTGGCCGCCGCCGGGTCGCGCAGCGCCAGGCTGGCGACCGCGGTGGCGATCGCGATCAGCGCCACCACGAGCAACAGCTCGATCAGCGTGAACCCGCGCGAGTCTTGAAAAAGCGGCCCCGTCGGGGCCGGCCCCTCCCTCTCGGAGGGAGGGGAGCGAAGCGGGGCGGGAGCAATCCTGTTCCTGCCCGGCGGCAGCGAGCCGAGGCGCAGCCTCACTGCCAGGAGCCGATATCCGCATTCTTGCCTTCGCCGCCGACGACCCCGTCGGCACCGAAGCTGTAGACGTCGATCTCGCCCTTCAGGCCCGGGTTGGCGTACTGGTACGGCGCCTTCCAAGGATCGTTCGGCAGCTTGTCGAGGTAGGGTCGCCAGTTCGATGGAATCGGCCCCACCGTCGGCTTGACGACGAGCGCCTGCAGGCCTTGCTCGCTGGTCGGGTAGCGCAGGTTGTCGAGCTTGTACAGCTTGAGCGCCTGCATCAGGTTGTTGACGTCGGTGCGCGCGGCGGTGACGCGCGCGTCGTCGGCGCGGTCGAGCATGTTGGGAACGATCAGTGCCGCCAGGACACCGATGATGACCAGCACCACCATCAGCTCGATCAGCGTGAAGCCACGGCTGCGAATACGTTTCATCGACTTCGTCTCGTGCAGTTCTACCGCTCGGAGGCCAGGGGGAACAAAGCGTTCCATGATAATCGCCGCATGTTCGCTCGCCTGTCAGCGTTCGTGATCTGGTCGCTCGTTGCCGCGACGGCGGTGTTCTGGGTGCTGCGCCTGGCCGCGAGTCCGGCGCCGGTGCCGCCCTATGCCGTCGCAGTCAGCAAGTCGATCGTGGTGCGCGGCGACCTGGCGCGTCTTTTCGGCGCGCCACCGCGGGTCGCGGTCGCCGCCGGCGCGGCGCCGGAAGCGCCGTCGCGCTACAAGCTGCTGGGGGTGATGGCGCCGCGCTCGAAGGCGGCACAGGCCGAAGAGGGCCGCGGCGTCGCGCTGATCGCCGTCGACGGCAAGCCGGCGAAGGCTTACGCGATCGGCGCCCGGCTCGACGGCGACCTGGTCGTCCAGTCAGTCGGCCTGCGCACCGCGGCGATCGGCACGGCGCAAGGAGCGCGCAGCGTCCTGCTCGAGCTGCCGGCGCTGCCCGCGCCCAATTCCGGCGTCCTGCCGCCGCTTGGCGGCAGCGGCGGCCCGGTGCCGTCGGCGGTCACGCCGCGGCCGCCGCCGCCAGCCTCAGCCGAGCCCGCCGCTGCCGCCGAGCATGATCGACCAGTATGCCGCCGATCGCCCAACCGCCGCCCGGCGGCCTCGCCGTTCCTACCGAGGTGCCGATCGAAGCGCAGCGAGTGCCGATGCCGGGCGCCGCCAACACGCGCTAGCAGCGCGGCCTGCTCAGCCGAGGAAAAGCCGGTAGGCCGGATTGGCGGTCTCGTCGGCGCAGGAGTAGGCCAGGCCATCGAGGAAGGCGCGAAAGCGCGCTTCGTCGGCCGGCGGCACCTGCATCCCGACCAGGATGCGACCGTAGTCGGCGCCCTGGTTGCGGTAGTGGAACAGGCTGATGTTCCAGGTCGCCGGCATGCTCGAGAGAAAGCGCATCAGCGCGCCCGGGCGCTCGGGAAAGACGAAGCGATAGAGCCGCTCGTCGTGCGCCAGCGGGCTGCGCCCGCCGACCATGTGGCGCACGTGCTCCTTGGCGAGCTCGTCGCCGGTGAGGTCGAGGGTCGCGAAGCCATGGCCTTCGAACTCGCGCGCGAGCAGCGCCGACTCGGCCCGGTCGACCGTCGCGACGCCGACGAACACGTGCGCCACCGCGGCGTCGGCGATGCGGTAGTTGAACTCGGTCACCGCGCGCGGCCCGATCAGCTCGCAGAAGCGCCGGAAGCTGCCGCGCTCTTCGGGAATGGTCACCGCGAACAGCGCCTCGCGCTCCTCGCCGACCTCGGCGCGCTCGGCGACGAAGCGCAGGCGATCGAAGTTCATGTTCGCGCCGCAGGTGATCGCGACGTAGGTCTGGCCCCGCGTGCCGCGCGCATGCACGTACTGCTTGATCGCGGCGACGCCGAGCGCGCCGGCGGGCTCGAGGATGCTGCGCGTGTCCTCGAACACGTCCTTGATCGCGGCGCAGGCGGCGTCGGTGTCGACCACGATCCATTCGTCGACGAGCTCGCGCGCCAGGCGAAAGGTCTCGGCGCCGACGCGCTTGACGGCGGTGCCGTCGGAGAACAGGCCGACGTCGGCGAGCTCGACCCGCTTGCCCGCCTCGATCGAGCGCAGCATCGCGTCGGAGTCGTTCATCTGCACGCCGATGACGCGGATCTCGGGACGCACCGACTTGATGTACGCGGCGATTCCCGAGATCAGTCCGCCGCCGCCGACGGCGACGAAGACGGCGTCGATCGGCCCCTGGTGCTGGCGCAGGATCTCCATCGCGACCGTGCCTTGGCCGGCGATCACGTCGGGGTCGTCGAACGGATGGACGAAGGTCAGGCCGCGCTCGGCTTCGAGCTCGAGCGCTCGCGCGTGGGCGTCGGAGTAGCTGTCGCCGAAGAGCACGACCTCGCCGCCGAGGGCGCGCACGGCGTCGACCTTGAGCGACGGCGTCGTCGTCGGCATGACGATCAGCGCCTTGCAGCCGAGCCGGCGCGCCGCGAGGGCGACGCCTTGCGCGTGGTTGCCGGCCGAAGCGCAGATGACGCCGCGCGCCAGCGCTTCGGCCGACAGCTGCGCCATCTTGTTGTAGGCGCCGCGCAGCTTGAAGCTGAACACCGGCTGGGTGTCCTCGCGCTTGAAGTAGACGTCGTTGCCGAGCCGGGCCGAGAGCGCTGGGGCGGCGTCGAGCGCGGATTCGATCGCGACGTCGTAGACCCGCGCGGTCAGGATTTTCTGCAGGTACGCGGCGAGCGTGAGCGGGCGCTTGGGCGCGTCCTTGCGGGCTGAAGTCGCCATGTCGGTCGTGGTCTTGTGCGGCGACGAATGTGGCAGCGCATCATACGCGGCGCCCTCGCCCGGGCTCGCTCGGCGGCGCGCTCGACGGGCTCAGAAAAAAGCCCAAGGCTTTGCGGCCTCGGGCTGAATCCACCAATGAAGGAGGTGGAGGAGACAACTGGCTCGAGGCGACTGAGAATCGCAACCGGCGAGCTCGCCTGCCTCGGTTGGAAACCAGTGTAGGCGCTTTTTTGTTGCACCGCAATATCGAGGACGACGCATGGACTGCACGATCGACTGGCTGGCCGCGAGCGGCATGGCCTTCAGCGCCGAAACCGGCAGCGGCCATCTCTTGACGATGGATGGCGCGCCCGACGGCGGCGGCCGCAATCTCGCGCCGCGGCCGATGGAAACGGTGCTCGCCGGCACCGGCGCGTGTGCCGCCTACGACGTCGTCCTGATCCTGAAGCGCGGTCGTCACGACATCCGCGGCTGCCGCGTCAAGGTGAGCGCCGAACGTGCGCCCGAGGACCCGAAGGTCTTCACCCGCATCCAGCTGCACTTCATCGTCACCGGGATCGATCTGCCGGCGAGCGCGGTCGAGCGGGCGATCGCGCTCTCGCACGACAAGTACTGCTCGGCGACGATCATGCTCGCCAAGACGGCGGCGATCACGACCAGCTACGAGATCGTGCCGGCGCAGCCGGATCAGAGGTAGTACGCGGTCGTCGTCATGACGCGCGCGGCGCCGCGCATCGCCCAGCGCACCGGCGCGGGCAGGCGCCGGGCGCCGGCGCTCTCGGCGGCCAGGGCATGGCCGGCTTCGTCGTCCCTCATCTGCGCGACGATGGCGCGCGACGCGAGAGTCGCCGGCCGGAAGGCGATCGAGGTGGCTGTCGAGATGGCGCTCGACCTGGCGCTCGGTCTCGACCAGGAAGCCCAGGCTGGTCTGGTCGCCGGAACGACCGGCGACCAGACCGATCGCGAAGGCGCCCGCGTACCACAAGGGGTTGAGCAGACTGGGGCGCGCGCCGAGCTCGCCCAGGCGCTCGGCGGTCCAGGCGAGATGGTCGGTCTCCTCGCCGGCGGCCTTCTCGAATTGCAGGCGCAACGCAGGATCGGACGTCGTCAGCGCCTGCGCGCTGTACAGCGCCTGCGCGCAGACCTCGCCGACGTGATCGATCCGCATCAGTGCGCCGGCGTGGCGGCGCTCGGCCTCGTCGAGTGGCGGGCCGGGCCGGGCCGGGACCGGCCTCGACCGCGCCGCTTGCGGCGAGCCGTCGAGGGCGCGCAGGGCGTGGTCGGCGACCGCCAGAAACCGGTCGAGCGGAGAGAGGGGAAAGCGACTCATGGGCGGCATCAGAATAGCCGCGGACGCCCGCTATAGCAGGGCAGTTCCTCGTTGTGCCGAGACAACATAAGGCCTTTTTTTGTTCGGCGAGGCTTTCCAGCGTGAAGCCCCTCTGGTGCAATACGTCCAACTTCCCGCTAAGGGGGTTGTGCCTGATCTTGCTCCAGCGCGGGTTTTCGGTGATCGGGACCTCTTGTTCAACCTAGGAGATAGTCGTAATGAAAAAATCTCTGCTCGCTCTTGCGGTATTGGGCGCTTTTGCCGGCGCTGCCTCGGCGCAGTCTTCCGTGACGTTGTTCGGCGTTGTCGACCTGAGCGCCAATGACGTCAAGAACGGCAACGCACACACCCAGTCGCTGCAAAGCAATCAGCTGAACAGCAACCGCCTCGGCTTCCGCGGCATCGAAGACCTCGGCGGCGGCCTGAAGGCCGGCTTCTGGCTCGAAGCGGCGATGAGCAACGAAAACGGCAACATGGGCGGCGCCAGCGGCATCACGACGCCGGGGGCAGGCACGTCGCAGATCTTCAATCGCCGTTCCACGGTCAGCCTCTTCTCCAACTGGGGTGAGATCCGCGCCGGCCGCGACTACGACGCGACGTTCTGGAACTTGGTGTACGACGACGTCAACGGCGCCAACGGCCTCGGCCAGGGCCTGAACCTCGTCCCCGCCCTGAGCAGCACCGCCAACTCGGTCGCGCGCGTCAACGGCACGATCGAGTACCTCCTGCCGGCCAACATCGGCGGCCTGTACGGCCAGGCGCAGGTCTCCGCGCCTTCGAACAACTCGACCAGTGGCACCGCGGCGACCAACCAGAAGTACTACGGCGGCCGGATCGGCTTCGCGGCCGGCCCCTTCGACGTGAACGGGTCGTATGGCGAGACCGAGCTGAACCAGTTCAACAAGCAGCCCCTATCGGCGACAAGTTCAAGATCTGGAACGTCGGCGGCTCGTGGGACTTCGGCGTCGCCAAGATCTACGGCTTGTACAACGAGGTCAAGTTCCAGAGCTTCAAGGCGGACACCTACGAAATCAGCGCTCGGCGTGCCGCTCGGCCAGGGCGAGTTCCGTGCCGTCTATGCGGCACGTGGACCAGAAGGGCTCGCAAGTCAATTGCACGGTCTGCGTCAACCCGCTGCCGCCGAGCTCGATTACGAACATCGACGCCAACGACGCCGACATGTGGTCGCTTGGAATACGTGTACAACCTGTCGAAGCGGACCGCGATTTACACGACGTTCGGCGAGATCAAGAACAAGGGCAAGGCGACGTTCCAGGTGCTGCCGGGCACGGTGACCGACGCGGCTCTCGCTGGCGGCAAGTCGACCGGCTACAACCTCGGCATTCGCCACTCGTTCTGATCGCGGACTTCCGCATCGCAACGACAAGCCGCCCTTCGGGGCGGCTTTTTCTTGCGCGCGCCTGCCGCGCCTGCGCCGCGGCCAACCCGTGGTTTCCCCTTTGCGCCCGGCATGGCATTTGCGGGAACATCGCCGTGCCGTGCTGCCGCGCCATCGCGCCGCGCCGCGGGCGCCTCTGATCGTGGCGTGCCGCAGGGCACCGCCGAACTGCCCGCTCTCGCTCCGTGCTCGCCTTCATCCTCCGCCGACTCGTCCAGGCCGTCCTCGTCATGCTGACGGTGGCGTTCATCGCCTTCATGCTGTTCCAGTACGTCGGCGATCCGGTGACCAACATCCTCGGCCAGGACGCGACGCCGCAGCAGCGCCAGCAGCTGCGCGCCGACCTCGGCCTCGACAGCCCGTTTCCGATCCAGTTCGCACGCTTCGTCGGCAACGCCGTGCGCGGCGAGTTCGGGCTCAGCCTGCGCCAGGGCAGGAAGGTCGCCTCGCTGATCGCCGAGCGGCTCCCGGCGACGCTCGAGCTGACGCTGCTCGCCGCCCTGATCGCGCTCGCGGTCGGCATTCCGATGGGCGTTTACTCGGCGCTCAGGCGCGGCACGTTCGTGTCCCAGGCGATGATGACGATCTCGCTCATCGGCGTCTCGCTGCCGACGTTTCTGATCGGCATCCTGCTGATCCTCGTGTTCGCGGTGACGCTGAAGTGGCTGCCGAGCTTCGGCCGCGGCGAGGTCGTCGCCTTCGGCCCATGGACCACCGGAATGACCAGCGTCGACGGCTGGCGCCACCTGATCCTGCCGGCGATCACGCTGGCGATCTTCCAGCTCACGCTGATCATGCGACTGGTGCGTTCCGAGATGCTCGAGGTGCTGCGCGCCGACTACATCAAGTTCGCGCGCGCGCGCGGGCTGCCCGATCGCTCGGTCTACTTTCGCCACGCGTTGAAGAACACGCTGGTGCCGGTGATGACCATCACCGGCCTGCAGATCGGCGGCGCTGATCGCCTTCGCGATCATCACCGAGACGGTCTTCCAGTGGCCGGGGATGGGACTGCTCTTCATCCAGGCGGTCCAGTTCGCCGACATCCCGGTGATGGCGGCGTATCTGTGCCTGATCGCGCTCATCTTCGTCGTCATCAATCTGGTCGTCGATCTTCTCTACTTCGCTGTCGATCCGCGCCTTCGTGTCGAACGGACAGCGGGCGCGCATTGATCCATTTCTCACAAGGAAGAATCCCATGAAAAGAATTGCTCCGCTGGCTCGTCGCCGCCACCCTCGCCTGTGCCGCGACGCTCTCTCATGCGGTGACGCTGCGGGTCGCCAACCAAGGCGATGTCGGCTCGATGGACCCGCATTCGCTCAACGAGTCGCTGCAACTGAGCTTCGACGACAACATCTACGAGCCGCTGGTCGAGCGCGACAAGACCATGGGCGTGGTGCCGGCCCTGGCGACCAAGTGGACCCAGTCCAGCCCGACGGTCTGGCGCTTCGAGCTGCGCCAGGGCGTGAAATTCCACGACGGCACGCCGTTCACCGCCGACGACGTCGTCTTCACGTTCAAGCGCGCGTCCGGCGACGGCTCCGACATGAAGGGCGTCACCAACCCGATCAAGGAGGTGCGCAAGGTCGGCGACTTCGCGATCGAGATCGAGACCACGGCGCCGTATCCGATCCTGCCGGACACGCTCACGACGCTGGCGATCATGAGCAAGAAATGGTGCGAGGACAACAAGGCCGAGCACCCGGTCGACCGTCGCAAGGGGATCGAGAACACGGCCAGCTTCAAGGCCAACGGCACCGGCCCGTTCCGGCTCAAGGAGCGCCAGCCTTCGGTGCGAACCGTGCTGGTGAAGAACTTCAACTGGTGGGGCAAGGCCGAGGGCAACGTCGACGAAGTCGTCTTCACGCCGATCGGCAACGACGCGACCCGGGTCGCCGCCCTGCTCTCGGGCGAGATCGACGTCATGGAGCCGGTGCCGCTGCAGGACGTCGAGCGCGTCAAGTCGGCCGGCTTCAACGTGCTGCAAGGCCCCGAGCTGCGCACGATCTTCCTCGGCATGGACCAGAAGCGCGACGAGCTGCTGTTCAGCAGCGTCAAGGGCAAGAACCCGTTCAAGGACGTGCGCGTCCGCCGCGCCTTCTACCAGGCGATCGACGAAGAGACGATCAAGGCGCGCGTGATGCGCGGCGCGGCGTTGCCCACCGGCCTGATGGTCGGCGCGGCGGTGCGCGGCTTTCAGGCCGACATGAACAAGCGCCTGCCGTACGACCCCGACGGCGCGAAGAAGCTGCTCGCCGACGCCGGCTATCCGAACGGCTTCGAGGTCGGCATGAACTGCCCGAACGATCGCTACGTCAACGACGCCGCGATCTGCCAGGCGGTCGCCGCCAACCTGGCGCGCATCGGCGTCAAGGTCAACCTGATGACCGAGACCAAGATCAGCTACTTCCCGAAGATCCTGCGCCGCGACACCAGCTTCTACCTGCTCGGCTGGACGCCGAGCACGGTCGACTCGCACGACACCTTGCAGTCGATCATGGCGACGCCGAACGACAAGGGCCAGGGCCAGTTCAACCTCGGCGCCTACAGCAACCCGAAGCTCGACGAGCTGACGCTGAAGATCCAGTCCGAGACCGACCAGAAGAAGCGCAACGAGATGATCCGCGAGGCGTTCAAGATCCACCAGGACGACGTCGGCCACATCCCGCTGCACCAGCAGGCGCTCGCCTGGGCGACGAGCAAGAAGGTCGAGCTGACGCAGTTGCCGAACAACTACATGTACTTCAAGTGGATCACGTTGAAGTCCAAGTAGGCGACGCGGCGCTCGCTCCGGCCGGCGCGAACGCCGCGCCGGCGCGGCGTGACGTCGCCCCGGCGGCGGCCACGCTCGGCCCCGCGCCCGGGCGCTGGGCGCGCTTTCTCGACGGCGATTTCTGGCATTCGTTCCGCAGCTCGCCGATGGCCATCAGCGCCGCACTGATCGCCTTGCTCTGCGTCGTCGCCGCGCTCTTCGCCAACGTCATCGCGCCGCACAATCCGTTCGATCTCGCGACGCTCGAGCTGAACGACTCGATGCTGCCGCCGTCGTGGATGAACGGCGGCACGACCAAGTACCTGCTCGGCACCGACGAGCAGGGCCGCGACGTCCTCTCGGCGCTGATGTTCGGCGCCCGCATCTCGCTCTTCGTCGGCGGCGCGTCGGTGCTGCTCTCGCTCCTCGTCGGCGTCAGCCTCGGCCTGGTCTCGGGCTATGTCGGCGGCCGGCTCGACGCGCTGATCATGCGCATCTGCGACGTCATGCTGTCGTTCCCGTCGATCCTGATCGCGCTGCTCTTTGCCGGCGTCGGCCACGCGCTCTTTCCCAACGCCAACGACTCGCTCGCCTTCGGCGTCGTGATCATCGCCATCGCCTTGCCGGGCTGGGTGCAATACGCGCGCGCTGTGCGCGGCTCGACGATGGTCGAGCGGCACAAGGAATACGTGCAGGCGGCGCGGGTGATCGGCGTTGCGCCGCTGCGGATCATGCTGCGCCACGTGCTGCCTAACGTGATGGGCCCGGTGCTCGTGCTGTCGACGATCCAGGTCGCGGTCGCCATCCTGGCCGAAGCGACGCTGTCGTTTCTCGGCGTCGGCGTCTCGCCGACATCGCCCTCGCTCGGCACGTTCATCAACGAGGGCAACAAGCAGCTCTTCAGCGGCGCCTGGTGGCTGGTGATCTTTCCCGGGGCGACGCTGGTGCTGATCGCGCTCAGCATCAACCTGTTCGGCGACTGGCTGCGCGATGCGTTGAACCCGCGCCTGCGCTAGACGTCGAACGCAGGCCTATCCGCCGAAGGAGCTGACATGACAAACGCCTCGACCTCGTTCATTCCTGCTGCTGTCGTCGTTGGTATCGCTGCTCTTGCTGCATGCGCCAGCACCGACTATCACTACTCCCAGCTGTACGGGACTCGTTATTTCCGCACTCCCATCGACACCTACTCCGTCACGATTGTCAGCGTCGACGGCAAGGATACGGTGATACGCCCGGTCACGGTCGAGGCGGGGCTACGCAAGATCGTGGTCCAGGGTCCGCCGCCCAGTATTGGAGGCTTGGCGGAGCAGCGGGAAATCGAGCTCGATATCGCTCCCTGCACGCGCTACTACCTCGTCGCCGTGAAGGACAACCGGCTCGCGTCGGACTTCACCATCCGCATCGACTACCAGGAGCCTGTCGGCGGTTGCACACCCGCCGCCGTCAACTCACCAGTCTCCAGCTGACACCGGAATGCCGCCGCTGCTCGAGGTTCGAAACCTGCGCGTCGAGTTTCCCGGGCGGCGCGGCCGGCTGGTCGCGCTCGACGACATCTCGTTCGAGATCGCGCCCGGCGAGATCCTCGGCGTCGTCGGCGAATCGGGCGCCGGCAAGTCGCTCACCGGCGCGGCGATCATCGGCCTGCTCGATCCTCCCGGCCGCATCAGCGCTGGCGAGATCCGCTTCGACGGCCGGCGCATCGACGACCTGCCTTACGAGCAGATGCGCCGGGTGCGCGGCCGCTCGATCGGCGCCATCTTCCAGGATCCGCTGACCTCGCTCGATCCGCTCTACACCGTCGGCCAGCAGCTGATCGAGACGATCCAGACCCATCTCTCGCTCGGTGCGGCCGACGCGCGCCGGCGCGCGATCAGGCTGCTGCAGGAGACCGGCATCCCCGCCGCCGAAGAAAGGCTCGACCAGTATCCGCACCAGTTCTCGGGCGGGATGCGCCAGCGCGTCGTGATCGCGCTGGCGCTGGCCGGCGAGCCGAAGCTGATCGTCGCCGACGAGCCGACGACCGCGCTCGACGTCTCGATCCAGGCGCAGATCATTTCGCTGCTCAAGCGGCTGTGCCGGGAGCACGGCGCGGCGGTGATGCTCGTCACGCACGACATGGGCGTGATCGCCGAGACCTGCGACCGCGTCGCCGTGATGTACGCCGGGCGCATCGTCGAGATCGGCCCGGTCGCGGCGGTCATCCACTCGCCGGCGCATCCCTACACGCTCGGGCTGATGGGCTCGATCCCGGCGATGGACGAAGACCGCGCGCGGCTGCTCCAGATCGACGGCGCGATGCCGCGCCTGAACGCGATCCCGCCCGGCTGCGCCTTCAATCCGCGCTGCCCGCGCGCCTTCGAGCCATGCTTCGTCGAGCGCCCCGAGCTGATGACTGCCGGCGCGACGCGCGCGGCGTGCTGGCTGCACGCGCCGGCCGACACGGGCGGCGGCGTGAGCGCGCCGCTGGTCGAAGTCGCCGGGCTGGCCAAGACCTTCGACGTCTCGGCGCCCTGGCTCAACCGCGTCGCCGAGAGGAAGCCGCGCCAGTTCGTGCACGCGGTCGACGACGTCGGCTTCACGATCGCGCGCGGCAAGACGCTGGCGCTGGTCGGCGAGTCGGGCTGCGGCAAGAGCACGGTGGCGCGCCTGCTGGTCGGCCTCTACACGCCGACGCGCGGCCGCGTCGTCTTCGACGGCGTCGACGCCGGCGCGGCCGGCAGCGCACGGCCGGCGTCGATCCGCCGGCGCATGCAGATGATCTTCCAGGATCCGTACGCCAGCCTCAATCCGCGCTGGAAGGTGAGCGACATCGTCGCCGAGCCGCTGCGCGAGCACGGCTTTGGCGCCGAGGCCTCGTCGGGCGCGAGGGAAACGCGCCAGCGCATCGACGACCGCGTCGGCGCGCTGCTCGCCTCGGTCGGCCTGGCGCCGGCCGATGCCGACAAGTTCCCGCACCAGTTCTCGGGCGGCCAGCGCCAGCGCATCTCGATCGCGCGCGCGCTCGCGACCCAGCCCGAGTTCCTGGTCTGCGACGAGCCGACGTCGGCGCTCGACGTCTCGGTGCAGGCGCAGGTCCTCAACATCATGAAGGACCTGCAGGCGCGGCACGGCCTGACGTACCTCTTCATCTCGCACAACCTCGCCGTGGTGCGCCACGTCAGCGACGAGGTCGGCGTGATGTACCTCGGCCGGATCGTCGAGCTCGCCGACAAGGCGCTGCTGTTCGCGCGGCCACGCCATCCGTACACGCGGATGCTGCTCGACGCGATCCCCGACATCCACATGAGCGGGCGGTCGCGCACGCCGGTGCAGGGCGAGGTGCCGAACCCGCTCAACCCGCCGAGCGGCTGCGCCTTCAATCCGCGCTGCCCGCATGCCAACGAGCGCTGTCGCGTCGAGCGGCCGCAGCTGCTGACGATCGACGGCGTGCAGGTCGCCTGTCACGCGGTCGAAGAAGGGCGGATCTAGCGACTCGCCTCGGCGCGAGCGGATGTCAGCCGGCGGCGGGCGGCCCGGCCGAAGCAGGTGCTCGCCGCGCATCAGGTCGGCGACCGCTTCTCGATCGCGGATCAGCCAGGCCTCGGCGCCGGCGACCATCACCTCGGCGGCGCGCGGGCGCGTGTTGTAGTTGCTCGCCATGCTCATCGCGTAGGCGCCGGCCGAGAGCACGGCGACGAAGTCGCCGGGGACGACGGCGAGCGAGCGGTCGCGGCCGAGCCAGTCGCCCGATTCGCAGACCGGTCCGACGACGTCGTAGGTGCGGGCGGGCTGCGTCGCGCGGATCGCATTCGACGATCGCCATCCAGGCGTCGTACAGCGCCGGCCGCATCAGGTCGTTCATCGCGGCGTCGACGATGCAGAAGTTCTTTTCGCTGCCGTGCTTCAGGTAGAGCACCTCGCTCACCAGGATGCCGGCGTTGCCGACCAGCGAGCGCCCGGGCTCGAGCACGATCTTCTTGGCGCCGTGGCCGCGCGCGTCGATGCGCTCGAGCAGGCCGCCGACGAGCGCGTCGGCTGGCGGCGGCATCTCGTCGGCATAGGTGATGCCGAGGCCGCCGCCGAGGTCGATGTGGGCGAGGGCGATGCCGTCGCCTCGACCGCCTCGACCAGGTCGAGCAGGCGATCGAGCGCGTCGAGGTAAGGGCTGGCCTCGACGATCTGCGAGCCGATGTGGCAATCGATGCCGACCACCTCGAGTCCGGGCAGGCTCGCGGCGCGTGCGATACGCGGCGCGCGCCTCGGCATGGGCGATGCCGAACTTGCTCGCGCGCAGGCCGGTCGAGATGTAGGGATGGGTTTTCGGGTCGACGTCGGGATTGACGCGCAGGCTGATCCGCGCCGTGCGGCCGGCCGTCGACCGCGACCTCGGCGAGCAGCTCGAGCTCGCCGACGCTTTCGACGTTGAAGCAGAGGACGTCGGCGTCGAGCGCGCGCCGCATCTCGGCGCGCGTCTTGCCGACGCCGGAGAAGACGACGCGGCGCGGATCGCCGCCCGCGGCGAGCACGCGCTCGAGCTCGCCGCCGGAGACGATGTCGAAGCCGCAACCCTGGCGCGCGAACCACTGCAGCACGGCCAGGCTCGGGTTGGCCTTGACCGCATAGCAGATCAGGTGGTCGCGCCCGGCGAGCGCCCGCTGGTACGGCGCGAGCGCGCGCGCCATCGCGGCGCTCGAATAGAGGTAGAGCGGCGTGCCGAAGCGGCGCGCCAGGTCGGCGACCGCGAGCTCTTCGACGAAGAGCCTGCCGCCCTGCCTGGCGATGTCGGGCGCGCCGGGAAGCGCCGCCATCAGCGCGGTCCCGAGGCCGGCAGCAGCGCGCCGGGAGCGTTGACCGGCCGCGAGCGCGGCCGCCGGCACCGATGCCGGCGCTGCCGACGTCTTCGCGGCGACCAGCGGCCCCTTTTGACCGCAGGCCGCGAGCAGCAACCATGGCGCGACCGCGGCCACGATCCATGCCTTCGCAGCGGTCGACACTACACTGCGAGAGCGCTTGGCCATTCGCCGATTTTATCGACCATGAGTGCTGCCCCCCAGATCTTCGAGCGAACTGTCCGATGCCGAGTACGAGCGGCGCACGCGCGCCGTGCTCGCGGCGGTCGAGGCGACCGCCGACCGCATGCTCCAGGACGACGTGATCGACATCGACACGAGCCGCACCGGCGGCCTGCTCGAGCTCTCGTTTCCCGACGGCAGCAAGATCGTCGTCAACACCCAGCCGCCGCTGCACGAGCTCTGGCTCGCGGCGCGAGCCGGCGGCTATCACTTCCGGGCGCAGGCCGGACGCTGGATCGACAGCAAGGACGGCCGCGAGTTCTTCGACGTGCTGTCGGCGTGCGCCAGCGCGCAGGCCGGCCAGGCTGCTGCGCTTCGATCCCTGAGCGGCCGCGCCTCAGCGCCGGAACAGGTCGAGGATGCCGTTGCGCTCTTCCTCGCTCGGCGGCGTCGGCGCCGCCTTGTCGTCGAGGCCGACGCTGCTGACGCCGGCGCCGCGCGCGTACTCCTCGTAGTACCACTCGCCGTTGAGGTTGACCACGCCCTCGGGCGCGGTCGGCTCCTGCACCGGCACGCCCTTGAGCATCGTCGTCATGTAGTCGATCCAGACCGGCAGCGCCAGGCCGCCGCCGGTCTCCTTGTCGCCGAGCTTTCTCGGCTCGTCGTAGCCCATCCAGACGACGGCGACGACGTTCTTCTGCCAGCCGGCGAACCAGGCGTCGTGCGAATCGTTGGTGGTGCCGGTCTTGCCGTAGATGTCGGGGCGCTTCAGCGTCGCCTGCGCCTTGGCGGCGGTTCCGGAGCGGGTGACTTCCTGGAGCAGGCTGGTCATGACGAAGGCATTGCGCGCGTCGATCGTGCGCGCCGACTCGTCGAGCGTCGGCACCCGCGCCTCGTTGATGATGTGGCCCTTCGAGTCGGTGATGCGGCTGATCAGCAGCGGGTTGACGCGATAGCCGCCGTTGGCGAAGACGCTGTACGCCGAGGCCATCTGCAGCGGCGTGACCGCAGCCCGCGCCGAGCGCCATCGGCAGGTAGGCGGGATGCTTGTCGGCGTCGAAGCCGAAGCGCTTGATCCACTGCTGCGCGTATTGCGGGCCGATCGCCTTGAGGATGCGGATCGAGATCATGTTCTTCGACTTCGCCAGGCCGCGGCGCATCGTCATCGGCCCGTCGTAGGTGCCGTCGTAGTTCTTCGGCTCCCACGGCTGGCTGCCGGTGGTGCCGGCGTCGAAGAAGAGCGGCGCGTCGTTGATCACCGTCGCCGGCGTGAAGCCCTTCTCGAGCGAGGCCGAGTAGATGAAGGGCTTGAAGCTCGAGCCGGGCTGGCGCCAGGCCTGGGTCACGTGATTGAACTTGCTCTTCGAGTAATCGAAGCCGCCGACCATCGCCCGGATGCTGCCGGTGCGCGGATCCATCGCCACGAACGCGCCTTCGACCTCGGGCAGCTGCGTGATCGACCAGTCGCCCTTGGGGCCGCGGATCAGGCGCACGACCGCGCCTGGGCGCACCTGCGTCTTCGGATTCGCCTTCGGCGCCAGCCCGGACGCCGCCGGCTTCAGGCCGTCGCCGAGGACCGTCACGACCTCGCCGTTCTGCAGCACGGCGACGACTTTCTTGGGCGACGCCTCGGTGACGACCGCGGCGCGCAGCTCGTCGTTGTCGGGGAAGTCCTGCAGCGCTTCGGCGATCCGGCTGTCGAGCTCGTTGCGATCGGCCGGCAGGTCGATGTAGTCCTCGGGGCCGCGATAGACCTGGCGCCGCTCGTACTCCATGATGCCTTTGCGCAAGGCGTGATAGGCGAGCGTCTGCTCGGCCGCGTTCGAGCGTGAGATAGACGTTCAGGCCGCGCGTGTAGGCCTCGGCGCCGTACTGGCTGAAGATCATCTGCCGCGCCGCCTCGGCGACGTACTCGGCGTGGACGGCGACTTCGGTCGGGCGTGCGGTACTTGAGCACCTGCTTGAGCGCCGCATCGCGCTGCTCGGCGGTGATGAAGCCGTTCTCGAGCATCCGGTCGATGATGTAGCGCTGGCGGATCGTCGCCCGCTCGGGATTGACGATCGGGTTGTTCGCCGACGGCGCCTTCGGCAGGCCGGCGAGCATCGCCGCCTCGGCGACGGTAATGTCCTTCAGCGGCTTGCCGAAATAGATCTCGCTGGCCGAAGCGAATCCATATGCGCGCTGGCCGAGCGCGATGTGATTCATATAGACCTCGAGAATCTGCTCCTTCGTCAACAGCGTTTCGATCTTCAGCGAAAGCAACATCTCGTAGATCTTGCGAGTAAATGTTTTCTCGGTGGAGAGATAGAAGTTGCGCGCGACCTGCATCGTGATCGTCGATGCGCCTTGGGCGCTGCGCGCTTCGCCGAAGTTGGCCAGGCCGGCGCGGATCATGCTGACGTAGTTGACGCCGCTGTGCTTGTAGAACTTGGCGTCCTCGATGGCGATGACGGCGTCCTTCATCACCTTCGGGATCTGGTCGATCGGCATGAAGTTGCGCCGCTCCTCGCCGAATTCGCCGAGCAGCACGCCGTCGGCCGAGAACACGCGCATCGGCAGCTTCGGCCGGTAGTCGGTCAGGCTGTCGATCTCGGGAAGGTTCGGATAGGAGACCGCCAGGGCGATGCCGGCGATCAGCACCACCGCGACCGCTGCCGACGCGGCCAGCCCGAGCAGGGTGAGGACGATCGCGCAGGATGACCCGCAGCCAGCGCGGCAGCCGCGCGTCGTCGCGCGCTTTTCGGCGCCGTCCGGCGTCGCGCTCGGCGCCGGTTTCGGAATCGCTCACGGCTTGTCCTGCATGGCGGTCGCATTATAGAAAACCCTCCCCATGACCCTTTGCGCGAGCGCATGCGAAGGGCCTCAACAGTGACGCAATCGACGGTTCGAAATCGCGTTGCAAGATGACGCAACTTGCCGAGCCTTTACGTGTGAGATTTGCAACGCGCGCAGGGGCACGGCCCGGGCTTTTGCTTTGGTAATCAAAGGCTTTACTGCTAGCATCGAAGTAACTTATTAACAGTCCAGCGCGTCTTTTTTCGACGTTGGAAAAGGGGTCACTGTGAGCTTTCTCGACGCGTTGCTGGGCCGCAAGCACCCACCCATGATCGGCCTCGACATCAGCTCGTCGAGCGTCAAACTCGTGGAGCTCGGGCAGACCGGCAGCGGCGAATACGTGCTCGAGCGCTTCGGCTCCGAAAGCTTCGAAAAGGGCTGGATCTCGGACGGCCAGATCGAGAAGTTCGACGAGGTCGCCGAAGCCGTCAAGCGCTTGGTCACCAAGAGCGGCACCAAGACGCGCCAGGTCGTGATGGCGATGCCGCAGTCGGCGGTGATCACCAAGAAGATCATGCTGCCCGCGGGCCTGCGCGAAGAAGAGCTCGAGGTCCAGGTCGAGACCGAGGCCAACCAGTACATCCCGTTCTCGCTCGACGAGGTGAGCCTCGACTTCTGCGTCATCGGCCCGAGCCCGACCTCGGTCGGCGACGTCGAAGTGCTGATCGCCGCGTCGCGCAAGGACCGCGTCCAGGACCGCCAGGGCCTGGCCGAGGCGGCCGGCCTGAAGCCCGCGGTGCTCGACATCGAGTCGCACGCCTCGCGCCTGGCGATGAGCCGGGTCGTCTCAGGCCTGCCCAACGAGGGCCGGGACGCGCTCATCGCCCTGTTCGAGATCGGCGCCGACACGACCAGCCTGAAGGTCCTGCGCGACGACGAGATGCTCTACGACCGCGACCAGGCGTTCGGCGGCTCGCAGCTGACCCAGCTGATCTCGCGCCAGTACGGCTTCTCGTACGAGGAGGCCGAGCAGAAGAAGCTCGCCGCCGACCTGCCCGACGACTACGAGACATCGCTGCTCGCGCCGTTCGTCGACAGCCTGTCGCAGGAGATCGGCCGCGCGCTGCAGTACTTCTTCACCAGCACGCCGCACCACAAGGTCCACTACGTGATGCTCGCCGGCGGCACGGCGACCCTGCCCGGCCTCAAGGACCGGGTCACCGAGCTCACCGGCTTCGCCTCGATGGTCGTCAATCCGTTCGAGAACATGAAGCTCGGCTCGGCCGTGCGCGAGGCCAAGCTGCGGCGCGAAGCGTCGTCGTATCTCACCGCCTGCGGCCTGGCGATGCGGAGGTTTGCGCAGTGATCATGATCAACCTGCTGCCGCACCGAGAGGAGCGGCGCAAGCGCAAGAAGATCGCGTTCTATGCCGGCCTGGTGGTGGCGGGCATCGCCGGCCTGGCGATCGTCGGCGTCTGGTACCTGATCGTGCAGCAGCTGATCTCCGGCCAGCAGCAGCGCAATGCGTTCCTGCAGACCGAGATCGCCAAGCTCGACGTCCAGATCAAGGACATCGCCAGCCTGAAGGCCGAGATCGCCTCGCTGAAGGCGCGCCAGAAGGCGGTCGAAGACCTGCAGATCGACCGCAACGTGCCGGTGCACGTGCTCAACGAGCTCGTGAAGCAGGTGCCCGAAGGCATCTACATCACCTCGATCAAGCAGGACGGGCAGCTGCTCAACGTCGCTGGCATCGCGCAGACGCAGGAGCGGGTGTCCGAGCTGCTGCGCAACACCGCCTACAGCTCCGAGTGGCTGGTCAAGCCGGAGCTGATCGAGAGCAAGGCGACGACGCTCCAGGCGAACACGCGCGACCAGAAGCGCCTGTTCGACTTCTCGGTGCGGCTGACCATCAAGCGGCCGCAGGACGCGCCTTCGGCGGCATCGCAGGCCGCCGCGGGTGCCGCCGCCGCGATTCCGGCGGCGGCGAGCGCGCCGGCGTCGGCCGCCGTCGTCGCCAAGAAGACCTGATCCGCCATGGCAACCAAGAGCAAGACCGCCAACGTCGACCTGAACTCGGTCTTCGAGGGCGCGGCGTCGCAGTTCCGCGGCCTGAATCCGAACGAGCCCGGCCAGTGGCCGCTGCTGCCCAAGACGCTGACCTTCCTGCGCGTCGCGGTGCTGATGGTCGTGGCCGGCTGGTTCGTCGTTCTCTCGTCGGCGCACGATGAGCTCGACAGCGAGCGCAACAAGGAGCCGACGCTCAAGAACGACTACCACGCCAAGCTGGCGCAGGCGGTCAATCTCGGCGAGCTGCGCAAGCAGAAGCTGCAGGTCGAGGAATACGTGACCCAGCTCGAGAAGCAGCTGCCGGGCAAGGCCGAGATGGATGCCCTGCTGTCCGACATCAACCAGGCCGGGCTCGGCCGCGGCCTGCAGTTCGAGCTGTTCAAGCCCGGCCAGGTGGTGTTGAAGGACTACTACGCCGAGCTGCCGATCGCGATCCGCGTGACCGGGCGCTACCACGACATCGGCTCGTTCGCGGGCGACATCGCCAACCTGTCGCGCATCGTCACGCTGCACAACGTCAACATCACCTCGGGCAAGGACCTCTCCGGCGTCCTGACGATGGAGGCAACGGCGCGGACCTATCGCTACCTCGATCAGAACGAGATCGAGGAGATCAGGAAGGCCGCCGGCCGCGGCAAGGCGAAAGCGGGGGGCAAGTGATGAGCCGGGGTCCATCGATCAGCGGGCGTCTCGTGGCCGCCCTTCTCGTCGGCAGTTTTGCGCTGGCCGCGTGCAGCGCCGACCAGGACGAGCTGCAGCAGTGGATGGAGCAGCAAAAGCGCGAGGCCAAGCCGAACGTCGAGCCGCTGTCCGCGCCGAAGAAGTTCACGCCGCAGCCCTACCTGGCGCTCGGCAAGGTCGAGCCGTTCAGCACACAAAAGCTGACCGTCGCCCTCAAGCAGGAGGCGCGGCAGCCGAATTCCCTGCTGGCCGCCGAAATCAATCGGCGCAAGGAACCGCTCGAGGCCTATCCGGTGGACAGCATGGCGATGGTCGGTAGCGTGACTCGCAACGGGCGCCCCTACGCGCTGCTGAAAGTGGACAACCTGCTCTACCAGGTCAAGCCGGGCGACTACCTCGGCCAGAACTACGGAAAGATCACCAAGATCTCCGAAACCGACGTGGCCTACCGCGAAATCGTGCAAGACGCGGCAGGCGAATGGATCGAGCGCAGCAGCGCCCTCCAGCTTCAGGAGAAGGCGCGATGAAAAGCATGTGGGAGAAACTGATGGCTAGCTGGCGCTTCGCGATTCGTCGCCCTCGCGTTGCTGACCGGCGCAGCTGCGCCGGCCTGGTCGCAGAACACGATCCAGGCGATCAACAGCTCGCAGCAGGCGGGCTCCGAGGTGATCCGGATCGAGATGAGCGAGCCGCTCGCGGCGATCCCGGCCGGCTTCACGGTCCAGGCGCCGCCGCGCATCGCGCATCGACCTGCCCGGCGTCACCAACGCGCTCGGCAAGTCGACGATCGAGATCAACCAGGGCAACCTGCGCTCGGTCAGCGTCGCCCAGTCCGGCGAGCGCACGCGCCTGGTCCTGAACCTCAAGGCGCCGGCCGGCTACCACGCGACGCTCGAAGGCAAGGTGCTGATCGTCTCGCTCGAGAACAACGCGCCGGCGACGCTGGCGAGCTCGAGCGGCGCAGACGACGCGCTTCGCCGAGAGCCTGAACCGCACGCCGCTGTCGCTGCGCGACATCGACTTCCGGCGCGGCACCGACGGCGCCGGCCGCGTCGTCGTCGAGCTGCCGAACAACCAGGTCGGCGTCGACATCCGCCAGCAGGGCCAGAGCCTGGTCGTCGAGTTCCTGCGCTCGAGCCTGCCCGACGCGCTGCGCCGCCGCCTCGACGTCACCGACTTCGGCACGCCGGTGCAGAGCATCACGACGACGCAGGCGGGCGACCGCGTGCGCATGGTCGTCGAGCCGCGCGGCACCTGGGAGCACAGCGCCTACCAGAGCGACAACCAGTTCGTGCTCGAAGTGCGGGCGCAGAAGGTCGATCCGAACAAGCTGGTGCAGGGCGCGGGCTACGCCGGCGAGAAGCTCTCGCTCAACTTCCAGAACATCGAGGTCCGCGCGCTGCTGCAGGTCATCGCCGACTTCACCAACTTCAACGTCGTCACCAGCGACACCGTCACCGGCAACGTGACGCTGCGCCTGAAGGACGTGCCCTGGGACCAGGCGCTCGACATCATCCTGCAGGCGAAGAGCCTCGGCCTGCGCAAGTCGGGCAACGTGATCCTGATCGCGCCCAAGGACGAGCTCAACGCCAAGGAGAAGATCGAGCTCGAGGCCAAGCAGCAGATCGCGGCGCTCGAGCCGCTCCGCACGCAGTCGTTCCAGCTCAACTACGCAAAGGCCGATGACATCGCCAACGGGCTGACCGGGCAAAGCACGGCCTCGGGCGGCTCCGGTCGGGTCGGCGCGCGCGGATCCTGTCGCCGCGCGGCAGCCGTCGTGTTCGAGACCCGCACCAACCAGCTGTTCGTCACCGACATCCCGTCCAAGCTCGAGGAGGTGCAGGCGCTGATCGCCAAGATCGACATCGCCGTCCGCCAGGTGCTGATCGAGTCGCGCATCGTCATCGCCGACGAGACCTTCGGCCGCTCGCTCGGCGTCCGCCTCGGCGCCGTCGACCTGCGCGGCATTCAGGGCGGCGTCCCCGGCTACAACATCGGCGGCGGCAACACCTACATCTCGCCGGGCGGCAACTTGAACGCGGTCGCCGCGCCAGACGCTGCAGGCCGGCACGAGCAACAGCGTCAGCTCCGCCGACACGCAGTTCGTGAACCTGCCCGCCACCGGTGCCAACGGCTTCAACCCGGCGACGTTCGCGCTGTCGCTGTTCAGCGCCAGGGCCAACCGCTTCCTGAACCTGGAGCTCTCCGCGCTCGAGGCCGACGGCAAGGGCAAGGTCGTCTCGAGCCCGCGCGTCATCACGGCCGACCAGCAGAAGGCGCTGATCGAGCAGGGCGAGGAGCTTCCCTACCAGGTGGCGACCTCCAGCGGCGCGACTTCGCTCCAGTTCCGCAAGGCCAACCTCAAGCTCGAGGTGACGCCGCAGGTCACGCCGGAAGGCAACGTCATCCTCGACGTCGACATCACCAAGGACAGCGTCGGCCGGGCCACGACCGCGGGCTTCGCGATCAACACCAAGCACGTCAAGACCCAGGTGCTGGTGGAGAACGGCGGCACCGTCGTGATCGGCGGCATCTTCGAGCAGAGCGATCGCGAAGACGTCACCAAGGTGCCGTGGCTGGGCGACATGCCCTACCTCGGCAACCTGTTCAAGACCCGAACCAAGACGACGGAAAAGACCGAGCTGCTGATTTTCCTGACGCCCAAGATCGTCACCGACCGAACGGCCGCGCGCTGAGCGACCCCCACACGAAAGCTAGCGAGCGCCGCATGAACAAGTTGCTGAAGATCCTGATGACGATGGCCGCGGCCGCCATCGTGAGCGCATGCGGCGAAGTGGGCCCGACGCGGGTACGCCGATTTTCGGTACGGGTAGCGGTTCGTGCTCCGCAACAAGCGCGAGTGCTGCGTCGGGTGCAGCCGGCAGCTGCGCCACCGCGTCCAACCTGACCCTGCAACTCGATACCGCCAGCATCCTGAATACGGGGGTCGCCAAGGTTAAGGCAACCGCCACGGCAACCACCGCTGCGGGCCAGACTCTGACCGGGATTCCCGTTCGTTCTCGGTCGACAACGGCGCGACCTTCACCCAATCGGCGACGAGCACGGCAGCTGACGGGACTGTGGTCGCGACGGTTTCGATCGGCGCCGATCCGTCTAACCGGATCATCACAGTGACGGCGACGAGCGGTTCGCTGACGGCGAACCGCGTGTTCGCGGTCACCGGTGCGACCCTAACCGGCACGCGGCTGCCAGCCGTCGTCACGCCCGGCAGCGCAGGAAACCGTGTCGATTTCCGCCTCATCGACGCTAACGGCCAGCCGATGGTCGGCCAGGCGATCAGCGTCACCGCTGGCTCGTTGGGAACGACCACCGGAACAACTGGAATCAACGGCGACTATTCCTACGTCTATACCGCTCCGGCGGCCGTCGGCAACCTGGATGTCGTCGCCACCGCAGGCGGGGTCAGCAACACCCAGTCTGTCATCGTTCAATCGAGCGCCGGCTCGATTCCCCCGGTAACGGCGGCGATCCTCAGCGCGTCGGTGTCGGCCAATCCAAGCGTGGTTTCGACGAACACGGCGGTGACAAGCAATCGCACCGAGCTGCGCGCACTGTTCGTCGGCGCCGAGGTTCTGCCGGCGCCCACGGCCGATTTCACGCAGAGTCCAATTCAGCCTTCGACGGTTGTCCGTATGGCATCGTTTGTTTCACCGAAAGCCCGACGGCGCCGCCTGCGGGATTCCCCGGCCTGCACAATATCGCCTGCCGCAACGCCGGTCCCGAACGCCGTGATCGGCGACCCTTCCAAGAATCCCTTCTGACATCGCAGCGCCTGCCGTGTTCTCTGGTGGGCTTGCCGGGTAGCGGCAAGTCCGCCCTGGGCAAGGAAGCGGCGCGGCCGGTCGGAGTGCCGGGTTCGCGGATTGCGATAAAGGGAGATCGAGCGGCAACACGGCTGCACGATCGCCCAGTTGTTCGAGCATCAGGGCGAGACCGCCTTTCGCGAGCGCGAAGCCGAGACCCTTGCAGCGCTTGGTCGATGCCGGGCCGTCGGTCATCGCCACGGGCGGGGGCGCCGTGTTGCGGGGCTGACAATCGCGAGCTGTTGCATACCCGAGACCGTGTGCGTGTTTCCTCGACGCCGGTCACGACCTTCTGTGGCGGCGGCTGCGGCGTGATCGCCGTCGGCCGCTGCTTCAGGTCGTCGATCTACAGAGGCGCGTCTGCGCGAGCTGCGGGCCGAACGCGAGTTGCTCTACCGCGAGACCGCGCACGTCGTCGTCGAGGTCGATGGACTCGCGGTTCGATCGCGTGGTCGAGGAGATCGTATTCGTCGGGTCGCGCGGGAGGACGCGCGATGAATGCGAGCGCGACGGCGATCGTTCGCGTCCAGCTCGACGACCGCAGCTCTCGACACCGTCGGCTCGAACCGCTGGGGGCGCGACCGCGAGCTACCAGGAGCTGCCGGGGCGGCAGCAGGGGCGCCGTCATCGTCAGCAACGAGACCGTCGCGCCCTTGTACGGCGAGCGCCTCGCTGCTGCGCTCGCGCCGCTCTATCCGAAGGTCGAAGGGTCGTCGCGCTGCCCGACGGCGAAGCCCACAAGGACCTGGCAAACGCTGCAGACCCTCTTCGACGCGATGCTGGCGGCGCACTGCGATCGCAGCACCCCACGGTGTTCGCCCTCGGCGGCGGCGTGGTCGGCGATCTGGCCGGCTTCGCCGCCGCGTGCTACATGCGCGGCGTCGATTGCGTCCAGGTGCCGACGACGCTGCTCGCCCAGGTCGACTCTTCGGTCGGCGGCAAGACGGCATCAACCACCCCGGCAAGAACATGATCGGCGCGTTCCATCAGCCGTGGCGGTGATCGCCGAGTCGACGGCCTCGAACGTTGCCGCGGCGCGAGTTGTCGCGGGCCTGGCCGAAGTGATCAAGTACGGCGCGATCGCCGACGACTCGTTCCTCGGCTGGATCGAGACGAACCTCGGGCCTTGCTCGCGCGCGACGCCCCCTCCATCGGCCAGGCGGTACACACGCCCGCCGCATCAAGGCCCGGTCGTCGCCGGCGACGAACGCGAGGCGGGGCGGCGCGCGATCCTCAACTTCGGCCACACCTTCGCCCACGCGATCGAGACGGGCCTCGGCCCGGCAGCTGGCTTCACGGCGAAGCCGTCGGCTGCGGCATGGCGATGGCGGCCGACCTCTCCGCGCGCCTCGGCCTGATCGCGCCGGCGCATGCCACGCATCGCCCGTATCGTCGCCGCTGCCGGCCTGCCGTTGCGCGCGCCTGCGCTGGGCGTTGCCCGCTATGTCGAGCTGATGCGAATGGACAAGAAGGCCGAAGCCGGCCACGTCCGTTTCATCGTGTTGCAAGGGCCTGGAAGGGCGGCAGTCCAGGGGGCCGACGCGGCGGGGAAATCGTCGCGGCAACGATCGAGGCGTTCGGCGGCTGAGGGGGGGCCGCCCCGGGTTTGTGAGATTGTGCGACAGGGGTGCGAAGGCGCCACCGTTCGCCTTGCGGCACCCCCCGTTCGTCGGCTGGGGGCGCCTGCCGCTTCCGGGGGCTTTTTACACTTCCGACGCCTCCAAGAGGACTGCAATGCAACGCTCACGTGGATTCACCCTGATCGAGCTGATGATCACCGTCGCGATCATCGCGATCCTGGCCGCGATCGCGATTCCGTCGTACTCGGAGTACGTTCGCCGCGGCCGCATCACCGAGGTCGTTTCCACCCTCCCGGCGAGGATGGTGAAGATGGAGCAGTACTTCCAGGACAACCGGAGCTACGTGAATGCGTGCGGCAGCGTCGGGCTCCTCCGTGGCTCCAAAGCCGGACGACACGACCAACTTCGCATTACACCTGCACCATCACCGCCGGGCCCCCCCGTCGACCTACACCATCACCGCGACGGGCCAGGGCGGCCTCGCCGGCTTCGCGTACTCGATCGACCAGAACAACGGCCGCTCGACGGTCATGACGGCGCCGTCGACCTGGCTGGGGCAACGCGGGGACCTGCTGGGTCCTGAAGAAGGACGGGTCGTGCTGAGCTCGCTGCCTTCAGCGGGGCGGCTTCACGCTCATCGAGCTGCTCGTCGGCCTGACGCTGCTCGCCGTCCTGCTCGGGCTCGGTGTTCCGGCGATGGGCACGTACCTGCAGAACTCGAAGCTCGCCAGCGCCGCCGCGAGCTACTACACGGGCCTGCAGATGGCGCGAACCGAGGCGATCCGGCGCAACGTGCGGACCGGAGTTCGTCCTCACCGATACAGCGGTCTCGACGGCGGGGATCTCGGCAACGGGCGGTCGGCGCCCCGCCATCAGCGGCAGGAACTGGGTCGTCAGGGCGGCGGGTCGGGCGGCCGGAGTTCATGGCCGTGGAAGCCAAGAAGCCGGGTGCGGAAGGCGACGGCAGCGCCGGGCGCCGCCGCGATCCAGGTCACCGGCTCGGCCTCGGCGCCGGCGGTCTTCGACGGCACCGTTCCGTTCAACGGCTTCGGCGGCACCGCCGACGGCGCGCCGTACCAGATCGACATCTCGAACCCCGCCGCGGGCACCTGCGTCCTGGCCGGCGGCAAGGTTCGCTGCCGGCGCATCACGGTGTCGCCGGGCGGCCAGATCGCCGCGTGCGACCCGACGATCGCTTTGACTTCGGGAGACAGCCGTGCGTGCCCGTCTGAATCGCGTCGCGTCGAACGATCAGGCGGCTTCTTCCTGATCGAGGCGATGGTCGCGATCCTGATCTTCGCGCTCGGCATCCTGGGCCTCGTCGCGATGGGCGGACCGCGGTGTCGTCGCAGTCCGATGCGCAATACCGCACCGAAGCGAGCGCCTCGCCGACGCCATCGCCGGCGAGATCGCGCTCAACGTGAACCGCCTGCCGGGGCCTCCGCCGCTCACCTCCGCACAGAACAAGGCCGCCTTGCTCCTGACGTTCGCGCATCACCCGGCCGGCGGAAACTGCGTGTTCGGGGGTGTGGACCCGACGGCCAATGTCGCCGTCGCGACGCTCGCCGACCGCGCCGGCAACGCGATCCCCAGCGTCCAGGGCTTGCCGGGCGCCACGACCGCCAACCAGCAAATCCTGATCGGCGGTCCGGGCACCTTCAATCGCGTCGAGATCACGTTGTGCTGGCGGACCGCGAACGACAACGCAATGCGCCGGCACACGCTGGTGACCTACATCAACTGAGTCCGACGATGCAACCGCGTCCTCATTGTCCAACGTCGCGGCGCCACGCGCGCGGCATCTCACTGATCGAATCCTGATCGGCGTCGACCATTGGCGCTGATCGGCATCCTCGCGATCTTCCAGACCGTGGCGGTCTGGAACAAGCACACGCAGACGACGACTTCGGGCGGCGATGCGCAGATCGCCGGCACGCTCGCGATGTTCAACCTCGAGCGCGACCTGAAGCAGGCCGGCCAGGGCTTCAACCGTGCGCCGCTGCAGGTCAGGGTTGCTCCCCCCCGTGACCGCTGTCGCGCCGCTGCCGCAGTTTGCGCTGCAACCGGTCACGATCATCCCCGGACCGGGCGGTGCCCCGGACACGATCACGATCCTCTACGGCAACTCGTCGTACTTCGTCGACCAGCAAACCTTCACGGCGTCGCCCACCACGACCAGCAAGACGCTCACCCGGCGCGGGGGTTTCCATCCCGGCGACCTCGCCGTCATTGCCGCCAACTGGACTGTCCTGCCCGCGTCGGCCCAGTGCGAGTTGATCGAGATCACCGACGACACCAATATCGACGGTCGAACGATCGACCACAACTCGGCCCCGTACAACAGCTTCTATGCGGGGCCGGGGACACCTTGCGCGCTTCAATCCTGCCGGCGGTGCGAATCCGGCGCTCGTCGCCGGAAACAATCTACAACCTCGGGCCGCAGCCCGCAGCTCAGCGTCTGGGCCGTGGTCAAACAATCGCACGCTCACCAGGACCGAGCAGTTCGGGCCAACACCCGCCCTGCAGATCGCCGACGGCGTCGTCAACCTGAAGGCGCAATACGGCATCGACGTCGACAACGACTGCCGCATCGACGGTGGACCACGGTTGCGCCGGCCGACCTGACGCAGCTGCTGGCGGTGCGGATCGGCGTGCTGGTGCGCGGTCGCCAGTTCGAGCGCAGCGGCGATCCCTCGGGGACGGTCGCTGCGGCGGTCACGACGGGGGTACCCGACTTGGGCCGAGAGCGGCTAGCAGCCCGTTCGTGATGACCAACGTCGACGGCACGCCCGACGCCTTCGGTGCAGCCAACCCGGATCCGAACAACTGGCGCTACTACCGCTATCGCGTCTACGAACGCGTCATTCCCTTGCGCAACATGATTTGGGGCAAGTGCCCATGAGGTCTTCGACCGTCCCTGCGCGCGGTGCCGTCGCGGCGCGCCGAGAGCGCGGCGTGGTGCTGTTCGTCGCCCTCATCGTGCTGATCGTCATGACCCTCGCCGGACTGGCCCTGCTGCGCCAGATGTCGACCGGCGTCTCGATCGCCGGCAATATCGCATTCAAGGAGAACGCCACTTCGGTCGCCGATCGCGGCACCGAGGTCGCCCTTCAGTACCTGACCCTGCCGACGACGGCGTTGTCGGCAGACTCGTTGCCGGACGGCTATCACTCGAGCTGGGAAAACGGGGCCACCGATCCGACGGATCCGACGGCGTTCCCATGGGACACGGGGGGAGCGGTGACGCTGGTATCGCCGGACGCGGCGGAAACCGGCAATAGCGCACAGGGTGATCATCCACCGCCTGTGCCTTCTAGCCAATCAGCCGATCAACGCCGTGGGCCAGAGGTGTTCCGATGCGCCGGTGACGAACGATGGCGCATCGGCCGGCGGCGGCAGCTACGGGCCGGGCGGCGTCCTTCCGCCGGCGACCCCATCGCCCTTTTATCGCGTCACGACCAAGGTCAAAGGCCCGCGCAACACGGTCAGATTACACGCAGGTTGTCCTGCAGTAACGGCGCCAGCCGCCGAAAACGAGAAAGCCATGAAGCACGCCCACTTAGCCTTCGCATCCGGTCGCCTGGGGCGCAAGTGCCCTGGCGGCCGTCGTCGCGGCGAGCGTGGCAACTCGCTTCGCTCGGCGCGCCGAGCGACATCTCGAGCACGCCGATCGTCACCACGTCGGCCGCGCTGGTGAAGCCGAACGTGATGCTGCTGATGGATACTAAGGGTCAGGCTCGCACGCACATGCCCGACGAGCTGGAATCGGTCACGGGTGTCAGGGAGCGTCGGCTACAAGTCCTCCCAGTGCAACGCGCTCTACGACAACCCGGCGACCAACTACAAGCTGCCGCGCGACGCCAGCAACAACCCGTTCGCCGCGGTGAGCTTCAACAACGCGCCCTACGCGGGCTTCGGCGCCGACGACACGATCCCCAATACCTCGACCCGCGATCTCAGGACGCAGTTCGTCGCCTACGAGAACGAACTGACCCTCGACATCCCGACCCCGTTCCCCGACACGGCCGGGCCCGGCTACTACTACGTCTATACCGGCCCCGAGCTGCTCGGCTACACCGCCGACGTCTGCAAGCAACTCGATACCGGGGCGACCGCGGCGACGCCGGGCGGAGGCACGTGGACCCGCTACAACGTCGCCACCCAGTCGCTGGGCGAGCAGGCCAATTTCGCGATCTGGTACTTGTTTATCGCACCCGTCTCGCCCTGACAAAGAGCGCGGCGAGCTTTGCCTTCGCGCCGATCAACGACACGCGCCGAGTCGGCTTCATCACCGTCGAGCCGAGTAAGCCGTCACGCCGGTGTCGGCGACGATCAATCCGGTCCGCTACCTGCCGCTCGGCGACTTCAACGCAGTGCAGAAGAACCAGTGGTTCGCCAAGGTGTTCTCGCAAGTGGCCGCACGGCGCCTCGCCGGCACGCGAAGGTCTGGCTCGGGTCGGCCGCTACGACGGCGGCCAGGAGGACAGCATCAATTCCGGCATGCCGGCCACCGGCGCTGCCGACCCGGTCCAGTACGCCTGCCAGCAGAACTTCACCATCATGACCACCGATGGCTACTGGAACGGCCAAACCGAGACGCCGGGGGGCGGCGCGGTGATGCTTGACGGCGTCACCAAGGTCGGTCAGCAGGACGGGTCGCCGGCGTGCACGGTCGCCGATCCGTATTGCAAGCGGCCGATGTGGGATGGCGGCTCGAGGCGGTTGATGTCGTCACCGACAAGAGCAACGCCTATACCGACAATGCCTGCAGCGTGAGCGGCACCTATCGCTCGACGTTCCAGAACCAGGAGCAGGTCTCGCTCCTGACCCGCGACTCGAGTCGCACCCAGCAGCGAACGATCCAGTACACGCAGGCGACGCAGCAGTCGCTCGCGACGACGACGCAGACGACCCAGACCGTGACCCAGACGTCGATGACGACGACGCAGTACGCGTTGCGCGAGGAGCACTTCGTCGAGGAGCGCTACCAGCACCTCAAGTCGCAGGAGCAGACGACCCAGGTGAGCGAGCAGTACCAGCTGCAGACGAGCCAGGTGGTGGCGCAATCGTTCCAGACGCACCAGATCAAGAGTCAGGTCTTCAAGGACGAAGAGCAATACACGACCCGACGAGGCAATACGTGGTCGCGATGACTGAATACGTCACGGAAGTCGATCAGTACGTGCAGAGCCGGGTCCAGAAGATGGGCCGTCAGTTCCTCACGATCGCCTACGACTGGACCAACGAGCAGGGCGTCCGGTCGACGGCGATTGCGTGCCGAGCCCTGGCAACCGGCCCATCGAGTGTCGCGAGCAGCAGGTCAGTCCGCCCGCGCCGATCGATCCTGCCAGCTGCCCGGTAGCTCCGGCCACCGTCCTGGTCGACCTGGTCACGCACGTCAAGACGACTGCTCCGACGGGCCATCACCAGGGCAAGCCGGTGCCCACATGCACGCCAGGAGCAACGCCAGCCACCGCAGGCAACGGCTGGGTAGCCTCGCAGTGCAGTCTGAACGTGATTTCCGAGCCGCGCCATTGAACGGTACCTGTGCCGGGACGTCACGGGTGCGGCACCGGACTACTTCGTCACCATCTGCAGCCTTCCGCCGGCGAATAACGTCAGCGCGCCGGCGGCGTCGTGCCGGTGGGTCGTCGACCGATCCCGTCAGCTCCATCACGACGACCTGCAGCCAGCCCGTCGGCCGAACAACCAGCCGCGACCGCGTCGCCGCCGTGCTCGGTCGGCTCGTCGACCGATGGTTCGTCCGTCACCACGACCTGTGCCAAGCCGATCGACTTCCACGGCTGGGCGGCGACCTGCGTCGCCACCCCGCACCGCGCCGCCCTACGACAAGGTCGTCTGTACGTCCAATCCGCTCAGCGACGACATCGTCGCCGCGGGCTCGTGCGTGGCGGGCACCTCCGGGCGCCGAGCTTCCTCCAGACGACCTGCTCGCGCACCGCTTCGGGAACCTACGCCGCCGCCACGCCGCAGGTCGCCGCGCCGCGGACACCGGCCTGACCGGGCCCAATTTCTACGAGATCACCTCGCCAATCGCCGGCCACGAACCAGACCAATTTCGTCGCCGCAGCGCACTGGACCGCCCGGGATCACCAACAGCGGACCGCCGAACTTCATCACGAGCAAATCCCGCAAGCCTGCGGGTGCAACAATCAGACCGCCTCCGTCCCACCCCAGGACCTGCTTCGCCGACCCGGGAACCGCCTCCCCCTACCTCCATGTCACCTGCACGCTCGCCCAGACGCTGCCACCGACGGTCGTCGACCCGAATATCCAGCGCACGACCTTTGCCGACAGCTACGGCGGCGCCCCCGACTACACCGTCACCCATTGCGACAAGGGACCGTTTTCGCCGCCGACGCCGGTCGCCGCCGGCGCATGGCGGTCAACAGCGGGCCGCCCTTCTTCGTCGTCACCACCTGCGGCACTGTCGACACCGATACGCCGGTGGCGTCCTGCGCCGTCGGGGTGCCCCTGACCCCTTGACCACTCGGTCAACAAGGTCACCTGCATCAGGCAACGACACCGGGCTGACCAACGTCCCCCGCGAGCTGCGTCCAGCAGTCGCCGCCTTGGTCCCCCCCGACTTCGTCGAGGTCCTGTGCTCGGGGCCTACCGTCATCAGCTCCGGGCTTGGTCCACCCTGCGACACGTGCGGGAACGGCGTCTCGGCGGGTCGCCGAACGTCAACGTCACCACCTGCACGACCGCGCCGGTCAGTCCCTATCCGGTGCCGACGCCGGTGGCCGGGTCCTGCGCCACGCAACACCCCGAATTCCGGTCACGTTCGTCACCACGACGTGCTCGAATCCGTCCGGTCCCGAGCTACATAGGGGGGACCAATCGTGAAGGTGCTCTGGAGTGCCGGCAGCACCACCGACGCCAACCAGGTGACGACGACGTGCGCGATATCCGGATCCCACCGCCTTCGTGCTGATCCGCCAGTTGCCTGAATGTCGTCCAGGCCGGAAGCGGTCCCGAGATCACCTGCAGCACCGTGACCACTGGGGATCAGCCGAGCTGGCGAACTGCGCCAGGAAGGCTAAGACCAAAGCCGGCCTCGCCTTTCGACACCACGATCGCCTGCCACACGACGGTCATGTCGCCGATGGCCGACTTCGCCGGCACCGTGCTTGACCTGATCTGGAGCCAATCCGGGCGAGGCGGTCACCTGCAACCTGCGGCCGATCGACGTGTTCGTCGCTGACTCCGGGATCGTGCGCGGAATGACCCCCGGCGGTCTGCAAACCAATTGCGGCACGCTTCCGGCCGGCGGGGGGCATAGCTACACGGCGATGACGACCACGACAGTCACGACGACGCCGTTCAGCGGCGCCGTTCCCTCGGTTCCGGCGCCGTCGCCACGACCTCGACCCGCCGCGCCCGTGAGCGGCGGCGCCTGCTTCCGCTGCCGCAGGTGTTCGCGCCGAACCTGCCGGTCTACATCGCCGGCTGCTCGGCCTGGCCTTGCGACCAAACCTCCGCTACCGGGCGCGCCCGGCAGCCTGAACTCGCTCGCCGACGTCGCCCAGTACTACTACATGACCGACCTGCGGCCGGGGATGGCCGACAACGTGACGCCCGCCGGCACCGGACCGAAGACGACAGGGCCACGAACCAGCACATGACCACCTTCGCGCTCGCCCTCGGCGTGTCGGGAACCCTCAATTACCGCGCCGACTACCGCAGCGCCTCACCGTCGCCGGTGACTTCGCCGAGATCCGCACCGGCGCCAAGGACTGGCCGGTGTGGCCCGACCCGTCGCTCAACTACGCGAGCCCGGGCGACTACGACAACCCGAGTCGATCGACGACTTCTGGCACACGGCGGTCAACGGCCGCGGCAAGTTCTTCAACGCCAAGACCCGACCACGTCGCCGCATGGCCTGCGCGATGCCCTGGCCGACGCCGACGGCTCGCCACGGGCTCGGCCGCGGCACGTCGAACTTCAGCCGCGCGAGCGACAACTTCGCGTACACAACGAGCTACACACCTCCAACTGGCGGGCGACGTCCAGGCGCCAACATCGACCCGGCGACCGGTGCTTCTCGGCCCGAAGATCTGGTCGGCGAGCACCAGCTCGATCAGCGCACGTTCGGCGCCTGCGACAACCGCGACATCTATGTCATGCGCGGCGCCGACCCTGGCAACTTCACCTGGCGGACCGACATCTGCCCCGGCGGCACCCCGACCGGGTCGCCGCGCACCGACCTAACGCAGCGAGCAGGCGCTCTTCGGCGCCGCCAATGTCGCCCTCCTGAGCCAGTACCTCTAGATGACCGACGGTACCGGCATCCCGGCGACCGCCCCGCAGCAGCCGGCGGCTCGGGCGCCCGCCTGGTCAACTTCCTGCGCGGCCAGCGCGGCAGCGAAGGATTCGTCGCGAATTCACCGACGGCTCTGTACCGTCGCTGACTACGCGGTGCCCGGCCAGCGTGCTCGGCGACATCGTCGGCGGGCAGCCGGTCTACGTGAAGGCGCCGTTCGCCGAATACACCGACGCGGGCTACGACGCCTTCAAGACCAGGATGGCAACTCGACCCGGATGCCGATGGTCTACGTGCCCGCCAACGACGGCATGCTGCACGCGTTCTACGCCGGCACCAGCAATGTCGACCCGCTGGGTGGCCAAGAGGGGTGGGCGTTCATTCCGTCGCTGGTCTTGGACAACCTGTACAAGCTGGCGGATGCGACTACTAGCAAACAATCACCAGTTCTTCGTCGACGGCACGCCGTCCGTCGGGGATGCGTACGACCGGCGCAGCCGCGTGGAAGACGATCCTGGTCGCCGGCCTCAATGCCGGTGGCAAGGGATACTACGCGATCGACATCACCGATCCCGCGTCGCCGAAGGGCATGTGGGAATTCAAATGGGATCCGAGCGCTGGGGCCTGTCCCGCGACGGTCGCGGGCGCGGTCGGCAACACCGCCGACTGCCACCTCGGCTTCACCTTCGGCAAGCCGATCATCAGCAAGCTCGGCGCGACTTGGGTCGTGATGTTCACCTCGGGCTACAACAACATCAACGCGCCGACGACGCCGGGAGACGGCAAGGGCTATCTGTACGTCTTGAACGCCTTCACCGGCGCAGATCATGTACAAGATCCCGACGACGCGGCGGTGACGACGTCACGCCGAGCGGGTTGGCGCAGATCAACAATTTCGTCGATGCCAGCTTCGTCAACAACACGACCAAGCAGGTCTACGGCGGCGACATGATGGGCAACATCTGGCGCTTCGACGTCAACGACACGTTCGCTCCGTCCGGCCGCGAGGCGACGCTGATCGGGGTCGCCAAGGATCCATCGAACAACCCGCAGCCGATCACGATCCGGCCCGAGCTGGCGGAGCTGAACAACAAGCCGATCATCTTCGTCGGCACCGGCAAGCTGCTGGGAACGAGCGACTTCACCGATGCCCAGGTGCAATCGGTGTACGGCATCGTCGACACCCTGGCGGGCAGCCCGGTCTATCCGAACCTGCGCAGCGTCCTCGCGCCGCTGCAGATGACGCAAGCCGGAGCGATCCGAACCGTGGCCTGCACCGGAACGACGATTCAGTGCGGCTCGACGTCGAGGCTGGGTGCGTCGATCTGCCCGAGTCTCAGCGAGCGCGTCAACGTCGAGATGAAGCTCGCCCGCGGGACGCTGGCGTTCGGCAGCAACGTACCCCAGGACGATGCCTGCAAAGTCGGCGGCCACAGCTGGCTCAACTTCCTCAACTTCAGCAACGGTCTTGCCGTCGACTCGAGCCCGAGCTTCGCGGTATCGGTGTTGTCGACCGATGCCCTGATCGTCGGCTTGAACATCGTCGACATTCAGGGCCGGCTGATCGGACTGCGCCGGTTCTCGGATGGCACCGGCGACTTCGCCGGAGATACCTTTCACCACGCCGCCGCCCACGGGCAAGCGGATCAGCTGGCGCGAAATCGTCCAGTAGGAGCCGCCATTCTTCGCCGAGGCCGGGGCCGTGCGCGGTCCCGGCCGCGTCGTTTCTAGCGCGATGCGGTCGATCCGAATTCCATTCCTGACGGCGCTTGCCGCGGCCGTCGCCATCCACGCCGCGTTGCTTGTCGGCCACGGGTCGAGCGGCACCAGCGGCGAGGCGCGGTCGCCGCGCTCGCTGCTGCTGGTGCGCATGCTCGAGGCGCGCCCGGATCGGCTCGGCGAGCCATCGCGCGCGGGCCGCTTTCGGCGGCGCCCCGGTCGCCCGACGCCTCTTTGGAGCGGTCCGACCTTTCTTCGCGGAACGAGCCACGTGCCGCGCCCGCTCAAATCGGCGCAGGGACGCGCCCGGTCGGCGCGCAACAGATCCAGCGTGAGCGCCGCTTCGGCCACCGCCGCGGGCGCGCAACGGGCCGGGCTCAGCCGGCCCGGGGAAGGCCTGCCGCCGGCGCCCGGATACCTCCTCTGGGCGCAACTCGACGCGCGGCCCTTCCCGCTCTACGACATCGAGCCGGCGTTTCCGCCGGAAGCCGACCTTCAGGAGGGCGTCGTCACGTTGCGGATTCTGATCGGCGCGGCCGGCAACGTTGACAACGTGGCGGTCGTCAGCGCTTCGCCCCCGGGACTTGTTCGAACGCTCGGCCCTGGCCGCGTTCGAAAGCGCGAAGTTTTCGCCTGGAATGGTCCTCGGCGTCGCGGTGAAGAGCCAAATGACGGTCGAGGTCAACTTCACGCCCTTCAACCGGGGCGCGAAGGCGTCAGGGCGCGGCTATTGAGCGTGCCTCTCGCGCCGCTGGCGACTTCGCCCCGCCCGCGGAGATTGTTTGCTGCACTGCGGTATTCTTGCTGCTGCGAAGCAGCACCAGGCGGGCAGTGAGATGGACAGAGTTCAGGATCAGGCGACTTTTCGGCCGTCCCGCTGCGGGAAATTGAGACGGCGGCCAGCCAGGGCCTGTATCGGGCCGAGCACGAGCACGATGCCTGCGGCGTCGGCTTCGTCGCTCATATCGCCGGCCACAAGTCGCACGCGATCGTCGCCCAGGGTCTGAAGATCCTCGAGAACCTGAACCACCGCGGCGCGGTCGGTGCCGACCGGCTGATGGGCGACGGCGCAGGCATCCTGGTCCAGATCCCCGACGACTTCTATCGCGCCGAGATGGCGACGCAAGGAATCGAACTGCCGGCGCCGGGCGAGTACGGCGTCGGCATGGTGTTTCTGCCGAAGGAGCATGCCTCGCGGCTGGCCTGCACGCAGGAGGTCGAGCGCGCCGTCAAGGCCGAGGGCCAGGTCGTGCTCGGCTGGCGCGACGTTCCGGTCGACGCCGAGATGCCGATGTCGCCGGCGGTGCGGGCGAAGGAGCCGATCATCCGCCAGGTCTTCATCGGCCGCGGTCCGGACGTGATCGTTCCCGACGCGCTCGAGAGAAAGCTCTACGTCATTCGCAAGACCGCGTCGAGCGCGATCCAGGCGCTGAAGCTGACGCACAGCCGCGAGTACTACGTGCCGAGCATGAGCTGCCGCACGGTGATCTACAAGGGATTGCTGCTCGCCGATCAGGTCGGCAAGTACTACAAGGACCTCGCCGACCCGCGCCTGACCTCGGCGCTGGCGCTGGTCCACCAGCGCTTCTCGACCAACACCTTCCCCGAGTGGCCGCTTGCGCATCCCTACCGGATGGTCGCGCACAACGGCGAGATCAACACCGTCAAGGGCAACTTCAACTGGATGCGGGCGAGGGAAGGCGTGATGAAGTCGCCCGTCCTCGGCGCCGACCTGAAGAAGCTTTATCCGATCACGTTCGAGGGCCAGAGCGACACCGCCACCTTCGACAACGCGCTCGAGCTGCTGACGATGAGCGGCTACTCGCTCGCCCACGCCGTGATGATGATGATCCCCGAGGCGTGGGAGCAGCACACCGCGATGGACCCGCGCCGGCGCGCCTTCTACGAGTACCACGCGGCGATGATGGAGCCGTGGGACGGCCCGGCGGCGATGGTCTTCACCGACGGCCGCCAGATCGGCGCGACCCTCGACCGCAACGGCCTCAGGCCGGCGCGCTACATCGTCACCGACGACGGCTTGGTCGTCATGGCGTCGGAGTCGGGCGTGCTGCCGATCGCCGAGAACCGGATCGTCAAGAAGTGGCGCCTGCAGCCGGGCAAGATGTTCCTGATCGATTTCGAGCAGGGCCGGATCGTCGACGACGAGGAGCTGAAGCAACAGTTCGCCTCGGCCAAGCCGTACCGGCAATGGGTCGACAGCGTCCGCATCAAGCTCGAGGACCTGCCGGTCGGCGCGCCGGGCGCCGAGTTCGCCGAGACCTTGCTCGATCGGCAGCAGGCGTTCGGCTACACCCAGGAAGACATCAAGTTCCTGATGAGCCCGATGGCGCAGGCCGGCGAGGAAGGCATCGGCTCGATGGGCAACGACTCGCCGCTGGCGGTGCTGTCGGACAAGAACAAGCCGCTCTACAACTACTTCAAGCAGCTGTTCGCGCAGGTGACCAATCCGCCGATCGATCCGATCCGCGAGGCGATCGTGATGTCGCTGGTGTCGTTCATCGGCCCCAAGCCCGACCTGCTCGACATCAACGCCGTCAACCCGCCGATGCGGCTCGAGGTCGGCCAGCCGATCCTCGACTTCGCCGACATGGCGCGGCTGCGCTCGATCGAGAAGCACACCGGCGCGAAGTTCAAGAGCTACGAGCTCGACATCACCTATCCGCTCGCCTGGGGCCCGGAAGGCGTCGAAGCCAAGCTGGCGTCGATGTGCGCCGAGTGCGTCGACGCGATCCGGAGCGGCCACAACATCATCATCATCAGCGACCGCCGGATCGGCCGCGAGCTGGTCGCGCTGCCGGCGCCGCTGGCGCTCTCGGCCGTGCACCAGCACCTCGTCCGCGAGGGCCTGCGCACGACCGCCGGGCTGGTGGTCGAGACCGGCTCGGCGCGCGAGGTCCATCACTTCGCCGTGCTCGCCGGCTACGGCGCCGAGGCGGTCCATCCCTACCTCGCGCTCGAGACGCTGGTCGACCTGCGCAAGGCACTTCCCGCGCGAGCTCGGCAGCGACAAGGCGATCTACAACTACGTCAAGGCGATCGGCAAGGGTCTGTCGAAGATCATGTCGAAGATGGGCGTGTCGACCTACATGTCGTACTGCGGCGCGCAGCTGTTCGAGGCGGTCGGCCTCGAGAAGGCGCTGGTCGACAAGTACTTCCGCGGCACCGCGAGCCAGGTCGGCGGCATCGGCATCTTCGCCGTCGCCGAAGAGGCGATCCGGATGCACCGCGCCGCGTTCAGCGACGATCCGGTGCTCGAAGGCATGCTCGACGCCGGCGGCGAATACGCCTGGCGCGTGCGCGGCGAAGAGCACATGTGGACGCCCGACGCGATCGCCAAGCTGCAGCACGGCGTTCGCGCCAACCGCTTCGAGACCTACCAGGAATACGCCAAGCTCATCAACGACCAGTCGCAGCGCCACATGACGCTGCGCGGCCTGTTCGAGTTCGTCGTCGATCCGGCGAAGTCGATTCCGATCGACGAGGTCGAGCCCGCGGCGGAGATCGTCAAGCGCTTCGCCACCGGCGCGATGTCGCTCGGCTCGATCTCGACCGAGGCGCACGCGACGCTCGCGGTGGCGATGAACCGGATCGGCGGCAAGTCGAACACCGGCGAGGGCGGCGAGGATCCGGCGCGCTATCGCGCCGAGATGCGCGGCGAGCCGATCGCCGAAGGCACGCACTTCAGCGACATCATCGGCAAGGGCGACATCATCGTCGACTACCCGCTCAAGGCCGGCGATTCGCTGCGCTCGAAGATCAAGCAGGTCGCGTCGGGCCGGTTCGGCGTCACGACCGAGTACCTGGTCTCGGCCGACCAGCTGCAGATCAAGATGGCGCAAGGCGCCAAGCCCGGCGAGGGCGGCCAGCTGCCGGGCGGCAAGGTCAGCGAGTACATCGGCAAGCTGCGCTTCTCGGTGCCCGGCGTCGGCCTGATCTCGCCGCCGCCGCATCACGACATCTATTCGATCGAGGACCTGGCGCAGCTGATCCACGACCTGAAGAACGCCAACTCGCGCGCGAGCATCAGCGTCAAGCTCGTCTCCGAGGTCGGCGTCGGCACGGTCGCTGCCGGCGTCGCCAAGGCGAAGGCCGACCACGTCGTGATCGCCGGCCACGACGGCGGCACCGGCGCGTCGCCGTGGAGCTCGATCAAGCACGCCGGAACGCCGTGGGAGCTCGGCCTGGCCGAGGCGCAGCAGACGCTGGTGCTGAACCGCCTGCGCGGCCGCATCCGCGTCCAGGCCGACGGCCAGATGAAGACCGGCCGCGACGTCGTCGTCGGCGCGCTGCTCGGCGCCGACGAGTTCGGCTTCGCGACCGCGCCGCTGGTCGCCGAAGGCTGCATCATGATGAGGAAGTGCCACCTCAACACCTGCCCGGTGGGCGTGGCGACGCAGGACCCGGTGCTGCGCGCCAAGTTCCAGGGCCGGCCCGAGCACGTCGTCAACTTCTTCTTCTTCGTCGCCGAGGAAGCGCGCGCGATCATGGCGCAGCTCGGCATGCGCAGCTTCGACGAGCTGATCGGCCGCGTCGACCTGCTCGACACGAGGAAGGGCATCGCCCACTGGAAGGCGCGGGGCCTCGACTTCAGCCGCCTGCTGCAGGCGCCGAGCGCGCCGGCCGAGGTGGCGCGCCGCCACGTCGAGGCGCAGGACCACGGCCTGGCCAAGGCGCTCGACGTGAGCCTGATCGAGAAGTGCGCGCCGGCGCTCGAGCGCGGCGAGAAGGTGCAGATCCTGCAGCACGTGCGCAACGTCAACCGCACCGTCGGCGCGATGCTCTCCGGCGAGCTTGATCCGGCGCCATCCGCAAGGCCTGCCCGACAACACCATCTTCATCCAGATGGAAGGCACCGGCGGGCAGAGCTTCGGCGCCTTCCTCGCCGCCGGCATCACGATCTACCTGATCGGCGATGCCAACGACTACACCGGCAAGGGCCTGTCGGGCGGCCGCCTCGCGATCCGGCCGAGCATCGACTTTCGCGGCGCGGCGACCGAGAACATCATCGTCGGCAACACCGTGCTGTACGGCGCGACCAGCGGCGAGGCGTTCCTGCGCGGCGTCGCCGGCGAGCGCTTCGCGGTGCGCCTGTCGGGCGCGACCGCGGTCGTCGAGGGCACCGGCGACCATGGCTGCGAGTACATGACCGGCGGCACCGTCGTCGTCCTCGGCAAGACCGGGCGCAACTTCGCCGCCGGCATGAGCGGCGGCATCGCCTACGTCTACGACGAGGACGGCCAGTTCGCGTCGCGTTGCAACACGTCGATGGTCTCGCTCGGCCGCGTCCTGCCGGTCGCGGAGCAGGAGCAGTCGCTCGAGCGCGCGATCTGGCACCGCGAGCAGGCCGACGAGGTGCTGCTCAAGGCGCTCATCACCGATCACCACCAGTGGACCGGGAGCTTGCGCGCGCGCGAGATCCTCGACCACTGGAACGAGGCGCTGCCGAAGTTCGTCAAGGTGTTCCCGAACGAATACAAGCGGGCGCTGGCCGAGATCAGCCTGAAGGCGATGACCGCGCTCGGCGAGATCCGCGCCACGACGCGCCGCCGACGATGCGATCGCCAAGGCGCGCACGACCGGCAAGACGATCAAGATCGTCGCGCCGAAGTAGCCGCCGGCGGACAGAAGAAAGAGGGCAGGGAACCATGGGAAACGTCACCGGCTTCATGGACTTCGAGCGCGTGGAGGAAGACCACGAGCCGGTGCCCGAGCGGGTCAAGAACTACCGCGAGTTCGTCTTCACGCTCAAGGAAGACGAGGCCAAGGTGCAGAGCGCGCGCTGCATGGACTGCGGCACGCCGTTCTGCAACAGCGGCTGCCCGGTCAACAACATCATTCCCGACTTCAACGACCTGGTCTATCGCGCCGACTGGAAGAACGCCTTCGCGGTGCTCGACTCGACCAACAACTTCCCCGAGTTCACCGGCCGCATCTGCCCGGCGCCGTGCGAGGCGGCGTGCACGCTCAACATCAACGACGAGCCGGTCGGCATCAAGTCGATCGAGCACGCGATCATCGACCGCGCCTGGGCCGAAGGCTGGGTCGTGCCGCGCCCGCCCGCGATCAAGACCGGCAAGACGGTCGCGGTCGTCGGCTCCGGGCCGGCCGGCCTGGCCGCGGCGCAGCAGCTGGCGCGCGCCGGCCACTCGGTCACCGTGTTCGAGCAGCAACGATGCGATCGGCGGCCTGCTGCGCTACGGCATCCCCGACTTCAAGATGGAGAAGTCGCACATCGACCGGCGCGATCGCGCAGATGGAGGCCGAGGGCGTCGTCTTTCGCGCCGGCGTTCGTGTCGGCGAACCAAGCGGCCGACGAGGTCGTCACCGACTGGTCGCGCGAATGCGTCGACGCCCGCCGAGCTGATGGCGCGAGTTCGATGCGGTGCTGCTTGCCGCGCGGCGCCGAGCGCTCGCGCGACCTGCCGGTGCCGGGCCGCGATCTCGACGGCGTCCACTACGCGATGGAGTTCCTGCCGCAGCAGAACAAGGTCAACGCCGGCGGCAAGATCGAGCGCCAGATCCGCGCCGACGGCAAGGACGTGATCGTCATCGGCGGCGGCGACACCGGCAGCGACTGCGTCGGCACCAGCAACCGCCATGGCGCGAAGAGCGTGACCCAGTTCGAGCTGATGCCGATGCCGCCCGATCAGGAGAACAAGCCGCTGGTCTGGCCGTACTGGCCGACCAAGCTGCGCACCTCGTCGAGCCACGAGGAAGGCTGCGAGCGCGAGTTCGCGATCGCCACCAAGGAGTTCATCGGCGAAGGCGGCAAGCTCAAGGCGCTGAAGGCGGTGCGCGTCGAGTGGCAGGGCGGCAAGATGGTCGAGGTCGCCGGCAGCGAGGAGGTCATTCCGGCCGAGCTCGTGCTGCTGGCGATGGGCTTCGTCAGCCCGCTCGCGAGCCTGCTCGAGTCGTTCGGCGTCGAGCGCGACGCGCGCGGCAACGCCAAGGCGAGCGTCGACGCGGTCGGCGGCTATGCGACCAACGTCGGCGAAGGTGTTCGCCGCCGGCGACGTCCGGCGCGGCCAATCGCTCGTCGTCTGGGCGATCCGGGAAGGCCGCCAGGCGGCACGGGCGGTGGACGCTATGCTCATGGGTTCTAGCGAGCTGCCTCGCTGAGCCGATGACCGACATCCACAAGACCGCCGAAACCACCGGCCACCCCAACGCCGACCTGCTCGTCGAGATCGAGCACGTCGTCTTCGGCTACGACGCCAGCCGGACGATCCTGAACGACGTCTCGCTCAGCTTCGGCCGCGGCAAGGTCACGGCCATCCTCGGCGGCTCGGGCTGCGGCAAGACGACGCTGCTGCGCCTGATCGGCGGCGTCTATCCGGTCGACCGCGGCACGGTCCGCATCGACGGCAAGGTGATCGATGCGCGCAACCCCGAGCAGCTGTTCGCGCTCCGGCGCCGGCTCGGCATGCTGTTCCAGTTCGGCGCTCTCTTCACCGACCTTTCGGTGTTCGACAACGTCGCCTTCCCGCTGCGCGAGCACACCGACCTCGACGAGTCGATGATTCGCGACATCGTGCTGATGAAGCTCAACGCGGTCGGCCTGCGCGGCGCGGCCAACCTGCGCATCTCGGAGATCTCGGGCGGCATGGCGCGGCGCGTCGCGCTTGCCCGCGCGATCGCGCTCGACCCCGAGCTCTTGATGTACGACGAGCCGTTCGCCGGCCTCGATCCGATCTCGATGGCGATCGCCGCGAACCTGATCCGCACCCTCAACGACACCACCGGCGCGACCTCGATCCTGGTCTCGCACGACGTCCAGCAATGCTTCAAGATCTGCGACTACGCCTATCTCATGTCCTCGCAAGGGAAGGTCGTGGCCCAGGGCACGCCGAAGCAGCTCAACGACTCGGAAGATCCGGAAGTGCGCCAGTTCATCCGCGGCGAGCCCGACGGGCCCGGTGCGCTTCCATTATCCCGGCCAAGCCGCTCGCCGAAGATTTCGGAGTTCCTGCTTGAGCCGGCGGCGTCGTCCGGAGCCGCGGCGGTGAGCGGCATCGTTTCCTGGTTCGGCCGGCGCACGCTCGAGGTGCTGCGCATCCTCGGCCATCACGCGACGTTCTTCGTCGAGCTGCTGCGCGCTTGCCCGGCGGCGCTGCGCCGGCCGTACTTCATCGTCGCCCAGATCCACGCCATCGGCAACCTGTCGCTGATCATCATCGTCGCCTCGGGGACGGCGGTCGGCTTCGTGCTCGCGCTGCAGATGTATTACGCGCTCGTCACCTATGGCGCTGCCGAGTCGCTCGGCCTGATCGTCAACCTGTCGCTGACGCGCGAGCTCGGGCCGGTCGTGACGGCGCTGCTCTTCGCCGGCCGCGCCGGTACCTCGCTCACGGCCGAGATCGGCCTGATGAAGGCGGGCGAGCAGCTCGCGGCGATGGACATGATGGCGGTCGACCCGAAAATCCGGGTGCTGGCGCCGCGCTTTCTCGCCGGCATCGTCTCGATGCCGATCCTGGCGGTGCTGTTCTCCTCGGTCGGCATCCTCGGCGCCTATGTCGTCGCCGTGCTCCTGATCGGCGTCGACGCCGGCAACTTCTGGTCGATCATGCAGTCGGGCGTCGACGTGCGCCGCGACATCGGCAACGGCATCATCAAGAGCGTCGTCTTCGGCTTCATCTGCACCTTCGTCGCTCTCTACCAGGGCTACGAGGCGGAGGCGACGCCGGAAGGCGTCGCCCATGGAACGACCCGCACCGTGGTGATCGCCTCGCTCGGCATTTTGATGATGGATTTCGTCCTGACCGCGCTCATGTTCTCGACGCCCTAGGCGGCGAGCGCCCGGTCTTCATTAACATCGCGCAGAACCCGGAACGGATCGATGGGCAAGAAAAGCATAGAAACCCTGGTCGGCATCTTCGTGCTGCTCGGCCTCGTCGGCCTGGTCTTCCTGGCGTTGAAGGCGGCCAACCTCGGCAGCTTCAGCGGCGGCGACACCTACACCGTGACCGCCTACTTCGACAACATCGGCGCGCTGAAGGTGCGGGCGCCGGTGCGCAGCGCCGGGGTCACGGTCGGCCGCGTCGCCGCGATCCACCTCGACCCGAAGCAATACCAGGGCGTCGTCCAGCTGGCGATTCAGCGCGACGTGCAGTTCCCGACCGATTCGTCGCTGCGCATCCTGACCTCGGGGCTGCTCGGCGACCAATACGTCGGCGTCGAGCCGGGCGCATCCGAGAAAATGTGGACAGCCGGCGACACGGTCAAGCAGACACAATCGGCGGTCGTGCTCGAAAGCCTGATCAGCCAGTTCCTCTTCAACAAGGCCGCCGACGCCGGCGCGGCGCCGACGCCGGCGGCGTCCGCGAGCGGCGCCAAGAAATGACGACTGCGGCCGGGCGCTTGTTGCCGGCGAGCGCGCTGGTCGCTGCGCTCGCCGTCGCGCTCGCCGGCTGCACGACGCTCCGCGAAGGGCGCGGCGGCCCGGGCCAGCGCCTCGACCCGTGGGAGAACTGGAACCGCAAGGTCTTCAACTTCAACGAAGACCTCGACCGGGCGGTGCTGAAGCCGGTGGCGACGCTTTACAGCGATGTCCTGCCGCAGCCGGTCCGGCGCGGTGTCACCAACTTCTTCGCCAATTTCGCGGACGCCTGGTCGGCGATCAACAACATGCTGCAGGGCAAGATCACCCTCGGCTTCGAAGATGTGACGCGCGTCGCCACCAACACCCTGTTCGGCCTGGCGGGCGTCTTCGACGTCGCCTCCGAGATGGGTCTCGAACGCCACTTCGAGGATTTCGGCCAGACGCTCGGACGCTATGGCGTCGGTGCCGGTGCGTACGTCGTCCTGCCCGTCCTCGGGCCCTCGACGGTCCGCGATGCCGGCGCACTGGTGCTCGACCTGCGCGCCACGCCGGCGATCCTCGCCGACGGAACCAAGACCTCCTGGGGCCTCGGACTACTGCAGCTCGTCAACACGCGCTCGAGCTTGCTCGGCGCCACCCGCGTCATCGACGAGATCTCGCTCGACAAGTACACCTTCATTCGTGACGCCTACCTGCAACGACGGCGCAGCCTGGTGTTCGACGGCGACGTGCCCGAGACGCCTGAGCCGCCCGAAGACGCGGCCTCCGGGGCTGCCGGTGCAGCGCCAGCCAACCTCGCCGCGCCAGCGGCATCGGCACCGGCGCGCGCCGGCTCGGCACCGCCTTGAGCACGCCGACCGACGGCCCTGTGAACCCGCGACCCTGATGGTGCGTTATGGTGAGTGCGAGTGACGGCACAGGCATCGTTTCTGCCCTGTCATCGTTTCTCTCCTGCATCAGGCGAACTCTTCCCTATTGAAGGAACGACGAATGTCCACGACAAGAACGACCGGCTGGCTCGCTGCGGCGACGCTGGCGCTCGCCGCCTTCGGCGCGCAGGCGCAAGGCGCCAAGGCGCCCGATGTCTTCATCAAGGAGGTCTCGACCGACGTCCTCGAGGCGGTCAAGGCCGACAAGTCGATCCAGGCCGGCGACATCCGCAAGGTGATCGCGCTGGTCGACCAGAAGGTCTTTCCCTACGTCAATTTCCAGCGCATGACGGCCTCCGCGGTCGGCCGCTACTGGAAGCAGGCGACGCCGGAACAGCAAAAGCGCCTGCAGGACGAGTTCAAGCTGCTGCTCGTGCGCACGTATTCCGGGCGCCCTTGCGCAGGTGAGCCCGGAGCAGACGGTCGAGATCAAGCCGATGCGCGGGTCAGCCGAACGATGCCGAGGTGGTCGTGAGGACCGAGATCCGTGGCAAGGGCGATCCGATCCAGCTCGATTATCGCCTCGAGAAGGACGGCGCGAACTGGAAGATCTACGACGTCAACGTCCTGGGCGTCTGGCTGGTGGAGAACTATCGCAACAGCTTCGCCCAGGAAATCGGCGCCAACGGCATCGACGGTCTGATCGCCAAGCTCGCCGAGCGAAACAAGTCGGCCGCCGCGGGAACGAAGGGCTGATGCTGCTCTTGCCCGCGACGCTGACATCGCGCGAGGCGCGGGTGACGCTGCGCATGCTGAAGCAGGCGCTGCAGAGCGAAGGCAGCGATGGCCCGGTCGTTGTCGAGGCCGGCTCGCTCCAGCACCTCGACTCGGCCGCGTTGGCGGTGCTGCTCGAGATCCAGCGGCTCGCTCTCGCCTGGGGCCGGGGTTTCGCGGTGCGCGGCGTCCCGGCCAAGCTGGCGGCGCTGGCCAAGCTCTACGGCGTCGACGTGCTGCTGCTCAAGCCCGACGCTGCGTCCACCGGCAGCGGCGATCAGCGCAGGCCGGCGACGTAGTCCGACAGGGCCTTGATCTCGCGGTCGCTCAGATTGGCCGCGATGCCCGCCATCACGGGGTTGTTCTGGCGCGTGCCAGCACGAAAGGCGACGAGCTGGGCCTGGACGTAGTCTGCGTGCTGCCCGGCAAGGCGCGGGTATTGCGCCGGAATGCCGGCGCCGTTCGGGCTGTGGCAGCCCGAGCATGCGGGGATGCGGCGGTCGGCGATGCCGCCACGGTAGACCTTCTCGCCGAGCGCGACCAGGTCCTTGTTCTTGGCAAAGCCGGGCTTGGCTTCTTTGCTGGCGTAGAAGGCGGCGACATTTTTCATGTCGGCTTCGCTCAACGACGTGGCCATCGGACGCATGATGGGGCTCTCGCGCTTGCCGGCCTTGAATTCGGCGAGCTGCTTGACGAGGTAGTCGGGGTGCTGACCCTGGATGATCGGATTGGCGGGGCTGCCGCGGGAGCCGTCGTTGGTGTGGCAGGCGGCGCAGACTGCGGTCGAGATCGCGGCGCCCTTGGCCGGCTCGGGCGCGCTCGCGGCAGGCTCGGCGGCGAAAGCGCCGATTCCGGTCAGGGCCGCGGCCAGCGCGCAGAGCAATCGAGGAACGGGCTTCATGGGTCGCGAATTTCTCGTGCCAAAGCGGGCAATTTTACAATGAGCGCTTCACGACGATTCCCGAGCACCTCCATGCCGACTTCTGCGGCCCGCCCGCAAGAGGCAAGCGACGACGACGCCGAAGCGAAGACGGCGCTCGCCTGGACCCACACCGCACGCTTCCTGACGACCGCGAGCGCGCTCGCCGAATTGCCGGTGAGCGAGCTGCCCGAGATCGCCTTCGTCGGCCGCTCCAATGCCGGCAAGTCGACTGCGATCAACGTCCTGACGCAGCAAAGACGCCTCGCCTTCGCGTCGAAGACGCCAGGGCGCACGCAGCACATCAACCTGTTCGAGCTCGGCCCGAAGCTCGCCGCCGACGCGCTGTTCGCGGATCTGCCCGGCTACGGCTATGCCGCGGTCGAGCGCAATGCCAAGCTGCGCTGGCAGGAAGTGATGGCCGAGTACCTCGCGGTGCGGCGCAGCCTGAGTGCGATCGTCATCCTCGTCGACTCGCGTCTCGGCTTCACCGAGATCGACCGGAAGCTGCTCGACTTCGTCGCGCCGCGGCTGGCCAACGGATCGGTCAAGTTGCTCGCACTCCTGACCAAGGTCGACAAGCTCAATCGCAGCGCCGCCGCGGCGGCGCTGCAGTCCGCGAGCGAGGTCCTCGGTGAGGTGACCTCCGAAGAAGGCGACGTCTCGCTTGCCGCTTTCTCGGCGCTGAGCCGGGCCGGCGTCAACGACGCGGCGCGCGTCCTCTACGGCTGGACGCACGCGGCGGGCAAGTGATCGAGACCTTCGTCCAGCCGCTCGGCAACGGCATCGAGCTCAGTTGCCGCGCCACCGGCCCGGTCGGCGCCCCGGTGCTCGTCTTCCTGCATGGCTTTCCCGAAGCGGCGTTCGTCTGGGATGAGCTGCTCGAGCATTTCGGCAAGCGCTATCGCTGCATGGCGCCCAACCTGCGCGGCTACGAGCGATCGTCGGCGCCGGTCGAGGTCGAGGCCTATCGCGCCAAGCATCTCGTCGGCGACATCGCTGCGCTGATCGATTCGCTCGGTGGCCGCATCGCGGCGCTGATCGCGCACGATTGGGGCGGCGCGCTCGCTTGGATGCTTGCCGCGCAGCGGCCCGAGACGTTGGCGCGACTGGTGATCGTCAACGCGCCGCACCCCGCGACTTTCCTGCGCGAGTTGCGCAGCAATCCGGCGCAGCAGTCGGCGAGTGCGTACATGAATTTCCTGGTCCGCGCCGACGCGGAAGCGCTGCTCAGCGCCAACGACTTCGCCCGCCTCTGGCCTTTCTTCACCAGCATGGGTGCCGACGACAGCGGCCGGCCCGGCGGCGCCTGGCTGAGCGAGACGGTGCGCGACCAATACCGCGCGGTCTGGCGCACCAGCCTTCGTGGCGGTTGCAACTACTACCGCGCTTCGCCGCTGCGACCCCCGACCGGGCCCGACGACGCGCTGCTGAAGGTCGAGTTCGCGCCGGCGACGGTTACGGTGCGCGTGTCGACGCTCGTGATCTGGGCCGAAGACGACATTGCCCTGCCGGTCGCTTTGCTCGACGGACTCGAGGCATATGTCCCCGACCTGCGCATCGTGCGCGTGCCGAATGCGACGCACTGGATCGTCCATGAGCAGCCGCAACTCGTGATCGCCGAGATCGAAGGCGCGCTCGCGCGCTGAAGTCTCAGCTCCGCGACGGGATGTCGCGCATCATTCGGTCGATCGCCCGCTGCACCAGCGGCTTGACTTCGAGCGGCTGCACCAGCCCTGCGGTGCTGAGCCGCTCGAGCGCGCGCCGCGTGATCGAGTGGGTCCGCGTCGGCGACTCGCCGGCGAACAGGAAGAAGAGACTGCGGTCGCTGCGCCAGAGCAGCTGTACGCGCGCCCAGCGGCCCTGCAGGAAGATGCGCTGACGATCGCCGACACGCACCGCCTCGATGCGCTTGCCCGGCTCGTCGTCGACGCGATCGCCACCGCTCGGCAAGTGCTCGGCGGGCACCGTCTCCATCGACGAGAGATCAATCACCGAGTCGCTGAAGCTGCGCGCCGGCGGCGTCTCGGCGACGACCTCGTCGCGCATGCGCTGGACGATCTCCTCCGGGGTCAGCGCGCCGGTCGTGCCGCGCGCGCCGGGACGCAGCGCCTCGGTATGGATCGCCATCAGCTCGTTGAAAACGATCTGCTGCTCGGCCGCGGGCAAGGCGATCGATTCCATGCCGGTGCGGATACGCTGCAGCAGGCCGGGGAGGAGCGCGATCAGGCGTTGCCGGCTCTGCGGATGATCGGGAATCTTCAAGCTCCAGAGGAGATCGTCGACGGTCCTGAGGCCGGACAAGGTCTCTTCCGACTGCTCACCGTGACGCAGCATGTCGTCGGCAATCACGCGCGCCCACGCGCCGGTGACGAAGCGGCGAATCGCCGGCGAGGTGCGCACGTTGACCATCTGATCGGTGATGCGCTGTGCCAGGTTCTGCTGCAGAATCTCGCGCCGCTCGGCGACCTGCAGCGCGTCGACGGCGACGTGCGCAGTGCGCAGCTGCGCCTGAAGCTGCTCCGAGAGAAAGACGTCGACCCGATTGAGGCCACGCCGAAAGAGCGCGCTGTCCGGCACGCTCGCCCCGGCCATCTCTTCCGCGACTGCTGAACAGAACGCGAGAAAGCCCGACAGGCGCGGATCCTCGGCGCGCGCGTAGCCTAGGCTCGTCTCGCCGATGCGGTCGAGCAGGCGCCACAACGGATGCTCATACGACTCGAGTGCCGAGCTGTCGGTCAGGCACAGGCGCAAGGCAGCGACCTGCATGCGCGAGATCGCGGGCCGAAAGGCCGGAGGCAGCTGCGAATCGGAAAGCAGCGACTCGAACAACCGCGTCACCAGCTCGATCACCTGGCGATCGACCGGCTCGCTGGCGCTGGCGACGAGCGCCGAGCGATGCTGCTCGAGGCGCGCATTCGGCGCGCTGGGGCCGGAGCGGGAGGCTTCCATCGGTGGATGGCGCAGCAGTTCGTCAAGGCGCATCAATGCTTGGTCGAGCTCGGGACTGCGTCGGCTGGCGCCGTCGCTGCGCACGGTGCGAGCGGCATCGTTGCCGGCGCTGCCGTCGGCGCGCGATAGCGCGCCGGGCCCGGTCGGCAACGGCATGCTTGACAACAGCGAAGTCAGCGCGCCCGGACGCGGCGGCTCAGCGACCGGGCGACCGAAGCTCGCGCCCGATGGCAGGACGACCGTGCGATATAGCCCGGGCTGCACGCCCTGCGATTCGAGCCGGGTCGACGCGGCGGCAGCGGCATTCTTCAACAGACCGGCGGCGACTCCTGCAGAGGTCCGCAGGACGATCGCGCGCTGGATTTGCGACCCGGCGATCGCGCAGGCTGCGTCCCAGAGCGCGGTCGCGTAGACGAGTGGTCGAAACGGATTCGATTCCGCGCTCACGTGGCTCTGGCCGATCAGGGTCGAGGTGAAGGTCTGGAGCTCGCGCAGCTCCCACTCGGCGGTGCTGTCGATCAGCTGCATCGCGCGCGAGATCTCGATGTCGACCTCGACCCGAGATTCGTCCATCAGCTCGAGGCCACCGCCGCGGGATTCCGCGAACGAAGCGTCGCGCCGCTCGTCGAGCTCTTCCGTGACCTGCCGGCGCAGTGATTCGACGAACGTTTTCTCGTAGAGCGAGGGGCTGCGCTGCAGCGCCGTCACGAGGTCGGCGTAGTGGATCCGTTCGCCACCGATAGGCGCCAGCTCCTTCGAGGGGCCGAGCAATTGCACCGTCCCCGCGAGCACGCGGGAGATCAACGCCGGAGCGAGCGCCAGCTCGTCGTCGACGAAGCGTTGGAAAAGGGGAGCGATCGTCATTGGCGAGGATGGGACGGTCGATTATCTCGCGCGCCATGGTGCGCCCTTAGCCACGACCGCGTCGCACGCGGGCCGTGTGCTCATGAAAAAGGGCTGCCGAGGCAGCCCTTTCATGGTCAGGTCGGATGACCCGGCCGAGTGCTTACATGTCCATCCCGCCCATGCCACCCATGCCGCCCATGCCGCCGCCCATGCCGCCACCGCCACCGGCGCCCGACTCATCCTTCGGTGCTTCGGAGATCATGGCTTCGGTCGTCAGCATCAGCGACGCGACCGAGGCCGCGTTCTGCAGCGCCGTGCGCGTGACCTTCGTCGGATCGAGGATGCCCATCTCGATCATGTCGCCGTACTGGCCGTTCTGCGCGTTGAAGCCATAGTTGCCCTTGCCGGCGAGAACGGCAGCGACGACCACGCTCGGCTCGTCGCCGGCGTTTTGGACGATGATCCTGATCGGCTCTTCGATCGCGCGCAGGATCAGCTTGATGCCCGCTTCCTGGTCGGCGTTGTCGCCCTTGATCGCGCCCGCCGTCTGCTTGGCGCGCAGGAGCGCCACGCCGCCGCCGGCGACGATGCCTTCTTCGACCGCCGCACGGGTCGCGTGCAGGGCGTCTTCGACACGCGCCTTCTTTTCCTTCATCTCGGTCTCGGTCGCGGCCCCGACCTTGATCAGCGCCACGCCGCCGGCCAGCTTGGCCACGCGCTCCTGGAGCTTTTCCTTGTCGTAGTCGCTGGTGGCTTCCTCGATCTGGACGCGCACCTGCTTGACACGCGCCTCGATGTCAGCGGCCGAACCGGCGCCGTCGATGATGGTCGTGTTTTCCTTGCCCACCTCGACGCGCTTGGCCTGGCCGAGGTCGGCCAGCTGCACCTTCTCGAGCGTCAGGCCGACTTCCTCGGCGATGACCTTGCCGCCGGTCAGGATCGCGATGTCCTCGAGCATCGCCTTGCGACGATCACCGAAGCCAGGCGCCTTGACGGCAACGACCTTGAGGATGCCGCGCAGCGTGTTCACGACCAGGGTCGCGAGCGCTTCGCCTTCGACCTCTTCAGCCACGATCAGGAGCGGGCGGCCCGACTTGGCGACTTGCTCGAGCGTCGGCAGGAGATCACGGATGTTGCTGATCTTCTTGTCGAACAGCAGCACGAACGGGTTGTCCAGCGCAGCGGTTTGCTTGTCGGGGTTGTTGATGAAGTAGGGTGACAGGTAGCCGCGGTCGAACTGCATGCCCTCGACGACTTCGAGCTCGGAGGCAAGCGACTTGCCGTCTTCAACGGTGATCACGCCTTCCTTGCCGACCTTGTCCATCGCGTCGGCGATGATCTTGCCGACCTCTTCGTCACTGTTGGCCGAGATCGTGCCGACCTGAGCGATTTCCTTGCTCGTGGTCGTCGGCTTCGACTGCTTCTTGAGCTCCTCGACCAGCACCGTGACGGCCTTGTCGATGCCACGCTTCAGGTCCATGGGGTTCATGCCCGCGGCGACGTATTTCATGCCTTCGCGGACGATCGCCTGGGCGAGCACCGTGGCCGTCGTCGTGCCGTCGCCGGCAATGTCGCTGGTCTTGGAAGCGACTTCCTTGACCATTTGCGCGCCCATGTTCTGGAGCTTGTCCTTGAGCTCGATCTCCTTGGCGACCGAGACGCCGTCCTTGGTGACCGTCGGGCCGCCGAAGGAGCGCTCGAGCACCACGTTGCGGCCCTTGGGACCGAGGGTGACCTTGACCGCGTTGGCGAGGATGTTGACACCCTCGACCATGCGCGCGCGGGCGTCGCCGCCGAATGAAACGTCTTTTGCTGCCATTTTGAGTTCTCCTGAGCCTTTACTTCTCGACCACGGCGAAGAGGTCTTCCTCGCGCATCACCAGCAGTTCGTCGCCGTCGACCTTGACGGTCTGGCCGCTGTACTTGCCGAACAGGACGCGGTCACCGGCCTTGACGTTCATGGTGACGATGTCGCCGCGCTCGCTGCGCTTGCCGGGACCGACCGACAGGACTTCGCCCTGGTCGGGCTTTTCAGCGGCGTTGTCGGGGATGACGATTCCCGAAGCGGTCTTGGTTTCCTGCTCCACGCGCTTGACGATCACGCGATCGGCGAGGGGACGAAGTTTCATGGCATCTCCTTGAAGGGTTCGGGTCTTACCGAGGATTCCGGCCACCCGGTCAAATCCGAGGGGCTGGTGGCTGATTAGCACTCATCGCTGACGAGTGCTAGCAGGAGCATTATAGGGAGCTGATGTGTCATTTCAAGGCCCACCGCCGGAATCGGACGTCCGAGAGGCGACAGGCAAGAAGTACGTACATCGCTAGAGTGCCTGCATGGCCCGGCCTCTGATTGCCCTCGACGCCGACGGCGTCCTCCTCGACTTCCACCTCGGTTACGCGGGCGCCTGGCGGCGCGCGTTCGGCGCGGCCCCCGCAGAGCGCGATCCGCACGCCTATTGGCCGATGGATCGCTGGCACGTCGAGCGCCTCGACGAGGCCGGGCGCGCGCACTTCCGGCGTCATTTCGACGACGAATTTTGGTCGACCGTTCCCGCGATCGACGGCGCGGTCGCGGCCTGCCAGCGTCTCCACGACGCCGGCTACGACCTCGTCTGCGTCTCGGCACTCGAGGCCGAGCACGAGGCTGCGCGGCTGCGCAACCTGCGCAGCCATGGCTTTCCGATCGAGCGCGTCGTCGCCACCGGCAATGCGGCGGGCGCGCTCAGTCCCAAGGTCGAGGCGATCACGGCGCTCGCGCCGCAGGCCTTCGTCGACGACTACCTGCCTTACCTGCGGGGCATGCCGCGGCACGGTGCACAAGGCGCTCGTGCTGCGCGCGCTAGCGGCAGCCCTAATACCGGCGACGAGATGGCGACGGTCGATTCGACCCACGACGATCTGGCCGGCTTCGTCAGCCATTGGCTCGGTCGCTGACGCTCGGGTCGCTGGTCCTCGTCGTGCATCGTCGGGCCCTAGTCAGACGCGACGATCACGCGGTTGCCGGATCGTCCTCGCTTCCGTCAGACTCCGGCTCCGGCGACGCCGGCACGCGATAGCCCTCGCTGGCCCACGCGCCGAGGTCGCCGCCGCGGCAGCGCGCGCTGCAGAACGGCCGATGCGGATTGGTGAGCGCATACACGCTCTCGCCACCACATCCCGGGCAGCGAACCAATCGCGGCGGGAATTTGGCCGGACCTTCCTCTGGCATCTCTCTTCCTACGCGCACAACGTCAGCTCGAACGACGCGTCCTCGGTGTGTGATCTGAGCCGTCCATCTGCCTCTTGGCGCATCAGGCGCACCAGCACCATCAGACGGTGGCCGCTGATCTCGGGAACGAGCTGCAGCGCCTTGTCGATGCGAACCCGCATCAGCTGATAGACGCGGCCCGCGGGCAGGCTTTGCGAATACTGACCGCCGATCGCGACCACACGCTGCGGTGTTCCGGAGTCGCGCAGCAGGCCGAGGAGGACTTGCAGCGCCTCGGCCAGCGGCATCAGCGATCCGACCCATTGCAGCAGGTCGCTGCGCCGGCGGCTCGGCTCGAGCTGCTGCCACGCGTAGTACGCCGGCAGATCGAACTCGCAGGTGCCGCCGGGAATGCTGATCCGGCTTCTGATGCTCATCAGCCACTCGTTGCTGGTCAGCGCCGCGCCGGCCTTGCCCGCGACCTGGTTGAGGCGTGCGAAGGCGCCGTCGAGACGCGCGATCACGCCTTCGAGCGTGGCCTCGGCGATCGCCGGATTGCCGCGAAAGCTGACCAGCTGCAGGCGGTGCTTTTCGAGCTCCTTGAGCAGGTCGGACTTGAGGTCGGCGCGCGAGCCGACGTCCATGATCTCGAAGATCGTCGCCAGCGCGTGATGGTGGTCGACCGGCGCTTCGCGCTCGATCAACTGGCCCAGGCGGTCGAACAGATGCTCGAGACGCAGCATCGTGCGGATGCTCTCGTGGAACGGATATTCGTAGACGATCAAGGCGGGGCGAAGGCTTGGGGAGGCGCGGGCCGACGCGGTGGTCGGACTCATGGCCGGCGGATTGTTCCATAGCGATCCGGCCGCGCCGCCGGGAAGGTCAGACTCGGCGCGCGATGACGTCCCGCCAGAGCTGCTTCACCTCGCGCGCCAGCGCATCGAGGCTGGCACCGGAGTTGTCGATCACTGCGTCGGCCGCGGCGCGGCGCGCCGCGCGCGGCACCTGCTGCGCGATCACGGCGCGCGCCGCCTCGGCGCTCCAGCCGGGACGGGCGGCGACGCGAGCGACCTGCGCCGCGTCGTCGCAGTCGACCACCCAGACACGGTCGACGCGTTCGCGCCACTGCCCCGACTCGACCAGCAGCGGGACATCGAATACGAGCGCCGGCGCGGTTGAGGGCGCTGCCGCCGCGGCGCGCTCGACCTCGACGCCGATCAATGGATGCAGGATCGCCTCGAGGCGACGCCGCGCCGCGTCGTCGGCGAAGGCGGCGGCGCGCATGCGCGGCCGGTCGAGGCTGCCGTCGGGGGCGATGAACTCCGGTCCGAACGCGGCGCCGATCGCGGCCATCGCGGCGCCGCCGGGAAGCGTCATCTGCCGAGCGATCAGGTCAGTGTCGATCACGACCGCGCCGAGCCCGGCGAGGATCGCGCCGACCGTGCTCTTGCCGCTGCCGATGCCGCCGGTCAGGCCGATGCGCAAGCGCTTCATGACGACGCGGGCGAAGGGCTGCGTCAGGACCAGCGCAGCCAGCCGAGGACGCGTTCGGGACCGGCGAACAGAACCACGAGCCGGCACCGGCGAGGAACGGTCCGAACGGTACGTACGCGGCCTTCGCGCAGCGCCGCAGACATCTTCATCGCGATGCCGACCAGCGCGCCGATGATCGAGGCGCCGAGGACGATCGGCAGGATCATCTTCCAGCCGAGCCATGCGCCGAGCGCGGCGAGCAGCTTGAAGTCGCCGAAGCCCATGCCTTCCTTGCCGGTGGTGAGCTTGAACAGCCAGTAGACCGACCAGAGCGAGAGGTAGCCGGCAACCGCGCCCCAGATCGCGTCGGGCAAAGGGATGGTCCAGCCGAGCGCGGCACCGACGATGCCCGCCCAGAGCAGCGGCAGGGTGATGTTGTCGGGCAGCAGCGTCGTGTCCCAGTCGATGCCGGCCAACGCGACGAGCGCGGCGCAGAACAGGCACCAGAGCAGCGCCACCGGCTGCGCCCCGAAGTGCCAGCCGACGAGCGCGAAGAGCGCGCCGGTGGCGAGCTCGATCAGCGGGTAGCGCGCCGAGATGCGTGTCTTGCAGGCCGAGCAACGGGCGCGCAGCCAGAGCCAGCTCGCGACCGGAATGTTCTCGTACCAGGCGATGGCGTGGCCGCACGAGGGGCAGCGCGAGCGCGGCGTCGACAGCGTGACCGTCGGCGCGGGCTCGTGGGCGACGCCGAGCAGGTCGGCGCTTTCCTGCTTCCAGCCGCGCTCCAGCATCAGCGGGAGGCGGTGGATGACGACGTTCAGGAAGCTGCCGATGCACAGCCCGAACAGGGCCAGGACGAAGGGCGAAAGCAGGACTTCGGTGACGGGCACCGCCTTAAACCACCTGGCCCAGCTTGAAGATCGGCAGGTACATCGAGACGACGATGCCGCCGATCAGGGTGCCCAGGATGACGATGATGAACGGCTCCATCAGGCTCGACAGGCCCTTCACCGCTTCGTCGACTTCGTCTTCGTAGAACTCGGCGGCCTTGCCGAGCATCGCGTCGAGCGAGCCCGACTCCTCGCCGATCGCGCACATCTGCAGCACCATGACCGGGAACACGCCCGTGGCCTGCATCGATGCGGTCAGCGCCGAGCCGGTCGAGACGTCCTTCTGGATCTTCTCCGTGGCCTCGGCGAAGACCGCGTTGCCCGAGGCGCCGCCGACCGAGTCGAGCGCTTCCACCAGCGGAACGCCGGCGGCGAACATGGTCGAGAGGGTTCGCGTCCAGCGCGCCACCGACGACTTGTTGACCAGGTCGCCGAAGACCGGCACGCGCAGCAGCAGGCGGTCCATGTACTTCTGCATCTTGACCGAACGCCGCCACGACTGCATGAAGAAATAGGAGCCGCCGAAGATGAAGCCGAAGATCAGATACCAGTAGTGAAGTGAAGATCTTCGACAGCGCGATGACGACCAGCGTCGGTGCGGGCAGGTCGGCGCCGAACGACTTGAAGACGTCCTCGAACGCCGGGATGACGAAGATCATGATGACCGCGAGAACGACGAACGCGACCACCAGCACGGCGACCGGATAGATCAGCGCCGACTTGATCTTGTTCTTGATCGCCATCGTCTTTTCCTGGTAGACGGCAAGACGATCGAGCAGGGTTTCCAGAATACCGCCCGCTTCGCCGGCCTCGACCAGGTTGCAGTAGAGGGCGTCGAAATACAGCGGATGCTTTCTGAACGCGGCCGACAGGTTGGTGCCGGTCTCGACATCGGAGCGGATGTCGGTCAGGAGGCGCGTCATCTTCGGGTTCGTGCTGCCGCGGGCGACGATGTCGAACGACTGGATCAGCGGCACGCCGGCGCGCATCATGGTCGAGAGCTGGCGCGTGAAGACGGCGATGTCCTTCTGCTTGATCGCCTTGCCGCCGCTCATGCGGCGCTTCTTCACCTTGCTGACCATCACGCCCTGGCGGCGCAGGCTCGCGCTCACCATGGCCTCGCCGCCGGCGCGCATCTCGCCGCGGACGTTCTTGCCGTTCTTGTCCTTGCCCTCCCACTCGAAGACGACGTCCTTGATCCGACCTTTTGCCGCTAGTGATGCCGTTGCCATACGTCTTCGAGGACAGAACCCCGCCTTTCGCTTCTCGTTTGCTACTCGTTGGTGACCGAGATCAGTTCTTCGAGTGTCGTCATTCCCGATCGCACCTTGAGCAGGCCCGATTGGCGCAGGTCACGAACGCCGTCGCGTTGGGCTTGCTCGGCGATGTCCATCGAGCTGCCCGTGTTGAGGATGATCTTCTGGATTTCCTCGGTGATCGGCATGACCTGGTAAATACCAACGCGACCCTTGTAACCGTTGTTGCACATTGAACAGCCGACGGCTCTGAAGGGCTTCCAGTTGCCGTCCAGATCCTCCGGCTTGAAGCCGGCCTTGAGCATCGCCTCGCGAGGATAGTCGGCCGGGGCCTTGCAGTTTTCGCACAGCTTTCGCGCCAGCCGCTGCGCCGTGATCAGCAGCACGCTCGCGGCGATGTTGAAGGCCGCCACGCCCATGTTCGACAGGCGCGTGAGGGTCGTCGGCGCGTCGTTGGTGTGCAGCGTCGACATCACCATGTGGCCGGTCTGGGCTGCCTTCAAGGCGATGTCGGCGGTCTCGAGGTCGCGGATTTCGCCGACCATGATGATGTCCGGGTCCTGGCGCAGGAACGACTTGAGCGCGACCGAGAAGGTCAGCCCGGCGCGATCGTTGACGTTGACCTGGTTGACGCCGGGCAGGTTGATTTCGGCCGGATCCTCGACCGTCGCGATGTTCACGCCCGGCTGGTTGAGGATGTTGAGGCAGGTGTAGAGCGACACCGTCTTGCCGCTGCCGGTCGGGCCGGTGACGAGGACCATGCCGTACGGCCGCTGGATCGCTTTCAGCAGGCGGTCCTTCTCGATCTTCTCGTAGCCGAGCGCCTCGATGCCGACCTTGGCGCTCGACGGGTCGAGGATCCGGATCACGATCTTCTCGCCGAACAGCGTCGGCAAGGTGCTGACCCGGAAGTCGATCGCCTTGTTGCCGAACTTCAGCTTCATGCGGCCGTCCTGCGGCACGCGCTTCTCGGAGATGTCGAGGCGCGAGATGACCTTGATGCGCGCCGACAGCTTGTCCTTGATCGCCAGCGGCGGCTGCGTGATCTCGCGCAATTCGCCGTCGACCCGGAAGCGGACGCGGTAGTGGTACTCGTAGGGCTCGAAGTGCAGGTCGGAGGCGCGCAGGTTGATCGCGTCGATCAGCATCTTCTGCAGGAAGCGGACGACCGGTGCGTCCTCGACGTCGCTCGCCTCCTGCGCGTCGGCGGGCTGGCTGGTGACGTCGTCGGTGACGTCGAACTCGAAGTCGCCCGAGGACAGCGACTCCATCGCCTCGTTGGTGCTCGCGCCGGTCGTCTCGAGCAGCTTGGTGAGCTTGTCGTGCTCGACGATGACCCATTCCGGCGAGAGCTGGGTGGCGAACTTGATCCGCTCGGCGGCCTCCTGGTCGGTCGGGTCGGCGCCGCCGATGAACAGGCGATTGCCGCGCTTGCCGAGCACGACGACCTGGTACTGCGACGCGAGCTTCGTCTCGATGACGTTCTTGGGCAGCTTGGTCGCGTCGATCGCCGTGAGATCGAGCAGCGGCAGTGCCAGCGCGGTCGACAGCGTATGCGCCAGGTCGGCGGCCGAGACCGAGCCGGTGCCGATGACCGAGGCGACGAAGCTCGCGCGCTTCTCGCGCGCTGAGCGGACCAGCTCTTCGGCTGTCTTGGGATTGAGCTTGCCGGCGTGGACCAGCACTCTCGCCACGCCGGAGAGGGCAGAGTGAGGTGCGTCGGCGAGGGTATCCAACGTGGAAATGCCCGATCAATGATGCGAAAAGCAGTCGATCATCGCCGATCCACCCGGGGCTGTAAACGTGGCGCGTCGCGCGCGCTGCGCCAACAATTCACGGGGCGTCGACAGCGACGCGCCAAGGTGTGCGAAGGGGCCGGCGTTGGGAATCTGGTCGGGGTGAGAGGATTCGAACCTCCGGCCTCTACGTCCCGAACGTAGCGCTCTACCAGGCTAAGCTACACCCCGCTTTTCGTCCGCCGCGCTCCCGGCTTGTCGACGCTGCGGCGTGGCGCAGCGAAAGACATTGCTCAAGAAGATCGCTCGACGGATCGAACCGACAAGTCTAGCAGAGCGTCCCGATAGGTCGTACCCGGCAGCACCTCGAGCGAGGCACGCGCCTTGTCGGCCTCCATCCGCGCCGCGTCGCGCGTCGCCGCGAGCGCACCGGTCCTGCGAACGATGGTCACGATCTCGGCCAGGCGCGCGACCTCGCCGTGCTCGATCGCATGGCGGACGATGGCGCGTTCATCGGCCGTTCCGCGCTCCATCGCGATCAGGAGCGGCAGGGTGGGCTTGCCTTCGCGCAGGTCGTTGCCGACGTTCTTGCCGAGCTGCTCGGTCGCGCCCTCGTAGTCGAGCAGATCGTCGACCAGCTGGAACGCCGTGCCCGAGCGACCGGCCATAGGCGGAGCAGGCCTCTTCCGTCTCCGGTCCGGCCTCGGCGAGGACCGCGCCCAGGCGCGCGCTGGCCTCGAACAGCTTGGCGGTCTTGAAGCGGATCACCCGCAGGTAGTCCTCGACCGAGATGTCGGGGTCGTGCATGTTCATCAGCTGCAGCACCTCGCCCTCGGCGATGACGTTGGTCGCGTCGGCAAGGACCTCGAGAATGCGCATGCGATCGACCGACACCATCATCTGGAAGGCGCGCGAATAGACGAAGTCGCCGACCAGCACGCTGGCGGCGTTGCCGAACATCGCATTGGCGGTACGGCGGCCGCGGCGCAGCCCGGATTCGTCGACGACGTCGTCGTGCAGCAGGGTCGCGGTGTGGATGAACTCGACGGTCGCCGCGAGCTCGAAGCGCTCACGACCGAGAAAGCCCAGCGCGCCGGAAAAGAGCAGGACCAGGCGGGGCCTGATCCGCTTGCCGCCGGCGCTGATGATGTAGTTCGCGATCTGGTCGATCAGGGCGACCTTCGACGCCAGCCGGCGCTGGATGACGGCATCGACTTGCCGCATCTCCTCGGCCATCAGTGCATCCGCGGCGGCAAAGGTCGGCGAAGACGAAGGGGCGAGCGACGTCAGCGACTGGGGCACGACAGGAGGCGTCAAGCGGGCGATTATAGAAAACGCCCCGTGCTGCTCGCCGTCGGGACTCTGGCAGTTGCCCCGGGCAGGCGCCGGGCCGGGGCGCTACAGGTGGCGAGCGGACTCCGGCGTGGTATAGTCGCAGGCTTTTTCCGGGCCACCCTTCGCTTGTGCGGGGTCGTCGCCCGAGGCGCGGGCCGGGACCCGGCGCGCTGAAGCAGCCAATCGAAGGGACTCCATATGTACGCGGTCATCAAAACCGGCGGCAAGCAATACCGGGTTGCCGCGGGCGAAACGCTCAAGGTCGAGCGCCTCGCCGTCGACGTCGGCCAGGACATCACGCTCGATCAGGTCGTTGCCATCGGCAGCGGCGCTGAGATCGTGACCGGCGCGCCGCTGGTTGCCGGCGCCAGCGTCGTCGCCAGCGTGGTCGGCCACGGCCGCCACCCGAAGGTCCGCATCTTCAAGATGCACAAGCGCAAGCACTACCAGAAGCGCCAGGGCCATCGCCAGGGATATACCGAAATCCGCATCAGCGCGGTCAACGCGGCCTGACCGCGACGCGACTTCCAGGAGTAGTCACATGGCACAGAAAAAAGGCGGCGGCTCGACCCGCAACGGCCGCGATTCGCAGCCCAAGATGCTCGGCGTCAAGGTCTTCGGCGGCCAGGTCGTGCCGGCCGGGTCGATCATCGTTCGCCAGCGCGGCACCAGGTTCCACGCCGGGCCGAATGTCGGCATCGGCCGCGACCACACCCTGTTCGCGCTCGTCGACGGCGAAGTCAGCTATGCGGTCAAGGGCCCGCGCAACCGCCAGACGGTCGAGGTCAAGAGCGCCTGACCCCGCCGTCCTGCGGCGATGAAGGCCCCGGCGATCCGGGGCCTTTTTGTTTCCGCTGACACGGCCGGATGCCGGCGCCGGCGCTTCTCTCGCCCTGAACTACCATGAGCATCCATTCCCACCGCGCGAGGTTCGCATGAGCTGGAGCGGCATCATCCTTGTCGTCGTCGGCGCCCTGCTGCTGGCGAACAATTTCGGCATGCTGTCGCTCGCCTGGCTGCATCAGTGGTGGCCGGTGCTGCTGATCGTGCTCGGTCTGCTGTCGATCATTCGGCCGCAGCATGGTCGGCGCCGATCGCGCGATGCCGAGACCACCGAACGTGCGGGTCGCGACGCCGACCGACGGCCATGAGATTCGTCGACGAAGCGACGATCGACGTCGTCGCGGGCAACGGCGGCAACGGCTGCATGAGCTTTCGGCGCGAGAAGTTCATTCCGTTCGGCGGCCCGAACGGCGGCGACGGCGGTCGTGGCGGCAGCGTCTACGCCGTCGCCGATCGCAACCTCAACACCCTGATCGACTTTCGCTACGCGCGCCGCCACGAGGCGAGGAGCGGCGAGAACGGTCGCGGCTCCGACCAGTACGGCGCGGCCGCGGACGACATCGTCATGCGCATGCCGGTCGGCACGATCATCAGCGACGCCGAAAGCGGCGAGAAGCTCGCCGAGCTGCTCGAGCCCGACGAGAAGGTGCTGATCGCCAAGGGCGGCGACGGCGGCTTCGGCAACCTGCATTTCAAGAGCAGCACCAACCGCGCGCCGCGCCAGAAGACGCCGGGCTGGCCCGGCGAGCAGAAAAAGCTCAAGCTCGAGCTGCGCGTCCTCGCCGACGTCGGCCTGCTCGGCATGCCCAACGCCGGCAAGTCGACGCTGATCGCGGCGATCTCGAACGCGCGGCCGAAGATCGCCGACTATCCGTTCACGACGCTGCACCCGAACCTCGGCGTCGTCCGGGTCGCGCCCGAGCAGAGCTTCGTCGTCGCCGACATCCCGGGCCTGATCGAAGGCGCCGCCGAAGGCGCCGGCCTCGGCCACCAGTTCCTGCGCCATCTGCAGCGAACGCGTCTGCTCCTGCACCTGGTCGACTTCGCGCCGTTCGACGACGCCGATCCGGTCGAGCAGGTGCGCGCGATCGTCGCCGAGCTCGAGAAGTACGACCCCGAGCTTGCCGCCAAGCCGCGCTGGATCGTCCTCAACAAGCTCGACATGGTTGCCGCCGACGAGCGCGCCGAGCGCGCTCAAGTCGTTCGTCAAGCGGCTGCGCTGGAAGGGCCCGATCTTCTCGATCTCGGCGCTGACGCGCGAGGGCTGCGAGGGCCTGGTGCGGGCGGTCTACGAGCACGTCGCCGCCCAGGTGCGGCCAAGCCCGGAAGAGCACGACCCGCGCTTCGATCCGGTCGGCGCCGACAGCGCACGATGAGCGACGTCCTGCGCAACGCGCGCCGGATCGTCGTCAAGGTCGGCTCGAGCCTGGTGACGAACGAAGGCCGCGGCGTCGACGCCGATGCGGTCGGCGGCTGGTGTCGCCAGATGGCCGCGCTCGTCGGCCAGTCGCGCGAGCTGGTGATGGTCTCGAGCGGCGCGATCGCCGAGGGCATGAAGCGGCTCGGCTGGACGGCGCGGCCGCGCGGCGTGCACGAGCTGCAGGCGGCCGCTGCCGTCGGCCAGATGGGCTTGGCGCAGAGCTACGAATCGGCGCTGCGGGCGCACGGCATCGGCAGCGCCCAGGTGCTGCTCACCCACGCCGACCTCGCCGATCGCGAGCGCTACCTGAACGCGCGCTCGACCCTGGTGACGCTGCTCGGCCTCGGCGTCGTTCCGGTCGTCAACGAGAACGACACCGTCGTCAACGACGAGATCAAGTTCGGCGACAACGACACGCTCGGCGCGCTCGTCACCAACCTGCTCGATGCCGACGCGCTCGTCATCCTCACCGACCAGCGCGGCCTGTTCTCGGCCGATCCGCGCCGCGACCCGAACGCGCGGCTGATCGAAAGCGGCGCCGCCGGCGACCCGGAGCTCGAGCGCATGGCAGGCGGCGCCGGCAGCGCGCTCGGTCGCGGCGGCATGCTGACCAAGGTGCTCGCCGCCAAGCGCGCGGCGCGCAGCGGCGCGAGCACCGTGATCGCTTCCGGGCGCGAGCCCGACGTGCTGCTGCGGCTGGCAGCGGGCGAGAACATCGGCACGGTGCTCGTCGCCACGACGGCGAAGGTCGCGGCAAGGAAGCAGTGGATGAGCGACCACCTGCAGTTGCGCGGCGCGGTCGTCGTCGACGACGGCGCCGCGGCCAAGCTGAGGGACGGCGGCAAGAGCCTGCTGCCGATCGGCGTGATCAGCGTCGAAGGCGACTTCCATCGCGGCGACGTCATCGCCGTGCGCCGGACGAGCGGCGAGGAGATCGGCCGCGGCCTCAGCAACTACGGCAGTGCCGAGGCACGGCTGATCGCGCGCAAGGCGTCGTCGGAATTCGTCCGCCTGCTCGGCTTCGCCGGCGAGCCCGAGCTGATCCACCGCGACAACCTCGTGCTCGCCTGAGGCGCGGCGCGCCTCAGGCGTTCGGATCCTTCGTCAGCGGCTCCATGTCCTTCGTCGGCGGTTCGAGCAGATCGGCCGGCGCGGTCGGCAGGCCGGCGTCGGGCGCTCTCGGGAAGCTCATCCGTCCGTCCGGCGACGCGGCCCCGTCGACTCGCCGATAGCTCTCGGGCGTGTCGTCGCGATGGTGCGGCCTGAGGCCCGAGCGCAGATAACGGTTGTGCTGCGCGCCGCGTGGCAGGAAGCGCGCGAGTTCGGTCAGCGCCATCTGGTAGACGTCGCGCTTGAACTCGATCACGACGTCGAGCGGGATCCAGTACTCGTTCCAGCGCCAGGCGTCGAACTCGGGGTGGTCGGTGGCGCGCAGGTTCATGTCGCTGTCGCGGCCGGTGAGCTGGAGCAGGAACCAGATCTGCTTCTGGCCGCGATAGTGGCCGCGCGCGTCGCGCCGGATGAAGTGCGTCGGCACCTCGTAGCGCAGCCAGTCGCGCGTGCGCGCGACGATGCGGACATGGTCCGGAGACAGCCCCACTTCCTCGTGAAGCTCGCGGAACATCGCCTGCTCGGGCGTCTCGCCGTAATTGATGCCCCCTTGCGGGAACTGCCAGGAGTGGGTTCTTATCCGTTTGCCCCAGAACACCTGGTTCTTCGGGTTGAGCAGGACGATGCCGACGTTGGGTCTGAACCCATCACGGTCGAGCATAATCAACCTCGATTCTTGCGTTGACCGATTATTGCACCGGCATGACGCGAGTCAAACCCTCGCGCCCCTGGCCGACCGGCGCCCGTATCGATTCCGGCGGCTAGCGAACGCCTCACCGCGCCACGCCCCGCCGATGAAAGCCAGTCAGTTCTTCGTCTCGACGCTGAAGGAAGCCCCCGCCGATGCGGAAGTCGTGAGCCACCGGCTCATGATGCGCGCCGGCTTCATCAAGCGGCTTTCGGCCGGCATCTACACCTACATGCCGATGGGCCTGCGCGTCATCCGCAGGATCGAGAACATCGTTCGCGAGGAGATGAACCGCGCCGGCGCGCATCGAGCTGCTGATGCCGGTGGTTCAGCCGGCCGAGCTCTGGCAGGAGTCGGGACGGTTCCAGAAGTACGGCCCCGAGCTGATGCGCGTCAAGGACCGGCACGAGCGCGACTTCGTGATCCAGCCGACGAGCGAAGAGGTCATCACCGACATCGCCCGCCAGGAGCTGCGCAGCTATCGCGCGCTGCCGCGCAATTTCTATCACATCCAGACCAAGTTCAGCGACGAGCGCCGGCCGCGCTTCGGCGTCATGCGCGGGCGCGAGTTCACGATGAAGGACGCCTATTCGTTCGACCGCGATCTCGACGCCGCGCGCCTCAGCTACGACCGGATGTACGCCGCCTACGTGCGCATCTTCGAGCGGATGGGCCTGGTGTTTCGCGCCGTCGCCGCCGACAACGGCTCGATCGGCGGCATCCGCTCGCACGAGTTCCAGGTGATCGCCGCGACCGGCGAGGACGCGATCGTCTACAGCCCGGGCTCCGACTACGCCGCCAACATCGAGCTCGCCGAGGCGGTCGCGCCGGCCGCGCCGCGCGCGGCGCCGGCGGCCGAGCTCGCGAAGACGCCGACGCCCGGCAAGGCCACCTGCGAAGACGTCGCCGAGCTGCTCGGCCTGCCGCTGGCGCGGACCGTGAAGTCGCTCGTCCTGGCGACCGACGACAAGCGATGCCGCGGGCATGCCGACCGGAGTCGACGATCTGGCTGCTGCTCGTTCGCGGCGACCATTCGCTGAACGAGGTCAAGACCGGCAAGCTCGCCGGCCTCGATCGCGGCTTTCGCTTCGCCACGGCGGCGGAGATCGAGTCGCACTTCGGCTGCAAGGCCGGCTACCTCGGGCCGATCGGAACCAAGCGGCCGGTGCGCGTCGTCGCCGATCGCGCGGTCGCGGCGATGAGCGACTTCGTCTGCGGCGCCAACGCCGAGGGCTTTCACTACACCGGCGTCAACTGGGGCCGCGACCTGGCCGAGCCCGAGCTCGTCGCCGACATCCGCAACGTCGTCGAAGGCGATCCCGCGCCCGACGGCAGCGGCGCGCTGCAGATCCAGCGCGGCATCGAGGTCGGCCATGTGTTCCTGCTCGGCTCGTACTACAGCCAGAGCATGAACGCGACCTTTCTCGACGAGAAAGGCCAGCCGCAGCTGCTGCAGATGGGCTGCTACGGCATCGGCATCACGCGCATCGTCGGCGCCGCGATCGAGCAGAACCACGACGAGCGCGGAATGATCTGGCCGGAAGCGATCGCGCCCGTTCAGCGTCGTCGTCTGTCCGATCGGCTACGACCGCTCGCCGGCCGTGCGCGAGGCCGCCGACGCGCTCCATCGCAGTCTGGTCGAGGCCGGCGTCGACGTCATCCTCGACGATCGCGGCGAGCGTCCCGGGCGCGATGTTCGCCGACTGGGAGCTGATCGGCGTGCCCGCATCGCGTCGTCCTTTCCGAGCGCGGCCTGAAGACCGGCGAGCTCGAATACCAGGGCCGGCGCGACGCCAATGCGTCCAGCGTTCCGGCCGACTCGGCGCTTGCCTTCCTGAAGGGCAAGCTCGCCGCATGACGGGCGAGCTCTCCCGCACCGGGAGAGGCCGGCGAGCGATCGTCGCGGCGTCGGTCTTCGCCCCGCTCGCGGGCTGCCTGGCCGCGCGTCGCCTCGGCCGGCGCGCAGGCCGAGGAGCCGCTCGCCGACTCGGTGCGTTCGGCGCTGGCGGCGGCGATCGCCGACGCGGCGCCGCCGAAGCCATCGTTCGCGACGATCGACGAGCGCCTCGCCTATCTGCGCTGGCTCGGCGCGATGAGCGATCGCCTGCGACGCCAGAACAACGAGCTCGTGACGCGGGTCGAGTTCCTGCAGACGCTCTGGTACGAGAGCAAGCGCTCGGGCCTCGAGCCGGCACTGGTGCTCGGCCTGGTCCAGGTCGAAAGCGGCTTTCGCAAGTACGCGATCTCGATCGTCGGCGCGCGCGGCTACACCCAGGTGATGCCGTTCTGGGCCCGCCTGATCGGCGACGGCGATGCCGGCAGGCTGTTCCACATGCAGACCAACCTGCGCTTCGGCTGCGTCATCCTGCGCCATTACCTCGACCGCGAAAGCGGCGACCTGTACCTCGCGCTCGGCCGCTACAACGGCAGCCGCGGTCGGCCCGAGTATCCGAACGCCGTCTTCGGCGCGCGCCGCGCCTGGGAGTTCAATCCCGCCTGAGGCGGGCTGCGGTCAGAGGCCGCGCCAGGCTTGCGGCGCGGCGCCTTCGACGCCGAGCAGGCCGAGCACGCGCTCGACCGTGTCGTCGACCATCGCCTCGATCGTCTGCGGCCGGTGATAGAACGCCGGCAGCGGCGGAAAGACGATCGCGCCCATCTCGGTCGCGCTCGTCATGTTGCGCAGGTGGGCGAGGTTGAACGGCGTCTCGCGCACCATCAGCACCAGCCGGCGGCGCTCCTTCAGAGCGACGTCGGCGGCACGCGTCAGCAGGTTGTCGGAAAGGCCGTGGGCGATCGCCGCGAGCGACTTCATCGAGCACGGCGCGACCACCATCGCCGCCGCGGCGAACGAGCCGCTGGCGATCGCCGCGCCGATGTCCGCCGGGTTGTAGGCCACATCGGCGAGCGCTTCGAGCGCCTTGCGATCGAGGCCGAGCTCGTGGTGGACGTTGAGCAGGCCGGCCGGCGTTGCGACGAGATGGGTTTCGCGGCCCGCCTGCTTCAGCCGCTCGAGCAGGCGAACGGCGTAGATCGCGCCGGTGGCACCGGTGACGCCGACGACGACGCGCGTGTTCGCGTCGGCCACTGAGTCTCTAGGCGGCGAGGCCGAGCGCCTGCTGCAGCTCGCCGGCCTGGTACATCTCGGTCATGATGTCCGAGCCGCCGACGAATTCGCCGTTGACGTAGAGCTGCGGGATCGTCGGCCAGTCGGAGTAGCCCTTGATGCCCTGGCGGATCTCCTCGTCCTCGAGGACGTTGACCGTCTTCAGGTCGGCGACGCCGCAGGCCTTCAGGATCTGGATCGCGCGGCCGGAAAAGCCGCACATCGGAAACTGCGCCGTTCCCTTCATGAAGAGAACCACGCGGTTGTTCTTGACGATGTCGTCGATGCGCTGATGAACGTCGCTCATGGTGCGAGCCGCCTTGTTTCGATGGATGTCGATCGGGCGACTTTACCGGGAAATGCCCGGCGAGCGATTCAGAAGGAATAGGAGACGCCGAGCTGGACCACCGGGCCAGGCGCATGTCGCGGACGACGTCGTCGAGGCCTTGCGAGCCGCCGAAGACGCGGCCGAAGCGCACAGCGTTGGCGGGGCTCTGCGAGACGACGCCGAGGTCGGCGCTGAAGCTCCAGCCGCTCTTGCCCCAGAAGTTGCTGTAGCCGATGCCGACGTAGGGAAGGGTGGTGCTGTCGAGGGCGGGCTCGATCGAGGCGACGGGCACTGCCGCCGAAGCGCCGAACAGGCGTCGGTCGGCCGTGACCGGCTGGCGCCGAGGAGTGGACTGCGCGCGCCGATCAGAACGCCGCTGGTGGCGCGAAAGCCGGATGCCGGGACGCCCGGCGCGGCGCGGTCGGCGCCGAAATAGACATCACCGAGCAGGCCGACGCTGCCGACCTGCAAGCCGCTGCGCTCGGACAGGCGCGAGATCGGCGCGCCAGCCTGGCGCGCCGGGGGCGTAGCCGATCCGGCTCTGGAACGTCGCCCAGGGAACCCGGCTGGCATCGGTCGGTCAGTCCGCCGCCTTCGGCGTGCGCACCGGACAGCGACAGCACCGAGGCGGCAGCTGCGCAGATCCAGGGCACGACTTTCATGGCGGGTTTCCTCGATTGCATCCGGGATGAATCGGACCGAACGACGGCCGGAAATCATTGTGCGCCGCGCCGCCTCCAAATGGTGTTGGGCCGATGCCGCATTGCCCCGGTTTTTGTCCGGTGCGCGTCTTTTTCACGGCGCACCGGCACCCTTTGCGACGAACGGTATTCCTTGTGTCCGGCCGTTAGCCGGACGACGGCGGGCGGAGGCGGCCGCCGGTGGCGCGCTCGTGGCCGGCGAGGTCGACGCGGGTGGCGACGCCGGCCAGGCCGGCAGCCTCGAACAGCGCCCGCACGGCCCGGCCCTGGTCGAAGCCGTGCTCGACGAGCAGCCAGCCGCCAGGACACAGGTGCGCCGGGGCGCCGGCGACGATCGCCCGGAGCGCGTCGAGCCCGTCGCCACCGGGCGTCAGCGCCTGGCGCGGCTCGTCGCGCAACGCTGCCAGGTGCGGGTCGCTGGCAGCGATGTAGGGCGGATTGGCGACGGCGAGCTGGAAGCGACGCCCCGCAGACGCCTGCCACCACGACGATTCGACGAAGTCGATCGCCAGCCCCAGCCGGGTCGCATTGCGACGCGCAACCGCCAGCGCCCCGTCACTGACGTCGCTCGCGCTCACCGCGAGCGATGGCTGGCGATGCTTCAAGGCCAGCGCGATCGCGCCGCTGCCGGTGCCAAGGTCGAGCACCGACAGGACGTTGGCACCGCCTCCGTCCCGGGCGGTACGGGGCGTTGCGGCGAGCAACTCCAGCGCCCAGTCGACCAAGAGCTCGGTTTCGGGCCGCGGCACCAGCACGTCGGCGTTTACCTCGAGAGCAAGGCCGTGGAATTCCTTCGTCGCCGAGCAGGTAGGCGAGCGGCTCGCCGGCCGCGCGCCGCGCGAGCCAGCCGGCCCATCGCGCCTCCGCGTCGACCGGGACCGCACCGTCATCGTGGGCGATCAGCGCGCTGCGGGTGACGCCGAGGAGCGACGCCAGCATCAATTGCGCGTCCAGCCGGTCGACCCCGCGCGCGCGTGCCTGCGCAAGCGCCGCCGCGACCGTCGTCGTCACGCCTCGCCGCTTTCGAGAGCAGCGAGCTGCTCGGCGGCCTGCGCCGCCTGCAGCGCGGCGATGACCTCGCCGAGGTCGCCGTCGAGGATCGCCTGGAGCTTGTAGAGCGTCAGGCCGATGCGGTGATCGGTGACCCGACCCTGGGCGAAGTTGTAGGTGCGGATGCGGTCGCTCCGGTCGCCGCTGCCGATCAGGCCCTTGCGCGTCGCCGCTTCCTTGGCGGCGCGCTCGGAGCGGTCCTTGTCGCGCAGGCGCGCGGTCAGCACGGCGAGCGCCTTGGCCTTGTTGCGGTGCTGCGAGCGGTCGTCCTGGCACTCGGCGACGATGCCGGTCGGCAGATGGGTGATGCGGATCGCGCTGTCGGTCTTGTTGACGTGCTGGCCGCCGGCGCCGCTGGCGCGGAAGGTGTCGATGCGCAGCTCGCTCGGGTCGAGCGTGACTTCCTCGGCCTCGTCGGCCTCGGGCAGGACCGCGACGGTGCAGGCGCTGGTGTGGATCCGGCCCTGCGTCTCGGTCACCGGCACGCGCTGAACGCGATGGCCGCCCGATTCGAACTTGAGCGCTGCGTAGACCAGCTCGCCCTCGATCCGGACCACCAGCTCCTTGTAGCCGCCGAGATCGCTCGCGCTCTCCGAGATGATCTCGGTGCGCCAGCGCTTCCGCTCGGCGAAGCGCAGGTACATGCGCGCCAGGTCGGCGGCGAAGAGGGCCGACTCGTCGCCGCCCGTGCCGGCGCGGATCTCGAGAAAGACGTTGCGGCCGTCGTCGGGGTCGCGCGGCAGCAGCGCTGCCTGCACCTCGGCCAGCAAGCGCTCGAGATCGGCAGCCGCGGCTTCGCGACTCCTCGCGCGCCATCGCCGCCATCGCTTCGTCGCGGCCGACTCGGCGAGCAGCTGATCGGCCGAGCCAAGGTCGCGCTCGCGGCACTCGTAGCGGCGAAAGAGGTCGACCAGCGCGGCCGCCTCGGCGTGCTCGCGGCCGAGCTCGCGGTAGCGCTTCATGTCGGCGGCCATGCTGCCGTCGGCGAGGAGCGCGTCGAGCTCGCCGAGGCGCAGGGCGAGGCGTTCGAATTGCTGGCGGAGGGATGGCTTCATGGAGAACGACGACAGATTGAACACGGGGCGACGGGTCGGGGCCGCGCAGGCGCGGCCGGGCGAGATCGTCGCTAGCGCTTGTCGTCGGGGTGACGGCCGCTGCCGCGCAGGAACAGGCGCGTCACGGTCTGCGCCAGGCGGCCGCGCTCGTCGCCTTCGGCAGCGTTCAGCTCGGCGAGCGTGCCGTGCAGGAGCTTTTGCGTCAGGCCGCGCGAGAGCGCTTCGAGCACGGCGTCGACGTCGGCGCCGCCGGCGAGCAGCTTCCTGGCGCGGCCGATCTCGAGCGCGCGCCAGTCGTCGGCCTGCGCCTGCAACGCCTGGATCAGCGGCACCGAGCCGCGCCGGTCGAGCCACTGGACGAAGCTCTGCACGCCGGTCTCGATGATCGCCTCGGCCTGCGCGACCGCGGCCTCGCGCTTTTCGCCGCCCATCTGCACCAGCGCCGAGAGGTCGTCGATGGTGTAGAGGTAGACGTCCGAGAGGCGCGCGACCTCGGGCTCGACGTCGCGCGGCACGGCGAGGTCGACCATGAACATCGGCCGGTGCCGGCGCGCCTTCAAGGCGCGCTCGACCGCGCCCAGGCCGATGATCGGCAGCAGGCTCGCGGTGCACGAGACGACGATGTCGAACTCGGCCAGCCGCGCCGGCAAGTCCGACAGCGGAAAGGTCTGCGCCGAAAAGCGCGTGCCGAGCTCGCTGGCGCGCGCGGCGCCGCGGTTGGTGACGGCGATGCAGGCGCGGCTGGCGTGCCGCGAAGTGGGTCGCCGCGAGCTCGATCATCTCGCCGGCGCCGACGAACAGCACCTTGGTCTGGTGCAGGTCCTCGAACAGCTGCGACGCGAGCCGCACCGCCGCCGCGGCCATGCTGATCGAATGGGCGCCGATCTCGGTCGACGAGCGCACTTCCTTGGCGACCGCGAACGAGCGCTGGAACATCTGCTGCAAGGTCGTTCCGAGCGTGCCGGCGCTGCCGGCCTCGCGCACCGCTTCCTTCAGCTGGCCGAGGATCTGCGGCTCGCCGAGGACCATCGAGTCGAGACCGCTGGCGACGCGGAAGGCGTGGCGCGCCGCCGACGGGCCTTCGAGCACATAGGCGTGCGAGCGCAGCGTCGCCGTCGGCACGCCGCCCATCTCGGCCAGCCATTGCACCGCCGGCTCGACCGCGCTGGCATGGGCGCCGACGTAGATCTCGGTCCGGTTGCAGGTGGAGACGATCGCGACTTCCTCGACCCGCTCGAGGCGCGTCCGAAATCCCTTCAGCGCCGACGTCAGCTGCTGCGGCGCGAGCGCGAACCGGCCGCGCAGATCGAGCGGCGCGGTCGTGTGGTTGAGGCCCAACGCGAAGACGCTCATCGGCAGATTATAAAATTCGCGCCCCTTGCAAGCGACCGACGCCTTTTGGCACATCACCAACTTCTTCGCACCTGCGCTGGTTGTCGGTGGCTGCGCGGCCGTTTTGGCGCGCCTCGTCTGGCGGCGCGAGCTCCGATCGGTCAGCGTCTGGCGCCTCTGGGCCTGGGCCAGCGGCGCCTGCGCCCTGGTCTCGATCGCCGGTCTGATCGTCTTTGCGCACGACGGCAAGATGGCGACCTACGGGGCGATGGTCGTCGCCTGCGCCGCGGCCCTGTGGTGGGCCGGCCTGCGCGGCCGCTGAGCATCGGCGCGGCGGCTTAGGCAACCAGCTCGCCGCGCAGCGAGTGGCCGCGCACGGCGTTGATCCGCACGTCCGCGAACTGGCCGACGAGCCGCTCGGGCGCTGCGAGGTTGACGACGCGGTTGCACTCGGTGCGGCCCATCAGCTCGCCGTCGCCCTTGCGCGATGCGCCTTCGAAGAGGACGCGCTGGACCGTGCCGACTCGCGCTCTGACTGATCGCGTCGCCCTGCGCTTCGATCGTCGCCTGCAAGCGCTGCAACCGTGCCAATCGCGATTCGGCCGACGTGTCGTCGCTGAGCGCGGCGGCCGGCGTTCCGGGTCGCGGGCTGAACAGGAAGCTGAAGCTGTAGTCGAAGCCGACCTCTTCCACGAGTGCCATCGTGCGCTCGAAGTCGGCATCGCTTTCGCCAGGAAAGCCGACGATGAAGTCGCTCGAGATGGCGATCTCGGGACGCACCGCGCGGAGCTTCCTCACGGTGCTCTTGAACTCGAGCGCCGTGTAGCCGCGCTTCATCGCGGCGAGGATCCGGTCGCTGCCGTGCTGCACCGGCAGGTGGACGTGGTCGACGAGCTTGGGCGTTCGGCCGTAGGCGTCGATCAGGCGCTGCGTGAACTCCTTCGGGTGGCTGGTCGTGTAGCGGATGCGCTCGATCCCCGGGATCTCGGCGACGTACTCGAGCAGCGTCGCGAAGTCGGCGATCTCCGCCGACGCGCCCATCGCGCCGCGGTAGGCGTTGACGTTCTGGCCGAGCAGCGTCACCTCGCGCACGCCCTGGTCGGCGAGGCCGGCGATCTCGACCAGCACGTCGTCGAACGGCCGCGAGACCTCCTCGCCGCGCGTGTAGGGCACGACGCAGTACGAGCAGTACTTCGAGCAGCCTTCCATGATCGAGACGAACGCGGTCGGCCCGTCGACGCGCGCCGGCGGCAGGTGGTCGAACTTCTCGATCTCGGGAAAGCTGATGTCGACCTGCGGCCGGCCATCGCTCTTGCGGCGTGCCAGCATCGCGGGCAGGCGGTGCAGCGTCTGCGGCCCGAAGACGAGGTCGACGTACGGCGCGCGTTCGATGATCGCCGCGCCTTCCTGGCTCGCGACGCAGCCGCCGACACCGATCAGCGTGCCGCGCGCCTTCAGGTGCTTGACCCGGCCGAGGTCGCTGAACACCTTCTCCTGCGCCTTCTCGCGCACCGAGCAGGTGTTGAACAGGATCAGGTCGGCCTCGTCGACGTTCTCGGTCGGCTCGTAGCCGTCGGCGGCGTGCAGCACGTCGGCCATCTTGGCCGAGTCGTAGACGTTCATCTGGCAGCCGAAGGTCTTGATGAAGACCCGCGGCTTAGCCGTCGGAGTGGCACTCACGGCTTGGTCCAGACCTGCCCGACCGGATCGAAGTTCCACGCGCCGGCCTGCTCGGGCGTCGTCGGCCAGGGCTGGATCGACGCCTCTTCGGGCCGCAGGATCCAGACCTCCTTGACCAGGCCGGAGGTGTCGATGTTGTAGTTGACGAGGTAGCGGCCGCCGGTCAGCGCGCTCGGCACGACCATCATGTTGTTCTGGTCGCGGATTCGCGCCCCAGGGGCGAGCCGGGCGCGCTGGTCGTTGAGGAGGATCTCGGGCGCGACGCCGATGACGATCGCGCCGCGCAGCGCGTTTTGCGGGAACGCACGCTGCACTTGCGCCGCGGCCGGAGCGGCAAGACAGGCGAGGGCCGTGAAGGCGGAGGCGAAGCGAAGCATGATGCTGTGCGGCGAGCCTTGCAAAACGCGGCGACGAAGGCGGCGCGGCAGGCTGGCGACGGCAATCTGGTGGCGCTTCAGGGACTCGAACCCCGGACCTGCGGATTATGATTCCGTCGCTCTAACCGACTGAGCTAAAGCGCCTGAGGCCGCGAGTATAGCGAGCCATCTCGAGGCGATTCGCAGTCGACGCTTCGACCTTGCGCGCCGTTCGGCGCCCTCATACCACCTCTTTCGCCCAGTCGGTTTCGCATGTTCAGCTTCTTTCGCAAGAGCCCGCCTCCGGCCGCCGCGCCGGCGCCGGAGCGCCCAGCCTCTGGCGGCGGCGAAGCCGCACCGACCGGGACTGGCGATGCCGCCGGTGCACAGCCGCCGCGCAGTGCGCGCGACTGGCTGAACGCAGACGTCGGCGAGCTGTTCTTCGGCAAGAAGCCGGTCGAGCCGCCCGCCACACCGCCCGCCACGCCCGACGCCTCCGCAGCCGCGGCCGCGGTCGCGGTCGCGCGAGCGCAGGGCGCGGCCGACGTCGTCTCCGGCGAGCCGACAAGCAGCGGCGCTGATCGCTCCGGCTGGATGGCCAAGCTCAAGACCGGGCTGCAGCGCACCGGCGGCGCGATCGCCGGCGCCTTCATCGGCGCCGAGATCGGCGACGACGCTCTACGAAGACCTCGAGGTCGCGCTGCTCCAGGCCGACGCCGGCGCCGATGCGACCGTCTATCTGCTCGACGACCTGCAGCGGCGCATCACCCGCGCTCACGTGCGCGATCCGGCCGCGGCGCGGCGCCTGCTGGCGCGCTGCATCGAGGAGCTGCTCGAGCCGCTCGAGCGCCCGCTCGTGATCGGCGCGCAGACGCCGACGGTGATCATGGTCGTCGGCGTCAACGGCGCCGGCAAGACGACGAGCGTCGGCAAGCTCGCGCGCCACCTGGTCGACTCGGACCAGAAGGTCCTGCTCGCCGCCGCCGACACCTTTCGCGCCGCCGCGCGCGAGCAACTGCTGGCATGGGCCGAACGCGCCGGCGCGACCGGGGCCGGCGGCGCCGACCGGCCGGATCGAGATCGTCAGCCAGGAAGGCGGCGATCCGGCCGGCGTGACCTTCGACGCCGTCGTCGCCGGCAAGGCGCGCGCGTGCGACGTCGTCATCGTCGACACCGCCGGCCGCCTGGCGACGCAGGTCAACCTGATGGAGGAGCTGAAGAAGATCAAGCGCGTGATCGGCAAGGCCGAGGCCGGCGCGCCGCACGAGATCATCCTCGTCATCGACGGCAACACCGGCCAGAACGCGCTCGCGCAGGTGCAGGCGTTCGACGAGGCGCTGCAGCTCACGGGGCTCGTGATCACCAAGCTCGACGGCACCGCCAAGGGTGGCGTGCTCGCCGCGATCGCGCTCTGGTCGCGGGCGCGGGCGACGCCACTGCCGGTCTATTTCGTCGGCGTCGGCGAGAAGCTCGCCGACCTGCAGACCTTTCGCGCGCGCGAGTTCGCCGCGGCGCTGGTCGAGTGAGCGCGCGGCTCTAGCGCTTCGACAGCGACGGCAGCTCGGCCGTCACCGAGTCGAGCTCGTCGAACCACGACGAGGTGCTCGGCTCGAGCACCTCGATCACTTCGCCCTGGCTCCAGTCGCGGTCGGTGTCGGCGAACGGATCGGTCGCCGGGCCGCCCTCGACGACGGCTGCGCTCATGTCGGCCTCGGTCATCGCCGCCTCGCTCGCCAGCGACGCGCCAGCGACGGCAGCCACCGACGCCATCGCCGGCACCCGGCGCGTGCTCGCCGGAACGGCGGGCGCGTTGGGCAGGATCTTTTCGCGCGCCGCCTCGATCGTCGGCAGCTTCTCCTCGTTCCAGACGTGGAGCGGGATCTTGGCGGCCTTCAGGGCGCGGGCGACGCGGTCGAGGCGAACCCGAATGCGGTCGTCGAGCTGGTCGGTGGGCGGCCTGACCTCGACCACCGCCACCACCTGCGAGGTCACGTCGCAGACGACGAAGTCGATGCATTGGTTGCCGAGGCGGCGCATCCATTCGGCATACGAATTGCGCTTTGGAACGGTGAGGAAACGGGCGAGCGGCACCTGCGCCAGGATCAGGTAGCCGGGCAGCGCCAGCTTCAGCGTGCTGAACGCGAGCCGCTCGGACGAGCGCAGGACGCGCGTCGGCTCCGGCGGCCAGCCGGCGAGGGTGTCGAGCCGCTCGGCCGGCGTCTCGGGGCGAACCGACGGGCTCTGCCGCTGCGCCAGCCACCAGACCAGCGGCAGGGCGCACAGGAGAGCGATCACCGAAACGTAGATTGGATCCATCGCTGCCTTTTTCGTCGAGCGCGGCGTCTTCGCTGCGGCGCTCAGCGCATCCCGCCGAGGCCCTTCATGCCACCCATCCGCTTCATCATCTTCATCATCCCGCCGCCCTTCATCTTCTTCATCATGTCGCGCATCTGCTCGAACTGGTTGAGCAGGCGGTTGACCTCCTGCACCTGAACCCCGGCGCCGCTGGCGATGCGGCGCTTGCGCGTCGCCTTCAGCAGCTCGGGCTTCCTTCGCTCGAGCGGCGTCATCGAGCAGATGATGCCTTCCATCCGACGCACGTCGCGCTCGGCGCGGTCCATCTCGGCCGGACCGAGTTGGGCGGCGCGCCCCGAAAGTTGCGAGGGTAGCTTGTCCAGCAGCCCGCCCAGACCGCCCATCTTCTTCATCTGTGAAATCTGTGACAGGAAGTCGTTCAGATCGAAACTGGTGCCGGCCCGGACCTTGTCGGCGAGCTTCTGCGCCGCCGCGACGTCGACGCTCTTCTCGACCTCCTGGACCAGGCCGACGATGTCGCCCATGCCGAGGATGCGGCCGGCGTGGCGCTTGGCGTCGAACACCTCGAGGCCGTCGAGCTTCTCGCTCGTGCCGGCGAACTTGATCGGCGCGCCGGTGATCGCCCGGACCGAGAGCGCCGCGCCGCCGCGCGAGTCGCCGTCCATCTTGGTCAGGACGATGCCGGTGAGCGGCAGCGCCTCCTTGAATGCCTTGGCGGTGTTGACCGCGTCCTGGCCCTGCATCGCGTCGACGACGAACAGCGTCTCGACCGGCTGCAGCGCGGCGTGCAGCTCGCGGATCTCGGCCATCAGCTTCTCGTCGATCGCGAGCCGCCCGGCGGTGTCGACGAGCAGGACGTCGAAGTAGTGGCGCTTGGCGTGGTCGAGCGCGGCGCGGGCGATCGCCACCGGCGCGTCGCTCGCGCTCGACGGGAACCACTCGGCGCCGGCCTGGCGCGGTCACCGTCTTCAGCTGCTCGATCGCCGCCGGCCGATAGACGTCGGCCGAGACCGTCAGCACCTTCTTCTTGCGCTTTTCGATCAGGTGCTTCGCGAGCTTGGCGGTCGTCGTCGTCTTGCCGGCGCCTTGCAGGCCGGCCATCAGGATCACCGCCGGCGGCTGCGCCGCGAGGTCGAGGTCGGCGACGCCTTCGCCCATCGTCGCGACCAGCTCGCGGTCGACGACGCCGACGAACGCCTGGCCGGGCGAGAGCGATCCGGTGACCTCGGCGCCGAGCGCACGCTCCTTGACCCGGGCGATGAAGTCGCGAACGACCGGCAGCGCGACGTCGGCCTCGAGCAGAGCCACGCGCACCTCGCGCAGCATTTCCTGGACGTTCTCGTCGGTGATGCGGGCCGAGCCGCGCATCGTCTTGACGAGTCGGCTCAGGCGGTCGGTGAGGGCTGAAGCCATGGGTGCCGAAACGGCGTGGGCGCGAAAGTACGTCAGTACACTTGGGCCGATGATTCTATCGTTCGGTCCCGAGAGCGGCGCGCTCACGCCGGTGGCTCTCGCGCTCAGCGCGCCGAGCATCGTCGCGCTCGCGTGCTATCTCGCCGCGGCGATTCCGAGCGAGCGTTTCTCGCCCGGCCTGCGTGCCGCGCTGCTGGTCGGCTGGATCGCGCATGGCGCGGCGATCGTCATCGACGTCGCCGGCATCGGCTCGGGAGTTCCCGGCGCGCGCTTCGGCTTCGCGCCGGCGCTGTCGATGACGCTTTGGCTCGTGCTCGCGGTCTACGAGCTGGAGAGCCGCTTCGTTCCGCTCTCGGGCGCCCGCCGCGCGCTTGCCTCGCTCGGCGCCGCTGGTGGTCATCGTCGCTTGGCTGTTCCCGGGCCAGGTGTATGCGCAGGCGACCTCGGTCTGGGCGCCGCTGCACTGGCTGCTCGGCGTCGCCTCGTACGGCCTGTTCGGCGTCGCCGTGCTGCACGCCTTGCTGCTCAATCGCGCCGAACGGCAGATGCGCCGGACCCCGGCCGCGGCGTCGCCGGCGGCGCAAGGCGTGCCGCTGCTGCGCCTCGAGCGGCTGACGTTTCGCTTCGTCGGCGCCGGCTTCGTCGTCCTCTCGGCGGCGATCGTGCTCGGCGTCTGGTTCAGCGACCACTGGCACTGGGACCACAAGGCGGTGTTCTCGGTCCTCGGCTGGCTCGTGTTCGCGGGCCTGCTCGCCGGCCGGCGCGCCTTCGGCTGGCGCGGGCCGGTGGCGACGCGCGGCGTCTACGCCGGCGCCGCGCTGCTGCTGCTCGCCTACGTCGGCTCGCGCTTCGTGCTCGAGGTCGTCCTGCACCGGCCGCCGACCGCCTGATTCTGCCGATGAAGATCCTGCTCTTCGTCATCGCCGTCGTGGTGCTGCTCTGGCTCTTGCGCGGCGCGACCGGTCGGCGCGGCAACGGCGACGGCGGCAGCGCCAGATCGCCGCCGCCGAATGCGCCGCAGCCGGTGATCGCCTGCGCCTACTGCGGCGTCCATCTGCCGCGCGACGAGGCGCTGCCGGGTCGCGGCGGCGTCTTCTGCGGCGAAGCGCACCGAACCGCGTTCGAGAAAGAGCAGGCGCGCACGCCATGACCGTCGCCTCGCGGCCCGACGCGTCGGCCGAGCCGGCCGCCCGCCCGGCGCGACGTCCGACCGCGGCCGACGAGTCATGGTTCGGCGCGTTCGGCTCGACCGTCGACACCGCGGCGCTGATCGACGACTCGCGCTTCGCGGTCTCGTGGCAGAACGACACCGGCGCATCGCGGCCGCGCGCGGCCAAGGGCGGACGCGGCCTCGTCGAGACGACGTTCGAGCGCATCTACAGCGCCTTCCTCGCCGCGCGTGCGGCGATCGGCGTGGCGCTGATCGTGACCTTGGCGCTGAGCGGCGCTTTCGGCCTCAGGCCGACCGCGGCGGTGGCCGCGGTCAGCATCGCCTACGCGACGCTGGCGATCAGCATGTGGCTGTTGCCGCGCTTTCGCGGCGGCGTCGCGCCGCACACGCTCGCGCGCCTGGGCAGCCCGCAGTGGCTGGCGACGATCGGCGCCGACCTGGTCCTCTTCACCGCGCTGCACATCGCCTCGCCGTCGTCGAGCTTCAACTACGTCGCGCTGCTGGTCCTGCCGGTGCTGATGGCCGGTGTCCTGACGCCGCGCGTGCTGGCGCTGGCGACCGCCGCCGTCGCGACGCTGGCGCTGCTGCTCACCGCCTGGCTGACGGCTGGTCGGCGGCGGCGGCGAGGCGACGCTGCTGATGACCCAGGCGGGCCTCGCGGGAAGCGGCTTTTTCGTCATCACGGTTCTCGCCGGCGAGCTTGCCGGCCGGCTCGCGCGCGAGGAGCTGAGCGCGCGCGGCAGCCTCGAGATCGCGCGCCAGCAGGCGCAACTCAACCGGCTCGTGATCGAGGAGATGGAGGACGGCGTTCTGGTGGTCGACCGAGCCGGCAAGGTGCGCGCCGCCAACCCGGCGGCGCGGCGCCTGCTCGCGCCCGAAGGAATGAGCCGCACCGCGCCGTTCCAGCTGCGCGGCGTCCCCGCGTGGGGCGCGCTGGTGCGCGCGGTCGAGCGCGCTTTCGCCGAGGCGGCGTGGCCCGAGGCCGGGCGCGACGTGGCGATCGAATTCGGCCCGGACTCGCACCGCACGCTGCGCGTCCGCGTCCGCTTCACGCGAAAGCGCGAGCCGCCGGCGAGCGAGGCGTTCTGCGTCCTGTTTCTCGAGGACGTGCGCAACGTCCAGGCGCGCAGCCGCCAGGAAAAGCTCGCCGCGATGGGGCGGGTCTCGGCCGGCATCGCCCACGAGATCAGGAATCCGCTGGCGGCGATCGCCCAGGCCAATGCGCTGCTCGCCGAAGACGCGACCGATCCGGCGCAACGCCAGCTGATGCGGATGGTGACCGAGAACGTCGAGCGGCTGAAGCGCATCGTCGACGACGTCATGGAGGTCGCGCCCGGCCAGGTCCAGGACGTCGGCGCGATCGACGCGACGCGCCAGATCGAGGCGATCTGCAGCGAGTGGGCGCAGGCCGCAGGCGTGCAGCTCGGCGCCGGCGGACTGCTCCGGATCGCGCTCCCGGCCGAGCCGCTCGGCGTCCTGTTCGACGCCGAGCACCTGCGCCGCGTTCTCGTCAATCTGCTCGACAACGCGCGCCGTCACGCCAGCGCCAAGCCCGGCGCCGTCTGCGTCCGGCTCGCCGCCCGGCGACGACGCCGGCCGAGCCGTCTTCAGCGTTCTGAGCGACGGCGCGCCGATCGCGGCCGACGTCGAACCCTATTTGTTCGAGCCCTTTTTCTCGACTCGCAGCCGCGGCGCGGGTCTCGGCCTTTACATTTGCCGCGAGCTCTGCGAACGATACGGGGCTCGCATCGACTACCGGCTGTTGCCGCCCGAGGAGCAGCGCCGGAACGACTTCTTCGTCGACATGCGGCGCGGGCTGCTCCCGGCCGATCGACCGACCCTCACCACATGACCACTGCCTCGCACTTCAGCCTGCTCGTCGTCGACGACGAGCCCGACCTGAGAACGCTTTACGAGCTGACGCTGCTGCGCGAAGGCTACGACCTCGATACCGCCGGCACGGTCCAGCGAAGCGCTGCTGCATCTCAAGGACCGGACCTACAGCGCCGTCATCACCGACATGCGCCTGCCCGACGGCACCGGGCCTCGACGTGCTGCGCTGGCTCGAGGAGAGCAACCGGCGCGAGAAGGCGATCGTGATCACGGCCTACGGCTCTTCGGAGAACGCGGTCGAAGCGCTCAAGGCCGGCGCCTACGACTACCTCACCAAGCCGGTCGACCTGAAGCAGTTCCGCGGCGTCGTTGCGTCCGCGCTCGGCCGCGGCGGCAGCGGTGCGCCGACGGTCGACCCGACGACGCTGCCGTCCGAGCACCGCATCGCCGCGGCGCCGCGGCCGGCGCGCGTCGACGCCGCCGGCGCCGGCGCCGGTCAGCGCGGCGCTCGGCCGCATGGCCGGCCAGTCGATGGCGATGCAGCAGGTGCGCTCGCTGGTCGAGAAGGTCGCGCGCAGCATGGCGCCGGTGCTGGTCGCCGGCGAGTCGGGCACCGGCAAGGAGCTGGTCGCGCGCGCGATCCACGAAGTGCAGCGTGCGCAGCGCGATGCCGTTCGTTGCCGGTCAACTGCAGCGCCATTCCCGAGAACGCTGCTCGAGGCCGAGTTCTTCGGCTACCGCAAGGGCGCCTTCACCGGCGCCAACGACGACCGCGAAGGCTTCTTCCAGGCCGCCAACGGCGGCACGCTGTTCCTCGACGAGATCGGCGACCTGCCGTTGTCGATGCAGTCGAAGCTGCTGCGCGCGATCCAGGAGCGCTCGGTGCGGCCGGTCGGCGCGGTGACCGAGGTGCCGGTCGACGTGCGCCTCGCTCAGCGCGACCCACAAGGATCTCGGCGCCGAGGTCCAGGCCGGCCAGTTCCGCCAGGATCTCTATCTACCGGCTCAACGTGATCCAGATCCGCGTGCCGCCGTTGCGCGAGCGGCTCGAGGACCTGATGGGGATCAGCGAGCGCGTGCTCGAGCGGCTGGCGCGCGACGCCGGCGTCTGGCCGGCGCCGCGCCTGACGCGCGACGCGCTGGTTCATCTCTCGCGCTATCCGTTTCCCGGCAACGTGCGCGAGCTCGAGAACCTGCTCCACCGCGCGGTCGCGCTCTCGGGCGCCGAGGAGCTCGACGTCTACGACCTCGGCCTGCCGGAGTCGGTCTTCACCGACAGCGCGGCGCAGGAGCTCGACCAGATCGCGAGCGCGGCCGAGACGGCCGATCGAGGTCGCGCGCGGCCAGGCGCCGGATGGCGCCGGTCGAGGAGCCGCTGCCCAACGACCTGGCGAAGCTACCTCGACGACGTCGAGCGCGACATCCTGGTCCGCGCGCTCGAGCACCATCGCTTCAATCGCACCGCGGCCGGCATCAGCCTCGGCCTGTCGCTGCGCCAGATGCGCTACCGGATGGCGCGGCTCAACGTCAACGTCGGCGGCGACGCCGGTCAACGCCGGACCGCGAGTGAGCGCGCGGCGAGTGGCGCGGCGGCTGGCTCGGCCGCGCGCGCGCGCGTGCCATCGCCCAACTTCGGCCCGCGGCCGCCGGCGACGCCGGTCGATCTCGTCGTCCTCCATTCGATCAGCCTGCCGCCGGGCGAATACGGCGGCGACGCGGTCGAGCGGCTGTTCACCAACGCGCTCGACTGGAGCGCGCATCCCTACTTCGAGACGATCCGCGGGCTCGAGGTCTCGGCGCACTTCTTCGTCCGCCGCGACGGCGAGCTGGTGCAGTTCGTGTCGTGCGACGAGCGCGCCTGGCACGCCGGCGCGTCGTGCTGGCACGGGCGCGACGACTGCAACGATTTTTCGATCGGCATCGAGCTCGAGGGGCTCGAAGGCGAGACCTTCGAGGCGGCGCAGTACGCCACGCTCGCGGCCTTGCTGGCGAGCCTGGCGCGGCGCTATCCGATCGCCGCCGTCGCCGGCCACGAGCACGTCGCGCCGGGGCGCAAGCACGACCCCGGCGCCGGCTTCGACTGGGCCCGGCTGCGTCGCCTGGCGAGCGCCCCGGCGCTGCGCTTCGGCGCTTGAGCGCAGGTCCTCGCGGGAGGCCCTGACGGCGTCGCGGCGGGCGAAAATCGGCGACAATCGGTTCGTGACAAAAGTACGGGTAAGACGCTATAGGTAGTGGTTGTTCGCCACTCAGACCCCAGATATAGTGTCCGGCGTTGTATGCTGTTTTTCGGGGAGCAGGCCCAATGGCCGTTCCGACGCACGCGCCCCGGAATCGTTTTTTTCGCTCGTCCCCTTTCGCCCGTGAGCGTGACCGGACGCGTTTCGAAGCCATGAACAAGAGCGCCCCGAGCTGCTGAGCATCCGGGGCGCCAGAGGGGAATCAATGCAAGCAACCACCGCCCAGGCGACCTCGCTCGCTCCGGCCTCGGCCCGGCCCGCCGGCCGGCCGGCAGCCAGCGCCACGGCATACCAGGGCTACCAGATCCTGCGCCGCAACGGCGCCGTCGTGTCGTTCGAGCCGAACAAGATCGCGGTCGCCCTGATGAAGGCGTTTCTGGCGGTGCACGGCACGCAGGGCGCCGCCTCGGCGAGCGTGCGCGAGACCGTCGACGGCCTGACCGAATCGGTCGTCCGCGCCTTGCTGCGCTCGCGTCCGGGCGGCGGCACTTTCCATATCGAAGACGTGCAGGACCAGGTCGAGCTCGGCCTGATGCGCGGCGGCCACCACGAGGTCGCGCGCGCCTACGTGCTCTATCGCGAGCGGCGCGCGCAGGAGCGCGCCAAGCAGGGCCCGGCCCCGGTCGTCGCCGCGCCGGCGCTGATGGTCACCGACCGCGGCGTGCGCGTGCCGCTCGATTCGGCGCGCATGCAGGCGCTGATCGAGTCGGCATGCGCCGGCCTCGGCGCCGACGTCAAGCCCGAGCCGATCCTGGCCGAGACCAAGCGCAACCTCTACGACGGCGTGCCGATCGACGAGGTGCACAAGGCGGCGATCCTGGCCGCGCGCACGCTGATCGAGAAGGACCCGGGCTACACGCGCGCGACGGCGCGGCTGCTGCTGCACACGATCCGGCGCGAGATCCTCGGCGAGGAGCTGCTGCAGTCGGACATGGACGCGCGCTACGCCGAGTACTTTCCGCAGTTCATCAAGAAGGGCGTCGCACGCCGAGCTGCTCGACGAGAAGCTGCTCCAGTACGACCTCGCCCGCCTCGGCGCGGCGCTCAAGGCCGAGCGCGACCTGCAGTTCGACTACCTCGGCCTGCAGACGCTCTACGACCGCTACTTCCTGCACATCGACGAGGCCCGGATCGAGCTGCCGCAGGCGTTCTTCATGCGCGTCGCGATGGGCCTGGCGCTGAACGAGATCGACCGCGAGGCGCGGGCGATCGAGTTCTACGAGGTGCTCTCGACGTTCGACTTCATGAGCTCGACGCCGACGCTCTTCAACGCCGGCACGCGCCGCTCGCAGCTGTCGAGCTGCTACCTGACGACCGTGTCCGACGACCTCGACGGCATCTACGAGGCGCTGAAGGAAAACGCGCTGCTCTCGAAGTTCGCCGGCGGCCTCGGCAACGACTGGACCAACGTCCGCGCGCTCGGCAGCTACATCAAGGGCACCAACGGCAAGAGCCAGGGCGTGGTGCCGTTCCTGAAGGTCGTCAACGACACCGCGGTCGCCGTCAACCAGGGCGGCAAGCGGAAGGGCGCGGTCTGCGCCTACCTCGAGAGCTGGCACCTCGACATCGAGGAGTTCCTCGAGCTGCGCAAGAACACCGGCGACGACCGCCGGCGCACGCACGACATGAACACCGCCAACTGGGTCCCCGACCTGTTCATGAAGCGGGTGATGGAAGGCGGCGACTGGACGCTGTTCTCGCCCTCGACCTGCCCCGACCTGCACGACAAGTTCGGCACGCGCCTTCGAGAAGGCCTACGTCCGCTATGAAGAGAAGGCGGCGCGCGGCGAGATCAAGCTGTTCAAGAAGGTGAAGGCGGCCGACCTCTGGCGCAAGATGCTGACGATGCTGTTCGAGACCGGCCATCCCGTGGATCACGTTCAAGGACGCCTGCAACGTGCGCTCGCCGCAGCAGCACGTCGGCGTCGTCCACTCGTCCAACCTGTGCACCGAGATCACGCTCAACACCAGCGACGACCGAGATCGCGGTCTGCAACCTCGGCTCGGTCAACCTCGCCGCAGCACATCGCCGACGGCAAGCTCGACCAGGCCAAGCTGAAGAAGACGGTCGCGCACGGCGATGCGGATGCTCGACAACGTCATCGACATCAACTACTACGCGGTCAAGAAGGCGCGCGACTCGAACCTGCGCCACCGCCCGGTCGGCCTGGGCATCATGGGCTTCCAGGACGCGCTGTACGAGACTCGCGTGCCGTACGCGTCCGAGGCGGCGGTCGAGTTCGCCGACCGCTCGATGGAAGCGGTCTGCTACCACGCCTACTGGGCCTCGACCGAGCTCGCCGCCGAGCGCGGCCGCTACTCGAGCTACCGCGGCTCGCTGTGGGACACGCGGCATCCTGCCGATCGACTCGCTCGACCTGCTCGCCGAGCAGCGCGGCAGCCTGAAGACGGCCGAGGCAAGCCGCTGGTCGAGATCGACCGCGCGCGCACGCTCGACTGGGACGCGCTGCGCGCGCGGATCGCCGAGCACGGCATGCGCAACTCGAACTGCGTCGCGATCGCGCCGACCGCGACGATCTCGAACATCATCGGCGTCAGCGCCTCGATCGAGCCGTGCGTTCGGCAACCTGTCGGTGAAGTCGAACCTGTCGGGCGAGTTCACGATCGTCAACGAGTACCTGGTGCGCGACCTGAAGACGGCCTGGGCCTGTGGGACGAGGTGATGGTCATGGACCTGAAGCACTTCGACGGCTCGCTGCAGCGCGATCGACCGCGTGCCCGAGGACCTGAAGGCGCTCTACGCGACCGCGTTCGAGGTCGAGACGCAGTGGCTGGTCGAGGCCGCGGCGCGGCGCCAGAAGTGGATCGACCAGGCGCAGTCGCTCAACATCTACATGGCCGGCGCCTCGGGCAAGAAGCTCGACGAGACCTACAAGCTCGCCTGGCTGCGCGGCCTGAAGACGACCTACTACCTGCGCACGCAGAGCGCGACCACGCCGAGAAGTCGACGGTGCAAATCGAGCCAGCTCAACGCCGTCTCGAGCGGCGCGCGCAGCGGCGCGTGCGACGATGCGCGAGCAGCGGTCGCGGCGACGCAGCGCAGACGACTGCGAGCGGCGAGCTCGCGACAGCGACGTCAAGTTCTGCGCGCTCGACGACCCCGAGTGCGAAGCGTGTCAGTGAGTAAGCGCGATGCGTGCGATGCGTGAACGAGTACCGCGAATGCGCGCTTCGCGATGCAACAGAGCAACAAAATCGAAGCGCCGGGATTGATATGTCTTGGGCTTCGCAGTCATCGCTCCGATAATCCGAGCGCAGAGGAAAAATCCGCAATGCTGGTCTGGGAAGAAGACAGAACCACCGAGAACGTTCACGCCGCAAGCACCGCGCCCCGCGCGGTCTCCGCATTCGCCGCTCTCGCGCCCACCGTTCGCGACGTTCGCAGCCGCCGCGCGCGCCGACCGCAGTCGCTCGCGGCGCCCGCGCGTCGCGCCGCAGACCGCGCGCCGCGTCAAGGCCGCCGACAAGCGCATCATCAACGGCGCACACCGACGTCAACCAGCTGGTGCCGTTCAAGTACAAGTGGGCGTGGGAGAAGTACCTCGCCACCTGCGCCAACCACTGGATGCCGCAGGAGGTGAACATGTCGCGCGACATCGCGACCTGGAAGGACCCGAACGGCCTGACCGAAGACGAGCGCCGGATCGTCAAGCGCAACCTCGGCTTCTTCGTCACCGCCGATTCGCTCGCCGCCAACAACATCGTCCTCGGCACCTACCGCCACATCACGGCGCCCGAATGCCGCCAGTTCCTGCTGCGCCAGGCGTTCGAGGAAGCGATCCACACCCACGCCTACCAGTACATCGTCGAGTCGCTCGGCCTCGACGAGAGCGAGATCTTCAACGCCTACAACGAGGTCGCCGTCGATCCGCGACAAGGACGAGTTCCTGATCCCGTTCATCACGGCGATCATGGATCCGAACTTCCACACCGGCACGCTCGAGAACGACCGCACGCTGCTGAAGTCGCTGATCGTCTTCGCCTGCCTGATGGAAGGCCTGTTCTTCTACGTCGGCTTCACCCAGATCCTGGCGCTCGGCCGGCAGAACAAGATGACCGGCGCCGCCGAGCAGTACCAGTACATCCTGCGCGACGAGTCGATGCACTGCAACTTCGGCATCGACCTGATCAACCAGATCAAGCTCGAGAACCCGCAGCTGTGGACCGCCGAATTCAAGGCCGAGATCAAGGCGCTTGTTCGAGAAGCGCCGTCGCGCTCGAGTACCGCTATGCCGAAGACACCATGCCGCGCGGCGTGCTCGGCATGAACGCGTCCATGTTCAAGGGCTACCTGCGCTACATCGCCAACCGGCGGGCAACGCAGATCGGCCTCGAGGAGCTCTTCCCGAACGAGGAAAACCCGTTCCCGTGGATGAGCGAGATGATCGACCTGAAGAAGGAGCGCAATTTTTTCGAAACCCGCGTCATCGACTACCAGACCGGTGGTGCGTTGTCGTGGGAGTAGCAAGGCCGTCGCAGCACATCGCGATGGCAAAGAGAGATCAAGATTCGCAGGATCCACAGAGCGGCGACAACGAGCGCTGCCAGTCCTGCACCCCGATTCATCGGACTGGGGCGCCCCTCCTGGGCAGTCTCGGGCGATGAATAGCCGCTGGCCAGCGACGCGTCGTTGGGCAACGGTTCCATGTCAACTTGATCAAGGAGAAACGTGATGGCAACTGCGAAAAAGGCCGCCAAGAAGGCGCCGGCGAAGAAGATCCGCCGCCAAGAAGTCGCCCGGCGCAAGAAGGCCGCGAAGAAGTCGCCGGCGAAGAAGGCCGCGAAGAAGTCGCCGGCGAAGAAGGCCGCGAAGAAGTCGGCCAAGAAGTCGGCGAAAAAGTCGGCTAAGAAGTCGGCGAAGAAGTCAGCCAAGAAGTCGGCGAAGAAGTCGCGCCAAGAAGTCAGCCAAGAAGGCGGCTAAGAAAGCGCCTGCGAAAAAGGCTGCCAAGAAAGCGCCTGCGAAGAAGGCGGCGAAGAAGGCGGCCAAGAAGCCTGCGAAGAAGGCTGCCAAGAAGGCGGCGCCCGCGAAGAAAGCGGCGCCGGCTCCGATGGCGGCCGCTGCGCCGGCGATGCCGGCGAAGACTTCGCTCAGTCCGCAAGCGGCTTGGCCGTTTCCGACTGGCAGCAAGCCCTGACCGACGCTCGTCGTCTGTCATCAAGCCCGGCTTCGGCCGGGCTTTTTCATGGTGCGCCCAGCATGGGCGCGATCTTTGGGGTGCAAGCCCCGGGCCGAGCTGGCCACAGCGAGGCAAGCGAAGCGCAACCGCGTGAGGGTGACCGAGCGTGGGGAGGAAGCGTGGAGCGTAAACCGTGAGCCGAGGTACACGAACCGCATCCGAGGCGGCACCGGCCAGGGCGAGCAGGCCATGAATTGCAAAGCTCTCGTGGCCAAGGGCCAGGCGACGTAAATGATGGCGGTTGTGCGGTGGAGGGATCGCGTTCTTACCTGGGGAGATCTCGCCTCGTGCCTGAAAGGGCGACGGTGATGAGCCGGAGCGAGAAGTCAGCAGAGGCCGTAGTAGCTGCGGGCAGGCCGCCGAGGCCGTACACCCGAGCGAAGGGCTGAACGAGAAGGACAGTCACGAGACCTGTCGCTTGGCGGGGCATTGCATCAGAAGCCCGGGCAACCGGGGCGCGCGGTGGTCAGACGTGGTGAAGCCGCGTCCGAAGCCGCGAGCGATGATCTGGTCAATCGCGAGTTCACCGCCGCCGGCCCGAACCAGCTCTGGGTCGCCGACAGGACCTACCTCCCAACCTGGGCGGGCTTCATCTACCTGGCGATGTCTGGAGCCGGCGCATCGTCGGCTGGTCCTTCGGCGAGACGATGACAGCCGAGCTCGTGCTGGCGGCGTTGCACATGGCGCTCGAGCTGCGCAAGCCCGCACACGTGATCCACCATAGCGATCAGGGAAGTCAAGATACGTCGCTCGCCTTTGGCAAGCGCTGCAAGGAGATGGGCGTCAGACGGCGGCCGCAGGCAACAGCCCGGGCCGGCTGCGCAGGAGCCTAGTCGGGCATGACCTGGGTGTCGGCGAAGCCGTGCGCCGAGACCAGCGGCACGTCGACCCGAGTCAGGCACTGCCGCTCGCTCGCTTGCCTGGAGGGCCTCTTCAAGCTGGGCCGCGCGGCGAATCGCGGCCTGTCCTTCGGCCGCACTTTGCTGCTGCGACGCGAGCTCGGACTTGAGCTGCTCGACCTGGCGCCGCGCCTGCAGCGTCTGCTCCTGCGAGAAGAGGCGAGCCTTGTCGCCCTTTTGCAGGCGATGGGCGGCGGCCGAGAGCTTCTTGCCGTACCACCAACGGCAGGCAGCCCACGTCACGACCGAAGCGATCAGGAACGCGAGCGGGATTGCCGCCACCAGCGCGCCGCCTTGACGAATGTCCATACGGCGACTTCGGAGGCCGACTCCGGAACTTGAGTCACCGACCGTTCAGGCGCTGGCAAACGTGCGATCCAGCACATGATTCTGGCCGCCGCGGCTGGCGATCTTGAGCGCGCCGAGGCGGTTGCCGAGGCGCGCGCAGTCGATCAGCGGCCAGCCTCTTTCCAGGCCATAGAGCATCGCCGCGCGGAAGGCGTCGCCGCAGCCGGTCGGATCGACGATCTCGGTCGCGGCGACGCCGGGGACCATCGTCTTGACGCCCTGCTGCCAGAGCTCGCAGCCATGTGCGCCGAGAGTGACGACGATGCCGCGCAGGTGCGAGCGCGACATCGCCTCGATCGAGCGCCCGGTGCGCTCGGCGAGCATCTGCGCCTCGTAGTCGTTGACCGCAACCCAGCTCGCGCGATCGACGAACGCCGAGAGCTCGGCGCCGTCGAACATCGGCAGGCCCTGGCCCGGGTCGAAGATGAACGGGACCTTCGCATCGGCGAGCTGCTGCGCGTGCTCGAGCATCGCCGTGCGGCCATCGGGGGCGATGATCGCCAGGCGCAGATCGGCTGCGCGCCGGCACCGCCGTCTCGTGCGCCGACTGCATCGCGCCGGGATGGAACGCCGTGATCTGGTTGTTGTCGAGGTCGGTGATGATGAAGGCCTGCGCCGTCAGGCTGTCGGCGACGCGCTTGACATGTCCGGTCGTCGCGCCCCACGCACCGAGGCGCGCGAGGTATTCGTCACCGTCGCTGCCGACGGCGGCGAGGACGACAGGCTCACCGCCGAGCGCGGCGAGGTTGTAGGCGATGTTGCCGGCGCAGCCGCCGAACTCGCGCCGCAGCGTCGGCACGAGGAACGAGACGTTGAGGACGTGCAGCTGATTGGCCAGGATCTGGTCCGCGAAGCGGCCGGGAAAGGTGGCGATGCTGTCGAAGGCGAGCGATCCACAGACAAGGGCGGGCATGCAGTCTCCAGGTAAGGCGCGGCTGACGCGCGGGTCAGGGGTAGAAGATCTCGACGGTGTAGCCGACGACCGACGCCGCGCCGGCCGTGAGCACCGTCTGCAGCGACGTCTCGGCACCAGGAGCGATGATCTCGGGCGCGCGGAAGTCGCGCGGCGCGAGCGCGCGTCGCGCAACGCAGTCGGCCGTTGCCGTCGGTGAGGGTCAGGTCGATCGACGGCAGGACGAGCGTCAGCGCGCCGCGGTTACGCAAGGTGATCGAAAGCACGAAACCGTCGAGACCCGGAGCGCGCGTGAGGGCAGTGCTTTCGACTTGGACGTCGTCGATCCGGCGCGGCGCTTCGAGCTTGCAACCAGCAATCCGGCACCAGGCGACGAGCGGCGGGCGCAATGGCGGCGACTGCGCCGCGAGCGCGTCGCGATAGTGGTGTCCGACCTGCAGCGCGAGCGCAACCAGCGCGATCAGCGCGACCGCGCCCAGCGCGGCGCGCGCTGAGTCGCGTGTGCCAGCGTGCGCGCCGGTCGGCGCGGCGGACGAAGTCGGGCCGGACCGAGCTCTCGAGCGGCAGCGCCGCCGGGTCGGTCACTGGTGCGACGATGAGCTCGGTGTCGGGCACCGACGCGTTCTCGGAGAACAGATCGGAATCGAAGCGCGCGTCGGAGAACTCGACCCGATCGCGCGCGCCGATCTGGCCTGCCGGCTTGGGCGCGGCCTCGGCCTTCTTGCGCGGGCCGAAGAGATGGGCGTCGATCGGATCGGCGAGCAGCTCGCCGAGGTTCGACGCCGGCGCGTCGTCGTCGCCGGCGGCCTCGTCGTCTTCGTCCTCGGGATCGGCGGGGGCCAGGACCAGCGGCTCCGCCGGGCGCGGCGCGAGCAGCGAAACGATCGGATCGTCCCAGTCGGCCGGCGCATCGCGGCCCAGATCGAACAGGCCCTCGAGGGCGTTGAAGACGGCGTCGCAACGACCGCAGCGGACCCAGCCTTCGGAGACCTTGAGCTGGTCCTGGACGACCCTGAAGGCGGTGGCGCAGGAGGTGCAGCGCGTCGCCAGGCTCATCGCCAAATCATGCCATGGGCTGGGCGCTGCGCCGCCTTCCGACCAGCAGGATCCAGCCGTCGTCGTGATCGGCGACGGCGAGCTCGATCGCGGGTCGGTACGCGGCGATGAGCTCGTCGGCCTGACGCGCGAGGACGCCCGACAGGACGAGCTCGCCGCCTTCATCGACGAGCGCCGTGAGGAGCGGTGCCAGCAGCTTGAGCGGCGCAGCCAGGATGTTGGCGACGACCAGCGCGTATCGCCCGGCGACGCTGTCGGGCAGGCCGGCGTGCAACGCGACGCCGTTGGCGCGCGCATTCGCCTCGGTCGCCTCGACGGCGGCTGCGATCGATGTCGACCGCATCGACGGCGGCCGCGCCGAACCGGCTCGCCGCGATCGCCAGTACGCCGGAGCCGGTTCCGTAGTCGAGCGCGCGCGTCCAGGCGACCTCGACCACGTCGCCGTGGCGGGCGATCCAGCGCAGGCACATGCGCGTCGTCGGATGGGTGCCGGTGCCGAAGGCGCGGCCCGGGTCCAGGCGGATGACCTGGCGCGCGCCCGCCGGCACGTCGGACCAGGTCGGGACGATCCAGAAGCCGGGTGCGATCTCGGACGGCCCGAACTGCGCCTGCGTCAAGCGGACCCAGTCCTGCTCGGCGACAGCGGCGATGGCGACGATGCGAACGCCGTCGCCGCCGTGCGTTGCGACGAGCGCCGCTGCCGCCGCGGTGGCCGTGGCCTCGTCGTCGAAGAGCGCGCTCACGGTGGCGCGGCGCCAGGCGGCGGTCGCCGCGACGCCGGGCTCGTCGAACACCGGCTCTTCGGAGGCGCTGCCGGCGTCGGCATCCTCGACCGAAGTCGAGAGCGCGGCGAGCTCGTCGCTGAGTGCCTCGCAGACGCTGTCGACCGCCCGGGCCGGCACGAGCAGCGTCAGGGCGTGCATCGCGGCGCCCCTCGTCAACGCTTGTGTTGATCGAGCCAGCCTTCGAGGTAGTGGATGCTCGTTCCGCCTTCGATGAACTTGGCGTCGACCATCAGCTCGCGGTGCAGCGGGATGTTGGTCGAGATGCCTTCGATGACCGTCTCCGAGAGGGCGGTGCGCATCCGCGCCAGCGCTTGGTCGCGGGTGTCGCCGTGGACGATGATCTTGCCGATCATCGAGTCGTAGTTCGGCGGCACGAAGTAGTTGGTATAGGCGTGCGAGTCGACCCGGACCCCGGGGCCGCCCGGCGGATGCCACATCGTCACCCGCCCGGGCGAGGGCGTGAACGTTGTACGGGTCCTCGGCGTTGATGCGGCATTCGATCGCGTGGCCGCGGCAGACGATCGCCCGTTGCGTGAACGGCAGCTTCTCGCCCGCGGCGATGCGGATCTGCATCTGCACGATGTCGACGCCGGTGACCCACTCGGTCACCGGATGCTCGACCTGGACCCGGGTGTTCATCTCGATGAAGAAGAACTCGCCGTTCTCGTAGAGAAACTCGAACGTGCCGGCACCGCGATAGCCGATCTTCTTGCACGCGGCGACGCAACGCTCGCCGATCCGCTCGATCACGCGCCGCGCGATCCCCGGCGCCGGCGCCTCCTCGATGATCTTCTGGTGGCGCCGCTGCATCGAGCAGTCGCGCTCGCCCAGCCAGACCGCGTTCTTGTGGGTGTCGGCGAGGATCTGGATCTCGATGTGGCGCGGGTTCTGGAGGAACTTCTCCATGTAGACGGCCGGGTTGCCGAACGCCGCGCCGGCCTCGGCGCGCGTCATCTGCACCGCCGAGACGAGCGCCGCCTCGGTGTGGACGACGCGCATGCCGCGCCCGCCGCCGCCGCCCGCCGCCTTGATGATCACCGGATAGCCGATCGCCCGCGCCGCCTTGATCGCTTCCTTCGGGTCGTCGGGAAGCGCGCCTTCGGATCCGGGCACGCAGGGCACGCCCGACTTGATCATCGCCTGCTTGGCCGAGACCTTGTCGCCCATGATCCTGATCGCCTCGGGCGTCGGGCCGATGAAGGTGAAGCCGCTGCGCTCGACGCGCTCGGCGAAGTCGGCGTTCTCGGACAGAAAGCCGTAGCCGGGATGGATCGCCTCGGCGTCCGTGACCTCGGCGGTGGCGATGATCGCCGGCATGTTCAGGTAGCTCTGTGCCGAGGGCGCGGGGCCGATGCACACCGCTTCGTCGGCGAGCTTGACGTACTTGGCGTCGCGATCGGCCTCGGAATAGACCACCACCGACTTGACGCCGAGCTCGCGGCACGCGCGCTGGATGCGCAGGGCGATCTCGCCGCGATTGGCGATCAGGATCTTCTTGAACATCATGGGGCGAGGGGCAAGCGGGGCCGCGCGGCGGTCGCTCTCGACAAGGCGGCGGTGCTCACTCGATGATGAACAGCGGCTGCCCGAACTCGACGGCCTGGCCGTTCTCGCACAGGATCTCCTTGATCGTGCCGGCGGCGTCGGTCTCGATCTCGTTCATGATCTTCATCGCCTCGATGATGCAGACCGGCTCGCCTACCTTGACCACGCTGCCGACCTCGACGAAGGGATCCGAGCCCGGGTTGGCCGAGCGGTAGAACGTTCCGACCATCGGCGACTTGACCACATGGCCGCTGCTTGCCTCCGGTGCGGAGCCCACTGCGTCGGCGACTGGCGCCTGGAGAACGATCGGCGCCGGTGCAGGCAGCGAAGGGGACGTGGCTGTAGCGTACTGGGCCGAAGGTGTCTTGACGATCCGGACCTTGCCATCCGCCTCGGCGATCTCGAGTTCGGAAATGTTCGATTCCGAGACCAGGTCGATCAGCGTCTTCAGCTTTCTGAGGTCCATCGGCATTTCGCGCGAGCGACAAGTGGTTGGGCGACTACAAGGCGCAACCGCGCCTGGGAAGCCGGGCATTCTAGGTTACTTATCGCCAATTACAGGCAGTTCGGCGCTGATCGAAGGGTCGTGGGAAAGCGCTCAGCGCATTGCCGAGGCCCACGCAGTAAGCAAGTCAGCGCTCACTGCGCCTAATTTATGTTGAACGAGAGCGCCGGACGAACCGAAAACCGCGCTGAAGGGCAAGGCGCCCTGGTGGTTGCCGAGCGCGCGCGACAGTTCCAGGCCGTCGATTCCTGCCAGCGCCACCGGCAGGCCGATGTTTCGCTCGTGCAGGAATCGCCGTACCGGGTCCGGCTCGTCGATCGCTAGCGCCAGCACTTGCCAGCCGCTCGCCGCATGTTCGCGGGCGAAGCGGTCCAACAGCGGCATTTCGGTGACACACGGCACGCACCAGGTCGCCCAGAAGTTGAGCAGCAAAGGCCGGCCGCGCCAGGAAGCCATCGCCAGGGGCGCGGCGTCTAGACGTTCGAATGTGAGTGTCCAGAGGTCCGTCACGAGCGGGCGGCGGCGATCTGGCGTTCCGCGAACGCCAGATCGCCGTCCCGGCGCCGGCGCCGACGGCCAGCGCGGCGGCGCCGAACAGGGCCGGTCTGCGCTTCACGACGGCGCGCGCGCGCGCAAGGCGGCCAGGTCGCCGCGTTCGCTGCGCCCGCGCGCGTCGCGATGTAGGGCGCCGCGCAAATCGTCGTAGTCGCGCACGGTCAGCGCTAGGTGGACGCCGCCGAGCTCGCGGCTCGGCAGCTGTAGGTTGAGGACGTCGAGCACGCGACCGCGCGATCCGGAGCTGCTGCTGACGTCGTAGTCGACGCGCATGTCGATCAGCGCCAGCTCGGCGGACTTGGAGTCGTCGCAGAACAGGTCGATGCAGATGCTGCTCAACCGCGTCGCCGTGCCGCGCCAGACGGCGCCGGCGAGATGCGGCCGGAACGCGGCGAGCCGTTCCATCCAGAGCGCGGCGATCCGGCGCAGCTCGGCCAGCTCCGACGGCTGGGTATCGGCGTGGAACAGCTCGAGATAGGCTCGGACCTCGTCTTCGACCTGGTCGTTGTCGGGCAACTCGGGACTGCGACCGCCGACGCGCAGATCGCGCGCCGCGCGCCGCTTGGCGGCGCCATACTCCATGCCTTCCTCGACGATCAGCCGCGCTGCGGCGACGGCGATCGCGGTGCTGCGCGTGGCTGTCATCGAGTCATTCTAGGCAGCGCTCTCGTGGCGCATCGGGCGAAGCGCCGATGGTGCTGGCTATGGCACTTCGACGTGGCCCATGCGCGCCGCGACCGTGGCGGTTCGCCCGGCGACATAGGCCGAGCCGGGGCGCTTCTCGAAGCGCTTCGGCGCGGGCAGCATGACCGCGAGCTGCGCCGCCTGCGTCGCGCTCAGCCCGTTCGCGTCGATGCCGAAATAGCGTTTCGCCGCTGCCTCGGCACCGAACACGCCCTCGCCCCATTCGACGTTGTTGAGGTAGACCTCGAGGATGCGCCGCTTGCCGAGAATCGCCTCGAGCTCCCACGCGAGGACGAGCTCCTGCGCCTTGCGCACGAAGTTGCGCTCGCCATCGAGAAACAGGTTCTTGGCCAGTTGCTGGGTGATGGTCGAGCCGCCGACCACCTTGGCCGGCCGCGCGGTCCGTGTCTCCGCGGCCGCGGCGGCACGATCGTTGCGGCTCCACGCCTTTTCGATCGCGTCCCACTCGACGCCGCTGTGCTCGGTGAAGCCGCTGTCCTCGGCGGCGACGACTGCGCGCTTCAGGTTGGCCGAGATCGCCGGATAGTCGGCCCAGCGCTGGCGCCACGCATGCTCGTTCGGCTGCGATGCGAGCCGCCACGCCTCCGAGCGCTGGAACGTCGTCGACTGCGGATCGATGACGCGCATCAAGGCGATCCGGCCGAAGAAGTACAGCTGCAGCGCGCCGAAGCAGACCAGCAGGAGCACGACGAAGCGCCCAAACGGCCGGCCACGCGGGCGCATCACTGGCCCGCCAGGCGACGCCGCAACGCGGCCAGGACCGGCGCCGTGTCGGGCGCGCGCTGGCGCCAGAACGCGAACGCCTCGGCCGCCTGCTCGACCAGCATGCCGAGGCCGTCGCGGCCGTGCGCGCCGTGGCCTGCGGCCCAGGCGAGGAACGCGTCCGCGGCCGGCCCGTACATCATGTCGAGGGCGAGCGCGCCGCGGCGCAAGACCGTAGGCGCGACGGGCACGGCGGCGCCAGTGGCGCTGCTGGCACTGGCATTGACGACGACGTCGAAGCCGCTGCCGCAGGCGTCGAGCGTCGTCGCGATGACGCGCTCGCGCTCAGCGCCGGACAACGCTGCTCGATGACGCGCGACGAGATCGTGCGCGCGCGCCAACGTCCGGTTGGCGACGACGACGTCGCCGGCGCCGGCGGCGAGGAGCGGGCCGAGCGCGCCGGCGGCGCCGCCGCCAGCGCCGATGAGCAGCACCCGTGCACCGCGTAGGGCCACGCCGGCGTTGCGCTCGATGTCGCGTACCAGGCCGGCCCCGTCGGTGTTGTCGCCGTACCAGCCGTCGGCGTCGAAGCGCAGGACGTTGCACGCGCCCGCGACGTCGGCGCGCGCGGTCCGGCGCGCGGTCAGGGTGAACGCCTCGAACTTGAACGGCATGGTCACGTTGCAGCCGCTCGCGCCGCCGGCCGCGAACCCGCGTGCCGCCGTGGCGAAGCCGTCGAGCGGACAGAGCAGACGCTCGTACGTCACCGGTTCGCCGGTCTGGGCCGCGAATGCGGCATGAATGAAGGGCGACTGGCTGTGCGCGACCGGATTGCCGACCACGGCGTAGCGGCTCGCCGCCGCGGTGGGCGCGGCGCTCACGGCTTGCCGCTCAGCGTCGTCTCGAGGCCGTCTTCACGCGTGAATCGGAAGCGCGACGGGATCGCGAGCTCGTCGGCCTGCTTCTTCATCGCCGCGCTGAAGCGACCGTAAGGCGCGGCGGCGTGGACGATCGCCACCGCGCGCCGGTCGAGCACCTTCGACCCCGAGCCGCGGACGACCTCGGTGTCGAGCACCCGGCCCTCGGCATCGATGGTGATAAGCATCGTCAGCTCGCCGTACAGCTTCTTGCCCTGGTTCTCGGGAAAATTGCGCGTGCCGCGGTCTTCGATCTTCCTGCGCAGCTGGTCGTAATAGATCGCGTACACCTCCTCGCGCGTCGCCGGGCTGATGTAGCGCTTCTTCGGTCGCGCATTCTCCTCGTTGATGCGCTTTTCGATCTGGGCCAGCATCTCGACCAACTGGCGGCGCCGGTCTTCCTGCTCGCGCTCCTCGGGCGCGCCCTGGTCGCGCATCGGATCGGTCGCCGGCAGCAGCGCAAGCTCACGCCGGATGATCGTCAGCAGCTGCTGTTGGGTCTGCTGCAGCTGGTCGATCTGCTTCTTGGTCTCCTCGTTCGAATCGCCGAGCTCGGTCAGCGCCGAGGGCGGCAATGGCGAGGTGGCGCGGCCGGCGGCGGAGTCGCCACCGCCGGCCAGGTTGGCCTGAGCGATCGCCTGCGCCTTGTCGGGGGCTTCGCCCGAGCGGGAGTTGACGAGCACCACGTCGAGCGGCGAGTCGTCGAACATCCGGTTGAAGCCTTCCGGGTCGACGAAGCGAACGCCGAGGAGAACGCCGTGGACGGCGATCGAGACGCCGAGGGCGACCTGCAGGGTCGAGACGCGGGTGGGGAAGGCGAGTCTCACGCGGGCGTCGCGGCGAGCGGGTCGGCCTCGAGCCCCGCTTCCTGGGCCGAGACGTCGATCGCGATCGCGAGCGGGCCGGCGGCGGCGTCGCCGTCGTCGTCATCGCCGGGTGCGGCAGCCGCATCGCTCGCCGCTGCGTCATCGCGCCGCGCGATCACCGACGCGGCGACGTCGAGCGTCAGCAGGTCGACCGCGCCGAGGCGGGCCCGAACCGCGCTGCCGCGCGCGAGCTGCTCGGCGCCGACGGCACGAAAGACCAGCGGCAAGGCTTCGGCGCGAACCGTGCCGTCCTTCAGCACGGTGGCGTCGAGCTCGTGCAGGTCGTGCTGTGCCAGATATTGCAGCGACCAGTAGCGCTCGATCTGCGCCTGAAACGCGTTGTATGCGGCGTACGAGGCGTCGAAGTCGGCGATCGTCGCCAGCAGCTGGACGTCCTTCGGCTTGAACGGCGCGACCAGACCGGCGCTGCGGCCGTGGCGGACGCAGGCGACGATCTGCCATTGGTTCACGAGGTCGACGTAGCGGCGCAGCGGCGACGTCGACCATGCGTATTGCGCCACGCCCATGCCGGCGTGCGGCGCGGGCTGCGTGCTCATGCGCACCTTGTTGCCGGGAGCGAGGCTCGCCTGGCTGCGGTAGATGCCAGGGACGCCGCACGCCGCTAGCCAGCCGCCCCAGGTGCTGTTGGCGAGGATCATCAGCTCGGCGACGATGAGGTCGAGCGGCGAGCCGCGCCGGCGCGGCTCGATCTCGACCGGCTCGTCGCCGACGATCGTCGCGCCGTCGGCGACCGCGAGCCGGAAGCTGTAGTCGGGGCGATTGAAGCTCTCGGGCTTGCCGCGGACGAGCTCGCGCCGTTCCTTCAGCGCCCGCGCGAAGCCGAACAGGAACGTCAGCTCGGCGGCGAACGGAAGCGTTGCGGGCAGGCCCGCAGCGAGCGTCTCTTCGCTGACCTCGGCGTCAAGCTTGTCGTGGCGCAGGTTGGCCGCGATGCGCACGCGCTCGATCCGGGTCTCGCTCGCGACCGTCGCCAGCGTCGCCGCGTCGAGCGTGACGTAGAGCGAGATCACGGCTGCATCGCGGCCCTCGGCGAGGGTGAACGCCTCGACCACGGCGTCGGGCAGCATCGTCAGCTTGTGGCCCGGGATGTAGACGGTCGAGAGGCGGTCGCGGGCGATCTGCGCCGAAGTCGATCCAGGCGTGATCGCCAGTGCCGGCGCGGCGATATGGACGCCGACGACGACCTGTCCGCTGCCGAGGCCTTGCACCGAAAGCGCATCGTCGATCTCGGTGGTCGACGAGTCGTCGATCGAAAACGCCTGCGCCGGGGAAAGCGGCAGCTCTTCCTTGATCGCCGGCACGGCCACGTCGGCGAAGGCGATGCCCTTGGGAAACTCTTCGAACAGGAAGCGGCGCCAGTGAAACTGGTACGGCGAGTCGATCGCGCCGGCGCCGCGCAGCAGGTCGAGCGGTGGACGCGCGGTGCGCCGCGACGCTTCGACGACTGCCTTGTACTCGGGCCCGTTCTTGTCGGGCTTGAACAGGATGCGATAGATCTGCCCGCGCACCGCCTCCGGCGTGCTGCCGGCGGCGAGCTCCGCGGCCCAGGCATCGACCTGCGCCGCGACCTGCTTCTTGCGCTCGATGCCGAGCAGCGCGGCCTTGACGATTTCCTCCGGCGCCTTGCGAAAGCGTCCCTTGCCGAGGCGGCGAAAGTAGTGCGGCGCGGCGAACAGCGCGAGCAGCATCGCGCCTTCCTGAGGGGTGCCCATCGTCGCGCCGAAGTAGTCGCGCGCCAGCTCGGCGAACGCGAACTCGCCTTCGGGCGCGAACTCCCAGGCGAGGTCGAGGTCGATCTCGCGCGCCATCGTCGTCGCCGCTTCGAGCAGTGCCTCGGGTTCCGGCTGGGCGAAGCGGAGCAGCACGTTCGCCGCCTTGACCTTGGCGCGCTTGCCCGAGGCGAGCTCGACCTGTAGCGAGGTATCGGTCTCGCTCATGACCCGGCCGGCGTGGAACTTGCCGCCGTCTTCGAAGAGGGCATTCATGGGAGCGCGATTGTCGCCGAGGGCGCCGCGCGGATCGCGTGTCGGGCTTATCGGCGGGTGCGCATTTTCAGTGGCTTCGCCCGCTCTTGTAGCGGCCCTGCACAGGTGCGCGGGCGCCCGCGCTGCGCGCGATCGCCGCGAAGCTGCCTGCGGCGTGGGCGTGGCAGATCGCCAGGCCGAGCGCATCGGCGGCGTCGGGCCCGGGCACGCCGGGCAGCGCCAGCAGGCGCATCACCATCTGTTGCACCTGTTCCTTTTTCGCCTGGCCGTGGCCGACGATCGCCTGCTTCATCTGCAAGGCGGTGTACTCGGCGACGGCGAGTTCGTGCGCGACCAGCGCCGAGAGCGCGGCACCGCGCGCCTGGCCGAGAAGCAAGGTCGCCTGCGGGTTGACGTTGACGAAGACGATCTCGACCGAGGCGCAGGTCGGTGCATAGCGCGTCGCGATCTCGCGCACGCCGTCGAAGATGACCTTGAGGCGGCCCGGCAGATCGGTGGTCGCGACCGCCGCGGTGCGAATCGTCCCGCTCGCGACGTAGCGCAGCCGGCCGCCCTCGCAGTCGACGACGCCGAAGCCGGTCGTTCGAAGGCCGGGGTCGATGCCGAGGACGCGCATGGCGCCATTGGAACCGAAGGCGCCGCCTCTTTCGGTCCAGCGCTCGGCTCAGGCGCCGAAATACCAACGGACCGAGTGAAAGAAGACCGGCGCTGCGAAGCAGAGCGGGGCCAGCCGGTCGAGCAGCCCGACCGCGCCGGTGACCGACGAGCCGCCTTGCCAGGTGCGCGCGCCGGCGTCGCGCTTGAGTGCCTGCAGCACGAACTCGCCGAGCGTTCCGGCAGCGCCTGCGACCGCACCCATCGCCAGCGCCGCGAGCGGGTTGAACGGCGTGATCCAGAACAGCAGCACGCCCGCAACTCCGGCGAGCGCCGACGCCGGCGCCGAAGGCGCGCCACGAGAACGAGCGGCTGATCGCGCGCGCCACCGGTCGGCGTCGCATGCGCCGGCTCGCCAGCTCCTGGCCGGCCTGGGCGACGAAGACGACGAGCACCAGGAACAGCACCAGGAAGGCGCCGCGGTCGCGATAGTTCGGCAGCTCGAGCAGGAGCAGCGCCGGCGCGTGGCTCATGCCGTAGACGCAGACCGTGACGCCCCATTGGATCTTGGCCGTGCGCTCGAGGAAACGGAACGGATCGTTGGCGAGCGCGCTGATCACCGGGAGCGCGAAGAACACGTAGACCGGGATGAATACGGTGAAGGCATTGATGAGGCGCGTGCCGACGAGCACGTACTGCGCCGGCAGGACGACGAAGAAGGCAAGCAGCAGGGCGCGGTGGTCGGCGCGGCGGGTGTGCGTCAGCGTCACGAACTCGCGCAGGGCGAAGAACGAGACCAGGCCGAACAGCAGGGTCGAGCCGAGCGGGCCCGACGCCCAGGCGACCCAGAACAGAAGCGCGCCGACCCAGAGCGCGCGCAGCTCGCGCGCGAAGCGCTCGCGCCCGGCGACGTGCTCGGCCGGAATCTCGCGAAACGAGCGGGCGAAGGCGATCAGCGTGATTACCGTCAGCAGCCCGAACAGGACCACGAACAGCAGGCCGACCTGCTGCGTCACGGTGAGCGCGCGCAGCTCTCCCATCAGGCGACGTCGCGCAGCGCCATCACGGCGGCACGTGCACGATCGAGGAAGGCGCGCCGCTCTTCGCCCGGCGCGAGGGCGACCGCCGGGCCGAAGACGACCGCGCACAGGATCGGCACCGGAACGACCTCGCCCTTGGGCATGACGCGCTGGACGTTGTCGATCCAGGTGGGAATCAGCTGGACCTCGGGGAACGCCTGCGCCAGCGCGTAGAGGCCCGACTTGAACGGCGCCGGATCGGCGGCGTGGCCGCGCGTTCCTTCCGGGAAGATGACGAGCGAGTCGCCGTGGCGGAGCGCTTCCATCAGCGGCTCGAGCGGGTCCTCGTCGTCGCCGCTGCCGTCCTGGTTGCGTTGCCGGCTGACGTAGACGGCGTTGAAGATCTCGCGCGTGATCCAGTGCTTGAGCGGCGTCGCGGTCCAGTAGTCGCGCGCCGCGATCGGCCGGGTTGTCGCGCGCAGGTCGCGCGGCAGCGCGGCCCAGATCAGGACCCAGTCGAAGTGGCTCTGGTGGTTGGCGAAATAGATCCGCTGCTCGGCCTTGGGCGTCGTGCCGTGCCAGAAGCCCTGTGCGCCGGTGACGAGCCGGGCGATGAACGCCAGCGCCAGGCCGGCGGCTTCGGGGAGCTTCATCGCCGGCGAGCCGTCAGGCGCGCGCGCTGCCCGCGCCTAGTGCCGGAAATGGCGCACGCCGGTGAAGACCATCGCGACGCCGCGCTCGTTCGCGGCCGCGATCACCTCGTCGTCGCGCATCGAGCCGCCGGGCTGGATCACGCAGCTTGCGCCGACGTCGATGATCACGTCGAGGCCGTCGCGAAACGGAAAGAAGGCGTCGCTCGCCGCCGCCGAGCCCTTGAGCGAGAGGCCGGCGGCCTCGGCCTTGATCGTGGCGATGCGCGCCGAGTCGAGGCGGCTCATCTGGCCGGCGCCGACGCCGACCGTCATGCCGTCGGCGCAGAAGACGATCGCGTTGCTCTTCACGTACTTCGCGACCTTCCAGGCGAACAGCAGGTCGCTCGTCTGCGCCGGCGTCGGCGCCTTTGTGGTCACGACCTTCAGGTCGCTCGCCGCGATCTCTTGGTTGTCGGCGCTTTGCATCAGGAGGCCCGAGCCGACCCGCTTCAGGTCGTAGGCGTTGCGCCCTTCGCCGGGCGCCGGCAGATCGATCTGCAGCACGCGGACGTTGGCCTTGGCGGCAAAGACCGCGCGCGCCTCGGCGCTGAACGCGGGCGCCATCAGCACCTCGACGAACTGCTTGGCGACGTGCTCGGCGGCGGCGCGATCGACCTCGCGGTTGAAGGCGATGATGCCGCCGAAGGCCGAGGTCGGATCGGTCTTCAGCGCCTTCGCGTAGGCCTCGGCGGCCGAGCCGGCGACCGCGACGCCGCAGGGGTTGGCGTGCTTGACGATGACGCATGCCGGCGCGTCGAAGCCCTTGACGCACTCCCACGCCGCGTCAGCATCGGCGATGTTGTTGTACGAGAGCTCCTTGCCCTGCAGCTGCGTCGCGGTGACGAGCGAGCCCGGCGCCGGATGCAGGTCGCGGTAGAACGCGGCGCGCTGGTGCGGGTTCTCGCCGTAGCGCAGGTCCTGCAGCTTGACGAAGCGGCCGTTGGACCTGCTTCGGGAATTCGCTTCGCTCGGGAACGATGTCGCTCGGGCCCGCGAGCGACGAGAGGTAGTCGCTGATCGCGCCGTCGTACTGGGCGATGCGGTCGAACGCGGCGACAGCGAGCGCGAACCGTGTCGCCTGCGACACCGCGCCCGATGCCTTCAGCTCGGCGATCACGCCGGCGTATTGCGAGGCATCGGTCAGCACCGCGACGTGGTTCCAGTTCTTCGCCGCCGATCGCACCATCGCCGGGCCGCCGATGTCGATGTTCTCGATCGCGTCGGCAAGCGTGCAGCCGGCCTTGGCGACCGTCGCCTCGAACGGATAGAGGTTGACGACCAGGAGGTCGATCGTCGCGATGCCGTGGCGGTCGAGCGCGGCCATGTGCTCGGCGCTGTCGCGCCGCGCCAGCAGGCCGCCGTGGATCGTCGGGTGCAGCGTCTTGACGCGACCGTCGAGCATCTCCGGAAAGCCGGTGTGCTCGGCGACCTCGGTGACGGCGAGTCCGGCGCCGGCGAGCAGCTTGGCGGTGCCGCCGGTCGAGAGCAGCGTGACGCCGAGCGCGGCGAGCTCGCGCGCGAGCTCGACCACGCCGGTCTTGTCGGAGACTGAAATCAGCGCGTGCATCGGAAACCTTCTCGGTGGTGCGCCGCGGCGCGCGCCGTCACTTGATCAGCTTGTGCTCGACGAGCTTGCGGCGCAGGGTGTTGCGGTTGATGCCGAGCCACTCGGCGGCGCGGCTCTGGTTGCCGCCGGCTTCCTTCATCACCACCTCGAACAGCGGCCGCTCGACGACCCGCAGGATCATCTCGTGCATCGCCGTCGGCTCGACTCCGCGCAGGTCGCGGAAATAGCCCTCCAGGCTTTCGCGCACGCACTCTTCGATGTGCTTTTTGTTGGTCATCGGCATGTCGGTCAGTGAAGTGCGGACGCGCGGGCGCTGGTTGCGTCGAGAGGCATCGACGGCATGCGCTCGGCGAGCCGGGCGAACCAGTCGGCGACGGCGCGCGCCTGCGCGTCGCACGATTCGATCTCGTTCATCGTGGAGCGGAAGTCGTCGCCGCCGGGCAGGCCGCGCAGGGTCCAGCCGATGTGCTTCCTGGCGCTGCGCACGCCGGCGAACTCGCCGTAGAGGCGGTAGTGGTCGTCGAGGTGCTCGAGCAGCCAGCCCCGCACGTCGAGCACGCGCGGCGGCGGCGCGGCTTCGCCGGTCGCGAGGTGATGCGCGATCTCGCCGAAGATCCACGGCCGGCCCTGCGCGGCGCGGCCGATCATGATCGCGTCGGCGCCGGTCTGCGCCAACACCGCGCGCGCCTTCGAGGGCGAGTCGATGTCGCCGTTCGCGACGACCGGAATCGCCACCGCCCGCTTGACCGCGGCGACTGTGTCGTACTCGGCCGTGCCCTTGTAGCCCTGCTCGCGCGTGCGCCCGTGGACCGCGACCATGGCGATGCCCGCGCCTTCGGCGGCGCGGGCGATGCGGACCGCGTTCTTCTCGCTCTCGCACCAGCCGGTGCGCATCTTCAGCGTCACCGGCACGCCATGCGGCGCGCACGCGGCGACGACCGCCTCGACGATCGCGAGCGCCAGCGACTCGTCCTTCATCAGCGCCGAGCCGGCCCACTGATTGCACACCTTCTTGGCCGGGCAGCCCATGTTGATGTCGATGATCTGCGCGCCGCGGGCGACGTTGTAGGCCGCGGCCTCGGCCATCATCGGCGCGTCGGTGCCGGCGATCTGGACCGAGATCGGATCGGTCTCGCCGGCGTGGTCGGCGCGCCGGCTGGTCTTCAGCGTCGCCCACAGGTCCTTCCGCGACGTCACCATCTCGCTCACCGCGTAGCCCGCGCCGAGGCGCTTGCAGAGCTGGCGGAACGGCCGGTCGGTGACGCCCGCCATCGGCGCGGCAAACAGCCGGTTCGCCAGCGTGATGTGGCCGATGCGCATGGAGGAGGAGAGGTGGCTGCTGAAAAACGAGGCAGAAGTATAGCGGCGCGGTTTTGCCGACTCCGGCGCTCGGCAACCCCTGATTCACGGGTTCGATAATCGGACTGAATGGATGCCTGGATCGACTGGCTGATGGCCGTGCTCGCCCTGCCGGAAGTCGGACTGTCGACGGTCTTCTTCATCGCCTTCATCGCCGCGACGCTGGTCCCGCTCGGCTCGGAGCCGGCGGTGTTTGCGCTGGTCAAGCTCAACCCGGAGATGTTCTGGCCGGCGATCCTCGTCGCCACGATCGGCGCGACGCTCGGCGGCGCGCTCACCTGGTGGATGGGCTACGGCGCCGAGCGCGCCTACGAGCACATGACGCACAAGAACCCGAGCGTGCGCGCGCTGCGCTGGCTCGAGCGCTTCGGCCCGAAGGCGTGCCTGCTCTCGTGGCTGCCGGTCGTCGGCGATCCGCTCTGCGCCGTCGCGGGCTGGCTCAAGCTGCCGTTCTGGCCGTGCGTCATCTATATGCTGATCGGCAAGTTCGGCCGCTACTTCGTCATGACCGCGGCGCTGATCTGGTTCTTTCCGGGCCGGTACACGCACTGAGCCCAGCCATGAAAAAGGGGACGCCGCGGCGTCCCCTTGCTCGACCAGCGTGTGCTGTTACGCGGCCGTCCTGCGTCGCCGCCCGCTTGGCCGCAGCCTTCTTCGCCGGCGCCTTGGCGGCGGTCTTCTTCGCCGCCGAGCGGGCCTTGCGTCGCCACCTGCGCCGAGAGCGCGTCGACGCGGTCCATCAGCGCCTGCACGTCCCTGGCCGACGGAACGCCGAGCTTCTTCATCGCCTTGGCGGTGCGCTCCTCGAAGATCGACTCGAGCTTGTCCCACTGCTTGCCCGCCTTGGCGGTCACGTCGTCGGCCATGCTCGTCATCTTGGTGGTGACGTCGCCGAACTTTTCCTCGGCGACGCTTTGCGTCTTCTTCTGCAGCGCCGCGCCTTCCTTGACGAGGGCGTCGAACACTTGCTTGCCTTCGGCCTGGGCCTTGGCAAAGGCACCCATGCCGGCGAGCCAGATCTGCTGCGCCGATTCCTTGACCGAGCCGGCGAGCGCGCTGTCGAACAGGCCGGCGGCGCCGGCGTTCTTCTTGTCGGCCATCGCCTTGAGTTTCTTGACCATTGAGGTTCTCCTGATGTGATGCTGTGGCTGCGCACAGGCAGCGGGCACGGCGCGACTCTAGGCAGGCCCGCTCGGGAGCACACCCTAACTCGCTAGTGAGGCTTGCCTAGGGGCGCGCCGCGCGCTGGTCGGGTTTGCCCCGCGCGGCGACATGCCGGCTCTGCACAAGAATCGCCGTGGGCGCGGGCGCACGGGGCGTGGCGCGATTCGAGGATCAGCATGCGCTACTTCGTCACCGGAGCGACCGGCTTCATCGGCAAACGTCTGGTCAAGGCCTTGCTCGCCCGGCGCGGCGCCATCGTCCATTTCCTGCTCCGCCCCGAAAGCGAAGACAAGCTGCCGGCGCTGCTCGACTATTGGGGCGAAGCGAGCACGAGCAAGCGCGTCTTTCCGATCGCCGGCGACCTCACCGCGAAGCGGCTCGGCGTCGCCGCCGACGACATCAAGAAGCTCAAGGGTCACGTCGACCATGTCTATCACCTGGCCGCGGTCTACGACCTGTCGGCCGACGCCGGAGTCGCAGATCGCCACCAATATCGAGGGCACGCGAGCGGTGGTCGAGTTCGCCAAAGCGATCGATGCCGGCCATCTGCACCACGTCAGCTCGATCGCCGCCGCGGGTCTCTACGAAGGGGTCTTTCGCGAGGACATGTTCGACGAGGCCGACGGCCTGGACCATCCGTACTTCATGACCAAGCACGAGAGCGAGAAGATCGTGCGCAAGGAGTCGAAGGTGCCGTGGACCGTGTACCGGCCGGCGCTCGTCGTCGGCGACTCGAAGACCGGCGAGATGGACAAGATCGACGGCCCGTATTACTTCTTCAAGCTGATCCAGCGCATGCGCCAGCTGCTGCCGCCGTGGATGCCATCGGTGGGCATCGAAGGCGGACGGATCAACATCGTCCCGGTCGATTTCGTCGTCGCCGCGCTCGACCACATCAGCCACCTCAAGACCGACCTCGACCGGCGCTGCTTTCATCTCGTCGACCCTGTCGGCTACCGCGTCGGCGACGTGCTCGACATCATCGGCAAGGCAGCGCACGCGCCGAAGATGAACCTGTTCGTCAACGCCGCGCTGCTCGGCTTCATCCCGAAGAGCGTCAAGAAGGGCTTGCTCGCGCTGGCGCCGGTGCGCCGCATCAAGGCTGCGGTGCTGAAGGATCTCGGCCTGCCCGAGGACATGCTCACCTTCATCAACTTCCCGACCCGCTACGACTGCCGCGAGGCGCTCGCCGCGCTCAAGGGCTCGGGCATCGAGTGCCCGCGCCTCGACGACTACGCCTGGCGGCTGTGGGACTACTGGGAACGCCATCTCGATCCCGCCCTGAAGATCGATCACTCGCTGAAGGGCACTGTGAGCGGCAAGGTGGTGCTCGTCACCGGCGGCTCGTCGGGCATCGGCCTGGCGGCGGCGACCAAGTTCGCCGAGGCCGGCGCGATCACCGTGATCTGCGCCCGCGACGAGGCCAAGCTCGTCGAGGCCAAGCGGGAGATCCTCGACAAGGCGGGCAAGGCGGCGACGGTCGAGACGTTCTCCGCCGACATCGCCGACGAGGCCAGCTGCAAGGCGCTGGTCGACTGGCTCAACCAGAAGCACGGCGGCGTCGACTTCCTGGTCAACAACGCCGGCCGCTCGATTCGCCGCGCGATCGAGGCGAGCTACGACCGCTTCCACGACTTCGAGCGGACGATGCAGCTCAACTACTTCGGCTGCTTGCGCGTGACGATGGGCTTCCTGCCCGGCATGGTGGCCAAGAAGAAGGGCCACATCGTCAACATCAGCTCGATCGGCGTGCTGACCAACGCGCCGCGCTTTTCCGCCTACGTCGCCTCGAAGGCGGCGCTCGACGCGTGGACGCGCTGCGCCTCGAGCGAATACGCCGACATGGGGATCACCTTCACGACGATCAACATGCCGCTGGTGCGCACGCCGATGATCGGCCCGACCAAGATCTACGACAACGTGCCGGTGCTCGCGCCGGAGGATGCCGCGAACATGATCGCCGAGGCGTGCGTCGAAAAGCCGGTGCGGATCGCGACCCGGCTCGGCATCACCGGCGAGCTGATGCACGCGCTCGTGCCGCGGGTGGCGCAGATCGTCATGAACTCGACCTTCCGGATGTTTCCCGACAGCGCCGCGGCCAAGGGCGACAAGTCGGTGAAGTACCAGCCGTCGGCCGAAGCGGTCGCGATGGCGCAGATGATGCGCGGCATCCACTTTTGACCGCTCGCGCCGGGGCGGCCGGCCGATGCCGGTCACTGCGACTTGGCGGCGCCGGCGCGGGCCATGACCAGCGCCGGCTCGGCGCGGTACTGCTGCGGGAAGGTCGCCTTCAGGTTGACGATCTTGGGCAGGTCGAAGCGGGCGATGTAGCCCTGGTCGGGGTGCAGCGTCAGATAGTCCTGGTGATAGTCCTCGGCGGGATAGAACGCGACCAGCGGCACGACCTGGGTGACGATCTTCTTCGGATAGGCCTTGGCGGCATCGAGCTGCGCGATGTACTTCTCGGTCGTTTCCTTCTGCGCCGGGTCGGCGTAGAAGACGGCCGAGCGGTACTGCGTGCCGCTGTCGGGGTCCTGGCGGTTGAGCTGGGTCGGGTCGTGGGCGACCGAGAAGTAGATCTGCAGCAGCGTGCCGTAGCTGACCTTCTTCGGGTCGAAGGTGATCTTCACCGACTCGGCGTGGCCGGTCAGGCCGCTGCCGACCATCTCGTAGTGCGCCGTTTCCTTGGCGCCGCCCGAATAGCCCGAGACCGCCTGGATCACGCCGTTGACGCGCTGGAACACGCCCTGCACGCCCCAGAAGCAGCCGCCGGCGAAGACCGCCGTCTGCGTGCCGGTCGTTGCGGTGGTCGTGTCGACCGCGGGCGGCGCGATCTTGAACGCCGATTCGGCGGCGCCCGCAGTCGCGAGGTGCAGGCCTGCGCCGGCGACGAGCGCGGCGGCGAGCCAGGCGAAAGCGGCGCGCAGGCGCGCTGGCGACAAGAAATTCGGAAGGGCGTGAGGTCATGGTCGCTCCATCAAATGGTGCTTGGTCTGTGGCGCCAGGTCGATGATTACAGAGATCGATATCTGACGCCGCGTCCGCCGCTTGCAAGACTGTCCGGGCGACGCTTCAGCCGGGCGGATCGCCGCAGCCGAGAAAGGCGCCGTCGGCCGTGAGCGCCGCCTGCGCGGCAGCCGGCGCGATGCCGCGCAAGGGCGCGCCGGCGTCGCCGGCAAGCGCTGCCAGCGTTCCCGCAGCCTGGCCCATCACGAAGCAGGCGCCCGAGACACGCGCCGCCGACTGGCCTTCGTGGCTCATCGACGCGCAGCGACCGGCGACGAGCAGGTTGAGCGCGCCACCCGCGCCTTCGGCTTTGGGCAACAGCATGCGCAGCGGCAGCTGGTTGAAGCCGCGCGATTCGGGAATCTGCGGCCAGCGCCATTCGACGTCACCGGCGACATGCAGCTCAAGCGGCCAGCCGTTGACGCCGATGGTGTCGGCGAAGTCGGCGCAGCCAAGCACGTCGTCGGCGCTCAGCACGTACTCGCCGACGAGCCGGCGCGTCTCGCGGATGCCGAGCTGCGGCGCGATCTCGAGCAGGTACGCGGCTTCGAAACCGGGAACGCGTTCGCGCAGGAAGGCGAGGTAGTCGACCGCCTGGCGTCGGCCCTCGACCTCGCCGCCGCTGAGCGAGCGCGCGTCGGTGCCGTCGACCGCGCTGCCGTCGACATTCTTCAGCTGGGTGACGTTGACGCGCCACTCGCCGGCATGCATTTGCGGCCGGACGATCGCGCCTTTCCTCGGGAAGCGGAAATCGCCCGCAGCCTCGGCCTGGTGCATCAGCGCGGGGATCGTTCGCCAGGCGTCGCCGGCGCGCGCGGCGTCGACATTGCCGACGCGAAACATCAGCGTCGGAAAGAGCAGTGCGCCTGCGGGCTGCATCGGCACGCCGGCGAAGTGGGCGAGGTCGCCGTCGCCCGAGCAATCGACGAAGGTCGCGGCGCGGACGGCGCAGCGGCCCGATTTGGTCTCGACGACGAGGGCGTCGATTCGGCCGTCGTCGCGCTTGACCACGGCGACCGCGAACGCATGGAACAACAGCTCCGCGCCGGCAGCGAGCAGCATCGCGTCAGCGGCGCACTTGAACGCCGCGTTGTCGTACGCCTGGGCGAAGATCTTGCCGAATATCAGGTGCGGCTCGCTCAGGCCGTCGAGCGCTTTCATCCGCGCCAGCAGCTCGTCGGCGACGCCGTGGACGACCCGCCGGATCCGGCCGTGGACGTTGGCATGCAGGCCGCAGAAGTTGGTGACGCCCGCGGCCGTTCCCATGCCGCCGAGAAAGCCGTAGCGCTCGACCAGCAAGGTGCGCGCGCCGCGCCGCGCTGCCGAGGTCGCCGCGGCGAGCCCGGCCGGGCCGCCACCGAGGACGACGACGTCGTAGCTGCCGTAGAGCGGCGTTCGCCGCGCCGGTTCGTCGACGGCAGCGGCGTCGCTCACCTCAATCCAGCGAGATGTTGTTCTTCTGGATGATCGGCCGCCAGCGCTCGATGTCGGCGGCGAGCCAGGCACGCGCCTCGGCCGGCGTGTCGGCGACGACGTCCATGTATTGCAGCTTCAGCTTCTCGCGCACTTCGGGGTCGGCGAGGACCTGGACCAGCTCCTCGTGCAGCCGCTTGACGATGGCGTCGGGCGTCTTCGCCGGGACGACGAAGCCCATCCAGGCATCGGCCTGGATGTCCTTCAGCCCGCTTTCGGCGAGCGTCGGAAGCTCGGGCAGCGAGGCCGAGCGCTTGGCCGTCGCGACCGCTAGCGCCTTGATCTTGCCGGCCTTGATCTGCGGCATGACGGCCGCAGCCGGCAGGCAGGCGATATCGGCGTTGCCGGACAAGAGCGCGGTCACTGCCGGGCCGGAGCCGGCATAAGGCACATGGACGACGCTGGTGCCGCTCTTCGAGGCCAGCGACTCCATCGCCAGGTGCGAGATGCTGCCCGCGCCCATCGACGCGTAGTTGTACTTGCCCGGGTTCTTCTTCATCAGCGCGATCAGTTCGTCGGTGCTGTGGACGCCGAGTGTCGCCGGCACGACGAGCACGCTCGGCTGGGTCGCGGCGATGCTGACCAGCTCGAGGTCCTTGGCCGCGTCGTACGGCATCTTCTTGAACAGCAGCGCATTGACGCCGAGCGGGCCGGCGATGCTGACGCCGATAGTCGAGCCGTCGGGTGCGGCCTTGGCGATGGCGTCGGTGCCGAGGTTGCCGCTCGCGCCTGCCTTGTTGTCGACGATCATCGGCTGGCCGGTGCGCTTGGCGAGCTTGTCGCCGACGATCCTGGCGATGATGTCGGGCGTCGAGCCCGGCCCGTACGGGACGACGATGTGCACCGGGCCCTTCGGCCAGTCGGTCGCGGCGGGGGTCTGCGCGAAAGCGGCGCCGCACGAAGCGATCAAGCCAAGCGCGGTCGCGGCGCGGCGCAGGAAAAGAGAGTGGCGTTGCATTCGGTGGAGTCTCCTTCGAAGGTTACGATTCTGGCTGCAATCGCCACCCCTGCCGGACACCGCGCCCATGACCGCCGAGCCTCCCGCTGCCGCAATCCACGACGCCCCCGATCTTTCGCACGTGTCGCCGCGCGACAAGGCCGAGATCCTGGCCCAGGCGCTGCCCTACATCAGAAAGTTTCACGGCAAGACGATCGTCATCAAGTACGGCGGCAACGCCATGACCGATCCGTCGCTGCAGCAGGATTTCGCCGAGGACGTTGTCTTGTTGAAGCTGGTCGGCATGAACCCGGTCGTCGTTCACGGCGGCGGGCCGCAGATCGAGGAGGCGCTCGCCAAGATCGGCAAGAAGGGCGAGTTCATCCAGGGCATGCGCGTCACCGACGACGAGACGATGGAAGTCGTCGAGTGGGTGCTCGCCGGTCAGGTCCAGCAGGACATCGTCGGCCTGATCAATGTCGCCGGCGGCAAGGCGGTCGGCCTGACCGGGCGCGACGGCGGCCTGATTCGCGCCAAGAAGCTGCGCATGATGGACCTCAACGATCCGAGCAAGGAGCACGACGTGGGCTCGGTCGGCGAGATCGAGTCGATCGATCCGAGCGTCGTCAAGGCGCTCCAGGACGACGCCTTCATTCCGGTGATCTCGCCGCTCGGCTTCGGCGCTGACAACGAGAACTACAACATCAACGCCGACGTCGTCGCCGGCAAGCTGGCCGAGGTGCTGAAGGCCGAGAAGCTGATGATGCTGACCAACACGCCGGGCGTGCTCGACAAGTCGGGCAAGCTCCTCACCGACCTCACCGCGCGCGAGATCGACGAGCTGTTCGCCGACGGCACGATCTCGGGCGGCATGCTGCCGAAGATCCAGTCGGCGCTCGACGCGGCCAAGAACGGCGTCAACACGGTGCACATCATCGACGGCCGCGTGCCGCACGCGATGCTGCTCGAGGTGCTCACGGAGCAGGCCTACGGAACGATGATCCGCTCGCGTTGAAGCGCTCCGATCTGGCTGTTCGATCTCGACAATACGCTGCACGACGCGAGCCACGCGGCGTTCGGCGAGATGCATCTCGCCATCGGCGATTACGTCGCCGAGCATGTCGGCATCACGGGCGAAGAAGCGCAGCGGCTGCGCGAGAACTACTGGCTGCGCTACGGCGCGACGCTGCTCGGCCTGGTGCGCCACCACGGCGTGCGCGCGGCGCACTTTCTCGCCGAGACGCACCGCATGCCCGGGCTCGAGGATCGCCTGCGGACGAGCGCCCACGACCGTGCCGCGCTCGCCCGGTTGCCGGGAAAGAAGGTCATCCTGACCAACGCGCCGCGCGCCTACGCGATGCGCGTCCTCGACACGCTCGGCCTGACCAGGTTCTTCGCCGCGGTCATCACGATCGAGGACATGACGATGTTCGGGTCGCTGCGCCCCAAGCCCGACGCGCGCATGCTGCGCCGCGTCGCGGCGCGCCTGAAAGTGGCGCCGGGCCAGTGCGTCCTGATCGAGGACACGCTGGTCCACCTGAAGGCGGCGCGCTCGATCGGCATGCGCACGATCTGGATGCAGCGCTACCTCGGCGGGCGCTTTCGCGGCCACCTGCGCGACCAGCCGAATGCGGGCTTTCGGCCGGCGCCGACGGCACGTCGTAACTGTCCGAAACCGGCGTACCTCTATGCCAAAATCGGCGCGCTCCGGCACCTGGCACTTCCAAGGAAGCTCTGAACCGATGACGCCTTCCTCCGATCCGCCCGCCGGCGCCGCCACCGACCCCGACGAGGACGCGAGCGACATGGCGACTCCGCTGCCCGACGAGGCGATCGTCCCCGGCGCCCTGCCGGCAGCGCTCGCGGCGGCCGTGCCGCCGACGCGGAAGCGGCCGCGGCCCGGCGAGCGCCGGGTCCAGATTCTCGAGACGCTCGCGACCATGCTGCAGGAGCCCGGTGCCGAGCGCGTCACGACGGCGGCGCTCGCCGCCAAGCTCTCGGTCTCGGAAGCGGCGCTCTACCGCCACTTCGCGAGCAAGGCGCAGATGTTCGAGGGGCTGATCGACTTCATCGAGCAGAGCGTCTTCACCCTCGTCAACCAGATCGTCGAGCGCGAAGCCGACGGCGGCGCGCAGGTGCACAAGGTGCTCGCGGTGCTGCTCCAGTTCGGCGAGAAGAATCCGGGAATGACGCGGGTGATGGTCGGCGACGCGCTGGTGTTCGAGAACGAGCGCCTGTTGACGCGGATGAACCAGTTCTTCGAGCGCATCGAGTCGCAGTTGCGGCAGAGCCTGCGCCAGCACGCGGAACGCACCGGCTCGGCCACGCCGACCGCCGACGCGAACGCCCAGGCTTCGGTGCTGACCGCGTTCGCCATCGGCCGCCTGCAACGTTTCGCCCGCTCGGGCTTTCGCAAGAGCCCCACCGAGCACCTCGACGTCGCGCTGCGCCTGTTCGCGGCCTAGGCCGCCAGCGGAGGCGGCGCGCTCGTGACGACGATCCTCGCGGCCGGCCGGCCGATCACGCTGCTGGCCGAGAAGGCCGCCTTTCTCGCCGCGAGCCGCACCCTGCTCGTCGCCGACGTCCACATCGGCAAGGCGACCAGCTTTCGCGCCCTCGGCGTACCGGTGCCGCACGGCACGACGAGCGCGACGCTGGCGGCGCTCTCGGCGCTGATCGCGCGCTGGCGGGCGCGCCGCGTCGTCTTCCTCGGCGACTTCCTCCATTCGGCACATGCCCATGCGCCGGCGACGATCGGCGCGCTCGCCCGCTGGCGCCGCGAGCAGGCCGCGATCGAGCTGGTGCTGGTGCGCGGCAACCACGACAGCCGGGCCGGCGATCCGCCGGCGCAACTCGGCATCCGTGTCGTCGACGAGCCATTCGCGCTCGACGGCTTCGCCCTCTGCCACCACCCGCGGCCGCGGCGCGGCGCGTACGTGCTCGCCGGCCATCTGCACCCGTGCGTCAGCCTCGGCGGGCGCGGCTTCGACCATCTGCGTCTGCCGTGCTTCTGGCTCGGCGACGAGGTCGGCGTGCTGCCGGCGTTCGGCGCATTCACTGGCATGCATCCGATTCGCGCCGCCGCGAGCGAGCGCGTGTTCGCGATCGCCGACGGCGCCGTCACGGCGCTGCGCAGCCGCATCGCCGCGCCTTCGGTCGACCGCCGCGCCGCCTGACATGGCCGTCGACACCGCCTCGCTGCAACAGCTGATCGCCCGCGCCGAGGCGTTGCTCGGCCGGCTCGAAGCGGTGCTGCCGCAGCCGCTCGCTGCCCCCGATTGGGACGGCGTCGATCGCCTTTCGCTACAGGAAGCGCGCCGGCGCCGGCCGGCTCGAGCCGGTGCGCCACGTCGCGTCGATCCGGCTCCATTCGCTGGTCGAGGTCGAGCCGCAGAAGGAGCGGCTGCTGCGCAACACCGAGCAGTTCGTCGCCGGCAAGAGCGCCAACAACGTGCTGCTCACCGGCGCGCGCGGCACCGGCAAGAGCTCGCTCATCAAGGCCTGCCTGAACGAGTTCGCGCCGCGCGGCCTGCGCCTGATCGAGGTCGACAAGAGCGACATGGTCGATCTGCCCGACATCGTCGATCTCGTCGCCGAGCGGCCCGAGCGCTTCGTCGTCTTCTGCGACGACCTCAGCTTCGACGAGGGCGAGCCCGGCTACAAGGCGCTCAAGTCGATCCTCGACGGCTCGGTCGCCGAAAGCTCGGAGAACGTGCTGATCTACGCCACCAGCAACCGGCGTCATCTGCTGCCCGAGTACATGAAGGAGAACCTCAGCTACGTCCACACCGACGACGGCGAGGTCCATCCCGGCGAGGTGATCGAGGAGAAGATCTCGCTCTCCGAGCGCTTCGGCCTGTGGGTCAGCTTCTATCCGTTCAGCCAGGACGAGTACCTGGCGATCGTCGCGCGAGTGGCTGCGCGGCTTCGGCGTCGGCGCCAAGGCGATCGCCGCGGCGCGCCAGGAGTCGCTTGTCTGGGCGCTCGAGCGCGGCTCGCGCTCGGGCCGCGTCGCCTACCAGTTCGCCAAGGACTACGCCGGGCGGCACGCGTGAGCAGCGCGGCCGATGGCAACGACGGCATCGTCGACGTCGCCGTCGGCGTGCTGATCGACGAGCGCGGCCGCTTTCTCCTCACCTCGCGGCCGCCGGGCAAGGTCTACGCCGGCTGGTGGGAATTCCCGGGCGGCAAGCTCGAGCGCGGCGAATCGGTCGGCGCCGCGCTGGCGCGCGAGCTGCACGAGGAGCTCGGCATCGTCGTCGGCGAGGTCCGGCCCTGGAACACGACCCGGATCGACTACGCCCACGCCCGGGTCCGTCTCCACTTCTGCAAGGTCTCGTCGTGGCAGGGCGAGTTCGAGATGCGCGAAGGCCAGGCGATGGCCTGGCAGACGTTGCCGGTCACGGTGGCTCCGGTGCTGCCGGGAACGCTGCCGGTGCTCGACTGGTTCGCCGCCGAGCAGGGATTCGTCGGCGCGACCCACGTCGCTGCGGAGGCCGCCGCTACACTGAAAGAATGAGCTGGCTCGACGAGGTGAAGTGGGACGCGAACGGCCTCGTTCCGGCGATCGCCCAGGAGGTCGGGTCGAACGACGTCCTGATGCTCGCCTTCATGAACCGCGAGGCGCTCGCCAAGACCGCCGAGCTCGGCGAGGCGCACTACTGGAGCCGCTCGCGCGGGCGCCTGTGGAAGAAGGGCGAGGAGAGCGGCAACGTCCAGAAGGTGAAGGAGCTTCGCCTCGACTGCGACAACGACGTCGTCCTGCTCAAGGTCGAGCAGGCCGGCGCCGCGCCCGGCGAGCCCGACGATCGCCTGCCACACCGGCCGCCACTCGTGCTTCTTCCAGCGCTACGAGCAGGGGGCCTGGCATGCGGTCGAGCCGGTCTTGAAAGATCCCGAGCGGATCTACAGATAGCGTGCGCCGCGATGACCGAGCACGACAGACCAGGCAACGACGACACGCTGGCGCGCCTGGCCGGCGTGATCGCCGCGCGCCGCGGCGCCGACCCGGCGACGAGCTACGTCGCCCGCCTGGTCGCCAAGGGCCCCGACGCGGTGCTGAAGAAGATCGGCGAAGAGGCGACCGAGGTCGTGATGGCGTGCAAGGACGGCGATCCGAAGCGCATCGTCGCCGAGGTCGCCGACCTCTGGTTCCACACCATGATCGCGCTCGGCGAGCATGGCCTGGCGCCGGCCGACGTCATCGCCGAGCTCGAGCGCCGCGAAGGGCGGTCGGGGCTCGAGGAGTTCGCCGCGCGCAAGCTGACATCGAGAGAGACAGGATGGAACATGAACGACATCGCGATGTGCCGGACGCCCGATTGATAGCTGAAGACGAAGGCCTGACACCTCACCCACTTCATGTACGCGCTTCACGCCGTCGGCGCGGTCCTGCCGGGCGTTCAGGCCAGCGTGCTGCTTCTCGGTGATCGCGATCGATCATCGACATGTCAAGCGGCGACGAGGCTGCGCGGCACGAATTCTGCCGCAGTCGCACTTTCGCTGGGCATCGGCGCGCAGTTTCTGGTTCACGGTTCTGTGGCTGTATCCTGGTCACGCCCCGCTCTGGCTGCTGCTTATCTTCCCGGCTGGATCGCCTGGTGGCTACTGATCATCGGCCTCTGGTATCTCTACCGCTTCGTCCGCGGCTGGCTGAGCTTTGCGGCGAAGACGCCGATGCCCGAGTCCGAGCGTAGGCCATGAAGCGCGATCCGAACTGCATCTTCTGCCGCATCGTCGCCGGCGAGATCCCGAGCCGGAAGGCCTACGAGGACGACGAGGTCCTGGTCTTCCACGACATCGCGCCGTGGGCGCCGGTGCACGTGCTGATGATCCCGAAGGAGCACATCACGACCTTCTACGACGTCACCGACGCGCACACCGCGATGCTCGGCAAGATGATGGCGCTGGCGCCCAGGCTGATGCGCGAGCACGGCGTCACGAACGGCTTTCGCACCCTCGTCAACACCGGTGCCGACGGCCTTCAGGAGGTGCAGCACCTCCATATTCACGTCATGGGCGGGCCCCGTCCGTGGGCGAAGGGCTGACCTAGAATCGGCGCCAATTTCCTCTCGGAGAACCATCATGGGTTCATTCAGCATCTGGCACTGGTTGGTCGTGCTCCTCATCGTCGTGCTGATCTTCGGCACCAAGAAGCTGAAGAACATGGGCTCGGACCTCGGCAGCGCCGTCAAGGGCTTCAAGGACGGCGTCCGCGACGGCACGGCATCGCCCGCCGATCCGGCGGCGCCGACGCAGCAGGTCGGCACGCAGCGCTCGCTCGACCCGGGCACGGTCGACGTCGACGCGAAGACGAGGAGCTGACCCTCCCGCTCGTTCGGCGGCCGCGCGATGATCGATTTCGGCTTCGACAAGCTGGCCCTGATCAGCGCCGTCGCGCTGATCGTCATCGGCCCGGAGAAGCTGCCGCGCGTCGCCCGCACCGTGGGCACGCTGCTCGGCAAGGCGCAGCGCTACGTCGCCGACGTCAAGGCCGAGGTCAACCGCTCGATCGAGCTCGAAGAGCTGAAGAAGATGAAGACCGATTTCGAGGACGCGGCCAGGAACGTCGAGCGCACCGTCTCCAGCGAAATGCAGCAGACCGCGAGCGATTTCAGCAGCGCCTGGCAACCGCCCGCGGACACCGTGCCGGCGCTCGGCAGCGACGCGGTCGCGCGCCGACGCCGGCCTATCGCCACCCGAAGAAGAACTGGCGCCTGAAGCGCGGCGCGATGCCGCAGTGGTACAAGCAGAAGAACGGCATCCGCGCCCGGGCGCAATCGGGCGCCGCCCGTGTCGCCCGCTTCCGCCCGCCCAGAACCTCCGCCTAGATGAGCGGCGGCACCGACAAGCGATCCCGACGAGCTCGCGGGAACCGAGCAACCGTTCGTCTCCCATCTCGTCGAGCTGCGCGACCGGCTGATCCGGGCCGCGATCGCGGTGCTGGTCTGCGCCGCGGTGCTGTTCTTCTATCCCGGGCCGGCCGCCCTCTACGACCTGCTTGCCGCGCCCCTGGTCGCCCATCTCCCCGCGGGCGGCACGCTGATCGCGACCAACGTCATCTCGCCGTTCCTCGTGCCGATGAAGATCACGCTGATGGCGGCGTTCCTGATCGCTCTGCCGGTCGTGCTCTACCAGGCGTGGGCGTTCGTCGCCCCGGGCCTGTACATGCACGAGAAGAAGATGGTGCTGCCGCTCGTCGTCTCGAGCACGCTGCTGTTCTTCCTCGGCGTCGCCTTCTGCTACTTCTTCGTCTTCGGCAAGGTCTTCACCTTCATCCAGAGCTTCGCGCCGAAGAGCGTCTCGGCGATGCCCGACATCGAGGCCTACCTCAGCTTCGTCATGACGATGTTCATCGCCTTCGGCGCCGCCTTCGAGGTGCCGATCGCGGTCGTCGTGCTGGCGCGGCTGGGGTCGTCAGCATCGACAAGCTGAAGGCGTTTCGTGCCTACTTCATCGTCCTCGCGTTCATCATCGCCGCGATCCTGACGCCGCCCGACGTCGTCTCGCAGCTGGCGTTGGCGATCCCGATGGTGCTGCTCTACGAGGTCGGCATCTGGGCGGCGCAGATCTTCATCCGCCACACCCAGGCGCCGGCCGAGCCGGCCGAGGAGAAGACCGCGCCCTAGCGCTCGATGTTGGGCGGCCGCGACGGCGGCCGTTGGCCGACGGTGACCTTGACGTCGAGCGCGGCTGCGCCGCGCTGCACGCTGACCGTCGCCGTCTCGTGCGGCTTCAGCGCCGCGACGGCGTTCAGCAGCTGCGGCGTGTTGGCGATCGGCGCGCCGCCGATCCGCAGCACCACGTCGCCCGGCCTGAGGCCGCCTTCGCTCGCCGGCCCGCTCTGGACCACGCCGGTGATGAGCACGCCCTGCTTGACCGAGAGATCGAGCGTCTTGGCGATCTCGGGCGTGAGGTCGCGCGGCTCGACGCCGATCCAGCCGCGCGTGACGCGGCCTTCCTTGATCAGGCTTTCCATCACCTGGCGCGCCGTCGTCACCGGAATGGCGAAGCCGATGCCGAGGCTGCCGCCGCTGCGCGAATAGATCGCGGTGTTGATGCCGAGCAGGTGGCCGGCGACGTCGACCAGCGCGCCGCCCGAGTTGCCGGGATTGATCGCCGCGTCGGTCTGGATGAAGTTCTCGAAGATGTTGATGCCGAGCGAGTTGCGGCCGAGCGCGCTGACGATGCCCGAGGTCACCGTCTGGCCGACGCCGAACGGGTTGCCGATCGCGAGGACGACGTCGCCGACCTGCAGCGTGGTCGACGTCGCCGAACTCGATCACCGGCAGCTTGTCGAGGTCGATCTTCAGCACCGCGACGTCGGAATCGGGGTCGGCGCCGACGGTGCGGGCGCGCGCGCTGCGGCCGTCGCCGAGCGTGACCTCGATGTCGTCGGCGCCTTCGATGACGTGGTTGTTGGTGAGCAGATAGCCCTCGGGCGAGACGATCACGCCCGAGCCGAGGCCGACCTGGCGCTCCTGCGGCATCTCGCGTGCGCGGTCGCCGAAGAAGAAGCGGAACGCCGGATCGTCGGCGCGCGGCCGCGCCGCGTCGGCCCGGCTCGCGGTGATGCTCACCACCGCCGGCGAGGCGCGCTTGGCGGCGGCCGCATAGCTCACCGTCGCCGTGCCGGTGCCGATCAGCGCCACGCTTTGCACTGGCGCCGGCAGCGACACCACGGGCGTGCTCGCCGGCAACAGATCCGGCGCGCGCTTCAGCCAGCCGGGCTTGAGCGTGGCGACGACGAACAGCAGCGCGACCGCGATGGTCACCGTCTGCGAGAAGAGAAGCCAGGCCTTGCGCATTGCTCAGCCGGGAAGTGCGGTCGATTATCGCGGCGTGGGTCGCGGCGACAATGGTGCATGGCTTCGTCTTCGCGCCGGCCGCTTGTCCTGACGATGGGCGACGCCTGCGGCATCGGCCCGGAAATCATCGCCGCGTTCTGCCGCTCGGCCGATGCGGCCGGCTGCGTCGTCGTCGGCGACGTCGCCGTCATGCGTCGCGCGGCGGCGCTGACCGGCGGCGCGCTGCCGGTGGCGCAGATCGAGCGCGTCGCCGACGCGGCGACGCTGCCCGCCGATTGCATGGCGGTGCTGCAGGTCGCCGGGCTGCCATCCGATCTCGCCACGGCGCCGCTCGGCCGGGTCGACGCGCGCGCCGGGGCGGCGGCGGCGCGCTGCATCGAGGAGGCGGTCGCGCTGGTGCGCGCCGGCGAGGCCGGCGCGCTGGTGACCGCGCCGATCCACAAGGAGGCGTTCGCCGCCGCCGGCATCGCCTATCCGGGCCACACCGAGATGCTGCAGGCGCTCGCCGCCGCGGGCGGCGCCTTGCCGCCGGTGCGGATGATGCTCGCCAACGACGAGCTGAAGACGGTGCTGGTGACGATCCACATGGCGCTGCGCCAGGCGATCGACGCGGTCACCTTCGACGCCGTGCTGACGACGATCCGCATGGCGCACGCTGCGGCGCGGACTCTCGGCGCGGCACGCCCACGCGTCGCCGTCGCCGGCCTCAATCCGCACGCCGGCGAAGGCGGGCTGTTCGGTGCCGAGGAGACGCAGGTGATCGCGCCGGCGGTGCAGGCGGCGCGCGCCGAAGGCATCGACGCCAGCGGCCCGTTCGCGCCCGACACCGTCTTCATGCGTGCCCGCAACGCGCCGGGTCACGCCGGCGAGTTCGACATCGTCGTCGCCATGACCCACGACCATGGCCTGATCCCGGTGAAATACCTCGGCGTCGAGCACGGCGTCAACGTCACGCTCGGCCTGCCGTTCATCCGCACCAGCCCCGACCACGGCACCGCGTTCGACATCGCCGGCACCGGTCGCGCCGACCCGGCGAGCTTCGCCGCCGCGGTGCGGATGGCGCGCACCCTGAGCGACGGCGCGTCGGCTCAGTGCTTCGTCGGCGCGTTGAGCTCGGCGAGCTGCTTCCTGGCCCGCACCGTCGCGCGCTCCATGAGGTAGGCGCTCTCGACGGCGCGGAAGCGCCCGGTCTCGCACATGCGGGCGAGCATGCGCGAGGTCATCGAGATCGTCTCCTGATGCCGGCCGCCGCGGGTGAACACGAAGAAGCTCCGGCCCGAGCTGACGTGGGCGAGCTGGACCTTCTGCCACTCGTCCTTCAGGTGCATCTGGTAGGCGAAGCCGAGCTTGATGTGGTCGATCAGCTGCGGCCCGCGCGTCGGCTCGCCGGGCTCGCCCGACTCCGAGGTCGTCGGCCCGAGCTGCTCGACCGCCTCGGGGTCGAGCTTGGCGAGGATCGAGGGTGACGCCGGCACCGGCGGCTGCAGGGTCGTCGGAGAGGTCGAGGTCGACCGCTTCGGCGGCGCGGTGGCCGGCGTCGTCGGACCAGTCGACCTGCGGCCTCGTTGACCAGGCCGACCTGCTTCGCCTCTTCCGGCGTGAAGCGGCGCTCGATGACTTCGGGCGCGACGTCGGGCAAGGGCTCCGAGCGCGCGAAGTTCTCGACCATCGGCACCGGCATTGCGAATACCGATTCGAGCTGCTTGACCAGCAGGTTGTGGTCGAGCTCGCTCAGCGGCTGGCCCTTGAGCGATTCGGCGTGCGCCGGCAGCAGCTTGCCGAAGAACTCCTTCTGCGCCGTTTCGGGCCAGCCGATCAGCTTCATGCCTTCGTTCAGGTCCTTCATCAGCGGCGGCAGCTGCATCAGGAACTTCTTGCGAAACGCCGGCGAGCCCTTCGGCTGGATGCTCATCACCAGGTCGGTGCCGACGCGGCGATAGCGCTTGGCGCGGTCGGAGTCGGGGCCGTCACGGCGCACCGCCAGCACCAGCGCCTGGCTCCAGACATGGGCGACGAATTCCTGCAGGTAGGCCGGCAGGTGGATCGGGGCGAGCTGCGCCTGCAGCTGCAGCATGTAGCGCTGCTGGACGCGCAGCTCCGATTCCTTGGCGTCGAGGACGACCGCCGCGCCGGTCTTCTCGACCGCGCCCTCGGACTGGTCGGCGATGAACTTCTCGAGGTCGGCGACCTTGGCGGCGTAGAGCTCGATCTGGTCGAAGTCGCCCTCGACGATCTCGTCGACGAGCTTGCGAACCCGGGTCAGGAATTTCGCGCCCGGGCCGAGGTCGAATTCGTCGAAGGCATTGGCCAGCGACGCAATCCGGTTGATGAAGCGGCGCACCGGATGGCGCCGGGTCGAGAAGAACGTCTGGTCGCTGAGGGCGACGCGCAGCACCGGCAGCTGCAGGCGGGCGATCTCGCGCGCCATCTGCGGCGGCACGCGCGAGTCCGAGAGGATCTGGTCGAACAGGCTGCCGACGACGTCGATCACCATGTGATCGAGCTTGCCGGTCGACGCCTGGATCAGCTCCTCGCGGTGGGCCCGGATCAGGTTGACCGCCATCAGGCCGGTCAGGCCTTCGCCGTACGGCGCCGGGGCCGCCTTCGGCCGTGGCCGCCGCGCCGCGCGAGGAGTCGCCGCCCAGGCCGCTGCGCGACGACACCGCGCCGCGCTCGGCGCCACTCGACGCTGGCCGGTTCCGGCGTAGCGCGAACTGGCGTAGCCGGTCGTCCGGCCGCCGACCGGCTACTGCCTCGCGGCCGAAGTCGGTGGCGGGCCGAGCAGGTTGCCGGCGTCGAGGTCGCCCGGCTGGCTGGCGATGGCCGTCAGGCGCCGCAGCAGCGTCATCAGCTGCTGGTCGGCGGCGGCGTTGACGCGCGCCCGCGATACCGAACCGCGTTGCGCGGGCGCGGCGTCGGCGCCGGGTCGCGGATGCTGTCGATCGGTTCGCTGCGGTCGGGGAAGGCCGTCGCGAGGGCGCGCCGGTGCGCGGCGAGCAGGTCCATGTCGCTGCCGGGCCCCGACGTCGACTCGATCTCGCCGTAGGCACCGCCGCGCGACGAGATGCCGTCGCGCGGCAGGCTGGCATAGCCCGAGTTGACGCCGGTCAGCTGGTTGCCCGGACCTTCGACCGTGCGCACGGTGAGAGTGACCGGCCGCACGCCGCGCTCCTGGAGCAGGCGGATGATGTCCTCGTAGCACTGCGGCATCGCCTGCGCCACCATCTGGCCGATCTCGCGCGCCAGGATGCGCCGGCTCTCGCGCTCCCCGGAGATCGCCTCGATGCCAAGGTGCAGCGCCGCGCCGACGACCTCGGCGCGAAGCGGATTCCGTTCGTCGTCGGCGGTGCCGAAATTGAGCAGCGCGCCCATGTAGGCGGCCAGCTCGCGCAACTGCCATTCGCTCTCGTGCGAGATCATCTGGCCGAGGCGGACGAAGTTCATCTGCTCCTCGACCTCCTTCTCGTCGACCAGGCTGAGCGTCTGCCAGTCGGCCGACTCGAGCTTCCTCTTGTGGTCGGCGCGCGGCGCCAGCTCCTTGGCGACCCGCTCGCGCAGCGCCTCGAACAGGGTGCTCTGGAACGAGCCGAGGTTTCTCTTCAGCTCCTGCTGGGTGACGATGAGCTGATCGCGCTCGGAGATCTTGGTCGCGTTCTGGGCCGCGACCACGAGGTGATCCGCCACGCGCATGGCCGCCGACGCAGCCGCCGTCCGGATCAGGTTCATGGCCGCGTCAAGCGTGGCCTGGGCGCGCGGATCGAGCGGATTCATCTCAGCGTCGGGCCGACGGGGCGGCGAATTCCTCTGGAGCGGGCGATGGTTCTCCTAGTATGGGGCCAAAGATCGCGGCTCGCCCCGGCACTGCGTCACGCTCGGGCAGGCCTCGGCGTCGTGCCGGTCCCGGGCGTCAGCGGCGCAGCGAGTCGCGGATCTCGCGCAGGAGAACGGTGTCCTCCGGAGTCGCCGGCGCCGGGGGCTCGACCCGACGCAGGCGGTTGATCTGCTTGACCATCAGGAAGATGACGAACGCCAGGATCAGGAAATTGAGAAGGACGGTCAGGAAATTGCCGTAGGCGAACAGCGGCACACCCGCCTTGGTCAGCGCTTCGTAGGTCATCGGCCCGGAGAATCCCGGCGGCGGCGGCGCAAGGACGATGAAGTAATTCGAGAAGTCGAGGCCGCCGAAGATCCGGCCAATGATCGGCATGATCAGGTCCTTGACGAGCGAGTCGACGATCTTCGCGAACGCCGCGCCGATGATCACGCCGACGGCGAGATCGACGACGTTGCCCTTGGCAGCGAACTCCTTGAACTCGGTGACCAATCCCATTGCCGTCTCCTGCGCGGGGCGGTGCCGCCGTGGCGGCGATGCGGTGCGGGCGAGTATTGCCGCTCGCGTGGCCAAGTCAAGGCCGGTGCCGTGGCACCGGCCGAGCTTGACGCGTCCGCTAGAATTACGGGTTGACTTCTCGCGTTTCGTTCGAGATTCCTCGCGGTGACATGGGTGAGCAGCAGCATGAGTGAGCAGAAGATCGATGGCGGGAAGCGAACCTGGATCATCGCTTCGAGTTGCATGGGAGCCATCGGCGCCGGCTTCGTCGCCGTCCCCTTCGTCAGCAGCTTCGAGCCTTCCGAGCGCGCCACGCGCGGCCGGTGCGCCGGTCGAGGTCGACATCAGCGGCCTGAAGCCGGGCGAGAAGATGACCGTCGAATGGCGCGGCAAGCCGGTCTGGATCGTCCGGCGCACGCCCGAGCAGCTGGCCGCGTTGCCCAAGCTCGACAAGGAGCTCGCCGACCCGAACTCGAAGCGCAACCTGGAGCTGACGCCGCCCTACGCGCGCAACGAAGACCGCTCGATCAAGCCCGAATACCTGGTCGTCGTCGGCATCTGCACCCACCTCGGCTGCTCGCCGGGCGACAAGTTCACGCCCGGCGCGCAGCCGTCGCTGCCCGACGACTGGGCCGGCGGCTTTCTCTGCCCCTGCCACGGCTCGACCTTCGACATGGCCGGCCGCGTCTTCAAGGACAAGCCGGCGCCCGACAACCTCGAGGTGCCGCCGCACGTGTACCTGTCGGACAGCAGGATTCTCATCGGCGAAGACAAGCGTGCCTGAGCCGCACGCCTCGAATTCCAGGAGCATGAATGGCTGAGATGCAGACCGCGCCCGCGGGCGCCGGCGCCGGACAGCGGCTGTTGACGTGGGTCGACAACCGCTTCCCGCTCTCCAAGCTCTACAACGAGCACATGGCGGAGTACTACGCGCCGAAGAACTTCAACTTCTGGTACGTCTTCGGCTCGCTCGCGCTGCTCGTGCTGGTGATGCAGATCCTGACCGGCATCTTCCTGACGATGCACTACAAGCCCGACGCCGCCAAGGCGTTCGCGTCGGTCGAGTACATCATGCGCGACGTGCCCTGGGGCTGGCTGGTGCGCTACATGCACTCGACCGGCGCGTCGGCGTTCTTCATCGTCGTCTACCTGCACATGTTCCGCGGCCTGCTCTACGGCTCGTACCGCAAGCCGCGCGAGCTGGTCTGGCTGTTCGGCTGCGGCATCTTCCTGTGCCTGATGGCCGAGGCCTTCATGGGCTACCTGCTGCCCTGGGGCCAGATGAGCTACTGGGGCGCGCAGGTGATCGTCAACCTGTTCTCGGCGATTCCCTTCGTCGGCCCCGACCTGTCGCTGCTGATCCGCGGCGACTACGTCGTCGGCGACGCGACGCTGAACCGCTTCTTCAGCTTCCACGTCATCGCCGTGCCGCTGGTCCTGCTCGGCCTAGTCGCGGCGCACCTGATCGCGCTGCACGAGGTCGGCTCGAACAACCCCGACGGCGTCGAGATCAAGGATTCGAAGGACGCCGACGGGCAATCCGCTCGACGGCATCCCGTTCCATCCGTACTACACGGTGCACGACATCTACGCCGTCAGCATCTTCCTGTTCATCTTCAGCGCGGTGCTCTTCTTCGCGCCCGAGGGCGGCGGCTACTTCCTCGAGTTCAACAACTTCATCGAGGCCAACCCGCTGAAGACGCCGCCGCACATCGCGCCGGTCTGGTACTTCACGCCCTACTACTCGATGCTGCGCGCGACCACCGACCTGATGGTCAACGTGCTGGCGGTCATCCTCGGCGCTCGGTGCCGTGCTGGCGATCCTGCGCGGCGGCTTCCGCGCCTCGGCCAAGATCGCGATCGCCGTCGTCGCGATCGTCGCCGTCTTCCTGCTCAAGACCTTCGACGCCAAGTTCTGGGGCGTCGTCGTCATGGGCGGCGCGGTCATGATCCTGTTCTTCCTGCCCTGGCTCGATCGCAGCCCGGTCAAGTCGATCCGCTACCGGCCCGACTGGCACAAGTACGTCTACGGCGTGTTCGTGATCTTCTTCCTCGCCCTCGGCTACCTCGGCTCGCAGCCGCCGTCGGCGGCCGGCAACTACGTCTCGCAGGTCGGCACGCTGGTCTACTTCGGCTTCTTCCTGCTGATGCCGTGGTGGAGCCGGCTCGGCACCTTCAAGCCGGTGCCGAACCGCGTCACCTTCGCGTCCCACTGAACCGCGTCGCCGAGCCCATGATGAAAAAACTCCTGCTCAGCCTGCTCGCGGCCTTCGCGTTCGTCACGCTGCCGGCGCGCGCCAACGAAGGCGGCTATCCGTGGGACCACTTCCCCGCGACGAAGATGACCGACAAGGCGGCGCTGCAGAACGGCGCGCGGATCTTCGTCAACTACTGCCTGAACTGCCACTCGGCCTCGTACATGCGCTACAACCGCCTGCACGACATCGGCCTCGGCGACGACGAGATCAAGAAGAACCTGCTGTTCGCCACCGACAAGGTCGGCGAGACGATGAAGACGACGCTCGACCCGAAGCAGGCCAAGGACTGGTTCGGCACGACGCCGCCCGATCTCTCGCTGGTCGCGCGCTCGCGCGCCGAGGTCGGCAAGGGCAGCGGCGCCGACTACCTCTACACGCTCTGGCGCACCTTCTATCGCGACGAGACCAAGCCGACCGGCTGGAACAACCTCGCCTTCCCCGACATCGCCATGCCGCACGCCCTCTGGCAACTGCAGGGCGAGCGGCGCGCCAAGTTCGTCGAGGCCAAGGATCCGCACGAGGAAGGCAAGACCGTGCACCGCTTCGCCGGCTTCGAGCAGATCACGCCCGGCACGCTCAGCGACCTGCAGTACGACGAGGCGGTCGGCGACCTGGTCGCCTACCTGCAGTGGATGGGCGAGCCGGCGCAGGGCACGCGCGTTCGCGTCGGCGTCGGCGTCCTGATCTTTCTCGCCCTTTTCATCGTGATCACCTGGCGCCTGAGCTCGGCGTACTGGAGATCCGTCCACTAGGCCGGTCGCCGTCCACCGGACGGCCGGACCGAAGGGCGAAGCCGGCCGACGGGCCCGCTTCGCCACCCGCATTTCTTTGAATCCCGAGGGAGTAGTCGACCATGATGGTGCTTTATTCAGGAACCACCGATCCGTATTCGCACCGCTGCCGTTTCGTGCTGTTCGAGAAGGGCATGGACTTCGAGATCCGCGACGTCGACCTCTTCGCCAAGCCCGAAGACATCGCGTTGATGAATCCGTACAACGAGGTGCCGATCCTGGTCGAGCGCGACCTGATCCTGTACGAGTCGCACATCATCAACGAGTACATCGACGAGCGCTTCCCGCATCCGCAGCTGATGCCGGGCGACCCGGTGGCGCGGGCGCGGGTGCGCCTGTTCCTGTTCAACTTCGAGAAGGAGCTGTTCGCGCACGTCAACGTGCTCGAGGGCCGCGGCGTCAAGGGCACCGACAAGCAGCTCGAGAAGGCGCGCTCGCAGATCCGCGACCGCCTGACCCAGCTGGCGCCGATCTTCCTCAAGAACAAGTACATGCTCGGCGACGACTTCTCGATGCTCGACGTCGCGATCGCGCCGCTGCTCTGGCGCCTCGACTACTACGGCATCGACATGTCGAAGAACGCGGTGCCGCTGCTGAAGTACGCCGAGCGCATCTTCTCGCGCCCGGCCTACATCGAGGCGCTGACGCCGTCCGAGAAGGTGATGCGCAAATAGTCGCCGAGCGACGCAACCGAGGGCAGCCATGACGTCGCCGATCGCTCCCGCCACGGCCGGCACGTCGACGCGGCCGTACCTGATCCGGGCCCTGCACGACTGGTGCACCGACAACGGCTTCACGCCGTACATCGCGGTGTTCGTCGACGAGCACGTGCAGGTGCCCAAGGAATACGTCAAGAACAACGAGATCGTCCTCAACGTCGGCTTCGAGGCGACCAGCGCGCTCAAGCTCGGCAACGAGCTGATCGAGTTCAAGGCCCGCTTCGGCGGCACCTCGCGCGAGATCGCGGTGCCGATCGATCACGTCATCGCCATCTACGCGCGCGAGAACGGCCAGGGGATGGCGTTTCCGATGCCGAGCGACGGCGGCGGCAGCGACGCGGCCGAATCGGCCAAGGCCGATTCGCCAGCGGCCGCGCCGCGCGGGCCGCGCTTGGCCGGCAGCAGCGGCATCGCGACCCGCAAGGGCACGGCGCTGACGCTGAGCCCGAGCCCCGCGCCTGGCGCGCCGTCGCGTTCCGGCGCCGAGCCGCCGGCCGATCCGCCGCCGTCGACCGAGCCGCCGTCGCCGAAACGGCCGTCGCTGAAACGGGTCAAGTAGCGAACGCGGCGCCGCAGGGCACGGCGCCTCGGGGCGACTGCCCCGCACCTATACTGCCGCGGCTCGGGCGCGCCGCGCGCCGCCGCCACCCACGCCGGCTTAGCTCAGTTGGTAGAGCACCCGCCTTGTAAGCGGAAGGTCGTCCGTTCGATTCGGACAGCCGGCACCGATCACGTCCATGGTCTCGCCTTCGTCACCACCTTCGATGCGATCGCTTGTACCGATGATCGTCGCGCTCGCGCTCTTCGGCTGCGCCAGCGTCGCGCCGCCGCCCGCTCCTTCTGCCACGTCCGTCGCATCGCCGCCGTCCGTCGCCCCGAGCGTCGCCGAGCAGAAGACCGAACTCGCCGCAGCGCTGGCGGTCGAGCGCAAGTGGCTGGCGTCCTGGTTCGAGAAGACACCGGTCGTCATCGGCCAGCGCAGCGATGGCGCGGTCACGATCGACGTGCCGCGCGACTTCTGCTTCGAGCCGGGCCACAGCACGATCAAGCCGGCGCTCGCGGCGGTGCTCGACAAGGTCGCCGAGAGCATGCGCCGCGTGCGCGGGCGCGCAGTTGCCGTTGCTCGCGGCGCCAGACGATGCCACGGGTACGGCAAAGCTGGCGCTGCAACGCTCGACCGAGATTCGGGATCACCTGCGAGGTCGCGGCGTGGCGGCGACGCGTCTGGGCAAGCCGTCGGTCACGACTGCCGCGGCGGTTCAGTTGCGGATCGAGGCAGCGGCGCAGGCGCCCTGAGACTTTGCCCGCCCTGGGCGTACCACGTGCCACGAGGCGAGGGTGAAGGCCCAGCACCACCACGCTGTCCAGAGCGAGTGGCTGACATAGTGCGCGCCGCGCACCACCTGCACCGTCGCCAGGACCGCGCCGAACGCGATCGTCGCGACCAACCAGCGGCGCGCCCAGCGCGGGGCGCTGTCGCGCAAGGCGAACCAGCCGGCCAGGAAGCAGAACGCCGCCGTCGCATGACCTGACGGAAAGCAGCGGCCCGGGCCGCCATCGGGCTCGCCAAAGGCCCAGTGCGAGACGTGGCGGGCGGTGCCGCCGAACTCGGCGAGCGACCACGGACAGCTGGTCAGGCTCACCACCTTGAGCAGCGGGATCAGGCCGACGCACGCCAGCGTTGTCACCACCCACCAGATTCGCACCGGCCGCGAGATGGCGCGCGCGAAAGGCAGCGGCCACCAGACGTTGACCACGAGCAGCGCGCCGAGCAGCCACGCGACCCAGCGCGTGCCGTCGTGCATGACGACGAGAGGCGAGCCAGTGCTCGCGCCAGGGAAAGCCGTTCGCGTCGGCAAACAGGCGCGAGATCGGCAGGTCGAGGCCGGTGAGGTCCCAGGCGGCGATCGCGACGAAGCCGGCGAGAAGAAACGCGCCGTCGCGCAGCAGCCGGCGGCGATCCGCTCCGGGCAGCGGCACGAGGGCGGCCGAGGCGGTCATGTCAAGCCGACCGGAAGATGAAATACACCGCGCCGACCATGCACAGGCCGGCCCAGAGGAAGTCGAGCCTGAGCGGCTGCTTCATGAAGACTAGGGCGAAGGGAACGAAGACGAGGAGGGTGATCACCTCCTGGGTGATCTTCAGCTGCGCCAGCGTTATTCCCGACTCGTAGCCGATCCGGTTGCCGGGCACCTGGAGCAGGTATTCGAAGAGGGCGATGCCCCAGCTGATCAGCGCCGCGATCACCCACGGCCGCTGCTCGAGGTACTTCAGGTGGCCGTACCAGGCGAACGTCATGAAGACGTTCGAGGCGGCGAGCAGGGCGACGGTCTTGGCGGGGGCCGGGAAGCGATTCAAGCATCGCGCGATCGTAGCGACGGCCGGCCGCCGCTCGGCCGGCTCGACGTCAGGACTTGCGCAGGCGCTGCGCCAGCCCGTCGACGACCGCGAGCGACCGCTCGTTGCTGCCGGCGAGCGACGGCGAGGTGACGAAGCGCCCCTGGACGACCAGCGTCGGCACGCTCTCGATCTTGTAGTCGGCCATCATCTTCTTGGCCTTGGCGACCGAGGTCGCGACCGAGAACGACTTGAACGCGGCCAGGAACTTGGTCGCATCGACGCCGTTCTTGCCGACGAATTCGGCCATGTTCTCGCCGGTCTCCAGGCGCACCCGGTCGATGTGGATGGCGCGGAAGATCTTGAGCTGCACCGCGTTGACCGCGCCGATCGTCTCGAGCGCGTAGTACGTGTGCATGAAGTTCTCGGCGTTCATCAGGAACGGCACCGGCACGCGCCTGAAGGCGACGTCGGCCGGCAAGCGTCTTTTCCCAGGCCTCGACCGTCGGCTCGAAGGCGCTGCAGTGCGGGCACGCGTACGAGAAGAATTCGAGCACCTCGATCTTGCCCGGCGCCGCGCCTGGAAGGCTGGGGCGGCTCGAGCTTGGTGTAGTCGCGGCCTTCGGCCGGCCCGGAGGCGGCGGCCTGCGCGAGCGCTGCCTCGAGCGGCGCGAGCGCGGCACTGGCGGTGCCGGCGGAGAGAAGGGCGGCGGAAAAGAGGCGTCGGTTCATGGTCATGAGGATGGCAACGTTTGAGGGCGGAGTGGCGACGACACGAAGAGTTCAACGGCGCGGCCGGACGGCCACGCCTGGCGGATGGACGGCAGGCTCAAAGCGGCAGCACCTTGACGCGGATCGCCGCGACCGCGAGCGCCGATTCGCCGAGCTGCTGCTCGAGGCGCGGCACCAGTTGGCGCAGCTTGGCCGCGACCGCGGCGTTGGCGCACAGCAGCGACCAGCCCTCCGCGTCGACCGGCCCGGCGCTGACGTGCGCCGCCAGCCCGGCCGGCAGGAGCGGGGCGATCGCCGCAAACAGGGCGTTCGACAGGCGCAACCGCTCGGCGAGCCGGCCGAGCGGGGCGCTCGCGCGCAGCGCCTCGGCGATCGGCATCGCGGTGGCGGCGGGCGGCAGGGTCTTGCGCATCACCGCTAAAGTCTAGCGGCCGGGGCCGACTGTTAAAATTGCGAGGTTCTTTCGCGTCTGGCGCCCGGCGCCCTCGCCTTGCATTCGTGCCGGCCGACCGCACTTCCAGACGGCGCCGCGCCCGCCCGGCTTGCGCCCGGCACGCCCCGCTCCACCGCTCCTTCCACCTTCCGACCCGCATGTTGCCCAAGCTTCTCACCTCGATCTTCGGCAGCCGCAACGACCGGCTGTTGAAGCAGTACCGGCAGGTCGTGACAAAGGTCAACGCGCTCGAGGCCGGCTTCGAGCAGATGAGCGACGCCGAGCTGCGCGCCAAGACCGACGAGTTCCGGCGCCGCGCCGCCGAGGGCGAAACGCTCGACGCGCTCCTGCCCGAGGCCTTCGCCGCGGTGCGCGAGGCGAGCAAGCGGACGCTGAAGATGCGCCACTTCGACGTCCAGCTGATCGGCGGCATGGCGCTCAACGCCGGCAAGATCGCCGAGATGCGCACGGGCGAGGGCAAGACGCTGATGGCGACCTTGCCGGTCTACCTGAACTCGCTCACCGGCAAGGGCGTTCACGTCGTCACCGTCAACGACTACCTGGCCCGGCGCGACGCCGAGTGGATGGGGCGCCTCTACACCTTCCTCGGCCTGACCGTCGGCGTGAACCTGCCGCAGATGTCCAAGGAGGCCAAGCAGGCCGCCTACGCCGCCGACGTGACATACGGCACGAACAACGAGTTCGGCTTCGACTACCTGCGCGACAACATGGTCCAGGACACGTCCGACCGTGTCGCCCGCGGCCTCTCGTACGCGATCGTCGACGAGGTCGACTCGATCCTGATCGACGAGGCTCGCACGCCGCTCATCATCAGCGGCCAGGCCGAAGACCACACCGAGATGTACGTGCGGATCAACGCCGTCGTGCCAAAGCTGAAGAAGCAGATCGGCGAGCTCGACCTGCGCACCGGCGAAGGCGTGATCGATCCGGGCGACTTCACCGTCGACGAGAAGACGCACCAGGTCTTTCTCACCGAAGAAGGCCACGAGCACGCCGAGCAGCTGCTGCGCGACGCGGCCCTGCTTGGTCGAGGGCGCGAGCCTCTACGACCCCGCGAACATCACGCTGATGCACCACGTGTACGCGGCGCTGCGCGCGAAGCACCTCTACAACCGCGATCAGCACTACGTCGTCCAGCCGGGCGAGAACGGCACGCCCGAAGTCGTGATCGTCGACGAATTCACCGGGCGGCTGATGACCGGCCGGCGCTGGAGCGACGGCCTGCATCAGGCGGTCGAGGCCAAGGAAGGCGTGCCGATCCAGAGCGAGAACCAGACGCTCGCCTCGATCACGTTCCAGAACTACTTCCGGATGTACGGCAAGCTCTCGGGAATGACCGGCACGGCCGACACCGAGGCCTACGAGTTCCAGGAGATCTACGGCCTCGAGACGGTCGTGATCCCGCCCAACCTGCCGACGATCCGCAAGGACGAGCTCGACCTCGTCTACAAGACCAGCCGCGAGAAGTTCGCCGCGGTGATCGAGGACATCCGCGACTGCCACACGCGCGGCCAGCCGGTGCTCGTCGGCACCACCTCGATCGAGAACTCCGAGCTGCTCTCGGGCCTCCTGCAGAAGGAAAAGCTGCCGCACCAGGTGCTCAACGCCAAGCAGCACGCGATGGAAGCCGGCATCGTCGCCCAGGCCGGCCGACCGGGCGTGATCACGATCGCCACCAACATGGCCGGGCGCGGCACCGACATCGTCCTCGGCGGCAACGTCGAGAACCAGATCAAGATCATCGACGCCGACGAGACGATCGCGGCCGAAGACAAGCTCGCCCGCGCGAGGAAGCTTCACGACGAGTGGCAAGGCCTGCACGACGCTGTCAAGACCGAAGGCGGGCTGCGCATCATCGCCACCGAGCGCCACGAGAGCCGGCGCATCGACAACCAGCTGCGCGGCCGCTCCGGCCGCCAGGGCGACCCGGGCTCGTCGCGCTTCTACCTCTCGCTCGACGATTCGCTGATGCGCATCTTCGCCGGCGACCGCGTGCGCGCGATCATGGAGCGCCTCAAGATGCCCGACGGCGAGGCGATCGAGGCCGGCATCGTCACGCGCTCGATCGAGGGCGCGCAGAGGAAGGTCGAGGCGCGCAACTTCGACGTGCGCAAGCAACTGCTCGAGTACGACGACGTCGCCAACGACCAGCGCAAGGTGATCTACCAGCAGCGCAACGACATCCTCGAGGCACCGAGCCTGGCGGCGCAGATCCAGAGCCTGCGCAAGAGCACGATGGAAGACGTCGTTCGCACCTACGTTCCGGCCGAGAGCGTCGAGGAGCAGTGGGACCTGAAGGGTCTCGAGAAGGTGCTGGCCGAGGAATGGAAGGTCGACGTCATGCTCGCCGCCCACGTCGACAAGAGCGACGACGTGAACGACGAAGACATCGTCGAGAAGGTGCAGCAGGCCGCCGACGAGCAGTTCGACAGCAAGGTCGCGCGCGTCGGCATGGAGCAGTTCACGCCCTTCATGCGGATGATCTTGCTGCAGTCGATCGACCAGCACTGGCGCGAGCACCTGGCCGCGCTCGACTACCTGCGCCAGGGCATCCACCTGCGCGGCTACGCGCAGAAGAACCCGAAGCAGGAATACAAGCGCGAGGCGTTCGAGCTGTTCTCGCAGATGCTCGACGTCGTCAAGATGGACGTGACGCGCATCCTGATGAGCGTGCGCATCCAGTCGGAAGAGGAAGTGCGCGAAGCGGCGCTGGCGATCGAGGAGCGCGCCGAGCACATCGGCAACGTCACCTACACCCACCCCAACGACGACGGCAGCGTCTCGGAAGAGCGCGGCAGCGAGTCGGCGGCGGCCGAGGCGGCGATGGGCGCGGTGGCGGCGGCGATGGCGTCGTCACGCGTCGCGACGGGTGGGGTGCCGAAGGTCGGGCGCAACGATCCTTGTCCTTGCGGGAGCGGGAAGAAGTACAAGCAGTGCCACGGGCGGCTGGCCTGAGC